>NZ_CP022684.1:0-1330000 GCF_002863865.1 Ketobacter alkanivorans | reverse complement strand
CGCTGCTGACCGTGAAGGACTTGCTCCGTAAGCGGACGGCAGTCGCAGATACTAGGTCCCTGCAACTGTTTATTAAAAACACAGCACTGTGCAAACACGAAAGTGGACGTATACGGTGTGACGCCTGCCCGGTGCCGGAAGGTTAATTGATGGGGTTATCTTCGGAGAAGCTCTTGATCGAAGCCCCGGTAAACGGCGGCCGTAACTATAACGGTCCTAAGGTAGCGAAATTCCTTGTCGGGTAAGTTCCGACCTGCACGAATGGCGTAATGATGGGGACGCTGTCTCCACCCGAGACTCAGTGAAATTGAAATCGCTGTGAAGATGCAGTGTACCCGCGGCTAGACGGAAAGACCCCGTGAACCTTTACTATAGCTTCACGCTGGACTCTGACCTTACTTGTGTAGGATAGCTGGGAGACTTTGAAGCGGTGACGCCAGTCATCGTGGAGTCAACCTTGAAATACCAGCCTGGTAATGTTGGGGTTCTAACTTAGATCCATTATCTGGATTGAGGACAGCGTGTGGTGGGTAGTTTGACTGGGGCGGTCTCCTCCCAAAGAGTAACGGAGGAGTGCGAAGGTGCCCTCAGCGCGGTCGGACATCGCGCATTGAGTATAATGGCAAAAGGGCGCTTGACTGTGAGAGTCACAACTCGAGCAGGTGCGAAAGCAGGTCATAGTGATCCGGTGGTTCTGTATGGAAGGGCCATCGCTCAACGGATAAAAGGTACTCCGGGGATAACAGGCTGATACCGCCCAAGAGTTCATATCGACGGCGGTGTTTGGCACCTCGATGTCGGCTCATCACATCCTGGGGCTGAAGCCGGTCCCAAGGGTATGGCTGTTCGCCATTTAAAGTGGTACGCGAGCTGGGTTTAGAACGTCGTGAGACAGTTCGGTCCCTATCTGCCGTGGGCGTTGGAGATTTGAGGAGAGTTGTTCCTAGTACGAGAGGACCGGAATGAACGAACCTCTGGTGTTCGGGTTGTCACGCCAGTGGCATTGCCCGGTAGCTATGTTCGGACAGGATAACCGCTGAAAGCATCTAAGCGGGAAGCCCCCTTCAAGATTAGATCTCCCTGAGGACTTGATCCTCCTAAAGGACCGTCGAAGACTACGACGTTGATAGGCTGGGTGTGGAAGCGTTGTGAGGCGTTAAGCTAACCAGTACTAATTGTCCGTGAGGCTTGACCATATAACCCTAAGTGAAGACAACTTCACCGATGTTATAAGGCAGCAACTATAGACGACAGTCTTAAAATGTAGCGTAGCCGCTAATCGAGTAAGCCATGCCAATCGGCTGGCGACTCAATACCTCGTTAACGAATTTGATGAATCGATTGCAAACAGCAAACGGGTCATCGATCCCCTTTGCCTGACGACAATAGAGCTGTGGAACCACCTGATCCCTTGCCGAACTCAGAAGTGAAACGCAGCATCGCCGATGGTAGTGTGGCATTCGCCATGTGAGAGTAGGTCATCGTCAGGCTCTTATTACCAAAAACCCCGATCAGTAACCTGATCGGGGTTTTTTATTGCCTTGTGGAAATACACCTCCCTTTACTAATAAGCTTGTTAATACTTTGCACTTTGTAAAGACTAATTAGTCTAGAGTGGGTGTTTTGTTCAAAATTTAGCTAATTTGTTTTTTTTCTTTAGCAGGGGAGGTTAAATTATGAACAAAGCTGTAATGTAGCGCTTCCTTGTCTAGTCAGACATTTTAGGACACCAATATGAACGAAAACGGCGATCTAATTCTCCGCTACTTGGAGAGATTAGGTGTTGAATACATATTTGGTGTACCTGGGGGGGCAATAGAACCGCTCTATAACGCCCTTGCTCGCAGTGAAAGAAATGGAGGTCCAAAAGCTGTCATAGCGCGACACGAAACCGGTGCAGCGTTTATGGCGGAAGGTTATGCCAGGGAAACAGGTAAACTGGGAGTATGCTGTGCAACTTCAGGCCCAGGTGCAACCAATCTTCTCACAGGCGTCGCAAGCGCTTATGCAGATTCAACACCGGTGCTGGCTATAACTGGCCAGCCTTCATTACAAACCTTCGGTATGGGTGCACTTCAGGAAGGCTCCTGTACTGGTATTAACACGGTGAAGTTGTTCGAAGACTGCACTCATTTCAATACGTTGGTATCGCACTCCGCACAGCTGGAGCATAAGCTGATGATGGCAATCAGTCATGCTATGGGCAACTGCCCTGGCCCTGTGCACCTCAGTGTGCCTGTTGATATCATGCGAATGAGCGTTCAGTCGCAGGCGGCAAGCGGTAACTTATGGGCGTTTATCGATCATGAGGTCGTACCCACTTATGAGGCCGAACGGCTTCTTTATGATGAGCTCGCTAATAAAGAGCGTGTCACCATATTAGTTGGTGAGGGCTGTTTTGATTCGGTAGATGACATCCTATCTCTGGCAGAAGCGCGTCAATGGTCGTTGGTCACAACACCAAGAGCTAAAGGCTTAATTCCAGAAAACCATCGGTTATACCGTGGGGTATTCGGCTTTGCTGGTCATCGCAGTGCCCGTGAGTCGATGTTAGAGGCGAACGCACAGCGAATTGTGGTCATCGGGACTGCTCTGGATGAGGTTACTACCGGTGGTTGGGATCATTCCGCCGGTCTTGATCGAAAGCGGTTGGTGCACATTTCAAATAACCCGGACCATTTAAGTCGCTCAACCAGTGCTTTGCGTTGCATCTTGGGATCTCCTCGCTTGCTGCTTAAGCGTTTGAATCGGCGTCTCAAGGTTGAAAAGCCGGTCAAATGGGATCTGTGTGGTCATTCTACCAACGGCTTGCCCACTAATTACTTACTGGATGACAGTGTAAATTGCGTAGATCGATCCAGCCCGATTAAACCCCAGGCGTTCTTTTGGCATTTGAGCCAAAGTCTAACTCCGCAAGCTCGAGTGTATGCCGATAGCGGTAGTAGTTATTTGTGGGCCATTCACTATTGGCATGTTCGTAAGGCGTTGGATAACGGCAGAACGCCGTTTCAGATCGGGATAGGGTTTTCGTCCATGGGGTGGGCCATCGGTGCTTCAGTTGGTGCGGCAGCAGGCGCTAAAGGTGCTCCGGTCATCTGCATTACTGGAGATGGTAGTGCCTTGATGAGTGGACAAGAGATCACGGTAGCGCTACAGGAAAACTTAAACGTTCTGTTTATTATACTGAATGATTCTTGCCTTGGGATGGTTAAACATGGGCAGGCTCTTGGTGGTGCTGAGGCCATTGGTACTGAGCTGCCCAGGGTTAATTTTGCGCTTATGTCTGAGGCTATGGGTGTTCAGGCCTATTCGGTAAATTCATTTTCAGACATAGACCAGATCGATCTGGATCATTTGTTATCGCAGCCCGGCCCCTGTTTGTTGGATGTGCGTGTGGATGCTCGTGAAGTGCCGCCGATGGGTAATCGCATGCGTGTTTTAACGGGAGCAGCGACGGGGGAAGAGTATGCCTCATAAATTTGAACTGCACACATCTATATGGTGTGAGGAGGCTGAGCCGGATAACCCATTTGCGGCACAACGATGTTTGGCTCATGGATATGATGTGTATGGCGACATTATCCGTCATGCAAGTTGGGCGGAATATATGTTGCTCCTGTTTAAAGGCGACAAGCCAAGCACGCAGGATGCAAGTCTATTGGAGAAGCTGGCGATTGCCTTGGCCAATCCAGGCCCACGAGAGGCCAGTGTCAGGGCTGCAATGAATGGCGGTGTGGCTGGCACGGTCGATGCTGGATCATTGATTGCCGCACTAGCAGTAGGGGCAGGCCAGTACGGTGGATCTCACGAGGTTTATCTGTTGGTTGAGGCCTGGCAGCGGTTGGGGCGAGATGTAGTTGCCTGGTGTGAATATCTGAAAAATCCTAATCGGGATTTGCATGAAGATGTGTGGAACCCAATTGAGCATCCGCCCGGATTTGATCCCCATGGTGTTTCCTGTGCTACACCAGTTAAACAGGTTCTTGAAATATTGGCTGACGTTTCTTCTGGTGAACATTTGCGGTGGCTTGCTTTGCAGCGGGCATCGCTTGAAGAGTCTACCGGCCTGCCATTAGCGATGTCCGCCGTTGCTGCAGCAGCGTTTGCTGACCTCGGGCTTTCAGGGGGGCAGGCTACCATGATGTTTTTGATGTTGCGTCTGCCTGGCGCAGCGGTGCATGCGTTAGAGCAGGAAAAACTCGGTTGGAAAAGATTTCCCGCCTATGGTGCCGCTATTCATCTGACTGATGACCCTGGCCCATCCCCGATGCCTGATGTAAGTAGGTACAACTTATGAGCATTGAAGATCTAAACAGACTGGAAAGTTCGCTGGAGACACACATTGGCAAAGCATTTTTGTCTGAACGTGTCGTAATGCGAGGTAAGGATTTACATCACGAGCTGGGCGATCGACAGTGGATGGATGTGTTTCTATATGCAATCACCGGGCGTCAGTTTACTGAAAGCCAGTTGCGTTTCTTAAATTTTATGTGGGTTGCCAGTAGTTATCCAGATCCGGGCATTTGGCCAAATCAAGTTGCTGCACTGGGTGGCAGTGCGCGTTCAACGGCGTCACTTTCATTGTTAGCTGGACTTGCAGTATCCGAAGCCAAAATTTACGGTCGTAGACCCGAGAGAAAGATTCTGGATTTTTTTCACAGGGCGGCAAGTGCGGAAGATGCGGGCATCTCTATCGAAGACTTTATTCTGCAAGAGCTATCGGAACGTAGGATTGTTGCTGGCTATGGTCGACCGTTGGCCCGTGTAGATGAGCGGATTCCACACACTTTGAAGCTGATAGAAGAGCTGGGACTTGAAAAGGGGCGATATTTTCAATTGGCGTTTAGGGTTTATGAGTGTCTGAAACGCGAGCGGAATCTTTCAATTAATATTGCTGCGCTTAACACCGCTATTATCGCTGATATGGGAATGTCTACTGAGGAATATCAGCAGTTCCTTACAGTGGTTTTCATTACAGGTATAGCGCCCTGTTATCAGGATGCAAGGGCTCGACCGGAAGGTAGTTTTTTTGCGATGCGTTGTGAGAATCTGAACTATAGAGGACATGAGTATCGTCGCTGGTGATGATATTCGATTAGTAATTTCAGTCAAAGTGTGGTGTGGTTTTCAATGCGAAAGTTTGACGGCAAAGTAGTGATTGTTACTGGTGCCAGCTCAGGAATTGGGCGTGCGGCAGCAATAGAATTTGCCAAGGATGGTGCACGGGTTGTGGTAGTGGCTCGTAGAGAACCCGAAGGAATGGAAACGGTTAATTTTATTAACAGCATGGGGGGGGAATCCATATTTATTCATGCGGATGTTTCTAAGGCCTCCGATGTTAGGTGTATGGTCGATGAAACTATAAGCAGCTTCGGCCAATTAGATTTTGCCTTTAATAATGCAGGCACCGCTGAACCGATTTCTAATACAGTGGATTTATCTGAAGAGGAGTTTGATCGGGTATTCGATCTTAATATTAGAGGGACTTGGCTGTGTATGAAATATCAGATCCCGGAGATGCTCAAGCGTGGTGGAGGCTCGATCGTTAATATGGCGTCTGTTTGGAGTGTTTTGGGAACATCCATGGGGGTTCCTGCTTATGTGGCAAGTAAGCATGCTGTTGTAGGTTTAAGCAAAGCAACGGCTTTAGAGTTTGCGCCAAGGGGCATCAGGGTTAATTGTATTAGTCCTGCTTGGGTGCCGACAGAAGGGAATGCGCCTGTATTGGAGAATCAGGTGCTTCGGGATTCTATCGTTGGGCAGCACCCGCTGGGGCGCCTTGGGTCTACTTTGGACGTGGCGAACGCTGTTAAATGGATGTGTTCGGAGGAGGCAAGCTGGTTTACTTCACAGAATATGGTACTGGATGGTGGTTATTGCACCCAATAGGCCGTTTAGTTTGATTGATGATGCCCAGATGAAGTTTTTACTTTATCCGGGCATTTTTTTTACAATACTCTAGGTCCCTGCTAAATTGATATAAGTGCCCTAGATTCAATGATTTAATTGAGTGCTAGGGTGTCTCAGTGCTTTTTGGGCTTGCGGGAGCCGCTTTAATGACAGCGTGAGGGGTTGTGCTGCGTTAAAGGGGAGTTTTGAGAGTAATGCTGCGCTCATTTTTTAAACAAAACAATGACAATAGGTGCGTGGCATGGGCCGGCTCAAGGTTTTTATACTGGTTTCGATTCCTGGTTTCATTTCCAGCCCACTGATGGCGGCTCATAATCTCTGGGACTTGTCTTTAGAGGAGCTGGGTAATATCGAAGTTACTAATTTGGCAACGGGCAGTCCTACACCGTTGAATCGTGCAGCTGCAATTACAACTGTCATCACGTCCAGCGATCTTGTCAATATGGGGGCCCAGAGTATCGATGACGCATTGATGACGGTGCCTGGCTTATATGTAAGCCGTTCGGATCAAGCTTATTCTCCCATGTATATATTCCGGGGAATTTACGGAAACTTGAACCCTCAGGCTTTGCTAATGGTCAATGGTATTCCTCATAAAGTATTACCGTTTGGTAACCGTGGTAATGGTTGGAAAGGCGTACCGATTGAAGCCATTGATCGTATCGAAGTCATTCGTGGTCCGGGTTCTGCCTTGTATGGTGCCGATGCGTTTGCTGGTGTTATCAACATCATAACGAAAACGAGCCTGGAGGTTGAAGGTACCCAGGTTGGCATGCGCGCGGGCAGCTTTAACTCTCAGGAAGCGTGGGTTCAATATGGTGGCCAGGTCTCGGAGTGGGAGGTGTTTTTCAATGCGCACATGGGTACTACTGATGGCCACAAAGCCAGTATAGATTCAGATACACAAACGTTGTTTGATGGACTGGCACAGACATTTGACCCGGATCCTAACTATGACCCGGCCTCCAGAGCACCGGGTCATATGAACACCGGCTACAAGAGCTTGGATCTTAACGTCGATGTTAGTCGTAATGAATGGCGAATCAGAGCGGGATATCAGAATGTTGATGACATGGGGCTTGGCGTCGGTGTGGCTAATGCATTATCTCCTGAGTCTTTCTACTCCACAGAGAGCGCCAATTTTGATGTGTCTTACACTCAGGATATTTGGGATCAGGACTTGAATCTGATTTCTGAATTTAGCCTTCTTTATGATGAACAGGCTGCGGTTGGAGATACGAAGGTGTTTCCCGAAGGTGCTAAAGTGCCTGATGTTTGCACCATTACGTTAACGTGTTTTCCCACTTTTTATGAGTTCCCTGATGGTTTTATCGGCAACCCTGGATATAAAGAGATTCAGGCCAGGCTTACGCAATACGCAGTTTATACCGGTTGGGATGAGCACCGGGTACGGGTAGCGTTGGGGGTTACGTGGGGGGATGTGTATGAGACCTCGGAAACCAAGAATTTCAACACCGATAACTCGCCTAAACCGGCTGGAATCGTCGATGTAAGTGATACCGATGAGGTTTGGTTGCCTGAAAAACAACGTGATTCCTATTTTGTTTCAGTTCAGGATGAGTGGCAGATCGCCAGAGACTTGCAATTGGTGGCTGGCGCTCGGTATGACAGGTATTCCGATTTTGGCGACACAACTAATCCGCGACTGGCCCTGGTTTGGTTAACCAGTGATGATTGGACAACCCGGCTTATGTATGGCCGCGCCTATAGAGCACCGTCTATGTCTGAGCTCTATGCCGCCGCAAACCCGGTTGCTCTGGGTGATACCAATTTGGAGCCGGAGGTGATCGATACGTATGAATTGGCGTTTCATCGTTCATTTGACGGTGGAGGTCACTATAGTCTGAACTTTTTTCACTATCGAATTGAGGATCTGATTCTTTTGACGGGTCAACAGTTTACCAATATAGGTGAAAGAAAAGGCAAAGGTTTGGAATTTGAGTTTGAGAGTAAATTGACGACGGATTTGACTCTGGTGGGTAACTATTCGTATCAGAAATCGGAAGATCTGGCGACGAATGAAGATGTTGGCAATGCACCTGAACGCCAGGCTTATGTCAGTTTGAATTGGGCCAGTAGCGCCGAATGGAATGTGAACATTGAAGGGCACTGGTTAGGTACGATAGAGCGGCCCCCAGGCGATGTGCGAGATCCTATCGGTAGTGAATCGGTATGGAATATAACTGCCCGTAGGATGGGGCTGGTGGAAGGGCTGGAGGTTGCTGTTAGTGTCAGAAACCTGTTCGATTCTGATTGGAGAACGCCAAGCGCTGATAGTGTTCCCGGAGATTATCCTGCTCCAGGAAGAAGCGGTAATGTTTCAGTTAGTTACAAGCTCTAGCCCTTAAATCGTTCTGATTATCTGCGGCCTCCCTCGGCGGGGCCGCAGATCCCCCTTTTCCCCTGGTTCTGATGTGCTAAAAGTCCAGTTGGGTATATTGGTTGCTGTTCGCGTCCCATTTCAAGAACACATATTCGCTGCTGTTAACTGGCTGATCAAAGGTGAGGGACAGCTGGCTTGGCTTACCGCTCTCGTTTAATTGGTGTATGCCAATACGGAGCCCGGAAAGTATCACCTCATCGTTTTCCTGAAACGGATATTTCTCCATGTTACGTACAGATTCTTCGATAGGGCCGTCGATAAAGCCTGCCTCGCGGGATACCAGAAG
Source organism: Ketobacter alkanivorans (assembly GCF_002863865.1). Lineage (NCBI taxonomy): Bacteria > Pseudomonadati > Pseudomonadota > Gammaproteobacteria > Pseudomonadales > Ketobacteraceae > Ketobacter > Ketobacter alkanivorans. The sequence goes on along the minus strand of NZ_CP022684.1, from coordinate 1,321,400 downwards.
TCTGTTGCCTGATGCATGATATTGCAGCCCATCATCTAGGGTGGTGATGGTCCAAATTCGCGCCGGAATGGGATCCTGTCTGTGATATCGCAATGCCGCGATGGCGAGTGATGACGCCAGGGGCGGTGAGAAAAGCACGAGTTTTTTATGTTCAATATTTTCTATGTTCTGGAAATAGGATGGTGTGGTGGATACCTGATCTGACATGAATTTGGTGCTGTACGCCATCACCGGAAGTAAAATCGGTGCCATGATCAGGTGGATAAACACCATCACGAAAAAAATCAGCGTGGTGTACGTCTTCAATATTGAGGATGACGGTGTATATCGTTTGAGTTTGATCTGAATGAGGAAGTTTGCCAGCAGTGCTGATGCACCTATGCCGGGAAACAATAACAGTCGATCATAGGGGGATGCCGCCAGAGCAGGCAATATTGAAAACAGCATGCCGAACAGCCAGAACAAGGTGGCGCGGTTCTTGATCTGCACCATTAGCACGGGGATCAGGGAAAGTATCAACATAACCGCACAAATTGCCACGTACGTATAGTTGCTCGCACCGCTTAGCGTGTAGAGGTCTGCTGGGACGATGCCCCATTGACTTGCTAATAACACCGGGAGGCGTTCAGCTGCTTTCATTAAAAAGGAAAGCGGCTGGGAGGCGGGATCGACATAGTAGGCATCAGCATGGGCGGCACCAAAGCCCGCGTATTTGTAAATCGCCCACCATCCGACGATGACCGCGAAATAGGGGAGGGTTGCCAGCACTCCTTTTACAGGGCCTCGCTTATCCATGAACAGGGCATAGGCTCCGATATAGCCAAATACGGAGATTCCCAGCTCCGCAGAAAGCAGTCCCAGTAGCAGGGTAAGCAGCGATAGCATCAGACTGCCGATTCCCCCTTCCTCTCGCCAGCGCGTGTACAGCAAAAATGTCAGCAAGCCAAACGTCAGTGCCAGTAAAGCGTTGCGGTTGGATATCCAGCTGATGGTGAAGCCGTGGGTGCTGTCCAGTCCATATAGGAATAACGCCAGCAGAGCTGTTCCTGCTGTGGGCAAATATTGCTTGTAAAGCCTGGCCACCAGACAAAGCGCGATCATGTACCAAGCAATATTGTGCAGATGCATAAGCCAGGGTTGCTCTGGCCACAGCTGGTGATCAACCCAGTGAAATATTTCGCTTAAGGGTCTCCAGAAGGCGTATTTGAGCTCTGCATACGTCCACCAGGGGATCAGGCTGTAGTCCATTAACAGACGATTTCGCTCAGGATCACCGTTAATGAACGAAAATAAACCAAAAAGTGACAGATCATTGGGCTTTGCGATGGGAAGATCTGCCGTGAGCAAAGCATAGTGCATGTAATCGTCGCCCATCAGGCCTGCTGCCAACGCTGGCAGACACAGAATGAAGGCACTGAGTAGGATAAGGTTGCGGCGACCAGTGTAGTGCTGCGGCATTGGTATACTGCTCATAATTGTTGTTTTTAAACGTGAGTTGAGTTTATTGGGGATGATGCCTGAGCTCAACCAAATGGATCTTAAAAATAGGGATATGTGATTTCATTTTTTTAGGGCGCCTTTCCTGCCTGTATATACAAAGTGTATTTTTTGTGTTTATAAGAGTATTATGATCGCTCTATCAATGGCTTAAAATTCAGCCTAAAATGGTTAGCAAAACCCGTTTCGTTAAGTAGTAGTTGGGGGAAGTTTAGCAATGGAACAACAGGTACAGCAGTCAGAAGATTTATCACTGGTGGATGTTCTTCTGAAAGCAACACAGAGAGAGCTTGGGCAGGCCAAGGAGCAGTTTAATTTCCCGGTTCCTGGTCAAGGCGCAAAAGCGGATGTTCTGTTTAATTCGATCGGCGTGTTTACCAGCAAGGGAATAGAAGACACTACGGTTCAGGACTTATTGGATGCGGCGAACATTTCTCGTCGGACGTTTTATAAGTACTTCAAAAATAAGGTAGATGTTCTTGAGAGCATCTATCAGGTTGCTGCTGAATTGCTGGTTGTACGATTCAAGGCCGTACGCAAAGATGCCAAGTCAATGAGTGAGTTCATTGTCGAGTGCGTTGAGGTTTATTTTGATTACCATACGCATCTTGGGCCGTTGGTGCGGATGATGACGGAAGAGGCTCGCCGTGTGGGGTCTCCGCTGGCATCCCATCGTGAGACGCTGTTGGCACACATTGTTGAGCTGTTTGATGACAAGTATTACGAGATAGAAGGGGTTCATCTGGACCCTAAGGTCTATTACTCGTTGATTTGGATGATGGAGAGTGCCTCCATGAACTTGTTATCCAATCTGCCCTGTGATCAGGCTGAAGTTGCGCAATACAAGGCAGTGATGCGCGCCATTAGCGCCCGGGTGGCTGCTTCTGACGCCGAACAATTGGATTCATTGCCCAAGATGCCGCTCAAGGAATAACCCCAAAAATTCTGCGACACCTGTGATTTCGGACTAAACTCGAAAGTGGGTGCCTGATACTTTTCCGATCAGGCATCTCATGGCAAGTACCGTGTTTATACGTTGAATTCCAGGCAGGAGGCCGCAGTGTCGCAGAGTAATCTCAAAGTCGCGTCAATTTTCAGTGCAACCGGTAACAGCCCGCTGGCGGAGCTGTTGGGCCAGAATTTCAGGGTAGTGGTTGGTTCCTCCCCCGATACGTTGTTTTGCGAGGATGGAGAGATGGTGCTCTTGATCGTGGATATGGTCGAATCACCGGACAATGGCAGTGCAGAGGTGTGCAAGCGCCTTAAGCAGCACGATAGTTTCGAAGATGTCCCCATTATTATTTATAGCTCGGCCGTTAGGCCGTTGGATGCGATGTCGTTTTTTGATGCAGGTGCAGACGATATCGTGGACGACGGTATGCCCATAGGGGATCTGCTTGCGCGCCTGAATAAAGCAGTATTTCACACTATCGCTAACCGCCAGCTGAAAAGCCGCCTAAAACAAGCCAATGAAATGGCCTTCAGTGCCATGTCTGATACCAGCGATCTTGGCGTTAACATCCAGTTTCTGGTGCATTGCCATGAATGCAACAACCTTGATGAGCTGGCCATGTTGTTGTTTCGTACGCTGTCTCATTATCAACTGAGCTGTAGTCTGCAGTTAAGAAGTGCGTTTGAGCAAAAAAACAGTGAAGAGAATGGGCTGGCCAAGGACTTGGAGAGTCGCCTACTGTGGGAATTGAAAGATCGTGGGCGCTATGTAGACTTTGGTAATCGTTGTGTAATGAACTACGGACAGGTGTCGTTGCTGGTTAAAAACATGCCTGAAGACGAGAAGCGTTTTGGCACGGTTAAAGATAACGTGTTTGCATTGCTGCAAGGTACCGATGCCAGGGTTAAATCTATTGATAGCGGCCGCATGTTGGAGATGGAACGCGATGTAATGCGGGGCATGGCGACTAAAACTCAGCAGGTAATGGCAAAGGTGGATCTTCGCTATCAGGAGATTATGCGTCGTTGTGCTGATTTGGTGGAAGACATGGCTATGCGGGTAGATGAGTCGATTATGTTCCTGGATTTAACGGAGGATCAGGAACAGACGTTTTCCAATATTATGCAGGCGGGCGTCACCAATATCAGCGAGTTGTTTAACGAAGGTATAAAGATTGATGAAAGTTTCCGCAAATTAATCGAATACCTGAATGGGACACTTAATTCGGATAAGCAGGCTTCTGTTGAGGATATGAAATCTGTATTGAACAAGCTTTGATTGCCTGCAGTTTGTCAGGGCTACACTGGGCCGACGAACTGAAAGCGGGGTAATGACTCGCCACCCCATTCTATGGTTTCCGTAAACATCGAGAGGGGGCGCACCCAAAGATCGTAATCCCCATAAAGTGTACGGTACACAACCATGGCTTCTTCGGTTTCACTGTGCCTTGCCACGCCAATCACTTCGTAGTCATTGCCTTTGTAGTGCCTGTAACGTCCGTTTTTTATCACGATGAAGCCTTGGTTGAGAGTGAGGTGTTGATGGAATCACGAATGGCTGCCGCTGGCAAGAATATTACTGTATAACTTAGATCGGGTTTTCTTTGTTTTAACGATTCTTGATAGTATTAAGCGGGTTTTAATCAAGATAGCAATGTGGGGACTGTTGCTTTTGGTGCGCATCAAACTTTTGTTAGCCTGTTTTCTGTTGGTATGGTCTGGCCTGTCTTGGGGGGGCGAGGGTGAGTTGCAGCTGCGCGATGATAAGCCCGTGGTTGTTGCGGGGGAGCACATGCAGTGGTGGATAGATCAGAATGGAATGCATTCTATTTATTCGTTGCTGAAGAGCGAGTCCGTAAGTTGGGCTGATTCGACGGCGGAGGTGCCCAATCTGGGTTATCGGATGGAGCCGGTTTGGTTTCGAATGCCGTTAACCAATGGTGCCACAGAGACAATGTGGAATTTGGTTATTGATTATCCGCTGATCCGTGATTTGGATATATTTTTTGTCGCAGGCGGTGAGGTAACTGAAATCTTTCAGTTGGGCGAGCGATTCGAGTTTTCTGCCCGACCGGTTTTGCATCGCAATTTTATAGTTCCTTTTAGAATTGAAACCGGCGATAACCAGATAATTTATGTAAAAATGCAGGGCCCCTACGCCATGCAGATGCCTGCGAAAATAATGAATGCGAAGGCGTTGCTTGAGTATGAGGTGGTTTCGGTGCTGTCCCATGGCCTGTTTTTCGGCTTTGTAATGGTGATGGGGTTTTACAACCTGTTTCTTTATATATCAACCAGGGAAAACACCTATCTATTTTATGTGTTATTCACCTTCTGCATAGGCCTGTTTCAGTTCGTGGAGCAGGGGTTTGCCTACCAGTTTTTGTGGCCTAAGGAGGTCTGGTGGCAGAACAAGGCGACCGGTGTATTGCTTCATGCCTGTCTGATATCCAGTTTTTTGTTTGTTAATAGTTTTCTCGAAATGCGCAAGAACATGCAGTGGATATTCAAGAGCTACAGCTTGTTGACAGCGCTTTCATTGTTGACGCTTTGTTCGGTTCCCTTTATGGATGAGTTCTGGACAATTCGCTTCGGAGTGATGTTGGTTATCCCCGCAACAGTGCTTGCTGTGTTGGGCGGTTGGTTAACCTGGATGAAAGGTCGCAGTGATGCCCGCTTCTTTTCTATTGCATGGTTCGCCTTTTTGGTGGGGGCTTTGCTCTTGGCATTGAATAAATTGGGTTGGATTCCTCGTAATATGGTGACCGAGCACGGGGCTGAGGTCGGCACTGTGATTGAGCTGGGATTGCTGGCTTTCGCATTGGCTGGACGGATCAAGATTGAACGCCTGAAGCGTCAGGAATTGGAATTTCATGCACGGGAGATGGAGCGTACAGCGTTGTTAGCCAAGGAGCACGCATTGGAGCTGGAGAAAATGAATTCGGAACAGCTTGAGCGTAATGTTAGGGAGCGTACTCGTGACCTGCATAAGGCATTGTCCGAATTGTCTCAGATGAACCGCCGTTTGGAGCAACTTAATCAGGTTGACTCGGTGACTGGGGTGGGAAATGAAAACAGCTTTCTGGTTAATCTCAGTAAAGAGTGGGATCGTTCTTATCGGGAGGGGGAGGTGTTGTCGCTGATTGTGGTTGAACTCGATTGTTATCGTGACATTCTGGCTGATTATGGTGCGGTTGCATCCGATGAGTGCCTCAAGAATGTGGCTTCAATCCTTGAACGGTTGATTTCCAGACCTGCTGACTGCATTACTCGCTACGGTGATAAAGTATTTGGTGTGATCTTACCCGGTACGGATGAAAAAGGGGCGCAGTACATAGCGGATAAGATTGTGGCGGCTGTTGCAGCGCAACCCTTTGATTTCGGTGTGGCTAAAGTTGATGCTTCTGTCAGTGTTGGTGTGTCTGCTGTGATGCCTTTCCGGCCCGATCAATACAGAGAGCTTTTGATGTCGGCTGAGAGTGCAGTCTATGTTGCCAAAAATGATGGTGGCAACCGTGTTAAGTTTGCAGCGATGAGCAGCTGAGTTATTGCGCGAGGATTGCCATTGCCCGATCCAGCCAGTTTTCCGGAACAATAAAGAGTCGTATAGGTTGTTCGTGCCAGTCGGTTACCAACAGCTGTACCGGGTGGGGGTAACGTTGTTTTTGCAGGCGTTCGTCGATGTGGGTAAAAGATGTTGCCGGTCGGTTTCGCAGCACCATCCATTCATCTTTGTCGAGCCAGTGAAATTTCGCCTGTTGTGCTCTGGCAAAGTGAAGCCGGAAGTCTGATTCAGTCATCCAGTGTCCGATGAGGTGGTGTTTTTCAATGTTGCCAGGGTGGGTTCGCTCTGCATTAAGGGGATAAAACAGGCGGCCTTTGCTGATCAGTCTGGAGCGCGTAATTTTCCAACCTTGTTGCTCACAGTATTTTCTGGCCAGTGCAAGCGTTGACAATTTTAGTTGCTTTTCGACTAGATGATGAAACTTAAGATCCAACCGATCCTTTTGGTGGGGACCAAGCCAATGGGTTTCGTTGTTGAGGGGCGGTATTCCCAAATAGAATTTAATCGCCAGCTCCCAGTGTTCAATTTCACCGCTGTTTTTATCTTGCACGATCATATCGAACTCGCCCAGGGTTTTGCCTTCCTCCTGAATTTGCACGTTGTGGGCCAGGCATTCATAGCGCGAATTGTGCCGCAGCCAATATAGCCACAATCGCTCGAAATGGGGGCCGAGGCGATGGCTGGTGGTGCGTTCCAGGTGATCCTGTAAGGGTTTGGGGTGCTGATCCAGCTGGATGAGGTGCGGCAGGATGTCGTTAAATGCCTGCTGATAAAATGCCTCAGAGCAATGCTGTGAGTGGTCGGTGGTTTTCATCAGGCTTGGGCTCAGTAAAGCCCAGGCCAGATCTTGTACGTCGGCTGTGTGAAATTGCTTAAGCGTTGCCTGCAGTTCCATTATTCTTTTCTTTGTGAAACCACATTAATGAAAGCGTGCCGGTGACCAAACCAGTTAGTGCACCGTACAGGTGGCTGTCGATGGCCACGGCACCGCCGATGATGCCGGCGGTAACGGTATCAGGCCCTGCCACGAATTGTTCGTAGTAAAACTTACCCAGGAGAAATACGCCAAAGAACGCGGACAGGATGGCGCTGCGACGCCAGCCAATGATCAGGTAGTGGGTGAGGATGCCGTATATGGCTCCGGATAATCCTACGTACCAGCTGATTTCCGGGTTGAACAGATAAATGCCAATGCCCACACCCAAAACGCTGGCCAATAAGGCGAACATTTCCTCTTTCGGGGGCACGTCTTCCCGGAAGCTGGCAGAGACGATCAGATAGCCGACCAGGTTGAGCACGGTGTGGTTAAACCCAAGGTGCACGAACTGACTGGTGACAATGCGCCAGAGCTCGCCATTGCTGATGTGATCGTGCACCAAGGCCAGACTGTGAATGATGTGATCCGGTAGCAGGGTGGTGAGGCAGATTACGATCATCACCACCACAGAAAACCACCACTGGCGAAAAAACTCGTCAAAGTTTTTGCGGGCGGCGATTTCCTGGGCGTGGTTGATGTCGGTCATTCAGTTGTTCACCTGTGTTATAGCGCCTTGATCTTGTCCATCTGGGTTTGCAGCTCATTGAGTGCAGCCTGATGTTCGGCGATCTTTTGTTTTTCCTTTTCCACCACGTCGGCAGGGGCGCGATCCACAAATTTGGGATTGCTCAGCTTGCCTTCTACTCGCTTGATCTCCTGATCGCGCTTGTCGATTTCTTTCTGCAGTCGGGTAATTTCGGCATCTTTATCGATCAAGCCTGCCATGGGCACCAGTACCTGCATGTCGCCCACCAGCTGAATGGCGGACATGGGCGCTTCGTCTTGCGGGGGCAGCCAAGTGAGGCTTTCCAGCTTGGCCAAGGATTTCAGGAAGCCAGTGTAGGCTTTGTAGCGGCGTTCATCTTCGGCGTTGCCTTTTTGCAACAGCACCGGCAATTGCTTGGCGGGGGAAATGTTCATTTCACCACGGACATTACGAATAGCGACGATGACGCCTTTCAGCCACTCGATGTCGGTATCCGCCTGGGCATCGATCTTGTCAGCTTCGGCTGCCGGATAGGGCTGCAGCATAATGGTGTCCCCTTCGGCACCGGCCATGGGGCCGATCTGTTGCCAGATCTCTTCGGTGATGTAGGGCATAAAGGGATGCGCCATGCGCAGGATGGCTTCGAGTACCCGCAACAAGGTGCGGCGGGTGCCACGCTTGGCGGCGTCACTGCTGCTGTCACCGTTCAATACCGGTTTGGACAGTTCCAGATACCAGTCGCAGTATTCGTTCCAGATGAATTCGTAGAGTGCCTGCGAGGCATGGTCGAAGCGGAATTCGTCCAGTGCTTTGCTGACCTGCTGTTCTGTTTTCTGCAGCTGGGAAATGATCCAGCGATCCGCCAGACTCAGTTCCACTTCGCCGCCACCGATGCCGCAGTCCTGATCTTCGGTGTTCATCATCACGTAGCGGCTGGCGTTCCACAGTTTATTGCAGAAATTGCGGTAGCCTTCCAGACGGTTGATGTCGAATTTGATGTCGCGGCCGGTGGAGGCCAGGGACAGGAAGGTGAAGCGCATGGAATCGGTGCCGTAGGAGGCGATGCCGTCGGCAAATTCCTTGCGGGTGCGCTTTTCTATCTTCGATGCGTCCTTGGGGTTCATCAGGCCGGTGGTGCGTTTGCCCACCAGGGTTTCCAGGTCGATGCCGTCGATGATGTCCAGTGGATCCAGTACGTTGCCTTTGGACTTGGACATCTTCTGGCCTTCACTGTCCCGCACCAAACCGTGCACATACACAGTTGTAAACGGTACTTGAGGTGTGCCGTCTTCATTCTTGACGAAGTGCATGGTCATCATGATCATGCGCGCTACCCAGAAGAAGATGATGTCGAAACCGGTGACCAGTACATCGGTGGAGTGGAAGGTTTTCAGGGTGGCTTCGTCGTTGGGCCAGCCCAGAGTGGAGAAGGTCCACAGAGCGGAGCTGAACCAGGTGTCCAGCACGTCTTCATCCTGATGCAGGGCGATGTCGTCCGCCAGGTTGTGCTTGGCGCGCACTTCCGCTTCATTACGGCCGACGAAGACGTTGCCTTCGTTGTCGTACCAGGCGGGAATGCGGTGGCCCCACCACAATTGACGGGAGATGCACCAGTCCTGAATGTCGCGCATCCAGGCGAAGTACATGTTTTCGTATTGCTTGGGCACGAATTGGATGTCGCCGTTTTCCACGGCTTTGATGGCCGGGTCCGCCAGCGGCGCAACGCGCACGTACCATTGATCCGTGAGGAAGGGTTCCACCACTACGCCGGAGCGGTCGCCTTTGGGTACCTTTAAGGCGTGATCATCGATTTTTTCCAACAGGCCCAGCTGATCCAGGTCGTCTACTACTTTCTTGCGTGCCACGAAGCGGTCGTCACCTCGGTACACGTCGGGGATGTCGGTGCTGACTTCCATGTTGACGGTGCCGTCGAAGTTGAAGGCTTCGGCTTGATCGCGAATGGCGGCGTCAATGGTGAGCACGTTCACCAGGGGCAGGTTGTGGCGCTTGCCTACTTCATAGTCGTTAAAATCGTGGGCCGGGGTGATCTTCACACAGCCGGTGCCGAATTCCATATCCACATAATCATCAGCGATGATGGGAATTTCGCGGTTCACCAGGGGCAGGATCAGGGTTTTGCCGATCAGGGCCTGGTAGCGCTCGTCTTTCGGGTTCACGGCCACGGCGGTATCGCCCAGCATGGTTTCCGGGCGGGTGGTGGCGACGATGATGTAATCTTTGCCATCGGCGGTGGTGGCACCATTGGCCAGTGGGTAGCGGAAATGCCACATACTGCCTTTCTGGTCGACGTTTTCCACTTCCAGATCGGAAATGGCGGTGTGCAGTTTCGGATCCCAGTTCACCAGGCGCTTGCCGCGATAAATCAGGCCTTCTTCGTGCAGGCGTACGAAGACTTCTTTCACAGCATTGGAGAGACCGTCGTCCATGGTGAAACGCTCACGGCTCCAGTCTACTGACGAGCCCAGTCGACGGATCTGGCGGGTGATGGTGCCGCCGGATTCTTCTTTCCACTCCCAGACTTTTTTGAGGAAATCTTCGCGGCCCAAGTCATGACGGGTGATGCCTTGCGCGGCTAATTGACGTTCTACCACCATTTGGGTGGCGATACCGGCGTGGTCGGTGCCCGGCTGCCACAGGGTGTTGCGGCCCTGCATGCGGCGATAGCGGATCAGGCAGTCCATGACGGCATTGTTAAAGCCGTGGCCCATGTGCAGGCTGCCGGTGACGTTGGGGGGAGGGATCATGATGGTGTAAGCATCCCCCTGGCCGGAAGGCTTAAAGTAGCCTTTTTCTTCCCAGGTTTGATACCAGCGGGTTTCAATGTCGCTTGGGTTGAAGGTTTTTTCCATGGTCACCGGTGTCTCTTTCTTAAAACTGCGATCGAATAAGGAACCGGGTTTGGTACTGAACTAAGGGAGGTAAGGCAACTTTCGACTCAAGAACGTCAGCAGCATGGATGCTGCTGTCGAGCCCCCAGGGATGGGTTCACGGCGATTCTTGAGTCGAAAGTTGTCTTGCCGACCGGCTGCAGGGTGCCAAACCTGGTGGGTCGACAAGTATACCGATCTAACGGGGATTTTTCTTGATCTCTTTGAACATTCTATCCACCTCTTGCTCCAGCTTCATGCGCAGCTCGGCTTCCAGGCGGGGCATGTTGGCCCGAATCACGTCATTTACCAGTTGGCTGGCCTTTTGGCGTAGCGCCTGCACCTCTTTTGAGTTGGGATCAAAGGTGACTTTGTTGAGGGGGTTGTCCTGCAGTAGCTTGCGTAACTGGGCGGAGGCATCGTTATCGTCGTTGCGGTTCTGCTCCCACGCGTGGTTTTCACGAATCTTGTCTAAAGTCGATCGAGGCAAGAACGGGTTTTCCGAGCTGGTAGAAGGTTGAAACCGGTTCAGGGGGCGAGTAACGTCCTCGGCTTTCTGCGACGGCGTGCTGACGGCTTGAGCATTGGCGGTTGGCTCTGTCACCGCAGGTTGGGTGGCACTGGATGCATTGGGTTTGCGGTAGTTTCGCACCCGGTCGCTGATATCCAGCGGATCTTTGTCGAGAAAACTCATATCCAGGCCACTGGCACCGGCAGACACGGGGCGGCTAACCGGCGTCGCGCGGAAATTAGCGGCGTTGAGATCCAGAGAGTCGGTAGACTGAAGTGTGGGCGGTTCGGCTGGCTCATCAGGCGAGTAATCCACATCGTCCTCATCCAGCGTTTCATTCAGCACGGGCACGTCGTCCACAAAGCTTTTCAGCACCGGGATGTCCTCCGGAACGATACGGCTGTTTTCTTCGTCTTCCTGTTCGTCATCCAGCATCCTGCTCAAGGATTCCAGATCGTCCAGCATTTTTTCTTTATCTTCTTGGTTTATAAGAGAATTTTGATCGCCCTGGCTCATATCACACTACCATTAGCTAAATATTATGCGTCTTTAAAGCATAGCCTCTTTCTTTGTAATATCTGAAATTGTCTCGACTTTGTGAACGGGATTCGGGTTTTCCCGGTACGATCTCGGCAACGCGTTCAAAACGGGAAAAGAAAGGTGGAATGACGCCGGCGAGGTTGATCATGACGTCCCCATGCTGCCCGGGCTCCCCGTGGTGGGAGACATGAATTGTCTGCTGGGCGTCCAGGTTGCCTGTGCTGTGGGCCAAAATGGATTCTGGCCGCTGCCACAGGGAGTCACTGAGCTGCTGGGTCTGATCTTCACTGCCTGTATGGACATAGATTTCATGGCCACGGCGAAACGCCTTTTCCACCAGTCTCGCCGTATAAAGCAACGGCGAGATGGTGTTGTCTTCTGGCAGAATGTAAAAATCTACCCGGGTCATGCTTTGCCTTGGCGCAATAGGTACTCGGTCAACAGTGGAACCGGGCGGCCCGTGGCACCTTTATTGGCTCCGCCGTTGAAGGCGCTGCCAGCGACATCCAAGTGAGCCCAGGGATAGGCCTTGGTGAATCTGGATAAGAAACAGGCGGCGGTGATGGAGCCTGCCTTGGGGCCAGCGTTGCCGATATTGCCCATGTCGGCAAAGGGGCTGTCCAGCAGTGCCTGATATTCGTCCCATAGCGGCAGACGCCAGATCTTGTCCTGGGTGTAGTCGGCGGCGGCCTGGAGGTCTTCCACTACTGCTTCGTTATTACTCATCATGCCCGATGCGAAGGGCCCCAGGGCCACAATAACGGCTCCGGTCAGGGTGGCGATATCCACCACCGAAGCAGGCTTGAAGCGTTCTACATAGGTGAGGGCATCACAGAGCACTAGGCGACCTTCTGCGTCGGTGTTGAGAATCTCCACGGTTTGCCCGGACATAGTGGTGACGATGTCGCCGGGGCGAGTTGCCTTGCCGCTGGGCATGTTCTCAGCGGCAGCCACCACGCCCACCACGTTCATGGGCAATTCCATATCGATGATAGCGCGCATGGTGCCGAATACCGAGGCTGCACCGCACATGTCCCACTTCATGGCGTCCATGTCCGGCGCCGGTTTCAGGGATATGCCGCCGGTATCGAAGGTAATGCCTTTACCCACCAGCACATGGGGCTTCTGATCTTTGGGGCCGCCTTTGTATTCCATAACAATAAGCTTGGACGGGGTGTCGCTGCCGTTACCGACTGACAATAATGCACCCATGCCCAGGGCTTTCATGTCTTTCTCCTCAAGCACGGTGGTGCTCAAGGCTTTGCATTCTTTGGCCAGCTTTTTAGCTTCATGGGCCAGATAGGTTGGGTTGCATACGTTGGGAGGTGTATTACCCAGATCCCGTGTGTATCCCATGCCATTGGCAATGGCTTTGCCGATTTTGGCACCTTGTTCGGCACCTTTGGTGTCAGCGTTGCTCAGCAGAGTGAGTTTTTTCAGGCTGATCTGTTTGTGATTGGCTTTGCTTTTGAAGGTGTTGAAGGTGTAGATGGCGCTTTCAAACTGTTCGACTACTTGACGGGCCGCCCACTCGGTGTCGCGATCTTTAACTTGAATATCATCCATGGCCAGAGCAGCATCTTTGGCAGCAGTGCCTTTGACCGCGTTGGCTGCAGCCGTCAATGCCTTGCGTAAACTGGCTTCGGTTTGCTCATTGGCCTTGCCCAGCCCCATCAGCACGATGCGTTTGGCTGTTGTATCCGTTACCGTGTTCAGAATCAGGGTGTCGCCCGCTTTACCCTTGATATCGCCGTGCGCGAGCATGTCCTGCAGGTGCGCGCGGGTTGCCTCACTGAGCGTATCCGCGCAGCTGCCCAATACGTTGCCTTCGAACACTGGCAGTATCAGCGCATCGGTTTTGGTTTTCTCTGGTGTGGCTTTTTTGATTTTAAAGTCCATGCAAACCCCGCAAGACAAAAGAAAGCGTTTATTGGATAATGACCGAGTTCCAGATCACCTTTAACTAATATTGTGCTTATTTTCCAGAGAATGCGCTGCCTTTTCCATGATTATTTATCGTTATTTGTCGCGCCAGTTGTTTTGGGCCACCCTCGCGGTGAGCTCGGTGCTGACCTTTATTCTGGTTTCCAGCCGTTTCCTGAAATATTTGTCTCAGGCGGCCGTCGGTAAGCTCGAAGGCTCTGCTGTGTTTCTGATCATGGCCTATCGTCTGCCTGATTTTCTGGAACTGATTTTGCCTTTGGGGCTGTTTCTTGGGATTTTGCTTTCCTATGGCCGCATGTATCTGGAAAACGAAATGGTGGTGCTGCAGGCTTGTGGCTTCAGTCAGAAGCGGCTGGTGGCGTTGTCCATGATTCCGGCTGTCTGCATGTCGATCACGATCGGTTTTTTCAGTTTCTATTTGGCACCCTGGGGTGCGCAAAAAGCCAATGAGCTGGTGTTGGAGCAAGAGCGTCGCTCCGGCATGGAGGTGTTGAGTCCGCGTCGTTTTCACGCCACTGCCGACGGCAGCACAGTCACCTACGTAGAGGACATTGATTCCAATGCCGGGGTGATGCGTAACCTGTTTATTGTTAATTACGATCGTGAAAATCGCGTGGAAGAATACGACAAGGTGGTGTTGCTGCGAGCCGCAGAGGCTCGCTATCGGATCGATCGCAGCGGTAATCGCTATTTGGTCATGTCTGACGGTGAGCGCTTTGAGGTCGATCCCGGTAATACTGAGTATGGCCGCTCCAGTTACGGTGAATATACCGTCAAACTTGAAAAGAAACTGATCTCAGCGGATTCCACGGATATTGAAGATCAAACTACCGCTCAGTTGCTGGAGGCCGGCAGTCTTGAGGCGAGGGTGGAATTGCAGTGGCGATTTTCGCTCATGGTCATGGTGCTGGTTGTGGTGTTTATGAGTGTGCCGCTGGCCAAAGTAAACCCCCGTCAGGGCCGTTATCTGAAGATGTTACCTGCGATCTTGCTGTACTTGGCTTACCTCTCCCTGATGATGGCGGTGAAGGGCGCGGTTGTGAAAGGCCGCATTCCCGAACAGGTCGGTATTTTCTGGGTGCATGGAATCTTTCTGGCGCTGGGCTTTGTTCTCAATTATTGGCCCACACTGCAATTGGCGCGCTCCAAGCGAAAAATGGATCGAATGATGGTGACACCACAATGAGGTTGCTGGATCAGTACGTTGGGCGAACCGTTTTAATTTCGGTGCTGATGGTGTCTTTTCTGTTGATTGGTCTGGATGCTTCATTTGCATTTTTGGCCGAACTGGATGATTTGAAATCAAACTATCAGGCATTCGAAGCGTTTATGTATATCTTGTTGACGCTGCCTCGCCGGGTTTACGAATTTATGCCGGTGGGCACGTTGATTGGCAGTCTGATTGGTCTGGGAACACTGGCCAATACCAGTGAGCTTACGGTTATTCGGGCTGCCGGGGTTTCCATTGCGCGGATCGTGTTTGCCGCCACTCGACCGATCATCTGGCTGGTGTTGGTGGGCATGATTCTGGGGCAGTTTATCGTGCCGCAGACAGAGCAGTTCGCTCAGTCCGAAAAAGCCAGAAACCTGTATCTGGGTGAAAGCATCGGATCGCGAGATGGATATTGGTATCGGGAGGGTGGTCAGTATACCCATATCCAGGTGGTACAACCCAATGGTGTTATGTTTGGGATTTCCCGTTTTCTGTTTGATGATGACAACGTGCTGATACGTTCTGACTTTTCAGAGCGGGCCATTTATCAGGGGGATCACTGGGTGCTGGAAAAGGTGCGTCAAACCCGCATCAGCGATCAGTCTACCGAGTCGGAGCATTTTCAAACCATGCGCTGGGAGGACACCACGATTACGCCGCAAGTTATGTCGGTGGTGGTATTGAAGCCTGACTATCTCTCCATTACCGGCCTGTATCAATACGCAAGCTATCTGGATTCTCAGGAGCTGGAGAGCTCTTCCTATTTCTTCTCGTTTTGGAAGAAGATACTGCAGCCATTCACCACCTTGGTAATGGTGTTTATTGCTATTTCTTTTGTGTTTGGGCCGTTGCGTTCAGTCACTATGGGGCAGCGAATCATGGCGGGGGTGATTGTAGGGTTGTTGTTCCACTATGCTCAACAGTTGCTGGGTCACATCACCATTATCTTCAACCTCACACCGTTCCTGGCCGCTGCTGTGCCATTGGTGGCGAGCTTCCTGCTGGGAGTGTATTTGCTGAAACGGGTTTGATGGTTCGGATTTGATGGTTCAGATCAGTGTCGTTTGGCGGGCACGACTTTTTTATTGATTTCTTTGGGCAGCACCAGGGTGCGTGTATTGGATAAGCTATCGTGCCAGGTGTCGCCACTGGAGCTGATCAGCAGCCAGAAGTAACCCAAACCAAAGCAACCCAACGATAGAATCGCCATTAGAAACCGGCTCAGGCTCTGAGCTAAATTCACGGGCCTGCCATCCAGGTTGCCATCCACTACCTGCAGGCGCCAGGCGCGCATGCCCAGGGTTTGCCCGCCGTGTGACCAAAACCAGTAGTAGAACAAAAAGGTGCCAGTCAGCAGCAGCGGAAACAGAGTCCGCTGTAGATCTTTGCTGCTGTGTTCCGCGCCGGTGATACCCAAAAACACAAGGGCGATCAGGAACCACAACGCAAACACGATCAGGGCGTCATATACCATGGACGCAAAACGTCGCAGCAATCCAGCTGAAGGGTAATCTACGTAGGAAAAAGTTTTGGAAGAGTCGGTCATGAGAATCTTTAAGATGGTGCCTAGGGAGAGAATCGAACTCTCACTCTGTTTCCAGAACCGGATTTTGAATCCGGCGCGTCTACCAGTTCCGCCACCCAGGCACGGTGTCTCGTATTGGAGAGCGGGGATTATAACAATGGAATTCTGTGCGTCAACAAGCCATTTAAGAGAAACGCATAAAACGCTATAATCGCCGCCCTTTTGCCGCATCGGTAACCCTGGTATCCATGAAACGCACTGATTTCCATTACGAACTCCCCGAGAGGTTGATCGCCCGCTATCCCATGCCCCAGCGCAGCGGCAGTCGTTTGCTGTGCATGGATCGACAGGCAGGAACGTTGCAAGATCGGCGTTTTACCGACTTGGTGAGCTGGCTCAAGCCGGGGGATCTGTTGGTGTTTAACAATACACGGGTGATTCCTGCGCGGGTATTTGGACAAAAGGAAACCGGTGGCAGAGTGGAGGTACTGGTGGAGCGGATCACCGGGCCAGACAGCTGCCTGGCACATGTGCGGGCCAGTAAATCCCCCAAACCCGGTAGCCGAATATTGGTAGAAGGGGCTGGCAGCCTGTTGATGGAGGGGCGTCAGGGTGACCTGTTCCAGCTGCGCTCCCAGCAGGGTGAGCTTCTGGATTGGTTGCAGAAGGTTGGCCACATGCCGCTGCCCCCTTATATCGACAGGGCTGACGAATCCCTTGATCAGGAGCGTTACCAGACCGTGTACGCCAGTAACCCCGGCGCGGTCGCGGCCCCCACAGCAGGCTTGCACTTTGATGAGGCCTTACTGGAAACGCTGAAGCGTCAGGGGGTGGCAACGACCTTCGTGACTCTGCATGTGGGCGCAGGCACCTTTCAACCGGTGCGAGCCGATGACATCCGTGACCATAATATGCATTCTGAGTGGCTACAGGTGGATGCCGATACCGTTGCTAAGGTACGTCAGACCAAAGCAGAGGGCGGGCGGGTCATCGCCGTAGGAACCACTTCGGTACGTTGCCTGGAAACCGCCGCTCGCGAAACCGGCCAAATTGCACCTTTCACGGGTGAAACCGACATATTTATCTATCCAGGCTACACCTTTAATGTAATTGATGGTCTGGTGACCAACTTCCATCTGCCGGAATCCACCCTAATCATGCTGGTGAGCGCCCTGGCTGGGCGGGAGCCGGTGCTAAGTGCTTACCAACATGCGGTGGAACAGGAATACCGCTTCTTCAGTTATGGCGACGCCATGCTGATACTGTAACGGGGACATTAAATGAAATTCGAACTGACTGGCACCGACGCAGGTGCCCGCCGTGGCAGGTTGATATTTGATCGAGGCGTAGTGGAAACCCCGGCCTTTATGCCGGTAGGTACCTACGGCTCCGTAAAAGCCATGTTGCCGCGGGATATCGAAGCCATCGGTGCCCACATCATCTTAGGCAACACCTTTCACCTGATGTTGCGTCCGGGCACTGAGATCATCAAACAGCATGGTGATTTGCACGACTTTATGCAGTGGCAGGGGCCCATCTTGACGGATTCTGGCGGATTTCAAGTATTTTCCCTGGGTAAAATGCGCAAGATCTCCGAAGAAGGCGTCAAGTTTCAATCCCCCGTAGACGGCAGCCCGGTCTTCCTGACACCCGAAATCTCCATGCAGGTGCAGAGAGATCTTGGCTCCGACATTGTCATGATTTTTGACGAATGTACGCCGTATCCCGCCACCGAGCAGCAGGCTCGGGACTCGATGGAGCTGTCCCTGCGCTGGGCAAAACGCAGCAAGGCCGCCCACGAAGGCAATCCCTCTGCACTTTTCGGCATTGTGCAAGGCGGCATGTATGAACATCTGCGTCTTGAGTCACTCAGCGGGCTGGCTGAAATCGGCTTTGATGGTTACGCCATCGGCGGTTTGTCCGTTGGGGAGCCCAAAGAAGAAATGCTGAACGTGTTGAACTATCTGCGCCCTCATATGCCTAACGATCGTCCAAGGTACCTGATGGGGGTGGGCAAGCCGGAGGATATCGTGGAAGCGGTGCGCCGGGGTGTGGACATGTTCGATTGCGTAATGCCCACTCGCAACGCCCGCAATGGTCATTTATTCACCGCCAAGGGTGTCATCAAAATCCGCAATTCGGCCCACAAGACCGATACCGGGCCACTTGAGGAAGGCTGTGACTGTTACACCTGTCAGAACTTCAGTCGCGCTTACTTGCACCATCTGGACCGGTGCAAGGAAATACTCAGCTCACAGCTCAATACCATTCATAATCTGCGTTATTACCAACGGCTCATGCTTGGTTTGCGCAGCGCCATTGAAACGGGTACATTTGAGCGCTTTGTAACTGAGTTCTACGAGCAGCGGGGCGAAACAGCTCCGCCGCTGGAATCCAATTAATGTCATCAACTTGAGGTAAATATGAGTTTCTTTATCGCTGAAGCAATGGCCGAACCCGGTGCCGCCGCCGCTCAACAGGGCAATCCCTTGACGTTCTGGGGCATGATGATCTTCATGGTCGCGATCTTCTATTTCATGATCATCCGCCCTCAGTCCAAGCGCAACAAAGAGCATAAGGCACTGATGGAAGGCCTGGCCAAAGGGGATGAGGTTGTTGTCTCTGGTGGCATGATGGGGAAAGTTGTGAAGGTAACTGAGGAATACGTTGTGGTGGAAGTGGCCAACAACACCGAAATCTCCTTCCAGAAAGCGGCGATCACTGCCACCTTGCCAAAAGGCACCCTGAAAAGCATCTGATTAGACTATCGTGAGCGCTGTCAGGGACGATGGCGCGTCAGGACCGACCAAGAAAAACAATAGGGTTTCCCCATGAATAAGTACCCGCTGTGGAAGTATCTGTTAGTGCTGGTTGTAGCACTGTTCGGAGTTATTTACGCGCTGCCAAATCTATATCCCGATGACCCGGCTCTGCAAATTACGGCCAAAAAAGCCGGAGCAGAAACCGAGCAGGACGTGCTGGATCGGGCCATTCAATCTCTGGAAAAAGCCGGTATCAGCATTAAACGATCCGAGCTTGTACCTGGCTCGGCCCTGATTCGCTTTGATAACGTTGATGATCAGATCAATGCTAAAGATGTCGTGCAGGATGCAGTAGCGGGCGACTACGTCGTGGCTATGAACCTGGCCCCCAACACACCGGAGTGGCTGGCTTCATTAGGTGCGGCACCAATCAAACTAGGCCTTGATCTGCGTGGTGGTGTGCATTTCCTTATGGAAGTGGATATGGCCAAAGCGACCGAAAATCGGGTTAAGAATAACTACAACAGCATTCGCGACCGCATGCGGGAAGAGAAAGTGCGCTTCAAGCAGGCTTCTTTGGAAGGCAACCAGATTCGTCTGACCTTCTCCAAAGAGGAGCAAGTAGAAAGCGCCCGTAGTATTCTGCGTAAAGAATTCAAAGATTTTCTGGTGCAGGAAGATGCGGCAGATAATCAAACCACCTTGATGTTAACCCTGTCTGAGCAGGCGATGAAAGACATCAAGGATTATGCCATCAGTCAAAACCTTACCAGCCTGCGTAACCGGGTTAACGAACTGGGCGTAGCGGAGCCGGTGGTGCAGCGTCAGGGCGCTGATCGCATTGTGATCCAGTTGCCCGGTATTCAGGATACTGCGGGTGCCAAAAAGATCATAGGTAAGGCCGCCAACCTGGAATTCCGCATGGTGGATTGGGAAAACGATCCAATGTCTACCCGCCGTGCCCCCTCCGGCTCCGAGTTTTTGAGCATGCGAGACACCGGCCGACAAGTGCTGCTGAAAAAGGATGTGATCGTAACCGGTGAGCGTGTGATTAACGCCAGAACCGGGTTTGATGAAAACGGTCGTGCGCAGGTGAATATCGATCTCGATGGTGTGGGTGGTAAACGCATGATGCGCACCACCAGTAAGCACATCAAGGATTCCATGGCGGTAGTGTTCATTGAGCTGGAGCCTGAAAAGCGAGTCATTATTGAGGATGGCAAAGAGGTCGAGAAAGTCTTCACTAAAGAAACTCGTGAGGTCATCAACGTGGCCACCATCCAAAGTTCACTGGGTAACAGTTTCCGTATAACCGGCCTGGATAGCCCCGCAGAAGCCAAAGAGCTGGCGCTGTTGTTGCGCGCTGGTGCATTGGCCGCGCCCATGTATTTTGTGGAGGAACGCACGGTTGGCCCCAGCTTGGGTCAGCAGAATATAGAAGCGGGCCTGACTTCGCTGGTGGCTGGTTTTGCCCTGGTGCTGCTGTTTATGATTGGCTATTACAAGGTGTTCGGTATTATCGCCAATGTGGCGTTGATTTTGAACCTGCTGCTGTTGGTGGCCTTTATGTCCATTATTCCTGGGGCAACGCTGTCGCTGCCCGGTATGGCGGGTATCGTATTAACGGTGGGTATGGCGGTGGATGCCAACGTGCTTATATTTGCGCGAATTCGTGAGGAGATGGCCAATGGGGTAACACCGCACGCCGCCATCAATGCAGGCTACGATCGCGCCTTCTTGACAATACTGGATGCCAACATCACGACCTTACTGGTTGGGCTGGTGCTGTTCGCGTTTGGTTCCGGTCCGGTGAAAGGTTTTGCCGTTACGCTGTCGATCGGTATTCTCACTTCCATGTTCACAGCCATTGTTGGCACGCGGGCTATCGTGAATCTTATTTACGGTGGGCGTGCGTTGAAGAAGTTGAGCATATAGGAGACCGACATGAGCAAAATAACTAACTTTAATTTTATGGGTGCCCGCAAGTTGCTGGGTGCCATGTCGATTCTTCTGGTGATTGGTTCTTTGGTTTCCATTAGCGTCAACTTCCTGGAGCTGGGCTTGGATTTTACCGGCGGTACACAGATCGAAGTGGAATATGATTCTGCTGCGCAACTGGAACCGATTCGTGAAGTGCTTCGTAACAGCGCTTACTCTGATGCCAGTGTTCAACACTTTGGTCGCCCTGAGGAAGTGCTGGTACGAGTGCCCCCGGTAGATGGCGAAGACAAGGATAAAGTGGGAACCAACGTCTTGGAGTTGCTGAAAGCGCACGCCAGTGATGTGAAGTTGAAGCGAGTGGAATTCGTTGGCCCGCAAGTGGGCGAAGAGTTGCGGGACAAAAGCGGGATCGCACTTATTATCGCTTTGGGCTTGATGCTGATATACGTGACGCTGCGTTTCCGCTTCAAGTTTGCGGTGGGGGCGGTGGTTGCATTGTTCCACGATGTGATTATCACTATGGGGTTCTTTTCGGTGACTCGCTTAACCTTTGATCTGACCGCGTTAGCCGCGATCCTTGCGGTGATTGGTTACTCGCTCAATGATACGATCGTTGTGTTTGACCGCGTGCGGGAAAACTTTCGCAAGGATCGCGGTGAAACCCCGGAAGGGATTATCAATAATTCATTGAATCAGACCTTGAGTCGAACCTTGATGACATCGTTTACAACCCTATTGGTGTTGGCGGCGTTGGCATTGCTTGGTGGTGAGATGATTTTTGCGTTCTCTGTTGCTTTGATCGTAGGTATTTTTGTCGGTACCTATTCATCAATCTATGTGGCCAGCAATTTATTGTTAGTGCAGGACATTAATCGCGAAGACTTTCTGGATCACGATACGGTGCTGGATGATACGCCCTAATCCGTGTTTAATTTGAAGCAACAAAAAAGCCAGCATATGCTGGCTTTTTTGTTGCTGAAGAGACAGTGCAAAAATCAGTAACGGCGCTGTTCCACTCTGCGTGGATCCATCTGCTCTGATCTCACTTGTATGGGGATCGGTTTTAGCTCCGGCTCATTCTGCTGCAAAAAGGGCATCGCGAAAGACTGAAAGAAGGCCGTCAGCGACGTTTTGATTTCTTGCCAATTCATACTGAAATCCCTCGTAGTGGACGGCCAAACGCAGCCGCGTTGACTTCAGTATAGCGAAAATTTGCTACTTCGGCATATGTGGATGAATTGTCTGCAACATTGCCTTAAACAACTTAGGCGGCGCGCATACCACATCCCCGGTTTTCAGATGATTCATGCCCCCGTTTAGGTCGCCGATTAGCCCGCCTGCCTCGGTTATCAGCAGCGCGCCTGCTGCCATATCCCACTCGGACAGGCCGAATTCCCAGAAACCGTCGTAGCGACCGGCAGCAACATAGGCTAGATCCAGTGAGGCAGCGCCAGCGCGGCGAATGCCGGCGGTGGATTGGGTGAAGTCCTGCAGCATAGCCATGTAATTGTTAAGGATTTTGGCTTGGTTGGGGCGGAAGGGGAAGCCTGTGGCCAATAGTGAACCTTCTAGTTTGGTGCGCTTGCTGACCCGGATGCGGCGGCCATTCATGTGGGCACCACGGCCTTTTGCGGCAGTGAATTCATCTTTGGTTACCGGGTTGATGACCACGGCGACTTCCAGTTGGCCGCGTACTTTCAGGGCAATTGAAATAGCAAAGTGAGGAATGCCGTGGATGAAGTTGGTGGTGCCATCCAGGGGGTCGATAACCCAAACATAGTCTTTGTCCGTGCCTTCTATCAGGCCGTTCTCTTCACCCAGATAGCAGTGTTGGGGGTAGCGCTTGCGCAGACCTTCAATAATGCGTTCTTCGGAGGCACGATCCACCTTGGTGACGAAATCGTTGGTGCCTTTTGCTTCCACCTCGATGGACTCTACTTGCTCGTAGGCTTTGTAGATCATTTCTGCGGTGGTGCGGGCCACGCCAAGGGCGGTATTCAGCATCGGATGCATGTGTCAGCTACCTTTTAAAGCTAAGGGTGTATAAAGACGTTGGGTTTAAAGAGCGCACAGAATTCTGTGGCGCGAATGATAGCAGAAAGCATCCGCGACCTTGAGTAAAATCTGATAACATCGGTGCCCTTTTTCATACACTCAACAAAGATTAGCGAAAACCTTATGGAATTACTTAACCGAATCCGCATCGTTATGGTCAATACCAGCGACTCGGGCAATATTGGGGCTGCAGCGCGGGCCATGAAAACCATGGGAATAAGCGATCTGGTGCTGGTGGAACCTAAAGAGTTCCCGACTGCCAAGGCTACGGCTCGAGCCGCCGGGGCAGCAGATGTGCTGTACCAGGCCAGAGTGGTGCCTACGCTGGATGAGGCTTTGGCGGATTGTCAGATGGTGTTTGGTGCCAGCGCCCGCATGCGTACCATACCGTGGCCCCTGATGACGCCACGGGAAGCCACTCAGTTTGTCCTTAATGAGCCAGAAGGTGCGAGTATTGCCATTGTTTTTGGCAGAGAAGACGCTGGTCTTACTAATGAAGAGCTGCGACGCTGTCACTACCACATTTGCATTCCGGGTAACGAATCTTACGGAGTGTTGAATGTGGCTGCTGCTGTGCAGGTGATCTGTTATGAGATGCGTATGGCAGTGCTGGCTCAGCAACAGGCAGAAACCGGCGGGGCACCCGCGGCAAAGCCGGTTATGCCGTTGGAGATAACCGATTGGGATGAGCCGCTGGTGTCGGCAGAGGATATGGAGCGCTTTATGAAGCATTTTGAGGAAACACTGCTTGATATCGGCTTTTTCGACCCCAATAACCCCAAACAGCTTATGACTCGAGCCCGTCGTCTGTTCATGCGTACGCGTATGGATCGATTAGAAATGAACCTGATGCGTGGAGTGCTATCCACTGTGCAAAAGCGCCTCAAGGGAGAATGAAGGAAGCCCCATGTTCGAAGGTATTCGCGAAGATATACAATCCGTTTTTCACCGTGATCCGGCGGCGCGCAACAGTCTGGAGGTGCTGCTGAATTACCCGGGCCTGCATGCAGTGTTGATGCATCGTTTGGCCCACAAGTTATGGAAAATGGGGTTCAAGCTGCTGGCGCGTTGTATTTCCAGCTTTTCGCGGTGGTTTACCGGCATCGAAATTCATCCCGGCGCTACCATTGGTCGTCGTTTCTTCATTGATCACGGCATGGGGGTGGTGATTGGCGAAACCGCCGAGGTGGGGGACGATGTAACCCTGTATCACGGTGTTACCCTGGGCGGCACCACCTGGAATAAAGGCAAGCGTCACCCCACGCTGGCCAATGGTGTGGTGGTAGGTGCCGGTGCAAAGGTGCTGGGGCCGATCACCGTGGGTGAAAATGCACGGGTTGGTTCCAACGCCGTGGTGAATAAAGATGTTCCGGCAGAAGCCACCGTGGTGGGTATTCCGGGGCGTATTATCTGCAAGGATGGCGATGGGGACTGCCTCAAAGAGCGGCAACGCCAGGCCATGGCCAGTAAAATGGGCTTCGATGCCTACGGTATGACCCCGGATATGCCAGACCCCATTGCCCATTCTATCGCCAACATGCTGGATCATATGCATGCGGTGGATGAGAAGGTAAAGGCCATGAGTAAAGTGCTGGAAGCCATGGGCTCGGATTGCGGAAAATCTCTGCCGGAAATCCACGATGAGCTGTTCGAAAATGAATCAGTGACAAAGGATTCCGCTGCCGCGACAAAAGTTGACTGAATTAGTAGGAAATAGCACAATGGGGTTGTGTTGGGCGTTTGTTGTGTGCCCATGTTGTGCTTTCGGAGGCCCGGATTTATGAAACTGACTACCAAAGGTCGCTATGCGGTGACGGCCATGCTTGACCTTGCCCTACACGCTAAAACCGGCCCGGTCAGCTTGGCGGATATATCTGAGCGCCAGGGTATTTCCATCTCCTATCTGGAGCAGTTGTTCGCTAAGTTGCGTAAAAATGACTTGGTCTCCAGTGTGCGTGGTCCGGGTGGAGGCTATCGCCTCAGTCGTCCGGGTGAAGAGCTTTATGTTGCGCAAATCATTGATGCTGTTGATGAAAAGGTCGATGTTACTCGCTGCAATGGGCATGGAGACTGTCAGGATGGCGAAACGTGCCTGACCCATGATCTTTGGCAGGATCTGAGTCATCAGCTGCATGATTTTCTTTCTGGAATCAGCCTGCAAAACCTGGTGGATCGCCAGGAAGTGCGTCGAGTGGCGGATCGTCAGGACAAATACCAAAGCGAGCGTAACAGTAAGGGTAGCGATCTGGATCGTGTGCCCATGAGCGAAATCAACTGATTCCTGTCGGGCAGGCCGCTGTAAACGGTTTTGCCCGAGCCCCCCAGCCTGCCTTATAATTGCGCACCGTTTCTTTACTTCTCGAGCCTGAAATGCGCCCCGTTTACCTCGATTATGCCGCCTCAACCCCTGTTGATCCCGCTGTAGCGGAGATTATGGCCCGTCATTTGACGCTGGATGGTGTGTTTGCCAACCCGGCATCGCGCTCCCATATTTACGGTTGGCAGGCAGAAGAAGCGGTCGAGGCGGCCCGGCGCCAGGTGGCTGAGTTAATCGGTGCAGAGTCTCGCGAGATCGTCTGGACTTCTGGCGCCACTGAGTCCGACAACCTTGCCATCAAAGGTGTGATGGCGGCCAATGCCGATCGTGGCGATCACATTATCACCTCAGTTATTGAGCATAAGGCGGTGTTGGATACCTGTGCCTATCTAGAGGGTAAAGGCTATCGGGTGACGTATTTACAGCCTGATGATCGGGGGCTGATTCACCCCGAGCAAGTGGCGGATGCGATACAAGATAGTACGGTGCTGGTGTCACTGATGCAGGTGAATAATGAGCTGGGTACGGTGACCGATATTGATGCCATTGCCCGCATTACCCGTGATCGTGGTGTGTTGTTTCATGTGGACGCAGCGCAAAGTGCTGGCAAGCTGCCTATCAATCTGTCTGATTCCCCGGTT
The DNA here is from genome assembly GCF_002863865.1 of Ketobacter alkanivorans. Lineage (NCBI taxonomy): Bacteria > Pseudomonadati > Pseudomonadota > Gammaproteobacteria > Pseudomonadales > Ketobacteraceae > Ketobacter > Ketobacter alkanivorans. The sequence continues at coordinate 1,295,527 of NZ_CP022684.1, read as the reverse complement.
GATCTGATGTCGCTGTCATCCCATAAAGTGTACGGCCCTAAAGGCATGGGGGCGCTCTTTGTGAGGCGTAATCCGCAGGTCAAAGTGGCGGCCCAAATTCACGGTGGCGGTCATGAGCGCGGAATGCGTTCCGGCACTTTGGCCACCCATCAGATCGTGGGGATGGGGGAGGCGTTTCGCCTGGCGGCCGAATTGATGGTGGCGGAGTCCGAACGCTTGAGTGCTATGCGTCAGCGGTTGTGGCATGGAATCTCTGCTCTGGATGGGGTCTATATGAATGGCTGCGCTCAGCAACGGGTAGCGGGCATTCTCAATATTGCGTTTGATGCAGTGGACGGAGAATCCCTGATGATGGCGCTGAACGATCTGGCGGTGTCTTCTGGCAGTGCCTGTAACTCGGCCACCGTCGCACCTTCCTATGTGGTGAAGAGCTTGGGCTTACGTGATCAGTTGGCGTTGTCCTCGGTGCGTTTCTCCTTGGGCCGTTTTACCCGCGAAGATGATATTGAGTTTGCCATCGAGCGGGTTACCGAGACGGTGACCCGTCTGCGAGGCTGATTGTATTCATTGTTGTAAAACCTGAGTATAATCGCCGCTTTCCACCTTCCCCGCCTGTGGCGGAGATTGGCCAGTTTTTATAACCCATTGATTTTTAAATATTTTGGAGAGAACCATGGCGGTACAACGCACTTTTTCAATCATCAAGCCTGACGCAGTTGCCAAAAATGTAGTGGGTGAAATCCTGACCCGCTTCGAAAAAGCCGGTCTGAAAGTTGTGGCTTCCAAAATGGTTCACTTATCTGAGAAGACTGCCGGTGGTTTTTATGCCGAGCACAGCGAGCGTCCTTTCTTCAAGGATCTGGTATCTTTCATGACCTCTGGCCCGGTAGTGGTTCAGGTTCTGGAAGGCGAGAATGCTGTTGCCTTGAATCGTGAACTGATGGGTGCCACCAACCCTAAAGAAGCTGCTGCAGGAACTATTCGCGCTGATTTCGCTCAAACTATCGACGAGAATGCAGTGCACGGCTCTGATTCAGAAACCTCTGCTGCCCGTGAAATCGCTTACTTTTTCGCTGAAAGCGAGCTGTGCCCACGCACTCGTTAATTGCGTAAAAACAGCAATTTACGCTACGCTTAGTGACAAATGGAGTCGAATGGCTCCATTTGTCGTATCTACAGGGTCCAAATATTGGGCCACACAGGTGTCAAAATGAACCCAGGTTCTGATCCGAACGAAAGCAGCACGAATAAAGTCAATTTATTGGGAATGACGCGCCCGCAGATGGAGGATTTCTTTGAATCCATCGGCGAAAAGCGTTTTCGTGCCCACCAGATTATGAAGTGGATTCACTTCTTTGGGGTGGATGATTTCGAGGCCATGACCAATTTGGGTAAGGCCCTGCGTACCAAGCTGCATGAGGTCGCCGAGATCCGCGGCCCGAAAGTGGATCTGGAGCACTTTTCCAAAGATGGCACCCGCAAGTGGGTGGTGGAACTGGATCAAGGCAATAAAGTTGAAACAGTGTTCATCCCGGATGGCAATCGTGGCACGTTGTGTGTGTCCTCCCAGGTGGGTTGCGCTCTGGATTGCAGTTTCTGCTCAACCGGCAAACAAGGTTTCCAGCGGGACCTGAGTGTGGCCGAGATCATCGGTCAGGTGTGGATAGCCCAACGCTCATTTGGTGCTCCTGAAAATCGCGGTTTGCGCAATATCACTAATATTGTAATGATGGGCATGGGCGAGCCCCTGTTGAATTTTGATAACGTCATCGACGCGATGGAGTTGATGAAGGACGATCTGGGTTACGGCGTAGCCAAGAAGAGGCTGACATTGAGCACCTCCGGTGTGGTGCCGAAGATGTATGAGCTGTATGAGCGTATTGATGTAGCGCTGGCAGTGTCGCTTCATGCTCCCAATGATGAGTTGCGGGATGTGCTTGTTCCTGTTAATAAAAAGTACCCTTTATCGGAATTGATGAAGGCTTGCCGCCAATATGTGGACAAGTTCCCAGACTCGCGACGGGTAACCATGGAGTATGTTTTGATCGATGGTGTGAATGATAAATTCGAGCATGCTGAACAATTAGTTGAGCTGCTGCAGGACGTGCCTTCCAAGATCAATCTGATTCCGTTTAACCCTTTCCCCAATTCGGGGTACAAGCGCCCCAATGGCCTGCGGATCAAAGCATTTCAGGATCGTTTGATGAAGGCAGGGTTTGTCACCACCATTCGTACCACCCGTGGGGATGACATTGACGCTGCCTGTGGTCAGTTAGTGGGCAAAGTTCAGGATCGAACTCGACGCTCGGCCCAATGGCAGGCTAAGGTCGCGGCAAAAGGCAATAAAATTCCGGTACAGCAGGTGCACCCTTCAGGGCGTTCCTGAGGCGGGTGTCTGCGTTATTTCATTACTGAGGAGATTGAGGCAATTGGACAGAACGACATTCAAGGCATTGTTGCTGGGGCTGCTGCTGAGTCAGGGGCTTATCGGATGCGTCACTGAAACCAATGACCCGCTCGCCCAGAACCGTGATCCCGCCAAGGCGGTGCGTATTTATGTTGAGGCAGGCACTCGCTATTTGCAGAGTCGGCAGATGGATAATGCCAATCGCACGCTGCACAGAGCATACGATATTGCGCCAAATGATCCATCGGTGAACAACGCGCTCGCGCTTTTCTATCAGATGGAAGGGGAGGACTCTCAGGCAGAGAAACATTTTGAGAAAGCGCTTTCTAAAGATCCGGGCTTTTCTCAGGCGCACAACAATTATGCGGCCTATTTGTATGGGAAAGGTCGCTATGATGCAGCTATCACCCACTTGGAAAAGGTGGTGAAGGATTATCAGTACCCGCGGCGCTACACTGCGTTCGAGAATCTGGGTATCTGTTATTTGAAGAAGAATGATAAGGAGTCAGCCATTACTGCCTTCAATCGGGCTCTGCAAATGAATCCGAACTTGCCGGTTTCTTTGTTGGAAATGGCATCAATTTCCCTGGATGACGGCAACAATCTACTGGCAGCCCGCTATCTCAAGAAATACGAATCGATAGCCCAGCCCAGCCCCAAGCAGCTGTGGTTGGGTATCCGTTTACAGCGCATCCTGGGTGATAAAGACAAGTTGGCAAGTTATGAACTAGCCTTAAAAAACCTGTTCCCAGGATCGGATGAATACAAAGCATTTAAGGCTTCACTGTAAGATATGACCGCGCTTCCCGGAAAACCTGCAGCAAACGCTACACCGGCTCATGAGTCCGGGGTTGAGGGGTTGGCGGCGACTTCTCCGGGGGCGCGTCTGCAGAAAGGTAGAGAGGCGGCCAAGCTGGACGTGAGTCAGGTTGCGGATTCGTTACACCTTTCACCCGGCGTGGTAAAAGCGCTGGAGGCAGACGATTATCGTGTGTTGCCCAACGCTACCTTTGTCAAAGGCTATATTCGCAGTTATGCCCGCCTGGTGGGGGTGCCTGGAGAAGAGCTGGTGCGCTCCTACGAGGCCATTACTGGTGGTGGCAACCTGAAATCCCCGGAACCGGTTCAGGCGCAGCGTTCAGGCTCTCGATTGGGTGCTCCGTTGCTGGTTGGTGTTGGGGTAGTGCTGATTCTGCTGGTGGTTACGGTGTTTTGGCCCAGTGGCGACGACTCTGTTGTGGATGCGCAGGTGTCAGAGCCAGTGGCAGCCGTGCCCAGCGAAACCATTACCGGAGAATCTATAGCCGACGCAGAGCTGCTGACCCAGGCTGAAGACAGCCAGGAGCCGGAGCCTGAGCCGGAATCCGCTGATGCCTCGAGCGCAGTGTCTGCATCAATCAATGAGCCTGAGCCTGAACCGGTTGAAGTCGCGCCTGTGTCAGTAATGCCTGTTGCTGCCACTGAGGAGCCTGTGGCTGTGGAAGAGCCCGTGGCGGCGACCCCTGTGGTGGCCATGGAGGAAACCCAGTTTGCCACCGGCGTGCTTGACATGACCTTTACCGGAGACTGCTGGGTGGAGGTAAGGGATGGGCGTGGTGACCTGATATACTCCAATCTCAAGCGTCATGGCGAGACTCAGCATCTGGAAGGGGTGCCGCCGTTTGAAGCAAAATTCGGTAACGGTAACGTCGTATCCTTGAGCTACAATGGGCAGCCGGTGTCCTTCCATGTTCCTTCTCATAATGTGGTTAGGGTGCGGCTCGGCGAATAGCGGCCTGCCCTTGTACTCGTAGCAATACACCTCAATAACTCGTAACATACCGCCCTGATCAAAACAGGGTAGGAGTCCGGTAATGCACTTTGAATCACCTATAAAACGTCGTCAGTCTCGCCAAATTATGGTTGGCAATGTCCCTGTGGGTGGTGGCGCGCCAGTCAGCGTGCAAAGTATGACCAATACTGAGACCACCGATGTAGCCGCCACAGTTGGTCAGATTCAGCGCCTGGAAGAGGCCGGTGTGGACATTGTGCGCATCTCCGTTCCCACCATGGATGCAGCCGTTGCCTTCGGTGAAATCAAAAAACAGGTTTCGGTGCCGCTGGTGGCGGACATCCACTTTGATTACAAAATCGCCCTGGCGGTTGCCGAGCAAGGCGTCGATTGCCTGCGCATCAATCCAGGCAACATCGGTCGAGAAGATCGCGTACGGGCTGTGGTGGATTGTGCTCGTGACAAGAACATCCCTATCCGTATCGGTGTGAACGCCGGCTCTCTGGAAAAAGACCTGCAGAAAAAATACGGCGAGCCTACACCCGAGGCCCTTATGGAATCGGCTATGCGCCATGTAGACATACTGGACAAGCTTGATTTTCAGAACTTCAAGTTGAGCCTGAAGGCGTCCAATGTGTTCATGACGGTGGCGGCGTATCGGCTGATCGCCGCCCAGATCGACAACCCCCTGCATCTGGGCGTGACCGAAGCCGGAGGATTGCGTTCAGGTACGGTAAAATCCGCCATCGCTTTGGGGGCATTGCTGATGGAAGGTATCGGCGACACCCTGCGGATCTCGCTGGCGGCGGATCCGGTGGAAGAGGTCAAGGTGGGTTTCGATATCCTGAAAAGCCTTGGTTTGCGCACGAAAGGGATCAACTTTATCGCCTGCCCCAGCTGCTCGCGACAAAACTTTGATGTCATCAGTACGGTTAATGCGCTGGAATCCCGCCTCGAAGACATCAAGACCCCGCTGGACGTGGCCATCATTGGGTGTGTCGTCAATGGCCCGGGTGAGGCCAAAGAGGCCCACATTGGTCTCACCGGTGGTAGCCCCAACAACCTGATCTTTCGTGAAGGCAAGCCCAGCCACAAAGTGGATAATGCCGATCTGATTGACGAGCTGGAGAGAGTAATCCGCACCAAAGCGGCGGAAGCCGACGCGAATTCCGAAGATGGACCGGCAAAAATAACACTCGGAGCTTGATCTGGCTTATAATCGGCCGCTTTTACCCATCTCCGTCAGCGAATAGAGTTAGGAACACCAGAATTGAGTAAGCGAATCAAAGCCATCCGCGGCATGAACGACATACTGCCGCAGGATTCTGCTGTGTGGCAGTACCTCGAGAGCACCGTACGAGCGCTGTTGAACCAGTACAGCTATGGCGAAATCCGTATGCCCATCGTTGAGTACACGGATCTGTTCAAACGCTCCATCGGCGAAGTGACCGACATCGTTGAGAAGGAAATGTACACGTTTCTGGATCGCAACGATGAAAGTCTCACTCTGCGCCCGGAGGGAACTGCCGGTTGTGTGCGAGCAGGAGAAGAAAACGGCCTGCTGTATAACCAGGTGCAGCGTCTGTGGTACATGGGGCCCATGTTCCGTTACGAAAAGCCCCAGAAAGGTCGTTATCGCCAGTTTCACCAGATCGGGGTAGAAACCTTCGGCATGAACGGCCCTGATATTGACGCTGAACTGATCATTATGACTGCGCGTTTGTGGAAAGCACTCGGCATTGCCGATCAGGTATCGCTGCAACTGAACAGTTTGGGTTCCAACGAGGCCCGCGCCCAGTTCCGTGATGCTCTGGTAGCCTTTCTCAACGATCACTTTGATGAACTGGATGAAGACAGCAAGCGCCGAATGGACAGCAATCCTCTGCGGGTGTTGGACAGTAAAGATGAAGGCACACAGGCAGTGCTGAAACATGCACCCAGCCTGCATGACTATCTGGATGACGAGTCCCGCGAGCACTTCGAACAGCTAAAAACAGCGCTGGATGCCGCCGGTGTGCCCTACCAGATCAACCCGAACCTGGTGCGTGGCCTCGACTATTACTGCAAAACCGTGTTCGAATGGGTGACCACTGCACTGGGTGCCCAAGGCACAGTCTGTGCCGGTGGTCGATATGATGGTTTGGTGCAGCAACTGGGCGGTAAGCCTACCCCGGCGGTTGGGTTTGCCATGGGGATCGAGCGTCTGGTCTTGTTGTTGGAAGCCACTGGCGTGGTGCAGCACATCAACAATACGCCGGATGTATACCTTATGTCAGAGGATCCCATACAGGGCTTGCTGCTGGCAGAAAAAGTACGAAACCAATTACCCGATTTGAGAGTCCAATGCCACTGCGGCGGCGGCAAGTTCAAAAAGCAAATCAAGAAAGCCGATGATTCTGGTGCCCGCTTTGCGTTGGTACTGGGGGAAAGCGAAATAACAAACCGGCAGGTGGCCATCAAGTTCTTGCGTGAACAGCGCGAGCAAGTGGTTATCCCGCAGGATCAACTTCAAACCTTTTTTGCAGAAAACCTGATCAGCCAGGAGTAAAAACGTGGACGTTTACACTACCGAAGAACAACAAATAGAAGCGATCAAAAAATGGTGGAAAACCAACGGCAACAGTGTGTTGATTGGGATTGCACTGGCGATCGCGGCCGTTTTGGGTTGGCAGACCTGGAGTCAAAGCACCCAGACCAACCGAGAGGCTGCTGCAGTGCTCTACGGTCAAGTGGTTGAAGCAGCCAAACTGGCAGAGCAGCACCGTCTTTCCGGCAATGCAGAAGAGCTGCAGGGTCAGGTTGCCACGCTTTCCCACCTGGGAGAGCAACTGAAAACCGATTACGTGGGCAGCGAGTACGCCGTGTTTGGTGCCATGATGCTGGGCAAAGAAGCCATGTTGGCGGGCAACAACGAAGCAGCTGCCAGCCAATTGCAATGGGCTATGGCAAACACCGCCAGTGAGCCGACCCGCCTGATTGCCAACCTGCGTCTGGCACGGGTATTGGCGTCCATGGAAAAATACGACGAAGCCTTGAAAGCGCTTGATTCGGTTCAGCCAGGTGCCCAAGCGGATGCTTATGAAGAAGTCCGCGGTGATATCTACGTGGCCATGGGCGATCAGGACAAGGCGCGCGATGCCTACAAGAAAGCCATGAACCTGAGCGCCGATCGTAACGAAGGGCAGAGCCGTCCGATCCTGAAATTTAAGTACGATAACCTGCTGGTGGCGGGAAACTGATGCGCAATTGGTTTCTGGCACTACTGCTGCCCCTGTTTCTGCTGGCCTGCAGCGATGATGAGAACCTGGTTCCACCTTCGCCACTGCCGCAGTTCAAAGCACAGATCACGGTTAAAAAGCTCTGGACCGCCCGCATTGGCGAGGGCGTGGATGAGGCCTATCTGTCTCTGAAGCCTGCGGTGACGGAGCGTTGGGTCTTCGCTGCATCGGCCGAAGGTCAAGTGTTCAAGATTGACCGGCTCACGGGCAAGCGTGAGTGGAGCGTCGATATTGACCGCAATATTACCGGAGGCGTAGGTGCTGCCTACGGTATGGTTGCGGTGGGCACCGCCAATGGTGAGGTTCTTATCCTGAATGAGGATGACGGCAGCGTACTGTGGGAGAAAGCACTCAGCGGTCAGATCCTGTCCGTACCTGCGTTTGGCAGCAATCGGGTGGTGGTGCAAACCATCGATGGTCGCTTGCATGGTCTGGATCGTAACGACGGCAGCACGGTTTGGCTGTTTGATACCAGTATTCCTATTCTGACCCTGCGGGGTGAAAGCAGCCCTGTGGTTATGGGGCGGGCGACATTGGCCGGTTTTGCCAATGGCAAACTGGTGGCCTTGGACACAGAAAGTGGTTTTGTTGCCTGGGAGCGCTTGATTGGTGAATCCAAGGGGCGCTCAGAGTTAGAGCGGCTGAATGACCTTGATGGACGCTTTTGGGTGTCCAGTCAGGTGGCCTATGCCGTTACCTTCCAGGGTGGCTTGGCCGCCATCGACGTTCCCTCGGGCCGGGTACTGTGGACCAAACCCATGTCGTCTTACGCCGGTGTGTCTGAGTTTTTATCCCAGCTGTATGTCGTGGATGAAGACAGCGTTTTGTACGCCAAAGATTCTATATCCGGCACCGATGTCTGGCAGCAAGAACAACTCAAGGGGCGCGGCCTGAGTGCTCCCACTGCCTACGATCGCTATGTATTGGTGGGTGACTATGAAGGCTTTCTGTACTGGCTTTCCTATCAGGATGGCAGCTTCTTGGCACGGGCCAAGGTGGGTGTGAAGCGGTATTCACATGCCAATTATAAAGCACAATCCTTACGTCGTGTTACCGATGCGGCGGATGGCCTGCGCGTAGAACCGGTAGTGTTTGATGACACCGTCTACGTACAGGGCAACAGTGGCGAGCTTGCCGCCTATAAAGCAATCGAGGAAAAATGAAGCCAGTAATCGCGCTAGTGGGGCGGCCCAATGTGGGCAAATCCACCCTGTTCAATCGACTTACCCGTAGCCGGGATGCCATCGTAGCGGACATGCCGGGGCTTACCCGTGACCGTCAGTACGGTGATGCCAGGGTTGGCGAGCGTGAATTCATCGTCATCGATACCGGTGGTATCTCCGGTGACGAGCAGGGTATTGATACCTACATGCGTGATCAATCCATGCAGGCCGTGGAAGAAGCCCATATCGTGCTGTTCATGGTGGATGCTCAGGCTGGCGTTACCCCGGCGGATGAAACGTTGGCGCAGATTCTGCGCGCACGGCAAAAGCCCGTGATGCTGGTGGTAAACAAGATCGATGGCTTGAATCAGGATGTGGTGGTCGCCGATTTCTTCAGCTTGGGCCTGGGCGATCCTTTGGCCATTGCTGCCGCCCATGGGCGTGGTGTTGGCCAGCTTATAGATCATGTATTTGAAGAGCTGCCAGATCCTGTGGAGGAAGAGCTGGATCCAGAGGCCGAGGCGGAGCGGGGCATTAAAATGGCCATCGTGGGCCGCCCCAACGTGGGTAAGTCCACCTTGGTAAATCGTATGTTGGGGGAAGAGCGTGTCATTGTATTTGATATGCCCGGTACCACCCGCGACAGCGTGTATATCCCCTTTGAGCGTCATGGACAGCGCTATACCATCATTGATACCGCTGGCGTGCGCAAGCGCGGCAAGGTTAATGAAACCGTAGAAAAATTCTCCGTCATCAAAACCCTGCAGGCAGTGGAAGACGCCAATGTTGTGGTGATGGTGCTGGATGCCCGCGAAAACATCGTGGATCAGGATCTACATCTGTTGGGCTTTGTTTTGGAAACGGGCCGTTCCCTGGTGATTGCCATCAACAAGTGGGATGGCATGGAGGCTGAGGCCAAAGATCGTATAAAAAGTGAGCTTGAGCGTCGATTGGTGTTTGTGGACTTCGCCAAAATTCACTTTATTTCGGCTAAGCATGGCACTGGAGTGGGCGAGCTGTACAAGTCTATCCAAAAGGCCTACGAAAGCGCCTTTAAAAAGCTGACTACGCCGTTCCTCACCAAGATTCTGGAAGATGCCATATCCGATCATCAGCCACCTATGGTGAATGGTCGTCGGATCAAGTTGCGCTACGCTCACATGGGTGGCAGCAACCCGCCCCTGGTGGTTATTCACGGAAACCAGACCGACAATGTTCCTAAATCCTATAAGCGTTATCTGGAGAACACCTTCCGGCGCATTATGGCCATCGAAGGAACCCCGATTCGCATAGAATTCAAAACTGGTGAAAATCCGTTCGCTGGGCGTCGTAACACCTTGACGCCACGACAGATTCATAAGAAAAAGCGCATGGTGTCGCACCACAAAAAGCTAGAGAAGAAAAAGAAAAAGCGCTAAGGTCGGAGAAAGGTCAATGGCTTGGGCCGTCAGACGAGCATTTGCGGAGCGCTGGCATGGGACAAAAACCTCACACCGATACCAAGACCGCCCTCATACCTGAAGTGCCAGCAGCGCTTCAGGAAGGCGTGATTCAATATCATCTGGAATTTAATCGCGATCATCATATCGATTGCCCGGAGCTATCTGAGCTGAACCGTTGGCGCAGCTATTTATTCCGCCTTGGTCTTATTGGTCAGGATCCTGATCGCTACGGTGGCCTTGGCTACGGTAATGTCAGTCATCGTGGAGCAAGCCTGGGCTTCGTCATTTCTGGAACTCAAACCGGCCATTTGCCTTTGCTGTGTCGCGAACACTATGTGTTGGTGGAAAGCGCCGATGTTCAGTGCAACTCTATTCGCGCTCGCGGCCCGCTTAAGCCTTCCTCGGAAGCCCTTACCCATGCAGCGCTCTACGATGCCAGTGAATCCATACAGTGCGTGATGCACGTGCATTCGCCGTTACTGTGGCAGCGCGCAGAGGCTCTTGATATGGCCGTGACGCCTGCTCGGGTGCCCTATGGCACGCCAGAAATGGCTATGGCCGTGGTGGACTTGGTGCAGGCCTCGCCAGAGGAGGAAGGAGTGATTGCCATGCAGGGGCACGAAGATGGCATCATCGTTTATGCGGAAGACGTTAATGCCGCCGGGTCGCGCTTACTGCAGTTGGTTCTGGATGCTCACAGGTTGGACGAGCATTATTTCACCCAACACTGATGGGGCGTTCTGGATCAGGACGCGTTTGCTTTCAAATAGAACTCTGAGGTGGCCAGGGTTTCGCCTTTGCGATCTGTGACCACTACTTTCCAGCTCCCGCGCATTTTGGCACTGATATTTTTGCTGGCATGGCTGCGCCAGCGGTCGCTGCCCACTGGTATGCGTACACGAGCGACTCGCTTTTCATCGCGATACCAGCTGTAGGTCAGAGTATCGCCTGCTCGCCCGGATAAGTCGGTGTAAAAATACAGTTTCAAAAACCCGTCATCCAAAGCGGTGGTGGAGTTTATCTCCCGAGCGGGCTCCAGCTCTTTTATTCGATCGGTGAGGGCCGCGTGGGTGATGTCTGTATTCAGGATAGTAACCTTAACCTGATAGCTGTCGTCGGCAGCGCTGGGGGTGTGATCGATTACTGCCATGGTATCCGATTCGGTGCGGTTGTCGGCTGCTTCGGGCGTGACTTCTGCGGGCTCAACCGTTACCGCTTCGCTTGTGATTGCTACGGCCTCTTCAGGTGCCGCTTCCTCTGTATCTGCTACTGCATTTGCCGCCGCCGCAGGCTCGGTCGCGAACGTGGTTGTCTGGGCCGGATCTTCTGCCGTTGGAATCGCGGCACTTGGGGCTAGCGCTTCCACTTTGAACGGTGCGTTGCCGGGCTCGTCACTTTTGAACAGGTTGTATAAACCCCAGCCGCTCAATGCCACCACCAACAATACGGTGGCCGCCACGGCATACACGCGGTGCCATAACACTTCTTCGGTGTATTCGGGCGCATTATGTTGGTAATGATTAAATTCGGGGGTGTTTTTTTCGGTCATGACGGTGGCTGCTCTGTACCAAGTGTTCAGGGCACAGAGCATAGCCACTATGAAGGCGTATCACAATGATTCGAGGGGCGCTTTTTGGTGCTGTGCCGATACGGCTTGCCGGGGTTTGCGTGAAACAAACATCAGCAATGGTGGCAGGAAGAAAAAGTCCACCAGCAACGCCACGATGATGGTGCCTGCTGTCAGCAGCCCCATGTCTGCACTGAGACGAAAATCCGACAGTGCCAGTACGCCGAAGTTGGCAGTCAGTATCAGAGTGGTGACGAACAGGGCGGTCCCGACGGTGCGGAAGGCATAGCGGATCGCATCCGGTTCGCTCAAATTCTGCTCTCGCATGGCGCGCAGATATTTGCTGAGGAAGTGCACGGTGTAATCCACTACGATGCCCAGGGTCATACCGGCAACGGCAGAGAGGCCAAGCCCGATTTGCCCTACCAACAGCCCCCACACTCCAAAGCCTACAGCAGCCGGAATCAGATTTGGAATCAGGCTGATCAGCCCGAACTTTACTGAGCGCAGGGCAAAACCGAGGATCAGGGATATGATCAGCAGCGCCAGTGCCGAGCCTTCCAGCATGCTGCGGATGTTACTGTACCCCATGTGGGCAAACATGATGTCGGAGCTGGTGCCGGGGTGGAACATGGTCGACGGCGCATTTTGTTTCAACCACTCCTGAGACCGTCGCTGCAGGCCGAGAATATTGTCGGTAGAAGAATCACCTACGATGGCTGTTATGCGAGTCGATGACTTTGCAGTATCCAACAGGTTGTTTGTGTCGAGTCCAAAGGGCAGTGAAAACTCATACAGCAGTAAGTATTGTGCGGCCAGCTCGCGGTTGTCGGGCAGTTTGTACCAAGCAGGATCATCTCCGTGCATGGTTTTATTGAGCCGTTTCATAATGTCGGTATAGGTGGCCACGTGGATTACTTCCCTCTGGGATTCCAACCAGCGCGCGAACCCTTCCGCCAGTTTTAAAAACTCAGGATCACTGATGCCGCCTTCTTCGCCCGACCTGAGGGAGAACGAAATAGTGTTGTTTGTGGTGAGGTTCTCTCGCACAAAATCAGAATGAATGCGTACCTGGGTGCGTTCATCAAAATATTCTGCCCATACATCATTGAGGCGATTGTCAAACAGGAAAGAGGTGCTCACAACAATCAGTATGCTGGAGACAATAAACACGGGAACCCGGCGCTTGATTACGAAGTTGGCAAGGCGGTCGCTGCTCTGGCCTTGTTTGACTTTGCTGGCCTTGATGTTGAAAGGCAGCAGCATCACCATGGCGGGCAATAGTGCGATGGAGAACAACCAGGCGGCAAATACACCAATGGCCACCACATTTCCAAGATCGCGGAAGGGGGGCGACTCACTGAAATTCAACGACAGAAAGCCAATCACCGTGGTGAGGCTGGTAAGCATCACCGGCTGATAATTGAGGCTTAAGCTTTGCTCCATCGCCTGCTGCTTTTGCATGCCTTTTTGCATGTTCTGGAAGTAGGTAGCCAGCAGGTGCATGCTGTCGGCGATGGCCAGGGTCAGGATCATGGTGGGGGCATTAGCCACCGGTGGGGATATGTGGATACCCAGCCAGGACATGGCACCCATGGCGGCGACGACGGATGTGATGATCACAGCGAGGGTGGTGAGGGTGCCCATTAAACTGGTAATAATGCTGCCACTGGCAACAAACATAAACACCAGAATGCAGGCCATCGCAAACAGGAAGGCGATCGGCACCAGGGTTTTCATGTCGTATAGAGTGGCTTCTTTGAAGGCGTTGTTGTTCATGGCTTTGCCCACCAGGTAGATGTCCACCTGTGGGTATTTCGCTTGAAAGTCAGCCATGAACTCTCGGGCAGACTGTACTACCTGAGGAATGGCTGTGCTTTTGTCCTCCGCCTGATGAAAGTTGGCAATGACGTTAATGCCCGCCACATGGGCCGTGGGCGACAGCAGGCGATTCACCAGTTGGGGCTCTGCCAGTGCGATGGCTTTGGCGTCCGCCAACTCGGCAGCGGAGGCGTTGGCCGGATCGGGAATCAGATCGTCCACCAGCAGATCATCATCTTCGGCGATGGTGTGTTGGAAGTTGGTAATGGAGTCGACCCGTTGGGAGTAGGGCAGCTGCCAGGCCTGTTCAGTCATCTCCGCGATAATCGTCAGGGTGTCCTGGCTGAACACGATGCCGCTCTTGGGGGCGATGGCAAAGAATACGTTGTCTACATTGGTGTAGGTGGTTTGCAGGTCGTGGTAGGCCACCAGGTTGTCGTCACTATCAGGGAAGAACTCTTCGAAATCGGTGGTGACCTGGGGTGGCAGCCCCGCCCCCAAGGCGATCACTATACCCAGGCAAGCCAGGATAATCAGCATGGGGTGATGCACAAAGTAGTGATTGAGACGGTCCTGCAGCATGATGGTTGAACGCCTTTTTATAATTTATGAGCGTGCACGGTTTAGTGTCACAGGTTATCAGGCTAGCCAGAATGTGGCTGGCTCACAAACGAAACCTTTTGTGCTTCAAATGAATAAAACTCATCTGATTGTCGTTGCAGCTGCTCGAACAACCCGAGCAACCAGTGCTTAAATATCTGAATTTCCGGCCGATCCGCATCCTGCGGCCGGTATACCACCCAGTACGACTGGTCTATCTGAAAGTGTATGTCAAAAGGTGCGATCAGGCGGTTTTTCTGCAGCCACGGAAAGGCCATGGGTAGCAGCCCCAGGGCCAAACCCAGGTTTTGCTCCGCAGCGGTAAGGTTACTGAGGTAATTATCCAGGGTCAGCTCTGGGTGGGGGGGGAGGGGCGCCATGCCTACTTCTTCAGCCAGCCGTTGCCAAGGATCCGGCTCCATCGGCAGGTTGATCAGGGTTTTACCCCTGATATCCGCCAGGGTCTGCAGTTGGTGCTGGCGTTGGAATTCCGGTGAGCACACGGGGGTTACCCTGATTTCCATCAGTTTCTCTGCGATCAGTCCGGGCCAGTTGCCGTCACCAAAACGTACCCCTATATCGCAGCCGGATAGGGTGAACTGTTCACTGGCGCTGTAACTGGTTTCAATGCGCAGCTCCACCTCGGGGTGGGCCTGTTGGAAGTGATACAGCTTGGGGATCACGATTTCTGTGGCCATAAAGGGCAGGATATGGGCGCGGATGGAGGGTGCGCCGTGGCGGCGGATTACGTCGTTGGTGGCCCGCTCCAGTTGGGACAGATGCTGATCCACGGCATCCAGCAATTCCAGCCCCGCCGGGGTAAGGCTGAGGGCTCGATTCAGGCGTCTGAACAAATTGAACTGCAGTTGCTCTTCAAGGGCTTTGATTTGATGGCTCACGGCAGACGGAGTGACATTCAACTCGGACGCGGCCAGCTTAAAACTGAGGTGGCGTGCTGCCACCTGAAATACCCGCAGTGCCTGTAGAGAGGGGCCCTTGTATGCCATGGGATGCTGTTCTCGGATGAATGTGAATCATCTGATTGTAGCAGTTTGTTGCCTTAGGCAGGGGGCTCTACTTTATTCACAGAGCAAATCAGTGTGCCTTGGTGCAGCTGGGTTCGAATGGAATCCCCAGGTTGCACTTGGCTGGCCGAGCGCAGGATGTCGCCTTGCTCAGACTTGGTTATAGAGTAACCACGGCTGAGGGTGGCCAAGGGGCTGATCGTATTGAGCCGCAGTGCCAGGTTGCGCAGATCCCGCTTGTTGGCCTCCATGCTGTGGGCAAAGCTGCGTTGCAGGCGCGAGCCCAGGTTGGCGAGATCTTTTTGCCCCGCGCTGATGCGGTGGCTGGGGGTGCGGCTCAGCAGGCGGGCCTGGGCGGTGCCGAGTTCGCTGTGCTGCAACTGCAACTTACGCTTGATGGACTGGCGCAGGCGCAGTTCCAGCTCATCCAGGCGTTGGGCATGTTCTTCCAGGCGCTTGCCGGGGTGCTTGAGTTGGCGTTTGAGCCAGTCCAGTTGTTGTTGTCGCTCCTGTAGGCTGCGGCCTATGTAGGTGGTGAGCCAGTCTTCGTAGCTGCGGATGCTCTCCAACAGTTCTTGGGCGCTGCCGCTTAGCATTTCTGCAGCAGCCGAAGGCGTTGGCGCACGGGCGTCTGCCACAAAATCGGCAATGGTGAAGTCGATCTCATGGCCCACGGCCGACACCACCGGTAATGCGCTGCCTGCAATGGCGCGGGCCACCCGTTCATCGTTGAAACACCATAAATCTTCGAGTGATCCGCCACCCCTGCCTACGATCAACACATCGCATTCCTGGCGTCGATTGGCGCTGGCGATGGCGGCACAAATGTTGGCAGCGGCTTCTTCACCCTGCACCAGGGTGGGATAAAGCACCACTTCAGTCAGTGGAAACCGGCGCTGCAAAACAGACAAAATATCGTGAATGGCGGCCCCTGAGGAGGAGGTGACGACCCCAATGCGGCCAGGGCGGCTGGGAACCGGTTGCTTGCGAGACTCGTCGAACAGACCCTCTTCGGCCAGCTTTGTCTTCAGTTGTTCAAAGGCTCGTTGCAGAGCCCCCAGCCCGGCCTCTTCCATCTGGTCGATGATCAGCTGGTAATCACCACGGGGGGCGAACAGGCTCAGCCTGCCTCTTACCAGAACCTGCATGCCATCTTTGGGGCGAAACTTGAGGCGGATGTTGTTACCGCGAAACATGGCCGCTCGCAGCTGGGCCTGGTCATCTTTCAGGGTCAGATAAATATGGCCGGAACGGGGTTGGGCCAGGTTGGATATCTCGCCTTCCAGCCAAATGGCAGGAAACTGACTCTCCAGCAGGGTCTTGGCGCTGTTGTTCAGCTCCGACACCGAAAATACGTGGCGCTGCTGAGCTTGGGGGGTTTGAATTTCGGAATCGTATGCAGTCATGGCCGCATCATACTCAATTACGTCATTTCGGGCTAGATCACTTGATTTAATAGCAAGATCAGAGCAAAACCTGTTACAGAGTAAATAGTTACGGGTTACAAGCATTAACATAAAAAACGCTATTTTGTGTAAATTTTGGCTGGAAATGGACACCTCTTGGCCCTATCTGTCCCACGGATACAAATGCCTCGAATTGAACTTTGTTAGCATGGTTTAGTAGTTTTCTAATCCTGCACATCATGTATTAATGATCAGAAAACAACTAAGCGGATAACAACAATATTAAATACAGAAGAATCTAGGGTAGGGTAATCTATGAAACTGATAAGACCACTAGGCAGTGCTCTGTTGATGTGTGTCGCAATCGTATTAACCGGTTGTGGCGGCAATGGTGTCGAAGGCCTTTATAATGCAACGACTGCCGATGGCGTGAAAATTGGGATGAAGCGCTATCGTCCGACTCCTAATCACAGCTATCGTTCCGGTATGCCAATCCTGTTGGCTAACGGTATCACTCTGAACAACAACCAATGGGATGTTTATTCTCCATCTTGGCTCAACAGCTACCACTATGAGCTGCCTTCGGACGCGCCTGCCTGGGCTCGTAACGATCCCACCATCCGTAATGACAACCTGAAATACTTCAGCATGGCGCACTATCTGTATCTGCGTGGCTATGACGTATGGATGATGAACTATCGTGGCGTAGGCCGTGATGATTACGCCAGTGAAAATGGCCACGGTAACACTGACCTTGACGTGTGGTGTGCCCTGGATTTCCCTGCTGCGGTAGACAAAGTGCGTTCCGTGACTGGCAAGAAGCCGGTTATCGGTGGTCACTCAACCGGTGGTCTGTGTGCTTACCTGTACCTCCAGGGTATCACCATGGATGCCAACGTTGTGAGAGCTGGTGAATATCTGCCTCACGTAACGTCCAGTGCTGCACTGGCTGCTCAGCGTAACGCCAACGTGTCCGGTTTCATGGGTGTTGACCCTGCTGGCTCACCTATCCTGGCTTATGAGTGGTTGATTGATAACGCTCTGATCTTCGATATTCTGGCTTTGGAAGTGCAGATTGATCTGGATGCGGTAATGCCTTGGGTTATGTCTTTGTTCCCACCTGCCATTACGTCCGGTGCAATTGATCTGGTATTCGTAACCATCGGCAACCTGGCGGATGCGTTCCCCAGCTACTTGCCTCACTGGGCTGACCTGTTCGGTGCTCTGGATTTCTGGAGTGTTGAGAACATGGATCCATATGTAGAAGACTTCACTGGCCGTATCGCGTTCTCCAGCTTCTATCTGGGTGGTATCGCTCAGTACGCTGATTGGGGTATCAACGGTGAATTCCGTGAGCATTGGCAGAATGGCCAGGAAAACCGCAACCTGGTTGTACCACCTGCCCGTACTCCTGGCGATGGCTACTACTACTTCAATGACTATATGTCACGTATGACTGTACCTGCGTTCTCTGTGTTCTCTGCCAGCTCTGGCCTGGTTGACACTGCGACCATGGTTGACACTATCTACAACGGCAAAACCTACAACAGCAAAGATGCGTGGATCGAAGTACCTAATTCCGGTCACGTTGACGTAGTGAACGGTAATGGCGCTCCTACCATTTCCTTCCCTGCAATCGCTAACTGGTTAGATACCCTGTAAGCAATCTGTAAGTATAAAAAATCATCCTGCAATGGGATGAGACAACGAAGGCCTCCCTTATTAGGGGGGCCTTTTTTAGTTACGAGGGGGAGCTTTTTGTTATGCGCCCCTTATTGATGCATAAACAAAAACTTTACCAATAGATACAATTTTTCCTGCCCTCTGGCCTGATTGAACAAAACCCATCTGAAGCGCCTTGCTAGTATGATTTTGTAGTCCATAACAACAAAAACAACCGTTCAGGGTAGGGCAACCAATGAAGATAATAAAAATATCGGGCACAGCCATGCTGGTGTGCTTTGTTTTTCTGATTACAGGGTGCGGCGGCGCTGGTGTCGAAGGGCTCTATAACGCCACCACGGCTGATGGTGTGAAGATCGGGATGAAACGCTATCGTCCTACTCCCCGGCATAGCTATCGCTCCGGAATGCCGATACTGCTGGCCAACGGCATCACCATGAACAACAACCAATGGGATACGTATTCACCGCCCTGGTTGAACAGCTATCACTATGAGCTGCCATCGAATGCGCCTGCCTGGGCTCGTAACGATCCCACTATCCGTGATGACAACCTGAAATACTTCAGCATGGCCCACTATCTGTATCTGCGCGGCTATGACGTATGGATGATGAACTATCGAGGTGTGGGCCGTGATGACTACGCCAGTGAAGACGGTCATGGCAACACCGACCTTGATGTTTGGTGTGCTTTGGATTTCCCCGCGGCGGTAGACAAAGTGCGTGCGGTAACTGGCAAGAAACCGGTGATTGGCGGCCACTCCACTGGCGGTTTGTGCGCCTACCTTTACCTTCAAGGCATCACCATGGATGCCAATGTCGTGAAAGCCGGAGAATACCTGCCCCATGTGACCTCCAGTGCGGCACTGGCGGCCCAGCGTAATGCCAATGTGTCTGGTTTTGTGGGGGTTGATCCTGCAGGTTCGCCGATTCTGGCCTATGAGTGGCTGATCGATAACGCCTTGATATTCGATATCCTTGCCCTGGAAGTTCTGATTGACCTTGATGCCATCATGCCGTGGGTGTTGTCGTTGGTGCCACCGGCCATCACCTCCGGGGCAGTTAACCTGGTGTTTACGATTATCGGCAACTTGGCGGATGCGTTCCCCAGCTATCTGCCTCATTGGGCTGATTTGTTCGGTGCTCTGGATTTCTGGAGCGTTGAGAACATGGATCCATATGCTGAGGATTTCGTTGCCCGAATTGCGCTATCGAGTTTCTATCTTGGCGGCATTGCCCAATATGCTGACTGGGGCATCAACGGCGAATTCAGAGAACACTGGCAAAATGGACAGGAGAATGCCAATCGAGTGGTGCCCCCTGGCCGCACACCCGGTGATGGTTACTATTACTTCAACGACTATATGTCGCGGATGACGGTACCGGCTTTTTCGGTGTTCTCATCTCACTCAGGCTTGGTGGATACCGCTACCATGGTGGATACCATCTACAACGGAAAAACCTATAACAGCAAAGACGCATGGATCGAAGTGCCCAACTCAGGCCATGTGGATATTGTAAACGGAAACAGTGCTCCCACCATCTCGTTTCCGGCCATAGCTGATTGGATGGATAGCCTCTAGGTCGAAATGGCCTGTTCACCGATGTGGACAGGCCATTTTGGTTAATGGTCTATGCCACAGCGCTCTCCTGTATTGCCCAGACTCTTGCCCAGCGATTAATGTAGCAGCACATTTGAAGGCTCTATCAGTGGCCTTTCGGTTTGTGTGCGCACATAAATAATAACGGGGAAGGGATATGGGTAGGTTTCCAACGATAGGGATAGGCTGGCTGCTGTGCCTTGTTGTGGCGCTGTCTGGTTGCGGTGCAGATAATAGAGAGATTGGCCTTTACGTGGCTAATACTGCCGATGGCATTGATATTAAAATGCGTCGCTATCGGCCCACATCAGGCTATGAATTCAGTGATGGCACGCCGGTGGTGTTGTTCCCTGGTATTACCCTCAACAACAATCAGTTCGATGTTTATTCTCCCCCGTGGCTTAACAGCTATCACTATAAGCTGCCGCAGGATGCGCCGGAATGGGCCAAACAAGATCCAGTTATTCAAGATGATAATCTGAAGTTTTTCAGCTTGGCGCACTACCTGTATCTGCGTGGTTATGATGTCTGGATGCCTAATTACCGTGGCGTAGGGCGTGGGGATTTCGATAGTGAGCACGGCCATGGCAATAGCAACCTGGACGTGTGGTGTGCTTTGGACTTTCCTGCAGCGGTGGATAAGGTTCGCAGCGTGACTGGCAAGAAG
The DNA here is from genome assembly GCF_002863865.1 of Ketobacter alkanivorans. NCBI lineage: Bacteria > Pseudomonadati > Pseudomonadota > Gammaproteobacteria > Pseudomonadales > Ketobacteraceae > Ketobacter > Ketobacter alkanivorans. Next base: position 1,275,097 of record NZ_CP022684.1, on the reverse strand, counting down.
CCGGTAATCGGTGGGCACTCCACCGGGGGTCTGTGTGGCTATCTTTACCTGCAGGGTATCACCATGGATGCAGCCGTGGTGGCCGCAGGCGACTATTTACCCCATGTGACGTCCAGCCCTGAGCTGGCTGCAGAACGTAATGCCAATGTGGCGGGCTATCTTGCCTTGGATCCTGCAGGCATACCCTATTATCCGTACAGTTGGTTACTGGATAGCCGAGCCTTTTTTCAGGCGCTGGTGCAGCCGGTATTGGTAGACCTGGACTCGGTGTTACCCTGGGTGCTGTCGTTGTTGCCGCCGGTGATCGTGTCTGGCGGTATCGATCTTACCTTTAAGCTGGTTACCGGGTTGGCTGACGCGTTCCCCAGTTACTTGCCGCAATGGGCTAATGTGTTTGGCGGGCTGGACTTTTGGCGCACCGCCAACATGAATGGCTATGTAGAAGACTTTCATGCCCGTATGGTGTTTTCCAGTTTTTATATGGGGGTGACGGCGCAATATTCCGACTGGGCGATCAATGGCGAGTTTCGCGAGCATTGGCGCAATGGAGAGGAAAACCAGGATTTGATCAACCCACCAGATCGCAGAACGGATGATGGGTACTATTACTACCAAGATCATATGTCGCGCATGACCGCACCGGCTTATTCCGTGTTTTCCGATGCATCGGGGCTGGTGGATACCGACACCATGGTTGGCATTTTATTTGAGGGAAAAACACATCATCCCCAGGATGAATGGATCGAAATTCCCAACAGTGGTCATATCGACGTAGTGAACGGCAACCAGGCACCGACCGTATCCTACCCAGCTATTGCTGATTGGCTGGACGCGCTCTGATTGGTTAAAGTCGGCTGCAAAAAAAGGCTTCCCTAAGGAAGCCTTTTTACAAATTCGGTTCGCCTTGCTCGTTTACGAGAAACTAGTTAGCGAAAAACATGTAATCGAGATATTCGTGTAGGGCTTCCAGCATTTTTTCTTCTTCTTTGCTGGTAAGGCTGAACAGTACATCCTTATTGAACGTCACTTTCATGATCTTGTCTCCTGTTCTTATCTTGCGTATGAAAACAGATCAGTCGCGCAATGTTGCGTGCTGACCTGACCCATGGTGCGACTATCCAGCGGTAGCGTCAATGCGGCGCTTTGTAACAGAATCTTTTGTTATAGCCAAAGCAAATAACGGACGTTTTAGCAGACGGAAAAGATATAAGAAGAGTATAAAAGCGTCAGGGGTGGGGGTTGATAGAACCTCTCGTTTTAAGCAGAGAGGTTCTATATTTCGAATCGGTTTAGCCTATTAAATATCCACCATCCACCGCCAGACTGGTACCGGTGGTGTAGCTGGAGGCATCCGAAGCCAGATATAAAACCGCACTCGCCATTTCGTCTGGCTGGGCCACTCGATTGAGCGGTACATGGGGCAACAGTTGGTTCAAAATTGCATCGTTTTTCACCAGGGCTTGCGCGAATTTAGTATCGGTAGCACCGGGCAGTAAGGCGTTAACTCGGATTCCAGCACCGGCACATTCTCTGGCGAAGGTTTTGGTCATGGAGATGACCGCTGCTTTGGTGATGGAATAGATACCCTGCATGGGGCCCGGGATGATGCCGTTCACTGAGGCCACGTTAATGATGGAGCCACCGCCGTTGTCGCGCATCAGTTTGCCGCCTTCCACCGACATAAAGAAGTAGCCGCGGATGTTCACATCAACGGTTTTTTGATAGGCACCCAGATCGGTATCCAATACATGGCCAAAGTATGGGTTAGCCGCAGCGTTGTTCACCAGAATGTTCAGTTTGCCGTGGCTTTCACGGATGTGATTAAAGATCCCCGCGATCTGTTCCATGTCGCCAATGTGGCAGGCATAGGCTTCTGCGCTGCCGCCATCGGCTTTGATTTCATCAGCGACACGTTGGCAGTCATCAATTTTGCGGCTGGAGATGATGACATGAGCACCATTCCCTGCCAGCAACTTGGCGATGCTCTCGCCAATGCCTCGGGATGCGCCGGTGACCAGGGCAACGCGGCCGCTCAAATCAAAAGGTTTTTTCATGTCCATGGATTGGGCCTCTTTGGGATCATTTTTTTATTAGCGATAGGTAAGTAATGATTTATCTTCACCGTACTCGAAGTGGGAAAAATCATTAAAGTAACGCAGTGTTATTTTGTCTTTATTGTACAGCAGGCTGGTGATAGAGCAGTTCATGATTGACCAGCTGAGTTCTGCAATGTGGGCATCGTTTAAATCCAGGCAGTGTCCGGTGACGACGGAAATGGGGCCGCCGGAGGAAAATACCGCAATCGACTTTGCGTTGCGGTTGTTTCTCACCTGATTTAACGCGTTAACGCAGCGTTGATTGAAATGTTGCCAGGTTTCATCGTATTCATGATCGTAATCACCACCACGCCAGCGATGCAGGGCCAGTTCAAATTCTGCCTGAAACGCTTTGTGCGGATTGGGGTGTTGGGCGAGGTATTCTGCCAAATTGAGTTTATTGCTGAACTCGGGCCGGTGTTTGAACAGAACCTCTTCGTGATCGTATTCGTTGAAACCATCAATAATCACGGGATCTAAGTCACATCCCATGGCGGTCAGGCAGCCTTCTGCGGTTTCTGCATGGCGCACCATGGAACCCGCGTAGACGGCATCGAACTGAACGCCGCGCTGTTTCAGCGCGGTGCCCAATGCGTGTGCTTGCTTGATGCCAGTGGGGCTGAGCTTGTCATAATTGTCGCTGTTAAACGACGCTTGCCCGTGGCGGATAAAGTAAATCGCAGCCATTAAAACTCGCCAGCTTCTTGCAGCAGTTCGTTACACTGTTCTTCCAACAGTTTCACCATCATGCCAAAGGCACTGAAGCGCTGATCCTTGGTTTGACCGTGATAAAAGCGATAGTAGATTTGCTGCAGAATAACCGCCAGGCGGAATACACCATAAACCCGATAGAACAGGAAATCCTCGGCGCGCAAACCGGTTTTGGCGCAGTAATGGGCGACCACTTCGTCGCGGGTCATCATGCCAGGCAGATGCGTGGGTTGACGGCGCATCATCTGGTGGGCCGGTGGATCATTGGCTTCTACCCAATAGGCCAGTGAATTGCCCAGATCCATCAACGGATCGCCCAGAGTAGCCATTTCCCAATCCAGAACTCCGATCACTTCAGTAGGATCGGTAGGGCTCAGTACCACGTTGTCCATTCGGTAATCGTTATGGATGACGCAGACCTTGATCTGATCTTTGATGTTGCTGTGCAGCCACGCCATGATCTTTTCGAAATCGGGTACATCGTCGGTTTTAGCGGCCAGGAAGCGTTTTGACCAACCTTCGATCTGGCGTACCACGTAGCCATCGCCTTTACCCAGATCCTGTAAACCGGCAGCTTCATAATCGACGCCGTGCAGTTCTACAAAACGATCCACGAAGTTTTCGCTGAGTTTGCGGGCTTGCTCGGGAGTCAGTTCGACACCCTTGGGCATGTCGGCGCGGGGAATGATGCCGACGAGACGATCCATGATATAGAACTCACAGTCCAGTGGGCTGCCTTGTTCTTCGCAAAACGAAATCATGTCCGGCACGTAGGCGTAAACCGGTTTCAGTTTGCTCATCACCTTGAATTCGCGCCCCATGTCGTGGGCTGATTTGGCTTTGGTGCCAAAAGGCGGGCGGCGCAGAATGTAATCTTTGTTTTCGAATTTTACTGAATAGGTGAGGTTGGAGGCCCCGCCGGGGAACTGTTTGATCACGGCATCGCCTTGTACGTCCGGTACTACCGACTTCACGTAATCGGTGATGATTTTCGGATCCAGTTCTTCCCCTTCCCGGACTTTCCCGGCTTGGTCTAACACTTCACTCATGTAGTCACTCCATCAAATTCTTATGATTGCGTTTATGATCGTTGGCGCATGGCTGCTAGCTTGGCGCCGTATTGCCCCATTTTATTGTTATACAGTGTTGGCATAAACCGCTTCCAGTACCAGGTGTTGCGATAGGATTTGTGGGGTAACAGCATAAACTGTTTGTTTGCCACAGCTGCGAAAACCTGATCTGCGATATCGTCGGCGGTGATGTCCGATGTAGCCAGCATCTTACTCACATGGGCCTGGGCGTGGTTATCCGGTGAGCGAGTGGATTCTGCCAGGTTGGTTTGGAAGAAGCCGGGGCACACCACGGTAATGCCGATGCCAAAAGGTGCCAGCTCGAACAGCATGGTCTCTGACAGTGCCACAACCGCAGCCTTGGTGGCGTTGTAGCTGTTCATTTCAGGAGAGTGAATCAGCCCGGCCATGGAGGCGATATTGACGATATGACCAAAACCTTGCTGCTTCATCACTTGGCTGAACAGTTTGCAACCCCGTACCACCCCCATCAAATTGATGTCGATGGCGAAGTCCCAGTCTTCCAGTGAGCTTTCGGCAATGCCGCCATGGGAAGCGATACCGGCGTTGTTGATGACCGCATCCACTTGCCCCCAGCGCTCGATAATAGCATCGCGCCAGGCTTCAATGGCGGCGGCATCCCGTACATCCACCTTCTGATAGAACGCATCACCGGTGAGGGCTTGCAGTTCTTTGAGGGTTTCCGCGCCGCGCTCATCATTGATGTCGGCAATGGCAACCCGCCAGCCTGCTGTTGCATAACGCAGGGCCATGGCTTTGCCCAGACCACTTGCTCCACCGGTAATGGCGACCACTTTTACTGCACTGTTCATGTCGTTCCTCACTTGTATTTGTTCAGTTCGATACGGGCAATCAGGCCACGATGAACTTCATCTGGGCCGTCTGCCAAGCGCAGTACCCGGGCATAGCCGTATAACAGTGCCAATGGGAAGTCATTAGATACACCACCTCCACCATGGATTTGAATGGCCGCATCGATCACTTTTGTTGCAACATTTGGTGCTACCACCTTAATGGCGGAGATTTCGGTCATCGCGCCGAACACGCCAACGGTGTCCATCAGGTAGGCGGCTTTGAGAGTTAACAGCCGTGCCATGTCGATTTCCACTCGTGAATTGGCGATGATGTCGCCATTCCCACCCAATTTGGCCAGTGGCTTGTGGAAAGCAGTCCGTTCCAGGGAGCGTTCGATCAAATGCTTGAGGCCCCGTTCGGAAGCGCCAATAAGACGCATGCAGTGGTGGATGCGGCCTGGCCCTAAGCGACCTTGCGCGATTTCGAAGCCACGACCGGGGCCCGCGATGATGTTTTCGATGGGGACGCGCACGTTGGTGAAGGATACTTCGCCATGACCTTCTGGTGCGTCGTAACGGTTGAACACCGGTAGCATGCGCTCGATTTTCACTCCGGGGGTGTCCAGTGGCACCAGTACCATGGAGTGCTGGCTATGGCGAGGGGCTTCCGGGTCGGTGACACCCATGAAGATGCCCACTTTGCAGTCAGGGTGGCCTACGCCGGAACTCCACCATTTGCGGCCATTGATGACGACTTCGTCGCCTTCCACCACACAGGTGGCTTCCATATTGGTGGCGTCGGAGGAGGCCACGCCCGGCTCAGTCATAAAAAATACCGAGCGGATGGTGCCTTCCAGCAGAGGTTCCAGCCATTGCTTTTTCTGTTGTTCGGAGCCGTACTTAAACAGCACCTCCATGTTGCCGGTGTCCGGTGCGCTGCAGTTAAAGGCCTCCGAAGCAAAGGGGCAATAGCCCATGATCTCTGCCAGCGGGGCGTATTCGCTGTTGGTGAGGCCTGCGCCGTAGTGCTCATCCGGCAGAAACAGGTTCCACAGGCCTTCCGCCTTGGCACGCTCTTTCCACTCTTCCATCAGGGCGGGAACCTGCCATTTGGTCCAGTCGCCATTGTGCTCGTCTACCTGCTCCATGTATTTCAGCTCGTTGGGGATGATGTGCTCATCCATAAAAGCTTTTACTCGGGCAATCATTTCCTGCGCTTTTGGGGAATGGGAAAAATCCATGGCGGACTCCTTTTTGTGATTTGCCCATAGAGTAGAGAAGTAGGCATAATAAGGCCAATGAATAGTAATAATGGAAAGGTATTAATTCTGTGCATATAGGTAAGGTGGATCTGAATCTGTATGTGGTGTTGGATGCGATCTATCGGGAGGAGTCCATTACCCGAGCGGCGACCAAACTCAGCCTGACTCAGCCTGCGGTAAGCCATGCGCTGGCCCGATTGCGGGAGGTATACGGCGATCAACTATTTGTGCGGGCAGGAAATCGTATGGTGCCCACGCCGCTGGTGCGTTCTATCATCCAGCCGGTGCGGGAGGCGCTGAGCCATTTGCAGACTACCCTGGCCACCCCCCAGGCATTTGATCCAGCCACCAACAGCAAGCAGTTGGTGCTGGGGATGCGGGGCGTGGTGGAATCGGTGTTGTTGCCTGAGCTGGTGGCGGAGTTGGTGGTTCAGGCGCCGTTGATGCAGTTCACCAGTGTGCGAATTCCGCGCAGGGATATGGAGGCGGAGCTGGCTGCGGGGCGGCTGGATTTGGCGTTTGATGTGCTGCTGCCGGTGGGAGCCAGTATCCGGCACGAGGTGCTGCTGGAGGACGATTTTGTGGTGGTGTCCCGCCAACGGCACCCACTTTTAGAGGGTGGGCTGGATCTGGAGAAGTATCTGCAGCTGCGGCATATTGTGGTGTCTTCCCGGCGCAGCGGCCCGGTGGTGGAGGATTTTGAGCTGGGGCGGTTGGGGTATCACCGCAATATCGGCATGCGTTGTCAGAATTATTTTGTGGCGCTCAGTACGGTGGCTCATTCCGAAATGCTGCTCACCGTGCCGGAGAACTACGCCATTCGCAATCAGCATTATCATGATCTCAAAATATGGCCGATTCCGGTCGAATTACGGCCCGTGGCCAGTTATATGTATTGGCATGTTTCGGTACAGGAGGACCCCGCCAATCTATGGCTGCGGCAACAGGTGATGAAGCTTCATGCTCGAGCCAGCTCTTAATGGTTTTATAAAGGTGTCCGTCTGTCCAGTGATACAAAATTCCCAATGAATCCGCCGTCAAGCTATGGCAGGATGCGCAAAAAATAACGAATAAAAGGGATGCATAATGAATCACTTGAAGGCCTTTTTGTTGCTGCCGCTGATCATGGGGGTGATCGCATGTAGCGGTGGTGGCACGAACTCCTCTTCGGTTGAACGAAACGCTGACAGTGGCACGGACACACCTGACGATACGGGTACCCCGGTTGATCCAGTTGATCCGGTTGATCCTGTTACGGTGCTGCTGGACGGCAATCTGTACTTCCCTGTCGCCGAGGGGGTGATTTGGCATTACAGCAATGGTGATCAGGTGACGTTCGAGACCGGGCGCACGATTCGCGCGCGCAGTATGGTTGCCATGACGCACACGTCCACCAGCATGCCCAGTGAAGAGTACTTTCAGCTAACAGATGATGAAATTCGTTACGGCGGTTTCGTTTTTCCTATCTCTATACCTTCAGTCGCCGATTATGAAGCTCGAGTCGAGTTCCATACTTTGAGGCGTCTCTACAATCATGCCACCGATGCGGGTCAAAACACGTTCCCGGCTTCCAAAGCCGATCTAATAGAATTAAGTACTGGAGAAGCGCTACCCGTGGACTATGACTGGGAGTCCCGAGTGATTGCCAAGTCCATGGTCAATGCCGGGCAGCTGGGCATGGTGCCCGCTGTCGAGATAGCGCTGGATATTGATTATGTCGTGCTGCTGGAAGGGATTGTGGTGGTGCAGCGCTTCCCTGTGATCTCTACCACTATGTGGTTTTCCCCCGGCCTGGGTATTGTAGCCCGTCAGTTCGGTGAAACGCGCATTACGCTAGACCGTGTGGAGGGCATCCAAACACCGGTGGTTTTCGAGTTTGATCAGGGCGATGGCTTGGCCCAGGCACCTAAGCAAGTATTGGTGGATGGCAATGCCGTAACGGATACCGCACCGACCATGGTTGTGGCCTATGGTACAGCGCAAACCGGTTGGCTGGATCTTGAGTTTGACGGCACCGGCAGCTGGCGGGTGTCGTTTACCGGAGCTGAGTTGCCTGCAGGTATTCATGGCGCTGTGGTGCAAATCACCCGTGATGGCAATCGGGTTGATGTCCCGGTTTCTGTACTGGTGCACTGATTCCACCGGTTAATTGCACAAAATCTTTTGCGTGATTGCCTCGCTTTGCATAGTGTATTGGGGTCGTTCTTTTTAAAGGAAACCCCAAATGCGTGTGCTGAAGTGGATTGGGTTGCTGCTGGCAGTGTTGGTATTAATACTGCTGGTTGCTGTGGTGGTATTGCGCTTTTTTATCGATCCCAACGATTTCAAAGCACAGATCAGCGCCTTGGTGGAAGATGCCAGCGGTTATCAGCTTTCCCTTGATGGGGAGCTGAGCTGGAGCTTCTATCCGGTACTGGGCTTTCAGTCCGAAGCGGTGTCTGTGGTTGCCGCGCCGGATCAATCCGCTTTTCTGAATCTGCGTAAATTGGCGGTAGGCGTGGAGCTGATGCCGTTGTTTTCTCGTCAGCTCAAGGTGCAGCAGCTTCTGCTGGAGGGGCTGGACGCGCAATTACTGGTGAATGAGCAGGGGCACCCCAACTGGCAGTTACCGACGACTTCTGAAACCAGCACGACGCCTGCCTCGTCCGATCCTCAATCTGAATCCAAGCCTGAATCATCCTCCGCCGGCAGCATGCCGGAGCTTTCCATTCCGCTGATTCGTATAGTGGATTCCAACCTGCGTTATCGTGATGCTGTCAGTGGTACGGATATCGGGGTGGTTATTGATCGCCTGGAGCTGGAAAACGTGCAGCTGGCGGAGCCCATTGTGGTGCGGTTGAAGGGCAGCCTGATGCAGGTGGATGGGCCCAGGATACAGTTGGTATTGGATACCCAGTTGTTGCCGGATCTGCAAAAGCAGGTTTATCGGATCTCGCCGTTTCAGTTACAGGCGGATATTGAAGGCTTGCTGGATGCACCGCTGGCGGTTGTGATGGATTCCGCTATTGAGCTGGATATGGCGAAGGATGTGGCGCTCATTAACCTGACTCGTGTGCAACTAGCCGATAGTGTGCTGTCGGGCGAGGTTTCTGCTGCGGCGCTTTCAACCGCACCTGCTTTCCGTGGTACCCTCAAATCCCAACCTTTGCAGTTGCCTCAGCTGTTGCAACAGTTTGCCGTGCAGTTACCCGAAACCAGTAGCAAGTCCGCGCTTAAACAGGCGTCAGTGGCGCTGTCGTTCAATGGCAATGCACAGCATCTTGCGGTGTCTGATTTGGTGCTGAAACTGGATCAAAGTACCTTAACCGGTTCTTTGGCGGTAACGGATTTCGCCAGCCAGGCGTTGGAGTTTGATGTGTTACTGGATCGCATCATTCTGGATGACTACCTGCCTCCCGCCACAGAGCCACAGCAAGCGCAGCCCACATCAACAACCCAAACCAACCAGGAGCCAGAGCAGCTGCTGCCGCTGGATCTGTTGCGCAGCCTCGATTTAGGCGGACGGTTGCGCGCCACCAGTGTGATCGTACAACAAGAGGAGATCAGGGATATAGAGCTGCGCATCCGCGCCAAGCGCGGGGTGGTGGACGTATCCACCATTCAGGCACAGTTGCTGGCGGGGCGGTTGGACGGCAAGGTTACTATTGACGCCAAAACCGATCTGCCCAAACTGGTCACCTCTCTCAAAGTGCAGGATGTCGAACTCACCAGTGTGTCCTCCCGTTTTATGCAGGATGCCCTCCTGTCGGGCAAAGCCTCTTTTGATGTCAACTCCACAGCCACCGGTAACAGCGTGGATGGGTTGCTGCAAAGTGCGCTGGGCCAGATGAATCTTCAGCTTAATGAAGGTGTGCTGCACGGTGTAAACCTTAACAGCATTGTGGTGGATGCCCTGCATGAGCAACTAGGGAACTTCGAATCGGTGGTGCCGCAATATCAAAAGTACTTGCCCAGAGAGCTGCGCAAGGATACGGATATCAGCAAGCTGTTGGCGAACGCGAAGCTGGAAAACGGCCACTTGATCATGCCCCGCTTTGAATTCTTTACCGGCGAGAGCGGCATTGATGCCAGCGGTAAGGTCGATCTGGTGAATCAGGGGTTCGACTATGATTTCGGGGTGGTGCTATCGGCCCTTGAACGCAACAAATACCTCAAAGGCACCCGCTGGCCGGTACATTGCGCCGGTGCGCTCAGTGGATCTCCAGCAGACTGGTGTCGCCCAGACACCAAGAAAATGGGGGCGATTCTGCGGGGTGCTGCTTCTAACGCACTGAAGGATAAAAGCGCGGCAGAAATTGGCGATAAGGTTGGCCTCGATGCCCAGGATCAAGAGCAGCTCGAGCTGGAGTTAAAGGAAAAGGCCAAAGAGGAAGAGGATCGCGTCAAACGCAAGCTGCAGAAGAAACTGGATAAATTGCTGAACAAAAATTAAAGATCATCGAGGCATTCCACCAGGACACCTTCGTTCATGCGGGCTTGGTATTTGTGTGTGTTGAGAACACTGAGGATGCGGGCATCCTCAATCTGCAGTTGGCGCAGGGTACGGGTCAAGGGGGAATCGGAATCCCCCAGCTCTATGCGAAACCCCAACGGCAGGTGGAAGTTGTATTTCCCCCGCGCATTAATCACGGTTCTATGCAGCCCGTGCTCGTTCTGACTATACAGGGTTAGATCAAAAGCGGGGAAGGGCATGATCTTTTTTGGCATGCCTCCGAAGCTCAGCATGGTTTTGCGGTTGTCGGAATCCCTCACTTCAAAACCAATAACCTGCCTGTTGGATACAATATCGATATTGGCCATCTGCTTGGGAAACCCCCAAATCTCCTTGCCTGCGTTATTTATCGCTGCGGTGTTGTTTACCGATTGCAGCAGTAGAAACGCCATATGACGCTGCTCGCCTTTTGCAATCAGCTCGCGCCAGCCGGAGCGCCGATAAAACCCGGTTTTGCGTAGGGATGGGAGGGTTAGGTGCACCGCACTATAGGTTCCCAGGGTGCTGTGCCTGTGCTCGAAAGCGCTTAGGGATAGCAGGGTGTGCTGGCCCATCTTGAGCGCCGGTGTCAGCCCGGAGTCCACTAACAGACTTTTGGTCAGACTGGTTTTGACCTTCAGAATAACGTGCAGACAGGAGGAATCCTTATACAGTACAGGCAGTTGAACCTTGCCCGACCGCGTTGCTTTGACATAGCTCGGCACCTGGAAAAACGGGTCGATTTGGATTTTTGACGCCGGGCTTATCATAGTCATCTGGCAATATATTGTAGGATTTGTCCGAATTGGCCGCCATTATCTCTTTGCGGCCCGCATTAACAACCCTTCATGGGGAGGGGGGTTGTCCCAGGTCAAGTGCGGGTGGCAGCCAGCCTCGTTTTTCTGTGGATCTAAACCATACTTATTGTAATGGCCCCGTCTTTAGAAATGCAGAGTACCCCGATGATGGCAACACTAAAGAAGGAGCACGGCCCCCAGTGTCGCTGTTCCGACCCCATATCCAATTCCGAAGAGTTGCGCAAACACCAGCAATCCTTCTACAAGTTCACCTCTCGCCCCCTGGGTGAGATCCTGCAGGAGCTGGGGTTGCTGAGCGCCGATCAGCTGACCCGTGCTCTGCGGGAGCAAAGCGTCAGCCACAAGCGGCTGGGTGAAATTCTGGTGGATCAGGGCGTGTTGAACCGGGATGCCGTGTTGCGAGGGTTGTGCGAACGCTTTGGGGTTCCCTATGTCAATCTGCGTCAGTTTGATGTTGATCCCAAGGCCGTGGCGGTGGTGCCGGGCCACTTTGCCCGTAAACACATGGTGATGCCGGTGTTGCTGGACAGTGATCGTTTATTGGTGGCGGTCACCGACCCTTCAGACACTGAGCTGATTAACATGCTGCGCTTTATTACCGGTAAAGTGCTGGAGTTCTGTATTGCCTCCTCGGAGGATATTGCCTACGCCATCAGCTCCTATTATGGCGGTCAGGAAATGCAGTCCGCTCTGGATGATCTGGCGGTATTCTCCTCCGATGAGCCCTTCCACCTGGATGCCGACAGCGAGGAAGTGCTTGGCACTGAGCGTCCGGTGGTGCAGTTGGTGCAAAGTGTCATTTCCGATGCCATGGCGCGTCGTGCCTCGGACATCCACATTCGCCCGCGGGAGAGCGTGGTGGAGCTTTATTTTCGAGTGGATGGTGTGATGCAGCATATTCGCTCTTTCAACAAGAAGCTGCTGCCAGCGGTGGTAAGCCGCATCAAAATCGTCGGTAATATGGACATCTCGGAACATCGCCTGCCTCAGGATGGCCGCTCCAGAATTCATTATCTGGACAAAACCGTGGATCTGCGGCTGTCTATTATTCCCATGATTCACGGCGAGAGCGTTGTGATCCGTCTGCTGGACACGCAGTTTGCCCTGAAGAGCCTTGAGGGGCTCGGTTTTGATGGTCGCGATGCGGAAGAGTTACGGCATCTGCTGACCCGCAACAATGGCATCTTCCTCGTCACCGGCCCCACCGGTTCCGGAAAGTCCACCACCCTGTATACCGCCCTGGATCATATCCGCTCTACCAACGTCAACGTCATCACGGTAGAAGACCCGGTGGAATATCATGTAGACGGCATTTCCCAGATACAGGTGAATCACGACACCGGTTACAGTTTCGCCCGAGCGTTGCGACATATTCTGCGCCACGATCCGGATGTGATTATGGTGGGCGAGATCCGTGACGAGGAAACCGCCAAGATGGCGGTGGAAAGCGCCCTTACAGGCCATCTGGTGCTGAGCACACTGCACACCAATGATGCCGCCACCACGGTAACCCGCCTGACCGAAATCGGTGTGGAACCTTATTTGGTCAACAGCTCCCTCATCGGGGTGTTGGCCCAGCGTCTGGTGCGCTGTAATTGTGTGCACTGCCTGGCAGAGGAGGCCATCGACCCCTCTGTGCGCAAACTGCTGGGGGTGGCGGAAGACGAAGTATTCTATAAAGGGCGAGGCTGCGATCTGTGTCATAACACCGGCGTAAGCGGTCGCATGGCGGTCTACGAGCTGCTGGTTATGACGCCCCTGCTGAGGGGTTTACTGTCGCAGCAGGTATCGGCAGACGCCATTGCAGAGCAAGCAGTACGGGATGGTATGACCCCGCTGACCCAAAGCGCCCTGAAAGTTGCCCGCAGCCGTAAAATTCCCTTATCCGAGGTGTATCGGGTGCGGCTCTAAACGCGCAAGGTGGAGCTCATTATCTGGGCGGGTGGCAGAGTGTTGTCGCTGGACAGATCCTCTATTACCACACCCTCGTGTAAACGGCCCTGAAAGCGATTACTGCTCAGTACCACTAAAGGCCGCCTTCCATTCAGCCCCAGCTCTCGCAGGGGGTTGATAACCGGATGATCCTGATCCCCCAAGGTCAGCTTGAAGCCGATGGGCAGGTGTACGGTGAAGCTGCTGCGAACCTCCAGTATTGCTCGAATCACCTGATTGCCACGGATGGAAAACAAATTGAAGCCCATGGCAGGAATGCTCCAGAAGCGAAATCCTTTACCGGAAAAACGCATCAGGTGAGTGCCCTTGGTCATGCAATCCACCCGGCAATCCATACGGCTTTTATCCAGGTTAAGCTCAATGTTCGAGGTGCATTTGGGGTGCCCCCAGACCTCTGCGCCCGCCACACTCATGCGCAAATTGTTCACCTGACTATTGAGCATATAAAAGCCCATGTGGCGCTGGTCCGGGCGAAAGAACAGCTCGCGCCAGGGGGATACTGGCTGAAACCCCTGCAGGCGGGAAACCGGAATCGCAAAGCTCGCGACACTATAAGGCTTCTCGCTGCATATGGAATGTTTGGCCATAACCAGGCCTACGGTAGCAAAAGGGCCTAGGGTCATGGCCGGGGCAAAGCTGGTGCCTTCAAGCAATGCTTCCACCCGCTTGCGTGGTGCGGTGAACAAAGCAATGCAATAGTCTCCTTCTTTAAACAGAACTGGCAGGTTCACAGTGCCCATCGAGGTCTGAATCGGGTGCTGTGGTACCTGAAAGAATGGATCAATCTGCATAGGCGTCCTTGGTTTTTTGAGATCTGCCACGCTGTGCTTATCACTGTATTAATGCGCCCCCCGATTATACGTATCAATGGGCATCCTATAAGAGGCTGCAGGGGTCAAGTTGGAGTCATATTGTGCCAAATTGTTACCAATTCGGCACAGATGGCCGTTAATTACAGCCTGCCAAACCCCAATTCAGCACTAACCCGACGCAGGGAGCCGGCCACCGCCGCGCTCGTGTGTCGCGCGGATTTCTCATCAATCGCCAAGTTGCAGACATTTCCTGTATTTCAACAGCCATGCAGCTTTGCTATAATTGCGCGTTTAATTTCTCCCCCTGCAACAAGGCTGACACTGCATGCTACGTATTGCTCAGGAAGCGCTCACATTTGATGATGTACTCCTTCTGCCCGGCTATTCCGAAATCCTGCCCAGGGATGTGCAGCTGAAGACCCGTCTCACTCGGGATATCTGTTTGAATATACCCCTGGTTTCTGCGGCGATGGATACCGTCACGGAATCCCGTTTAGCCATCAGCATGGCTCAGGAAGGCGGCATCGGTATTCTGCACAAGAACATGACTGCCGAGGAACAGGCTCGCCAGGTACGGGTGGTGAAGAAATACGAAAGCGGCGTAGTGCGCGATCCCATTACCGTCTCGCCGGACACCACCGTTGGCAAACTGATTGAAATTACTCAGATTAATAAAATATCCGGTGTGCCAGTGGTGCAAGGCGAACAGCTGGTTGGCATCGTAACCAGCCGTGATCTTCGTTTTGAAGACCGTTTCGATCAGCCGGTGTCGGCCATCATGACCCCTAAAGAAAAGCTGGTTACCGCGAAAGAGGGCACCAGCACCAAAGACATCAAAGGCCTGCTGCACAAGTACCGTATCGAAAAGATCCTGCTGGTGGATGACGAATTCCGCCTCAAGGGTATGGTCACCAATACCGACATCCTCAAAGCAGAAGCCTACCCGTATTCCTGTAAAGACGATCAAGGCCGCCTGCGAGTCGGTGCTGCCGTCGGTACCGGTGAAGGCACAGAGGAACGCGTGCATGCCCTGGTTGAGGCCGGTGTGGATGTGCTGGTGGTGGACACAGCCCACGGTCACTCCAAGGGCGTGATTGATCGGGTGCGTTGGGTGGTGGAAAACTATCCTGGCGTGCAGGTTATTGGCGGTAACATCGCCACGGCGGAAGCCGCTCTGGCCCTTGCTGATGCAGGCGCCCATGGCGTTAAAGTCGGTATCGGCCCAGGTTCCATTTGTACCACCCGCATTGTTGCCGGAATCGGTGTACCGCAGATTTCAGCCGTCGCCAACGTGGTCGAAGCCCTTAAAGGCCGTGAAGTGCCCGTGATTGCCGATGGTGGCGTGCGTTTCTCTGGCGATATAGCCAAGGCCATCGCCGCCGGTGCCCACGCTATCATGGTAGGTGGTTTGCTGGCAGGAACAGAGGAAGCACCCGGTGAGGTAGAGCTGTATCAAGGCCGCTACTACAAAGCGTATCGTGGCATGGGCTCCCTGGGGGCGATGGCCCAGAACCAGGGCTCCAGCGATCGTTATTTCCAGGATGCCTCTCAAGGTGTAGAAAAACTGGTGCCCGAAGGCATTGAAGGCCGTGTGCCTTACAAAGGCCCCATTTCAGCGATCGTGCTGCAATTGGTGGGTGGTGTTCGAGCCAGCATGGGCTACACCGGCTGCGCTACCATCGAAGAGATGCGCACCAAACCCACTTTTGTACGCGTTACCGGCGCAGGCATGAAAGAAAGCCATGTGCACGATGTAACCATTACCAAAGAGGCACCCAACTACCGCTCGTGATCGGGTAGGTAGCAGGTATCAGACTACAAGCAGGGCCAGCCGAACCCGCCAACGGGCGGCTGGCCTTTCAGTTTTAAACAGCCATACAACGGAATCCCAAGCACATGACCGACATTCATGCCCAGCGCATACTCATCCTGGATTTTGGTTCTCAATACACCCAGTTGATCGCCCGCCGTGTTCGTGAGATCGGTGTCTACTGCGAGTTGTGGGCATGCGATGCTGACCCGGCAGAAATCAAACGTTTTGCACCCCAGGGTGTGATCCTGTCGGGTGGCCCTGAATCGGTAGTCGGCGAAAACACGCCAAGAGCGGCTCAGGAAGTTTTCGACTTAGGGGTGCCGGTGCTGGGTATCTGCTACGGCATGCAAACCATGGCGGCCCAATTCGGCGGCAAAGTGGCCAGCTCCGATCATCGTGAGTTTGGCTATGCCGAAGTCCACATTAAAGGCTCCAACAAACTGCTGGAAGGGCTGGATGATCACGCTGGCGACAAAAAACTGGATGTGTGGATGAGCCATGGCGACAAAGTCGTCGAGTTGCCGCCCGGTTTTACCTGTATTGCCGAAACCGCAAGCGCCCCCATTGCGGCCATGGCCAACGAAAAACAAGGCCTGTATGGCGTGCAATTCCACCCGGAAGTGACCCACACCAAACAGGGTGGTGAAATTCTGAAGCGCTTTGTGCGCGAAATCTGCGGCTGCGATGCCCTGTGGACCCCCGGTAACATCATTGACGATATGATTGCCCGAGTGCGTGATCAGGTTGGCGACGATGAAATACTGCTGGGGCTGTCCGGCGGAGTGGATTCCTCGGTGGTGGCAGCTTTACTGCACAAAGCCATCGGCGACAAGCTCACCTGCGTATTTGTAGACAACGGTCTGTTGCGCCTGAAAGAGGGTGATCAGGTTATGGAAATGTTTGCCAAGCATATGGGGATTCGCGTGATCCGCGTGGATGCCGAGGATCTGTTCTTGGGCAAACTGGCAGGTAAAAGCGATCCCGAAGAGAAGCGCAAAATCATCGGTAACGCGTTCATTGACGTGTTCGATGCAGAAAGCAGCAAACTTAACGAGATCAAATGGCTGGCCCAAGGCACCATCTATCCGGATGTGATTGAATCTGCCGGTTCCAAGACCGGCAAAGCGCACGTAATCAAGTCCCACCATAATGTGGGTGGTTTGCCAGAGCACATGAAGATGCAATTGGTAGAGCCTCTGCGGGAGCTGTTTAAAGATGAAGTGCGCAAGATCGGCCTGGAGTTAGGCCTGCCTTATGACATGGTCTACCGCCACCCCTTCCCAGGCCCCGGCCTGGGGGTGCGCATCCTGGGTGAAGTGAAAAAAGAATACGCCGACATCCTGCGGGAAGCCGACCACATCTTCATCGAAGAACTGCACAAGGCTGACTGGTACCACAAAGTGAGCCAGGCTTTTGCCGTGTTTCTGCCAGTAAAATCCGTCGGTGTAACCGGCGATGGCCGCCGCTATGAATACGTGGTGGCCATCCGTGCCGTGGAAACCATCGATTTTATGACAGCTCGTTGGGCCCACCTCCCGTATGAGCTGCTGGAAAAAGTATCCGCACGCATCATTCAGGAAATCCCCGGAATTTCACGGGTGACCTATGACATCTCCTCTAAACCGCCCGCTACCATTGAGTGGGAATGACCGGCACTGGCCACCCTTACGCTGTTCCTGGCTGCATACTTAATTGCGACGGGCGTCATCGAGGTAATCGGCGGCATTGGGGGGAGCGCTGCATGTTCCACCAGTGAGGTATAATGCTCATGCAATTGCTCCATTGCTTTTCAGATGTGACTGGTAAGAGGACATAAGCTGGACCGGACATGCAGTGACCTGTTATCGATTGCAGCACATGTAATTAGTGTTGAAGGTGTCGGAGGGATTGTTAATTAACCATTTCGCGTTGTTAAAAATAGTTTAATCCATCCGGCACCTTTTATTGCTATCAGTTAATGCACAGGCGTCGTAACCAGCAGCCAGGTGATAACAGGTAATCATTTATCGATTGTCATCGAAGGAAGAACCCATGACGACTTTCTTCTTTAATCTCTACAAACTGATGCGTGCGATCTTGCATGGTGTGAGATCTGATGAAGAATTTCGCATTCTGATGTTTATCCTGCTGACATTGCTCGGAGGTGGAACGTATTTCTACTGGCATGTCGAAGGGTGGGGCGTTCTCGATTCGCTTTACTTTTGCGTAATGACAATGTCTACTGTTGGGTATGGTGATATCACTCCTACCACCGATCTCTCCAAGGGGTTTACCATTATCTATACCTTGCTGAGTGTGGGTATCTTCGCGGCAGTGATAACAAAAATTGTATCAGTCATTATGGCTGACAAGAAAGCGTCGAAAGATAGAAAGCAACGTAAAAAAGAGGTGAAGAAAAAGCTTGCCGGGATCATTGAACAATCAGTTGATCATACAGAGTCTTCGCATGGCGACGAATCAAAAGAATAGTGCAAGTAAGCAGTCAGCGTACGATTTTGCATATGCAATAATAAAGAACTCCAGACGATGACCCCGAGGAGAAAGAGAATGATTGCCGCGATCGTAGCCGCCTTCTATATTTCCGGCATCGTGTTCGCCGTTGAAGCCGCCATGAAAGTACGTACCGCACAGGGTGCCGTCGCCTGGTCGGTTTCCCTGGTATCCTTTCCATTCGTGGCGGTACCTGCCTATCTCGTGCTCGGGCGAAGCAAATTCGAAGGCATGTCAGATGCTTTCGAAAGCCGACGTGACGAGTTCGAGCGTCTATTGGCTGATATACAGTCTGAACTGGATCCATGGGAAATCCCTCCGGGCGAAGGGCCGTCCTGGCATGCCGCTATGACGCGACTCTCTGGTATGCAACTAACGCGGGGTAACCGTGTCGATCTGCTGATCAACGGTGATGCGACCTTCGACAGCATTCTCGCTGGTGTCGCCAAGGCTGAACAATATATTCTATTCCAGTTCTACATGTTCCATGATGACGGCCTTGGGCGGCGAGTAAAGGACGCTCTGATCGAGCGCGCACAGGCAGGCGTACGTGTTTATGTCCTGTATGATGAGGTTGGCAGTAGTGGACTACCGGCGAAGTATACCGAGGAGCTTCGTGCTGCAGGTATTGAAACCAGCTCCTTCAAACCCACGCAGGGAGCGCATAACCGTTTTCAGCTTAACTTTCGCAACCACCGCAAGATGGTTGTCGTTGATGGAAAAGTGGGATGGGTAGGAGGGCACAATGTTGGCGACGAATACCTGGGCCTTGATCCCGACTTCACCCCCTGGCGTGATACCCATGTAAGGCTCGAGGGACCTGTGGTTCTGCAGTTGCAAATGATCACTCTGGGCGATTGGTACTGGGCTACCCGCCAGTTCCCTGAGGTAAACTGGTCACCTGAAGTAGTTGAAGGGCATGACAGGAAAGCGCTGATTTTTCCGTTCGGGCCCGCCGATGATTTTGAAACCGCGTCGCTATTTTTCGTGACCGCGCTAAATACTGCAAAAAAGCGCATCTGGTTGTCCGCACCGTACTTTGTTCCCGACCCGGCCGTAATGAAGGCGCTGCAGCTGGCAGCCCTGCGCGGGGTGGATGTTCGTATCATCACCACGGGCAAGCCGGACAGCCTGCCGGTTTACCTGGCGGCATTTCATTACATTGAGCAATTGCGTGGCCTCGGCATCAAGTTCTATGAATACAAGCCGGGCTTTCTTCATGAGAAGGTGCTCCTCGTCGATGATGAGCTGTCGACCGTCGGCACGCCTAATTTTGATAATAGATCCTTCCGCCTGAATTTTGAGGTGACCTCGGTGATCGTCGATCGGGAATTCGCTCAAGAAATGGAAGCGATGTTCGAGGCAGATTTTGCGCATGCCGAGATAATAGATCCCGAACGACTCAAAGACCGACCACTCTGGTGGTGGGTCGGAGTTAAGCTTTCCCGGCTAGCCGCACCGGTGCTCTAAAAAACAAGAAAAGCTATTTACAAAAGTGAGGGCAGAACTCTGCCCCCCTCTTATTTTTACAAAGAAACCTTACAGCCTTAAACGCAAGTCAATTGCGGAATACAGCATACTGCAACTTCAGATTTCCAGGGATTTTCCATGGTACTACCACTGATCTCCATAATTAAGCTATTGATATTAATATGTAAAAGTGGCCCGTTTACAATCGAGTGGGAATGAGACAGGCCACAACCGGACATACTCTCTACAGCATCGGCTATGCCACCAAACCCATTGATACCTTTCTCGCTCAGCTCGAGAAGTACGGTATCAATGCGGTGGCCGATGTGCGCTCTGTGCCGTTCAGCAAAGCGTTTCACGATTACCATCAAGATGCCTTGGCCAGCACGCTCAAACAGCATGGTATTCATTACGTATACCTCGGCCAAGAGCTGGGCCCTCGCTCTAAAGAGGATCAGCATTACGATGCCAGTGGTCAGGTTCAGTTCGATCGCTTGGCCGAATCCTCGCTGTATCAGCAAGGTGTTGAGCGCCTGCTGCATGGTATAGAGAAAGGCCTGTGCATCGCATTGATGTGCGCAGAGAAAGATCCGGCGGATTGTCATCGCAGTTTGTTGGTCGGCTTTGATTTAAAGCGCCGCTTGGGTTTGGATGTGGCACACATTACTCATGATGGCGAGCTGGAATGGCAGCCGCAGATGGAACAGCGCATGGCCGACGTGCATGGCTTGGCAGGGGATTTGTTTGCCACCCCGGAACAGCAGGCCGAACTGGGGTGCCGGGCGCAATCTAAGCAGAAAGCGTACCGCAGACCTTAAAGCCAGCGGGGCTAAAGCCACTGTCATCGAGTGGAAAGCCCTGTAAATGGGCGTTCTATCACCGTGAGCACTCGATCCGTTATACTGGTGAGATAGATCAGTAACGGTTCATGAGGGGCTTGCATGGGGGGGGATACGGTGGAATTTCACCGGCGTGATATTCATTGGATGCAGTATGCGTTGGAATTGGCTCGTCAAGCCGCCTCGGAACATGAGGTTCCCGTAGGTGCTGTGATCGTACGGGATGATCAGGTGTTGGGGGAAGGCTACAACCACCCCATCGCTGCCTGTGATCCTACCTCCCACGCAGAAATCGTTGCCCTGCGTCAGGCCTGTGCCAATGAGCGCAACTACCGCATTCCCGGTTCCACACTTTATGTTACCGTTGAGCCCTGTACCATGTGTGCCGGTGCCATTCTGCACGCCCGGGTAGATCGGGTGGTGTTCGGGGCAACAGAGCCCAAGGCCGGTGCGCTGGTCAGTGCCCAACGCTTTTTTGATCAGCCTTTTGTTAATTACTCCGTGCAATACCAAGGTGGTTGTTTGGCAGAGGAGTGCAGCCAGTTGATGAGTGGTTTTTTCGAGCAGCGTAGGCAGCTGAAGCGTCAGCACAAAAGTAAGATTTAACATCAAGTCGCGTATATTTCACATAAATGGAGTTTCCCATGAGATCATCAGTATTCACCGTTTGCAGTCTGCTATTTATGAGCGTCATTTTATCCGGCTGCGCCAGTATTCCCGGCGACACCGGAGCAGAACAGGCCGAAACGATGGAGGCGCTGGTTAAACGTACCCTGGCAGACCTATACAAGCAGGAGCCTGCCACCAAAGAACAGGTCGAAAATTCAGTAGGTTATGTGATCGCAAGTAACAAGATCACCAAGGTTCCCGTTGTTGGTGCGGGCAGTGGCTATGGCGTTGGTATCAACCGTAAAACCGGAGAAAAAACCTATCTAAGAATGGTGCGCTTCGATATTGGTGGAGGTTGGGGTGCAAGAAGTGTACGGCCGGTAATGATTTTTCAGGATGAGGCCAAGTTCAAGGATTTCATCGATGGAGAATGGGAAGCCCAGGTGGGTGCCGAAGCTGCAGCCAAGATGGGGGACGCCGGTGCTGCAGGCGGATCGGGCACCGGGGATATGGCGGATGAAAAAGGCTATACCCTTCACTTCATCACCGATGCCGGGGTGTCGGCCACTGCAACGGCCGCTATTATTCGCGTAGCACCCATTAAGCTTAAGGATGACTAAAAGCTCGGTTTTATCATGAAGAGCTTACAAAAATACTTTCCCATTCTGATCTGGGGCGCTGACTATTCACGTAAGACGCTGGCAAACGATGTGATGGTTGCCTGCATTGTGACGGTCATGCTGATTCCCCAGTCGTTAGCGTACGCTCTGCTAGCAGGGTTGCCGATGCAGGTGGGTTTGTACGCCTCCATGGCACCATTGATACTCTACGCCATTTTTGGAACGTCGCGGGCGCTGGCGGTTGGGCCGGTTGCCGTTGTCAGCCTGATGACCGCAGTGGCGGTGGCAAATGTTGCCACACCGGGAACCCCTGAGTATCTGACCGCAGCCATTGCATTGGCTGTTATCTCTGGTCTGATGCTGTTGTTGATGGGGTTTCTGCGTTTGGGTTTTTTGGCGAACTTTTTAAGCCATCCGGTGATCTCCGGGTTTATTACAGCATCGGGTATACAGATTGCCACCGGGCAATTGGCACCTATCTTAGGCATAAAGGCTCACGGTGAAAGTTTTGTGGGTATCGTGCATTCCATGTTGCCAAATCTGACCAACGCCAATTTATATACTGCTGTGATGGGCATGGTTTCACTCGCCTTTCTGTTTTGGTCACGCAAGGGGCTTAAGCCCTTGCTGTGTTGGCTGGGCCTCAGCCTGCGATCTGCAGATCTGGCCGCGAAAGTCGGGCCAGTACTGACCATTGCCATCACGACTTTAGTGACCTGGCATTTTGGGCTGGCGGATTATGGGGTCAGTATTGTTGGTGTGGTGCCTGATGGCCTGCCCAGGTTGAGCATACCCGGATTTGATGCTGATTTATGGGCTGCGCTGCTGGTGCCAGCATTGCTGATTGCGGTTGTGGGTTACGTCGAGTCGGTTTCGGTGGCGTTAACTCTTGCGGCTAAGAAGCGTCAGAGGATCGATCCCGATCAGGAGCTGATTGCGTTGGGCGCTGCCAATATCGGTGCTGGTCTGTCCGGTGGTTTCCCGGTCACCGGAGGCCTGTCCCGCTCTGTGGTGAATTTTGAGGCCGGAGCAGAGACCCCAGCCGCCGGTGCATTCACGGCGCTGGGTATTGCGCTGGCTGCATTGCTTCTCACGCCTCTGTTATTCTTTTTACCCAAGGCAACGTTGGCGGCCATTATTATTGTTGCTGTTGTGTCGCTGGTTGATTTGGCGACGTTCAAACAGGTTTGGCATTACTCCAAAGCGGATGGTGCCGCCATGGCGTCGACCATAGTCATGACGTTGATTCAGGGGGTTGAGGTAGGCTTGCTGGTGGGTGTGGGTGTTTCCATTTTTTTGCATCTCTATAAAACCTCCAAGCCGCATGTGGCAGTGGTTGGGCAGATCCCCGGCACCATGCACTTTCGCAATGTGGAGCGTCATCAGGTGGTAACATCGCCTGATATTGTGTCGCTGCGAGTGGATGCCAGTTTCTATTTTCCCAACGCTCGCTTCCTTGAGGATACGATCAATAATGCGGTTGCCGCTAACCCAGCGGTTAAACACGTTATTTTAGAATGTCCGGCGGTGAATACCGTCGATGCGACGGCTCTGGAAAGTTTGCGTGAAATCAATCATCGGTTGCGGGATGGTGGGATCACCCTTCACCTTTCTGAGGTGAAAGGGCCGATCATGGATCAGTTAAAGCGCTCGACCTTTCTGGATGAGCTTACCGGCAAGGTTCACCTGACGCAGTTTGATGCAGTGGCGAGCATTGACCCTGAATTGGCACGCCGGACACTGGCTGCCGAATAGTTGGCGGCAGAATAGCCGTTAGTGCACCAGCGCCATGCGCATGGCTACAACACTTTGGGGCGTTGGGGTGTAACGGTGGTAGTCGCGCTCTGTGGCCCAAACCAGTGAATCATAGTAGCGGCGGATATTGCGCACGTAGAGAACCGATTGCGCCCCTGAGCGGGCGTAACCGTGGCGTGTCTTGGAGTAGTGTTCACGTCGTAACAACAGCGGCAGCTTTTCACGTACATCAAACCAGTTGTTAGGATCCTGTCCGTCGAGCTTGGCCAGGCGACGCGCATCCATCAGGTGGCCATAACCCACATTGTAGGCCGCCAGCGCAAACCAGGTGCGGTTGGGTTCATCAATGTCGATGGGCAAACGGTTGTACAGCTTTTTAAAATAGTGCGCGCCCCCAATAATGCTTTGCTCTGCATCACGACGATTCTGAACGCCCATCTCTTTGGCGGTGCGACGTGTCAGCATCATCAGGCCGCGCACCCCGGTCGGGGAGATGGCGTTTGGATTCCAAAGGGATTCCTGATAGCCAATGGCCGCCAGCAGTCGCCAGTCCATATTCAGCTCTTTGGCAACGTTTTTGAATGTGTCTTCATAACGCACCAGGCGTGAATCCAGGTGAGACAGAAACGTGCGAGCACCGACATAGTCGAATTGTCGGTGGCCAAAGAAACGGATGCGCAATTCTTCCAGCGCGCCGCTTTCGTTAACCTGATTGAAAAACATCTCCGCAGAGGTGAACAGCGAGCCATCGGTGCTGCCGGAGAAAGCCCAGGCCAACGGCTCCGGGTTTTTGAGTTCAAATGCGTTTCTAAGCTCAGGGAACACGGAACGGTAGGTGTTGAATACGTTGGAATCAAGCACCACATAGTCTGCCTGGCCATCGTTCACCATGTTGAGAAGGGCCAGCGCTGAGCTGTTGGATTTTTCTTCCCAGGTTAGTTCGGGGTGCGATTGCTGTAGTTGAGCCAGGTTTTCGGAGTGGCTGCTGCTGGCGATCACCACCAGTTTTTTACCGATCAGCTCGTCAACGGAGGCCGGGCGGCTGTGATCTGAGTGGTAAATCAGCTGCTGGGTGATTTGCTGATAAGGGGATGAAAAACGGAACTCACGGCTGCGGCGCTGGGTAACGGTGAGGCCTGCTGCTGCCATGTGTACTTCGCCTCGGCGTACAGCGCCCAGCAGTTCCCCCAGATCACTGTAGGTGCGAACTTTGAGCTTAACCCCGAGATAGTTGGCGTACGCTTGCGCCAATTCGAACTCGAAGCCGGTTTCCCGATCCAGCTCACGATAATAAGTGGTAGGGCCTTCCTGGGTGGCCACAATCAACTCCCCCTCTTGCTGAACCCGTTCCAGCAGGGGTAGTGCGGGCTGGCAGGCAGGTACCAGCAGGAACCCTGCTGCCAGCGCTGCGCCCATGATTGTTCTTATCAGCCATGTAATTGTAGCCATAGTTCAGTTCTTTGCGGAATCCCTGTTCAGGCGGTAAGTGCCTGTAATCCTTGTGCCGAATTATCCTAAATATGAGTCAAACCTCATCAAAACATGCCTTGTTTAGACTGAGGTGCTTGCTGCAATGGTGTGCGTTTAACAGTCAAAATTTGTATAAAAAGTGAACGAATTATATCGTTATCCCGCGTTAAAGTCGATTTCAATGTGTAACAGATCGCATAAAAAGGCGCTTTTATATACAAATAGTGAATTTAAATGTGATGTATTTAGCACTCTGCTTTTTTTGCAGCATCCCCCAAACTTGCCTACGCTTTATTGAAGTGACTTTTTAAAGCGGCGAGAGGCGGCAAAGCGATGGTAGCCAATGTGCGATTGATGGGTGCTCTGGGTGTGTTCGGGGTTTTGCAGGTGGGTTATCTGGCTTGGGCTGTGTCCGGATCTGAAGGCATGATGTCTGCAGTCGGTGGCGGGGTGATAGTGGCCCTGGTTGCGGCAGGTATAGCCGCTGCGATGAGCCGAGGAGGCAACTCTGGCGATGAGCAGCTGATCGGCTTTATGCAGGGTGTTATTGATGGTAATAAGCGCCTGGATGATCGCCTGCAAAGCGAATCACCGAGCCCGGTGATGGATTCGATCAACGGTTTGATGGGCCACTTTCAGGAAGTATTTGAGCGGGTTTCCGGCAACCTTGATCGTATCAAGGTCATGAGCCGAGAGCTTAACAAGTTGTCGTCAGGCGGAAACTCCAGCTTTGATAGAGAAATACAGGAAGTGCTCGATGCCATATCGTCTATGAGCGCGGCAGTACATGATGCCTCCCAGAATGCGACCACGGCTGCTCAGGCGGCGCGGGATGCCAGCAGAGAGGCCGATAGTGGCCAGAACGTGGTGAATAGCGTCACCGGCTCGATTCATTCTCTGGCGGATGAGGTAGAGCGGGCGGCCACTGCCATCCAGAAACTGGAGGCGGATACCGAGTCCATCGGTGCGATTCTGGAAGTCATTCGTGGTATCGCCGATCAAACCAACCTGCTGGCGTTGAACGCTGCAATCGAGGCAGCAAGGGCCGGAGAGCAGGGCCGAGGCTTTGCGGTAGTGGCGGACGAAGTACGTACCCTGGCCCAGCGCACACAGGAAGCAACCCAGGAAATTAACGACATGATTGCCCGTCTGCAGGATGGTTCCAAGAATGCAGTGGGGGTGATGGCCGAGGGCCGTAGACAGGCCGAGTTGAGTGTGGAGCAAGCCCAAAAAGCGGGTGAATCCTTGCAAGCTATTACCGGTGCCATAGGGTCAATCAGTTCCATGAATGAACAGATCGCCGCTGCAGTTGAACAGCAAACGGCGGCAGCGGATGCCATCAACCGCACCCTGCGTGGCATGGGCGATTCCGCCTCCAGAAACGACAATCAGGGCAAGCAGCTGGGTCGTTTGAAGCAGGAAATTGAAAGTACCGCTCACGAGCTGGAAAATATCGTCAACCGTTACGTAAGCTAGGCCTTCACGTTATTGCGTGCTAATCGTAAAGGAGCAGTGGCAGTCGCCATTGCTCCTTTCTCCCCCCCCTCAGTTCCTTTATAATCCCCGCTTTCCTTTTTCACTCCTTTAGCCAGCCGAGACCCAGATGTTACAGCTTCGTGGTGCCCCCGCTTTATCCTCATTCCGTCGTGACAAACTGCTAGCCGAACTTCAGGCCCAAGTATCTGAAATAAAAGGGCTATATGCTGAGTTTATGCATTTTGCCGAGTTGTCCGAAGTGCTTTCAGAGGATGAAAGCCGGGTGTTGGAGACGATTCTGCAGTATGGCCCCAGTCAAGCTGCCGAAGAACCCGGCGGCACGCTGATTCTGGTGGTGCCGCGCCCTGGCACTATTTCCCCCTGGTCGTCCAAGGCCACCGACATTGCCCACAACTGTAGTTTGAGCAAGGTGCTGCGGCTTGAACGTGGGGTGGCCTATTATCTGACGGCTGACAGTGCGTTGAGTGCGCAACAGATACTGCGGGCGGCGGCGCTGTTGCACGATCGCATGGTGGAGGCGGTGATGCTGGATCTGGCGGAGGCCGAGGCGCTGTTCCGTCACGATGAACCTGCTCCCCTCACGCAGGTTGATATTCTGGAAGGGGGGCGAGATGCACTGGCGAGAGCCAACTCTGATCTGGGTTTGGCCCTGGCGGAAGACGAGATCGATTACTTAGTGGAGAGCTTTAAAGAGCTGCAGCGCAACCCGACTGATGTTGAGTTGATGATGTTTGCTCAGGCAAACTCTGAACACTGCCGACACAAGATATTCAATGCTGATTGGACTGTAGATGGTGAGCCTCAGCCCCACTCCCTGTTCAAGATGATCAAAAACACCTATCAGGTCGGTGGCGAGGGCGTGCTTTCAGCATACGCCGACAACGCATCGGTGATTGAGGGTTGTGAGGCAGGGCGCTTTTACCCTGATCCTGTCAGCAAGGAGTACGAATTCCATCAGGAGTGGGTCCATATCCTGATGAAGGTGGAAACACACAATCACCCGACCGCCATTGCGCCGTTCCCTGGTGCGGCCACCGGTGCTGGGGGTGAAATCCGCGATGAAGGGGCAACAGGGCGTGGTTCGCGACCAAAGGCCGGCCTCACTGGTTTTACGGTATCCAACCTGAATATCCCAGGCTTCAAACAGCCCTGGGAGGGTAACTACGGCAAACCCGATCGTATCGTATCGGCGCTGGATATCATGATTGAGGGCCCTTTAGGGGGAGCCGGTTTTAACAATGAGTTTGGGCGCCCAAATATCAACGGATATTTCCGTACCTACGAAGATCAGGTTACAACGCTCAATGGCCAGGAAGTTCGTGGTTATCACAAGCCTATAATGATCGCCGGTGGGCTGGGTAATATCAAAGCCGAGCATGTCGAGAAAGGCGGCATTCCGGTTGGCGCCAAACTGATCGTATTAGGCGGCCCGGCCATGTTGATCGGCTTGGGCGGCGGTGCGGCTTCCTCCATGGCCACAGGCGCCAGCGCCGAGGATTTGGATTTTGCCTCGGTACAGCGGGACAACCCCGAAATTGAGCGCCGTTGCCAGGAGGTCATTGACCAATGCTGGCAGCGAGGCGAGGCCAACCCCATCAGCTTTATTCACGACGTTGGTGCCGGTGGTTTGAGTAATGCCATGCCCGAGTTGGTGAAGGATGGTGGCCGTGGTGGTAAGTTCGACTTGCGCGCCGTACCCAACGACGAACCCAGCATGTCGCCCCTGGCCATCTGGTGTAATGAATCCCAAGAGCGTTATGTCATGGCGGTGGCGCCGGAAAACCTATCGGTGTTCGACGCCATCTGTAAGCGTGAACGGTGCCCCTATGCTGTGATTGGCGAAGCCACAGAAGCCATGCACCTGGCGGTTCATGATCAACATTTCAATAATGATCCTGTGGATCTGCCCATGCCGGTGTTGTTCGGCAAGCCCCCCAAAATGCTGCGTGAATACAACCAGCAGTCGGTGGCGTTGCCCAAGTTGGATCTGACGGGTGTGGATGTAAAAGATGCCGCTTACCGCGTGTTGCGCTTACCCGCTGTGGCCAGTAAAAAGTTCCTCATCACCATCGGTGATCGCACCGTAACCGGCCTGGTGACACGGGATCAGTTTGTGGGCCCGTGGCAGGTGCCCGTAGCCGATCTGGCAGTTACCACCGCGACACTGGACACCTATCGAGGTGAGGCCATGTCAATGGGTGAGCGTACCCCGGCCGCCTTGATCAATGCCCCGGCGTCAGGTCGTATGGCCATTGGTGAGGCTATCACCAATATCGCGTGTGCCCGCATTGATAAGCTGTCTGATGTGCGCCTTTCCGCCAACTGGATGTGTGCCGCCGGTTATCCCGGTGAGGATCAGGCACTGTTCGAAACCGTAAAAACAGTGGGTATGGAGCTGTGTCCGGCGTTGGGCATCACCATTCCTGTAGGCAAAGATTCCATGTCCATGCGTACGGTATGGCAGGATGAAAGTGAACAGAAGAGTGTGACCGCACCGCTGTCTCTGATCATCTCGGCGTTCTCTCCTGTATTGGATGTTCGCAAAACGGTAACGCCTCAACTGCAGCCAGAGGCGGATAGCCGCTTATTGCTGATTGATCTGGGTAACGGAAAAAATCGCTTGGGTGCCAGTGCGTTGGCGCAGGTGTACAACCAGCTGGGCGATGAGTGTGCCGACCTAGACAACGCCGAGCAGTTGAAGTCGTTCTTTGACTTAATGCAATCCCTGCTGCAGGACGACAAGTTGCTCGCGTATCACGATCGTTCAGACGGTGGTTTGCTGGCCACGTTGTGTGAGATGGCGTTTGCCGGGCACAGTGGTTTGACCGCTGACATCACTGAGTTGGGTGAAGTGATACCAGCCTTGTTTAATGAAGAGCTGGGGGCTGTTGTGCAAGTGCGCTCCGCCGATGCCTCTGCCATCGCAACCCACTGTCGACAGCAAGGCTTGACGCTGGTTGATCTGGGTGCGCCCGTTGCCGGTGCCAACGTTACGATTATGCATAACGGCCAACCTGTGCTGGAAGAGTCTCGAATTGCTCTGGAGCAGGCCTGGGCAGAAACCAGTTTCCGTATTCAAACCCTGCGGGATAACAGTGAGTGTGCGCAGCAGGAATACGATCAGATCGCCCGTGCAGATGATCCTGGTTTTTCGCCGAAGCTGAGCTTTGATCCCCAGGAGAATATTGCTGCACCCATGATCAATAGCGGAGCACGTCCGAGGGTAATGGTGCTGCGGGAGCAGGGTGTAAACGGTCATATTGAAATGGCAGGTGCGTTCCACAAGGCGGGCTTTAACCCGATCGATGTGCATATGAGCGATATTCTTGCCGGCGATGTGACTTTGAACGGTTTTCACGGTTTGGTAGCCTGCGGCGGTTTCTCATACGGTGACGTATTGGGTGCCGGCGAGGGTTGGGCCAAGTCTATTTTGTTTAACCGACAGGCTCGCGATCAGTTCCAGGCATTCTTTCAGCGTGACGATGCTTTTGCTCTGGGGGTGTGTAACGGCTGTCAGATGATGAGTAATCTTCATGAGTTGATTCCGGGCGCTGAATATTGGCCCCACTTTGTGCGTAACCAATCGGAGCGGTTTGAGGCTCGGGTGAGCATGGTGGAGATACCGAAATCCAATTCGGTTCTGTTGCAGGGCATGGAAGGTTCTCAGTTGCCCATCGCCGTCGCCCATGGTGAAGGTCGTGCCGAATTCAAAGCGCCGGATCAGATTGATCAGGCCCGCCAGGCCGGAGGCATCGCACTGCAATATGTCGACAACTGGGGTCAGGTCACAGAAACCTACCCAGCCAATCCTAATGGCTCGCCACAGGGTATTGCAGGCCTCACCAACTCCGACGGTCGCATCACCATCATGATGCCGCACCCTGAGCGGGTTTATCGCACGGTACAGAACTCCTGGTATCCAAAAGGATGGGGCGAAGACGGTGTTTGGCTGCGATTATTCCGTAACGGCAGAAAGTGGTTGGGATGAACGCCCAAGCCCGGTGCTGATACCAAAAAATAATGTAAAGAGAGTGAGTGTATGAAAATCAAAATGGTTGAGGCTTCCAGCATTTTATTAGTTGCAGCGCTGTCGGTTGGTGCATGCAGTAATGATGATGTCAGACGTGCAGAGCTTGCCAAGGATCATGTGCACAAGCTCAACAAAGCGTCCGAGTTTTTCTATATTGAGCATAAAGCCTGCCCTGAATCGCCCAACGATCTGGCGAAGCTGTTTGTTGGTAATGAAAACAGCGACGTGGACTTCTCGAAGGACCCTTGGGGCAATGACTTCGTCATGTATCAGGCGGGTAAGGCCTGTCACTTTAAATCGCTTGGCTCTGATGGCAAAGAAGGCGGTGAGGGTTACGCCGCCGATATTATGCAGGAGCCAGCGGCGGAGGCTGGGCAAGCAGGCTGATGTATAAGCTGGTGTTCTTCGTGCCAGAAGCCCATAAGTCCGCGGTGAAACAAGCACTGTTCGCTGTGGGCGCGGGCAAAATAGGCGATTACGATCAATGCTGCTGGGAAACTTTGGGGCAGGGGCAGTTTCGACCCCTGGCCGGGGCCAATCCTTACATTGGTCAAGCTGGTGAAGTGGAGTCGGTGTCAGAGTATCGGGTTGAATTGGTGTGCGAGGACCATCTCATTGCGGCGGCGGTTGATGCTCTGAAACACGCCCACCCCTATGAAGAGCCCGCCTACGATGTCATCAGGCTCGAAGCGATCTAGGCCCAGGTTAGCCGATAGCCAGGCTGGTGGGCTTGCGGTTGCTCCAGTAAACGATTTTTCTATTCAGAATCTGCGCATCGATGGGTTTGCATAAATAATCGTTCATTCCCGCCTGCAGACACAGGTGCCTGTCTTCTGACATGGCGTTGGCGGTTACCGCGATAATCGGTAAGTTTGAATACTGTTTGTTCAGGTTGCGTATTTTCTTGGTGGCTTCAAATCCGTCCATGATGGGCATCTGACAGTCCATCAGCACAATGTCCACGGCATGCTTCTCCAGGCGCTCCAACGCTTCCTCACCGTTATTGGCACTGAATATTTCGTAGCCGTGTTTGTTCAGTAAGCCTTTGATCACCAGTTGATTGACTGGGTTATCCTCTACCACCAGTACAGTGAGTGCTGAATTAACGTGATGAATCTGCCTGCTGTGATCTTCATTCTGGCCATTGATTGTATTGGTTTGATAGTGGCACGGTATCGAAACCGTGAAGGTGGTGCCAACGTTTGCTTGAGAGGTAAAACTGATGCTTCCTCCCATTTTATCCAGCAGTGATTTTACAACGGTAAGGCCGATTCCCAATCCCCCATAACTGCGCTTGGCCGATGGCTTGTTGTTTCTGAACGTCTCGAAAATAGCATCGTGATTTTCAGGGGCGATACCTGCGCCAGTATCTGCAACACGGATCTCCAATTGCATCAGCCGACTTTCTGGCTGGATGGTACGGCTTTCAACGCAGACATCGATGTGACCTTCGTGAGTGAACTTCACAGCGTTATCCAGCAGATTGTTAATGATCTGGCTTAGGCGCAGTGGATCACCGAACAGAATCAATGGCGTGTTCTCGCTGATGGTCACGTTGAGTTGAATGCCTCGTTTGGCACAATTATCGGTAAACAGCGATTGTGATCGCTCAATCAGTTCGTGGATTTTTAACGGCTCACTCTGAATGCTTAGCTTTCCGGATTGGAGTTCGGTGTAGGCGAGCAGGCTGTCCACCATCATCATCATCTGGCGGGCGGAGTGGTCGGCAAAATTCAAATAGGGGTTTTGCTTTTGATCTCCATCAATATGCTGTAGATGTTGCAGGCAACCCAGTACTCCGTTCATGGGGGTACGCAGCTCGTGGCTGATGGTGGCAAGAAATTCATCCTTGAGTTGATTGGCCTGCAGTAAGCGATCGTTCATCTCCTTCAGATTCTGCTTGGATTCCCGCTCCATTCGGGCTTTCTCTTTGTTGATTTGATGCAGGCGCTCCGCCAGGGCAAAAGAGAGCACGACAATTTCAACTGCTGAGCCGATCATCAGGGAGTTCATGGTGAAGAAGTTGGCCGGCAGCCAGCCCATCGAGGCTGAGGCGAGCGCTACCGCACCCAGCATCAGGGTAAAGTAGGCCAGTAGAAATAGCTTTGCCGTAGGGTTGCCTTTCAGGCTTTCCTGAATAGAGCCAATCAGCATAATGCTGGAGACCACCAGGGCAAAACCGATCACTGTTCTGATCACCAGCTCATAAGGCAGCACCAGGCTCACCAGTGCTGCCGCCGCTTCCAGCACCACCAATAGATTGAACAGGTAGTACATCAGCTGGGAGTTGTTGCGCAGATCCATCACCCGCTGCCCGAAGGCGAGGATAAACAGGCCAACCGCACAGACAGAAAACGGTAACATAAACTCGTTGATTTGCGGTTGCTGAGGCCAGATGTATTCGAAGCCATAACCGGTCATGCAGAGCTGGAATGTGCCCAGCGAAAGAATGTAAGTGATGTAGTAGAAGTAGGATACGTCTCTGACGGTAGCCAGCAGGCACAGGTTGTAAACGAACATCAGGAACAAAATGCCGAAGTAGACGCCATCGGTCAGTAATTTCGGACGTTGCATATCGTAGAAGGTAGAGGGCTCCCAAATGGAAATGGGCATACGCAGGGAGCTGGTACTTTTGACCCGCACGTAGATATCCAGTGTCTCGCCGGGCTTAAAATCCACCGGGAATAGAAACCAGCTGCTATCAATCGGGCGGCTGGCGAAAGGGCGGGCATCACCGGTCTGCCATTGCTGTATCAGTTCGCTGTTGTGCGCAACGTAGAGTTCCACTTCATCCAGTAGCGAATACTCAATGGAGAAAAATCGTCGCGTGGGGGCCGCATCCGCCTGTAAATGGAAGCGACCGTGAAGCCAGAAAGAGGAGCTGGAGTAACCTTTATTCAGCACCCCTTCAACACCTGGGGTAAACAGATCCTGATACGTGTTCTCCAGCATGGAGTCGATCGTCAGGTCAGAGGCGGCGTCCTCCAGATGGGAGAAAAAATGGTTAGCTGCACCATCTTCACTAATCGTGTTTATATCCTGGCTGTCTGCATAGCAGGCGGTGGCACCGTACAGCGCAACTGCAAACACTAATTGAAGGAATTTCAGAACATTACGAGAAAACAACATCGACCCCGCATAGGTGCTAAAGCTACTTAATTGAGTGTAGCAGTGGCTACCAGCGCTGCCTGTATATTGCTGGATTTAACGTCAGAATGTGATGTCAGTGCTTGCGATAGGGTGGTTGCAAATCTTCAATGCGCACCGGGTATTGCTCGGTTTTGCGATCTTCGAAATACAGCTTCAGGGTGCGGTATATAGTGGGAAAAGCCAGCTCATTCCAAGGAATGTCTTGTTCTTCAAAGAGTTGGGTTTCAAGGCTTTCTACCCCAACGCCATATTTGCCTTCAATCACCTCGCCTCTGAAGAACATGTATACCTGGCTGATATGGGGCAGATTGAACACGGTATAGAGCCCATGCAAATCCACCTCGGCCTCTGCCTCCTCAATGGTTTCACGGGCAGCGGCTTGGGCGGTGGTCTCACCATTTTCCATAAACCCGGCGGGAAGCGTCCAATAACCTTTGCGTGGCTCGATGGCGCGGCGGCAGAGCAGTACTTTGCCTTCATAAACAGGCAGGGTGCCGGCGATGATGCGGGGGTTGATATAGTGGATAACGCCGCAGTCGGTGCAAACGTGGCGTTCCCGGTTGTCACCTTCGGGGATTTTTACTGAAACCTGGGATCCGCACTCGCTGCAAAACTTCATTGTTACACTGGCCGCCGTTGAACACGGGGCCAGTATATAGCGAATGCCTTAAGAATCCCAATGGCTCAAGCGCGGCGGAACGGAACAACCTTGCCTGCTTCAACTTCTCTCGATGGCGTATTGATGTAATCCGCGGAGGCGTTGCCAGTGGCATCGTTCAGGGCTTGGCGCAAGCGATCAAATGAATCGTGCATCATCCCGGAGATTGCGATACAGGCGGCCATTGGGCTTTTTGCCCGGCGTCGCTCCATATCCACACGGAACTGCAGGCCGCGCAATTTGCGTCGATACTGTTCCGGTGCTTCCTGAATCAGTTGGTCACACAGTTGAATGCGCAGTCTTTCCAGTTGCTCTGGATCCCGCTGCGCCATTTCCCTAAGCTTGTCGAACTCCGGTAAATCGTAGCTCATGGGTAATACCTCTTTCAGCTAGCCAATCACGCCTGGGTGTCTTGGCTTCCTGCCCCCAATGTGAAAATACGAATCTTTGTGAAATTACGAGTTATCAGGAACGAGCCAATAACTAATTAAGTTATAAAAACTTGCATTCCTTGAATCCTATACTACTCTTACCGGCCCGCTTGTATAGCCTTGACGTTTTGCTCGAACTCTGCCCAATCCCCTGTTATTAACATTGTTCTACTTATAACCTTGACGACTAAGGCTGAAAAATCAGACAGTTAATGCTGCCCCTATACGCTTTGTTTCAGAGCGTTGTGATTTTGTTGTTACATAGAATTATTCGTTATAAGAGGGTGGAATTTAGCCTTGAATCCTTCCATATAAGAAGGCATGTTGTTGATCATCGTTATAAATTTCAGTCATCTGCGCTTTCTAGTGTTCCGATTCGGACTAGAAGGTGATTAGTGTTTTTGGAGGATCTATGGCGGACTGGCTGGACCAGATTCGAAGTAATGCACCCCAACACCATCCCGGTGCGGCGGTATTGGACGCCGCTGAGGCGGCGGTGTTGATTGCAATAACCGACCACAGCCACGAGCCCGAAGTGGTGTTGACGCGCCGAGCCGATCATCTTTCCAGCCATGCCGGCGAGGTGGCGTTCCCTGGTGGCAAGCGCGATCCTGAGGACACCAGTATCTTCCAGACGGCATTGCGGGAAAGCCATGAGGAAATTCTGCTGCCACCTGATCAGGTTGAAATGATCGGCGCCATGCCGGTTTCTGTATCCAAAATGGGACTGAAAGTTTTGCCGGTAATCGGTATCATTCCCCACCAATTGGAGCTGGTGGCCAGTGAGGACGAGATCGACAGTATTTTCCGGGTACCGCTGCGCTATTTTCTGGATACACCGCCACCTGACTTTACCGAAAAAGAATATAAGGGCGTGCGTTACCGCATCCCCTGTTATCACTATGAAGGTTATGTGATCTGGGGGTTAACGGCCTATTTCATCACGGACTGTTTTAACCGGATCTTTGACACGGGCTTTGAGTTAGTGATGCCGCGGCCGTTGCCTGAGAGTGGCACAGCCAGGGCTAACCGTGGTGAACATGAACACAACAAGGGGAAAGCATGATTTATCGACTGGGTGAGAAGCAGGTTGAGATTCGTGGCACGGACTATTTTGTAGCCCACAACGCCACCGTTATTGGTTCGGTGATTCTGGAAAACG
The DNA here is from genome assembly GCF_002863865.1 of Ketobacter alkanivorans. Lineage (NCBI taxonomy): Bacteria > Pseudomonadati > Pseudomonadota > Gammaproteobacteria > Pseudomonadales > Ketobacteraceae > Ketobacter > Ketobacter alkanivorans. The sequence goes on along the minus strand of NZ_CP022684.1, from coordinate 1,239,095 downwards.
ATGCCAGCATCTGGTTTAACTGTGTGGTGCGGGGCGACAACGATCCTATCACCATCGGCGAGGGCACCAACATTCAGGATGGTTCGGTGCTGCATACCGACGCAGGCGTGCCAATGAATATCGGCAAGTATGTAACGGTGGGCCACAAGGTGATGCTGCATGGGTGTGAGATCGGGGATAACAGCCTGATCGGTATCAATGCGGTGGTGCTGAATAATGCCAAGATCGGAAAAAACTGCATTATTGGAGCGAACGCGCTGATCCCGGAAGGTAAAGTGATTCCCGATAACAGTATGGTGTTGGGCTCTCCCGGTAAAGTGGTGAAAGAGCTTACGGAAAAACACCAGATGATCATCAAAATGAGTGCTTTGCACTATGTGGAAAACTTCAAACGATATCAGCGAGACTTTCAGGTAGATGAGCGATTCCAGTAGTAACGCGAAACCCGAAATAGTACTTTCCCCTTGTGTCGGTGTCTGCGCGTTGGATGAAGATGACGTATGTATCGGTTGCCTGCGTTCCGGGCAGGAGATCACGCAATGGGGTTACGTAGACAACGACGGCAAGCGCGACATTCTTAAAAACGTTGAAGAGCGTCTGCGCAACAGCAATTGACCCGTTCTGAAGATCTGAAATAGGGATTGAATATGACAACCAGCACCACCCTAGGCACCCCCCTTTCCAGTAGCGCCACTCGTGTATTGATGTGCGGATGTGGTGAATTGGGCAAGGAGGTGGTGATTGAACTGCAGCGTCTGGGCTGTGAGGTCATCGCGGTCGATCGCTATGCCAATGCCCCGGCCATGCAGGTAGCCCATCGCAGCCACGTGATTTCCATGCTGGACGGAGCCGCATTGCGCGCTGTGATCGAGCAGGAGCAGCCCCATTTCATCGTGCCTGAAATCGAGGCCATTGCCACCGATACGTTACTGGAGCTGGAACAGGAAGGGTTTACCGTGGTGCCTACGGCCCGTGCCGCCAGTCTTACCATGAATCGGGAAGGTATTCGCCGTTTGGCTGCGGAAGAGCTGGGTCTGAAGACATCGCCTTATCGTTTTGCCGCCTCCAAAGAACAGTATCTCGAGGCCATAGACGCTATCGGTTTGCCTTGTGTGGTGAAGCCTATTATGAGCTCTTCCGGTAAAGGTCAAAGCACCCTTAAATCGGCGGCCGATATCGAGCAAGCCTGGGATTATGCGCAAGCAGGCGGCCGTGCCGGTGCAGGCAAGGTTATTGTCGAAGGGTTTGTTGATTTCGATTTTGAGATCACCTTGCTTACGGTACGTCATGAAGGCGGAACCACTTTCTGCGCGCCCATCGGCCATCGTCAGGAGGAAGGTGATTATCGCGAATCCTGGCAGCCTCAGCCGATGAGCGAGCAGGCATTACAGAAAGCCCAGCAAGTCGGAGTGGCTATCACAGAAGCCCTGGGCGGGCGTGGTCTGTTCGGTGTGGAGCTGTTTATAAAAGGTGACGAGGTAATCTTCAGCGAGGTGTCGCCGCGCCCCCACGATACTGGTATGGTCACCATGATCTCTCAGGATTTGTCTGAATTTGCCTTGCATGCCCGCGCTATTCTTGGTTTGCCGATTCCCGTTATTCGCCAGTTTGGCCCTGCTGCATCGGCGGTGATCCTGGTGAAAGGTGCATCCACCACTATGCGTTATGGCAATCTGACAGAGGCCCTGCGGGAGCCGGACACGCAACTGCGTTTATTTGGTAAACCCGAAATCAATGGCAGCCGCCGCCTTGGTGTGGCACTGGCGTTGGCAGAGGATGTTAACACCGCAGTGGACAAAGCTTGTGCGGTGGCTGCTAAAGTCGATGTAAGTTTTTAGGATGAAATTGGCATGGGCTTGATGCGGTATCTACTGACAGGGTTGCTGCTTGCAGTGATCTTGTCGGGGTGTGGTATGGAGCCGCTGCCGCATCGCATTACAGAACTGTCTGCAACCGATTTTCCGTCTACATCGCCTGCCTCCGATGAGCTGGATGTTGTCTTTCTTGGCACCGGAGGCGTGTACCTGCGCAGCGCAGACAATGCCATTCTCGGTGACCCTTTCTTCTCCAACCCGCCGATTTCGGATTGGGTGTTGCTGCGGCCGCTGCAGGTGCGTGAAGATATTATTGATCGCTATCTGCCCCCACTCGAGCAGTTACAGGGGATTCTGGTGGCCCATGTCCATCATGATCACGCCATGGATGTTCCTTACATAGCCAGCAAAGCCCCCCCTCATGTAGGTGTTTATGGCAGCAACACCCTGCGCAATTCGCTGTTTTCACAGATTGCGCCTCAACGCCTGATCGCGCTGAACGAGATGGCCGCAGGTCAGCCCGACGATGGCCGTGAGCAGTCCGGGCAATGGGTCTATTTGAATCAGCAGTTACGGTTGTTGCCTGTTTTTTCAGGGCATGCCCCTCACTTGATGGGGAAAGTGTTTAACAGTGATCAGATCACACAACCGCTTGCGCAGGTGCCGCAAACGGTTCTGGATTGGCAGTCCGGTCAGGCTCTGAGCTTCGTCATTGATTTTATGGAGGATGACACGCCGATCTTCCGTGTGTTTTATCAGAGTTCTGCTGCCGAAGCGCCGCATGGTGTGCCGCCTGCGTGGCTGCTGCAGGATGGCAAGGCGGTGGACTTGGCGCTGTTGGGTATAGCCAACCATGGGCGCTTACAGAATTTTCCGTTGGGTGTACTGGAAGCCCTGCAACCAAAGCATGTCATGATCCTGCACTGGGATCGGTTTTGGGATGAGTACACCCAGAGCGAAACATTGCCTGCTCCGGGCCTGAAACTTGCTGCTCTTGCCGACAAACTGAACAGCGCGCTGCCTGCTGATGTGCCGGTTTATCTGCCTGGGCGTGGCGCTCATTTACGTCTTAAGGAATCACCATGAACAGCCCATTAAAAATTGGTGTCGCGCTGGGCAGTGGATCGGCTCGCGGTTGGTCACACATTGGCGTGCTTAAGCAACTGATGGCCATGGGCATCGAACCCCATGTCGTGGCAGGCACCAGCATCGGGGCATTGGTTGGAGCCTGTTACGCCGCTGACAAGTTAGAGGAGCTTGAAAGTTGGGTGGTCAGCCTCGGTTGGCGTGATGTGGTGAGCCTGCTGGATGTTAAATTCAGTGGTGGTCTCATCGAGGGGCGTAAGGTCTTCCAGTTTTTTGAGCAACACATGCCCGAACTCACCTTTGAGCAGCTTGGCAAATCTTTCGGGGCTGTGGCCACGGATCTGGAGTCCGGTCGAGAGATCTGGCTGCAGCATGGTCGTTTGGCGGAGGCCGTGCGATCTTCCATTTCACTGCCGGGCTTGTTTACGCCGTACCGGGCCAAGAATGGCCGCTACCTGGTGGATGGTGGGTTGGTTAACCCGGTGCCGGTATCATTGTGTCGTGCCATGGGTGCGGATCTGGTGATTGCTGTGAACCTCAACAGCGAAATTGTCGGTAAACATTTGCGCAATTCCCGCCGTTTGAGCGATGAGTTTGTCGAGCAGGCACACGAGTCGGCCCCCGCCAGCGAAGATCAACAGGAGATACGCAAAGCGGAATCGGATTTTTTCAAAAAGGTGTCTCAGCTTTTTGGTGACAACAGCAATCGTGAGTCTGGAGAGTCAGAGATCTCCCCAGGCATGATGGACGTGGTTGCCACGTCCCTTAACATCATGCAGGATCGTATAACCCGTAGCCGAATGGCGGGTGATCCGGCGGATCTGGTGATTACGCCGCGACTGGCACAGATCGGCTTGATGGAGTTTTACCGGGCCGAGGAAGCCATCGCAGAGGGGGTTAAAACAGTGCGTTTGGCCGAACAGCAGCTGCAAAACCTGTTAGGGGATGAGGTTCAGGTGCCAAATGAGTAGCAGGCCCGACTTTCATCCTTTGCAATCCAGTCAGTCCATCTATACTGTTGTTATTAATCAGGGATTTACACGTTAATTTGTCAGGCCCGTTTTTGGGGGAGCTTTTCGAATCATGCTCAAGCTGCAATTCAAGGATCAGCGACTGCCGGCCGTTTGGTTGGTCGAATCAATCACCACACTGGGCTCTGATCCGAAAAACCTTATCGTCATTAAAGAAGACGGCATCGAGCCCCACCACGCCGAGATCCGCAAGGATGGTGATGCTCTATATCTATCTGACTTGGGCAGCTTCAAAGGCACCTTCGTTAATGGCACCAAGGTGGGTAAACATTTCCAGCTGAGATCAGGGGATGTCATCAAGTTGGCCAATGTAGAGCTGCTGATCGTTGAGCCTAAAGCGGTGGCAGAGAAGCCCAAGTCCGTGGCGCCCTCTGTACGCAGCGATTGGAGCATTATGGCGCTTTCGGGCCCGCTCAAGGGCAAGAGCATCATGATTCATGGCTCAATGGTATTCGGTCGCTCCAGCAGCTGTGATATTGCGATCAGTGACGCCCATATGTCGCGGCGTCATGCCGAGATCAATTTAAAAGGCGGTGTGCTGCGCATTGTTGACTTGCAGTCTTCCAACGGAACCTGCGTTAACGGCCAGAAGGTGGGTGAGCAGGTGCTGAAGCCCGGCGATAAAATCAGTTTCGACCATCTGACCTTTCTGGTGGCCGGGCCGGTTGGGGCGGCAGTAGCGCAGGACGATGAGGATGACGATGACGAGGCCACCGTATTCCGGGCGGCTCCTATTCCCCGAGCGCCTCAGGCGCCGAAGCCGACCGTAAGACCCATACCCAAAGCCAGCCCAGCGGCAGAGGCCAGCGTATCGGCGCCCCAAGCTAAAAGTAAGGCACCGATAATCATTGGCGCGTTGGTTGTGTTGATTGCCGTAGTGGCTGGTGCAGCCTTTATGATGCTGCAGAAATAGTTTTCTTTTTGCTCGGCTTGACGCTGACTACCCGTGCAGTCTTAACCAGGTTGTCCTTGATCTGTATGGTCTCAAAGCGATAGTTGCCAATTTTAAAGCACAGGTTGTGCTCTGGAATGGTTTGCAAATGGTCAGTAATAAGGCCGTTCAAGGTCTTGGGGCCTTTCGTGGGCAAATGCCACTTCAAAGCCTTGTTGATGTCTCGAATGGTAGCCATACCATCAATGATAAATGAGCCGTCTTCCTGGGGGTGGATGTCTTGGCTGCTGGCCGCATAATCGGTGGTAAATTCGCCCACTATTTCTTCCAGAATGTCTTCCAGGGTGACAATGCCCTGCACATCGCCGTACTCATCCACCACAAAGCCCATGCGGCGTTTCACTTTTTGAAAATTCACTAATTGCATGTGCAGAGGCGTGCCCTCTGGAACAAAATAGGGCTCGACGGCCTGCTGCATGATTTTAGCTTTGTTCAGGTCATCATCCATCAGCAGGCGGCTGATTTTACGCAGATGCAATACTCCAACAGGCGAGTTCAGGTCCGCTTTAAAGACCGGTAGGCGGGTATGCTGGGTGGACTGGAGCGCCTTGATAATGTCATCGGTGTCCTCATCCAGGTCGATTCCGATGACCTCATGCTTGGGGATCATGATGTCGTCCACCGTGACTTCTTCCAGATCCAGAATGCTTAGCAACATACCCCGATGCCGGGTGGGTAGAATGGCACCGGACTCATTCACCAAGGTGCGCAGCTCCTCCCGACTCAAATGATCACTGCCGATCTCATCGGCGTTCACGCCTACCATGCGCAACAGGCCGTTGCTGATGGCGTTTACCAGCCATACAAAAGGATACAGCGTTACCAGCAGGGGGCGCAGAATCAGGCTGGACGGGAAGGCGATGGCTTCAGGCTTCAGCGCCGCCAGAGTTTTCGGGGTTACTTCGGCAAACACCAGAATCACCAGGGTCAGCACGCCGGTGGCAATGGCGATACCGCTATCACCCCACAGGCGAATAGCAATGATGGTGGCAATAGAGGACGCCAGAATGTTCACAAAGTTGTTGCCGATCAGGATCACGCCGATAAGTCGATCAGGGCGGCTCAGCAGGTTTTCCACCCGAATGGCGGCCCGATCCTTGTTCTTGACCAGATGGCGCAGTCGATAGCGGTTGAGAGACATCATCCCGGTTTCTGAGCTGGAAAAGAACGCAGACATCAGGATCAAAATGCCGAGAATACTGAACAGGATAGAAATGGATATGTCGTTCAAGAGTTAGGTCGCCTGCTACACACGGTTGAGAATGACTTCAAGCATGACTTTTGAGCCAAAATAGCCCAAGGTGAGTAAAACGAATCCAGTCAGGGTCCATTTGACTGCAACCATGCCGCGCCAGCCCCACAAGTTGCGACCGAACAACAGCAGCCACAGCACCGTCCATGCGCCGAGAGCAAATACCGTTTTGTGCAGCAAATGCTGGGCAAAGAAATCATCCACAAAGATAAAGCCGGTGCCAATGGCAAGGGTCAGTAATACCATGCCGATAGAAATCAGATCGAACAGCGTACTTTCCATGGTTTGCAGTGGCGGCAGTAAATTCAGCACATCGTGGAGATGGCGATGCTTCAACTGATAGTTTTGAATCCACAGCAGAATGGCCTGAGACAATGCCAGAGCCAGTACGCAGTAAGATGAGATGGACAACAGGATGTGAGCGATAACGCCTTTACTCAAATGTGGGTTGGGAATCATTTCGTCATTAAAGAGCAGCGCCACCAGCATGCCGATGATTGCCGCGGGATAAGCCGGGGCAAGCAGAGATTCGATACGGCGAAAACCGGCCATCAAGGTGCCAGTGCCAGCGAGCACCAGCGCAAACAATGAGGCCATTGTGGTCACGCCCAGCTGTACACCGTGCTCCTGAAACAGTGCCTCAGACAGAAAATAGCCGTGCAAACCCAAACCGATACTCGCACAGCCCAGCAAAGCACGGCGATCCACCGGTACATCGGTTTTCAGACTTCTTATGATCAGTACGGTGGAAATGCCGTAGCAGACGCAGGCCAGAATGCCTGCAGCGATCGCCATAGTCACGGCGGGGTATTGCTCCTTAACCCGTTTCGTTTAAGCGCTAAGTTTCGCACAAGGCTGTCAATAATGAAACTGGCTGCGTTATACTTGCGGGTTCCAAGTTATTGCTGATGATGAAGACACAACTATGTTTGATAACCTGACCGAACGACTCAGTACCAGCCTGCGCAATGTGACAGGCAAGGCTCGTCTCACCGAGGACAATATAAAAGAGACCCTGCGGGAAGTCAGAATGGCCTTGCTGGAGGCAGATGTTGCCTTGCCAGTGGTGAAAGATTTCATAGATAAGGTTAAAGAACGTGCAGTAGGGCAGGAGGTGATGAAAAGCCTCAGCCCAGGCCAGGTCTTCATCAAAATAGTGAATCAGGAGCTGGTTCACATGATGGGTGACGCTAACGACGCCCTGAAATTGAACGTGCAGCCACCGGCTGTGGTGCTGATGGCGGGTCTGCAGGGTGCAGGTAAAACCACCACGGTGGGCAAGCTTGCCAAATATTTGAAAGAGCGGGAAAAGAAAAAAGTACTGGTCACCAGTGCTGATATCTACCGTCCGGCAGCGATCAAGCAGTTGGAAACCCTGGCTGGCGATGTCGGCGCACTATTTGTGTCGTCCAGCACAGAAGAAAACCCCGTTGACATTGCCAACCGTGCTATCGCCGAAGCCCGTAAATTGCACGCCGATGTGGTGATCATCGATACCGCCGGTCGTCTCGCCATCGATGAAGAGATGATGAACGAGATCAAGGCCCTGCACGCTGCCATCAAACCGGTGGAAACCCTGTTTGTGGTGGATGCCATGACCGGTCAGGATGCCGCCAATACCGCCAAGGCGTTCAATGATGCACTGCCGCTTACCGGGGTGGTGCTCACCAAGGCTGACGGTGACGCCCGCGGGGGTGCAGCCCTCTCAGTACGTCATATCACGGGCAAGCCCATCAAGTTTATCGGTATGGGTGAGAAAACCGATGCCCTGGAACCTTTCTATCCTGATCGTATCGCCTCCCGTATTCTGGGTATGGGTGATGTGCTCAGCCTGGTGGAAGAAGCTGAGCGCAAGCTGGACAAAGACAAGGCCGACAAACTGGCCAAGAAGCTGAAGAAAGGCAAGGGCTTCGACCTGGAAGACCTGCTGGAACAGTTCCAGCAAATGAAGAAACTGGGCGGCATGGCAGGCATGCTGGATAAGTTGCCTGGTATGGGCGGTATGGCCCAGATGGCCCAGCAGGGCGGTGTGGCGGATAAAGAGCTGACCAAAATGGAAGCCATTATTTATTCCATGACAGCCCATGAGCGGCGTTTCCCTGATGTAATCAATGGCTCCCGCAAGAAACGCATTGCGGCTGGCTCGGGCACCCAGATCCCGGATATTAACCGTGTGTTAAAACAGCACAAACAGATGCAGAAGATGATGAAAAAGCTGTCCGGCAAGGGTGGCATGAAGAATATGATGCGGGGTATGAAAGGCATGATGGGCGGCGGTGGCTTCCCTGGCGGCGGCATGCCTCCCTTCAAGATGTAATTAGGCTTTCTTTTCGGGGCAAATTCCCTTAAAATCCTGCGCCTCACTTGTCCTGCACACCCTCAATTTCCAGCAGTGACAGGGGCGAGAGCCTGCCTATTTAGCTAAGCAGAGCTCGAAAACACAAAAGAATTCAGTGGGTTACTGAGCGCCAGTGGCGGTTTCAGCAGCCCGCTTTTACGTTGTTAATCGCTGAACAGATTGATTGTAAGAAGGAAAAGATTACATGGTAACCATTCGAATGACCCGTGGCGGCTCCAAAAAACGTCCTTTCTATCACCTGGTTGTAACCGATAGCCGTAATGCCCGTGACGGTCGTTACATCGAGCGCGTTGGTTTCTTCAACCCGCTGGCCCGTGGCCAGGAAGAGCGTGTACGTTTGGATCTGGCCCGCATCGAGCATTGGGTTGGTCTGGGCGCTCAGACTTCTGATCGCGTAGCCACTTTGCTGAAAGATGCCAAAAAAGCAGCAGCTGCAGCTTAAGCAGTCTCTGTTATGTCGGCAGACTGGGTGGTTGTTGGGAAGCTTCTTGGGGCCTATGGCATCAAGGGCTGGATGAAACTCTATTCCCACACCCAGCCGATGGAAAATATTGCAGAATACAGCCCTCTCTGGATCAATCGGGGGGGGAGCTGGCAGCCCATAAGCGTTGAACGTGTTCAGCGGCATGGAAAGGGGCTGGTGATCAAGGTCGAAGGTTGTGATAACCGCGAGCAGATCCCGGCTTTCACTGGGTGTGAATTAGCAATCAAGCGTGAGCAGCTGCCAGCGCTCCAGCAAAACGACTATTACTGGTCTGAGCTGGAAGGATTAACGGTTAAAACCCTCGAGGGTGACTGTCTCGGTAAGATCAGTCACCTGTTCGAGACCGGTTCCAACGATGTCATTGCGGTGAAAGGCAATGCCGACAGCATCGACCGGCAGGAGCGCCTGATTCCCTATGTTTGGGATGATGTGGTTCGGGCGGTTGATCTGCAGTCCGGCACTATGACGGTGGACTGGGATAAAGATTTCTAGCGCGATATGTGGGCGTGTGAGGGAGAGGGCATGAAATTTGAAATTGTCACCCTGTTCCCTGAGATGTTCAGCGCCATTACAGACTACGGTGTGACCGGCAGAGCTGTAAAAAACGGGTTGATTGAGCTGGGCTACACTAACCCCAGGGATTTTACCCAGGATGTGCACCGAACCGTGGATGATCGCCCTTATGGTGGCGGCCCCGGTATGCTGATGTTGGTGGAGCCTTTACTGGCCGCCATTGCCAGCGCCAAGGCCAGGCTTGAGTCGGCAGCGGTGTCTGATCCGAAAGTAGTGTATGTATCACCTCAGGGCAGGCCGTTTGATCAACAGGCCGCCAAGGGGTTCAGCGAGCGGCAGGGCATGGTATTTTTGTGTGGCCGTTACGAGGGTGTTGATGAGCGTGTGATCGACATGGCGGTGGATGAAGAATGGTCCATCGGCGATTACGTGTTAAGCGGTGGCGAGCTGCCGGTGATGTCGATGATCGACGCCACGGTAAGGTTGTTGCCGGGGGTGCTGGGTCATAAGGATTCTGCAGCGGAGGACTCTTTCTTTCAAGGGTTGTTGGATTGCCCTCACTATACCCGCCCGGAAATATACGATGATCGACCGGTGCCCAAGGTGCTGATGAGCGGTCACCACGGTGAGATCAGGCGCTGGCGATTAAAGCAATCCCTGGGCCGAACCTGGCAGCGTCGCCCTGACCTTATAAATGGCAGGCAGCTCAGTAAAGAAGAGCGCGCACTGCTGAATGAATACTTGGATGAGCAAGGCTTGTCCTGAACGGTTTTATTAACGACGTGAATGTAGCGCCCTTAACCTAATAGTGGGAACTACCTCTGACGCCAACATTGAGGAAACTCTCATGAGCGGTAAAAATTTAATCATTCAAGCTATTGAAAACGAGCAGTTGAAGCAGGATCTTCCCAAGTTCAGCGTGGGCGACACTGTTGTTGTCAGCGTGAAGGTAACGGAAGGTGAGCGTACTCGTCTGCAGGCATTCGAAGGCGTGGTGATTGGTAAGCGTAACCGTGGACTGAACTCCGCGTTCACCGTACGTAAAATCTCCAACGGTGTGGGCGTTGAGCGTACTTTCCAGACTCACAGCCCGCTGGTTGACAGCATCGCTGTTAAGCGCCGCGGTGCGGTTCGTCGCGCCAAGCTGTACTTCCTGCGTGAGCGTACTGGTAAGTCTGCCCGTATCCGTGAGAAGCTCAACTAAGCGAGCTTCTGCAGATAGCGTTATTTTGCAGATAGTTAAGAAAGCGCCTTTCGGGGCGCTTTTTTTATGCCCTCTGTTTTATTCCTCGCGGTACAGGATTTTGATGCCTTGCAGGTTTTCCGCTGAGGTTTCTACATAGCCAATGGCGTAGGTGCTGCGTTTTACTGCGTCAACTACAGCGTCGCTGTTAGGGGCTTCGGAGGGTATCTTGCCCTTACCGCTGAACAGGTAATACGCTCGATAGCGTTTCAATTTGGGCAGGGATATGCCAACGGTTTTTTCGTAAAAGTGGCGGTACGCATGGCTGGTTTGTGGCAGGTCGATGGCGAGGGGTTCGTGTTCGGTTCCTGGATAGAGGTGCAGACGCCCGAGGAATACTTTGCGGACTTCTTTCAGGCTTAGCTGGGCAACAGGGTTGTCGGCATTGGTGATGACGAAGATGTCCGCTCGAACTCCGCTGGTGCCTGCCAATAGCAGGGCGGCGAGGGTTAGTTTGAGGATGATCAGCGTGCTCTTTGTCATTTAAAACACCACATCCAGTACGATTGTGTATAGGGTGGCGTTTTCGGGCCGTTCGGCGCTGTCATTCAGTGGGTAGCCCTGGCCGGTGGAGTTGGCGAGGAAGTTAAAGTATTGCACTTCTCCCTTCAGGCACCAATTGGGCATAAAGTCGTAACGCATGCCGACCGTGTAGCTGCGCTGTTGTGCCTTGAAGCTCTGAATCACCTCTTTGGTGCCAGACAGCAGCAGGCCGATGTCGGCTGGATAAGGGGGCGCCGGATAGTTGGCCAGGGCTTCGTCGATCAGCGGCAAAGTCTCTTTGTTGAGGGTGTTGTCGTAGGCGCTGACTACGATATAGGGGGTGAGTTGCTCCAGGTGGTAAAGCACAGATAAGTACCAGCCGTCGGAGTCATTAGAAAAGCCTTCCTCTGGAGCGCGAATCCAGTATTTCTCCGCGATCACCCCCCACCTGTTGTGTTCCCATTGCCCACCAATGGCGTGATATTGGTAGTTTGTGCCATCGGCGTAGAGCGATGCCCCGATCTCGGAGAAGATGGGATCCAGGCTTTCCCCCAGGGATTCGTAGGTATCAATCACAGGCTGAAACGCATCGGAGGAGATGTCGGTGTGCTCGATGTGGAAGCTGTAGCGTATCAGCCAGTCCAGTGAGCGCAGGGTGAGGCTGGTGCCATAGGTGGGGCTGGCGTCTACGTAAACATCCCGCACAGTGCCGTCAACCTGTCCCGCGAAAACCTGGATGTCCAGCTCCAGGTCGTTGGGCATATCCAGTGTGTAGAGTAGGTCGGCTCCGTCGATGTTGCTGAGGGGTTGCAGCAGGTATGCGTAGACATCGATGGGAGGGCGGGCCCAGGGATAGGAGTAACCCACATCACGGGTACCCGAGTAGATGTAATGGGAGGAGCGCATGCGGCCTAGCCTCAGTTGCAGGTCGGGGCTGGCCTGATAGGTTAGAAACAGCCACTGTAGCTGAGGGTCGTATGATTCGTCGTCGCCCAGGGCGAGGCCCGATGAGGATATCTGGGTGGTGAAGGATAGCCGCTCAGCCAAATTGCCCTGCAGCTGAATGCCGATACGGGTGTCGTTGTCGAAATCCCAGCTTGAGTCGGCTTCACCCATCGCGAAGTCGCTGCGGTTGAGTTTGCCTACGCCCAAGGTTCCAAATCCTGAGAAGTCCCAGTTTTCTTCGGAATAACAAGTAGTTGAAAAGGCGATCAGGGTAATGGCTAACAGTGTTCGCACGGGCGTTCCTATTGCAGGGCCATGTGTGTACTTTAAGAGTAGCCAATCTTGAGCTGCTTGCAGCCAAACTGTTATTTCCATAGTGGTTTTTGTTCTATTCCTGCCCTGGCATCTGTTGTGGGCGCTGCGGGTGATCGGAGGAGGATAAAGGCAGTTGGGCTGCTAGAATGAATGGATGAGTGGACATTTGCCCAAGCGTGCCGGTGCGTGCAGTGAAATTTAATCAAAATTCCAGAATACGGCTGCATATCCTTTCCATCGCCGTGATTGGTGGGCTGGGGTTTTTCTGCTATTTGCTGGCCAACGTGTTCATGGCCAGGCAAAACGAGAGTCGCCTGGATGAGTTGTTGAACCATCAGTATCCCATTATTGAGCAAATCAGGGGGCTGAAGCGAGATCTGCAGATCGTTCGTGAGAACCTGACGTCCGCGGTGGCGCTGGAGGATGTCTTTCTGCTGGAAGATTCTGAAGAGATCTCCCTTAATATCGAGCACCGTTTGGTGGAACTCACCAGTCTGGATCCACAAATGAAACTGTTTGCCACCAATGTGCGTGGCGTGTTTCGTAATTATTATGATATTTCGAGCCAGCTGGCGGCGGAGCTGATCGCAAACCCGAATCAATTGCAGAGCTACCAGCTGCGTATTGATCGCTCCCATCAGATCTATGATGGGTTGATGGGGGTGTTGAATACCACGTTGAGCGAGCGACAGGCCAGTTTTACGGCGCTGTTGAAGCAAACTGATTTGGCGGTAAAGGATGCGAATCGGTTTGGCGCAATTCTGGGGGGCATCGTGATTGTGGCGTTATTGGTGTTGGCCTGGGTTATTTCGGTGCGAGTGTTGCTTGCTATCAATCGCACTAACCGTCTGAAGGATCAGTTTCTGGCCACCATCAGTCATGAGATGCGCACGCCCATGAACGGCATCATCGGTTCGTTGAATTTGCTGTCCAAGGTGGATTTGGGGCCGGATCAGGCGGTATGGGTGGAGGCAGCGGCACGTTCGGCGGATGCCATGATGCTGTCCATCGATGATCTATTGGAACTAAGTGAAATTGTATCGGGTCGGGAGGAGGTGGTGCTGGCGCCAATGCAGATGCGGCCAGGGCTGGAGCGCCTGCTTGCAAATTGTGCGTCGGAAGTGGAAGCAAAAGGTTTGCAGATGGAGTGTCAGCTGGATTCGGTTGTGGACAGTATCCTGCTCAGCGATGCCCAGAAAGTATTTCATGTGATTCGCCATTTGTTGGGTAACGCCATCAAGTTTTCTCCCTCCGGTACGATCGAATTGTTGGTACATCGTGTGCCTGCCAAAGCTTCAGGGCTGGATAAGGTGAGTGTGCTGGTTCAGGATTCAGGGCCGGGTATCCCTCCTTATCTGATCAAAGAGTTGTTTAAGCCATTTCAGCAGCTGGATGGATCGTTTCGTCGCCAGTTTCAGGGGATGGGCATCGGGCTCGCCATTTGTCAGGCCATCGCGAAGCTTTTAGGGGGATCGATATACGTTGAGAACAGGGCTAAAGGTGGATTGTCGGTGGAGTTTTGCTTCCCGCTGCGCGAGGCTGTGGCGGAGACCGGCGGACAGATGCCGGATGAGGTTAAACAGGTAACACCGGCTCCTGCTGTGCCGCTGGTGCTGGTGGTGGAAGATAACCCGGTGAATCAGTTGGTGATTAAAGGGTATCTGAAGCGGCTGGGTTGCGACGTGGTGACGGCTAATAACGGTCAGGAGGCGCTGGAGTTGGTGAAAAACCGGCCTGTGGATCTGGTGTTTATGGACTGTCAGATGCCGATCATGGACGGCTTTGAGGCAACCCGTAAAATGCGTGAAATGGCGGAGCCCGTTTGCAATCTACCGATCATTGCGGTGACGGCCAATGCCATGGAGGCAGATCGCAGGATGTGCCTGCAGTCCGGCATGAACGGTTATTTGAAAAAGCCTGTGGCACTGGACGATATTGAACATGAGCTCAAAGCGTTTATATCGCGCGCGGCCTGATGGGTTTCATGATTCAAATCGATAGGGCAGGAATTCCCGTTCGTTTTCATTGATGTGGATGCGCTTTCCTATCGGGGGAAATGCTCGCTGTGAGCAGTTGGTGCGCTCACATACCCGACAGCTCACCCCGATGGGCACAGCCGCTTCCTTGTCGTTCAAATCGATACCCGCTGCGTAGATCAATTGGGATGCATGAGCGATTTCGCAGCCCAAGCCCACCGCAAAATTCTTTTGCGGCATCAAAAAGCCTCCTTCGGTTCTGCTTACGGTACGTGCGATGCAGAAATAGGTTTTGCCATCAGGCATCTGAGCCACCTGGCGCAAAATCTTGCCCGGCTGGGCAAAGGCTTCGTGTACGTTCCACAGGGGGCAGGCCCCACCGACGCGGGCGAAATGGAAGCTGCTGGCGCTTTGTCGCTTGGAGATGTTGCCGGCTGCGTCTACCCGCAGAAAGTAGAACGGAATGCCTTTGGAGGTGGGCCGTTGCAGTGTGCTGAGTCGATGGCAGATTTGCTCGAAACTGACGTTAAACAGGATTTGCAGGCGTTCTATGTCGTAACGTTCTTGTTGTGCTTTGTGCAGGAAGGTCTCGTAGGGCATAAGCAGAGCCCCGGCGTAATAGTTAGCCAGTCCAACTCTGCAGACTGCGTCGGATTCCGGGTTGGTGAAGCGCGCTTTTGCAATGATCTCGTCCAGTCGGGATGCCTGCTCCAGCAAACAGATTTGATGGGCCAGATGAAAGACCCGCTGACGCAGTGACAACAGCTTCGACAATATTAGTTTGCGGCTGCGGGTATCAAATTGGCGCAAGCGTTCACTGTCGGCATCCACGATGACGTTAATGCCGTGTTTGCGCTGCAGGTAGTCGATGAACTGACCTTCGCCGCCCCCCAGCGTCATACCTTCCTGTTGAAAGAGTTCCTCCGCAGCCCGATCCAGGCTGTCGAAGTAGTTGTTTTGGTAATAGAAAAAATCGCGGGTTTCCTCGTAGGGGAATTGCGGCCCCTCGATAGAGCGCACGGCTTCGTCGCCGGTTACGTCTTCTGCCAGCCCTACATAGTTCTGTTTGGTTTGATGGTAGGACTGGTAAAGGCTGAGAAAATGGCGGGCAAAGGCCGGGGATCGGGTCACTATTTCCTTCAGCTCTGGCAGCAGCACTTTCTCGTTTTCAAACAGCGGGTCTTCCAGGCAGTCTTTGATTTCAGCTACCAGGCGGTCGTCTTCTTCTTCGGAGAAGTCCGTCAGATCAATATCGAATACGCTGCCCATCTTCAGTAACACCTGGACGGTGAGCGGGCGCTGATCATTTTCAATCTGATTGAGGTAGCTGGGGGATAAGCCCAGACGATTGGCCAGTTCTGCTTGGCTGAGGTGGTGCTGCTCGCGCAGGCGTCGCACCTTGCTGCCGAGGAAGAGTTTACGTTTGCGCTGGCTCATAGGTTGACCTTTTGTGGTGTTTTTGTGTGGCTTGCAAATTTGCAATATTCGCAAAAAACAGCGGTGGTTTGCAAAGAGATTTGCATGTAGGCACTTTGAAGCCCCTTATTCTTTGCCTTTTGGCGCTCTGATTCCAATAATTCACACCAGTTGAGGTTAGCAAGATTTACAAAAATAGTCTGTGAAGAGGTGATGCATGGCCAGTTATCAAGCCCCGCTGCAAGATATGGAGTTCCTGTTGTTTGACGTGTTTGCTGCCCATCGTCGCTGGCAGGAGTGGCCATCGTTGGCTGAGGTGCTGGATGAAGACACCGGTCGGGCCATGTTGGCAGAAGCAGGCAAGTTGGCGGCCAGCTCCATCGCGCCACTGAACCGTTCAGGGGACGAGGAGGGGGTGAGCTGGGATAACGGGGTGGTGCGTGCCCCAACAGGCTTTAAAGAGGCTTATAAGGCGTTCTGTGAGGCAGGCTTGTCGGCGCTTACCGGTAATCCGAATTACGGCGGCCTGGGCATGCCGAAATCCCTTGCGGTGCTGGTGGATGAGATGATGTACGCCGCCAATAGTGCGTTCAATTTGTATCCAGCGCTGTCTGCAGGTGCCTGTTTGGCTTTGGATGCCCACGGCTCCAGCGAGTTAAAGCAGCGCTTTCTGCCCAAGATGTATGCAGGGGATTGGAGCGGCACCATGTGTTTGACGGAGCCTCATGCGGGCAGCGACCTTGGGTTGATTCGCAGCAAGGCGGTGCCTGCTGAAGGCGGCAGCTTTCGGATCAGTGGAACCAAAATTTTCATTACCGGCGGCGATCACGATCTGACGGATAACATTATCCATCTGGTGTTGGCCAAACTGCCGGATGCACCGTCTGGCTCTCGCGGCATCTCGCTGTTTTTGGTGCCTAAATACCGGGTGGTGGCGGATGGCTCCGTGGCGGGTGAAAACGGGGTTTCTTGCGGGTCGGTTGAACACAAGATGGGCATTAAAGGCTCTGCCACCTGCGTGATCAACTTTGATTCAGCCGAAGGCTATCTGGTAGGGGAGCTGAATCGTGGCCTGCAGTGCATGTTCACCATGATGAATTGCGAGCGCTTGTCTATCGGTATTCAAGGGCTGGGATGTGGCGATGCTTCATATCAGAATGCGGTGCAGTATGCTCGGGAGCGTTTGCAGGGTAGGGATGTGCAGGGGGCCGACAAGGCGAAAGCCGCTGATCCCATCATCGTGCATCCAGATGTGCGCCGCATGTTATTGAATATGAAGGCCTTGAATGAGGCGGGCCGGGCTTTTGCCGTGTATCTGGGGTTGCATCTGGATCAAGCCAAGTATGGGGCCAGCGCCGAAGAGCAGGCCAGGGCAGATGCGAAGGTGGCGTTGCTGACGCCGGTGGCCAAAGCGTTTTTTACCGATATGGGCCTGGATTGTACGGTGCTGGGGCAGCAGGTGTTTGGTGGCCATGGTTACATTCGCGAATGGGGACAGGAGCAGTTGGTGCGTGATGTGCGTATTGCTCAGATCTATGAGGGCACCAATGGTATTCAGGCGATGGACTTGCTGCAGCGCAAAGTGTTTGCCAATAACGGCGAATGGATGGAAGCCTATCTGGATGAGATTCGCGAGTTTGCCACCACTGTGCAGGAGGCGTCGTTGCGGGAGCTGGCTGATGACCTGCGTGCCCGCTCGCTGCAGTTGCAGACGTTGACGGAAACGGTTCTGCGCAGCGCCGATGAGTCACCTCTGGAGCTGGGAGCGGCTGCCTGTGATTATCTACATGTGGTGGGTTATGTTTCGTACGGTTATATGTGGCTGAAAATGATGGTGTCTGCAGACGACAGTAGCACCAAACAGAAAACCGGTCGTTACTACTTCAGCCGTATCCTGCCTCGTATCGACAGCTTGATTGCCGCTGTGGAAAGTGGCTCCGGGGCGATGATGTCGTTGTCTGAAGCCGAGTTCTAACCGCGCTTCCGCTTCAGCCCCTTCACTACAGCCCCTTCAGCAACACGCTGCCAAGGGGCTCTTTGTTGTGGGTGATGGCCAGGCTTTTTATTTCTCCCTGGTTGATGTTGATTACCAGCGGATCGAAGTCCGGCAGCAGTAGATATCCTGTGGCGGCTTCATTGGGGTTATCCAATTCAAATGACACGGTGTTAGCGCCAAAATCGAACATAATGACCTGGTAGTTGCTGGAGGTGACGTTGGCGATGTGGGCGGGGGTGATTGCGCCACGGTCACTGCGTATCTCCACCAAAGAATTGGCAGGCCAGGTCACCTTAGCTTCCCGGCTTTGGCGAGAGCGAATCTGAGTCAGGCTGGATGAAAAGTTCAGGCTTTCATTGCTGGCAGTAATGCGGTGTGTTGTGAAGTCTTTGCTTTTGAAGCGGAAGGTGTCGCCACTGCCAACAAAATAAATCTGTTTGTCAAAGCCTGTGGTGTAAATGGTGATCTCTTGGTTGTCCGCCGGTTTGGTGCCGTCTTCCATGTATACAATGGCGTATTCCGGTGCAGTGTTAAGCATGTTGATGCTGCCCGAAATTTTTTGAGCAGGCACCCCGGCGGTAAGTGCGCCGGATTCTATCTTTTGCGCCACGCTGGCAACCGCTGGGGCCGACGCGGGCACTGCGCTGAATAATGCGCCCAGGTGGATTCTGGATTTGTCCAGGCAGGCATTCAGGGCGCTTATGGTTTTTTCGATATTGTTTACACTGCCCCAGTCTGAGTTGTTGTAATAGGCATTTTTCGACAGAGCTGCGTTCACATCATTGCGGGTTTTGATGGCCGACTCGTATTGGGATTTGGCGGCATCGTAAGTCTGCCTGGTAGCGCTGCTGATGGCGCTTTTCTGTACGTTCTGGCATTGGCCTTTGGCTTTGTTCAAGGCGCTGGCGTACTCGCTCAACTCTTGTTGCGCTAGTTTCAGTTCAGATGCCTTTGCGGTAATGCTGCTGTTGAGGGAGTCCATGCAACGGTCGCCCGATGCCAGATGCTTATCCACGCTGATCTTTTCCGGGCTGGCTGGCGTTTTTTCCAGTTCAGCCAGCGCGACGGTCTCGGTCATAACCGCTTGATGACGGCTGCGGGCACTGGCCTGCGCCGATCGTGCTTGCTGCAGTGCTTTATTGTCCAGTGGAGCGCCGCTCAGATTTTTAAGAGCCGAGTCACACAGGCTGCTGTAGGCCTCACTTTCTTCAACGACCGTTTCAATTGCCAAGGAAAGTGCTTCCTGCTTTTGGCTGAAATTGGTGATTTTCTTCTGTAGTCGCTCACAGCGGTTGATTTGGCTGCGGGCACTGAATAGCTCATTCAGACGGGGGGCGGTGCTGAGGGCTTCAGTTTTCAGGGCAATGAACTGATCATAATCCAGCTTGGCCTGATCGGGGTTGTTGGCCTTAAGGTTGGCAGCAGCCTTGTCGCACGCTTCTATTGCGCGATCCAGAATGGGGGTGCCCACCTCGATCTCGATGTCGGTAGCCACCCGCTCACAGTATTTCAGGTTGCTGTCCATGCCGCGCTTACTGGAGGACAGAATCGTGTTGTTAATGCCCACAGCCTGAGCTTTCAATGTTTCGTATTTCTTCAGGGCCACGCTGGCGCTGCGCAGGTTTCCGCTGGTAAGAGCATCTTTTGCTGCGGTGCAGTGATCAAAGCCTTTCAGGTATAGATTGACGGCATCATCAAACGTGTTTGCCATCAGGGGGGTGCCGAGGCACAAGCTGGCCAGTCCCAGCACTACAGGGAGTATGTTGCCTTTCGTCATACTGCTTTCTACCAAATGTACTTAGTTATTGCTCGGGGCGTTATATTAGAAGACTAGACCAGAATGAGGGTGGCGAGCCCGAGGAAGAGGAAAAATCCCATGCTGTCGGTGGCGAAGGTCAGTACCACGGAGGAGCCCATGGCTGGATCTTTATTGAGCCGATCCAGTAGGAATGGAACGGTGATTCCGATGAGCGCAGCTAGCAACAAGTTAAGGGTTACCGCCGCCATCATGACCGCCCCCAGCAGCAGGTTGCTGTAGAGCATCCAGGCGAACAGGCCCAGTAGTGCCCCCCAGATCACGCCATTGAGCAGGCTGATGATTAATTCCTTTCGATAGATATAAGAAAGATTGCCGCGCTGGATCTGCTCCATGGCCAAACCACGAATCACGAGAGCTGCAGTCTGGTTGCCGGTATTGCCGCCGACACTGGCGACGATGGGCATGAGGGCGGCCAGTGCCACCAGTTGTTGAATGGTGTCCTCGAAAATGCTGATAAAGCGGCTGGCAATAAATGCAGTGCACAGGTTGATCATAAGCCAGGGCCAGCGTTCACGGGCACCCTCAAGGATGGGGCCGAACAGGTCGGTGCCAGCCCTCAGGCCCTCTTTGGCCAATGCCTGATTTTCGGCAACCTCACGCAGGTAATCCATGATGGACTCAACCGTTAAGCGGCCCACCAATCGATGGCGCTCGTCCACCACCGGGGCGGAGATCAGGTCGTAACGCTCGAATGCCTGTCCCGCGTCTTCGGCATCGTCATGGGGGGCGAAGGTGACTACATCTTTGTCCATGCAGTCTTCAATCAGTGTTTCACCGGGATGGCGGATCAAATCGATAAGCGGCACTACGCCCACCAGTTGCCGGTGTTTGCCAAGCACAAATAGTTTGTCGGTTTGCGGTGGCAGCTCCGGTGTGGAGCGTACCAGTTCGATGGCCTGGTTGATGGTGTGGCGTTCGTTCAAGGTCAGGCTGTCCTTGCTCATATTGTCGCCTACCGTGCCTTGCGGGTAGGACAGGGTGCGTTCCACCCAGTTACGCTCGTTGGCCTCCAGGGAGGAGACAGCTTGATTGAGGAGGGGCGCAGGGAGCAGGTCGGCAATTTCGGTGAGCTCGTCGATGTCCAGAGTACCAAGGATGATGCCCAGGCGAGCTGGCTCGGTGATCTCGATCAGGTCTTCGGCAATAGTGTCGTTCAGCTCAACCAGAACATCCCCGGCGTTGTGGTTGTCAAGTTGTTGCCATACGGTTCGCCGTTTGTCTGCGGGCAGCATGTTTAGGAGGTGGGCGATGTCGGCGTTATTGAGCTTCTTCAGTTCACGGCTGAGAGCCGCGCTTTGCTGTCGCTGTACCAGGTTTTCGATGACATCTGCACGCTTCTGCTGTTGGCGGTGGGTGACGGTTTCCACCACGGCCTGACGTTGCAGTTGTGCCAGTACCGGCGCCAGGCGCTGGGCCAGCTTTTTGGGGCGGGTTTCAAATTCGCTCATGTTGGATAGGATCAGTACCTGTCAGCACCAGGGTAGCTCTATTATGCATAGATTGTGTGACAACAGAGAATTGCCAAGCTGAATCATTAAGCCATGTCGTCGATAACGAAAAAGGGCCGCGTGATGCGACCCTTTCAAGCGGATGCTGGTGGCTGCTTAGAAGCGCCAGGCGCCGGTCAGGCTTAGGCCTTCCAGTTCATAGTCGGTCTTGTCTTGCAGCATCATCCATTCGATGCCCACTTGCAAGTTGCCGAAATGAAGATCAGCGCCGACACCGTAGGAGAGGTCGGATTCGGTTTGATCAATGGCTCCGCGAGTTTCAAAGTCTACTTTGGTGTAGCCAAGGGCAACGTAAGGGAACACCATATCCGCGAATTCCATGCCGCCTTTTACATAAAAACCGATCTGTTCATCGACTTTCAGGGCAACGCCGGGGATGTTGTCATCGCTTAAGCTGCGACCAAAGCGGCCTTCGATCATAAAGTTATCGCTTAGCTTTCCGCCCAGAACCAGAGCCATACCATCAGGCTCCAAGTCATCTGCACCAGAAGTGCTAACCGTGAACATAGTGTATTGGGCACCAATGTAGGTGTCGCCTTCTGCCAACGCAGATTGAGACGCACACAATAGGCCAGTGGCGGTTGCAGCAGCTATGAGCATTTTATTCATTAGAGATTCCTCGTTTCCCTTGTTGTTCTGTTTTTGCGCGTTTTGTTGTTATGCGGCGCACGGATTCCAACACGCGTTAGGGGCAATATAGATGACTTATTGCAATAGGGCAAAGCCATAATAGAAGCTATGTGGCCAAAAACCAAAGAAAAAAGCCGCACCAAGTGTAGTAGGAGACTTGGCACGGCATTAACGAGGATTAGGAAAGGGTCAGGGCTGCGGCTTTTTGTCGTTGCTGTCCATGACGTTGGATATATGCTGGCTATCCTCCAGTGTTTCGAACATATCTGAGGCCAGCTCGCCGATTTTCTGGTTTATATCACGAATTTTGTCGTAAACCATGCCGATGGTCTGTTGGTTCTTGTCGCGCAGCTTCTGCCGGTCTTCATCCAGCAGGCCCGACTTTTCCAGGGCTTCGAAGGGCATGTCGGCAACCGACTTATGCACGTCTTCGACGGTTCTCGCGCCATTGTCGATGGCGGTTTGGATCATGTCTTTCAGCAGTTCTGCTTTATTGAGTAAGCCCATTGTCGTGGTCCTTTTTGCTCCGGTTGTTCCTCATCTATACCACTAATGAGGAGCAACCGGAAGTTGTGCCCTAGCTACGTTCCTGGCCACCGGTAGGGAAAGAATACTTCCAAACCCGTTTCAACACGGTGCCGTACTGGTGCCAGAAGGGCCCAGTGTTGTATGGCAAGCCGTATTTGGCACAGATTTCTTCTACTTTGGGGCCCATTTCCTCGTAGCGATTGGCTGGGATGTCTGGGAACAGATGGTGTTCGATCTGATAACTCAGATGGCCACTCATTACGTGCAGCAACTTGCTGCCGGACAGGTTGCTGGAACCCAGCAGCTGACGATAGTACCACTCACCCTTGGTTTCATTTTCGCATTCTTCTTCGGTGAACGCCTGGGCCTGTTCGGTAAAGTGTCCGCAGAAGATAATGGCCGATGCCCACAGGTTACGACCCAGGTTGGCCATGGCGTTACCCAGCATGACTTTCCAGAAGAATGGGCCAGCCAGAGCGGGGAAGAAGATATAATCCTTGAACACTTGTTTCGCGCCTTTGCGGAACAGGCCTTTCAAGTAAGGCTTTTTCTCGTCCAGGTCGAACGTGCCATCGCGCAGGCGCTCACTTTCCAGCTCGTGCAATGCTACACCCCACTGGAAGAAGATGCTCAGCAGAGCAAAGTAGACAGTTTGGAAGCTGCGCATGGGGGTCCAAGGTGTTTCATCCGACAATCTCAGAACGGCATAGCCGTAATCACGATCCTTACCGATGATGTTGGTGAAGGTGTGATGTTCGAAGTTGTGGGTGCGCTTCCAGGATCCGGCATCACAGGCGGTATCCCACTCAAAATTCTTGGAGTGCATTTTGGGGTCGTTGGCCCAGTCGAACTGACCGTGCATAACGTTATGACCAATTTCCATGTTGTCCATGATTTTGGATACAGACAATGCAGCCACGCCGAGCATGAACGGTACGGGTGTGAAGCTGAAATGAATCAGTGTGCGGCCGGCAACTTCCAGGTAGCGCTGGATGCGGATGATGTTTTTCATGTAATCCACATCGGCTTGACCCAGGTCTGCACGAATTTCGTCACGCAGCGCGTCGAATTCCTGCTGCAGCCCTTCATACTGCTCCTTGGTGAGGCGACGTCGACCGTCCAGCCCACCGAATTGCACTTTTTCTTCGGTTAACTGTTCTACATTGGGTTGGGTAGCGGTAGTCATGTTGTGAACTCCTCGTCCTTAAATATCGATTTCGACGTTGCTGACTGGGGTGGATACGCAAATGCGAATGTCTTCGGCTTCTGTGCTGGATAGCTCGCCGGTAATGACGTTACGAACCTGGCCTGATGTTTTTTTGCACTTACAGGTGTGGCAGATGCCCATACGGCAACCTGCAGTGGGTGTCAGGCCTGCGCCTTCTGCCATGTCCAGTAATGTGCCAGGCTGGTCGGTGGTGGTTTCCACGGCGCTGGCAGCAAAGCTCACTTTAACCGGCGCGCCTGCCTCAACTTTAATAGGGGGCAGCCCGAATGCTTCTTCTCGCACCTGCTTTAGGTTATAACCGGCTTCGGCCAGTAACTGCTTGGCGATTTCGCGGAATGGGTGTGGCCCGCACAGATAGATCTGCTCTGGCTTGCTCTCCAGCAGCGCTTGAATGTGTTCGGCGCAAATGGGGGACTGGGGCAGCTTGTGTTTGCTGTCGCTGTCATCGTAGCTGGCAATCAGGTTGCCAGTGAAGCGGCGCGCCGCTTGCGCCAGTGCCTTGATTTCCGATCCGAAGATAAAATCTTTTTGGGTGTTGGCAAAATACAGCAGATTGGCTGGTACCGGCATGTTGTTGGCACTCATCCAGCGTAACTGGGACATGATGGGGGTGATGCCGGAGCCTGCAGCGATATAGCCAACGGGGGCATCGACATCCTTATCCAGCACAAACTCACCCTGGGCCTGGCTTATGGTTACCACGGCTCCGGTTTTGAGGGTGTCATGCATCCAGCCTGTCACTCTGCCGTTGGGCACTCTTTTAACGGTGATGGTAATGGTGCCGTTTTGTTGCCACTGATAGGGGGAGGATGAGATGGTGAAAGTCCGGGTGCTCTGTACGCCATTCACGCTCAAGGTGATGTGAATGTGTTGGCCTGCGACGAAGCCTCCCCAGTTCTTGACCGGTTGCAGCACCCAGGTTTTGGTGTCAGCCGTTTCATCCCGCACTTCCATGATTCTGGCTTTGCACTCCAGGGCAGACCACATGGGATCTACGCCTTCAAGCAGGTACTCAAAATACTCCCCGGCCCGGTTCGTGTTGAACAGGCTGCTGTTGATCCAGGTCTGTGCCCGCTGTAGAAGTGATGGGGTTTGTGAGTGCATAGCTGTATCTCCCGCTTTCGTTGTGTGTACAAGTGTGCACGAATGTTGGAACAGGTGTCAACGTATGGTGAGTATTATTTTTTGTATTACAAATAAATTACATATATAACAATTAGTTATGAAAAATGTATTGGTGTGCAGTTGTTAACCGAAATGGGTTTTTTGTGATGCCGTGGCAGCATAATGTCATACTGTTTCACTCAGTCTTATGGAAATTTTGACCAGAGTCGGCGTACAATTGCACACTGATTCAAGTTGAGTTCAAAAGAATGAATAACCGTCAGGAACGGAAATTACTAACTCGTCAGTCTCTTATGAATGCTGCATTGCAGTGGGTGGAAGAGGGGCAGCATTTCTCCAGTTTGAGTATTCGTGAGGTTGCCAAGCGCGCTGGCGTGGTGCCTACGGCGTTTTACCGGCACTTCAAGGATCTGGATGATTTGGCGTTGAACCTGGTGGACGAGCTGAGTTTGGTGCTGCGTCAATTGATGCGTGAGGTACGCCAAAACCGCATAAACCCCACTCACATTATTCATGACTCAGTAAAGCAGTATTGCCAATATGTTGTGTCTCAGCGAGTGTTCTTTCTGTTCATGTGTCAATCCATGACGGGCGGCACGCCGCTGGTTCGGCAGGCGGTTCGCAGTGAGTTGCAATATTTTGCCAAGGAGCTGGTGGCGGATTTGCAGCGTTTTAATCTGTTGCCCCATCTTGATCCCGCCATGATGGATAACCTGGCGGATCTTACGATTTCCGTGGTGGCGTTTGCGACGATTCAGCTATTGGATCTGGCCGATGTGAGCTCTCAGGCCAAGGCGGATTTTGAGGCCAGGCTGACCCGGCAGTTGCAGTTGGTGTATGTGGGCGCATCAAGCTGGAAAACAACGAAACCTTAAGCGCAAATGCTGCGTTAACTTTACGAAGTGCTAGCTTTGATGTGGCTCAGCATCGGCTTGGTCGCAATACAGGGTGACTCGGTTGCGGCCATTATCTTTGGATGAATAGAGAGCCTCATCTGCTTTGGACACCATATCCGCATACTTCTCATCGACCTTGGGCACCATGGCGGCCACCCCGATGCTGACGGTTACCGGTATCCGTGCCCCCTTCACCAAAAACTCCATATTCTCCACGTTTTCGCGAATCCGCTCTGCCACTCGCAGCGCGCCTTCAACACCGGTTTCAGGCAATAACACACAGAACTCCTCGCCGCCGTAGCGGGTAGGGCGATCGCTTGGCCAGCGCAGCCCGAGGCGGATGGAGGCGGCAACTTCTTTTAAACAGTCGTCGCCGATCAGGTGTCCGTAGGTATCGTTGAATTGTTTAAAGTGGTCGATATCCAGCAATAAGATGCCCAAACAGTGGCCATAGCGAGCCCCCCGTGCAAATTCTTCCTCCAGTACCCGATCCAGATAGCGACGGTTTTTGAGGCCGGTCAGTTGATCGGTGTCGCTTAATTCTTCCAGCTTGTGGTTCAGGCTTTCCAGCTCGCGGGTGCGCTCCTGAACCCGTAGCTCCAGCGACTCGGTGGCCTGCTTTTGGATTTCCAGAGCTTGCTCACGAGCTTGACGCAGCTCCCGCTCGGTAAGCAGGGCATCCTGTTGGGCTTCGTAGCGCATCTTTCGTTCCTGGTTGATGCGCTCTGCCAGGGCAAAAGAGAGTAGCGTCACTTCCAGTGCTGAGCCGATTTGAGTTGCATAATCGGTAAACAGATTCTTGGGCAGCATGTCGTATTTGCTTAACGCCAGGATGACCCCGCCGGAAAGCAGGGAGCTCCAGGCGATGGTGTAATACTTGGCGGAAAGGCCGCCGCTAAACCACCGGTACATACCCAAGGAGAAGCCCCAGCAGCAGGTGACGGCGGCAAATGGAATCAATATTCGTATGACGATGTTGTACGGCAGTGTAAAGGCCAGGATGATGATGAGGGTGGCACCGCATGCCAGCATGTAGGCAGCAAAACGATTAAAGTTGCGTAATTCCGAGGCGTTCAGGAAGTGGTGAGTAAACAGTGAGCCGAAGATAATCGAGGCAGAAAGCGTCACCAGTATGGCCTGATCATTCCATTGCGTGAATTCGGGCCACAGATATTGGAAGGCAAACCCGCTCAGGCTGGCCAGGAACAGTGGCATGCAACAGACGAACAACACGTAGTAAAGGTAGTTGCGCTCGCCCACCGCCAGATACACAAACAGGTTGTACATCACCATCACAAACATGATGCCGTAATAGATACCGTGCATCAGGGTTTGGGTGCGGTCAAAGTTAAAGAAGCTTTGTTCCTGCCACAGGGTAAGGGGTACCTGGATTGAGCTTGAGCTTTTCACTGACAGGTAGACCGTAAGGGTTTCGTTTGCCTGCCACTCCAGTGGGATGACAAAATTACGGTGATCGATGGGGCGCTCGCTGAAAGGCAGTTTATCCCCCAGATGCAGCTCCTGAACCCCTTTGTCGGTGTAGATATAAGCAGAAATATAATCCAGCACCGGGTAGCTGATTTCCAGCAATCGTTTTAATGGGGCTTTTTCTTGATTGTGGATGACTAACTTAAGCCACCAGGTAGAGCTGTTGTAGCCGTGATTGAAGGCTTGGGCGCTGTTGTGCTGCCACGCGGAGTCCGGCAAGCTTTCTATATCATGAATGTGAAGGCCTGCTTCAGGGTCTTCCAGAAAATAGATGTACTCGGCCAGTAATTGGCTGTGGTTCTCTGCGCTCAGTTCCAGTTGCCCCGCCTGCAGAGCGGAGCAGCTGAACGCCAGTAAAAGAAGCAGTATTCTCATCAATTTTTAGTTCAATGTCTGTGGGTTACTGTCAGTCTAGTTCAACTTTTTGTGCTGCACGACTGTGTTTAATGGATCTGAGCCTGATTGATTGGCCCTGGCGATCATGGTGCGGTTACGGCCAGCTGCTTTAGCGGCGTACAGCGCCTCGTCGGCCCGTTTGACGAGTTTATCCATTTTGAGTTGCTCGTTGGGCAGTAATGCTGAAATACCCAGGCTCACGGTCACCGGTACGGTTTCACCTTTTACCAGGAATGCCATATTCTCGATGTTTGTTCGTATGCGCTCGGCTACTTCCAGCGCTCCTTTGACGTCGGTTTCAGGCAGCATGATGCAGAACTCTTCGCCGCCGTAGCGGGTGGCGCAGTCAACGCCGTTACGGATGCTTTCCTTGAGCGTACTGCCCACTGATTTGAGGCAGTCGTCGCCCACTAAATGGCCATAGTTGTCATTGAATTGTTTGAAGTGATCCACGTCTAGCAGGATGATCGAGAGCGGATTGCGGTAGCGGCTGCACCGTATTAGCTCTTCATCCAAGACGCGGTTCAGGTAACGGCGGTTTTTGAGCCCGGTCAGTTGATCGGTGTCGCTGATTTCTGCCAGTTGTTGGTTGAGCACTTCCAGTTCCTGCGTGCGTTCCCGCACCCTGGCTTCCAGCTCTGTGGCTACTTGTTGTTGCAAGTGCAGGGCCTGTTCTTTGGCCTGGCGTACGTTGCGCTCTGTTTCCAGCGCATTCTGCTGGGCCTGGGATCGAAGCCTGCGATCTTCGTTGATGCTTTCGGCCAGGGCGAACGAAAGCAGTACCACCTCGAAACTGGAGCCCACCTGGAGGGTGTTTTCGGTCAGGGCGTTGGTGGGAATGAGGTTGAGTTTGTTCAGGCCTAAGGTAATGCCGCCGGTCAGGAAGGCAGCCCATCCTACGGTGTAGTAACGGGCAGAAAGTCCGCCCTTATTCCACATCATCAAACCGAACATCAGCCCCAAAAAGCAGCAAAAAGTGGTGAGCGGAATCAGTAGTGTGATGACGTCGCGGTAGGGCAGAACGATGGAGGCAAGCAGTATTGCTGTGATCATCACCAGCAGAACCCTGAATAACACTACCGCCCAGTTACCCAGCTTTTCCAGCTTCAGGAAGCTTTCGGTAAATAATGCGCCGAACATGATGGTGAAACACAGGGACCAGATGATGGCTTGATCATTCCAGTTGGGGTGGTTTGGCCACAGGTATTCAAAGCTAAAGCCCTTCACGCTGGCGATGAATA
Source organism: Ketobacter alkanivorans (assembly GCF_002863865.1). Taxonomy (NCBI): domain Bacteria; kingdom Pseudomonadati; phylum Pseudomonadota; class Gammaproteobacteria; order Pseudomonadales; family Ketobacteraceae; genus Ketobacter; species Ketobacter alkanivorans. The sequence goes on along the minus strand of NZ_CP022684.1, from coordinate 1,210,371 downwards.
GGGGGATGCTGAACACAAAGCACACGTAATAAAGGAAGTTCTTCTCCCTTACTGCCAGATAGACAAACAGGTTATAGATGCCCATTACGATCATTACGCCATAGTAGAACCCCTGCATAAGCGTCTCACCGCGATCGTGTTTCAGATAGGCTGCGGGCTGCCACAGTGTCAGGGGAACCTGGATGGCGCTTTTGCTGCGAATCTGCAGATAGATGTCGGTGGCACTGTTGCCGTCCAGTTGTAGAGGAACAATAAAGGTGTGGGATTTTATGGGGCGCTGGTCGAACGGCAGCGCATCTCCCAGTCGGAATGTTTCCAGGCCGTGACTGTGTTTAATAAACACGTTCACCGTGTCCAGCCCCGGGTAGGCTATCTCCAGCAGGCGATCCTGCGCTGCGCTGTCAGAGTTGTTGAGCGTCAGTTTGAGCCACCAGGTTGAGGCGCTGTAACCCTGGGTGAAGGTGGTGGATTGATTCAGCTTCCAGTTGCTACTGTGGATCGTTACCACCTCTTCCAATGAGAGGGTGTTATCTGCGTCCTCCAGATAGTCTATGTACTCAGACAGGTCTAACGCTCCGATGAGGTCAGATTGTGGCTCGGGCCCTGACCCAGAGGCAGCAGCGCAGTAGCCAGACAGTAAAATCAGCAGTAATGCGAATACGGGCATTGGTGGTGGATGATCATCCGTCAATTATCCTTTGTTTTAGTGTAGATCACTGGGCGCTGAGAGCTAGATAGATGGGCCTGAATGTAACTTGATCCTATAAATTGTTGCGTGATTGTTCTGTTAGGGAGTAATGCTGTGAACTGGCATTGTAGTTATAAGCAGCCCGGGTACTATGAAAACCATAATTATAAGAAAAGCAGAGGGTGGTCGACATGAAAGCAGTAACTCTTCTGGTCCTGGTATCCGCATTAGCACTCATTCTGGTTCGTGGCGCGTTCCACATCGTAAAGATTCCTTTTGTATCCGCAAATTGCGAGGCGGATTAGCCCTTATGGGCCTTGTTCTCCGGGCCCAGTTTTTTTCTTCTTAGGTGCGTTTTTTTGTTATGCTTTTCAATAGCGTAGCGAAAAGGCGGTTTGCCGGTCATGTCATTGGCAGAATCCACGAACATTATTAATCGATATCTGGATGCCTGCTGGTTTGAGCGCGGGTTGAGCGATAACTCCCTGGAGTCCTACCGGCGAGACCTGCTGGCTTATGGGCAGTGGCTGGATCAATCCGGTTTGCCCTGTCTTGCCCAGGCCACGGATCTGGCTTTGAACGATTACCTGTCTCACCGCTTTACGCTTCAATTCAATGCTCGTTCTACGGCCCGGTTTCTCTCTGCTGTGCGGGGTTTTTATCAATTCTGTGTGCGGGAATCCATTACCGACACCGATCCCACCCTGCGCATTGAGATGCCCAAACTGGGCAAACCCCTGCCCAAGATACTCAGTGAGGCCGATGTAGAGGCCTTGTTGTCGGCTCCTGATCTGGCTGAGCCCATCGGGCTGCGGGACAAAGCCATGCTGGAGCTGCTTTATGCCTGCGGCTTGCGGGTAAGTGAGTTGGTGTCTCTCACCACCTATGATCTCAACTTGCGTCAAGGGGTGATTCGCTTGATGGGTAAAGGCAGCAAGGAGCGTCTGGTGCCCATGGGTGAAGAATCCATCAGCTGGCTTATAAAGTACATAAAAGAGGCGCGCAGCCTGCTATTGCGCAACCCCGAAAGCGATGTGCTGTTTCCCAGCAGTCGAGGGGATCAGATGACGCGGCAGACATTCTGGCATCGCATTAAGCACTATGTGGTGGTGGCGGGCATCAGCAGTTCGGTGTCTCCGCATACTCTGCGTCATGCATTTGCAACCCACCTGTTGAATCACGGAGCCGATCTGCGCGTGGTGCAGCTGTTACTGGGCCATAGCGATTTATCCACCACTCAGATCTATACTCATGTGGCTAAACATCGCTTGCAGGCCTTGCATCAGAAACACCATCCACGGGGGTAAATCCGAGCTTTGAGTGTTCAGAGGTGGAACTTGTGTCTGAAGTTGGGTCTAATACCCTGATGTTGCAGAAGTGTCGGGTCTAATACGTAAGTAGCCACTAGCTAGACACTATCGGAAATCCTCAGACAGAGAGAGTGGAATGTTCAGATTTATATTGATTGCGGCAGCAGCGCTGTTAACCCTGCCCATGTCATTGCAAGCGGCCGCAGAGCAGGATGTTATCAAACGGGCGTTTGCCGCCAAGTTTCCTCAGGTGGAAATTGCCAGCATCGATAAGTCCGGTGTGGGTGGAATCTATCAGGTTGAAACCAGTGCCGGGGAATTGTTGTATGTTTCCGGCGACAGCAAGTTTGTGTTTACCGGTGACCTGCTTAATATCGGCGGCGGTGCCACGGTTAACGTCAGTGAGAACTGGCGCAGTAACAAGCGGGTGAGCGCCCTCAACGATCTCAAAGATGCTGATTTGGTGGTATACCCGGCAGCCAACGAAGAAAAGGGCGAGGTGCTGGTGTTTACCGATACAAGCTGTGGCTACTGTCGTAAGTTCCATGCAGAGATAACGGCCATGAATAACCTGGGAATCACGGTTAAATACGTGGCCTGGCCCCGTTATGGCCTGCAATCACCCGCCGGCCAGACCATGGTCAATATCTGGTGTTCTGACGATCGGGGTGCTGCCATGACCCAAGCCAAGAGCAATCAGCCTGTCGCTGCCCCTGGTGGCAAAACCTGCGAACAAAATACTCTGCAAGATCAAATCAATTTAGGCCATAGCATTGGTGTGCGCGGCACCCCTGCCGTATTTGCCACCGATGGTCGACAGTTGGGAGGCTATATGAAAGCTGACCAGTTGGCCGATCAGTTGGGAATCCAGCAAGCCATCGCCCAGCAGCCAGCAGCACAATAGCTAATTCCCCAAGGGCCCAGGCAGGTCAGCTGTCTGGGCTTTTCGTTTAGGCCTGTAACAGAACCCCCTACATAACCTCCATTGACGATTACCCGTCACATCAGTATTGTTCACACTCCTTGCCTACAGGCCAGAAGTTAGTAACCATTTACATGTGGTTTAGGATGTTTTGTGACCGAATTTTCCCGAATTAAGCGCCTTCCTCCCTACGTCTTTAACATCGTTGGTGAATTGAAGATGCAGGCGCGTGCCCGCGGGGAAGACATTATCGATTTCGGTATGGGCAACCCTGATCAGCCCACTCCCCAGCACATTGTTAACAAGCTTGTAGAAACCGTGCAGCGGGGCGACACCCATCGCTACTCTCAGTCCAAAGGCATACCGCGTTTGCGCAAGGCCATATGTGACTGGTATCAGCGCCGCTATGGTGTGGATCTGGACCCGGTGGAAGAAGCAATCGTTACCATCGGCTCTAAAGAGGGCCTGGCGCACTTGGCCCTGGCCACCATGAGCACCGGGGATACCGTGTTGGTGCCCAACCCTTCCTATCCTATTCATCCTTATGGCTTTGTTATTGCCGGTGCCGATATTCGTCACGTCGCCATGGGGCCAGATGTGGACTTTTTTGAAGAATTGCAAAAGGCGATTCGGGAAAGTTGGCCCAAGCCCAAGATGCTGGTATTGAATTTCCCTGGCAATCCTACGACCCAGTGTGTGGAGCTACCTTTCTTTGAGAAGGTGGTGGCGGTGTGCAAGGAGCACGAAATCTGGCTGGTTCATGACTTGGCCTACGCCGATATTGTCTTTGATGGCTATCAGGCTCCCTCTGTTATGCAGGTGCCTGGGGCCAAGGATATCGCCGTTGAGTTTTTTAGTTTGTCGAAAAGTTATAATATGCCCGGCTGGCGAGTGGGTTTCTGTGTGGGTAATCCCACCCTGGTGGGTGCGTTGGCTCGCATTAAGTCTTATATGGATTATGGCACCTTTACGCCCATTCAGGTTGCGGCCATCTCTGCCCTGGAAGGTGATCAGCAGTGCGTTGCGGATATTTGCGCGATGTACCAACGCCGTCGAGATGTCCTGTGTGACGGGCTAAACGGCATAGGCTGGGAGGTAGAGCGCCCCAAGGCGACCATGTTTGTATGGGCCAAGATCCCCGAGCGCTTTCGTGCGCTGGGATCGCTGGAGTTCAGCAAGTTATTGTTGAAGGAAGCAAAAGTAGCGGTTTCACCCGGTTTGGGTTTTGGTGAATATGGGGACGATCATGTGCGATTTGCACTGATCGAAAACGAACAACGCATACGACAGGCGGTAAAAGGCATTAAGCGCCTACTGCAGTCGGCATAACACATAAAAAAGAGGTACGTCAGTTGAAACCGGTTAACGTGGGTATTGTGGGTCTGGGCACTGTTGGCAGTGGAACCTTCAACGTGCTGTGTCGCAACTCTGAAGACATCGCCCGCCGAGCAGGGCGCGAAATTTTGGTGACCCATGTGGGCGCCCGTCGCGATAATGCTAATGCGGACACAACAGGTGTCACCGTTTCGCGCGACATCTTTGCCGTTGCAGAAGACCCTAACGTGGATATTCTGGTGGAACTGATCGGTGGTACCACCGTTGCCCGCGAGTTGGTGATGAAAGCCATTCAGAACGGCAAGCACATCGTTACCGCCAACAAGGCGCTGATCGCTGAACACGGTAATGAGATCTTTGCGGCGGCGCTGGCCAAAGGCGTGAACGTGGCATTCGAAGCGGCTGTGGCCGGTGGTGTGCCCATCATCAAGGCGATCCGTGAAGGGTTGTCTGCCAACCGTATCGATTGGGTGGCGGGTATCATTAATGGTACCGGTAACTTTATTCTTACCGAAATGGCGGAGAAAGGCCGTGATTTCGATGATGTGCTGAAAGAAGCCCAGGCGCTGGGTTATGCCGAAGCAGACCCCACTTTTGATGTTGAGGGTATTGATGCGGCCCATAAACTGACCATTCTGGCGTCAATTGCTTTTGGTATTCCGCTGCAATTCTCCAAAACCTTTACCGAAGGCATCACCAAGATCACCCGTGAAGACGTGGAGTACGCCCGGGAGCTTGGTTATCGCATCAAGCACTTGGGGGTTACCCGTCAAACTGAAAAAGGCGTAGAGCTGCGAGTGCATCCCACTCTGATCCCGGAAAGCCGCTTGATCGCCAATGTGAATGGCGTAATGAATGCCGTCATGGTTCAGAGTGATGCCGTTGGGCCCACTCTGTATTATGGCCCCGGAGCCGGTTCTGAGCCTACGGCTTCTGCAGTGGTGGCCGATGTGGTGGATGTGGCCCGAGCGCTCACTACCGACCCGAACAACCGTGTACCTCATTTGGCGTTCCGCGCAGATTCCCTCAGCGATGCGCCCATTTTACCCATCGAAGATGTGGTGACCGGTTACTACCTGCGCATGCACGTCAAGGATCAGCCCGGTGTGTTGGCGAAAATTGCCGCTGCCTTGAGCGATTCTGACATCAACATAGAAGCCATTATCCAAAAGGATCAGGCGGACGAATCCAGTCCGGTGCCGCTGATTATGATCGTGCGGCAGGTGGTGGAAAGTAAAATGAACGGTGCGCTGGATAAAATCCGCGCTTTGGATGTGCTGGCGGACGACATTGTGCGCATCCGACTGGAAACGCTGGACGGCTAAAGGCGAATTCGTCAAAGCCTCGAAAAAATTAACTGAACGCTGAAAACTGTTGGAATCTTTATCATGCCTAGTAAACGCTATACCGGACTGATCGATAACTATCGCGACTACCTGCCCGTTCACGACGATACCCGTCTGATCAGCCTGGGTGAGGGTAAGACCCCCCTGATCCGGTTGAACAACATCCCCCGCCTGATCGGCAAGGATGTGGATATCTATGTGAAATACGAAGGCTTGAACCCCACCGGTTCGTTTAAGGATCGCGGTATGACCATGGCGGTCACCAAAGCCGTGGAAGAGGGCAGCAAAGCCATCATTTGCGCCTCTACCGGTAACACCTCCGCTGCCGCTGCTGCCTATGCTGCTCGCGCCGGGATCACGGCGTTCGTGTTGATTCCGGAAGGCAAAATCGCCATGGGCAAATTGGCCCAGGCCATGATGTACGGTGCGGTGACGCTGCAGATTCGTGGCAACTTCGATGAAGGCATGCAACTGGTTAAGGAAGTGGCCGAAGAGGCACCGGTAACCATTGTTAACTCCATCAACCCCTACCGTCTGCAAGGTCAGAAGACAGCCGCCTTCGAGATCGTTGAAGAGCTGGGTGCCGCTCCCGATTATCACTGCCTGCCTGTGGGTAATGCCGGTAACATCACGGCGCACTGGATGGGTTACACCGAATACCAGAAAGCGGGCATCTGCAACAGCGCCCCTAAAATGGTGGGTTACCAGGCCGCCGGCGCTGCGCCATTCATGCGTGGAGCCATGGTAGACAAGCCTGAAACGGTCGCCACTGCCATCCGTATTGGCCATCCGCAAAGCTGGGATAAAGCCTGGGTTGTGCAGAAAGAGTCCGGTGGCTGGTTCGACGAACTGAGTGATCAGGAAATCCTGGATACCCAACGCATGCTGGCGCAGACCGAAGGTGTATTCTGTGAGCCGGCTTCGGCAGCTTCCCTGGGCGGGGCAATCCGTGACGTTAAGAACGGTAAGATCCCTGAAGGCAGCAAAATCGTATGTACACTGACTGGTAACGGTTTGAAAGATCCAGATACCGCTATCGCCCAGTGTCAGGCTTCCATCATGGAAACCATTGACGCCAAACTGGCTTCCGTAAAAGAAAGCATTCTGCGCAATATGCAGTAAGCCGCTCCATTGTTGGGGGGGCATCTGCCCCCCCAATATCATTCCTGACGAGGACGCCTGCGCCCCAGCATGAAACGAATAACCCGCCGTGCCCCTGTCAATCCTCCTGCATTCTCCCCTGAAGTCCCCAGTTTGCTGCAACGTATTTACGCCAATCGTGGATTAAACCGTGATGACGAGGTGGATCTTTCCCTGCGACATTTGCTTCCAGCCAGTCAGCTGAAAGGGCTGGATAGTGCCTTGGAGTTGTTGGTGGTGGCACTGGAGCAGGGCCAGCGCATTTTGGTGGTGGGGGATTTTGATGCCGATGGTGCCACCAGCAGTGCACTGTCGGTACTGGCTTTGCGTGCGCTGGGGGCCGCCTCGGTGGACTATCTGGTGCCTAATCGCTTCGAGTATGGCTATGGTCTGACCCCGGAAATCGTCGCGGTTGCGCAGCAGAAACATCCCGATCTGATCGTCACTGTAGACAATGGCATATCCAGTATTGAAGGGGTGAAAGCCGCCAGAGAGGCCGGTATCAAAGTTCTGGTAACCGATCATCACCTGCCGGCGGCGGAGCTGCCCCAGGCGGATGCCATTGTGAATCCCAATCAGCCCGGTTGTCCGTTTCCATCCAAGAACCTGGCGGGGGTCGGCGTTGCTTTCTATCTGATGACGGCCCTGCGTACCCGCTTGAAGCAGCTCAACTGGTTCCAGCGACAAGGTCTGGCAGAACCTAATATGGCCGACTATCTGGACATTGTGGCGCTGGGAACCGTGGCGGACGTGGTGCCCCTGGATCGTAACAATCGGATTTTGGTGCATCATGGTTTGGCCCGTATGCGGGCTGGGCGTTGTCGACCCGGCATCAAGGCTCTGGTGGAGGTGGCCAAGCGCCGTCTGCCCAACCTGGTGGCAACAGATCTGGGCTTTGCGGTAGGGCCACGCCTGAACGCGGCTGGGCGGCTCACAGATATGTCGATGGGTATAGAGTGCCTGTTGGTGGATGATGACCGTCTTGCCACGAAATATGCTGCCGAATTGGAGCAGCTTAATCATGAACGTAAATCCATCGAAGGCGACATGCAGCAACAGGCCTTGGCTGCCCTCAAGCAACTGCATCTGGGTAATGAGGCGGAGCTGCCCTGGGGCTTATGCATTTACAAAAAGGATTGGCATCAAGGGGTGATCGGCATACTGGCATCCCGAATCAAAGAACGTTTTCATCGACCCACCATTGCATTCGCACCTGCTGAGGCAGGGCAGGTGAAAGGCTCCGCCCGTTCCATACCGGGTTTCCATATCCGCGATGCACTGGATGCGGTTGCCAGTCGCCACCCGGGGCTGATCGTTAAATTCGGCGGCCATGCTATGGCGGCGGGGCTCAGCCTTCGAGTGGAAGATCTGCCTCGGTTTGAAGCCGCGTTCGATGCAGAAGCCCGTCGTTTGTTGACTCGTGATGATCTGACCGGCGAGCTGCACAGCGACGGCTCGCTTACCGAGGCGGATATTGACCTACCGGTTGCTCATTTACTGCGCAATGCTGGCCCCTGGGGCCAGGGCTTCCCTGAGCCGCTGTTCGATGGTGAGTTCGAGCTGCTGGATCAACGTATTGTGGGCGAAAAACACCTTAAGCTGTCCATTGGCCTGCCTTCAAGCAAGCGCGTAGTGGATGCCATCGCCTTCAATGTGGATCTGGCAAAGTGGCCTAACCGCAATTTATCCCGCATCTATCTAGCCTACCGACTGGACGTGAACGAGTTTCGTGGCGTGCAGAATGCCCAGCTGATGGTGGAACATCTGGAGCCTGTCTAACTGGTGAATTAATGTTCATTTTTTGCATAGTGTGCGCCGTATTGCATCGATTTTGAGTCAAATTACCAAAACAGCCAAAAGAGTAGGAACTTCTTCACAATCCGCCTTTCTCGACCTGTTCAAACTACGATCATCGCATACACTGATTTCAGTAACATTGTGTAACAGGCATGTTCGCATTGTAACTAGTGCCTAGCAGGTTTGGTTTCGTGGTTCCCACTAGGAACCTCTGACGTAGAAGCATCACGCGAAAGGAATGCAAAAATGAATCAGCTGTTCAGTATTCGTAGTTTTTTGGTTGTCGTTCTTGGGGTCGTTTCAACCATGGCATCGGCCCGCACCATCAGCGATCTGGATGCGGTGCATAAAGCCGCCGTACAGCGTACGTTGGTAATGCGCATTGCCAAAGATCATTTACAGATGGCGGCAGGCGTGGATTACCAGGCTTCCCGAGCGGATATGGAGGCCAGCATCGAAGAGTACGAGTTTCTGCTGGGCCAGCTGGAGCTGAATTCCCCGAATTCCAACCTCAATCAGCGCGTGTTGGATATCAAACGGGATTGGCAGAAGTTCCGCTCTGTGGCGCTGACTGTTGCCAGCCAGGAATCGTCATTGGAGTTGATCGAAGAAGGCAACGATCTGATGTTGAAAAACGATCTTTTGATGCGGGAATGGCAAGCCCGATTGCCCCACCTGTACGGTGAGCGCATTGATCTGGCCCAGCAGCAAAGCATGTTGTCACAACGCATTGGTGTTTATTATCTGGCTCAATATATCGGTGTAGAGGCCGATTGGTTGCAGGATGAGATGCAGTTCACGGTGACCGCCTATGAAACCGGCATGGAAGAATTACGTTTGGCGTCAGAGGATGCTGCGGTGGACCCTCTGATTGTGGCGCAACTGTCCAGCAATTGGGATTACGCCAAATTAGGATTGGAACAATTCAGCAGCGGCAAGTATGTACCGGTGGTGATGAGCGTGACCATGGAAAGCATGGTGAAACAAACGGATACTTTAGCGGCCGCTTACCACATCCGCGATCGCATCGCTATGAACGGTGGTCGTATCCTGGGTGAATCCAGTCTGGCAGCCAATATTTCAAACTGATCTCCTCAGCTAAACCAAACAGCCCCGTGAACCGATGCGGGGCTGTTTGGTTTGTGTCAGCTGGGTTGGGCGAAAAATCAGCGCCCTTTAAATACCGCTTCCCGTCGTTCCATAAACGAGTTAACGCCTTCAGCCGCATCTTCGCTCTGCATCACGGGCTTTAGATCCGCCATAAATTGCTGCACGCTGGCGTCCTGATCGTGAGGATGAGCGGCGCTGAAGCGAGTGGCCTTCAAAACCCCCTGCACACCCAGCGGCGCAGCTTTGGCAACGCTTTGGGCAATTTCCATCGCCTTGTTGAATTGCTCGCCGGGTTCCACAAGTTCCTGAATCATGCCCCAGCGATAGGCGTCTTCGGCACTCCAACGTTCGCCAGTTAACAGTACTCGCTGCGCATTGCCCCAGCCTGCTTCAACCGGTAGGCGCAATGTCGCCCCGCCGCAGGGATACAGTCCACGCTGTACTTCCAGCATTTGGAACTGAGTGTCGCGGGCGGCAACACGAATTTCGGTGTTCAATAAAATTTCCACGCCCCAAGTGAAACAGTAGCCTTGCACAGCGATAATCACTGGCTTGGTGTGGCGCTCACCGGTCAGACCCATGGGATCGATTTCATCTTCACCGACGGGGAAGGCATTGCCGCTACCAAAAATGGGTGCCCACTTGTCTAATTCCACGCCTGCGGTGAAGTGTTTGCCTTCTGCATACAGAACCGCCACTCGCAGTTCCGGATCGCTGTTCAGGCGCATCAGTGCCTTGCCCATATCGTGGTACATCTCTGGTGACAGAGCGTTGTACTTTTCGGCCCGGTTGATGCGTATCAGAAGAATGTGTCCCTCGGTGCTGGTCTCAACGTGTGCCATAGTGTCCTCGTCATTGCTTCGGTAAATTGGTTTTTTGAATAATTAGAAATAGTTGTTCTGCATGGTGCGGCAGGTGTCATCAGCGCTTTGCAGCAGGTTGCTCCAGTGCTGAATTTTGGGCAGCTCCCAGCGGAAGAAAAACTGGCAGCCGTGCAGTTTACCCCGGTAAAAGTCTTCCTCAGACCCACTTTGCAGTGCTTTCATTGCCGCAGTAGCTTGCCATAACCAAAGCCATGCCACAACGATATGGCCGCTCAGGCTCAGGTAAGCCGAAGCGTTGGCCAAGCCGATATCCGGGCCCTGTTGTTGCAGTTGTACCCCCAGGTTCTGGGTCGTGGTGTGCATCAGGGCCAGCGCTTGTTGCAGTTGCTGGCAATGCTCGTGCAGCTCATCAAATTCTGCCGCCTGTTGAAGCGTTTGTTGAATCTCGGTTGCCAGTGTTTGCAGACCCAGGCTACCGGACTGCCACAATTTACGGCCCAGCAGATCCATGGCTTGAATGCCGTGGGTGCCCTCATGAATAGGGTTCAAGCGGTTATCCCGGTAACACTGCTCAACCGGATATTCACGGATATACCCGGCCCCCCCCAGCACTTGTACCGCCAGTGAATTGGCCTTGGGGCCGAACTCCGAAGGCCAGGATTTGACGATGGGGGTTAACAGGTCCAGTAATTCCTGCAATGGTTTGCGCTGATCTTTATCATCACAGGTTTCAATGCGGTCGATCAGATGGTTGGCATACAGACACAGGGCGATAGAGCCTTCCGCGTAGGCTTTCTGCGCCAGCAGCATGCGTTTCACATCAGCGTGTTCGATGATCGCCACTGGTTTGGATTCAGGGTTTTTGTTGCTGGGGTGGCGCCCCTGTGGGCGCTCTCTGGCGTAGGCCAAAGATTCCACGTAGCCGCGATAGCCGATGACAGCGGCACCCAGGCCCACACCCACCCGCGCTTCGTTCATCATCATGAACATGTATTTCAGGCCCTGATGGGCTTCGCCAATCAGATAGCCCACACATTGATCCTGCTCACCAAAATTCAGTACCGTGGAGGTAGTGCCACGATAACCCATTTTGTGCAGTAGCCCGGCCAGTTTCACATCGTTTCGTTTCAGTGGCTGGCCGTTTTCGTCCACCAGCCATTTTGGTACCAGAAACAGCGAGATGCCTTTTACACCCGCAGGCGCGCCTTTGATTTTCGCCAACACCAAATGCACGATGTTGTCGGTAATATCCTGATCACCACCGGAGATGTACATTTTATTGCCGCGAATCAGGTAATGTCCCCCATCGACAGGGGTGGCGCTGGTTTTGATGTCTGCCAGTGAGGATCCGGTATCGGGTTCCGTCAGGGCCATGGTGCCAGCAGCAATACCGGTGCGCATCAACGGCAAGTACAGGCTCTTTAAGTCATCGCTGGCAAAGTGCTTGATCAGATTGGCTGCGGCCATGGTCAGAAACGGATAGGCTGCGCTGGATGGGTTGGCGCAGGTTATGTAGCCCGAGCAGGCCGCAGCAATAATGTGCGGTAACTGCATGCCGCCCTCATCAAAATCCAGGCGCGCGTTGAGCAGGCCGGAATTCACATAGTGGCGGAACGCCTCCTTTACCTCGGGGATGGTGTGCACCTGTTCGCCATCAAACCAGGGCTCCTTCTCATCTGCCAGCTGATTGTGGGGTGCAAAATATCTTTCCGCCACCTGTTCTGCCGTGTCCATGGTCTGGCTAAAGGTTTCTCGCGAATGATCGGTATAACGGGGGTGTTGCAGCAGGCCCTCGGTATCCATCATCTCATACAGACAAAATTCCAGATCCCGGCGTGATAAAAGCGGCATGTATCCCTCCTGGCGAAAATATACCCAGTGTTGTTGTGGAAAATGATGGATCATATTTGCATTGTTGTTCCGAGTGTGTAATTGTCATTTATGACTAATACAGGGCTGAATTAGACAGTTATGATTAAAGTACGCATTCTCGGTTTTGACTATGCCTTTGCGACCTCTGTGGTTGGCGTGATTGATCTTTTATCCACCGCCGGCACAGCGTGGAACTATTTCAGCGGCAAGCACATGGAACCCAAATTTGATGTGCAGCTGTCCACCAGAGACGGTAACCCGATTCGTTGTTTGAACAATATTGTGGTGAATGCTCACAGTCGGTTTGATCAAATCGGTGACGTGGATGTTATCTTGGTGCCGTCCATTGGTGGTGATGTCGACAAGGCGCTGCAAACCAATGGCGAACTGATTAGCCTGTTAAAAGACTACGCCAGTCGAGGCACCCAAATCATCAGCAATTGCACCGGTGCATTCTTTCTGGCCGAAGCGGGTATTCTGGATGGCCGCAAGGCCACCACTCATTGGGCGCATGCAGAGCGCTTCAAAGCTCGCTACCCCAAAGTTCAGTTGGTGCCGGAGCAATTAATTACCACTGATGGCCAGGTGTTTTGCTCCGGCGGTGGCACCGCCTGGTTTGATATGGCGCTTTACCTGATCGAGCTGTATATCGACCACGAAACGGCAATCGAATCCGCCAAAGCCATGGTGCTGGATACCGGTCGACACTCCCAATTAAGCTATTTTGCCACCCATCAGAACAAGTATCACAGCGATGAAACCGTGAAAGCCGTGCAGGAGTGGATTGATGAACACTATGCCGAGGACTTTTCATTGGCCTGGCTGGCAGAACAATACGCCATGAGCCCCCGCACCTTGATTCGGCGATTTAAAACCGCCACAGGAGAATCTCCGCTGGCCTACCTGCAAACAGTTCGAATTGAGGTGGCAAAAAAGTTTTTGGAATCCAGCGCCCAAACGATCGCCGAGATCACTCAAAAAGTCGGTTATGAAGACGTTTCATCTTTTTCGAAGATGTTTAAGCGCAAAGTGGGGCTTTCACCCCGCGAATATCGTGGCCGCTTCAGCAAGGCTGCCATGTAAAAATTGGATTAAATCAGCCTGTTACGAGATCTGCCAACTGGACTATAGTTAAGGGATGACTGATTGGTTGGGTTTGGAATGTCGCTGCGATCTGGGGTAGTTCGGCCGTGTTATTTCCTGATTGTTCTATTAATCGCGTTGTTGCATAACAGCGTCAGCGCCGTTGTGCCTGTTCAAATTACCGATCGTCACTTTACCAGTCTTAATATTGAATCCGGCGTTGAATACCTGCGGGATGAGCGTGGGGATTGGACTCTGCATCAGGCTCGCTTTCAGAATGGCTGGCAGCCGGTGGATTCCAGTATCGCCGCCTTTGGATTTGATTCGGCTAGCTATTGGCTGCGTTTTTCCGTCGCTAACTACACCTCAGATCCACTGGATGGCCTGCTTGAGATCGCCTATCCCCAGTTAGATGATGTCAGGGTGTATCGCTTTATCAACTTGCCTACCGAGCAGGAAAAGCCGCTGACCGAGTTTGTTCTGGGGGATTCGCTTCCTTTCTCATCGCGTCCGGTTTCGCATCGCAACTTTGTAGTTCCGCTGCCCATCTCACCCAATAGCCTGAGTTTAATTTACATCCGAGTGGAATCAGAGGGGGCTTTGCGGCTGCCGTTGCTGGTGTGGAACAAAGACGCATTTTATCAGCACCGCCAGCGAAACCTGATGGTGCAGGGGCTGTATTTTGGTGTGCTGTTGGTGATGGTGCTGTATAACCTGTTCATTTATGTCAGTGTGCGCCACCCCTCCTATGTGTATTACGCAGGGTCGGTCATTGGTGTGGGCCTTTTTATGGGGGCTTATAATGGCTTTGGCTTCCAATACCTCTGGCCTGCTGCTCCAGCCATGAATCAGTGGGCTTTAATGATGTCGCTGGGCGTTTATGGCCTGTTCAATTGCGCTTTCACCGCGTCTTTATTGCATTTAAGTCGTAACAACCCGCGTTTCTTCAAACTAGTCAGAGTATGCGCTGTACTGTATGCAGGCGTCTTCTTCAGTGCTTTTGTGCTTCCGTATTATCTGGCGGTACTGATGGCGGCAGTAGTGGGTTTTAGCGCTGCTGCTATCAGTCTGCTGGTTGGCTGTGTGACGTTTCAAAATGGCCTGCGCGAGGCACGCTATCATATCCTTGCCAATGCTACCTTGTTCATCATCGGGCTGTTGGTGGTGGCTGAAAAAATCGGTATTTTGCCGCCCAGTGGCACCTCCCATAACACACTTCAAGTTGGCTTCATGGTGATGGTTGTGCTGTTCTCGTTTGCATTGGCCGATCGTATTAATCAGGAGCGGCGGCAAAAATCCGAAGCCCAAAAGCGCGCGCTGGAAAACGAAAAACTGGCGCAGGATGAGCACGAGCGTTACCTGAAGGTGCGTTACAATGCCAAGGTGGAGGAACTCAAAACCCACCAGAGAGTGTTTGAAGAAGAAGCCGAGAGCCGCGCGAAAAGCGAATTTCTTGCTACGATGAGCCACGAAATCCGTACCCCTATGAGCGGCGTGCTGGGAATGGCCGAACTGCTGAAAGATACAGACCTTGATCCTCAGCAACAGCAGTATCTAAGCATCATTGATAGTTCAGGGAAATCATTGTTAAACATCATCAATGATATTTTGGACTACTCCAAGATTGCAGCAGGCAAACTGGAATTAGAAACGCTGGATATCGAACTGCAGGCAATGTGTGAAGAGATCGCCAGTGTGTTCCAGACGACTGCCGCGCGTAAAGGCTTAGAGTTCATCATCTCCATCGACCCCGGCATACCTGAGGGCATTCAGGGCGATCCAACCCGGCTGCGCCAGGTGCTCATGAACCTCATTAGTAACGCATTCAAGTTTACCGAGCATGGCTCAGTGATCATGCGGGTCAGTCAAAAACCGGATCAGCATGTCGATCAAACATGTCGGTTGCTGTTTGAGATTCAGGACACCGGAATTGGCATCCCGTTGGATAAACAGCAAGCCCTGTTCCAGCCCTTTATGCAAGTCGACACCTCCCTTACACGTGAATTCGGAGGCGCGGGGCTGGGCCTCACCATCAGTGATCGCTTGGCAGGGATGATGGCCGGAGGCATCGAAGTACACAGCATGCCTGGTCAAGGCAGCGTGTTTCGTTTCAGCATTGATTGCCCTGTGGGCTCAACTGCAAGAGCGGCGTTGCGGCACAGATCCATGTGGGTGCTGGCCAATAAACGCATATTGATCATCGATGGCTCTCGCGGTTATCAGGAGGCGGTGGCCGAAGTAATGCGTCACCAACGTATCGAACCAGTTACTGCCAGTGGTGGTGCGGATGCACTCTCGCTGCTGCGCGATGATCCCGATGGTAAGCGGTTTGATCTGGTAATCATTAACCAGCAATTGCTGGATGCAGGTGGGGTGGATTGGTGCACCCAGTTAAAAAACGAGATACACAGCCAGGGTATATTCTGCCTGTTAATAGCGCCCATTGGAGAGGCTAGTGCCGTTGTGAACCCCATGATGGAAAGCAGGTCGGCTCAGGTGCGCTCCATCACACGCCCGGTTGTTGTTCAACGTATCCTGGATCCGATACTTGATATGATGTTGGGGCTGACGGAGGTTGCCCCCCATAGCGCCCCCTCCCGTGACGGTGACAATTGTTTTGGTGGCAAGCGAATATTGATAGCGGAGGACAACCAGGTCAATCAGATGGTAGTGGCCAAAATGCTCGACAAAATGGGGGTTGCATTTGACTTGGTGGGCAATGGTCGAGAAGCATTGGATCGCTTGCTGAAAGATTACCAAGCCTATGATCTAGTGCTGATGGACTGCGAAATGCCCATTATGAATGGATTCGACGCTACCAGAGCATTGCGTCAGCAGGAATCGAAACTGCACCATGTGCGAAAGCCGGTAATAGCACTCACCGCCCATGTCATGGATGAGTTGAAGCAAAATGCCAACCATGCGGGAATGGATGAGGTCTTGAATAAACCTCTGGAATTCGATGTGTTGAAGTCGACATTGGAGCGTTATCTGCAGCATTCACACCCAACAACAGCTTCGCCCGCCAGCGCCGACTAATTTGGCTGGATACTCGCTCCATTGACCGGTAAAATACGCGCCTTTCCACATTCATGTGCATTTTCCGGATAGTCGACACCCATGGAAATCAATCCAATTCTCAATAAAATCAAAGACCTTCAAGCGCGCGGCGACGCGTTGAGGGGGTATCTTTGACTTCGATATCAAGTGCGAACGTCTTGACGAAGTAAACCGCGAACTAGAAGACCCCAGCATCTGGAACGATCCCGAGCGGGCCCAGGATCTGGGTCGTGAGCGGGCCTCACTGGAGTTAACTGTATCCACCCTCAAGAATCTCTCCGCTGGTGTCAGCGACCTCAGCGAGTTGCTCGATATGGCCGTAGAGGAGAACGACGAAGCGTCCGTACAGGATGTCGAGGCTGAGCTGGATAAGCTGGAAGCCGACGTGGCTCGCCTAGAGTTTCTGCGTATGTTCTCCGGTCAGATGGATGCCAATAACTGTTATCTGGATATTCAGTCTGGTTCCGGTGGCACCGAGGCGCAGGATTGGGCCAATATTCTACTGCGCATGTATCTGCGCTGGGGTGAGCGTGCCGGTTTTAAAACAGAACTGATCGAAGTCTCCGATGGCGAAGTGGCGGGTATCAAAAGTGCCACCATTCACTTCCAGGGCGAATACGCGTACGGCTGGTTAAAAACCGAAACGGGAGTTCATCGTCTGGTGCGTAAATCGCCCTTCGATTCCGGAAATCGTCGACACACCTCGTTCGCTTCAGTCTTTATATCACCAGAGATTGACGACAATATCGAAATCGAGATCAATCCAGCGGATCTGCGGATCGACGTATATCGTGCCAGCGGAGCGGGTGGACAGCACGTTAACCGAACCGAATCTGCGGTGCGGATTACCCATATGCCCTCCGGCATTGTTACCCAGTGTCAGAATGACCGATCCCAGCACAAGAACAAAGATCAAGCCATGAAACAGTTGCGTGCAAAACTGTATGAGATGGAAATCCAGAAGCAGAATGTTGAAAAGCAAGCGATGGAAGACGCCAAATCAGACATCGGTTGGGGCAGCCAGATCCGATCTTATGTGCTGGATCAGTCCCGCATTAAGGATTTGCGTACCGGAGTGGAAAGCTCCAACCCCAACGCTGTATTGGATGGGGATCTGGATCAATTTATTGAGGCCAGTCTAAAGGCCGGACTGTAATCTATCGCATTAAGATGCCGAGCTTGCCTTGGCATACTTAACCACGAAAAAGGCATCACCATGACAGACAAACAGAAGCAACCAGCAGCGGAACAGGACGAGAACAAACTCATCGCCGAACGTCGTGCAAAGTTGGCCAGCAAACGTGAGAAAGGCAATGCCTTTCCTAACGGCTTTCGTCGTGAGCATTATTGCTCCGAACTGCAAGAGCAGTATGGCGAGAAAACCAAGCCAGAGCTGGAAGAGTTGGCCATTCCCGTTAAAGTTGCCGGGCGGGTCATGCTCAATCGCGGCGCCTTCATCGTATTGCAGGATATGACCGGCCGTATTCAGCTTTATGTGGACCGTAAAGCGCTGCCCCAAACTGTATTAGATGACATAAAAACCTGGGATCTGGGGGACATCGTCGGTGTGGCCGGAACCCTGCAGAAGTCTGGCAAAGGCGATCTTTATGTTCATATTGAAGAGTGCGATCATTTAGTAAAATCCCTGCGTCCGCTGCCGGATAAGCACAAAGGGCTGGCGGATCAGGAGCTGCGGTATCGTCAGCGCTACGTGGATCTAATCGTCAATGAAGACGTGCGGGAAACTTTCCGTGTTCGCACCGCTGTGGTGGAAGGCATTCGTGACTACCTGCGCACCCGTGGGTATCTTGAAGTGGAAACGCCCATGATGCAGGTGATCCCTGGTGGTGCAACAGCACGCCCTTTTACTACCTACCATAATTCGCTGGATATGGAGCTGTTTCTGCGTATCGCGCCGGAGCTGTATTTGAAGCGTCTGGTGGTGGGTGGCTTTGAGCGCGTATTCGAAATCAACCGCAATTTCCGCAACGAAGGCTTGTCTACACGTCATAATCCGGAATTCACCATGGTGGAGTTCTATCAGGCATACGCGGATTACAAAGATCTGATGGATCTGACCGAAGACATGTTGCGCACTATTGCTATGGATGTGCTGGGTAAAACCGATGTTGAATATCAGGGCGAAACATACGACTTCGGTTCGCCGTTTGCCCGCATCAGCGTGTTCGATTCCATTCTTCAATACAACCCTGATCTGACAGCAGAAGATCTCAGTACCATTGAAGCAGCCACCGCCGTGTGCAAAAAACTGGGTGTGGCGGTTAAGCCGACCTATGGCCTGGGCAAACTGCAAATTGAGATCTTTGAGGAAACCGTTGAGCATCGGCTGAAGAACCCCACGTTCATCACCGAATATCCAACTGAGGTTTCACCCCTGGCTCGTCGTAGTGATGACAATCCGTTTGTTACCGATCGATTTGAGTTTTTTGTCGGCGGCCGTGAGCTTGCCAACGGTTTTTCGGAGCTGAACGATCCGGAAGATCAGGCCGAGCGTTTTAAAAAGCAGGTGGAAGAAAAAGACGCCGGTGACGACGAAGCCATGCACTTTGATGCGGATTACATTGCCGCGCTGGAATATGGTATGCCGCCTACGGCGGGAGAAGGGATCGGAATCGACCGCTTGGTAATGTTGTTTACCGACTCGCCATCCATTCGTGACGTTATCCTGTTCCCGCATATGCGCCCACAGGCGTAAATACTCTTCGAATATCCCCCAAAAAGAAGGGTTCTGCTAGGCTTGTTAAATGAACACGAGTCAGCAGAACCCTTTAATCCCAGATATCCTTGCCATACTTAGGCGCAACCTTGCCTCGCTTAGCGCGGCTCCGTACGGCGTACATCACCTGTTAACCGAGCTTTCCGATCACCCTGTATTCGAATCTCTGGATTGCGCGGGTGAGCTCAGCCTGTTTAAAAAGAACTTCCTGATCATGAATGGATTGCATCGGTTGCGACGTGCTCTGTGGGCGGAGGAGCGCTTGCTTCTGCAGATCGAAACGTTGGATGTGCGCTTGCTGGTCGGCGGCCAGTCGTCAATGATCAGTGACGATTTACCAACAGCCGACCCGATGGCGGAGTACTACCTTGATTGGCATCACTACCATGAAACCACTCAAGAGCAAGTGGATGCGTTATTGGATAGTTTCTGGAATCGCTTTGAAAAAGCAAAATGGCAGCAAGATGCCTTGCAGGCTCTGGGTTTGGGGCAGGGCGCGAGCATGGATGAAATCAAGCGGCGTTATCAAGCTCTCGCCAGGCAGCACCACCCAGACAGAGGGGGTGATCCAGCGCATTTTATTGAAATTCGTCAAGCATACGAAGCGTTGCGCTGTTGATTCCTATTTGGCAAAGCAAAAAAGGCAGACTCTAGGCCTGCCTTTCAGAAGATCTTATCTAACGACTAGATCAGATCGCAACGATGTTCTCAGCCTGAGGGCCTTTCTGGCCTTGAGTGACTGTGAACTGAACGCGTTGTCCTTCAGTCAGGGTGCGGAAACCTGAACCTTGAATAGCACTGAAGTGAGCGAAAACATCAGGGCCGTTATCCTGTTCTATGAAGCCAAAACCTTTGCTTTCGTTGAACCATTTAACGGTGCCAGTAGTTGTTGACATAGCCTTTTCCTATTAAAACATTTGTATATTTGCCTTATCAGGGCGGTTTAGCTGAGAAGAGATGGTGTTACTTATGATTAAAAGGACGAGGTTCTACTGATGGGACTTCGTAACGATTGAACATAAATATCTAGCCGAACTTTCCTAGCTAATGTTGAGGATATACGGATTAAGAGGAATGTCAACGTCTCCAAAACCACAGATTAAAGCACATTTTTGGGGCAGCCATGCCTCGCAAATGGGCATGATAAAGTTCTATAATTCAGTTAGTTACAAAATTCCAGTGTGATGCTCTCATGAAAATGCCGAGCCGCCGCTATGTTATTCAAAGGGATGAATTTTATATGACGGTGCCAAACCCCTACGGGCAGTTGAACAGCACTTTACTCGACGCATTCGGGCTGAATATGCAGGCGAGCTTTCGTTTGGCGGATTTGCCGCAGGCGGTGGCAGAAGCTCTATCGGCGCAGGTAGGTGCCGGTGGGAGTCACGGCTCTTTCATACTGTTGGGAAATGGAGGTAATGCGTTTTGGGACAACCTGCCCGAAGCTGCGTGGCAACAAGCGCACCCCCTGGATACCCACTCTATTCAATGTGTGAAGGAATATCTGCTCGCCGAATGGCCTGGTGTTTCATATCAGGTTCTGTACCCGGGCGAATTACCGGTAGGGTTACAGAGTTTAGGCAGAGTGGTCGGCTGGCATAGCGATTCACCCCTGAAGCTGGGTATCAACCCGGTGTTTGGCCTGTGGTATGCCTATCGGGCGTTGATCTGGATCGAAACAATATTGCCAACCACAACACCGGTGAGCTTTGATGCCCCTTGTGCGGCCTGTGCAGACAAGCCGTGTATCAGTGCTTGCCCTGCAAATGCGCTTTCTGGTGATGTTAAACAATTGAACACCTGTATCGACTACCGTTTAACGGATCGGTCCAGCTGTCAATCCACTTGCTTAGCGCGCAAGCGTTGCCCCATAGCAAAACAACATCAGTATTCAGAACAACAACTTAACTACCAATACCAGCAATCGTTCGAAACTTTGTTAAGTTGGAGGAGTTAGCCCCCTTTTTGTGTGAGGCCGACAAGGCTGTTAAACTTAGCGCCATCTCGCGTATTGGCGGGTTTTTTATGAGGTTTGATCGAACTTCCCGAGTTTTTTCAGGCGTCGCACAATCATTTAGAGAATTTGAGGAATGAGTATGGAGATCCAGAAAGGCCGGGTTGTTGGAATGCATTACACTTTGCGTAATGAAGAAGGTGAAATCATCGACACCTCCGAAGGTCGTGAGCCGCTGGTGTTTTTGCAGGGCTACGGCAATATAATCCCCGGCTTGGAAGCCGAGCTGGAAGGCAAAAAGCAGGGTGACGCGCTGGACGTGGTGGTCGAGCCAGAACACGGGTATGGCGTAAAGCACGATCAACTGATTCAGCAGGTGCCGCGTGCAGCCTTTGAAGGCGTGGATGATTTGCAGATTGGCATGCAGTTCCAGGCCCAGACTGAACAGGGGCCGGTACCCATCAGAATCATCGCCGTAGAAGGTGATGAAGTAACCATCGATGGTAACCATGAGCTGGCAGGCGTGCGCTTACACTTTGCAGTGAGCATCGAATCGATACGCGAAGCCTCTGAAGAAGAACTGGCCCACGGCCACGTTCACTAATCAGGCTCAGTAAGCACAACAAAAAGGCCCGGCATTGCTTCAATGTCGGGCCTTTTTCTATGGTCTATACTCATCGAACCGACACTAAATTGGGGGTTCGCTGTGATTGTTGCTCCAAAACCAGGGAATGAAGACGAGCGACTGCAAGCGCTTTGGAACTACGAAATTCTGGATACGGGAGCTGAAGCAAGCTTCGACGACATTGTCGCCCTGATATCCAATATCTGCGAGGTTCCTATTGCCCTTGTCAGCCTGGTTGATAAGGATCGTCAGTGGTTTAAAGCTAAGGTCGGTTTGGCCGCGAATGAAACCAGCCGAGATCTCGCGTTCTGTGCTCACGCAATTCATAACAGCGACACTCTGATTGTCGAAGATGCGCTGGCCGATCAGCGTTTTTGTGATAACCCTCTAGTGCTTGGGCCTCCGGAGATTCGCTTTTATGCTGGCGCGCCTTTGACAACGCCGGAAGGGTTTCGGCTTGGCACTCTGTGTGCGATTGATACTAGGCCTCGTAGCCTGACACCTCAACAGCTCCAGCTTCTGAAATTGCTGTCCTCACATGTTGTGAGCCTCATGGAGCTACGCATCCGTTATCGCGATTCCTTAATGCTCGCCAGTGAATTGTCGGAGAGCAAAAAGCAAGTTCAAAGAATGGCGGAACACAATAGCCGCTTTCTGGCCAATTTAAATCATGAGATGCGAACGCCGCTTAACGCTATATTGGGTTTCAGCAATAAGCTGGTGCAGCGACTGGCGGATGTGGATGTTCCTCAGTTCGTTAGTGAAGGTTTGAATACCATTCAGGTTGCATCGCGACAACTTAATTATCTGGTAGAGGACGTGCTGAGTATCTCCAAAATTGATGCAGGTAAAATGGTGCGAAAAGAGGCTCAATTCGATCCCCATGCAGTGCTGAGAGAGATCATTCTGGTAAACAGTGAACGAGCCACTCAAGATCAAATTGAGCTTGTTCTAACGCTTGAAAGCGAATTGCCATGCATGGTGATCGGGGATGAAGGAAAGATAGCTCAGATACTGATGAACGTAGTGTCAAACGCCGTAAAGTACACGTATTCAAACAGAAAAGTTTGTGTGAATACACGCTATGTAGAAGGTTGCCTTATAGTGGATGTGATCGACGAGGGGGTGGGTATTGCCCCTGAGGATCTATCACGCATCTTTGGAGAATTTGAACAGATTGATAACCCGTTGTCAGCGCGCGCGAAAGGAACCGGGTTAGGGCTGGCCATCGTAAAGCGCCTAATTGAGTTACTTGATGGTGATATTTCTGTGGTAAGCGAGGTTGAAAAGGGCTCGAAGTTTAGCATGCGCTTTCCCTTACCAATCGCTAAAAACCAATAACATTTATTCATAGCCTTAGTCTTTCATACTCTAAAAAATTCCTTAAACACATCTATCACATATTTTACCCAGACTATACTCATTAATACGCCTCCAAATGATTGCAGTATTGGTGAGTGCCTTACAGCAGTGCAGATTATTCTGCTTTTCAGGAAGGTGTAGTGTGGCCAGAAGTATTGTTCAAGCATTGGTGTTTATCGTAGTTTTCCTGCCTCAAGTTTGCTTCTCGTTTGATTGGTGTGGCACGTCCAGAATCACGCCAGGAGAAGTCAAAACCAATTACATGATTGTGAACAGCCGGGTGCGTGCGTACGGTTTATATGTGCCCCATAATCTTCGCCCTGATTCCCCTTTAATAATAGATTTTCACGGCTTTGGAGCTAATCGAGTCGCCCAGGAGCAAAGCTCTTGTTGGGGTGAATTGGCTGAGCGCGAGGGAGCTATCGTGGTATACCCACAAGGGGGCGGTGTCGTTCCATCCTGGGATGCAGGTGACTACTGTTGCGATACCGGTGGTGGCAACGATATAGATTTCTCTCTGCAGCTGGTGGGATGTCTCACTAATACCAACAGTCGCAATAAAGGGCTCTTCGTTGATCAGGATCGTGTTTACGCTGCAGGGCTATCCAATGGTGGAGCAATGGCCGGGTTGCTTGCGTGCGAGCATTCGGAAGTGTTTTCGGGGGCAGTGGTAACATCGCAAAGTTTTCCACTACAACACCCTGAGCAGTGTCGTTCGGTTCATGCAAATGGAACCCGGAAACCAGCCGTTCCGATCATTGAGACGCGAGGTACAGTCGATGTGATTGTGCCATACGGGTTCAGTTGGGGATGGTCGGTGCCTGCAGGCGAGAGCTTGCAGCGCTGGGGCTACTCCATGGGGTGTAGTGGTGAACCGATTGTTGAGGACGTTTGTGATCGGCCCGGTAGTGGCCCTGATTGTGAATATGGCAAAACACAGTGCAAAACCTATTACGATTGTGACGGCGGGGCGGTTGCATCGCAATGTACTCTGATCGATGGGCATTTGCTTTACAAGAATCCTCATGACTTCAATATCTGCGAAGACGCATGGGTTGAGTTTGAGCGACACGGGCTGATTCGGCAGTAGTCAAACTGCTCCGGGTTTCATATAGTGTGCAGCTAAGTCTCATTATTCGGGATATAGCCTTTGCACTCGTTGCTCCAAATGTTGATGTCGCGTATAACGCCCTTTCTGGTCATCCTGGCTGTTGTGGTGTGGAGTGCGCATCCCGTGGGTGGCGCAATGGAAGAGCGGCTTGGGCTTGAGTTTTTGTTTGCGCTCAGGGGGCCGATAGACCCGCCTGATGATGTGGTTGTTGTCGCGATCACTCGTAACAGCGCTCGCGCGTTAGGCCTTTCTGAAAAACTTCATGAATGGAATCGACAACCGTACGCTGATCTAACTCGCAGCCTGAAAACGCTTGGAGCGAGGAGCATCGCCTACGATGTTTTTTTTGAAGCAGAAAGGCATGCTGGGTCTGATACGGAATTTCAGAACGCGATTACAGAGGCCGGTAATGTGTTGTTATTTGCGCGCTCCACTCGCGATTCAATAGGTGATGCTCACCTGGAAAAACTAGAACAACCCCTGCTTCAGTTTCGGCAGGCTGCACAAGGCACGGCACCTCTGGTTTTGCCAAAAGTCCCCGCTCGTGTCAGCCGTTTCTTTGTTCGGCACCCATCGTTCAGTGATATTCCAACGCTCCACGGATTAACCTGGGTGTTACAGCAGGATGATAGAGCATATGGCATGCAGGCACTGATGGCGTTACCTGCATCGCTCCCTCTGAATCTGTATGGGCCGCCCAGAACCATTCGGACAGTGGAATTCTCGGATCTGATTACCCAGCCAGACGTGTTGGCAGCCGATATTAAGGGGGCGACAGTATTTGTAGGCTATTCAGCAGAAGATCAGCCGGATCAGCAGGATGGCTTTTACACGGCATTTACTCGTAAAGACGGCCTTGATATTAGCGGTGTTGAACTAGCGGCAACGGCTTTCGCCAACCTTAGCACTGGAATATGGCTGCGCGAGTTACTGCCCTGGCAAAGTGGGTTGCTGGTTTTTGTGTTGGGGTGGGCTGTTTTTCTGTGCGCTCGCTACCTGCCTCCTCTTTCTGCAGGCGCTGTGCTACTGGGGTTTGTCTGTCTCATTACTATCGCAGCCCACGTACTGTTCAGCCATTTTTACGTATGGTTCCCCTGGTTCAATAGCGTGGTAGTAACACTGCCGCTGTGTGGTGGCTTAGGTATTTGGTTGAGAAACCGGGAGTTGTTTCAGCAAAAAGGTCGTTTGCAATGGGCCTTTGGCAAATATTTGCCCCCGGACGAACTGAATCGTCTGGTTGCAGAAAAGGGATTGCCCGCGTTACGGGATTATCATAATAGCGTGTGTTTGGTCACCGATGCGCAGGGCTACTCACGCCTGTCAGAATCCCTAAGCCCGGTCGAACTGGCTGAACTCATGCAGGATTACTATCAAGCCATCATTCCACCGATTCGCAAAGCGGGTGGCATCATATCCGATGTCGCAGGCGATGGAGTGATTGCCCTCTGGTTGCACCTGGATCAGCATGGGGCATGGCAGGCGCTAAAATCGGTAGTGGATGAGATCAGCATCAATGTGCAGCGATTCAATGCAGCTCATCCCGGTAATGAGCTGCCGACAAGAATAGGCATTCATGCTGGTGAAATCGTGCTTGGGCATTTTGGCGCAATGGATCATCATGAATTTCGAGCCATGGGAGATATTATTAACACAACGTCGAGGCTTGAGGGCGCGAACAAGCAGTTAGGAACTGATGTGTTAATCAGTGAAACCTGTATAGACAGAACAGATGAGTCTATTCGATATTTGGGGCGCTTCCGCTTTGTGGGGAAAGCCAACCCGCTGCGTTTATACACGGTCAAACAGACACCTGATCCTGTGCTGTTGAAACAGTATCAATTGGCAATATTGAAGTTTGAGGCAGGACACATACAGGCAGCGCTTAAGCTGTTTAAGTCTATTGCGCGTTACTATCCAGAGGACGGGCCGACCGAATTGCTTGTGCAATTATTAAGCAATATTGCCAGTGCAGATAACGCAGAGTTGCTTAAACCTGATGGGATAATAGTCCTGGAAGAAAAGTAATACCTGGAAAAGTTCCATCTATGTTTTGGTAATTTTCACAGGTGTCTAGATTTAGCTAATAAAAATAAGCAAAATGTCCTTGGGTTTTAAGAGGTCGTTAGTGTTTTTCCTATCTGGAAAGCTCTCAGAATACCAACCACAGATTTATTGAACAGATTTGCCCAGTTTGGGCTTGTAGTGTTGTTTCGATTCAGCCAGCGACATACAGCTTGGCCCAAGATGGGTTGAGTTGATATTTATGGGGAGACTCGCGTGCGAACACCGACTGCTGTTGTATTGTGGTTGTCGTTTTTATTTCAATCAGTAGCCTATGCCTGTGACGACTGGGCGGCGATGGTAGTGTCCGTGAATGGTCATGTACAGCTGAAGCACGCTGACGTGTTAAAAGTTGACGGCGTTGTATCTGAAAATAAGAATTTGAAACCTGATGACGTGGTATGCCCTGGGCAACAGTTACATGTGGGGGCTAATAGTAGGGCAGCCATCTATCTGCGGAATAACAGTTTTGTGCGACTGGATGAGAATACCATTTTGTCTTTTCCGGCTGCATACACAGCTGAAAGCCAGGGATTTTGGATCGAGGTCAAGCAGGGTGTCAGCCATTTCATCAGTCGGCTCACCCAGCGGTTTGAAGTTCGAACGACTTACACGAATGCAGCTGTGGATGGCACCGAATTTTTGGTGGCTGCGGATGCCAACGGTAGCAAAATAAGCGTCATAGAAGGGCAGGTTAGCGTGACTCCGGTGCAGAGCGGGGCCACTCAAACCTTAATCGATGGTCAGAGCGCTACCCTTGTTAAGGGATCACCGATGCAGGTGATGCAGCTCACAGCAACCGATACAGTAGATTGGGCGGTGTATTTCCCCCCGCTTGTACTCACCGCCCAGCTGAGTTCCCCAAAGTATAACCAGCAGCTTTCCCGTGCCTCGCGTCATATTACGGCGGGCAGAGCCGATTTAGCGATCCAGTTGTTGACCTCTATTCCAGCGCCTGATACAGCGGTTCAAGTTTCATTGGCATCTGCGTATTTGTCCGTAGGGAATTTGCGCTTAGCCAAGATGGTGGTAACCGATATCCATACTGGGGAAGCCCTGGCACTGCAAAGTTTGATAGCCACCTTAACCAACCAACCGCAACAGGCGGTAGAGTTGGCGCAATCAGCGGTTAAAGCTAACAGCCAATCATTAGCGGCATTGCTGGCGCTCACCTATGCCTATCAGGGCAATCTGCAATTGAATGCTGCCCTAGAGGTAGCCCGTGAGGCAGCGCAGGCTTATCCGCAGGAATATATCGTATGGGTGCGCTTGAGTGAATTACAGGTTGCCACCGGCGACATCTCGGGAGCCGATCAGTCAATTGACCGTGCTATGGCGTTAAACAATGCTGCACCCGTGGTGCTGGTGCAGTCTGGCTTTGTTGACTTGTTTAATCATCATTATAAGCAAGCAGAATCGCTGTTTAGATCTGCCATTAAAGCCGATTCCGAAAATCCTCAAGCCAGGTTGGGTATGGGGTTGGTATTGTTGCGGCAAGGTGAATTAGAGGCGGGCCGGATGCAGCTGGAATATGCTGTAAGTCTTGATCCAGCCAGAAGCGTTTTGCGCAGTTATCTAGGCAGAGCCTACTTTGAAGAAAAGCGAGACGACGAGGCATCGGTTCAGTGGGCATTAGCTAAACAACTCGATCCGCAGGATCCGACTGCATATTACTATGAAGGTGTGCGCAAGCTTTACAGTAACGATCCCGTGGGGGCCATAGAGGAATTAGAAACCTCTCGCAGGCTCAACGATGAACGCGCGTTGTATCGCTCGGAAACTCTACTGCAAGGCGATGCGGCCAGTCGCAGTGCTGCATTGGCCAGAGCCTATGATGAAGTAGGTTATGATCAAGGAGTATTGCTGGCTGGGTGGGATGCAATACGTCAAGATCCTACCAATTCAGAAGGGCATCGTTTGTTAGCTGATAAATATAGGGGCAATAGTCGCTATGATGCTGCTCGTGCATCGGAGCTGTTGCAGTCGCAATTGTGGCAGCCGTTGAGTGCCTACCCGTTGCAGCCTCAGCTCAGTGAAACCGGCATCGGCTTTGTGGAGGGTGCAGGGCCTCAGCAGCCAGGTTATAACGAGTACCATTCGTTGTTTACTCAGGATGGGGTGTATGGTGCAGTGAATGGTTATGGTGGCAGTGATGGTACTTGGGGTGATGATCTGGTCGGGTCTTTCCTGGCTGGTCCTGTCGCGGTCAGTTTAGGGCAATATCATTTCGAGTCGGATGGATGGCGAGATAATGCAGATCAGGAGCAGGATGTTTATAGCGGCTTTGTGCAGTGGGAGGTGTCTCCCTCCACGTCGTTGCAGTTTGAGCATCGTCATCTGGAATGGACTCATGGGGAGATATATGGGATAAATTCTGACGACGACATTGTTGACTACGCTCGAGACTTTGAGCGTGATACAAGCCGTATTGGTGGGACGCATCGTTTGTCTTCAGATAGCTATCTTTTGGTATCTGCTATTAGACAGACCTATAAAGAACATCAGTCATCTGTAAGAAGTGACGGTATTGAAACGGTGTCAGATTTAGAGGTGGATCCATCGGCTATTGAGTTCCAGTTGATTCGAAGATACAGAAATGGATCGCTTATTTTTGGGGCAGGGTATTTACAGGAAGAAAGAGATCTTTCAATTGTATCTAGTGTTTTTGGATTCGATTTCTACAAGGCTATCTCAATTTCCAAGTATGATCAGATTAATATTTACTTATATGTCTCTCAAGAGGTTCAGGATGGTTTTGGCTTGGAGGGCGGAGTTTCCTACCTAAGAGGTGAGGACGTTGGAGATGAGTCAGCAGAGGTTTATGGAATGCCAACTGACTCAAACGTCATCGATAGCGATGATCGAATTCTTCCTAAGATCGGAGCATACTGGGAATTAAGTGATGATTGGCTAATTAGATCGGCAGTTTATCAAACATTTATGCGAAATGAGTCGAGCATGCAGACTGTTGAGCCAACAATGTTTATGGGGTTTGATCAGGTTTTTTCTGTCTATGATCAAACTGAAGCTTTGATCGAAACTATAAGTATTGACGGGCGTATTGATGAAAATCTTTTTGCAGGGCTCGCTATTTATCGGCGTGACTATGAATACAATGTGACAGCATTGAGTGATGCCGATTATTTGGTTTCCGCAGAGGAGAATGGTTATTCGGTTTATCTTAATAGTTCATTCAGTAACGGTTTGAGTTTGACTGCGGAGTACTACTCTAGTCGGCTTCGTGATGATTTGGTAGAAGATGCTCAAGGGGTTGCATCATTGAATGATGTAGGTATTCCCTTGGCGGTAAGATATTCTTTTGATGATAGGTGGAAGTTGAGGCTGTATGCTAATTACTTTCGGCAGGAAAAAACAGAGAATCAAAGTGATGGTTTTTCTCCGATTGTGGCGGTCAGCTCGACTGAGGAGAATATAATAACCGGGTTGTCTGCTGAATATTTGTTTGATTGTCGTTGTGGGAAGGTTGTTGTAGGTTTGGATAATTTGGAAGACATTAAAGACGAATATGAGATTTGGAATTCCAGTTCGTTTTTGTTTTATCCTGGCAGGTTTGGGTATGCTTCAATAAATTTTGTAATGTAAATAGGAGAACAATATGAAAACTAGTCGTATGGGTAGTGTGAAGTATGTTTTGTTGGGTATGGCTATTTCGTTGTCAGCGTGTGCTGATGAGAAGAGACCGCAAGATACCGTTCCAAGCACAGAGCTGAGGCCCTACTCTATTGGTTTTGAGAAAGATGGCACCCCGGTAGTACTTGATGCAAAAGGTAATATCATTGAGCCTTCGGATGTGAAGTTCCCAATAAAAGCTACTGAGATTGAGAGCGTAGAAAGTATTACATTGGTGCAATATCGAGGATCCCATGTGCAACTCATGAAGATAGGGGGCAGACTATACGCAATTCCGCTGCCTCATTAATGTTGTGCGTAATGGTGGTTTTTAATTAAGGTGTTATGAAGTTCTTTCTAATGCCCTGTGCGAGCCGTGCCTCTTTTTTAGGGTGTGGCTCGTAATCTTTTGACTTCAGGATCGTTCTTGTCCGTTCATCGAGGGCGTTCAAAATTCTGTGTCAGCCTAGTGGCGTCATAAGCTGATGTATTTCTCCAGCCGGTCTGGGAAGTGGATTGTGAGCTGTGACAGCGTCAGGTTCCAGTTCTGTATCGGGTGAGTCCATCGCTCAGTGGCTTTGAGTATACCGGCATACAACAGCTTCAGTAAGCTGTTTTCATTAGGGAAGCCGCCTTTCGTCTTGGTGAGTTTTCGGAACTGGCGGTGTACAGCCTCGACAGCGTTTGTCGTGTAGATCGCCTTCTGCACGTAATCCGGGTACTTAAAGTAAGTCGATAACGTCGGCCATTTACTGCGCCAAGACTGGATTACCATTGGATATTTGTCGCCCCATTTGGCTTCCAGGTCGTCCAAGGCAATTTCTGCGGCGTTGAGGGTGGTAGCCTTGTAAACGCACTTCAGGTCACTCATGAAGGCTTTCTGATTTTTGGAGGCAACGTACTTCATGGAGTTGCGGATCTGGTGGATGATGCAGTGCTGAATCTCGGTGTCGGGGTAGATGGTCTCAATGGCTTCAGGGAAGCCTTTCAGGCCATCCACGCAGGCAATCAGAATATCTTTTAGGCCCCGGTTGTTCAGGTCGGTCAACACAGATAGCCAGTGGTGAGCACCTTCCTGATCCGATAAATACAGGCCCAGCAGCTCCTTCTTGCCTTCGATATTGAGGCCCAGAATGGTGTAGATAGCCTTGCTGACATAGCGGCCGTTTTCCTTGATCTTGTAGTGAATCGCATCCAGCCAGACGATCGGATAGATAGCCTCCAGATCTCGCTCACGCCATGCCTGAAGCTCTGGGAGAAGCTTGTCGGTGACAGCATTGATGGTACCATTGGAAAGCTCGACACCGTAGAGATCGGCAATATGGCCGCGGATATCCTGATAACTGTTACCCAGGGCAAACAGAGCCAGGATCTTGCGTTCCAATTCATCGGTGAGGTGAGTCTGGTTCTTTTTGACCAGCTGGGGTTCGAAGGTGCCAGACCGGTCTCTGGGGGTATCCAGCTCAAAGCTGCCCGTAGGGCCTTTTATGGTCTTGGAAGACTTGCCGTTCTTACGGTTAGGGGCTTCCTCGTTGGCCAGATGCTCTTCCAGCTCGGCCTTCATGGCGGCCTCTGTGAGCTGTTTGATCAGGGGTGTCAGGATGCCGTCCTTGCCAGTGAGGTCTTGGCCTTCACGCAGGGCTTTGAGGGCGGCTTCCATATCGAAAGTAGGTTTGGTCATAGGTCATCTCTTTTGGTCTAATGATAAAGAAATGACACAGAATTCTGAACACTACCCGTTCATCCCCAGTTTGACCCTCGCCCCTGGCAATATCGTTTGGTTTCTGAACTATATTGTACTAATATCAATATTGCAGTTGCTTTTCTGATTGTTCGTAATTAGGCAAAAATTCACTTTTGTATCTGCACAGCTCAAGTTTTAGATGCGGCCAGGTAATAATGAAATGTCGAATAATAATATAATTATTCGCGATAAGGGCGGGCCACATATCAATGAAATCATTGATATTGAAGAGCTAACGGAACTATTCCAGAGCTACAGCGATATCACAGGAATGGTTACTGCGCTGCTTGATCTCGAAGGCGAAATACTGATAGCCACCAACTGGCAGGATTCCTGCACTCAATTCCACCGCGAAAGTGATGTCACAAGAAAGCGTTGCCACGAAAGTGATACATCATTGGCGGGATCATTATCCAAAGGTGATAAGTATAATGTGTATCGTTGTCGAAATGGGTTAGTCGATGTGGCGACGCCCGTCATCGTTAACGGGCGGCATATGGCAAACTTTTTCACCGGTCAGTTTTTCATAGAGAAGCCTGATGTAGAGTATTTTTGAGGCAAGCTGAAGAGGCGGGCTTTGAGGAGGAGGCTTATCTGGAGGCCATTGCGAAGGTGCCCGTATATGATGAGGCCACCATAAAATCGCATATGGCGTTTCTAGTCCGAATTGCGGAAATGATAGGAGCATCCGGCGCAGCCAATCTGAGAGTGCTCGAGGCCAATAAAGAACTTGAGAATCACCGAAATCAATTGCAATCATTGGTTGATGAGCGAACTGCCAAGCTTAACGAATCTTTACGGTTAGCCGAGGCTGCTAACTTGGCGAAATCCAAATTTCTGTCCAATATGTCCCATGAACTCCGTACTCCGCTCAATGTGGTACTAGGGTATTCTGAAATACTAAGGGCAAAAGAGAAAGACGCTGATAAGAAGCAGTATTTGGAATCTATCCATCTAGCGGGGAAAGGGTTGCTGAATCTTATCAATTCAGTATTAGACCTTTCAAAAATAGAAGCAGGGAAGATGCCTGTTCAAAAGCAGCCGATGTCTATGCAATCCCTGTTACATGAGATAGGCATTATATTCAAACGACAAGCGGCTGAGAAAGATCTGGATTTAACGCTGAATGTTTCCAGTGAGGTGCCAGATGTCATTAGCTTTGATGAGACTAAACTCAGGCAAATACTGATGAACTTGGTTGGTAATGCCTTAAAATTTACCGACAACGGCTATATTAAAGTTCATTGCCAGGCGTTTTCGAACGATAAAAATGATGCCTTGACGACCATTATATTGTCAGTTTCTGATACCGGGAAGGGAATTAGCTCAGCCGACCAACCCCTCGTTTTGAAAGCATTTGAGCAGGCGACAGGTCAGAAATTAGGTGATTATGGGGGGACAGGGTTGGGGCTGGCCTTGACTAAACAACTCGTGGATCTTCTGGGCGGTGATCTGACGCTAGAAAGTACATTAGGGCGCGGCAGCACGTTTCAGTGCAGATTCGACGGTGTTGAGGTTTTATCCGAGCTTGGTCATAAAGGTGATCTCAAACGGGAGCGTCGCCCTGGTTCCATTCAATTTTCCCCTGCAACTATATTGGTGGTGGATGACCACCAGATGAATCGAGATCTGCTGGTTACCTACCTTGATGAGTGGCGCTTTAAGGTTTTGTTGGCAGATAATGGAGAGCGAGCGATAGCTCTGGCGCAGCAGCATGGTCCGGATCTTATTTTCATGGATATGAAAATGCCGGTTATGGATGGATACGAAGCAACTCAGCGCCTTAAATCCAATGCAGACACAAAGAACATACCAGTTGTTGCCGCTACGGCATCCGCTCTAATGGTGGAAAAGAAAAAAATCCTCGAGGTTACTGATGGTTATTTAAGTAAGCCCATTACTTATACCGAGCTGGTGGATTGTTTGGTTCAGTTCATACCGCAAGAATCGAAGAAACCTAACTTCATTAACCCTACTAAGATTTTGATTGTTGATGACGATGATGTGAACCGCTTTATTCTGTCTAGCGTTCTTGAAGATTGGGAAAACACAGACATTGATATTGCCTGTACAGGTCGTGAGGCTGTCGATGCATGCTGTCAAGCAGAGAGGCCTGACATTGTATTTATGGACTGTGAGATGCCGGGGATGGATGGTATCGAGGCGGCACGAAAGATTAGAGATTGGGAATTGAAAAACTGTATTTCCTCTGCAAGCATCTACTTGGTTACAGCCCATACCATAGATGAAATGAAAGAAAGAGGCTGCGATACGCTGTTTAATGGTTACTTAAACAAGCCCTTCGAGGTTGAGGATGTAGCCGCATTGCTAGGCGTTGATCTTATAAGCGCAATGTAACTGTTTGGGGGTGCCCCTAACAGTTAGCGATAGGCGGAGTGCTGTGATTTGCAATGTTTGTCTGCAATACCCATCCACTTCCTGGTGGTAGCTCCTTACAATTATTCAATACATTAGCCGTTTCCACGCACAGCATCTGTTTGTATGCACTGCTCTCAAATTGACTCAGTCGTTTGGCTTTTTCAATCCACGGATTCCACACTACGGCCGATTGTGAATCTTTGGAGTAAATTTGAATTTCTCGATTCCATTTAGAATCTACAATGCAAATCATCTCAGGCGTGTTCTTGTATATGCGATCAGTCTCGCCGCTAATGCAGATCGGAGCTTGGTCGATGTTTTCGTTCCAGTCATTCAGTGTGTCGATAAAGGGTACGTGTATTAGATTGTTAATGCTGGCGTGGATAACATCGCTAACTGCAAAGTAGCTGTGCAGTGCCTGGCTTATATTTAGGGTTTGGTCTGATTTGTTTTCGGTGAGCAGGGCTATGTTCAGCTCCTCCCCAATGCTCATTTCTACGCTCAGTTCTACACCTTGAGGGAACGGTGCTGGCCACTGTGTTTCAGGAAAGCATAGTTTCAGGTGTACCCCGTTATCGTCACTGCTGATTCGGTCAAGCAGCCAAGGTTTGCTTCTTACCCAGCCGTGAGCGGGCAGGTTTCCTTCTGGCAGCATGGCTTGTACCGTTTCAGGGTTTTTACGTGCATCCCCAAACCAGGGCCAGCAGATGGGTATGCCTCCACGTATGGATTGTCCTCTTTTGAATTCTGCCTGTTCGCTCAGCCATATAACAGGTTGTGCCCCTGCTGGTGTGTATTCCAGCAGTTGCGCCCCTTGCAGTGCCACTAATGCCCTGGCTTTTGGGTGATCTATTTGAAGGCAAACCAGTTCATCTATCTGGCGGAGTGATACATAGGGTTGGTGCATGAGAGGCCTGCAGAGATTCAATGATTGCGGCCAGTCTATCATTTACGGGCCGGGTGTTAAATTCATACAAGTCTAATTCGGACACTCGCATTAAGGTAGTGGCCTATCAGAAAGGTAATTGTTCGCTGCTCAGCGAGGATGCTTTGAAATTGAATTTCAGGGCGCGGCGTTGTTTTGCCTTCTGTAAATCAAAAATAATAGTTAAAACAATAAGAGACTATATGTGATGAGAATAACTAATGCGCTTCCAGTGCTGATGTTGCTGGGCCTGATTATGGTTTTGCCTGGATGTGGTGGTGGAGCTGCCGGTGTTGAAGGGTTGTATGTTGCCAAAACCCAAGACGGGCTGGATATAAAGATGCGCCGTTATCGGCCCAGCCCTTCCCATGGATATCGTAACAGTATGCCGGTTTTATTGTTTCCGGGAATAATGAATAACTTTGATCAGTTCGATGTTCGATCCCCTTTGTGGTTGAACAGCTATAACTATAAATTGCCCGAAGATGCACCCGCGTGGGCGCGTAACGATCCAACCATCAAGAAAGATAACCTGAAGATGTATAGTCTGGCCCATTATTTGTACCTGCGTGGCTACGATGTTTGGATGGCAAATTATCGGGGGGTTGGGCGAGGTGATTTTAAGTCGGATGATGGCCATCCCAATACGACTCTGGATGTATGGTGTGCGTTGGATTACCCCGCAGCGGTCAGTAAGGTTCGTGCCGTAACGGGTAGAAAACCGGTCATTGGTGGGTTCAGTACCGGCAGCATGTGTGCCTATCAGTATTTGCAGGGCACGACAATGGATGCGGCAGTGGTGCGTCAGGGAGACTACTTGCCTCATGTCGTGGGAGATGCCTCCCTGGCAGCTCAACGTAATAGTCAGGTTGCCGGGTATTTGGCGATTGACCCCGCTGGCGCACCTAAGCTTGCATACAATTTTATGCTGGATAATGCAGTCGGCTGGGATATTTTGGCGCTCGAAGTGAAGATGGATCTGGATGCGGTTTTACCCGTTGTATTATCTGTGTTGCCGCCGGTGCTTGTGTCTGGTGCGACTGATTTGATATTTAAAACTATTGCTAATATGGCTCATGCATTCCCTACGTTGTTGCCCTCCTGGATGGATTTGTTTGGTGCTTTGGAAATCTGGAGTGCTGGAAATACCAACGGGTACGTAGAAGACTTTATGGTGCGCATTGGTCTTTCAAGTTTTTACGTTGGTGGGATAGCGCAGTTTGCGGACTGGGGGCTGAACGACTATCAGCTGCGTGAGCATTGGCAGAATGGTTATGAGAATAGAGATCGTTTAATCGCTGAGGATCGTGTGGCTGGCGATGGCTATTACTATTACAACGATCATATGAGTTTGTTGACGGTGCCGGCGTTTGCTGTGTTTTCTGAGTCCGATGGCGGTGTCAGCCCTGATCGAATGTCGGATTTAATATTCAATGGCAAAACACCTACAGATAAGGACGATTGGATTGTTATACCCGGCACGTCGCATCTGGATGTTGTGTTAGGTAACACAGCGCCAGCGATTTCCTTTCCCGCAATGGCCGACTGGTTAGACTCACTGTAGTGGGATGTTTGGCAAGGCTACCCAGTTTGGGAGCCTTGCCGCTTTTATTGTCCTTGGTGTGCAAATATATGGAGTCGATCTGAACGCTGAAATACAA
The DNA here is from genome assembly GCF_002863865.1 of Ketobacter alkanivorans. NCBI lineage: Bacteria > Pseudomonadati > Pseudomonadota > Gammaproteobacteria > Pseudomonadales > Ketobacteraceae > Ketobacter > Ketobacter alkanivorans. Next base: position 1,173,695 of record NZ_CP022684.1, on the reverse strand, counting down.
ATGATGGTGTCAATCCAAGCATGCTGCGGAAGGTATGGTTCAGATGAGATGAGTCTGAAAAGCCTGCTTCGTGGGCGGCTTCGGTTAAGTTCTTTCCCTGCCCCATAAGCGTCGCGGTTATAAATAACCTATGCCACAGTCGGTAGCGACGTACCGGTACCCCCGTAATTTTCTTGAACCAGCGATTCAATTGTGACGGGGTCAATCCTGCCTGCTCGGCGAGCCGGTCTGTGGATACATTCGAGAGCGGATCATTTTGTATGAGGTTAATGACTGTGGTGACACGAGCGTCATTGCTTAACGGCCCCTCGCCCTGGGTTTCGGTTGGGAACACGTGCTCAGTTAATGCTGTATAAGCTTCGGATGGTGGCATACGACTTTTGAGGATGTCGTTAAATACATTCAACTGATGGTGTTCTGTGATGCTGTCAGTCCAGATCGCCCCTAACTGATGTTGCATCAACGTCGACAGGCGCCGCGTGTCATGACCCAATGGATCAAGATAACAATTCACCATGTACTGACCCTGTGGATCTGCACCAAAATGGGTGCCGGCTGGAATTAATGCCGATCGTACAATACGTTCTTCACCGGTTTTATGGTTGCGGATAGGAAACGGCTTTTCCATTCCCAGTAATAATGTGGATGCGCCAGGGGTAAGGTTGGGTATATGGGGAAGCTCCCCTATGTAAAGGGTGCGCTGTTTCCACAAGTAAAGCAGGATGGGGCAGTCGTTTTTACTGTTCATGGATTCTGAGCTGTCGTTATTGTTATGGATAGTGTTTCGGTATCGAATAAAATCGAAACTCGACTGCGTTTATTATAGGATTCAATTTTCGTAAATGTTTTTCTGGATAACTTTATTAACATTTTTAATAGATCTAGAAGCACGCCTCAAATATAGAACTCACGGGTTCTTGTCAGCCGTGTTGGGTTTTGCTACTGTTTAGAGAACCAATCGGTCATTTATTAAACGGTGTCAGTATGCCAACTCCAGAAGAATTAGAACGAATCCAGCAAGGCCCGCAAACCCCCCAGCAGAGAGTTTGGTGGGATCGTTACTCTCATGCCCGGCTTCAGCAATGGCGACAGGTTTGTGATGATCAGGCAGATGCTTGCACTGCGTTGATAAAGCGGGGTCGTCCCTCGGACATGTATGATCAGGTGGAGGCCCGTGCTCAGTCCGAAGGTGGTGTCTTTCAAGCGTTTTTTGATAGCTGCAACGACGTGCCCGGTTGGGTGGACTTTGATGTGCTTGAGGAGGGGAGCCGCGTGTTCAAACGCTATGCTCCCCTGCAAGGGTTGGTGTTGCTGTGCAGCAGTCTGGTGGAAGGTTATGCCTATAACAAGCCGTCTCAGGTGTTGGTGGCAACCGGTCGTTTGCAGAAAGATGTTACGCGACGAATTTATGAAACAGGGCAGTTACTACACAATATGGTTGGCACAGGAAATATTGCACCGGGTTCCATTGGCCATCGTACGTTGATGGAGGTGCGTCTCACCCACTCTTCAGTTCGTCAGTTTCTCTGGAACTCAGGTAAATGGGATGTGGAAAAGTACGATCAGCCCATAAATCAGGAAGATATGGCCGGTACGGTTATGGAGTTTGATTTTATGGTGGCAAGGGGCATCGGCCGTTTGGGCGTTAACCTAAGTCATGAGGAAAAGAGCCTGATGCAGTATTTCTGGCGCTATGCCGGTTATGTTCTGGGGGTGAAAGAGGCTTTGCTGCCAGCGGGGCTGGAAGAGCAGGAGATGCTGGCTTTACAGTTGTCGTCTCATTTATACAGCCCAAGCCCAGATAGCGAAAAGCTGGCCAAAGCGCTGTTGCGGGATATGGCGGGGGAGCCACCTTTTTATCTGTCAGAAGGCTTGTTGGTTGCGTTTAGTGAGTATTTGGTAGGGCCGTTGGTTGCAAAAGATATCAATCTGCACGCCACCCCTGCGGATCGCATTAAGGTGAAACTGATTAGGGAGGCGATCCGTGTTGCAGCTAAAGGCCGGGTTTTTGCGCCCCAGGTACTGCAGAAATTGCTAGAGAAGGGAAACCACAGCATGCGGCGCAAGAACATTTTTGATGGTTTGGGGGGCGATCCGGCACGGTTCGCGTTCCGTAGCCTGGCCTGACGTAAAAGGTCGAATTTTGACCTGCCGCATCAGTTTGGAAACAGTATTAGTTTTTGATAAGCGAGGCTAAAATTCTGTAAAAACAGCAAGATAAGGGAGTTTGGTGAGTTGGCAAGGGCGTTGCAATAGTTACATTGGCAGCACAACAGACCAACTACCTTATCCACTTTCTTGCTGGGAGCCCCACTTTGCAGTTCATGCAGGTGGGGCCTTTTTTTGCCACGTGTTTAAAAAAAGGGCACAAAAACAAAGCGTTACCCAGTCTCTATCCATGAACTGGGGCGCAATTTCTTGTATCATTGCCAGCCAAGTAAATTGACCGGTAATGACTGCCATGTCGGATGAAAACGCCATTAATTATCGCGGCCGCAAAGCCTCCCGCGCCCGCAGTGAACAGCGACGCAAGGCTATTCTTGAGGCCGCTCTGCGCATTGTGGTGAACGACGGTGTCCGTGGGGTGCGCCATCGGGCCGTCGCTAAGGAAGCGGATGTGCCGCTTTCGGCCACTACCTATTATTTCAAAGATATTTCGGATCTTATTTCCGATACGTTCACGCTGTTTGCTGAAAATGCCATGAGTGATGTGGTGCAACCCATCTATCAGAATGTGGGGGAGTTTATTCAGCAGCACAAGGAAGAGGTGAGCGCGAACCCCGATGTGACCAATCAGCTGTTGGAAAGCTTGTCGCAGATTATTGTCGGCTTTATGAAGTTGGAGCTGAACGAGAAACGTGATCACATGATCGCAGAACAGGCTTTCAAGCACGAGTGTTTGCGCGATGCCCGTTTGCGCAGCATTGCTCAGACTTATTTCGATTATTTGCTGAATGAGTTGGTTGAGTTGTGCAAGGTCATTGGAGTCGATGAGCCAGATATTGCAGGCGAGTTGTTGATGGGCACCGTGTTCCGGATCGAGCATGAGGCGTTGATGGTTCCTGCGGAGCAATTTGACGAAGTAAAAGCCTGTAAGATGATTAAGCGTCAATTGAAAGCGTTTCTGCCTTGATTGATTTAACGTAAAAACAGGAATCATAAATGTCGCCGGATCAAGTGAAGATCGAACCCAGTTGGAAGCAGCATTTGCTGCCTGAGTTTCAGCAGCCGTATATGACGACGTTGCGTGAGTTCTTACTGGAGCAGAAAAAGGCAGGAAAGGTCATATTCCCAAAAGGGGAAGAGTATTTTAACGCCTTTAATCTAACGCCGTTTGATCAAGTGAAAGTCGTGATCATTGGTCAGGACCCCTATCATGGGCCGGGTCAGGCCCATGGGTTATGCTTTTCGGTACAGGATGGGGTGGCGCTGCCGCCTTCTTTGCAGAATATCTATAAAGAGATTCATGCTGATCTTGGTTTGCCGATTCCCAAAACCGGGAACCTCACCCACTGGGCTCAGCAAGGGGTGTTGTTGCTGAATGCTGTGCTTACTGTAGAGCAATCAAAGGCCGCAGCACATCAGGGTAAGGGTTGGGAGTTGTTCACTGATGCGGCAATTAGAGAGTTAAATGAACAGCGTGAGGGTATCGTGTTTTTGTTGTGGGGCAGTTATGCCCAAAAGAAAGGGCAGATCATTGATCCGAAGAAGCACTGTGTGTTGAAGACAGTTCACCCATCACCCCTTTCGGCCTATCGAGGCTTTTTTGGCTGTAAACATTTCTCCAAGGCGAATGCTTATCTGGAATCCATTGGTGCAATGCCCATTGATTGGTCTGTCCCTGAGTAGCGTTTCGTATCGGCTCTAACCGGCATCAAGGCTGCGGTACTCTCGTGGCGAAACGCCGGTTACCTTTTTGAACAACCTTGAAAAATATTGTGGATCTTCGTAGCCTAATTCAGCCGCCACCAGTGCGATGGGTTGACGGCTGATATCAAGCAAATAACAGGCTCGTTCCATTTTCAAATGAATGAAGTGTTGGATGGGGGAATAGCCGGTTAAATCCTTGTAACGTTTGGAAAAATGATATTTGGATAAGTTTGCGGCCGCCGCCAGATCATCTAATTCCAAATCTTGATTCAGGTTGGCCGCCATGATGGTTTGTATTGCCTCCAGGTCGATTGGCTGGCGTGCTTGTTGGGTCTGGCTGGTGGTCAGCAGGGCAAGGTATGTCAGGCTCTGCTTTAGGGTTTGAGAGGCGTGGATCAGCGCTTTCATGCTGTAACCGGTTTCCCGCACAGTAAACAGCGCATCAAAATCGCTGATGATTTTGGGGTGCAAGCCAATCGCTGTGACGTAGCCGTTTTCTGGCAGGCCCATATTCGCAATATAATCCTGTGCATGCTTGCCGGTAAAATGCACCCAGCGTAGGGTCCACGGGTTTTTTGGATCAGATTCATAGTGGTGAGCGACTCCCCTGGGCAGCATGATCAGGCTGCCAGGGTTAACATCGAATCTTTCGTTGAGGGCTTGAACCCAGCCTTTGCCTGCACTGCAATACATCAATAGGTGATCATCATGTTCCCAGCGGGTCATGTGATGGCCATCGGCGTTTGGGTAGAAGCCCATGCCGTTGATGTACAGAGATTCAGTTAATGGGTTAGTAGACAGCTGCACGCTGGCAAAGCGTGGCACGAAGAAGCGAATAGAATCTGGGCTAAGCGGCCAGCTGGAAGATACGGGCATTGTGAACCTGTTTATTTAAACGCAATATAGTCCATATTATAAGCAAAATCCTCAATGGTGTATGCCTCTGGGCTATGCTACATATACAGGATGTCGAATATCGCACTAAGGAATCATTCATGACTCATCCCAATTCAGACTCAGCCCCAGTCAAAGTTCAGCAATTAATTAACGGTGAATTCCAGTGCAGTGCTTCCAAAGACTGGATTGATGTCACCAATCCAGCCACTCAAGAGGTAATCGCTCAGGTGCCCTGCGCAACCGCAGATGAGGTGCAGCAGGCGATTGCGTCTGCCAAGGCTGCGTTCAAAGTGTGGCGGGATACACCGGTGCCAGCGCGAGCGCGGGTGATGTTGCAGTATCAGGCGCTGTTGAAAGAGCATCACGATGAGCTGGCCGAAATCCTGGCTCAGGAAACCGGAAAGACGTTTGAGGATGCCAAAGGCGATGTGTGGCGCGGCATTGAGGTGGTTGAACACGCAGCCAATATTCCCAGCCTGTTGATGGGGGAGACAGTTGAGAACGTTGCCAACGGGATCGATACTTATTCTTATACGCAGCCTCTGGGCGTGTGTGCGGGCATCACTCCGTTTAATTTTCCGGCCATGATTCCGCTGTGGATGTTTCCATTGGCCATTGCCTGCGGTAATGCCTTCATTTTAAAGCCTTCTGAGCAGGATCCCATGACCCCCATGCGTCTGGCGGAACTGTTTATTGAGGCGGGTGCGCCGAAGGATGTGTTACAGGTGATTCACGGTCGTAAGGAGCAGGTTGACGCCTTGCTGACTGATCCAGAGATCAAGGCTATTTCCTTTGTGGGCTCGGTGCCGGTAGGGCAGTACATCTATCAAACGGGTACTGCGAACATGAAACGGGTGCAGGCGTTTGCCGGGGCCAAAAACCACATGGTGGTGATGCCCGATGCTAATAAGCAGCAGGTGGTAAACAATATAGTTGGCGCATCTTGCGGCGCGGCCGGACAGCGCTGTATGGCTATTAGCGTAGCGGTGTTGGTTGGTGATGCCAGAGCCTGGGTAGACGACATAAAAGAGGCGTTGGCTGGAATACGTCCAGGGGCATGGAACGATAAACAGGCAGCCTATGGACCGATTATCAGTCCGCAGGCGAAACAGCGAGTGCTCAGCCTGATTGCCAAAGGAAAGGAGGAGGGAGCGACCTGTCTGCTGGATGGCAGCGATTGCGTGGTGGAAGGTTTTCCGGATGGTAACTGGGTTGGCCCGACACTGTTTGCCGATGTTACACCGCAGATGAGCATTTACAGCGAAGAGGTGTTTGGCCCAGTGCTCTGCGTTATCGGCGTTGATTCACTGGAAGAGGCTATTGCGCTGATTAATGAGCATCCCTGTGGTAACGGAACGTCTATTTTTACAGCCAGCGGTGCCGCCGCGCGAAAATATCAGCATGAGATCGAAGTGGGCCAAGTGGGCATTAATGTACCCATTCCAGTGCCGCTGCCATTCTTTTCATTCACCGGCTGGAAGGCGTCGTTCTATGGCGATCAACACGCTTACGGCAAGCAGGCCATTCGCTTCTATACCGAAACTAAAACCATCACTGCAAGATGGTTTGAAAGTGACATAGCCGCAAGCGGCCCCAATATGACCATTCATTTGAAATAAGTGAATTATGGACTTTGAACTGAACGATGATCAGAAAGCCTTTCAGCAAGCAGCGAAGCAATTTGCCGAAACTGAATTAACACCCAATGCCGCACAATGGGATGCGGACGCTTTCTTTCCGGTTGACGTGATTCGCAAAGCGGGTGAACTGGGCTTTTGCAGTATTTATGCACCTGAATCTGCAGGTGGTATGGGGCTGTCGCGGCTTGATGCCCATCTTATTTTTGAACAGCTGTCATACGGTTGTACTGCTACTGCTGCTTATATCACCATTCATAACATGTGTACCTGGATGGTTACGACTTTTGGCAGTGAGGAATTGGTGCAACGCTGGGGGGCTTTGCTTTGCACAGGTGAGAAGCTGGCTTCCTATTGTTTGACAGAGCCTAACGCGGGGTCTGATGCCGCATCGCTTAAAACCAGCGCCCAACTGCATGGTGACCACTATGTGCTAAATGGCAGCAAATGTTTTATATCAGGTGCTGGCTCTACGGATGTGTTGGTGGTGATGGCGCGCACTGGTGGCCCTGGAGCCAAGGGGATTTCCTGCTTTCTGGTGGAAGCTGGCAGTGATGGCATCAGTTATGGGCGCAAGGAAGATAAAATGGGTTGGAACTGCCAGCCTACGCGCACTATTTCTTTTGATAATGTGAGGGTGCCGAAGGCTAACTTCGTGGGCGGTGAGGGCGATGGTTTTAAGTTTGCCATGAAAGGGTTGGATGGTGGCCGCATTAATATCGCCACCTGCTCACTGGGCACTGCTCAGGCGGCACTAGACGCAGCGCAGCGTTATATGTTGGAACGGAAGCAGTTTGGCCAGTCTCTGGCCGAGTTTCAGGGATTGCAATTCAAGTTGGCCGACATGCTTACCCGGTTGGTAGCAGCACGGCAAATGGTGCGATTGGCTGCCGTTAAACTGGATCATAATGATTCCGAAGCAACGGTGTATTCGGCCATGGCCAAACGCTTTGCCACCGATGTTGGTTTTTCGGTATGTAATGATGCCCTGCAAATTCATGGTGGATATGGTTATATCAAAGAGTACCCGCTGGAACGCCATGTGCGTGACACGCGCGTGCATCAAATTCTGGAAGGCACCAATGAGGTTATGCGTATGATTATTGCGCGGCGAGCATTGATGGAAGGTGCAACGGAGGTTATCCAGTGACAGACAGTGTTGTATTTGAATTGCTAGCGGCAGGCAATGGCAAGAGTATCGGTTTAGCCACATTGAATGTGGAAAAGAAACTCAACTCCCTGACTCAGGACATGGTGGCTTTGCTTGATGCCAGATTGATAGAGTGGGAGCGGGATGCGAGTGTGGTGTGTGTGTGGTTGCAGGGTGCTGGTGAGAAAGCGTTCTGTGCCGGTGGCGATGTGCGTTGTTTGCGTGACAAAATTGCGGAAGTAGGCCCACAGCAGGCTCAGCCTTTTGTACAGGCATTTTTTGAGAACGAATATCGGCTGGACTATCGAATTCATCGTTACCCTAAACCGATTATCTGCTGGGGACATGGAATCATTATGGGGGGTGGTATCGGGTTGATGTCCGGGGCCTCCCATCGTGTGGTCACCGAAACCTCTCGCATGGCGATGCCTGAGATCACAATAGGCTTGTACCCCGATGTGGGCGGTACATGGTTTTTAAATCACGCTCCAGGGCGAACCGGGCTGTTCTTGGGGCTTACGGGTGCCAATTTCAATGCGGCGGATGCGCTGTTCGTGGGTATGGCAGATCGGTTTGTTCCCAGCGCGTCAAAGCAGGCAGTACTGGAGTTGCTGCAGCAGCAGGTGTGGAGTGATTCGGCCGTAGATAATGCCGCCATTGTAAGCTCTGTTTTACGCCAGCATGAAGCTCTGGATCAGCTACCTAAAGGTAATGTTCGTGAGCATTATGATCTTATCCAGGCAGTAACCGATGGTGATAGCGCTGTTCAGGTGGTAGAAAAGATTTCTGCTATTGTCTCTGAAGAAAAGTGGTTGCAGAAAGCGGTTGCCACACTGAAAGCGGGTTGCCCCACCACTGCACATCTAGTATTTGAGCAACTTCAAAGAGGAAAAAAATTGTCGTTGCCGCAGGTGTTTCAGATGGAATTAATTATGTCGCTACAATGCGCGTTGCATCCTGACTTTCCCGAAGGTGTGCGGGCCCTGCTAGTGGATAAGGATGGTGCCCCGAATTGGCAGCACGCATCAGTAGCAGCGGTTGATCCGCAATGGGTAGAGCAGCATTTCCAGCCGCCGTGGGCTGATGGCAATAACCCCCTCAGCGATCTGGCCTGAATAAAAAACAGGAGAAACAGCATGGCAACCGTAGGTTTTATTGGCGTGGGAAACATGGGTGGGCCCATGGCCATTAATTTGGTTAACGCTGGCCACCAGGTGAAGGTGTACGATCTATCGCCTGACTTGGTGGATAATGTGGTCAAGGTGGGGGCGGTTGCGGCGGCTTCACCTCAGGAGGTAGTTAAAGATATAGATGTTCTCGTATCCATGTTGCCATCAGGCAAAATCGTTGAGGATCTCTATATCCACAAAGAGCGTTTATTGGCAAGCATCAGTGCCAGTACGTTGGTGATCGATTGCTCCACCATAGCGCCGGAAAATGCGATTAATCTAGCATTGGCTGCGAAAGAAAAAGGTATAGTTACGCTGGATGCGCCGGTTTCAGGAGGCGTGGGTGGTGCTGTAGCAGGAACTCTGACCTTTATCGTGGGAGGTGAGGCTCAAGCCTTTGAACAGGCCAGGCCCCTGCTGATGAACATGGGTAAAAATGTATTCCATGCTGGTGATCACGGCGCAGGTCAAACGGCTAAAATCTGCAACAATATGCTGTTGGCAGTGCATATGATAGGCACCGCAGAGGCACTGCAACTGGGGGTGGACAATGGATTGGACCCGAAAGTGTTGTCCGATATTATGTTGCAAAGCTCAGGTCGTAACTGGTCATTGGAGTTGTACAACCCTTTTCCCGGTGTAATGGATTCGGTGCCCGCCAGCAATGACTATAACGGTGGATTTCAAGTTGACTTGATGAATAAGGATTTAGGGCTTGCTCTGCAAGCTGCACTGAAAAGCCAGTCTGCTACACCAATGGGTACGTTGGCAAAAAGCCTTTATTCTCAGCATGGTCGGCAAGGTTGGGGTAAAAAGGATTTTTCCAGCATCCAAACTTGGTTTAAAAAAGTCTTAAATAAAAACGGGGCCAACTAGGCCCCGTTATTCATCTGTACATCAAGCAGCTATTCGCTATCCTGCCTGCAGCATGGCCATGGCTGCTTCCATTTCGGCCGCCAGATCTTCTTCGCCTGAATCCTCCATATTGGGGTCAAGTCCAACCCGGCTGAATGCAGTAACATCGCTCCAGTTCAGCTTAGTGATATAGGGGTGATCCGGCTTGTTCATGTAAGTCTGCAGATTCGCTACCATCACAATGTCGACGTAATCGGGCTTGTCGCTACCAGTGTCACGATTGAACTTGCGGTAGTGAGCTGGGACATCAATCAACTCCTTCGGAAACTCCCATGACTGCAGGATTTTGACGCCCACCTTGGGGTGGATTGAGTGGATCACTTTCTGCAGAGTGATGGGGTCGTTCAATTTATCGGATTCCTCGGCGTAGGTGAGGATTGGCAGCACTCCAATCTCATGCACCAGGCCCGCCAGCGTGGCCTGATCTGGTTTGAGCTTGGTGTAATGCTTGCAGATCACATTGGCGATGCCTGCTACCTCGGTGCTGTGGTGCCAGGATTGCCGCATGCTTTTGTCAATCAGGTCCGAGGTTGCCTGGAACATCTGCTCCATGGCTAGGCCGGTAACCAGGTTGGAAATGCACGTGATGCCAAGCCGGGCGATGGCCATTTGTACATCTTCAATTTCGCGGGAGCCCCTCATGATAGGGCTGTTGGCGACCTTTATAATGCGAGCCGTCATGGCCGCATCGTTGTTGATAACCTTGGCCAAATCGCCCGCTGAGGCATTGGGGTCTTCCGCGGTCTCCCTGGCTTTCAGGGCAACCTCCGGCAGGGTGGGTAATACCAGCCGGTCGTTGTCGATAAGCTCGTTGATTTCTTGCAGGGTGACTTCTTCGATGCTCGCCATCAGCAACTCCACTTCCTATGCTTTTGAATAGATTTCGATTAAACCTATTTAAGTTATAGCATAGGGCAGGGGAAGCACTCGGATTTGGCAGTCATCATTTTGTTCTAACTTCAGGTTTTGTGATTCAGATGCTTCAATTTTCAAAGTGCTAAGCGCCTTCAGTGTGCGCTCGCTTACTCTTGCTACGGCAAGAATGGTGCCCTGGCCCGCCTCACTGATGATTTTGTCGCCAATACGAACCTGTTCACTGCCGGTAATTTCCAGAGCATAGGTCCGCACCTTGGTTTGGCCTCGGTAGTGGATGCGGGCGATGATTTCCTGGCCTTTGTAGCACCCCTTTTTGAAGCTGATGCCGTCTATCAGGTCATAGTTGAGCTCCTGGGGAATCCATTTTTCTGACTGATCAGCAGTGATGTGGGTGACTCCAGCGTTGATTTGTCCAAGCTGCCACCCATTGTCACCCACCAGGTTGATTTTGTGCTCCTGCAGCGTGTCAATACAGGCTTGAGCGGAGGTTTTGGGTATCAAGGCTAATGAGGTTAGGTTTTGGGCCGAGATCAGGCTCAAACCTGAAACACGCTCACTCAGCGTGTGTTCCAGCGCCTTAGATTCTGCACCCGCCAGCCCCATTATCAGAAACTCGTGGTTGACCGAAATCTGTGCTTTTGAGAACAGGGCATATTTGGCTAATTCTTTGGTGGTGGCGGTTTCCTGATCGCTGGGCAGTACTAAAAAATAGGAGTCATTGCGTTTACCACAAACAAAAGTTGTCTGGGCGCGACCTTTCTGATTGCAGTGGGCACCCAATTTGGCTTGGCGCTCGTTAACCAGGTTGATGTCGCAGGTCAGTTGCCCCTGAAGGAAGGTGGCGGCTTCCTCGCCGCTGACCTCGATGACGGTCAGGCAATTGAGCAAAGCCGCATAGGTGGAGCCCTGTTCGACGATGGCGGCTTCTGTGTCAATATCATTGATATAGGCTCCCCACGTATCTTGCTGTTTGACGGTAATATGGTCAGACCACATAGAGTCCCCTTAAGTGGATATGGCATGGTAACAAGCGCCATCATACGGCGAGTATTGGAAAAAGTCAGCGTCGCACTATTAGGTGATCACTCAAGGATTCTTTATAATGCCGCCACAGAATTGGAGTTTATCGCTATGTCTAACCAGAACCTGAGTCAGGAAGAACATGTGCGCCGCCTGCGCTGGCAGTGTCGTCGGGGAATAAAAGAGGTTGAGGTGCTGTTACTGCCTTTCTTTGAAGAACGCTATCCTGAGCTTAGTGCAGATGACAAGCTGTTATTTGAAAAGTTGCTTGATCAGCACGATGTGGAAATGTTTGAGTGGTTCACTCATCGCTCCAGGCCAGAGCAGCCTGATTTGGCGCATATTGTTGCCATGGTGCTGAATCGTGTGGGTACCTGATATAACTTTCAGACCTTCTGCGGTGTTTGTTTTAGTGCTGTTAGCGCTTCATTTTTGTGTTCTTGTTGCGATCTGGATGTTGCCCGCTGCCTTCCTTTTGTTGTTGCCACTATGGGTGGCCTCCTTAGGTGTAACCGTTGCGAAGCGGGGGCTTCTGCTGTTGGATCGTTCGGTTCTGCGGGTCTGGCTTGGGCCGGATGGATGGTATATTCGTACCAGAAATAGCCAAGAGCAGGGCCCGTTCCAATTATCGGGCCGGTCTCACCTTGATAGTTATTTCATTCGCCTTAGTCTGAAAGCTGACGGTGGCCGTGCGCGCCATCTGTTGGTGACACCCGGCATGGTGGGCAAAGATGTCTTCCGTAAATTGCAGGTGTTCTTGCGTTGGGCACCTCAAAAAAATCAAGCGGCTATAAGTCGCTAATCCCTTTAGTGGCGATAGCTGCCGGGGGACATTCCAGTCCAGCGCCGAAACGCTCGATGAAAGGTGCTGTCATCGGCAAACCCGGTGCGTATGGCGATCTTTGTGATGGGCAAAGTGGTTTTGCATAATAAGTCGATTGCCCGGTCTTTCCTCACATAATCAAGCAGCATCTGGTAGCTTAGGTTACGCTCGGCCAGTCTGCGTTGCAGTGTCCTGCCGGAACAATTCATTTTGCTGGCAACGTTTTCAATGCTGGGGGCGCCCGCATCCAACATATCAGCTACATGGTTGCAGATTTCTCTGGCGATTCGATCCTGCGATCGCAGTTGCATCAGCAGGTTAACCGCGCGACTCTCAGATAAGGTGAAATGTTTTTCATTTGTCAGAGTTGAGTGATAACCCAGGCATTCGAGATTTAAATCGAAGCGATCTTCATCTTGATCAAACAGTATGACGGTAGACTGAAAAATGGAATGTACCACGGGGTTTTCACAGTGCTGGGTATTTTTTAGATACAGCGTGCGAGGAACGTTATCGACATTAAAACTCATCTGGCTGGATACTCGATACCAATACGCCGTGATGTATTCGATAACGTGACGATGAGGGCGTGGACAGTTGTAAAAAAAGGTGGTTCTCAGGTGGCTGTCATTGGTTTCCATATCCAGTCGGATGAAATCAAAGGCTAAAGGGAAAAACTTGCTGATGGCGCACATTACCTGGCTGACGTCTTTGGCTGTCATCGACAGATAATAGAATACCCCGAGATGAGCAGGAAACCCTGAGCCTCCCATTCTCATGCCGAAGGCGGGATCGTCGGTTAGATTCTCACCGGCAATAAATGCCTGCTCATAAAGTAAAAGGGGGATTCGGCCGTTGTGGTTGTAGTCGAATTTGGATTTAACGTTGAGTTTCTCACACAGCGTATGCTCGGAATGTCCGAGTTGTTCCATATACTGGAACACTGCGTCATACAGCTCAAATGCAACCGTTGGTGCAGGCATGATGCGTCCCTCAAAAGCAGCCAAAAAGTAGCAAGGCTGCAAACATATCATTCACTATTTTGTGACCAAACTTCCCAGCTGAGTCATGTTTTAAATACGCAGAATCAGTATGGCACGCCGGTGTCGCCATTGGCCAGCCCTAATCTTGAAACCGCTCCCGCCACCCGAGTACTCTGCGTGTCATCGTAGCCATCGTCCGTTGTTGGATCTATCTCCTGTGATGAGAACGCGAAAATAGACTTCAGATAAGCGGGAGCATGGATTGTGAAAAAAACGTATCCGACTATTTTCAAAGTGATTTTGGTTTTTCTGGTTGTATTCAGTGGTGTCTTGTCAGGTTGCGGTGGAGACTACAGTGGGGATGAAAGATCAGGGCAAGATGTATCGGCGGAACTGAATCCAGCAGGCTCCGATTCTAATGAGCCGGATGACTCAGCTGTACTGACTGCGTACTTCGTTCAAAATATTGAGCCGCAAATGGATTACTGTGGTGTGTGTCATTCGCCTGGTGGGGTGGCAGATACTGATGAAGGTCGACGCTTTACCTTGCTGTCAGGGCAGAGTCATTATGTCAGCTTCGAGCAGGCATGGCTTGCGTTGGGCGGTGGTGTAGAACGAAACCCTTTGGTGACCGAGAACTCCGACCCATCAGAGCCACATACAGGTGGGAAAACCTGGGGTGTGGATTCGGGTGCTTACAGTCACGTTGTTACTTTGTTGTCCTGCTGGGATCAGCCTGATGATTGTCCATTAACTGCTGGGCCGGTGCCTGAGGTGCCACCCGTTCCGCCAGTATCCGGTCTGCCTCTGCTGGGAAGTTCTCATGGTAACCATCTGTGGAATCAATTCTGCGAGTCCAATAGCGATGCCACCGAGCTACCTGCTGACCCTCGCACCTTGGTTCAGGCTGGTGTGAACCAAGGAAAGGCTGTGCACTTCAATGCCTATTTCGAAGATTGCCATGTAAACCTGCCAGAGCGTGAACAGGCACCAAAAACCTGTGGCGAGTATAAAGCACGAGTGGCAGCGGGTGATTACTTTGCAAATCAACGTGCCGCTATGACCGATTTGTCGATTTCTGCTAACGCGCTGAACTCCCTTTGGAAGCAATGGGGCTTACGTGAGCGTCCAGCTAACTTTGATCAATTGCTGACTGAGCGTTACGGCTTTAACCCCGCACCTTATGCCAACCCGTACCCTTTGCCCGATGAAGATCCCGTTAACTCCAGTGGCGGAAGCGGTCAGTTGCCTATGGGGCTAATTCAAGGGCGAGACGAGGATGGCAATTTCAACGGTAAAATCAGCATGAATTGCTACATCTGCCACGGTGGTCAGATAGGCTATGCACAGGAGGGTGAAGGGCTTGGGCCTATTCCGGGCATGGGTAATACCAATACAGACATGATGATTTTTATGCGGGATATTTCGAAAGGTCTGATTGGTGGGTTGTTGCCTGTTTCGTTGAACAATACGCGGGGCACTTCCAATGCAGTAGGTGCTTTCGATCTGCTGACGCTGATATGGGATGTGGATACGCTGTCACTTGCTCCGAATCCTATTAAGTTGCCGTTCAATCATTCCTATCATGGTAATCAGGATATGCCGAACTGGTGGAACACCAGTCATCGGCCGCGCAAATTCTTTGATGGTGGTGTTTCCGTGGATTCGACTCGCATTGATATGGCAGCAGCAGATCAAGTTAATTTGTTGCAGAGCGGAGCCAGGCGCAGAGCCGTTACTGAAGAGCATGATCAAGATCTGCAGGCTTACGTTGATGCTCAGGTTGCACCAGTGTTTCCTGCTGAAGTTGACCAATCTTTGGCGGAGCAGGGAGCCATCATATTTCATAACAAGAACCTTTGGGCGGACAACCATAATGTGGATATTCCTCAGCCGGAAGGGAATGGCTCCTGCGCCGGGTGCCACGGTGTGTATTCCCCCCGTTACGTGCATGATGAGGCCTTTCTTGAGCATCCTGCTCTGGAAGGGGTGGCCAGCTATTTAGTTCCCTTGGATATCATTGGCACCGATCCTGCGCGTGCGGTTTCAATTTCGGCACAAGTTCGCGCGGTATTTAGAAGTACCTGGTGGGGTTATCCTGATGGTGTTGATGGTTATATTCCACCAGAAGACAAAGGTGCTCTTGAGGAATACATCGATGATTTTGCATCACCGATTATCAACCCTAATGGTCGCCCGCTGCAGGGAGCCTGTGGCTGGATTGAGGAGGTCGGGTACCTGGCCCCACCTTTGTATGGCGTATGGGCATCTTCGCCCTATTTGCACAATGGTTCAGTTCCAACATTGCGTCAGGTTTTGAAGCCAGAAGAACGACCAGCCATATGGCGCAGATACGATTCTCCTGTGGAAGGTCGAGTCAAAGGTTATGATATGAGTTTGGCTTCTTACGATCTGGAGGATCAAGTGGGTTGGAAATATCACGAGTATTGTAGCCGTCTGGACTCAACACCAGAGGAGTGCAGCGGAGACAACCGAGTGATCAATAACCTGCTGTATCGTTGGCTTGACAGTTTAAAAGACGACATCTGGATATTGGGGTACTTAAGCAAGCCTTATGGCACTCAGGCTCAAATCGATCGTCGTAAAATATTCAATACCCATGACTTCAGTAACAGTAATTCGGGGCATGAATTTACACAGGTGTTGAATGAAATCGAGACGCGGGCCGTAGTCGAATATTTGAAAACACTGTGATGCTGAGGAGGTCGTCATTCATTCTGGCTCTGTGTGTGGTTGCGATACTTAAAACGACAACCACGCTGGCCAGAACAGCCCCCGAGTTTGAGCTGCCGGTTATAGGCCAGTCAACCACCTTAAAGTTGTCCGACTTAAAGGGCAAAGTCGTTTATGTGGATTTCTGGGCATCCTGGTGCCCTCCCTGTGTTGTATCAATTCCTGCATTAGAGGATATACGCACGCAATTTTTGGGTCAGGGTTTTGAAGTCGTTGCGATTAACCTGGATTTGTCTGAAAGGGAGGCAACGCATTTCTTAAAGAGCAGGCCAGTTTCTTATCCTGTGTTGTTTGACATCAACAAGATTACACCCGTGTTGTACGGTGTCGAAGGTATGCCTACTGCATTTCTGATCGATCGTGCCGGGCGCGTTCGATCTACCCATGCAGGGTTCAAGAAAAGTGATTCCGAGAAGTTAATGGGGTTGATCCAAGAGCTATTAAATGAGGGGGTGCGCTAATGGGAAAAGGCATGTTTGTGGTGGCTGTTTTATTGTTATCTGGTTGTGAGAGCGTGGCTGTAAAAGCATGGGAAAGAACGTATTTGGCCCGGCAGGATATGGCCTGGGAGCCTGACCCCATGAGATCCATAATGCGCGAGCATATATACACTTCAAAGGAGGGAGCTTCCGGTGGAGTGGGTACAGGGGGAGGTGGTTGTGGCTGTTACTAAGGGTAAGCCCTCTGCCATGGCTGCATTGACCAGTGCAGCGCTGGCATTGCCTGCTATCTCTCAACTGGCACATGCTGACTCGATGCCGAGCGAAACGGAGTTAGGGTATCGTTACTCGGACTATCAGGAGGATGATTTAAAAAGTGAAGACGTTTTGGTCGGCAGCAGGGATCGCTATGATGTGTCCACTCATCAATTTCGTTTGCTTGCACCGGTTGGCGATCAAACTTCCCTAAAGATTGATGCGTTGTATGAGACCATGACAGGAGCATCTCCGATGGGTACGGTAGAGGGCGCAAATGGCGATCCGGTATTGATTATGACTGGAGCGAGCATCCAGGATACCAGAGTCGATGTGGTTGCTGAATTGCGTCGTTATCAGGGGCGAAGCAGCAACGCTGTTTCCGTGGGTTACTCAGCAGAGGATGACTACACTGCACTTAATGCCGGTGTGGATTTTCAGCGTGACAGTCGTGATGGTATTGTCAGCTGGTCTGGCGGTATGGGGGTTTCATACGATGAGCTTGAACCGGAGCAAACGCCGGGTATTAATAGAATTGAAGCGGAAGATCGCTGGTTTTTGAATGGCTATGTGGCGCGGGCCAAGGTGCATAGCGTGGTGTGGCAAACTCAGTTGGGTTTATACGTGGGCGTGTATGATGGCTACATGTCAGACCCCTACAAATCCATCGATGTGAGGCCGGATTCAAGGCAACAAATTGCCGTCAGTGCAAAATCCAGATATTTTCTGCGTCGGTACGATGCGGCACTGCATGGCGATTATCGCTACTACAGTGATGATTGGGGCATTCGATCGCATACGCTGAAGTTCACCTGGCATCAATCGTTGACGGAGTCCTTGCGGGTTTCACCCAGCCTGCGTTACTACAGCCAAAGTCAGGCTGATTTCTATGTGAGCACCGACAGCGTAGGCCGCTCAGGATATCAGTCATCTGATCATCGGTTGTCCCCGTTTGGGGCAGTGGCCTATGGGGTAGGCGTCAACTACCGTCAACCTAAATACAGTCTGGTGTTTTCAATGGAACAGTACGAAAGCGATGGCCGCTATGGGGCCAAGTCGGTAGAGATTCCAAATCCTGCTTTGGTCAGCTATACATTGATGACTCTGGGTATTGATTATCGATTGTAAGGGGGCATTCTGGATTACCTGCACAAAGAGTTTCGAGCGATGGGGTCGCCTTGCGCAGTTCATTTGTATCTGAATTCATCCGAGCCAAAAGCTTTAGTCGTGGATCAGGTCATTGCGGAGGTGGTCAGGCTTGAACGCAAATATTCACGCTATAGAGATGACAGTATCGCCTCTGCAATCAATCGTGCTGCGAATGATGGTGAGCCGATACAGGTTGATGAAGAAACATCGTTGTTGCTTGATTATGCCAACACGCTGTTTTGTGAAAGTGATGGGTTATTTGATATTACATCCGGTGTTTTGAGGCGGGCATGGAACTTTAAGTGCAACGTCATACCTGAGCAAAGGCAATTGGATGCACTGTTGCCGCTGGTGGGGTGGAATAATGTGGAGTGGCAGCAATCGTGTCTACGCTTTTCTGTGCCCGGGATGGAGTTGGACTTTGGTGGTTACGTTAAAGAGTATGCGGCTGATTGTGCAGCTGCAGTGGCGCATCGGCTGGGTGTGCGTCATGGGCTGGTGGAGCTGGGGGGGGATGTTCGAGTGATCGGCCCCCATCTGGATGGAAGGCCTTGGCGGGTGGGTGTGCGTCATCCTCGCCTGCCGGAAGCGGTATTGGCGGAAGTGTCTGTTTTGCAAGGAGCAGTTGCCAGCAGCGGTGACTATGAGCGGGCAATTGTTCATAACGGCAAGCGCTACGGGCATATTCTGGATCCCCGTACGGGGTGGCCTGTTAGTGGGTTGGTTGCGGTGACTGTGCTGGCAGATCACTGTTTGCTGGCCGGTACTGCGTGTACCCTGGCCATGCTCAATGGAGAGCATGGGCCAGCTTGGTTGGATCAGCTAGGAGTGAAATGGCTTGCCATGAACCAGAAGGGTGAGGTGTTGGGTAATCTTTAGTCGGCCCAGGCGTCGGCGGCGTAATTACCGGGAACAATCAGGGTGTCTTTGGCCTCTTGCATGGTGTCTGGGTAATCTAACGTATAGTGCAGCCCACGACTTTCTTTGCGTGACAAAGCACAGCGAATAATCAGCTCAGCAATCTGCAGCAGGTTACGCAGCTCTATAAGATCGTTGTTCACTTTGAAATTGCCGTAATATTCCAGAATTTCCTGCTTCAACAAATTTACCCGGTGAGTGGCCCTCTGCAAGCGTTTGTCGGTGCGCACAATGCCGACGTAATCCCACATAAAGCGGCGTAGCTCCTCCCAGTTGTGCGAGATAACAACGGCTTCGTCAGAATCGGTTACCTGGCTCTCATCCCAATCAGGAATAGCCGGGATCTCTGGTGCTTGATTCAGTAAGTTGCGGATGTCCTTGCTGGCTGAGATGGCAAACACCATACATTCCAACAACGAATTGCTGGCCATGCGATTGGCACCATGGAGCCCGGTGAACGCTGTCTCTCCAATGGCATAAAGGCCACCAAGATCGGTGCGCCCGTCCAGGTTGGTGAGCACGCCGCCACAGGTGTAGTGAGCAGCCGGTACTACTGGAATAGGTTCTTGTGATATGTCTATGCCCAAGCTTTTGCAGCGATCATACACGGTGGGGAAATGGCTTTTGATAAACTCTTTGGGTTTGTGGCTGATATCCAGATACAAGCAGTCCACGCCCAGACGTTTCATTTCATGGTCGATGGCCCGGGCGACGATATCGCGGGGGGCCAGCTCGCCCATGTCATGAAAGCGATCCATGAAGCGTTCGCCGTTGGGCAGCTTCAGCAAGCCGCCTTCACCGCGAATGGCTTCGGTGATCAAAAATGAGCGTGCTTCAGGGTGATACAGGCAGGTTGGGTGAAACTGATTAAATTCCATGTTGCCTACCCGGCAGCCCGCTCGCCAGGCCATGGCAATGCCATCGCCGGTGGCAACATCCGGATTGGATGTGTAGAGATAGGCCTTGCTTGCGCCTCCTGTGGCCAACAATACGAATTTCGCTTCGTGTACTTCTACTTCATGGGTTTCGTTATTCAAGACATAGGCCCCAAACACCCGTTTGCCCCGTAACCCCAGCTTCTGGCTGGTGATCAGGTCAATCGCTACCCGTGATTCGAACAGGCTTACATTTTCTTGCTGCTGTACTTTATCAATGAGCGTGCTGGATATAGCAAAACCGGTGGCGTCAGCAGCATGAATTACGCGTCGATGGCTGTGGCCACCCTCCCGGGTTAAGTGGTATTCCCGGCGCCCATCCTGGTGTATTTCCCGGCTGAACCCCACCCCTTGCTGGATCAGCCAGCGGATGGCGTCGGGGCCATTTTCTACAGTGAAACGCACGGCTTCTTCACGGCACAATCCACCGCCGGCGATGAGGGTGTCATTGATGTGAGCCTCTACAGAGTCGCCTTCATCCAAGACTGCTGCCACGCCGCCTTGGGCGTAAAACGTGTTGGCTGCAGTCAGGGAGCCTTTACTCAGTACGCCGACTTTGCTGAATGGGGCCAGGTGCAAGGCTGCCGTAAGGCCTGCGGCACCGCTGCCGATGATCAAAATGTCGTGCTTAAATCGTGTCATAAAAGAATTCCGGCAGGCCCCCGCCAAATACAGTTATCATTTCTGCCAGAAAGGCAGCGAAAAGGGCTATTATAACGCCAGAACGCCGACAGGCGTGATAGTCCTTCTGCGGTATAGCCCGTTAGAGGGGGTTATAATGCCTGGTTTAACAAAAATATGGGACCGATTCTGTGTGGCAGGGGAACTTTGCGAACCATAACGTGTCTCTGAATGTATGCTTCCTGAAAAAGTAGTCGGAAGCCCATATGGGGAGTTTGGATAGATGGCTGAGCGTCATCCCGATCAGCTGTTGGTAGAGCGCGTACAGCAAGGCGATAAACGCGCCTTTGACTTACTGGTAAAGAAATATCAACACAAGGTGCTGGCAGTCATCAGTCGCTTTGTGAGGGATCAGGATGAGGCGATGGACGTGGCACAGGATGCCTTTGTCAAAGCCTACCGGGCCCTGGATCGTTTTCGCGGTGACAGTGCGTTTTATACGTGGATATACCGCATTGCCGTTAACACGGCCAAGAATCATCTGGTGTCTAAGGGGCGCAGGCCGCCGGACACCGATGTGGAAGTCAGTGACGCAGAATACTACAGCGGTGGTGATGCCTTGCATGAGTCTGCCGATCCTGAGAAAGAAATGATGAGGGATCAGCTGGAGAGCGTCGTGTATGAGGCATTACGAGAATTACCCGATGATTTACGCACAGCGGTGACATTGCGTGAATTTGATGGTCTTAGTTACGAAGAGATTGCCGAAGTGATGGATTGCCCGGTGGGTACTGTCCGCTCCCGTATTTTCAGGGGGCGAGAGGCCATCGACAAGCGTATCCAGGCGATGCAGGTTTGATGCCTTGTTGCATCGGTAGGTACATACAAAGTACGAATGAAGTTTAAAACAGGTTAAAGGGTTATGAGCATGGGAAACAAAGACCTGGACAGAAGCGCTGAAGAGCTTTCGGCTTTGATGGATGGTGAGGTCAGCGAGCTTGAGCTGCGCCGTGTATTGAACAATATCGAACAGGATCAGGCACTGTGTCGTAAATGGAGCCGCTATCAGCTTACTAGCGCTGTGTTGCGCGGCCAGACTGCGGGCCGAGCCAACGGTTGGTTGGATGTCGATATATCTGCTCGGGTGCAACAGGCTATAGAAAGCGAACCTAAGCTATCTCAATCAAACTCAGGCAAGTACCGTGCAGCTACCTTCCTATCCAAACCCTTTGCCAATGTGGCGGTCGCCGCTTCAGTGTCGGCGGCTGTGATACTGGGTTGGCAGAACTTTGCTGGTGGCCCGTCTGCGGTGGCAACGGGGCCCAGTGTGGCGTCTTCCTCGACCGTTATGTCTCCTGTAACGGCGTCTGGCAGCAGTCCATTTATGGCGGTGTCACAGACCAGTGGTCCGGCCGCCTCAGCCCGAGTCATGCAGCCCGAGATGATACGTTACAGCCCGGACTTGGATGATCGTCTTAATTATTACCTGCTTTCCCATTCCAGTAATGCCGCTGCCAATACCGCAGCCGGAATCACACCCTATGCCAGAGTTGTTACCGTGAAACCGCATAAAGAGGGGGCCTCGAAGGTCAGTGCGGAGCGCTAGGGCATGATGTTGTTGAAAGCGGCAGTCCTCGTAATGTTGGCCTTGGGGATGCCTGCTTGGGCCTTGGCCGAAGCGGCTGATAAAAGCCCTGAAGCGTGGCTCCAGGATATGCTTGCGGTTGCGAAAGAATCCAGTTTCAGCGGTCATTCGGTATTGGTCAGTGGTGGTCAGATGGTCGCGCTGGCGGTTTATCACGCCCCTATCAATGGCGAAGTCTGGGAAAGAGTGGTGCACATGAACGGTGAGCCCGCTGAAATTATCAGGCGAGGCAGTAATGTGGTCTGCCTGCACCCGGCCAAATCCACAGGCATGGCATTCAAATCCCCCGTACCCCGTTGGAGCGCCTTGGAGCAGGGGTTGCAGTCACTTTCCAGGTATTATCGCTTCGAGCGGGCAGAAACCAGTCGGGTAGCCGGGCGTCAGGCAATGCGCTTGAATCTATCACCCCTGGATGCCCATCGTTATGGCTACAGTTTGTGGCTTGATAGCGATACGGGTGTTTTGTTGCGCAGCCAAACTTTGCCTGATGCAGGCGAGCCACTGGAACAGTTTGAATTTGTTGATATTGTCATCGGGCAGCCTTTGACTGAGGCTGACTTTGAGCCAGGTGCTGGATTGACGCAACCGGCTCGGCCCGGTTCTGATGCGTATTCTCCTGCATCCCCTCAAAGCGAGGCACCAGCCCGCCATTGGGAACCCGGCTGGCTGCCTGAGGGGTTTGTTGAGTCGCAGCGTGTCGCGCGTTTTGAAGGCCAGGGACAGGTTACGATCCGTGCTTATACCGATGGCTTGGCATCCTTTACCATCTTTCACGAGCCAGTATCAGAGCCGGTTATGGATACCACCAGTGCCCATGGGGCCACTGTAGCCGTGAATCGGGGTATGTCTGGGGCGGTGGTGACAGTCGTGGGTGAGGTTCCTCTGGTTACAGCTGAACGTATAGCCTCCAGTGTAAAAGCCTTGGCGCAGCCTCGCTGATTGGATAGAGTTGAGCCCTGCGTTTCATTTCGGTTTGATACCATGATAGAAGAACACGGTCGAGTAGTGGCCACAGACTCCGGCCTGGCATGGGTAGAGACTATTCGCCAGTCGGCCTGCGACAGTTGCTCCGCAAAGGCGGGGTGTGGGCACAGCGCCCTGGCCAAACTTGGGCAGAGCGCTGTGCATATGCAGGCTCTGTGTGACATTAGCGTGTCTGTCGGGGATCAGGTCATAGTGGGTGTGCCGGAGGAAATCATGGTAAAGAGCTCGTTATTGGCCTATTTGATGCCCCTGTTGATGATGATGGTGTTCGGCCTTGCAGCGGACGCTGCCGGTGCCCAGGATCTGGTGACGGCTGTAGCGGGGCTGGCTGGTCTGGGCGCGGGTTTTGCCCTGTTGCGCTGGCATTTCCACCAAAACCAGCATGATGATCGATATCAGCCAGTCGTGTTGCGTCGAGTCTATGGCAGCCCTCACCATGATTCTTTAAATCTATAAATTTCAGACATTTAACGTATCTGTATTCAGCTGGTGCAAGGTAGACCGAAAATCGGTAGAATTGCCGCAGTTTTTCCCTATCATTCCCTTATTTGAAGTACACCACACCCGTGACAGACATCAGCCACATTCGAAATTTTTCCATTATCGCCCACATTGACCACGGTAAGTCCACTCTGGCAGACCGTTTTATTCAGGAATGTGGCGGCCTTACTCAGCGAGAAATGGCAGCACAAGTGCTTGATTCCATGGATATTGAGCGCGAGCGTGGTATCACCATCAAGGCCCAGAGCGTTACTCTGTATTACCAGTCGAAAAGCGGGGAAAAGTTTCAGCTTAACTTTATCGATACCCCCGGACATGTGGATTTCTCCTATGAGGTATCCCGCTCGTTGTCCGCTTGTGAAGGTGCTTTGCTGGTAGTGGATGCTGGCCAGGGCGTAGAAGCTCAGTCTGTCGCCAACTGTTACACGGCAATTGAGCAAGGGCTGGAAGTTATGCCTGTGCTCAATAAAATTGACCTGCCCCAGGCCGAGCCGGAGCGGGTGTGCCAGGAAATAGAAGAGATCATCGGAATTGAGGCGGTTGATGCGGCCCAGGTGAGCGCCAAGACCGGCATGGGTGTTCCCGAATTGCTGGAACGCCTTGTACGCACCATTCCTGCGCCGCAGGGCGACCGGGAAGGCAAGTTGCAGTGTTTGATCATCGATTCCTGGTTCGACAATTACCTGGGTGTCGTCTCGCTGATTCGCGTGCTGAATGGCCGTATTCGTAAAGGTGAGAAAATCCGGGTCAAGCACACTGGCCGGGATCACGTAGTGGATGCTGTTGGTGTATTCACGCCAAAACGCCTAGAGACAGACGTGCTGGAGGCCGGTGAAGTTGGCTTCCTGGTGGCTGGAATCAAGGACATTCACGGCGCTCCTGTGGGGGACACATTAACCCATACCAAAACCCCTGAAGTGGAGAGCCTGGCTGGTTTCAAACGGGTCAAGCCCCAGGTGTATGCCGGGCTGTTCCCCGTCAGTTCAGATGATTATGAGCATTTTCGTGATGCGCTGGGTAAGCTCAGCCTGAATGATGCGTCTCTGCACTATGAGCCAGAAACCTCAGATGCGCTGGGCTTTGGGTTTCGTTGCGGCTTTTTGGGAATGCTCCATATGGAGATCATTCAGGAGCGGTTGGAGCGAGAGTACGATCTTGATCTGATTACCACTGCCCCTACGGTGGTCTATGAGCTGTTGCTGAAAAACGGTGAAATTGTGCAGGTGGATAACCCATCCGACCTGCCTGATCCCTCCAAGGTAGAAGAGTTCCGTGAGCCCATTGCAGATGTGAATATCCTGGTGCCCCAGGAGTTTCTGGGCAACGTCATTACGCTTTGTGTTGAAAAGCGCGGCGTCCAGAAAAACATGCAGTTCATGGGTAAGCAGGTGTCCCTGCACTATGAAATACCACTCAGTGAAGTGGTGTTGGATTTCTTTGATAAGTTGAAATCCACCAGCCGGGGTTACGCCTCGCTGGACTATACATTCAAGCGGTTCGATGCCAGCAGCCTGGTGCGGGTGGATGTTATGATTAACGGTGAAAAGGTGGATGCCTTGGCCATCATCTGTCACCGCGACCAGTCAGAATATCGCGGCCGAGTCCTGACTGAGCGTATGAAAGAATTGATTCCCCGGCAGATGTTTGATGTTGCTATTCAGGCCTCGATTGGTAGCAAGATCATCGCCCGTCAAACGGTGAAGGCACTGCGTAAAAACGTTCTGGCCAAGTGTTACGGTGGTGATGTGAGCCGTAAGCGCAAGCTGCTGGAAAAACAAAAAGAAGGTAAGAAACGTATGAAGCAGGTGGGGCGGGTAGAGATTCCCCAGGATGCGTTTCTAGCGGTTCTGAAGGTGGATAAATAAAGAATGGATTTCGATTTTGCGATTTTATTAGTAGGGTTGGTGGCGTTCACCGGTGTATTTTTTCTTCTGGATATTCTGGTATTTAAACCAAAGCGATCCGAAGGTGAGCTGGCGCCTCAGTGGCTTGAGTTTCCGGCCTCATTTTTCCCCGTGCTGCTTATCGTATTGGCATTGCGTTCCTTTTTGGTGGAGCCCTTCAAAATCCCTACAGGTTCAATGATACCCACGTTGCTGGTGGGTGATTATATCCTGGTCAACAAGTTCGCCTATGGTTTGCGCCTCCCTATTTTGGGTACGGAAATCATCCCCATTGGCGAGCCAAAAACCGGCGATATTATGGTGTTCAAATACCCGGAGCAGCCCAGTATCAATTACATCAAGCGAGTGGTGGGTCTGCCGGGGGATGAGATTCGTTATGAGAACAAAGTCATCTATTTGAACGGTGAGCCGGTTCAGCAAGTGCTTGAAGCCCAACTTCCACCGGCCCAACCCCAAATTAAAATCTATAATGAAACACTGGGTGGTGTCGAACATGACATTATGATCACCCTGGAGCGCCCATCGGAGCCATCGATGACCTGGACCGTTCCCGAAGGTCACTACTTTATGCTCGGTGATAATCGGGATAACAGCCGGGACAGCCGATACTGGGGCTTCGTGCCGGACAAGTATGTTGTGGGCAAAGCGTTCGCGATCTGGATGAGTATGCCTGGCTGGGTGCCCAGTTTTGAACGCAACCGTTTCGTTGATTAGGGTCGCATAACCTTACTGGAGGTGGAAGACCATGCAAATTAACAAGAACAAGCAGATTGGTTCGTCGATGTATACGACCATGTTTTTGATCCTGATGCTGATATTCGGTGCTGTCACCTTAATGAAGCTGTGGGCACCTTACTACGACGATATGGCGGTAGGCACAGCGGTCAAGAATATTTCCGCAGAAGAGGGCACGCGTACCATGGGGCCAAAGGAGATTCGCGCTACCATCAACAAGCGTCTGCAGGTTAATGGTGTGCAGCTGGATAAGGATGAAATCCTGATTAAGAAAGAAGACGGTGAAATCTTAATAGATATCATCTATGAGCGTCGTATTCCTATGTACGGCAACATTGATGCCATCCTCAAGTTTCAACATAACACTAGCGTCAAAGCCAAAGGTTAAATGGAAAACGATTTAACCCCGCTCTCCCGTACTATTGCCTATGCATTCCAGCAGCCTCAGCTGCTGGAGCTGGCGATGACTCATCGCAGTTTCAATGGCGCAGAGAACAACGAGCGTCTCGAGTTTCTGGGCGATTCGATTCTGAATTTCGTCATTGGCGAAGCCCTGTTCCAAAAGTTTCCTCAGGCCCGTGAGGGTCAGCTTAGCCGCCTCAGAGCCAGTTTGGTAAAAGGGGTAACCCTGACCAAAGTCGCCAACCAGTTGGCCTTAGGGCCTTACTTGAGGCTTGGCCCCGGGGAGTTGAAGTCTGGTGGTGCCCGCCGAGAATCGATATTGGGTGATGCAGTGGAGTCGATTATTGGCGCAGTCTATCTTGATGGTGGAATGGAGCAGGCCAAGGCACTGATTTTGAGCTGGTTTGAGAGCCGTTTGCAGGTTATTTCGCTACAGGATACCAGCAAGGATAATAAAACCCTGTTGCAAGAGACCTTACAGGCGAGCAAATTGGGGTTACCGGTTTACGAAATCGTGGACGTTACCGGCAAGTCCCATGCTCAGCAATTTATTGTGGATTGCAGGGTGGATGAATTGGATCTGTCAGCGCGGGCCGAAGGCCAAAGCCGACGGCAGGCCGAACAGATTGCAGCAGGCAAGATTCTTACAGAACTTGAAGGTAGTGAAAATGGCAGATAACACCCGTTGTGGCTATGTCGCCATTGTCGGTCGTCCGAATGTGGGCAAATCCACCCTGATGAATCATTTGTTGGGGCAAAAGATCAGTATCACCTCGCGCAAACCTCAAACTACCCGGCACCGAGTTCTGGGCATCAAAACTGAAGGTGATGTTCAGGCAATCTATGTGGATACGCCAGGAATACATCAGCAGGAACCCAAAGCTATCAACCGCATGATGAACCGAGCAGCAACCGGCTCTGTAAAAGATGTGGATGTGATTGTCATGGTGGTGGACGCTCTCAAATGGAACGAGGGTGATGATCATGTTTTACGTAAGCTGCAATCCAATCGGGCACCGGTCATTTTGGCGATCAACAAATTGGATGCCGTGGAAGATAAAGCCGATCTGCTGCCACACATAGAAATGCTGTCTGCCAAGCGAGAATTTGCTGCGATTGTTCCCATTTCTGCACTGCGGAATCGTCAGCTGGATCAGCTCGAAGAGGAGATCAATCGGCGGTTACCTGAGAGTGAATTCTTCTATCCAGAGGATCAGGTTACCGATCGTTCCATGCGTTTTATGGCGGCGGAAGCCGTGCGCGAAAAGCTGATGCGGCAATTGGGCAAGGAGCTGCCCTATGCTTGTTCTGTTGAGATCGAGGAATTTGAGTCTGCCAATAATGTGTGGCACATCAGTGCGCTGATTCTGGTGGAAAAGGCCAGTCAGAAGCGCATTGTCATTGGTGATAAGGGTGACCGTCTTCGTAAAGTCGGTACAGAAGCACGCCAGGACATCGAAAAGCTGTTGGACGCCAAGGTAATGCTGAAGCTCTGGGTTAAGGTGAAGAGCGGCTGGTCCGACGATGAACGAGCCCTGCGCAGTCTGGGCTATGACGATGGTCAATACTGATCTCGGCTATTTGTTACACAGTCGGCCGTTTCGGGACAGTAGCGTTATTTGTGATTTTTTGCTGCAACAGCATGGGCGGGTTTCCGTTCTGTACAAAGGTGTTCGTAAAGCGGGAAAGCAGGGGGCCAAAGGGCGACTTTTGCAACCGTTCTCACAGCTAAGCGTCAGCTTTGATGGTCGTAATGAATTGAAAGCCGGGCGAGTACTGGAATCTGCTGGAGCGCCGACTTTTCTGGTTGGTTATCAGCTGTACAGCGGCCTTTACCTGAATGAGCTGATGGTGCGGCTGCTGCACAAAGAAGAGCCCGTTCCCACTCTGTTTGATCAGTATCAACGGGCTATTCAGGATCTGCTTGGAGGCCGTTTGGAAATGGTTCTGCGTCGGTTTGAGCGGGAGCTGTTGTCGGAGTTGGGTTATGAGTTGACCTTACAATGGGATACCAGTGGTGACCCGGTTTCTGCTACATCGATATATCTCTATCAGCCGGACCAAGGCTTCTCTTTGATACATCAACTTCCCCGTGACAGTGCATTGCACCAGCGCTGTTTTTCCGGGCAACACCTGCTTGCAATCCAGCGCCATGAATATGATGATCAGGCAGTAGCCTCGGCCGCGAAGAAATTAAGCCGCTTGGCTTTGGCGCCTCATTTGGGTGACAAGCCCCTCAGAAGCCGAGAGCTGTTTAAACAATTTGCACAATAGATAATAGGCGAAGGTTGTAGTGAATCGAAATAATCGAATTTTGTTGGGTGTTAATGTGGATCATGTGGCGACCTTGCGCCAAGCTCGCGGTACACGTTATCCAGATCCAGTGCAGGCGGCCATGATGGCTGAAGCGGCCGGAGCTGATGGTATCACCGTGCATCTGCGTGAGGATCGACGCCACATTCAGGAACGCGACATTCGGGTGATGATGGAAACCCTGCAGACCCGCATGAATCTGGAGATGGCGGTAACTGATGAGATGGTTGAGTTTGCGCTCTCAGTTAAGCCGGCATATTGCTGCTTGGTGCCGGAGAAGCGTGAGGAACTGACCACTGAAGGTGGCCTGGATGTTGCGGGGCAGTTTGAGCGTGTGAAGGATGCCGTATCCCGGCTGGCCGCCGCAGGTATAGATGTATCACTGTTTATTGATGCAGACCCGGAACAAATCGAGGCGGCGGCCCGTTGTGGCGCACCCGTGATTGAGATTCACACCGGTGCTTACGCCGATGCGAGCGAGGCTGCTGAGCAGACGGCAGAGCTTTTGCGCATTAAACAGGGTGTGGCGCTGGGTTTAAAGTTAGGCTTGGTTGTCAACGCAGGGCATGGGCTGCATTATCATAACGTAGAGCCCATTGCCGCTATCCCTGGTGTTAATGAGCTTAATATTGGTCATGGGCTGATTGCGCGTGCGCTCTTTACCGGTATTGATGAAGCGGTTCGGGAAATGAAACGCCTCATGTTGCAGGCCAGTCAATGATCCTAGGTATTGGTACCGACATTGTTACTGTTGCACGGATGGCAGAAAACCTGCAAAAAATAGGTGATCGCTTTGCTCGACGCTTGCTGACAGATTCCGAATACGTTGAGTTTGAAAAAAAACATAATGGAGCATCCTATTTAGCCAAGCGCTTTGCTGCCAAGGAGGCCACGGTAAAGGCGATGGGTACCGGTTTTGCGGAGGGGATAACCTGGAAACATGTTTGTATTAGTAATGATGAAAAGGGTGCCCCGTTTATCGAACTGAGTGGTCCGGCCCAGGAGCGAGCCCTTTCAATGGGAGTGCAGCGGGTTCATCTTTCTCTCTCGGATGAAAAAGAGCACGCTGTGGCATTTGTGATTTTGGAGTCCTG
The DNA here is from genome assembly GCF_002863865.1 of Ketobacter alkanivorans. Lineage (NCBI taxonomy): Bacteria > Pseudomonadati > Pseudomonadota > Gammaproteobacteria > Pseudomonadales > Ketobacteraceae > Ketobacter > Ketobacter alkanivorans. The sequence goes on along the minus strand of NZ_CP022684.1, from coordinate 1,143,705 downwards.
AGGCCCAGGTTACATGTTACGGGGCTACCATGTCCCTGTTTTGCTCGCACCATTCAATCACTCGATCAACTTCGTTCAGCAATGCGTTACTGAGTACGTGCACGGTTTCAAGTTTTTTCAACTTCAGGCTTTCTTCAAGTACCAAGGAGGCTTCCTGCAGCACTGGGACACCCGTATAGCGAGTAGCACCGTGGAGTTTGTGCACGACCTCCTGTAGGGTCTCGTAATCTTCGTCTTCCAGCAGAACTCGGATGGTTTCCTTGTCTTTCTGCAGGGAGTTGAACAGCATCTCTAACATCTCTTCCGCCAGATCTGCTTTGTTGTTCGCCAGCTTCAGGCCTAGCTTCATGTCTACTGCTGCGTCCTGAGTGTCATTTGTTGTGTGTTCAACCTTCCGTTCGTTTTCTGCGTGGAGGTTGACGCCTGTCCATTTGTGAATAATGTGAATCAGCTGGGCTTCGTTGATGGGTTTGGTTACGTAGTCATCCATGCCTGAATTGAGCAGGGTGTGTTTCTCACTGGCCAGGGCGTGTGCGGTTACGGCGATGATGGGGGTGTGTTTGTCGCGCCCTTCCATGGAGCGAATACGGCGTGCTGTTTCTACGCCATCCATTACTGGCATTTGGATGTCCATCAACACCAGATCGAACTCGCGTTGTTCAAATTGTTGCAGTGCCTTGATGCCGCTGTCGCACGCGGTTACGGATACATCAAGATCCTCCAGTAACGCACAGAGTAGTTTCAGGTTGGCCGCGTTATCATCAACAGCAATGATGCGCAGGTCTTGGGCTGTCATACTTCCCAGAAGTAGCGGGTTGTTTTGGACGTTAGATTTGCCCGTTTCGAATGCGTCTGAGTCAAGCAGGCCACCCAGTACTTCGTAGGCTTTTTGTTGGCACAGGGGTTTGCTGATAAGAGGTAACTGCTTTCCATCCAGTAACTCGGCAAGGGTGGTTTGATCAGCCGGGTTACCATGCAGAATCAGCGGAATCCCATGTTGATTCATTTTGGAGAGTTGGGTGATATCGGTGTACAGAGGCTTCTGGGCATTGACGCCAACAATGATCGCTTGTGGCTGTGCGCTGTCATTGGAGCGCAGCAAGTTGGTGAGTGCCCCCATGTCGGAATATTCTACAACTTCGATCTTGCGCTTCTGCAGGGTGTTGCGCAGGTTGGCTCGCACCGTGGCATTAACGTCGCAAATAGCAATTTTACAGCTCTGGTTGATGATCAATGGGGTGAAGGTCGCATCGCGGTTGTGCACTTTGGCGCGGAAGGTAAACCAGAATGTAGAGCCCTGGCCAGGCTCGCTCTCCAGCCCGATTCCGCCACGCATTTGCTCTACCAAGTGCTTGGATATAACCAGTCCAAGCCCCGTGCCACCAAAGCGTCGAGCGGTGGTGGTATCGGCTTGCCGGAAGGCGCTGAACAACGCTCTTTGTTGTTCTTTGGTGAGGCCGATACCGGTATCCGACACGGTCACCTTGATGGTGGCCATGTCATCTTTTTGATCATCCAGCATTACCCGGATCACGACTTCGCCATGTTCGGTGAACTTAATGGCATTGTTCACCAGGTTGGTAAGGATCTGCTTCAAGCGTAGTGGATCGCCGATAACCCCTGTGGGCACATCGGAGTAGAACAGGCTGACCTGTTCAAGGTGCTTCTCATAGGCCATGGGGGCCAGCATGGTGAGCACGTCCTCTACCACCTCCTGGAAATTTAACGGGATCTGATCCAGTACCAGTTTGCCCGCCTCAATTTTCGAAAAGTCGAGGATGTCATTGATGATGGACAGCAGGCTTTCGGATGATTTCTGAATGGTATCCAGGTAGTCGCGTTGGGTGAGAGAAATATCGCTTTTGAGCAGCAGGTTGGTGAAGCCAATGATGCCGTTTAGAGGCGTGCGGATCTCATGGGACATGTTGGCCAGGAACTCGGACTTGATGCGGCTCGCCTCCAGCGCTTCTTTTCGGGCCAAATCCAGCTCAATGTTTTGGATCTCAATGGTTTCCAGGGTTTCTCGCAGGTCTTCTGTGGCTTGATCTACGTTTTGTTGCAGCTCTTGCTGGCCTTCCAGAATCGACGAGCCCAGCTGGTTCAGTGCGGTTTGCAGTTCGCGCAGCTCGCCGTAGGCGTCCTCCTCAAGTCGTACCTCCAGATCGCCTTCGCTCATGTCTTCAAGCGCTTTTTTGATCCCGTCGACCACATCGCCGATGCTGTTGGAGAAGCGCAGAGAAATCACCGTGTTGATGGCCAGCGCCAACACAATCAAAAAGGTGGTGTAGAGCAGGCTGCGATATTTGGCGATGATCAGGTTGGAGCGGTCAATTTCCACTTCCAGCCAGCCCGCGTTAGCGTCTCCGCCTGCCAGTGGATGATACGACGACGCAGGGTAGATAGGGTGTATCACCCGTAGGGTGGAATCCGTCAGGCGGCCTGTGGCGGTTGTTGTGTCTGGAGCGGGTAGCAGGCTCACGCCCTCTGCGAGGGGGCGCATCTTCGGCCCGGCGCGGGTGATAAGGGTGCCATCCACCTCATGAATGGCAACAGAGCGAACATTGTCCTCTTCCAGAATTCGCTGGGCATAGAAGGGCACCGTATGGCCCTGACGCTGAGTCATGCTTTCGAAGATGCCGTGGGCAAAGGCTGCGGAAATCATCTCCCCCTGCTCCAGCAGGGATTCATCCAGCTCTTTGAAGCGTTGGGCGGTAAACAGGGTGGCCAGTATCAGTCCGATCACCAAGACAGGGATGGAACTGATCAATAGGGCTCGAGACCGCAAACCCAGGCCTTTCAAGAGGTTAAAGTGTTGTTTCAGTTTCACGTGTTATGACCGATGGCTTTTTAAACAGTATATGCCATCTTCTCCTTATCCCTAATTCCAATGATGTCTTGCCTGCCGTGGACTGCGGCATAAATTGGCGGTAATGATAGGCGCTTACCCCCCGTGCAGGGTACAATAGGCCCCCGTTTGAGCAAACAATTAATCAGAACAATGCATTATCCCACGATCGAAGACTTTGTAGGTAATACTCCCTTGGTGAGGTTACAGCGTTTACCTGGGAACACCAGCAACACCATTCTGGTCAAGCTGGAGGGTAATAACCCTGCCGGATCGGTTAAAGATCGACCAGCTCTCAGCATGATTCAGCACGCTGAGATGCGTGGCCTCATCAAGCCCGGGGACACTCTGATTGAAGCCACCAGCGGCAACACAGGTATCGCCTTGGCCATGGCGGCGGCGATTAAAGGTTACAAAATGGTGTTGATCATGCCCGATAACATGAGTGCCGAGCGTCGGGCAGCCATGAGCGCTTACGGTGCCGAGTTGATACTGGTAACCAAACAGCAGAGCATGGAAGGTGCGCGGGATCTGGCCGAGCAGATGCAGCAGGAAGGTAAAGGCGTGGTGCTGGATCAATTCTCCAATCAGGACAACCCCCTGGCACACTACCAGAGCACCGGCCCTGAAATATGGCGAGACACCGCAGGTACAGTCACTCACTTCGTAAGCTCCATGGGCACCACTGGCACGATTATGGGTACTTCCCGCTTTCTGAAAGAGCAAAAACCTGATATTCAGATCGTAGGTCTGCAGCCGCAGGAGGGTGCGGCCATTCCTGGTATTCGCCGTTGGCCCGAGGAATATCTCCCTAAAATCTTTGACGCTTCTCGCGTGGACACGGTCCTGGATATCGCACAGCAAGATGCAGAGGTGACCATGCGTCGTCTGGCCAGCGAAGAAGGCATCTTTTGTGGTGTTTCTTCCGGCGGTGCCGTTGCAGGAGCGTTGCAATTATCGCAGCAGGTAGAGAACGCCGTGATCGTAGCGATCATTTGTGATCGCGGCGACCGCTATCTGTCCACTGGCGTCTTCGACCCGGCCTGATCATGAATGTACTCGTATTTGACATAGAAACCGTCCCCGACGTTGCCGGTGGCCGCCGTCTGTTTGGTCTGGAAGGGCTGGATGATAACGCTGCCGCTGAAGCCATGTTTAATTTGCGCAGGCAAGAAACCGGCAATGATTTTCTGCGCCACCATCTGCAGAGAATCGTTGCCATATCCGCCGTATTTCGTTCCCGTGATCAGATCGCTGTGTGGACGCTGGGGGATGAGCAGGCGGATGAAAAAACCATTCTTGAAAAGTTCTTCCACCTGATCGAACGTTATTCGCCTACGTTGGTGAGCTGGAACGGTTCAGGCTTTGATCTACCGGTGCTGCATTACCGTGCTTTGGTGCATGGAGTGGCCAGCCCTCGATACTGGGATCAGGGTCATGATGACAAGAACTTCAAATGGAATAACTATCTTAGCCGCTATCATGATCGCCACACAGACCTCATGGATTTGATGGCACTCTATAATAACCGGGCGTTTGTGCCTTTGGATCAGATGGCGGCCTTGCTGGGGTTCCCAGGCAAGATGGGGATGAGCGGCGCCAAGGTGTGGGATGCGTTCCAGCAGGGTGATATCAAAGGCATTCGCGACTACTGTGAAACGGATGTATTGAATACATGGCTGGTTTATCTGCGCTTTCAATTGATACGTGGCGTTATCATGGACGATGGCTATCAAGCTGAGTTGAACATGGTGAAAGACTACTTGCGGCGAGAAGCGCGTCCGCATTTCACAGAATTTTTACAGCACTGGGAAGGCGTAACGGCCGAATCCAGTGAACAATCGTCTGCAGTAAAAGAAGGTTAAGCAGTACATGGCCAGAAGAAGACGCAAGCAAACCCTGCCGGCTGATCCGGTGGAATTACAGATAACTGCGCTGAGCCATGATGGTCGTGGTATTGGTCGTATAAAAGGAAAAACCGTATTCGTTGACAGTGCCTTGCCCAGTGAGACGGTTAAATTTGTTTATACACAGAAACGTGGCAAATTTGATGAAGGCCGCACTGTGGAAGTGCTGCAGCCCAGTGTAGAGCGAGTTCAACCCCAGTGTGCTCAGGCCCATCTCTGTGGTGGTTGCAGTTTGCAACATATGGAACCACAAGCGCAGATTGCAATGAAGCAGGGCGTGTTAATGGAGCAGTTGCAGCATTTCGGTGAGCTGCAGCCCGAGGAAGTGCTGGCTCCGTTGACCGGCCCGATATATGGCTATCGTCGCAAGGCCCGCTTGGGTGTTAAGTACGTAGCCAAAAAAGAGTCGGTGCTGGTGGGGTTTCGAGAGAAACGCAACAGCTTCCTGGCTGAGATTGATCAATGTCATGTTTTGGCCGAGGAAGTAGGCCTAAAGTTTCCAGAGCTGAAGCAGCTGGTCATGTCACTGCAGGCGCGCAGTACCATTCCCCAAATTGAAGTAGCAAAAGGGGATGATGCTGTCGCCATCATTGTGCGCCACATGGAGCCGTTGACTGATCAGGATCAGGCTGCAATTTTGAGTTTCTGCCAGCAACATAACCTGCAGCTGTATCTACAGCCCGGCGGTAATGACACAGTACATAAGGTGTGGCCCGAAGGCGAGGCTCGCTTGAGCTACGGCCTGCCTGAGTTTGGTTTGAACATGAAGTTCCATCCCACCGACTTCACTCAGGTCAATCAGGACATCAATCAGGATATGATCCGTATGGCCATGGACTTCATGGATATCCAACCCGGTGAACGGATTCTGGATTTGTTCTGTGGATTGGGGAACTTTACCCTGCCATTGGCCACTAAAGCCGCTGAAGTGGTGGGTGTAGAAGGTGATGATGCCATGGTGGTGCGTGGCCGCGAGAATGCGGAGCACAATGGTTTAAACAATGTGTCGTTCTATGGCGCTGATTTGACTAAGCCCTTCGATGACCAACCCTGGGGGCGAGGCGGTTTTGACAAAATTCTGATTGATCCTCCCCGTTCGGGAGCACTGGAAATCGTCAGCAAGATGACAGTATTCAAACCCAAACGTATTGTGTATGTATCCTGCAACCCGGCAACCTTGGCTCGTGATGCAGGCGAACTGAAAAAACAAGGTTATAAACTCCTGAAAGCCGGTGTGATGGATATGTTCCCTCATACCACTCACGTAGAATCCATCGCCGTGTTTGAACCGGAATAAATTATGGTAACGGTACGCAATCAGCAGGTTATCCGAGAAGACGGCAGTGTCGATCTGGATGCCTGGATTGATCGACTGAAAGATAAAGTGGAAATCACGGATGAAGTCGGTCTGCGTGAAGTGGCTTTGTACGCCCAAGAGATGGAAACTGCAGCGATTGCCCGGGATGATGCCCAATGGGAGAGCAGTAACAGCTTTTATACCGGGCTGGAAATTGCCGAAATCCTGGCCGAGCTGCACCTGGATACGGATGCACTGAAGGCTGCTGTGATTTATCGTGCCGTGCGTGAAGGCAAAACCAGCTTAGGTGATGTCAGTAAGCGAACCGGTGGCAATATTGCCAAGTTAATTGAAGGCGTTCTGCGCATGGCAGCGATCAGCGCCGTGATGAACCCGGAAAACCGAGTGGTGCTGGGTCAGGCCACCGATCAATTAGACAACTTGCGTAAGATGTTGGTGGCCATGGTAGATGATGTGCGAGTTGCACTCATCAAACTGGCAGAACGTACTTGCGCAATTCGTGCGGTGAAAAATGCACCGGAAGAGAAAAAACAGCGTGTCGCCCGCGAGGTATTTGATATCTATGCACCGCTGGCTCATCGTTTGGGCATTGGCCACTTAAAGTGGGAGCTGGAGGATCTTTCCTTCCGTTATCTGCAACCTGATGCCTACATGCGCATTGCAAAACTGTTGGATGAAAAACGGCTGAATCGAGATGATTACATCCGTAGTGTAGTTGAGCAATTGCATGCTGCATTGGCACGGGTGGGCGTTGAGTCCGACATCAATGGCCGTGCCAAACATATCTACAGCATCTGGCGTAAAATGAAGCGCAAAAACATCGATTTCTATCAGGTGTATGACATTCGTGCTGTGCGTGTTTTGGTGCCAGATATTCGTGACTGCTACGCGGCATTGGGGGTGGTGCATAATATTTGGCAGCATATCCCAAAAGAATTCGACGACTATATCGCCACCCCAAAAGAAAACGGATATCGCTCTCTGCATACGGCGGTGTTAGGGCCCGAAGGCAAAGTGCTGGAAGTGCAGATTCGAACACAAGACATGCACGATGAGGCTGAACTGGGTGTGTGTGCTCACTGGCGCTACAAAGAAGGCAGCACCGGCAGAAGCGATAGTTACGATGGCAAAATTGCCTGGTTGCGGCAGGTGCTGGAATGGCAGGAGGATCTGGGCGACAGTTCCGTCTCTAGCGTCTTGTCTCAGTTCAGCGAAGACATCGTGGATGAGCGCGTATATGTGTTCACGCCCGAAGGCCACGTAGTCGACTTAGCCCAAGGTGCAACGCCCTTGGATTTTGCGTATCACATTCACACCGAGGTTGGCCATCGTTGTCGTGGCGCTAAAGTGAATGGCCGTATTGTGCCTTTGAACTATCAGGTTCGTACTGGCGAGCAAGTAGAAATACTGAAGGGCAATGAATCCCGCCCGAGTCGTGATTGGTTACAGCCTTCGCTTGGGTTTTTAGGCACCAGTCGGGCTCGAGCCAAGGTCATACATTGGTTTAAATTGCAGGATCGTGATCGCAATATCGAAGGCGGCCGCGAGTTGCTGGATAAAGAATTTAAGCGTCTGGATGTTGGTAAACTCAACCTGGATCGAGTGGCTCAAGCGCTGAATTTAAAAACGGCTGATGATATTTATGCTGCAGTTGGTGCGGGAGATTTGCGTGTAAGCCAGGTGCTGAACAATATTCAGGAGTTTGATAACGAAACCCGCCAGCAGGAATTGTTGCCCATTGATACGCGTAAGCCTCGGGTTAATCCTATTGCATCCGAGTTCAGTATCAACGGTGTCGATAATTTGATGACCAGTATTGCCGGCTGTTGCAAACCCGTTCCGGGTGATGCTGTAGTGGGGTATATTTCTGTCGGTCGTGGTGTGACCGTTCACCGCAAGCATTGTAAAGAACTGCAGCGCCTGATGGAAATTCACGGTGATCGGGTCGTGGATGTCACCTGGTCGGCCGAGGCCGGGCGAACCTATCCAGTCGAAGTGTTTATAAAGGCCTATGATCGTCAGGGGCTTTTGCGCGATATTACCTTGGTGTTGTCTACCGAGCGGGTCAATGTGACCTCGATCAATACCCTGTCCAATCCATCGGACAATACTGCTACCATGACACTGACCATGGAGATTAACAGCCTTGCCGGGTTAGGTGATGTTCTGGCGCGGATCAATCAGCTTTCTAATGTGATCGAAGTTCGACGCTCCCACCAAGGAAACAAAGATGCGAAGTCTCGACATTGATCTTTCTGAAGCCACTCCACTGGAGCGTGTTCGTTATTTAATGGCCAGACTTCGGGAGCCTGAGTATGGTTGCCCGTGGGACTTAAAGCAGACCTATCAAACCATAGCGCCATTCACTATTGAAGAAGCCTACGAGGTAGCGGATACCATCGCTCGCGAGGATTACGAACACTTGCGAGAGGAGCTGGGCGACCTATTCTTTCAGGTGGTGTTCTATAGCCAGATGGCCGAAGAGCAAAATCGCTTTCACTTTGATGACGTCATGCAAGAGCTGGAGCAGAAACTGGTGCGGCGTCATCCCCATGTGTTTCCTGATGGCACACTGGAGAGCCGTATCCAACCCGGGCAACAGATTGCAGAGCAAACCATTAAAGCCAACTGGGATGCGATAAAACAGCAGGAAAAGGTCGCAAAGAAACAGTTGGGTGAATCTATCCTCGACACTATGCCTGGCGGTATGTCGCCAATGAAACGCTCCCACAAACTACAATCCGTCGTGGCAAAAAAAGGGTTCGACTGGCAGGACCCGAAAAAGGTGATGGCCAAGCTGGAAGAGGAAATCGGTGAGCTGGGTGAAGAGGTCTACACCGATGGGCCAATCGGCCAGATTGAAGATGAGCTGGGTGATTTGATGTTTTGCTGCGTTAATCTTGCACGACATTACAAGCTGGATCCGGAGATGGTTATGGTGAAAGCCAATCAGAAATTTGAGAGACGTTTCCGAGCGCTGGAAAACGCATTAAAACAACGAGGAATTAGCCTGGATGATGCCTCGCTTGAGCAAATGGAACAGGAGTGGCAGAACGCCAAAGGTTCGGAACAGCTGGTGAGCAAAGAAGCCCATGAGTAATCTTTCGTTGGTGGACAAGTTTGGCCGAAAGGTCAACTACCTTCGTATTTCTGTAACAGATCGGTGTGATTTCCGTTGTGTGTATTGTATGGCGGAAGAAATGACCTTTCTGCCCCGCAAACAAATTCTGACTCTGGAAGAAATTCACCGCATTGCTCGAGTCTTTGTCGAGTTGGGCGTTAAGAAAATACGTTTAACCGGTGGTGAACCACTGATCCGCAGAGATGTGCTTTCCCTGGTGGAGCGGTTGGGCCAAATGTCTGATCTGGATCAGTTGGTGTTGACTACAAATGGCTCACAATTGCCAACCATGGCAGCCGGGTTGCGCGCTGCCGGTGTTAAACGGATAAACGTAAGCCTTGATAGCCTGCTGCCGGATCGTTTTCGACAGCTCACCCGTACCGGTGATGTTAAAGTCGTATTACAAGGTATAGATGCGGCGCTCGCGCAGGGATTTGATCGGGTAAAAATCAACGCTGTTATCCTGAAAGGCCGTAACGATGATGAGATTTTGCCGCTGATAGAATTTGCGCGCAACAAGGGCTTGGACATTACGTTTATCGAAGAAATGCCGTTAGGGAATATTTCCGAGCATCAGCGCGATGAATGTTTTATGGCGTCAGACGAGGTGCGGGAGGTGATCGCGCAGCGTTACCCGCTGCATCCGGTCGAACATAAACGTAATTTGAGTAATCCAATACAACAACGCAGTGCTGGTCCGGCCCGCTTCTATGGTTTTGCTGATAGCGATACCCAAGTAGGGTTTATTTCGCCTCACAGCCACAATTTCTGCGGTGATTGCAATCGGGTACGCCTGACTGCAGAGGGCCGCTTGTTATTGTGTTTGGGCAACGAACATTCCGTGGATTTGCGGGAAGTGGTTCGCACTAGTAATGACGATACGCTGCTGAAGCAGGTTATTGTGGATGCCATGGGCATCAAGCCGGATAGGCATTATTTTGATTTGCAAGATGAACCGCAGATCGTGCGGTTTATGAACATGACCGGAGGATAAAAACCTTCGGTATCTCACACGACATAAGGTGTTGTCATTATGAGCGCATCATCCGATTTTATTCCTGTTAATGTGGCCGTGCTCACGGTCTCTGATACCCGTACCGAAGAAACCGATACCTCTGGACAGTTGCTGGTGGAAAGTGTCACCGCAGCAGGTCATGCTCTGGCGGATAAAAAAATCTCCCTGGATGATGTGTATCAGATTCGCGCTATTGTTTCAGCCTGGATTGCGTCCTCTGCTGTCGAAGCCATATTGATTACCGGGGGCACCGGTTTTTCTGGCAGGGATACCACCCCAGAGGCCGTTGAACCTCTATTCGATAAATATATCGAGGGCTTTGGCGAGGTGTTCAGGCAGATTTCTTACAGTGAAATTGGCACCTCTACCATACAGTCACGCGCTGTAGGTGGGTTGGCCAATAATACAGTGATCTTCTGTATGCCAGGCTCTACCAATGCATGCCGCACAGCGTGGAATGGCATAATTCAACAGCAATTGGATTCCACCCATCGGCCCTGTAATTTCGTGAAACTGATTACCGGACATCGCACCGACGTCGAAGCCTGTGAGACCCGTGGATGAGTTGCTGTGATAAGCCGGGGCTGATGCCGGTAGCCGATGCGCTTAGCCAATTGCTGGATTCCGTTAAAGTTACAACGGCTACTGAACAGGTATCCATTGTGGATGCTCTGGGACGAGTTCTGGCGGAAGATGTTTGCTCCGGTGTTGACGTTCCACCGGCAGACAACAGTGCCATGGATGGGTATTGTCTGCGTTTTGAGGATTACCAGCCCGGCCAGTCCATGCAGGTGTCTCAGCGTATACCTGCGGGAGTTGCGCCACAGCCATTGGAGCCTGGCACCTTGGCGCGGATATTCACCGGTGCCGAAGTACCTGTCAACGCCGATACAGTGATCATGCAGGAAGACGTGGCTGCTGATGAGCGGGGTGTCGTTATCAACGAGGCGCCTGAGCGTGGTCAGCATATTCGACCTCGCGGCCAGGATATCGGCAGTGGCCAGACCATTCTTGCCAAAGGCAGCCGTATACGGCCCCAGGATATGGGGCTGCTGGCTTCGGTAGGGGTTGGTGAGGTCAGGGTGTATAAACCCTTGCGAGTGGCGATTTTATCCACTGGGGACGAGTTGGTGGAGCCAGGAACACCGCTGCAGAAAGGTCAGATCTATAACTCCAATCGTTACACTCTGATCGGGCTGCTGCGTGGCTTGGGGTTGGATATTCTGGATTTGGGCGTTGTGCCGGACGATATCGGCGCGACTGAAGCAGCGTTTATCAGGGCGGCATCTGAAGCTGATGTGGTGTTGAGCAGCGGTGGCGTATCAGTCGGCGAGGAGGACCACATCAAAGCGGTGTTGGAAAAACTTGGGAGTTTGGCCTTCTGGCGTTTGGCGATCAAGCCCGGCAAGCCCTTTACCTTGGGGCGAATCATGGATATTCCGTTTGCCGGTTTGCCCGGTAATCCAGCCGCGGTGTTTGTCACTTTTGCACTGCTGTGTCGCCCATGGCTGCTGAAAATGCAAGGCGCCAGCGACTATATGCCGACCGAGGTGCTGGTGCCTGCTGGATTCAGCACCCGAAAACCCGGAGGGCGACAAGAATATTTGCGGGCACGACTGGTGCAATCGGAGCAGGGCAGTAAAGTAGAGATCTACCCCAATCAAAGCTCCGGCGTACTGTTTTCCGCCAGCTGGGGGAACGGGTTTGCTGTGGTTCCCCCAGGGCAGCGGGTGTCAGAAGGCGATTTGGTGCGCTTTCTACCCTACGAAATGATTCTGAATTAGCGGAAGGCATCCAGCTTGCTGATGTAAGTTTCCATCGCTTTGTCGCTGGACATACCTTTTAAGCTTTCCCAGGCACTGTATTTGGCTCGACCTACGAAGTCCGTCAAACCGGGCTTCTTACCCTTAACATCCCCTTCTGTGGCTTGCTTGTACAGGGCATAAAACTGCAGTTTTAGGCTGTTGTCAGGTTTGAAATCCCCAGGTCCGTTCTGTACAAAATTCACTGCGTCTTCAAATTGTTGCTTAAGGTCACTCATCGTAGCGTATACCTGTTGTCGTTATTGTTGGGTTACTCAGAACAGCATTATAGGGTCTCTCATTGCAGATGCATTAGCAGAAGAGGCGGTTTTGGCGGTTGAATTGGCCACTCTTGGTTTCCGAAAAGACAGCATCGCAGTGGGGTGCGGGCTGCCTCATCGCCTAAGGCAATCAGACTTAACTCATTTATGTTCATTCGATATAACGGAATGCTGGCGCATCCGGCGCTGAGCGTGCAGGATTAGTGGAAGGTAAATTGAGAAGGAGCGTGCAAGTGATGGATTCTGTTTACTACTCAATGTGTAATTTATTCAAACAGTTGGGGCTGCCTAATGAGCCTGAGAATATTGATGAGTTCATTGCCCAGCATCGTGATTTATCCAATGGAACCTCGATCGAGCAGGCTCCGTTTTGGAACGACTCTCAATCCCAGTTTCTAAAAAGTGCCATAGATGAGGATTCGGAGTGGTGCGAGGCGGTAGATCAGCTGGATGCGCGGCTGCGCTACTGATCCCTGTCAAAACCTGATTTCAATCAATAACTTCTTATTATTCGGGCTAAATTGTGCCTGAATGATCAGTCATGCCTATTTTGTCGCACCTGCTAGTGGACGTCCTACAATTAGATAATTAGCATTAACCTCTTGCCTTGGTGTAAACCACTTGGCTTAATCGTAGTCTAATTATACAGCACCATTAGAAGTGTGAATTATGAATCGACAACACCAGCTCAACAGCGGCGTCTTGAACGCGGCACCGCTTAAGCGCCCCTATGTGGCGTTGATGATGGACGTAATCGGCCGTGGACTGGAAGCCGCCAGTCAGGTGGACGAGAAGATACAAAATGAAGTCAAAAATCTACCTGAGGGCTTCATGTTTGATATGCGCGCTTTGCCAAACGGCCCTTGTTTCGTCATGCAGAAAGACAGCTCTGGTTGCCTTCGCTACTTGGGTAAAACAGCACCACGCAAGCCGGACGTCTCCCTTAAGTTCAAACATCTAAACCATGCTTTTCTAGTGCTCTCATTCCAAGAGGGAACCGCACGGGCGTTTGCGAATGATCGCTTGCTGGTAGATGGCGAAATTGCTTATACCATGAAGCTGGTGCGCAGCCTTAATCGTATGGAAAGCCTGATATTGCCCAAGTTTGTGGCAGTAAGGGCGCTGAAACGTTATCCCCGGCTTTCATTGAAGGAAAAGCTGGCTGATGGCGGCCGAATTTACACGCGTCTCGCGAAAAACCTGGTTTGGGGTTAATACAATGACAAAAGCCTATTATGAATTTTTCTGCCCAGTAAAAGTCGTTGCCGGTAATGCGGCTCTGGAACACATCCCTTTTGAATTGCGCAATCTTGCGGCGTCTCGCCCCATGATCATTACGGATAAAGGGGTGCGCGGCGCGGGTCTGGTTGATCATGTGCTGGGTGCTTTCGCCGAAAGTGGTATGGATGTGGTAGAGATTTTCGATGATGTACCACCAGATTCCTCCACCACTGTGGTAAAAAACATTGCCAAGCTCTATCGAGACAGTGGTTGTGATTCCATTATCGCTGTTGGCGGTGGCTCCGTTATCGATACCAGCAAGGGAGTTAACATTCTGGTGTCGGAGGATGGTGAAGATCTATCCCAGTTCTCAGGGGTTGGTGTTTTGACCAAGCCTTTGAAGCCTTTCTTCGTTGTACCCACAACTGCGGGTACGGGTTCTGAGGTAACGCTTGTGGCCGTTATTTCAGATGTAGAGAAAGGGGTTAAGTTGCCGTTTACCTCCTATTTCCTGTTGCCCAATGCTGCGATTTTAGATCCGCGCATGACGCTGACATTGCCTGCCCACATTACTGCGATGACCGCCATGGATGCCATGACCCATGCGATCGAGGCGTTCACTTGCATGGGTAAAAACCCAATCAGTGATGCCTACGCCGTGTCTGCGATCACGAAAATCAGTCAGAATTTGATTAAGGTGCTGAACGCGCCGGACGATGCCGATGCTCGTTTAGAGCTAGCTCAGGCGTCCACCATGGCGGGCATTGCTTTCTCCAATTCTATGGTTGGCCTGGTGCACTCGCTGGGGCATTCATTGGGGGCTCTGTGCCATTTACCCCACGGCCTGTGTATGAACCTGTTCCTGCCTTATGTGCTGGAATACAACCTGGAAGAGAGGGGCGATATTATCGGTGAGCTATTGCTGCCTCTGGCCGGAGCGGACGTATACGCTAAAACCCCGGCTGGCGAACGAGGCCGTGCGGCTATCAATACTATTCGTGAAATCCGCGATGAGCTGTATCGACGATGCAAATTGCCCCGAACCTTGTCAGAAACCGGCAAGGTAACCAAAGATCAATTGGCGCGATTGGCTGAGATGGCTTTGGATGATGGATCGATTATTTTCAATCCGGTGGAAGTCGATCTGGATGATGCGAAGGCTGTTTTAGAGAAGGCTTGGTAGACGGTTACAACGCTCGCTCCCATCAGATACCCGATTGATGGGAGCGGTGATTGCCGTTGGGTTGTCCAACAGGTACTTACACTGCGCCCTCAAGCTCTTTGCGGTTCAAGCTGGGGCCTTGAAAATTGGCTTTCTTGCCGCTATCAACAGGCTTATAAGCTGCCAGCTTGCGCTGAATATCTTCTTTGTTCACCATGACCACCTGCTTAGGAACAGAAGCCTTGGCCTGAATCCGCTTCTTTTTCATGTGGGTTTGAATCAATTTTAACATGCCGGGTAACCTCAAAAATCCTACAATCGATACGCCTGATGCTTCCCCCCAAACGGATTTGTATTGCTGTCATTAAATCAGTTTGGATATTGATGCCCTTGGGCAATTATTGTTCTTCTTGGTTGTGCTTGTTGAGGTAAGTGTAAAATGATTCGACACTACCTGAGTAGTGGCAAAAATCAAAAGTGTTAAGAGTGTCAAAAACTGACGTGAGTTGTACTCAGGAACTGTGAACCCGGTATCACTTATGTCTGATTGTGACATTGAGGGTCACCTTCTGTAGGTCACTTTTTGACAATGACCCACTCAATAGCTGCTTTGCTCCCTAGTTTTATTCGTAATCACATCGGGCCTGGAGATATATGGCAACAGATCAGAATTTTGATGAGCTTTCCCATCGGTTTACTCAGAAAATATACAGTGGTACCAAGGGGAAGGTCCGTTTGGCCCTGCTGGAGCGAGATCTGGATGAGACCCTGGGTCAGCGGTTGCAAGCGCCATTGAGCATTCTGGATGCTGGTGGTGGTCAGGGGCAGTTTGCCCGTATTTTGGCCCGCCAAGGGCATCAGGTGACGCTGTGTGACCATTCAGCGGTAATGCTTGAGAGTGCTCGCCAAGGTGCAGCAGAGGAGGGCCTTGATCACGCATTTGAATACATTCACAGTACAATTCAGGCGTTGCCTGAGCCTCAGCAGCCCTATGATCTGGTGCTATGTCATGCAGTGCTGGAGTGGGTGATAGACTGGCAGGCTCTAGTCCTTAGTTTATTAGGGCAAATGGGCGGTGGCGGATATCTTTCGTTGATGTTTTACAATCAGCATTCCACCGTGTTTCGCAGTCTGGTCAGAGGTTACTTCGATCGGGTTGTTGACGGTAAATTGCGTGGCAACGGGCAAGGGCTTACGCCGATCAATCCATTGTTGCCGGAACAGGTGCTAGGCTTTCTAAAAGAGCAGGGTATGACAGTGCTGTGCAAAAGCGGTATAAGGGTGTTTCACGATTACATGCACAAAGAGATTCGTGATCGCCGCTCTGAGCAGGACATCATTACACTGGAAAAGCGTTTTTCGCGGGAGGAGCCATATCGTTCCCTTGGGCGTTATTACCATGTGGTTGTGCAGCGAAGTTAATGACTCCGGGCTGAATGTAAGGAAGGTGTGTTCAAATGCAGAAACTGTTTAGGTTGCTTCCCGTGTTAGTGGTGGTTTCCATTATTGTTGCTTGGTCATTCCCTCTGTTGGCGTTGGGGGTTCGGTTTGATCTGTGGGGAGTCTTAGTGGCATTGCCGTTGATGGCAGGAGCAGCTCTGACGGCAGCGATCATCATGGGGTTGGCGGGTGTGTGCTTGTTGTCTGCCATCAGGCGTCAAGAGCAGGCCGCGGTGCATCGCGCGATTCTGGTTGTGTTGGTGTTAGTGGTGCCCGTTGCGACGGTTTTTCATTTTGGTCTTAAAGCCAGTCAATCGCCCGTTATCTATGATGTCTCTACTGATTGGGGTCAGCCTCCAGCGATAGCGGCTATCTCCAATGTCCGGCCGGACAGCGCTAATCCTCTACAGGGTGCTGCCGATGTGAAAGCGCTGCAATCGGAGCATTACCCAGATGTTCAGGGGTTGGTTCTGGCGCAATCGGCCGCGTCCATTTTACAGAAGGCTGTATTCGTAGCCACTGAGTTGGGCTGGCGGGTTGAAGCGGTAAATGAGCAGGCAGGGATTCTGGAAGCGACGGACCGTACTTTTTGGTTTGGCTTTGTCGACGATATTACGGTGCGCATCCAAGCGAGCCCTGAAGGAGGCTCCCGGGTGGATGTTCGTTCCGTCAGTCGAGTGGGCAAAAGTGATCTAGGAAAAAACGCTGACAGAATCAGAGTGTTTTTGGCAGCAATTAAATCCTAACATCATCTATCTAAATGTTAATGCAGGTTCGGAGCCTGCTGGCGGCAATGTTCTGGTCTATGCTTAGAAAATGACTGATTTGCATTCGCTGAGTACGAAAAAGTAAATGCCTCCAAACCCTGTGATTCGTATTTCATGACCTGTAACCGGCACAGCAACCCGCTAACCCTGAAAGCCACGCTTGCCTGTCTGGTTGTGTCGGTGTTTAGCCTTTTTGCTACGGTATTGCAGGCTGCCACAGGCTTTTCTGGTGTTTCACACGTAGCCGCCAATCAGCAAGATGATCCACTGGACTTGTCTATTTCAGTATTGGTGGATGGTTCTGGCCGTTTGCTAATTGATGACCTTCTTACCTCCCGTTTGGGTCAGGAATGGAGCCCGCTAACGGAGCCCTCTCTTAACCTTGGTTTTGTACAGAGCACCATTTGGCTAAGTGCATCTATTCCTAATTTTGCGCGAGGCTCAGACTACCTGTTAGTCGTTGACTTTCCTCTGTTGGATGAGTTGGACGTGTTCTTTGTAAGTGGTGAACAAGTCGTAAGCCATGTGATTACGGGTGATCAGCGACCCTTTATGCAGCGTCCGTTTTGGCATAGGGATTATGTGCTGGCCTTGCCGGATGAGCAGTTTGAAGATCTGCGAGTCATCTTGAGGGTGCGCAGCGAGGGGTCTGTATTGGTGCCGGTGCGGTTGTGGCGACAGGATGCCTTCTGGGCTCAGGAGCAGAGTACGCTTTTGCTGAAAGGCGGCTTTATCGGCATCATGCTGGTGATGGTTCTCTACAATCTCTTTATTTATGTGGTAGTGCGGGATCAAAGTTACCTTTATTACGTAGGGTACGGCGTCTCGATCTTATTGTTCCAGCTTTCAATAGAAGGATTAGCTTATCAATATCTGTGGCCACAACTAAAGGAGTGGCACCAGATCAGTTTGATTCTGTTTCTGGCATTCAGCGTAGTATTTCATTGTATGTTCACGCTAACCTTTCTTAATTTGCCAAAGCGCTTGCCAGCGGCAAGTTATGCCTTGGCCCTGCTGATATCAGTGGCGTTGTTGTTATCATCACTTTCAGTGGTGCTGTCATACAATGTGTCTATTCAGCTGGTAACGTTTCTGGTGTTGCCGACATTAATTACCTGTATGTCTGTTGGTGTTTATCTTTTGTATAAAGGTGAACGTCGCGCGCGATATTTTGTGGGTGGGTGGTTTGTATATTTTTTTGGAGCCTTTGTCCTTACGCTTACTCGTATGGGCTGGATACCCGTAAATGAGCTCACAGAGTATATGTTGCAGATTGGAGTGGCATTGGAAGTTGTGCTGTTCTCGATGGCGCTGGCCGATAGCATCAATATTGAACGCAGGGAAAAACTGGAAGCCCAAAGGCAATCAATACAAAATTTGGAACGCTATCGTTCTCTGTATGAAAATGCAGCCGAAGGTATTTATCAAAGTGATTTGGACGGGCGTTTGATCTCGGTGAATCCCTCGTTGGCATCCATGCTGGGTTACGCCAATCCAGCTGAGCTGATGACAGCATTTTCGCAAAAGGAAATTACCGAATTCCTGAATGAGGTGGATTACAATTCGCTTATTCGCAATATTATGGAGAAAGGCAGAGTACACCAGTTTGAGCTGAGAGGGCTGCGTCGGGACGGTCAGGTTTGCTGGTTGTCAGTGTCTGCCAAAGTAGTCGCAGGTGCCCAGTGGGGCAACGATGCGATGGTGGAAGGCTTCGTTTCCGACATTACTCAGCGTAAAAGAAACGAAGAGCAACTGATGTTTCTGTCGCGCCATGACCCGCTTACTGGGTTGGTGAATCGAAGAGAATTCGAAAGCCGGTTGCATCAGGCGCTTGAGGAAGTGCACCATCAAAGTGAACATCATACGCTGCTATTGCTGGATCTTGATCAGTTTAAACTGATTAATGATACATGTGGGCATGTGGCAGGTGATGAGTTGTTGAGGCAGGTAACCGTATTGCTGCGTCAGTTAACACGGGGTGGCGATGTACTGGCGCGTCTTGGTGGAGATGAATTCGGGATTCTTCTAACGAACTGTGCCGAAGATAACGCAATTATGGTGGCTCAGAAGATTCGTCATCAGATCCAGAGCATGCGCTTTGAGTGGGATGGAAGCATGTTCAACATGGCTGGAAGTGTCGGCCTCGTCACTATTAAACGGGAAATGGACTCGGTTAAGGAAGTGATTAACCTGGCTGATGCTGCTTGCCATACCGCAAAGAATTCCGGGCGTAATCGGGTGCATGTATATGACCCTGAGGATGTCCATCTGGCTTCCCATCAAACCCATATGCAATGGGCAGCACGCATTTCCGACGCCATCGAGCACGATAGTTTTATGTTGTATGTGCAGCCTATTGTCGCAGTCACTGCTGATCCTTTTGTGGGTAAGAGTTATGAGGTTCTGCTGCGGTTGAATTATGATAATGGAATAGTATACCCAGGCACCTTTCTGCCGGCAGCCGAACGTTATAACTTGATGCCTCAAGTCGATCGCTGGGTGGTTCAGAATCTATTTAAGTGGATGGAGAATAATCCAAAAAAACTCAGTGGCGTGGCCGATGTGTCTGTGAACCTTTCCGGTTTAACGTTGGGGGATAATGAGTTCCCGGCTTTTTTGCGAGAGCAGTTCGAGCGTTATGGTATAGCGCCCAACAAAATTTGTTTTGAGATTACGGAAACCATTGCGGTTACGAACCTTTCTACTACTTTGAAGTTTATTGAAGAGTTTCGCGCAATTGGTTGTAGCTTCTCGTTGGATGATTTTGGCAGTGGTTTTTCCTCGTACGGTTATTTGAAGAGTCTCCCGGTGGATTATCTAAAGATCGATGGGGTATTTGTTAAGGATATGGTTGCCAGTGATATTGATTGCGCCATGGTGGAGTCAATTAACCGAATTGGTCATGTAATGGGAAAGAAAACCATCGCGGAATTTGTCGAAAGCGAGGAGATAACCGACATGCTGCGCCGTATGGGAGTCGATTATGCGCAAGGTTACGGTATCTCCAAGCCATATCCTATTGACGATATTGAGGTGTTTATACCGGCAACGCCACGTCATCCATAACCGCTCGTAAAAAGCGTGCAGCCTCGCCTCCTGTTATCACTCGATGATCAAAACTCAAACTCAGCGGTAAGAAGCGATGGCTGGCAAATCCTGTTGCGGTCTCTACTACGTTTTTGTAAATCTTGCCCGCCCCCAATATAGCTACCATTGGAGGCATTATGATCGGGTTGCCGTAGCGACCGGCGATCGTGCCATAATTTGAAAGGGTGATGGTGGCACCGGCCATTTCTTGTGGCGGTATGGTGCGGTCTTTTACGTCTTTCCTGATATGATCCAAACCCTGTCGTATATCTTCCGGTTCCCGTTGGCATACGTTTCGTAGTACTGGTACAAACAGGCCGTCGGGAGTATCTACTGCGATACCCAGATCAACTTTATCGATGACTCTGAAAGTGTTGTTATCGCTGTCGTACCAGGCATTGAGGTTGGGTTCTTGCTGGCATGCGCTGGCAATCGCACGAACCAGACGCAGGGTGATGTCTTCCTCTTTGTGCCAGTGGTGTATGTCTGTGTCGTCATTGATGGTGACCTTTACCACTTCGGCATGAGCGATAGCCATGTTGCGTGCCATGCTGCGGCGTACGCCTTTCAGTGCCTGAGCTTCACCCAGATCGTGGGTCAGGCGAGCTGCTTTTTCCACATCGTCGCCGGTGATCATGTGATGATTGCCAGTACCGCTGATGTGGTTCAGGTCTACGTTCAGCCGTCTAGCCAGTGCTCGAATAGCAGGCGTGGCCAAAGGTACATTTGGGCCGGGCCGATAGGGGCTGCCAATAACAAACTGCTCCCGTTCTGACTGATCGCAGGCGGATTCCATTTTACCGACCACGGTTCCTGTGTCTTCCTGGTTCTCTCCCTGAAACTCCAATAGTGGCTCGCCTGTATGAATGAGATCGCCTTCGTCTCCAAAGCAGGCGGCGATGATGCCATCCTGTGGCGCTGGGATATCCACGATTGCCTTGGCGGTCTCAACCGAGAGAATAGTTTGCCCGGTGGTCACAGTATCCCCAGGCTTTATATGCCACTCTACTATTTCGGCCTCTTGTAAGCCTTCTCCCAGATCCGGTAGTTTGAAGTACTTCATGGGGCCTCCATTATTTTTATCGTTGCGTCTACAATTTCTTGGCTACTGATCATGTAAAGATTTTCGCGACGCAGGTAGGGCATGGGGGTGTCGCAGCCGGTTATGCGTTTGATCGGGGAGAGCAGTGAGGCGAAGGCCTGTTCCTGCAACGACGCACTGATCTCTGCGGCAACACCACAGTGTCTGGCTGCCTCTTGAATGATGATGCAACGCCCGGTTTTTTGCACGGATGCGATCAGTGTGTCGATATCCAGAGGGCTGATGGTGGCCACGTCGATCACTTCGGCTGAGATGCCTTGCTTTTTTAACTGGGTCGCGGCTTGCAGTGTTTCGTGTATCATGGCCCCCCAACTGATAAGGGTTATGTCCTCGCCTTGCCTCAGGGTATAGCAGGTGTCCAGTGGCAGGCCGACACCATCATCATAGATTTCCTGTTTTACCATTCGGTAAATACGCTTTGGTTCCAGAAAGATAACTGGATCTGGGTCTTCTATGGCACTTAATAAAAGGCCATAGGCGCGGGTTGGGGATGATGGAATCACCACTCGAATACCTGGGATATGGGCAAACAGTGCTTCGGTACTTTCTGAGTGATGTTCCGGTGCGTGTATGCCCCCACCATAGGGTGCACGCAGCACCATAGGGCAGGTTAGCCGCCCTCTTGTTCTGTTGCGCAGGCGCGCGGCATGGGAAACAATATGCTCCATGGTGGCGTAGATGAACCCCATAAACTGAATTTCGGCGACAGGTCTCAGTTTTTGTGCAGCCATTCCTACGCTGATACCCGCGATCAGGGTTTCTGCCAGTGGTGTGTCCATGACTCGTTTGTGGCCAAATTGCTCTTTCAAACCCACGGTGGCCCGGAAAACCCCTCCGTTAGTTGCCACATCTTCACCCAACACGACTACATTGGAATCGCTGTTCATAGCACGGTGTAACGCCAGGTTGATGGCTTCAATCATGGTGACTACATGCGGGGTTTTCGCGCTAACGTTGTTGTTATCAGCGTTCAGAGTTTTGATGTCTTCCTGTGCGCCCATGCTATTTACCTCCCAACATAGACCATTTCTTCAGAACATGTTCTTTTTGCGTGACTAGATGGGATGGCGTTTCCTCAAAAAGATAATCGAACAAGTCTGACACGGGTTGTTCTTCGTGTTTTAGATAGGCCTGTACGGATTGTTCAACTTCCTGTTTGCATTCTGACAATAATGCTTGTTCCTGGTTTTCACTCCATAGACCCTTTTGATGCAGGCAGGTTTGCAATCGTTTGATGGGCTCTCGCTTCCAGGCTTCGTTAACTTCTTCGTGGGATCGGTAGCGCGTTGCATCGTCTGCTGTGGTGTGATCCCCGAGTCGATAACTGACCGCTTCAATGAGCGTACTGCCTTTGCCACAGTGGGCTTTTTTAACAGCGTAATGTACCGCGTCATAAACAGCGCAGACATCATTGCCATCGACCTGAAAGCCTTCAATACCCGCTGCAACTGCTTTTTGGGCAATTGTTGTTGCGCCGGTTTGTATCTGGCGTGGTACGGAGATGGCCCATTGATTGTTATTTACAACCATGATCATGGGTAACTGCCAAACGCCGGCTAGGTTCATCGCTTCATAAAAATCGCCACGAGAGGTAGCTCCGTCACCGCAGGTTACCAGTGCGCAACGTTTCTCTCCGCGAATTTTAATGGCGCTGGCTACCCCGGCGGCATGGGTGACCTGTGTTGCAATAGGGACACAATTAGGGAAATCCTGGGCGGCCACACCTGTAAAATGGTTGCCCCATTCATTCCCTCCCCAGTATTGCATCTGTTGTTCTAAGGGCACGCCACGGAGGTATTGGGTAGCCTGATCCCGGTAGTAGGGCAGAAACACATCTTCTGCCCCCAGCGCCAGACCAATGCCAGCACCGATGGCTTCCTGGCCGAGGCAGGATGCATAAGTGCCCATTTGCCCGGTACGCTGTAAAGCAACGACGCGCTGATCGAACGTGCGAATCATCACCATGGCGCGATAGCTTTCCAACAGCATGGCGTTGTTTAAATGCGAGGTTAGTGGAGTGACGCAAAGGCCCTCTTCATTAATGAACTGTTTTTGTTGATAGGGGGTTGTGGTGTACTGCATTGTTCATGCTCCCTTCGCTAAGGCATAGGGTTCGGGAATGTCGTGGTGTCCGTACAGAATTTCTTCAGCCATCAGATCGGCGATACTGGATGTGGGTATGTTTTCGGACTTGGATCGAGTAAAGATGTCATACAGGGTTTCGCTGATACCCCAGGTTTTGTTGGAGATTTCCTGAATAGATGTGTGCCGAAGGCCGAGGGATACCTGAATTAATCCACCGGCATTTATAACGTAGTCGGGCGCATATAAAATGCCTTTGTTATGCAACTGCTGACCGTGTTCAGGATCAGCGAGCTGATTGTTGGCAGATCCGGCGATAATATCGCAGTGCAGCTCCTGTAGGGTGGTTTCGTTAATCACGCCACCCAGTCCACAGGGGGCAAGAATGTTGCAGTGGGCGCTGAAGAATTGGTGAGGTGATACGGATTCAGCCTGAAAGGCCGTGCGCGCTTGTTTGACTTTGTGTTCATCAACATCTGAAACCAGTATTCGCGCACCCTCTTTGAACAGCAATGATGCCAGATGAAAGCCAACGTTACCGACGCCTTGTATGGCTACGGTTAAACCTTTCAGTTTTGAATTGCCATAGCGATGGAGTGCGGCTGCTTTGATTCCTGCCAGCACACCAAGAGCTGTGTTGGGGGATGGATCAAGGCCGTCACTCAAGCTGCCAGAGACATGTGGAGTGACCCGGCCCACTTCATCCATATCCTGTAAAGTCGTACCGCTGTCGACGGCGGTAATGTATCGGCCACCCAATTCATTTACGAATTTACCAAAGCTCTGATAAAGCGCTTTGCGATCAAAGTGTCCAGAGGGCTTCAGAATGACTGCTTTGCCGCCGCCTTGCGGAACTTTGGCCAGCGCAGCCTTGTAACTCATGCCACGAGCAAGGCGAATAACGTCTTTTATGGCGTCTTCATCGCAGTCGTATTCAATGCAGCGACAGCCGCCCAGCGCAGCTCCCAGCTTGGTGTTGTGTATGGCAATGATTGACTTGAGCCCGGTGGAGGGATCAGATTTGAAGTGCAGTTCGCCTAAGTGCGCCTGCTCGATTATGTCGAACATATACATCTCCTTCCAAACGAGAGTGGGATAACACTCGTTGTTTTTCCGGTGTTGAATAGATGGTTGGATCGCAACTATCTATTCGTAATGTGATAGGTGTTAATCAAAATATAATGTATTTATTGTGCTTTTCCGAATTGGAAACAACGAAAGACTGTGTGGGTTTTGTAAAGACAGGCGTAATAGATTGATGTTTAAGGGCTTTATATTTTTGTGCTGACCAATTAAATGCTCAGAATTAATTCGTGTCGGTGAGGCGTTAATAACTCAGTTGGATATAGGGCGTTAGTTATATAACCAACGCCCTGTATGCAAGGAACTGTATTCGACGCTACTGACGTTGGAGGCTGAATAAACTAATAGGGGAAATCGCCTTTCAGCGTTACGTCAAGGTATCCTGGGATGTGGATGTTGTCACGGGACAGGTTCAGTTCTTCCCCTTTTATCTCAGGTTCGCCGAACCGATATATAGACTCTGGTATTTTTGTCAGAACATCATCATGGTATTTCAGCTGTGCGGTTTGGGTGGTTTCCAAGCTGTTTTGATACGCTGTCCAATGTTGTTTGCCGTAACGCTGCTGCAAAAAGTCACAGCTCCAGCGAGGTGACAGCAATACGGCGCTGGCGTTGTTGCCTCCAAATCCTTTTGCGTTGATCAGAGCCCCACCAAAATGATTCTGGCCGAATTCACGGTGTTGGTTGCTTAAGGCGATATGGCTTTGGTGTACATCGTCAGCGAAGGTATCAACAGTGGTGATGCCTGGCAGAATGCCGTGTTGGAATACACCCAGGGCGGCAGCAATTTGATCACCACCTGCGACACCGATTGAATGCCCCAGAAAACATTTAACCGCTGCGACTGGCCACTGTTGCATATTAAAGGCTTGCGCCAGCGAATCCAGTATATGCGATTCAGTCACGCGATTCTGGGGCGTGCCGGTGCCATGCGCCATAGCAAAACTGTGGCCACGGCTGCCTTGACGGTTCAGTGCCTGATCCATGCAATCCAGCGCTCGGCCCACAGTCAGATAATTGCCTATTCCGGGAGCGGAGATTGAGCGCTTGATGCCATCAGCGTGTACAAATACGTTAGGAACAGCGGCATAGATGTGTGCACCCAGCTCAAGGGCCAGTTTATCGTTGCACAGCACCAGAAATTGGGATGATTCTGCAATGGTAAAGCCGCAGTTGTTTGCAAATGGGCGGCAGGCACGGCGGTGATCGGCGGTTTGGTCCGTGCCGTCGAGTTTGCGCAGTCCTTCATCCTCTGCCAATGCGCTCATGGCTCGATAGCCTTCCATTACTTCAGGAAGAATAGGCGCTTCACTGGCTCCGACTACGGCGATCTGCGCGCGGCCGCTTTGAATATCCTGTACGGCCATTTGCAGGTTGTACAGAAACGTCGCGCAGGCACCCACCATACCGCCGGTATTGCCAACATTGCCAAGTACGTAAGCGTTGACAAAATTGGCAGTCATATCGGCGAATCCCATCGGGCATTGCTTTGAACTGACTCGTTTACCCTGAAGACTGCTGCGCAGCATGCCGCCGGTGCCAAGTTCATCCAGTTGCCCCATGGCGCTACTGGCATATACGCTGATGTGTTGTGGGTCGACCTTTTGTTGAATGGTCGACCAATCCAACCCGCTGGAACGCAGTGCATCGGAAACAGCGAACATGGCAAGTTGCAAGCCGCGGGGATGATTGCGAGAACTGTAAGCATCGCCCGGGTTGAAGCCGGATGGTATTTGTCCTGCCGCTTGTACGGGGTAAGGCTGCGAGTCTGGTATTAATAAATCAGCTCCGCCGGTGCAGGTGATGTTGGCATCGCCGCCGTTGATCTCAACCTGCCAGTTACTGGGAATGCGGTTTGGTAAATCTTTTTTCTTCACTGTGAAGCTGAGGGTGTCTTCTTTACCATTTAACTTAACCGGTTTTTGCAAAGTGACACGTTCTACATCGAAATGGTTTTTTTCTATCTTGCGAATCAGTGTGCCGGCCAGAATGTCGTGTTGGGAAAGGATTTTGTTCTCGCCGTTTTTCATCAGCACTGACAGGCTTTGCAGGCATTCTTGTTGTGCCGTTTCGTTCAGGCATTCAAAAACCATGCGTTGATAGCCATGATGAAACGAGGCGCGCCCGGCCGCATTCACTCCTCCAAATCCAATGATCAAAGGTAACGCTTTCAAGATATGGACTCCGTGATTGATGCAATGAATATAGCTGCTTCATTGTAGGGAGTGGATTCCTAACCGCTAGACCGCTTGGTCATAATAGTTGCGATAAAGTGAAACCATTTGTAAAAGTGTAAAAAGGTATGTCAGAACGGAGGGTTTTTTAGGCAAAAAAGGAAGGTGAAGAGGCGTTTTTTCAAACGCCCCTTTGAGGCACTTAGATTAATTCGATGGCCATCGATGTAGCTTCGCCGCCACCGATGCACAGCGATGCAACACCGCGTTTGCCGCCTCTTTGTTTGAGGGCATGAATCAGGCTCAGAATAATACGTGAACCGGTTGAACCAATGGGGTGGCCCAATGCGCAGGCACCGCCATGAACGTTGACCTTTTCATGAGGAATATTGTGCTTCTGCATAGCCAGCATGGTGACCATCGCAAACGCTTCGTTGATTTCAAACAGGTCTACTTCTGCTGCGCTCCAACCAGTTTTTGCGAACAGTTTTTCCAGCGAGCCAACGGGTGCGATTGTGAATTCGGATGGGTGCTGAGACTGAGTGGAGTGACCCACTATGCGCGCCAGAGGTTGTAATCCTTTTTCTTTGGCAACGGATTCACGCATCAGTACCAGGGCAGATGCGCCATCGGAGATGGAGCTGGCGTTTGCGGCAGTGATGGTGCCATCTTTGGCAAATGCTGCACGCAATGTCGGTATTTTTTCCGGGTTGGCGTTGCCGGGCTGCTCGTCTTCAGACACAACCACTTCACCTTTACGGGTAGTAATAGTGACCGGGACAATTTCGTCCTTAAAGGAGCCATTGGCGATAGCCTGTTGCGCCCGTTGTAATGACGTGATGGCGAACTCATCCATTGCTTCGCGGCTCAGGCCTTCTTTGTCGGCTACTTCTTGCGCGAATGACCCCATCAAACGACCGGTTTTGGCGTCTTCCAGGCCGTCCAGAAACATATGATCCTTGATTTCACCGTGACCCATGCGCAGGCCGCTACGGGCTTTTTCCATTACGTAGGGTGCGTTGGACATGCTTTCCATACCACCGCTTACCATGATGTCGTTGGTGCCGGCTTTGATCAGGTCATGGGCCAGCATGGTGGCTTTCATGCCGGAGCCACACAGTTTATTGATGGTGGTGCAGCCGGTTGCGGTGGGCAGGCCTGCGTCCAGCGCTGCTTGTCGGGCTGGCCCCTGTTTGAGGCCTGCAGGCAGTACGCAGCCCATAATCACTTCCTGCACGTCTTCTGGGGCGATTCCGGCCCGGGTGACCGCTTCGCGGATGCTGATGGCACCCAGCTCTGTGGCGGTTACTGCGGAAAGGGCTCCTTGGAAGCCTCCCATGGGGGTTCGGGCACCGTTTACAATAACAACTGCGTCTTCGCTCATCATCTGATCCTAAGTTTTCTAGTTGGTCTGGGTGTATTTGTAAAAGTGGGCCATTTTAACGGTAAATGTGCCCCGGTGCGAATGACCAGATACTCCAAATGGAGTAGCTTCGAAGAGAGTATCAGCTGGATTTATTCAGTAGGGGTTGTGTGGCTTTAGCTGCCCGTTGTGTGGCGTTTTTGATTTGGGTGCGTTGATTGCTGAGGAAGGTCAGGAAGGAATCTTCGCGAATGGGTTGGCTGTAGTAGTAGCCTTGCGCGACATCGCATTCACATTCCTGCAAATACTTGATCTGATCCAGAGTCTCGGTGCCTTCAGCGATGACAGAAAGCCCCAGGCTGTGGCCCAGTTGGATAATGGCGTCCACGATGGTGCCGTTGTCTGGGTCTTCCAGCATGTCCTGCACAAAAGCGCGATCGATTTTTACTTCGTCCATGGGCATTTTCTTCAGGTAGCTCAGGGATGAGTAACCGGTTCCAAAATCATCGATGGCCAGTTGTACGCCAATCTCTTTCATCTGTTTTAGCAGGCGGATGGCCAGGTCTACGTTCTCCATAACCGCCGTTTCTGTGATTTCCAGCATCAAATGATGGGGCGGGATACCGGTTTCTGTGACCAGACGTTTCACCATGCCCACCAGATCGGATTGGTGCAGCTGGATGGCGCTGACGTTGACGGAGATGGTCATATTATGGAACCCGGCCTCCAGCCAGCGACGTAGCGCATGGCAGGAATTCTTCAGCACCCATTCGCCGATGGCGACAATGGCTCCGGTGCGTTCAGCCAAGGGAATGAACTCCACCGGTGACACCATGCCTCGTTCGGGGTGATGCCAGCGTACCAGGGCTTCTGCGCCACGGATTTCCCCGGTAACCAAATTGACCTGGGGTTGAAAGACCAGTTGCAATTGGTTGTCTTCTACCGCAGTGGCCAGTTGCCGTTCCAGTACCTTGGTTTCGCGAATGCGCTGATCTACGTTGGCTACGTAAAACTGGTAACTGTTGCCCCCCTGTGATTTTGCCAACTGCATGACGTTCTCAGCGTTTTTCAGTAATTGATCTGCCGTGGCTGCATCATGGGGATAGATGGTGATGCCAATGGTGGCAGACAGGCTGATGCTGTGATTGTCCAAACGGAATGGGCGGCGGACGCTATCCAGTACTTTTTGGGCGACATCTGCCGCCTGATAGTGGTTGCTTAAATTCGGCAATACCATCGCAAATACATCGCCGCCCACGCGGGCGATGGTATGGGATGGATCAAGGTCAGCGCGAAATCGATCGGCCAGGGTTAATAACAGTTTGTCGCCGGCATGATAGGAATGCAGCAGGTTTACGGATTTGAAGTCGTCCAGTGCGCAGTAAAGAACGGCGAACATGTCGTCTTGGTTGTTGGCGTCCTGAACCGATTGTTCTATGCGTCGCAACAGCATATTACGATTTGGCAATTCCGTTAGCATATCGTAATTGCTCAGTCGCTCGACGTGGGCTTCTGCTACCCGACGCTTACTGTTGTATTTTTCGATGGCCTTGAATAAGTCATTTATTTTTTGCACCCAGGCTCCCAGCTCGTCGTCTTCATGGCCACGGGGAGCATCCAGTTGATTCTGGGCGGGGCGCATGGGGTCGATTTCTTCCAGAGAACTGAGGAGCGATGTCATGGGGCGGGCGATCAAGCCTTGAAATATCAGATAAAGCACAGAACCGAACACAATGGCTTGTGCCAACCCGGTTACAATAACGGTCTTACTGCGTTCGATAAATGCATCTGCTGCACCTGAGGGGTCGAGGCTGACCTCAAGGTTGCCGTACATCCGGCTCTCGCTATCCGACGTAATGCCACGCAGCTCCAATGTGTAGCTAAGTTCTTGCCCAAAGATGGACGATACCAATGAGCGATAAGGGATGCTGTGCTTGTTGCGGAATTCGGAGGCCAGTGGTGGTTTTTCCGGAATGGATACAGCGGCATAGAACACGGCGTTGTTTCTGAACAGTCCTTGAACCACTTGCTTGGCCAGTTCTGAGTCTTCATTGAATGCAGCTTGGGTGGCGGGTTCTTTCATCATGGCCAGAACCTGCTGTGCTTCTTGCTCCAAACCTTTGCGGGCCTGGCGTGCATCCAGCATGATTTGTACGATACTGAGGAGAAGGCCCATGAGCAGGGCGGTGCCCATTACGGCGAAAAAGAGTTTGTTGGAAAGTCGGCTGTTCAGTTTACCCTGCATGGATCGCTTCCAAGTCGAGTGGCCGTTTATTATTCTAGAGTTATTAGGAAGAGTATCAATTATAACCAGTCGCAAAGTCAAAGGGTTGCTGAGGGTTTTTACTTTTATTTATCGGGGGGTTATGTCTTGAAGCCTTACCTATACATGTTGTTTGCGGTTGTTTCTCTCGGTAGCAGCCTGTCTGCGCAGGCAGAGGAGGTCGTGCCTGCTACAAAAGCGCTGCAATCCACGCCAGAGGAGGCGGTTGTGTCTCCGGGAGGGGTGAGTCGGCCACCGGTGTCTTCTACTGCTGCCAGGAAAGAGCTGCAACGGCTGATGGATGAAGGTGTAAAAATGCTGGCACAAGAACTGGTGACAGAAGGCACTTTCTACCCCTTTGTGACGATGATCGGCCATGATAACGAAGTGCGGCTGATTGGCACGCCAGCCTCTTTGCGGGTGGATAGCCCTGAGCAAGCGGTGCAGGCGATGGTGCAAAAGACTCGCCAGTTAGCTAAAGAACGCCGCATACGGGGGGCTGCGTTTTTTATGGATTATATGGCAACGCGGGAGGATAACGGTTTTTCGCAGGCAGGGATTCGGGTAGAGTTGAATCATATTCACCCCGATGCGCTGTCGGTGTTTATTCCTTATAGCGTGACGGATGACAAAAAGCTAAGACTGCTAACGCCTCAATATAAAGAAGGAAAAAACGTTGTATTTGACGGTCAGCCCTGACCCGGGAATGGCTTGGATTGGCAACGAATACGCAATGATCAAAAAACGACTGGAACAGGTTCAGGCGGGTGTTCGCAAGGGTGTGTTTGCAGGTTTGAAACTGGCAGGGCATAAGCCCGGTAAAGCCATAAAGAATCTGCATTACGGGCGGGAAGCGGGCCAGGTATTGGATATATTCTTGCCCAAAGAGGGGTTCCGTGGCACCCAGGTGGTCTTTCTGCATGGCGGTGGGTGGCGTTCTGGCAGTAAGGATGAGTACGCTTATTTGGGGGCTGCCATGGCGGCTTACGGCATCACTTGTGCTGTGGTTGGTTATCGTTTATACCCTGAAGTTCGCTATCCTCTGTTTGTTGAAGATGTCGCTCATGCTGTGTCCTGGCTGCGCCGCGATGGGTTGCGTTATGGTTTTGCCGATGCACCTATCTATTTAATGGGGCATTCTGCCGGGGCTCATATTGCCTGCCTGATGGCATTGGATGAGCGCTATCGCGCCCTGGCGATGCTGGATGAAACCAGTGTTGCCGGTGTCATTGGGCTGTCTGGTGTGTATCGGTTTCGCCCGGAAACCTCGCCGGTGTATTCGGATATATTTTCCAGTGCAGAGCCAGGATTTGAATCAGTGAAGCCAATCAATTACGTGGGTGATAAAAAGGTGCCCATACTCATGTTGCATGGCGATAAAGATGGGGTGATTGGCATAAAGAACGCGCAGCAGATGTTGCAGGCGGCCGCGTCGGTCGGTCAGAAGGCGGTGCTTCACCCATTGCCGGGTTACGGGCATGTGCGTCCTATTTTCGATTTTCTGCCCTTTATGCCGAATCACCAGAGAACCATGTCTGTATTGCTCTCCTTTATGTCGGGCGCACGCTTATGAAAGTGTTGATCACCGGCGGAACCGGTTTTATTGGCGAGCATTATGTGCGGCATTTGTGTCAGACCCATCCTGACGTGAAGTTGTGTTTTACCGGGCGCAATCTGGAGAAGGGTAATGAGCTGGCCCGAAGCACAGGGGTTCATTATTATCGCGGTGATTTGCAGGATGAGCCCTTTGTGAAGTTGATCTGCAAAGATGTCGATGTGGTTGTGCACTGTGCAGCCAAGTCAGGTATCTGGGGGGGCTACGTTGATTATTTTCAGTCTAATGTAGTCACCACAGAGCACTTGTTGTCGGCGGCACAGCACACGGGGGTACGCCGATTTGTCAACCTGGGCTCCCCCAGTATTTATTTTGATTACAATGATCACCTCAACGTGACCGAAGATTTCCTGCCGCCGAGGTTTGCAGATAATTATGCGCGCACCAAGTTCCAGGCAGAAACACGGGTGTTACGTGCCGGCAGCGAACAGATGAAGACCCTGTCACTGCGGCCTCGTTTTGTGGTGGGTCCGGGGGATCAGTCCATATTTCCACGATTGATTCGGCTTCACCAGCAGGGGGCTTTGCGGCAGGTAGGAGAGGGTCGCAACATTGTCAGTATGACCAGTATCAGCAATATGATGTTGGGGCTGGATTGTGCTGTGTTTGGAGGAGATGATATATGCGGCGATGTGTATAATGTCGCCGATCCGCAGCCGGTTAATCTGTGGGACATGGTCAATCAGTTGATGCTGCTGCTGGAGCTGCCTGCGGTAACGCGCAAGATCTCGTACGGTTCAGCCTTTGTAACTGCTTCGGCCGCCGAGGCTTGGCACCGTTTATTGCGGCGCAAGACTGAACCTGATCTCATGCGCCACAAGGTGGCCGTCATGGGCAACTCTTTCACCTTGAATATTGAGCGCGCCAAACGCAAACTGGGATACGATCCTGCGCTATGCATTGATGACACCTTGGAGGCCTTTGCCACCTGGTGGCGTAACCAGAATCACTGAATACCCCAGCGACCTGTGCAATGACAGGGTAAGCACAGTCGCGTTTTTGTATAATGCCCTGAATTTGTGAGACCAGTCGGAAACCAAAATGACAAAAGATTCTCTTGGCGATCTGAGCATGAAGCCAACCCGAGACGAGTTGGCGCAACGGCAAACCAGCCGTGGTAAACCGTCAAAAGGAAATGCACCCCAGGCGTCCAGCCCCAAGCCATCCCCCAGCAGTGCCGCGACCCAAGGTGGTTTGTGGTCGGTGCTGATTGTGATGATCGTTTGCACGGCAGGTGGAGGTTGGTATTTATGGGACAAGGTAGAGCGTCTGCAGACCAGTCTCAGCCAGTCCACACAGGCCTTGGCGTCGGCAGAGCAGGCTTTATCCAGCCTGCAGAAAAACCTGGCCAACCGTGACAATACCTTGAGTAAGTCCGGTGATCAGATGACGGCGGACATTAAAGAGCTGGAAAGCGAGGTGCGTAAATTGTGGGATCTGGCCAATAAGCGCAACAAGCCCGAAATTGCGGCGCTTACCAAGCAGGTCAGCGAATTGAAAGCGGATATCAAAGCCAGCTCAGGTACTCTGGGAGGCATGAGCAAACAAGTGAGCGCCTCCGCTGACCAGCTGACTGCTCTGAAAAAGCAAATCAGTGATATGCAGGAAAGCAGTGGCGTGCTGGCAAAATCCACCGATGCCCTGAAAAAAGATCTGTTGCAATTGAAGGCGGTGCTGGGCAGTGCCGCTGACTTTGATGATCGCATAACCAGTGTTGAGGTTGCTATTAAGGCCATTGATGCTCACCGCAGTCAGGTGAATGGTCGTCTTGAGAAGCTGAATACAGAAATGGGCATCCTGTTACAGAGGACGGCTACTCCTTAAAGTGCTCAAACTGTGATCATTATCACAGCTGCACACAGTTCCTAATCCAGTTAATCTCCCGACCGGGTCATTCCTGTCTATAGTGAAGGAATAGATGTCACGATCCGGTGGGAGCCTCCTGTTCATGTCTGAAGCCGTTCAAACTTCGATTGATTCCGATGCAGAAAGTCAAACTCGTATTCTGCTTATTGATGATTCCAAAGTAATGCGTAAATCTGCCGTCAAAATGCTGGGGGCTGAGTTTGATGTGGTGGTGGCGGAGGATGGCCAGCAAGGTCTGGACATGATTTTGGGTGATTCCAGCATTCAGGTCGTGTTTACCGATTTGAACATGCCCAAGATGAATGGCTATCAGTTGTTGGAAGCGGTGCGCACCTCTCAGGATGAAGGTGTACGTAATTTGCCGGTGATAGTGGTGACCGGCGCCGAGAATGACGACGAGGCCAAAGAACAAGCCCTGAATCAAGGTGCCACTGACTTTATTACCAAGCCCTTCAATTCAACAGACCTGAAAGCGCGAGCCCACGCCCACGCCACCTATCAGCGCAACACCAAAACCTTGCAGCAAGTCGCCAGCGTGGACGCCCTGACCGGGCTGAATAACGAACGCAGTTTTGATGAGCACCTGCAAAAAGACCTTTCCTTTGTCGCCCGCCATAATCACGAAATAGCGTTGATGATGGTGGAGATCGATAATTTTAATGACCTGTTTCTTAAAATTGGCCGCAAAGGGGCTGACAGCCTGGTTCAGCAAGTGGCCAAGGTGCTGACGAAGAATGTGCGCAAAGAGGACGGCCTCGGGCGCCTGGGCCTGGCCCGTTTTGCGGCTTCACTGCCCACTGCAGGGCCGGAAGGGGCCACCCGGCTGGCGGAACGAATCTGTCAGACCGTTTCTGGCTTTAAAGCCAAGTTGCGGGGTGAAGTGCTGCAGATCAGTGTGTCGATCGGGGTGTATGTACCCTGCGACAAAGGCAGTGATCTAAGTGAAGCCTGTCTGCAGAAGGCCGAGCAAGCTCTGCGATCTGCTGTGGAAGCAGGGGGGAATCAGGTTCAGGCGTTGGTAGAGTCCACCTCCGCAGCGCGGGAGCCGGGTCTGCAGGATGTCACTGACTTCTCCATTGACGCATTGCTGCTCACACTCAGTGAAAACGGTGTAGCAGCGATTGAAGATCAGATCCCGCTGGCTATGCAGAGATTGCTGCCCTTGTGGCAGGCTTTGTCGGCAGAGCAGCGGTCAGCAGTGCTGTCGCAAATAGAAAGCAGTTAACACTGGGGCAAAAGCATTTTACAACCCGTTAAAAATTGGTAGAATGCGCGCCTCTCAACATTACGCGCTAGTGGTGGAATTGGTAGACACGCCAGATTTAGGTTCTGGTACCGAGAGGTGTGGGGGTTCAAGTCCCTCCTGGCGCACCATATCTTTTAGACCTTCTCGTAAATTTCTTGTCGACTCCTTTTTGCACTCATCCTCTGCAATTGGCCCCTTAGCCCATTTATTGATCTGATTAGTCACTGACAGACGGCTAGCGCTGGGTATTATGCCCCCCATGCTTAGGAGGCCCAATTATGTTGAAGCGAATCAATTCCAGTCGTGTGAAAACCGTTCTATCCAACGCGGGGGAGCGGATACTTCGACCACATACCCTTATCACTGCGGGCAAGACGCCATTTGACGTCATCCATGACAATGGTCTGGTGAAGCTGAGGCATTACCGCCGTGTGGGGATGCCGCCAGTCAAGCATGCGGTACCTTTGGTGATTGTTCCCCCCTTGGCAATCAATATGCTGATTTATGATTGGTTTCCTGATCGTAGCCTGGTGAAGTACTTCATGCAGCAGGGGTTTGATCTGTACCTGATTGACTGGGGCAGCCCTAGCCGTAAACACGCTAAGTACACGCTGGCAACCTACATTACCAAGCTGATGCCCGAGTTTATCGCCCAGGTGCGTGAACACAGCGGAAAACAGGATCTGTCTTTGCATGGCTGGAGCATGGGGGGTGGCTTCGGCCTGTGTTATCAGGCTTACAGCAAGGATGCAGCGATACGCAATATCGTCACAGTGGGCACTGCAGTGGATGGCCATGCCAACGGTCAGATTGGTCGTCAGTATGCAGCCTTGAATCGTGCCCTGAAAAGCGTCGGTATTAATTTCCGTAAAGTGCCCGCCAGTGCGGCCTATGCGCCAGCCTGGATTAACGCTATTGGTTTCAAATTATCCGATCCGGTGAGCAGTGTGCAGGGCTACGTGGATTTGGTTCGTAACCTGGATGATCGTGAGTTTGTGATTCAGCACGCGAACCAAAGTGCGTTTATGGACAACCTGGAAGCCTATCCCGGTGGTGTGATCCGTGATTGGATGTACAGCATCTGGCTGGAGAATGAGGCAGCGCGAGGTTATATGACGCTGGGGCGGGAGCGGGTGTATCTGCAGGATGTGAAGGCCAACCTGCTGGCACTGGCTGGCAGCAACGATAAACTGGCGAACGAGCACTGTTGTAAGCCGGTGATGGAACTGGTGGGCAGCGCCGATAAAGCCTTTATTCGTTGTCAGGGAGGGCATACCGGTATTCTCAGCGGCAGTCACGCTCCGGCAGAGGCTTGGCCGCAGACGGCACAATGGCTGAGTGAACGCTCCGTATGAATTGTAGGCTATGTAGGTTAGGTTGAAATTTGATCTCGAGACATGTTTGTCTATAATTTGAGCTAGATGTAAACAGGTTTAAGTTGTGTTATATATAACCATCAATAACATCGAATAATGTTACATTAATATCTGTTAAAACCTCTGTACGCCGTCATTGTTTTATATTACATTCAGTGATGTAACATAAAACAATGACACAGAGGGAAACCTATGACAGCTGCGATTCTTCCTGTACGCCGCAATCTTCAGTTCCATTTGCCCAAAGAAAAAATCGACGACTGGAATGGCGCTGGTCCTCATTGGACCCAATTTTTGAACACCCTCTCGATATTCTTTCCAGCCGGTGAGCGCTTTTTTATCCAAAGCGTACGTAACTACCGTAAAGACGTGGTGGACAAAGAGCTGAAAAAAGCGGTTTCTGCTTTTATTGGCCAGGAAGCGTTCCATACTCGTGAACATGAAGAATACAACGAGGCCATGGTTGAGGCCGGTATTCCAACTGATCAAATGGAAGCCAGCGTAGAGAAGCTGTTGGCGTTTGTTCAGAAAGTGATGCCGCGTCCTGTTCAATTGGCGGTTACGGTTGCTCTTGAGCACCTTACGGCCATGCTGGCTGATATCGTTATGGAAGATGATCGCTTCATCAAGAACTCTGATCCACATTATGAAGCCCTGTGGAAATGGCACGCCATGGAAGAAACCGAGCACAAAGGCGTGGCTTATGATGTGTACGAAGAGGTGGTGGGTAAAGGCCCAGGTGCCTATGCGTTGCGATCGACAGTGTTTGTCGCGGCCAATGTGATTTTCTGGAGCCTGTTCTATCGTTACTATTATCGCGTAATGAAGAGCCGTGGTGAGCACACTAATATGGCCGGTTGGAGGAAGTCATTCCGTTACCAGTTTGGCAAGCGTGGCGTGTTCCCTTCCTTGATTGGTGACTGGCTACGATTCTTTAAGCCTGGTTTCCACCCATGGGACATCAACAATATCCATTTGTTGGACGAAGCTGAAGAATTGATGCGTCTGGTAGATGGTTTTGCGGAGCAGGCTCAGCTGGTTCCTCAGAGCAATTCTGCGGCCGCGTGATAACTGGTGACATTAATAAAAAGGGCTCCCTTTGCGGAGCCCTTTTTATTTGAGCTTATTTGCTGTCTTTTTCGCGCGCCATACGTTCGATAATATTTTCCAGCCGGTCTGACAGCAGTCGGCTGGCGGCGTTCTCCATAGCTCGAGCCAACTCGGCATGGACTGCCATCTCTGCCAGAGGGCGCATGCGCCATACCAGATCGGCCAGTTTGGGGAATTCCTCTTGTGGGGGCAGTTCCTCTGTTTCGTAGTTGGAAAGCACGTGCTCTCCCACCAGGCGAACCAGTTCGTTAGCCACTCGTTCCACGTTGCCGCGCAGCATCCGCACGATGTCCAACAATTCCTCCAGCGGGATGCCGGTGGCCACCAGTTCTGCTCCGGCCCGCAGTGTTCTCATGCTGCGTACCCGTACCATGGCGCCTTCCGGTTTCATAAGATCCAGGTCGGTGGCGCGGGCAAGGGCTTCCGGGGTGAGGTAGGCGCCGAACATTTTGATCAGTTCAGTCATAGGCACCAGTATGGGTTCTTCGTCTGTCCAGGGGCTGGTTATGGCGGATTCCAACCCCATGAGATGGCGCAGATCGATGCCGTTTTCCAGGGCATCGATAAGATCTTTGATGCTGGAGAGGGAATAGCCCCGGTCTAACAAGCCCGAAATAACCCGTAGACGAGCCAGGTGGCTGTTGAAGTAGTAGCCTTTGCGCCCCCTAAGTTCCGGTGGCGCCAGTAGCCCCCTATCCTGATAAGCGCGAATATTGCGTACCGTGGTGTCGCAGGCGCGCGCCAGTTCATCGATTGTGTATTCTTTGCCTTGAGGCAGCTCCGTGGTTTTTTTCGCGGGGGCTGCCAGCCCAGGCAGATGCTGTGCAATGTAATTAAGGGTCTTGTGTGGCAGTTTCATGTGGTTCCTGATGCCAGTCGTTGACTGAATTGATCAGGATTATGCCACAGAATGCTGCTTGGTTCAGGGAATGACGATCGCCGTGTTTTGGCCAACTTGTAACGTGACATTAATGGTACCTTCTGCCGGGAACACAATGTTGTCGTCCACTTCGGGATTATCGTCCTGACCGTTGCAGACAAAGGCCAGGGTATAATTGTCGGCGTCCACCGGGCCAATATAGAAAGATTGGTTGGGGTCGGGACTGACCGGTGCCGACATGGTGGGGAAGACCACGTTGCTCATATCTTTTGGTGTTACATCGGTACCGTTAAAAACATATACCATTGGCACGTCGTCCGCATCGCAGGTGTTATAGAGGGAGTCGTTCACCGATCCGGTGACGTGGGCGAACTCGTCGTCCCGCTTGATGTGAATGACGGGCTTCAGCAGATAGCCGCTGTTGCGCTCCACAATGGACTTGCGCAGATCCCAGTCCATTACGTAGGCAACAGAATCACCGGAACCTACGCTGAATCCACCGCTGGTTTTGAGTTCGTTTTTATTGGCGGGTAGCTCTAGTGGGTCTTCAGAGTTGTCTTCCCACACGATGCGCGCGCTATTTTCCACCAAGCTGAAACGCACCCACTGGTAGTCACCGGAGGTAACCGATTCACTGGTGAAGAGCTGCTTGACGACACCCCCCGACAGGGCCAGCAGGTTTACTTCCAAAGTGCCGTCTACGGGGTCTACGTCGGGGCCGCTCAGCGCAATTCTTTTTTCATTGCTGCCGGATCGCTTCAGGAGGATTTCATCAATGGTGATCCAGACTTCTTTGGCACCGTCAACCGGAGCATCAGTAATGCCGAGGGTTAAGTTACCCGTACCGGCACTGCGTTGGCTATTGCCTTCACCGCCGCCACCGCCTCCACAGGCAGCCAGAGCCAGCCCGCAGATTAGGGCGATAAACGTAATTCTTGATGTGTTCATGTTCTGCTCCCGGTGCACTTGGCACCTTATTTTGGTCAAAAAATTAAACTTATGATGCTGAACTTGAGGCCAATCGTTTGTCGTTCAGCCGCACCACATTCTTTTCAATTTTGATGGTGCTGACAGTGACCTGCTGGCCGTTGAAGGCGGCTACGCCGGTCAGTGCATCAATGCTGTAGTCGTCAGTGATGTCGTTCACGCTGACCCCGGCATGTTTTTCTGCCACCGAAAGTTGGGTGCCGGTACGTTGGTGGCCCCAGCCGTGTGGTACACAGAGTACGCTGGGCATAATCTCTTCGGTGATTTGGGCCGGTAGTTCGATTTCACCAATCCGTGTGCTGACAATGATGTTGTCGCCGTTATTGATGCCCAACTTTTTCGCGTCGTCAGGATGTAACAGCGCAGTGCAGCGATTTTTGCCCTTCACCAGCCGTTCGCTATTGTGCATCCAGGAGTTGTTGCTGCGCACATCCCGCCGTCCGATCAGGGCAAAAGAGTCGGGCGCGGGTTTGGTTTTGCGCTCTAGGCGCTTTTGCAGGCGCACGATGTCTTTCATAAACAACTTTGGCACCAGGTTGATGCTTTTGCCTTGAGTGCCTAATCGTTCCGGCAGGCATGGCTGCAGCGGCCCCAGATCAATACCGTGGGGATTCTGCTTTAGTTTCTTCAGGCTCAGATTGTGCTGTTCGCCACGGGTATGGCGGCTGTATGGGCTCACATCCAGCAAAGCGCTGATGCCGCTGGCGGGGAAGCGCTTGTACATAAAGCGGGCCATGCGTTTTTGCATATCCGAAAGCGCTTCCGGTTGTCGCCCATAGGGGCCAGCTTTCAGGGCCAGATCCAGCATGCCTTCGTCACCCAATTTTTTGATGGCCAGATATTGCGCTTCACTGGCGGCCCACTTCAGTGGTGAATGTGATTGCAGGCGCCGTGTCAGCTCGTTGAATATCTGCCAGTCGTGGCGGGTGTCAGGCATGGGTTTGTAAAGGGCGCTGGAGTATTTTGCGGTATTACGCACCGTCATCATATTCAACGCCAGATCATAGTGTCCGTGTTCCAGTGGGCCGGTGGGGGGCAGAATAATGTGGGCGTGGCGAGTGGTTTCGTTTAGGTAGAAATCCACAGATACCATGAAGTCCAGCTGCTGCAGCGCCTTTTCAACTTTGCGGCCGTTGGGCAGTGATAAGACTGGGTTGCCAGCAGAGGTTACGAAGGCACGAATTTGACCTTTACCGGGGGTGAGCATCTCGTCTGCCAGGGTGGAGGCGGGGAACTCACCACCGAATTCAGGGTATTTACGTACTCGACTTTTACGTGAGTTAAAGCTGCCGGTGTTTCCGCTCACATTCGCCAGCCCGGGTAGATCCACCGCAGGGCGAGTGAACATGACTCCACCGGGCTCATCCAGGTTGCCGGTGAGGGTGTTGAATACGGTGATAAGCCAGTTGGTGAGGGTGCCAAATTCTTGGGTGGATGCACCCATGCGACCGTAGAAACAGGCGCTGGGTGCCTTGGCAAAGTTTATCGCCAACTGGCGAATGTCTTTGGCTTTCATGCCGGTGATGCGTGCAACCTTTTGCGGTGTAAATCCCACCACCATGTTTTTGACGATATTAATGCCTTGCAGATGATTGGTGAGGCGTCCGGTATCCACCAGATCCTGGCGAAACAGGGTGTGGAGCATGGCCATCAACAATAACGCATCGGTTCCGGGGCGAATAAAGTGGTGTTCATCGGCTATTTTGGCGGTTTCGGTCAGCCGTGGATCAATTACGATCAGTTTACCGCCCCGATCCTGCAGCGCCTTGACGCGATTTTTGAACCCTGGAGCCGTCATCAGGCTGCCGTTACTGGCCATTGGGTTCGCACCAAGGCAGATCATCATATCGGTGCGATCGATGTCCGGTATCGGAATCATCAGCTGGTTGCCAAACATTTTCATGGCCACCAGCATGGGGGCCAATTGATCCACGGAGGTAGCGCTGAAGCGGTTGCTGGTGCCCAGGGCAGACAGGAATGGCATCAGGGTCAGCATGCTGCCCAGGTTGTGGATGGTGGGGTTGCCCAGATAAATGCCGACGGCGTTGTTGCCGTGTTTCGCCTGAATGTTGCGCAGACGCGAGGCCACTTCATTCAGGGCGTTCTCCCAGCTGATTTGCTCCCAGCCCTCTGGCGTTTTCAGAAGGGGGTACTTGAGTCGGTCAGGATCCTCATGCAGATCTTGCAGAGCCACGGCTTTGGGGCAGATATGGCCTTTACTGAGGGGGTCGCCGGGATCGCCCTTAATCGCCAGTATATGGCCCTGATCATGGGTGATTTCGATGCCGCACATGGCTTCACAGAGATTACAGGTACGCAGATGTTTTTGCGGTTGAGGCATAGTCAATCCTTTATGCTGGCGGGTCTGGCCTTCGCTTGAAGCAATGTTACTCTTGGCATGCGGTACATAAAAGGCATTGCCTTCCAAATGCACATATTTTTGCCCCGCTTTGCACTTTAATTGCTCTGAGACATATTAGGGCAATTATGACCGAACAAAAAATAGACAAATCGGCTTTGGAATAGCTGTCTTATTAGCCAGTATAAATTTCTTTTTTCTGGCAGGCATTTTGCCTACTAATATTAGGCTATGTAAAAAGGTATGCAGCTCAGGCTGTTAAATGTAAGCGGGCGCTAACCGAAAAACTGGCTAAAAATTACTACAGAATTTATCGGTTTCAGCCCTTGCTTATGAGAGTTTTTGCGGTCTATTATCAGGGTCTCGACTACCCGATCGCTCAAATTGTCTTGCCTTCCGAATGACTCTCCTCAGCTATGGTGAAGCAGGCTTTTTTTCGCGATCGGGTAGGTCGATCTAATTGATTTTTAAGGCATTATCGCTTTCTGATCAGGCTGATTCCATCGGCGATAGTCAGCAGGCTCAGGTCTATCCTCTGATCGTTTTTCAGCTTTTTATTCAACGCTCTCAGAGCTTCCGTGTCCACGTCCACACAACTCTCATCGGCGACCCTTCCGCTCCATAACATGTTGTCCAGCAGGATGAGTCCGTTGGGTCGAATCAGCTCCAGGCATTGCTCATAGTAACGGTCATAATTTTCTTTGTCGGCGTCGATAAAGGCTAAGTCAAACTTGCCTGCGCCACCTTCATCCAGCAGTGATTGCAATGTATCGGCTGCCGGTGCCAGCACCAGTTTTATTTTCTGTTGCACGCCTGCTTGTTGCCAGTACTGTTTGGCGATGTTGGTCCAATCCTCATTGACGTCACAGCAAATCAACTCACCATCTTGTGGCAGGGCTCTGGCCATACACAGGCTGCTGTAGCCTGTGAAGGTGCCCACTTCAATGATGCGGCGTGCATCAATCAGTTTTACCAGCAAAGCCATAAACTGACCCTGTTCCGGTGCGATTTGCATGCGAGCCATTTCGTCTTTCGCTGTCTCCTGTCGCAAGCTTTGCAACAGGGCGTCATCCCGAATGGATTGCTCCTGTACGTAGCCGTAGATTGCGCGTAGATCCAGGGTGGGGGTGTTGGACATGTTGACGTCTCCTTTGGGCTTTGGGGTTGCTGTGGCAGCAACTATCACGGTTGCTGGCTGATCGCGCCATTGAGGCTTGGCCGACAAAAACGGTTCAATGGAAGCCTGTTATTAGAACACGATTGTGGTGTTTTGTTGTTGTCTGTTTTGGAGGGTAAACCATGGCCTCGGTTCAGCCGGTCACGCGGGATCAATTGATTGCACAGTTGGAAGAAATGAAGGGGCAGGTAATAAACCCCGCTGCGGGCATTTTTGGGCCTGACAGCATGTTCTGGCGTGTGATTCGTCACTCCGCCAGTTTTGTTGGAGCGGGGCGTGCGGTGTTGTTGCAAACGGCTCATCCCTGGGTTGCCAATGGCGTTAAGCAGCATTCCCGTACCTTGGATGATCCTCTGGGGCGTTTTCGCGGCACCTTTACCAATGTGTTTGCCATGGTGTTTGGCAATTTAGATCAAGTGGTTAACAGCTCTCTTAAAGTGCACGACATTCATCGCAAAATTGTCGGCAAGGTCGAGGAGGCGTCGGGTGCCTTTGCCGATGGCAGTCGCTATATGGCCAATGAAGTGAATGCCATGATCTGGGTGCACGCAACATTGTGGGAGGGGGCGGTGAAAATGTATGAAATGTTTGTCGGCCCGCTTACCGCAGAAGAGAAGGAGCGTTATTACCAGGAATCGAAAATGTTCGCTTATCTGTTTGGCATTCCAGAGCAAGCCTTGCCCCCGAACTGGAATGAGTTTTTGGAATACAACGAGCAAATGTGGTATTCCGATCAGCTCAGTGTACAGGCAGCGGCGCAAGAGATCGGTGGGTTTCTGTTTACCTTCAGCCCCATATTGAAGCCTGTACTGAATCGTTATGAGATCATTACGTCGCTGTTGTTGCCGGAGCCAATCCGTGAGCAGTATGGGATGACACCCGATACTCCAAGGAGTCGTCAATTATTTGAGCGTAACATCCGGTTGATTAAGCGGGTTTATCCTCACCTGCCCAATCACCTCAAGTATTTGCCCCCTTATATCGAAGCTCAGCGCCGTCTTAAGGGAAAGCATACCCCAGGCTTGGTGACCGGAACCCTCAACAAGTTGATTCTGGGGCAGTCTGCGCTAGTGTCCGCTTAAGTGATAAGAGTGGGTTACGATTCCTCGGTAACCCACTGTATAACGTGTTCGCCCTGTGCGTTGATCTGTAGCCACTGATCTGGATCGTCGCCATTGCTCCAGGCACTTTCTACGCAACGCACTTCGCTGTTGAGTGCGCTGAAGGCAGAGCGGCCCATTTCTACATCGTCAGCCCACGGGGTATCTTTGCTGTCGATCCATACCGATGTGAAGCCGGTGCGCCCTGCGTTCAGTACCACCATGCCACTGGCCACCAGGCCGGTTTGGCCGCAGCGAAACTTGCAGCCCTTTTTGCTGCTGCGGGTCACTTCGAAATGGGGCAGTGCATTGCCAAGCCACGCAGTAATGGCCTCCACATCGTTGTTGTCTACGTAGATTTCCAGGTCGTCCAGATGGGATAGGGAATCGTTGCTCATTGAGGGTCCGCCTACAGGTCCGATGCCAGCAAATTTACCATGATTTGTTCGTAGACACCGGTAAGGATGTCGAGATCATCGGCTTTAATGCGCTCGTTCAGTTTATGGATGGTGGCGTTGCAGGGCCCCAGTTCAATTACCTGAGTGCCTGTGGGCGCAATAAAACGCCCATCGGAGGTGCCTCCGGATGTGGACAGCTCCGGCTCTACATTGGCCTCAGTGCGAATAGCGCTGATCACTGCTTGCACCAGGTCGCCATGGCCGGTGATAAAGGGCATGCCGAACAGGGTCCATTCGATGTCGTATTCCAGGCCGTGGTCATCGAGAATCTTATGGGTTTTTTCTTTCAGGGAGTCGGCGGTGTTCTCGGTGGAGAAGCGGAAGTTGAACACCACGTCCACATGGCCTGGAATGACGTTGGTCG
This sequence comes from Ketobacter alkanivorans, assembly GCF_002863865.1. NCBI lineage: Bacteria > Pseudomonadati > Pseudomonadota > Gammaproteobacteria > Pseudomonadales > Ketobacteraceae > Ketobacter > Ketobacter alkanivorans. The sequence goes on along the minus strand of NZ_CP022684.1, from coordinate 1,099,134 downwards.
CACCTGTGCCGCCATTGATGTTTGAGATCTGGAACGAGGTGGGAGGAAAGAATTCATTGCCGTTATCCCAGTGGGCGGTGGCTAGGGTGTTCAATGCCGGCGCTACCTGATGGATGGGGTTACGGGCCAGATGCGGATAGGCAACGTGTCCTTGAATACCTTTGATGTTCAGTTTGGCCCCCAGCGAGCCACGGCGACCATTTTTAACCACATCGCCGACTTTCTCCGAGCTGGATGGCTCGCCAACAATGCACCAGTCCATTTTTTCGTTGCGGGCTTCCAGGTGCTCCACTACTTTGACTGTGCCGTTGATGGAGGGGCCTTCTTCGTCGCTGGTGATAAGAAACGCAATGGATCCCTTGTGGTCTGGGTGCTTTGCTACAAAACGCTCACAGGCTGTCACCATGGCTGCCAGGCTGCCTTTCATGTCGGCGGCGCCCCGGCCACACAGCATCCCGTTTTCGATGACAGGTTCAAAAGGGTGGTGATCCCAGTTTTCCACCGGACCTGTGGGGACCACATCGGTGTGCCCGGCCAGCGCCAGCACGGGGCCTTGGTTGCCGCGACGAGCCCAAAAGTTGTCCACCTCACCGAAGCGCAGGCGTTCCACCTCGAAACCGATGGCGCTCAGGCGTTCAATCATGATGTTCTGGCAGTCGCAATCATCCGGGGTGACGGATGGCCGGGCGATCAGTTGCTTGGCCAGTTCAAGGGTGGGGGACAGTTCGGACATGAAGCAGGGCATCCAGTGTGATTAAAGGGCCGGCTATGATACCAAAAGCCGGGCCTATTACCGAATGCCAGTTTGACTCGTCGTTGGTTAAACCCTCAGTTGAACGCCTTGGCGGCCTCTACCTCGTCGGGTAGCACCGACTTGCGGCCTTCGTAGTACTTGTTCCATTCAATTTTTACCGCCCGTATATTGCCCTGGGTGGCTTTGGGGAAGGGCTTGATGGCCTTGAGGTCTACACCGGCCTGCATCAATGTCAGCGCGGCCAGCTTCACTTCGATCAGCTCCATATCGCGGCCGAAATAAATGATGTTCACGTCTGCTTCCGGTGTTTCGTCCTCCCGATAGGGCAGTACCAGATAGCCTATTTCACGCAGCGCCAGGTTTACGATGTTGCCGTCCACCGAGGTGGGTATTCCTTTAATTAACATGGGCTTACTGGGTTGGTACTGTTCCATTAAGCGCTGCCGGGCCTGGTGTGATTGCTGGGCGTGGGTAATGGCTGGGTTTTGGCGCAGCCAGCCATAACTGATCAACTCTTTAAGCAGCGCCTGCTCTTCATCGGAGGGTGGTTTGAGTTGGGCCAGGATCAAGGTCAGCTCGTCCAGGTGACTGTACTTCCAATCCTCGATCTCAGCCAGAGCGGCGTTTTTTTCTTCCACCATTGCAAACTGCTGGCTGCTGACGACATTGGCATAGATGGCAACAGCCAACATGATCAGGCTAAGAACTGAAATGACCGCAATACCGGGGATGGATTTCAGCGGTAACATTTTCACCGCTACAGCCAAGCCAGCGGCGGTTAGTAACATAATCCAGGGCAGCAGATAGGGTAGGGTGCTCATAGTGTCCTAAAAATTCATTGAATATAATGAATTAGTATAGACAACTCAGCGGGAACGTCAGGTATGCACGCCAAAGGGAATGACCTACAGGCCGAAAAAAGCCTGGAAATCCTGATCTTTAAAGCCAACGCTGGTGTTGTTGCCGCTGACCATGACCGGGCGTTTGATCATGGCGGGGTGTTCCACCATTAATTGCACGGCGCAGCGTTCATCTACGCTGTCTTTTACGTCGTCTGGGAGCTGGCGCCAGGTGGTGCCGCGCTTATTCAGCAGAATCTCCAGGGGCTGGGTTTTCATCCACTCACGAATCATGGATTCGTTGATGCCGTCTTTGCGGAAGTCATGAAAGCGGTATTCGATGCCATTGGCGTCCAGCCATTTGCGGGCCTTCTTGACGGTGTCGCAATTGGGTATGCCGTAAAGGGTGGTGGTCATGGGGGCCTCTTGAAGTCTGTGGCGCAGGGTCGGGTCACGACCCTGCTGATGCCGGTCTGCAGCGTGTTACTTAGTCAGTAATACGCAGCAGTTCGTTGATGCCGACCTTGCCACGGGTTTTCTCGTCGACCTTTTTCACGATAATGGCGGCGTACAGGCTGTACTTGCCACAGGCGGACGGCAGGTTGCCGGATACAACAACAGATCCTGCTGGCACTCTACCATAATGGGTTTCGCCGGTTTCACGATCATAGATGCGGGTGCTTTGGCCGATGTAGACTCCCATGGAGATAACGGAGCCTTCACCAACCACCACGCCTTCAACAACTTCCGAGCGGGCACCGATAAAGCAGTTATCTTCAATGATGGTGGGGCCGGCCTGCAGGGGTTCCAGCACGCCGCCAATGCCAACACCGCCAGACAGATGCACGTTTTTGCCAATCTGGGCACAGGAGCCAACGGTGGCCCAGGTGTCTACCATGGTGCCGCTGTCGACATAGGCGCCAATGTTGACATAGGAAGGCATCAACACAACATTGGGTGCGATGTAGCTACCGGCACGGGCCACCGCAGGGGGCACTACGCGAACGCCGGAAGCTTTAAATTCCTCAGCTGTCATATTGGCAAACTTAGAGGGTACTTTGTCGTAATACTGTGTGAACTGTCCTGCAATGGGGGCGTTGTCGTTGATGCGAAAGCTCAGCAGCACGGCTTTTTTCAGCCATTGGTTTACCACCCAGTCCCCGTCCAGCTTCTCGGCTACGCGGGCTTCACCGCTATCGAGCATGGCCAAGGCATCGCTTACTGCCGCTTTTACGCTGGCATCAACGCTGGTAGGGGAAATGCTGGCGCGGTTTTCAAACGCGGTCTCTATGATGGATTTCAAATCGGACATTATTGGTCTCCTGTAAAATGACTTGTCCTTAAGACGACTGGACAAACTGTTTGATTCGTTCGGCAGCTTCAGTGCACTGTTCAAGCGGTGCAACCAAGGCCATCCTGACCCGGTTTTCCCCCGGGTTTATTGTGTTAATGGTGCGCGAAAGATAGCGGCCGGGCAGTACCGTGACATGTTGTTGTTGAAACAGTCCACGGGCAAAGTCGGTATCGGCAATGTGCGTTTTTGGCCAAAGGTAGAAGCTGGCATCAGGTCGTTGAACATCCAGTACGCCATCCAGAACATTTAACACGGAACTGAATTTTTGCTGATAGATACGACGGTTTTCCTGCGCGTGGCTCTCATCAGACCAGGCCGCGATGCTGGCCAATTGATGCTGCACTGGCATGGCGCAACCGTGGTAGGTGCGATACTTTAAAAACGCAGCCAGGATATCTGCATCGCCTGCGACGAAGCCGGAACGTAAGCCCGGTAGGTTGGATCGTTTTGACAGGCTGTGAAACACCACGCAGCGTTTGAAATCGGTGCGGCCCAGGTTTTTACAGGCCTGCAACAAGCCAACGGGTGGGTTGGTCTCATCGAAGTATATTTCGGAATAGCATTCATCGGAGGCGATGACAAAGTCATACTGGTCTGCCAAGGCAATCAATTTGTGCAGAGTCGCCTCGTCGGTTACCGCCCCTGTTGGATTGCCAGGGCTACACAAGAACAGTAATTGGCAACGTTGCCAGACGCTCTCAGGCACCGAATCGTAATCAGGTACAAAACCGTTTTCCGGCAGGCAGGGTAAAAAGTGCGGTTCTACGCCAGCCAGATACGCTGCGCCTTCGTAGATCTGATAAAACGGATTCGGAGACACAATCAGTGGTTCGGCCTGATGACGATCAGCCACCACTTGGGCGAATGCAAACAGCGCTTCACGGGTGCCGTTGACCGGCAGAACCTCGGTATCGGGGCACAAGCCCTCGCTGCCCAGTTCAAATCGTTTACAGGCCCACTGACTGATGGCTTTACGCAATTCCGGCAGGCCTTTCGTGGTGGGGTACACGGCCAGTTTGTCGATATTGTGAATGATGCTGTCTTTTACAAATGCCGGGCTTTGGTGTTTGGGTTCACCAATAGAGAGGGCGATGTGCGGCAGCCCAGCCTCGTGTTTTACGCCAGCAAACAACTGGGCGAGTTTTTCAAAAGGGTAAGGTTGCAGCTTTTGTAGGTCGCTATTCATTCTCAGGTTGCCGTTTGATCCAGTTTTTCTTTGAAGGCTGATTTCAGCTGCTCACACAGGGCAGGATCTTTGATCATGTCACCATTGTGATCGGTAATGTAGAACACGTCTTCCACCCGTTCACCCAGGGTCGCAATGCGTGCGTTTTGAATCAGCATATTGTTTTCGAGAAAGATGCAGCCTACTTCAGCCAAAAGGCCGGGGCGATCCAGTGCCACCAATTCTAAAATGGTGTATTCCTTCTCGATGTCATTGCTGATGATGACTTCAGTGGGGATGTTAAAGTGTTTTAGCGCTCTTGGCATGCGCTTGTGTACAATTTCAGGATATTTGCTGGGATCTTTCAGGGCTTTGCGTAATTTGGTCTGAATTTGCTGAACCCGCGCTGGATCGTCTCCGATGTGAGAGCCGTTTTCTTCCAGAATAATATAGGTATCCAAGCTGAAACCGGTACTGGAGGTGATGATTTTTGCGTCAGCAATGGACAGATTTAATTGGTTCAGCGCAGCCACTGTTGCTGCAAACAGGTTGGGGGCATCCTGAGTGTAAATGAAAACTTCTGCCGCTCCCTGATAGTTGCGTTCATCGGTTTTGCCCAATAGCACCAGTGGTTCATCGCTGTCGGCGTGGTTCAGAATGGCTTCTGTATGCCTGGCTACATCACCATAGGTTTCCCGCAGAAAATAATCATCTCCCAGGTAGTCCCAGAGGGCGGTAACGTCCGCTTCCTTGAAATTGTGGTTGGAGAGCAGCGCCATGGCACGTTCTTTCGTTTCCTCGATCCAGTCTTCGCGGTTGCCCGGGTTTTCTAAGCCGCGTCGTAATGCCCTGCGTGTTTCAGCGTAGAGCTGCCGCAACAGCGCGCCGCGCCAACCATTCCATAGTTTGGGGTTGGTAGCGCAAATGTCTGCAACGGTAAGTGCGTGCAGGTAATCCAGTCGTATCTGGTCGCTTACTTTACAGGCGAACTCGTGAATAACATCCGGGTCTGATACGTCTTTTTTCTGAGAGGTGATGGACATCAGCAAGTGATTTTCTACCAGCCAAGCCACCAGACTGGCGTCCCACTTGCTGAGCCGGTGATGGATGCAGAAATTATAGGCATCTACTGCACCCAGTTTAGAATGATCGCCACCGCGACCTTTGCCCAAGTCGTGAAACAGTCCGGCGATGTAGAGCAGCTCAATTTTTGGAATCCTTTGCACCAAAAAGTGGGCAATAGGAAAATCCTTTTTCACCTCTGGATGGCGGAACATACGCAGATTCCGCAATACGTGCAGGGAGTGGGCGTCCACCGTATAAATGTGGAACAAATCGTACTGCATCTGCCCGATGGCCTGGCCAAAGGCTGGAATATAATTACCCAGAATGCCGTAGCGCTTCATGCGATGGAACTGGGTATAGATCTTGTTCGGCGATCGCAGCAGCTCCATAAACAGTGAGATATTGCGAATGTCATTACGAAAGTGCTCGTCGACCAGGTGTCGACTGTCGCGGATCAGGCGAATGGTGGATGCGCGGATAGCCTGAATGTTCTCGTTCTGCGCCAGAATCAGGAACACCTCAAGCAGTGCCGATGGCGTGCGTTCAAACACTTTGTCGTGAGTGACTTCAATGAAGTCATTGCGAATCTGAAAACGACTGTTGACCGGCGTGATCACCTCTGGCTCATCTGCCCGCAGAATGGCCTCGTCGAAGTGCTGCAGCAGCATGTCATTCAGTTGCGAGATAGACAGCGCCACCCGGTAATACCGTTTCATGAACTTTTCCACCGCCAGGGTGGCTTTGGAATCGCGATAGCCCAGCATGTCTGCCACGGCTCTTTGGTGATCAAACAACAAGCGGTTCTCGCCGCGACCGGTGATCAGGTGCAGAGCGTAGCGCACTTCCCACAGAAACAAGTGCCCGGAATTGAGAATGTCATATTCGTCACTGGTCAAAAAGCCGTGGCTGACCAGCTCGCTCATACGGTTGGCATTGAAGTAGCGTTTCGCTACCCAACCGATATTCTGGATGTCCCGCAGGCCGCCAGGAGCGCCCTTGATATCGGGCTCAAGGTTGAACTCGGTATTGCTGAATTTGTCGTAACGGGCGATTTGCTCCGTCCACTTTGCCATAAAAAAGGCTTTAGCGTCCCAAATGTGCTCTGGGCCGGTGACCTTTTGCATCTCTTCGGTCAGGCTTGGGTCGCCGCAGATGGTCCGGGATTCCATCAGGTTGGTGGCGATGGTGATGTCGCTGTCTGCCAGTTCGGCACATTGCTTCAGCGTACGCACGCTGTGGCCCACATCCAGGCCAATGTCCCACAGCTGGGTGACGAACGCCGAAAGATCCTCTTTGAAGCGTTCGGCGCTGGCGTCGTCCCGCAGCAGAATCATCAGGTCAATGTCGGAATGGGGGTGGAGTTCGGCCCGGCCGTAACCGCCCACGGCCAACAACGCAATATCGGGGCACTGCGCGCATGAATAATGTGACCAAAGCCGTTGCAGCAGGTTGTCCATCACCCAGGCGCGACGGCGAATAATCAGCTTGATGTTTTCCAGGCGCAGAAACCGTTGATTCAGGATCTCATCGGCGTCTCGAATAGCCTGTTTGAACGCCAGTGCAACGGATCCTTTTTCGGCCACCAGTCGCTCGAAGCGTTCCTCTTCGAACAGCTCTGGATCGTGCTTCAGCTCAGTAACGAGAGGCGTTTTCATCGTGGCTTAGAGGCCGGTTTCTTCGGAACGCAGAGTCAGCACTTCATAGCCGGTTTGGGTAACCAGCAAGGTGTGCTCCCATTGGGCCGACAGCTTGTGATCCTTGGTGACCACAGTCCATTTGTCAGGCAGAAGTTTGGTGAAGCGCTTGCCCGCATTGATCATGGGCTCGATGGTGAAAGTCATGCCCGCTTGCAGAGCAAGGCCGGTGCCTGCTTTACCGTAATGCAGCACCTGTGGCTCTTCATGAAAGCCTTCGCCTATGCCGTGGCCGCAATACTCCCGTACCACCGAATAATGGTTGCTTTCGGCGTGTTTCTGGATGGCGGCACCGATATCCCCGAGTCTGACACCCGGTTTTACCATCTTAATGCCCAGATAGAGGCATTCTTGTGTGATGGTGGCCAGGCGCTGGGCTTGAATTGAGGGTTCCCCCACAAAAAACATCTTGCTGGTATCGCCGTGGTAACCGTCTTTGATCACCGTAATATCGATGTTTACGACGTCGCCTTTCTTCAGCACTTTGGTGTCGCTGGGGATGCCGTGACAGATGACATGGTTTACCGACGTGCAGATCGACCTGGGAAAGCCCTTGTAGTTGAGCGGGGCAGGAATGGCTTTCTGCTCGTTCACAATGTAGTCGTGACAGATCTTGTCCAGTTCACCGGTAGTGACACCTGGCTGCACGTAATCGCCAATCATTTCAAGCACTTCTGCTGCCAGACGGCCGGCAACGCGCATCTTTTCGATCTGTTCGGGGGTCTTGATAATAATGCTCATGAATATGGAAACCGCTTAGAATCCGCTGGGGCTGGGCAAAGCAGGGTATTGTACATGGGCTTACGGCCAGGATATACCCCTGATGGGTGGGGGATTTATGCCCTGGTTCGTCGCTAATTGGTTGTTGTGGTGGGTGCTTTGTGGTATAAAGCGCCGCTCAAATAAAACCGTAATCCACACATGCACCGTCACGTGAGTCAGGGTGCCTTTGTTCCAAGGCCTTGGTTGCCAATGTTCAAAGGTTGATTCATGGGGTTCATGGAGGCTTAACCCATTAAAATCTGGAGTCTTATATGACAACTCAAGTCAGCATGCGCGAAATGTTGAAAGCCGGTGTCCACTTTGGTCACCAAACCCGTTTCTGGAACCCCAAGATGGGCGAATTCATCTTTGGCGCCCGTAACAAAATTCACATCATTAACCTGGAGCAAACCGTTCCGGCCTTTAATGATGCCCTGCAGTTTATTAACAAACTGACTTCGCACAAAAACAAAATTCTGTTTGTTGGCACCAAGCGTGCTGCCAGCAAAATCATCCAGGAGCAGGCTCGCCGTGCCGGCATGCCTTACGTAAACCACCGCTGGTTGGGTGGTATGCTGACCAACTGGAAAACCATTCGTCAGTCCATCCGTCGCCTGAAGGATCTGGAAGCCCAGAGCCAGGACGGTACCTTCGATAAGCTGACCAAAAAAGAAGCACTGATGCGTACCCGTGAGATGGAAAAACTGGAGCGCAGCTTAGGCGGTATCAAGGATATGGGCGGCCTGCCAGACGCGATTTTCGTAATCGACGTTGATCACGAGCGCATCGCTGTGACTGAAGCCAACAAACTGGGCATTCCTGTTATCGGTATCGTGGATACCAACAGCAACCCAGACGGCATCGATTATGTTATTCCTGGCAATGATGATGCCATCAAAGCCATTCAGTTGTATGTTGAGTCCATTGCCAACGCTTGTCTGGATGGTGCTGAATACGCAAAAACTTCCGGCGGCGCCTCTGACTCAGACGGCTTTGTTGAAGTCGCTGAAGAAGCTAGCCCTGAAGCACCTGCTGCCAGCTAAAAAATAGCCGTCACACAATTACGTTATAACAGTCATTGTTGTGGCGGATCAAAAAAGGGGGCTTGGCCCCCTTTTTTCCAATTGATCAGATAGCAACCAAATTCATTCAAGGTATAAAGAGGATATTCTCATGGCTGTGACTGCCGCCCTGGTAAAAGAACTTCGTGAGCGCACCGGCTTGGGCATGATGGAATGCAAAAAAGCCCTGGTAGAAACCAATGGTGACATTGAAACTGCAATCGACAACCTGCGTAAGTCTGGCCAGGCTAAAGCCGCCAAGAAAGCCGGTCGTACGGCTGCAGAAGGTATCGTAATTGCCAAGGTATCAGACGATGGCAAAACCGGTATTCTGTTGGAAATCAACAGCGAAACCGACTTCGTTGCCCGTGATGATAACTTCCTGAACTTCGCCAATGGCGTGGCTGACCGCGTTCTGTCCACCAAAGAAACTGACATCGCCAAGCTGCTGGAAGTGGCTATGGTTGAGGGTGGCAGCGATTCAATCGAGGAGACTCGTTCCGCGCTGGTGCAGAAAATCGGTGAGAACATTCAGGTGCGCCGTTCCTACGTTGTAGAGAGCGAAGGCCTGGTATCTGCTTACGTGCACAGTGGTAAAATCGGCGTTCTGGTTTCCATGAATGGCGGTAATGATGATCTGGGCAAAGATGTGGCCATGCATGTAGCGGCTTCCAACCCGCTGGTTGTTAACCCTGACCAGGTTGATCAAGCCACTTTGGATAAAGAAAAAGAAATTTTCTCTGCTCAGGCGGCAGAAAGTGGTAAGCCTGCTGACATCATCGAAAAGATGGTACTGGGACGCATTTCCAAGTTCCTGAAAGAAGTCAGCTTGGTTGACCAGCCTTTTGTTAAAGATCCAGATACCACTGTTGGCAAGCTGGTTAAGGCTGCTGGTGCTGAATTGACTTCTTTCACCCGCATTGAAGTTGGTGAAGGTATTGAGAAAGAAGAAGTGGATTTTGCTGCCGAAGTAATGGCTCAAGCTCGCGGCCAGTAATAGATACTTCCAAAAAGGCACTCATGGACTGCATGGTACACTCTGGGTATCATGCTCCCCCATGGGTGCCTTTTGTTAACTACCCCTTTCCTGATATTGGAGTAATGCATGCCTGCGTCTGACCGTACCCCCAAGTATAAACGTATCCTGTTGAAGCTCAGTGGCGAAGCCCTGATGGGCGAGATGGACTTTGGCATAGACCCAAACGTACTGGATCGAATGGCCCTTGAAATCGGCCAGCTGCGAGGCATTGGCGTACAGGTGGGTCTGGTGGTAGGCGGCGGCAACCTGTTTCGGGGGGCTGCGTTGCAGAAGGCTGGCCTGGATCGGGTTACCGGAGATCACATGGGCATGTTGGCTACCGTAATGAACGGTTTGGCCATGCGTGATGCGCTGGAGCGCGCCAATATTTCAACCACCTTAATGTCGGCCATCCAGATGAGCGGCGTGGTTGAGCACTATGATCGTCGTCGTTCCATGCGTTTGCTGGAACAAGGGGACGTCGTGATATTTGCTGCAGGTACAGGCAACCCGTTCTTTACAACGGATTCTGCTGCCTGTTTGCGCGGTATTGAAGTTGAGGCCGATGTAGTGTTCAAGGCCACCAAAGTGGATGGCGTATACGATTCTGATCCTGTGAAAAACCCGGAAGCGGTCAAATACAATAGTCTCACTTATGACGAAGTGCTTGAAAAAAAGCTGGGAGTCATGGATCTTACTGCCATCTGTCTGTGCCGGGATCACGATATGCCCGTGCGCGTGTTCAATATGAACCAAGCAGGTTCGTTGCTCACCGTCACTTTGGGCGGTGCTGATGGAACCCTCATCGAAAAAGGATAAAGGCCGTGATTGACGATATTAAAAAAGACGCCGAATCTCGTATGAAAAAATCCCTTGAAGCGCTGGAAAATGCCTTCAAAAAAGTGCGCACCGGTCGTGCTCATCCCAGTATTCTGGATGGGGTAATGGTGTCCTACTACGGATCAGATACCCCTCTAAAACAAGTAGCCAACATCACCATTGAAGATGGCCGTACCCTGGCGATCAGTGCCTGGGAGCGACACCTGATTCCCGATATCGAAAAAGCCATCATGAAAGCGGACTTAGGCCTCAATCCCAGCAGTAATGGTGATTTGATTCGGGTGCCCATGCCCGCTTTGACCGAGCAGACTCGTAAGGAAATGGCCAAGGTCTGTAAGGCAGAAGCAGAGCAAGGGCGTGTGTCGGTGCGTAATATCCGCCGAGATGCCAATAGCGACCTGAAAGAGTTGCTGAAAGAAAAAGAAATCAGTGAAGACGAAGAGCGTAAGGGTCAGGATGACATCCAGAAGCTGACCGATAAATACGTCGCCATCATTGAAGACATGCTGAAGAAAAAAGAAGCGGATTTGATGGAGGTATAACCTACCAGTCCCTTCGAGGGGCCGCTACGGCCCCTTTTTTCTGCCAATCATCCTGACCCCCAGAGGATACCAGTGAAAGTACAATCTTCTGCGCCGGATCTGGACAGCGTCCAGTCCTCGAATCCGCGTCACGTGGCCATCATCATGGATGGTAACAACCGTTGGGCCAAGCAGCTTGGTCTGCGTGGCGTAGAGGGGCACAAGCAGGGCGCTAAAACCGTACGTGATACCGTTGAAAGCTGCGCCAGGCTGGGTGTCGAAGTGCTTACCGTGTATGCCTTCAGCAGTGAAAACTGGCGTCGTCCGCAGGATGAAGTTAGTGCACTGATGAACCTTTTCCTGGAAGCGTTGGCGGATGAAGTGCCCGACCTGCACAAAAATGGCATTAAATTGGTGTTTATTGGCGACCTTTCTGCCTTCAGCGATGAGTTGCGCAGTAAAATGCAACTGGCCATGGAGCAGACCGCTGCTAACCAACAGATGGTGTTCGCAGTTGCGGTGAACTACGGCGGGCAGTGGGACATCGCTAATGCAGCGCAGCAACTGGCGTTTAAAGTCCAGGCTGGTGAACTTGACCCTAAAGACATTACCACTGAATTGATGCAGTCCCATGTGGCGTTAGGCAATCTCCCGCCACCGGATCTGTGCATTCGCACCGGCGGTGATAACCGCATCAGCAACTTCCTGTTGTGGCAATTGGCCTACGCCGAATTGTATTTCACTGATCTGTTCTGGCCCGATTTTGATCAGCAGGCACTGGAAGCAGCGTTTTCTGAATTTCGGAGCCGTCAGCGACGCTTTGGGCGAACCAGCGAACAAATAGAAGCGAGCCAACAATAACATGCTAAAACAGCGCATCATCACCGCCCTTGTACTGTTGCCCCTGGTGTTAGGGGCGATATTCTATTTGCCGACTCAGTGGTTTGCTTTGGCTATGATGCTGCCAGTGGCCGTCGCTGCCTGGGAGTGGGCCAATATAATGGGCATCACCAGTCAGGCCCGGCGTTGCAGTTATGCTGCGCTGGTAGTGGTGGGCATGTTGCTGGAATACTGGCTGCAAACAGATTGGGTGCTGGGGTTGGCTGTCATTTGGTGGGCGGTAGCCGTGTCGCTGGTACGAGCCTACCCCAACAATGTGTCGCGCTGGGCGTCCCCTTATATACAAGGTGGAATCGGCTTGCTTCTGTTGCTTCCGGCTTGGCAGGGTTTGGTGGTGTTGCACCGTCAGGACGGTGGCCCCTGGTGGATGTTGTATGCCTTTGTGCTGGTTTGGGGCGCTGATACGGGTGCCTATTTTGCCGGGCGCGCGTTTGGTAAGCGTAAGCTGGCTCCCAATGTGAGCCCAGGAAAAACCATCGAAGGTTTGCTGGGGGGGCTGGCCCTGACCTTGGTTATTGCCTTGTTGGTGGCCACTCAAACAGACGCCCTAAAAAACCTAGGGCTCGGCTGGTTCCTGCTGGTTAGTCTGGTGGCTGTGGTAGGCTCGGTATTCGGCGATCTGGCGGAAAGCATGTTTAAGCGTCACAGGGGCATCAAGGACAGCAGCCAAGTTCTGCCCGGTCATGGCGGGGTGCTGGATCGAATCGATAGCATTACCGCAGCGGTTCCGTTATTCGCAGCCGGCATGTTGGTGCTGGGCGTATTCCACTGACGGGCACCCTATGAATAGCATCCAAAACATCACAGTGCTTGGCAGTACCGGCTCAATTGGAGTCAGTACGTTGGATGTGCTTAAGCGACATCCCGATCGTTATCGGGCATTCGCGCTGACCGCCAATACCAGTTTGGAGACATTGTTCGCGCAAGTGATAGAATTTTGTCCTCGCTACGCCGTGATGCGGGATGAGCCGCTGGCGGAGCAATTGCGGAACCGATTGCAGCAGGCGGGGTCAGATACTGAAGTCTTGGCGGGCACTGAGGGCTTGGTGGCGGTGTCGTGCCAGCAGGAAGTCGATCAGGTCATGGCTGCGATCGTTGGTGCTGCTGGTTTGTTGCCGACTATGGCTGCCGTACGCGCAGGCAAGCGTGTATTGCTGGCCAACAAGGAAGCCCTGGTGATGAGCGGCCAGATATTCATGACCGCAGTAAAGCAAAGTGGGGCAGAGCTGTTGCCTATCGACAGCGAGCATAATGCCATTTTCCAGTGTATGCCCTCGGATTACGCGGGCGGATTGGCGGAAAAAGGTGTGTCGCGCATTTTGCTTACCGGGTCTGGAGGCCCTTTCCGTGATCTGCCATTGGATCAGTTGGAGAGCGTCACGCCGGATCAGGCCTGTGCCCATCCCAACTGGTCCATGGGGCGTAAGATATCAGTGGATTCTGCCACCATGATGAACAAGGGCTTGGAATTTATTGAGGCCTGCTGGCTGTTTTCTGCAAACCCAGAGCAGGTTGATGTGGTGGTGCATCCGCAAAGTGTCATTCACTCCATGGTGCAGTATGTGGATGGCTCAGTTTTGGCACAAATGGGCAACCCGGATATGAGAACCCCCATTGCTTATGGCCTCGGGTGGCCGCAGCGGGTGGATTCTGGAGTGGGCCCCCTAGATCTGATTAAAGTGGCGCAGTTGGATTTTCAGGCGCCCGATGAGGTTCGCTTCCCCTGCTTGCGGCTGGCCCGCGAAGCCATGCAGGCAGGGCGCACAGCATCCGTGGTGCTGAATGCAGCCAATGAAGAAGCGGTGGCTGCGTTTCTGGATGGGAACCTGAGTTTTTCAGCTATCCCGACAGTGATAGAACAGGTATTAGAGCGTATTACGTTGGTGGATGCGGTGGATATTGATACTATCCTGAGGGCTGATGAAGAAGCCCGTATAATGGCGCGGGGCCTCCTGCGATCACTTAACCGCTAACTTGAATGGCTGACACAACAACAATATAGAGGCTGATTTGTTCGACTTTCTGCAAACCCTGCTGGCGTTCGTTGTAACTCTTGGACTGCTTATATTTGTCCATGAATATGGTCATTTTTGGGTGGCTCGTCGTTGTGGTGTGCGCGTGATCCGCTTTTCCATCGGATTTGGGCAGCCCCTTGTTAAATGGAAAGACCGCCAAGGCACCGAGTTTGTTATAGCGGCGCTCCCCTTGGGTGGCTTTGTTAAAATGCTGGGCGAACCCGGCAGCGATGTTAATGAGCACCAGCGCCACCTCTCTTTTGCCCACAAAACCGTATTTCAGCGCTTCGCTATCGTGGCAGCCGGCCCGTTGGTGAACTTGGTATTTGCGGTACTGCTGTACTGGGTTGTTTTTGTCTCAGGTGTGACCTCTCTGGCACCCTTTGTTGGCGATGTTGAGTCCAAAGGGTACGCAGCTGAAGCCGGGTTTCAGACCATGGATGAGATTATTGCTGTCGATGGCGAACCAACCGAGAGTTGGGAAGACGTCACCATGGCGCTGATCTCCCGGATTGGAGAGAGCGTTGAAGTTCGGTTCACTGTGCGTCCGGAAAACAGCAGCGCTACCGTTGAACGGTCTGTCGATTTGCAGAACTGGATGCAGGGTGCTGAGAAAACCCACCCGCTTAAATTGTTAGGTCTGGAACCGTTCTTCCCTTCCGTGCCCCCCATACTGGGCAAGCTGGTTGATGGTGGTGCCGCTGCGCGTCAGGGGCTTAAAACCGGAGATCAGGTACTGTCGGTCAATGATGTAGACATTCTGGACTGGAGTGAATGGGTCATGCTGATCCAGGAAAACCCCGGAACCACCATGACGCTCAAGGTCATTCGTGACGGGATGGAACAGCTGGTTCAAATCACTCCCGACACGGTAAAGGGTGATAACGGGGAGCCCATGGGGCAGATCGGTGCTCATGCACCTGAAGAATTTGCCCAGTTCCCCGATTTTATGATCCGGGATCAGCAATATGGGCCGATTGCGGCAATTGGCAAATCCATCTCGTATGCCTGGTCCAGGGTAGAGCTGACGCTTATGTCCATCGGAAAGATGGTGACTGGCAAGATCTCGCTGGATAACCTCAGTGGCCCTATTACCATCGCTAAAGTGGCAGGAGACAGTGCCGGTTATGGTATAGAAGCATTCCTTGGCTTTATGGCCTATTTAAGTATCAGCCTTGGAGTGTTAAATTTGCTGCCCATCCCGGTGTTGGATGGTGGGCATTTAATGTACTATCTCGTTGAAATGATTAAAGGAAGCCCGGTATCAGAGAAGGCACAGGCATTAGGAAACAGCCTTGGCCTCGGCTTGCTGGTCATGTTTATGGGGCTGGCATTTTATAACGATATAATGGGGCTTTGATCCCGCCTTTTTGGACCATTTCAATTTCCTTCGGACTTGAGCGTTAAATGAATCGAATTACCACATTAGTGTTGTTGTGTTGGATGGCATTTTTTGCGAACGCAGCAATGGCTGATTCCTTCGTCATAAAAGATATCCGGGTCGAAGGCCTGCAACGAATCTCCGCTGGTGCTGTATTTAACGTGCTGCCATTACAGGTAGGGGATGAAGTAAACGAGAACATTCTGGCCCGTTCTGCTCGTATTCTATTCAAAACCGGCAATTTTCAGGACATAAGCCTGGCGCGGGATGGCGATATCCTTGTGGTTCAGGTAAGCGAAAGGCCGTCGATTGCTAGCATAGAGTTGGATGGTAATAAATCCATCGAAACCGAAAACCTGATGCAGGGGCTATCACAGGCTGGGCTCAGTGAAGGCAGCGTATTCCAGCGGGTAACGCTGGATCGCCTCAAGGTTGAGTTGGAGCGCCAGTATATTGCCCAGGGCCGTTACGGTGCCAGAGTAGAGCCAGAGGTGAAGCCTCTGCCTCGCAACCGGGTTGCTATCAACATCAAAATCAAGGAAGGCGATGTCGCGACCATTTCCAAGGTCGATATCGTAGGCAACACTGTATTCACCGATGAAGAGCTGGTGGAAAACTTTGAGCTGAAAGAATCTCACATGTTTTCTTTTTTCAAAGGGGATGACAAGTACTCGCGGGAAAAACTATCCGGCGATCTGGAGAAGCTGTCGTCCTTTTATCAGGATCGCGGTTACGTGAATTTCCGGGTGGAATCCACTCAAGTATCGGTAACCCCCGACAAATCAGAAGTGTATATCACAGCTAATATTTCCGAAGGTGAGCGTTTTACCGTAAACGAAGTGAAACTCACCGGGGACCTCAAAGTACCTGAGGCGGATCTGCGTCGTTTGATTTTGTTGCGTTCAGGGCAGACTTTCTCCCGTTCGCTGGTGACCACCTCGAATGAACTGATTTCCAAGCGCTTGGGTAATGAGGGATACACCTTCGCCAACGTCAACGGCGTACCGTCACTGTCTCCAGCCGGGGATAATACGGTAGATGTGACTTTCTACGTGGATGCTGGTACCCGGGTGTATGTGCGCCGAATTAACTTCTTAGGTAACACCAAAACCCGCGATGAGGTGTTGCGTCGTGAAATGCGGCAAATGGAAGGCTCCTGGGCTTCTGGTCAGTTGATCGAAAACTCCAAGGTGCGCCTTGAGCGACTCGGCTTCTTCAAAGGTGTGACGGTGGAGACGCCGCGGGTCCCCGGTGAAGACGATCAGGTGGACGTCACCTACTCGGTAGAAGAGCAGCCATCCGGCTCCATCGGTGCCAGTGTGGGGTATCAGCAGGGAACCGGTTTTGTCTTTGGTGCCAACCTGTCTCAAACCAACTTTTT
Source organism: Ketobacter alkanivorans (assembly GCF_002863865.1). Classification (NCBI taxonomy): domain Bacteria; kingdom Pseudomonadati; phylum Pseudomonadota; class Gammaproteobacteria; order Pseudomonadales; family Ketobacteraceae; genus Ketobacter; species Ketobacter alkanivorans. The sequence continues at coordinate 1,082,384 of NZ_CP022684.1, read as the reverse complement.
GGGTACTGGCAACAGGGTGACTATTGCGGCCAATCGCAGCGATATTCGTGACAGCATCAGCTTCTCGTTCCTCGATCCCTATTACACCATTGACGGTGTGTCCCGAGGGTACTCGCTGTTCTACCAAAAAACTGATATCAGTGAAGACGACGTAATTTCCAACTGGGCATCGGATCGCTTGGGCGGTAATTTAACCTTTGGGTACCCGACCAGTGATATCTCGCGATTGAGTTTCGGCATTGGTTTCGAGAGTGTGACGGTCTACGGCAGTCGGCGTTCACCGCTCCAGGTATGGGAGTTGGTAGGCTATGACCTGTATGAAGCAAACATTAATGGTGCTTTCACTCAATCAGAGGATTTCCTGAATTTCCCTCTCACGGGTTCTTGGTCTATTAGCACGTTGAACCGTGGAGTATTCGCGACCCGAGGATCGTCTCACACGGTTTCGCTGCAGATTACCTCGCCCGGTAGTGACCTTGAGTATTTCAAATCCAGTTTGCAGTCACAGAAGTATTTCCCTATAACTCAGGATTGGGTATTGAGGTTGCGCTCTGAACTGGGTTATCTGGATGCCTATGGCGATGATGATAAGCCGCCATTTTATGAGCACTATTATGCTGGCGGTTTTGGGTCTATTCGTGGCTATGAGGATCGCTCTCTGGGCCCTCGTGAGATTCAGTCAGCCTATGACTTTGGTGATCCCCGAGCGATTGGTGGTAATTTCCTGGCAGAAGCCAGCGCCGAATTCATATTTCCGATGCCCTTTGTTAAAGACAGTCGATCATTCCGTACCCTGTTCTTTATCGACGCGGGTAACGTGTTTGATACCCATCGTAAAGACGAATATGGTTTCGAGCTAAGTGAGATGCGCATGTCTGCGGGTATAGCCCTGTCGTGGATAACCGGTATTGGCCCTCTGTCATTCAGCCTGTCCAAGGCCTTTAATGATCAGCCCGGTGATGATGTGCAGTCGTTCCAGTTCTCTCTGGGGCAACCGTTCTAACTCTATACACAGAATAATGAGGTTTGTTGTGAAGAAAATATTAGTGGTTTTGTTGGGTTTGTTTGCGCTGCAATCTGCAATGGCTGAAGAAGCTTCCAAGATTGTGACAGTGGATTTTATGCGTGCTGTGATGGGTACCGAGGAAGGCAAGCTTAAAATTGAGAAGCTCAAGGGTGAATTTGAGCGTGAGCGTGCAGGCTTGGAAGCGCTCAGCTTGAAGGGTAAGAACCTGCAGGAAAAGCTGCAGAAAGATGCTGCCATCATGTCCACCGATGAAAAGCATAAGATGGAAAAAGAACTTATGGAAATTGCCAACGAGCTCAAATTCAAGCAGCAGCAGCTACAAAAGAGCGGTCAGGCTGATGAGCGGCAAGTGGTCGAATCATTGCTGCCCAAGTTCAAGAAAGCAGTGAACGCTGTGATCGCAGAGCAAGGCATAGATATGGTGCTGCGCAGCGACGTCGTTGTGGGTATCAACCCCAAGCTGGACATAACGGATATGGTGGTCCAGAAGATGAACAGCATTAAAGACTAATAGTTATGGTTGGCGCGGTGGTTAAATCAAGCTGGCGACTGGGGGATCTGGCTCAGTCGTTGGGTCTGGAACTGGTCGGCAATCCGAATCTCGAGGTGCATAGTCTTGCTACCTTGGGCAGCGCCGGGAGCGGGCAGCTCAGTTTTCTTGCCAATCCCATGTATCGTCGCCAACTTGATAGCACAGCCGCCACTGCGGTTATTATCAATCCACAGTTTGCCAGCGATTGCCCTGTGGCCGCATTGGTGGCAGATAACCCTTATCTGATGTACGCCAAAGTATCCCACTTTTTCGATCGTCGTCCTCGCCCAGATTGCGGAGTGCATCCTTCTGCCTATGTGGCAACGGATGCCGTGTTGGGTGCCGGGTGTCGAATTGGCCCAATGGCGGTTATTGAGTCTGGCGCTGTACTGGCGGACAACGTCGAGGTTGGTGCAGGGGCTGTAGTGGGTGCAAATTGCAGCATCGGTGCAAACACAACGCTGCATGCCAACGTAACGTTTTATCATGGCGTCAAAACCGGTGATCGCTGCACGTTTCACAGTGGTGTAGTGGTTGGTGCCGATGGCTTCGGTTTTGCCAATGACCAAGGCCAGTGGCAGAAAATCGCCCAGGTGGGTGCGGTCAGCATTGGCAATGATGTGGAGGTGGGCGCTAATACCACCATCGATCGCGGTGCCATTCAGGATACGATTATCGGCAACGGGGTGATTCTGGATAACCAGATTCAGATAGCGCACAACGTTGAGATAGGGGAGTGTACCGCCATCGCCGGTTGTACCGGCATCGCGGGAAGCACCAAAATTGGTAAGTACTGTACAATTGCCGGTGCCGTTGGCATTGCCGGACACCTTGAGATAACAGATCGAGTTCATCTCACCATGCGCAGCGCTATTACCAAAAGCATTACAGAGCCCGGCTCCTATTCCTCAGGTACCGCCATGTCTACCACGTCTCTTTGGCGCAAAAATGCAGCGCGGTTCCGTCAGCTCGATGAAATGGCCCGCAAAATCAGCCGACTGGAGAAGCTGTTAAAATCTCAGCAAACCTCTGACCAGTGATTCATATCGTGTTACCTTATAAGAGATGAATTGTTGCTGGAATCCCCCTAAGCTAGTGATTTAAAATGAGATAGATTCTACCCGTTGAACTATGATGAATATTAACGAAATTAAAGAGATCCTTCCCCATCGTGCCCCATTCCTGCAAGTGGACAGGGTGCTTGAGCTGGTTGAAGGGGAGTACATTGTTGCGGTACGCGGCATTTCCAATAATGAGCCAGTATTTGAAGGGCATTTTCCCGATAACCCTATTTTGCCCGGCGTACTCATTATCGAGGCAATGGCGCAAACGGCGGGCTTGCTGGCGTTCAAGACAGTCGGTCAGACTGCCAGCAGCAACAAGGTTTATGTGGTGGCCTCTGTAGATAAAACCAAGTTTCGTCGGCCGGTTTTGCCGGGTGAGCAGTTGGTGATGCGAGCTACCATTAAATCCAGAAAACGTACTATTTGGAAGTTCCATGCGGTAGCAACGGTGGACGGGCAAGAGGTCGCCGTTTCCGATATAACCTGTGCAGAAAGGGATTTGTAGATTGATCCACCCACAAGCTGTAGTTGATCCAAAGGCGGAGCTGGCTGCGGATGTCGAAGTTGGCCCGTTTTCCTATATCGGTCCCGGTGTCGAAATCGACTCTGGTACCGTAGTTAATTCTCATGCCTGCATTAAAGGCCCCACCAAGATTGGCAAGCGTAATCGCATATTCCAGTTTGCCTCGGTGGGAGAGGATTGCCAGGACAAAAAATACAAAGGCGAACCAACCCGCCTGGAAATTGGTGACGATAACCACATTCGTGAGTGTTGTACGATTCATCGTGGAACCATACAGGATGAAGGTGTAACCCGTATCGGCAGTCGCAACCTGATCATGGGATACGTGCATGTGGCCCATGACTGCCAGATCGGCGATGATAATATTTTTGCAGCCCATGCCACCATGGCTGGGCACGTGCATGTGGCCCATGATGTGATTTTTGCCGGGTTTTCCGGTGCTCACCAGTTCTGTCACGTGGGGCCTTATGCAATGCTGGGGATGGGAGCGTTGACCGGTAAGGACGTGCCAGCCTTTATGATGGTAGCGGGTAACCCGGCAAGGCCCGCAGGTATGAATTTTGAAGGCATGCGGCGGCGCAATTTCAGCAAGGAATCCATGTCGTTATTGAAAGATGCCTACAAAACCGTGTACATGCGTGGATTGAAACTCGAGCAGGCTTTGGCTCAGCTCGAAGCGAAGCCCCACGATCCCAATCTACAGCTTTTCATCGATTCGATAAAGTCTTCCAGTCGTGGCATTGCCCGCTAATTTCGGTACTGATATGCCTCCTCATAACAGTTCTGCGATCACTGTTGGCATTGTTGCGGGCGAAATGTCCGGTGACCAGCTGGGTGCCGGCCTGATTAAGGCGTTGCGCAAACACTGGCCGAGCGCTCGATTTGTGGGGATTGGTGGTCCGGCTATGATCGAGGCCGGTTGCGAAAGTCTTTTCCCCATAGACCGACTGAGTGTGATGGGTATATTTGCGGTGCTGGGCCGGTTGCGAGAACTACTCAATATTCGCAAGACTTTAAAACAGCGATTTCTCGATGAAAAAATTGATGTGTTCATCGGTATTGATTCCCCTGATTTCAATCTACCCGTAGAAGGCTTCTTAAAAACGCACGGTATCAAAACCGTACACTACGTTTCACCAACCGTTTGGGCCTGGCGACAGAAGCGGGTTTTCAAAATTCGCCGCGATGTGGATTTGATGCTGACACTGCTTCCGTTCGAGGCAGATTTCTATAAACGCTTTGATGTACCGGTAAAGTTTGTTGGGCACCCCTTTGCGACAGATATTGATTCCAAAATCGATCATGACCGCGCCAAGCGCTATTGGGAATTTGCGCCGGCCGATAAGGTTGTAGCGGTTCTACCAGGAAGTCGCGGTGGTGAACTGAAATACATGGGCCCATTGTTTTTGGAAACCATGCGCCTGATAGCCATCATGAGCCCCCAAACCAAGTTTATTGTGCCGTTAGCGAATGATCAGCGTCGACACCAGTTCGAACTGCAGTTGAAACAACTGAATACTGAATTGCCCATCCAGTTGGTGGATGGTCATGCCCGAGAGGTGATGGCGGGCGCTGATTACGTGTTGGCTACCTCTGGCACCGTGACATTGGAAGCCATGTTGCTGAAACGCCCGATGGTAGTGGCCTTCAGCTGGGGGGCGATTACTCATGCGATTTTGTCCCCATTGGTGAAGAACAAGTTTATTGCCCTGCCCAACTTACTGGCGGATGAAGAAATTGCCCCTGAATTCTTGCAGGAAAATGCACGCCCGGAGGTTCTGGCTCGTGCGCTCTTTGGTTTAATGCAGGATCCACAGCGCTGTAAGACCATGCAGGCACGTTTCGGTGAAATCCACGATCAACTGAATATGAATGCCAGCGAGCAGGCCGCTGCGGCCATTGCCGGTTTGCTCGAAAAGCAGGCTAGTTCGGCGGGTGAGGGCGTAGTAAATGCAGGCTGAGATTGGCTTCGCCAATGGTAAACTGATCGCAGGTGTTGATGAGGTCGGGCGCGGGCCATTGGCATGGGATGTGGTTGCTGCAGCGGTGATACTTCATCCTGACAAACCCATTGCGGGGCTTACCGATTCCAAGAAACTCTCAGAAAAAAAGCGCGAAGCTCTGTTTGAGATCATCCAGCGGGATGCTCTGGCGTGGGCCATTGGCCGAGCCAATGTAGAGGAAATAGATAAACTCAATATCTTGCACGCCAGTATGCTGGCTATGCAGAGGGCAGTAGAACAACTGTCACCGATGGCAGAATTTGCCTTGGTGGATGGTAATCGGTGTCCGAATTTGCCCTGCCCATCTCAGGCAATTGTAAAAGGGGATCTCACTGAACCCTGCATCAGCGCGGCCTCTATCCTCGCTAAAGTCACTCGTGACCGAGAGATGGATGAGATGGAGCAGCGCTATCCTGGCTATGGCTTTGCCAAGCATAAAGGCTATCCTACCAAAGTTCACATGGATGCCTTGCATAAGCTCGGCCCTACGGAAATACACCGCCGCTCGTTCGGGCCGGTGGCAAAATTGCTGGATTAAACTCACCTACAGCACAGGCGCACTAACATGACACAACCATTCGTACATCTGCGTATTCATTCTGAATATTCACTGGTGGATGGACTGGTGCGTATTAAGCCGTTGGCGAAATTGTGTTCTGAAATGAATATGCCAGCCTTGGCTCTTACGGATTTCTGCAACATGTTCGCCCTGGTGAAGTTTCAGCGGTCTGCCATGGATGCGGGGCTCAAACCCATTTACGGCGCAGACGTACTGCTTGAATCAGCCCAGCCCGATGAGCCGCCAACCCAGATCGTATTGCTCGCCAAAAGCTTACAAGGTTATCGCAACCTGACTGAACTGGTGTCTGAATCTTATCTACATGGCCAAAAGCTCGACAAAGCAATTATTGCCCGTGACTACCTGCGACAAAAAACAGATGGCTTGATCTGTTTGTCCGGTGGCAGGCAAGCCGAAATCGGTCGTGCATTACTAGGGGGGAAGCACGACAAAGTCGAGCAGCTGCTTGCAGAGTACAGCGAGCTGTTTCCTGATTCGTTTTATTTGGAGCTTCACCGTACCTCGCGTCAGGATGATGAAACCTATTTGCACCTTGCTGTAGATGTCGCGCAGAAGTTCAACTTGCCGGTGGTGGCGACCAACGATGTCCGTTTTCTGAAACGGGATGACTTTGAAGCCCACGAAACCCGCGTCTGTATATACGAGGGTTGGACACTGGAAGACCCCAGTCGTGAGCAACGCTACAGTGAAGAGCAGTATCTGAAATCCCCCGAAGAGATGTGTGAGCTGTTTCAGGACATCCCTGAGGCCATCGAAAACACGGTTGAGATAGCGAAGCGCTGCAGTTTTGAGATCCCCCTGGGCACCTATTTCCTGCCGGACTACCCAGTGCCTGAAGGCATGACGTTGGACGACTTTATCATCGCCGAATCCCGCAAGGGGCTCGAGCAACGCCTGGCCTTTCTGTATGACGTGAATGATCCTGGGTTTGCCGAAATCCGCAAACCTTATGATGAGCGTTTGCAGAGTGAGTTGGATGTAATCATTCAGATGGGGTTTCCTGGGTACTTCCTCATTGTTGCGGACTTTATCCAATGGGCCAAAAACAATGGTGTGCCGGTGGGGCCGGGGCGGGGCTCCGGCGCAGGCTCTCTCGTTGCCTACGTGCTGAAAATAACCGACCTCGATCCATTGGAATACGATCTGCTGTTCGAACGGTTTCTCAACCCTGAGCGGGTATCCATGCCCGATTTCGACGTTGACTTTTGTATGGACGGTCGTGATCGTGTTATCGATTATGTGGCCGAAAAATATGGTCGTAATGCGGTCAGCCAGATCATTACATTCGGTTCGATGGCGGCAAAAGCGGTAGTGCGCGATGTTGGGCGAGTACAAGGTCGATCCTACGGTTTCGTGGATCGTATTGCCAAACTGATTCCCTTTGAAGTCGGTATGACACTCAGCAAAGCCATAGAGCAGGAGCCCCAGCTGCAAGAATTGTACGATCGCGATGAGGACGTCCGTGAACTGCTGGACATGGCCCTCAAGCTGGAAGGTATTACCCGTAACGTGGGTAAGCACGCCGGAGGTGTGGTCATTGCGCCTTCTGCCCTTACGGATTACGTGCCTCTCTATTGCGATGAACACGGTAACAACCTGGTTACCCAGTTTGATAAAGACGATGTGGAAGCAGCGGGCTTGGTGAAGTTCGATTTCCTCGGCCTGCGCACGTTGACCATCGTGGACTGGGCCCTGAAAACCATCAATCCTGTATTGGAAAAGCAGGGCGAGCCACCGGTAGACATTGAGCGAATTCCGCTCGATGACCAAGCTTCTTTTGACCTGCTGCAAAGAGCCGAGACCACCGCCGTATTCCAGCTGGAATCACGGGGTATGAAAGATCTGATAAAACGCCTCAAACCTAACACCTTCGAAGACATCGTCGCGTTGGTGGCCTTGTTTCGTCCTGGCCCTCTGGGTTCTGGCATGGTGGATGACTTTATCGCCCGAAAGCATGGGCGGCAAAAGGTAGATTACCCCCACCCCGATCTGAAGCCTGTTCTGGATACCACCTACGGCACCATTCTGTATCAGGAACAGGTGATGCTGATTCCCCAGGTGCTGGCAGATTTTACTCTGGGCGGCGCTGATTTGTTGCGTCGTGCTATGGGTAAAAAGAAAGCCGACGTTATGGCCCAGCAACGGGGTTTGTTTGTGGATGGTGCTGCCAAGAATGGCATCGACCCTAAACTTTCAGGCGAAATCTTCGACACCATGGAAGAGTTCGCCAAGTACGGCTTTAACAAATCCCACTCCGCTGCCTATGCACTGGTGTCGTATCAGACAGCTTGGCTCAAGGCCCATTATCCAGCTGGTTTTATGGCCGCGGTGCTGTCTGCCGATATGCACAACACCGACAAAGTGGTGACGTTGATTGATGAATGTCGTCGCATGAAACTGGCTATTGTGTCGCCGGATGTGAACGTCAGTGAGTACAAGTTTACAGTGGGTGAGCAAGAGCAGGTTGTGTACGGGTTAGGCGCAATCAAAGGATTGGGGGAGGGCCCCATCGAGGCTATCCTGGAGGCCCGCGACGCTAATAAGCCCTTCAAAAACTTGTTTGAGTTCTGCCGCAGAGTCGATCTGAAAAAACTCAATAAGCGCTCTATGGAAGCCTTGGTGCGTGCCGGCGCATTGGACAAGCTGGGGCCAGACCGCGCCACTCTTATGGCCAGCCTGCAGGAGGCCATGCGTTACGCCGAGCAGGAAAGTAAAAACCAGGATCTTGGCATCATGGACATGTTCGGTGCTGTGGAAGAAGAGGAGCAGCCCGAACCCGAGTGGGCCAAGGTCAAACCCTGGAGTGATGATGAGCGTCTTAACGGCGAAAAAGATACCCTTGGCCTGTATCTGACCGGACACCCTATAGATCAGTATCTAGAGGAGATTTCCCACTTTATCTCTTGTCGGATCGCCGATGTGAAACCAGGTAACACTAAAGAGTCGCGCTCCATCGTGGCCGGGCTGGTGATTGCTCAGCGGGTCATGAAAAACAAACGCGGCGACAAAATGGCATTCTTGACGTTGGATGACAAGAGCGGGCGTTTGGAAATATCCATCTTCTCTGATACCTATGAAGAATATAAGGATCAGCTTATCAAAGATGCGGTACTGGTGGTGGAAGGGGATGTCAGCATGGATGACTACTCCGGCGGCCTGAAAATGGTAACCCGCAAAGTCTTTGGTATCGCTCAAGCGCGGGAAAACTACGCCCGTTTGATCAGTTTAGACATCGACCAGTCCCGAGTAGGGCCAGAGTTCAGCCAACAATTGCAGGCTGCCCTGACACCCTATCGCGAAGGCGGCTGCAAGGTCCGGATTCAGTATGCCCGTCAGGGTGCTCATGGACGCCTATACCTGGGGGACGACTGGCGTATTTCCCCCAAGCCGGAGCTTATAAAACAATTAGAGCAGCTGTGTGGTGAGCGAACCCTGACAGTGCATTATCGCTGATCCTGACTGCCAGCCGGTTGGGATAACATTTTGCCACAAAATCGCGCCCCTTCTTGCCAGCCTAAATCTCGACAGGTTGGCGCGCTTCACGTAAGGTATTGGGCTGAATAAACTCGCTAACCCATAGCCTATAACAATTAAACAGGATCAATGAGTTATGAATCCTAACTATCTGGATTTCGAACAACCTATCGCAGAACTGGAATCCAAGATTAACGAGCTGCGCAATATGGGCGACAGCACCGCACTGAATATTACCGATGAAGTGAAACAGCTGAAAGACAAGAGCCTTTCGCTGACTGAAACCATCTTTTCCAATTTAACCTCCTGGCAAATTGCCCAGCTGGCGCGCCACCCCAAGCGTCCCTACACCTTGGATTATATCGACCTGATTTTTACCGAGTTCGATGAGCTCCACGGTGATCGTACCTTTGGGGATGACAAGGCCATTATTGGCGGTGTGGCCCGTTTGGACGGCAAGCCGGTAATGATCATCGGCCATCAGAAAGGTCGGGATGTTAAAGAAAAAGTACGCCGTAATTTTGGCATGCCGCAGCCAGAGGGCTATCGCAAGGCCATGCGCCTGATGCAGATGGCGGAGCGTTTTAAAATGCCACTGCTGACCTTTATCGATACCCCCGGAGCTTATCCTGGCATCGAAGCAGAAGAGCGAGGTCAGAGCGAGGCCATCGCCCGTAATCTAGCGGTAATGGCCAGTTTGAAAACCCCCATCATCGCCACTGTCATCGGCGAAGGTGGCTCCGGCGGTGCGCTGGCCATTGGCGTGTGTGATCATTTACAGATGCTTCAGTACAGTACGTACTCAGTCATTTCGCCCGAAGGCTGTGCCTCCATTCTTTGGAAAAGTGCCGAGTACGCATCGGATGCGGCAGCCGCCATGGGGCTCACGGCTGAACGACTGCATGAGCTGGGGCTGGTGGATCAGATTATTCCGGAGCCGCTGGGTGGCAGTCATCGTAATCATAGCGCAGTGGCCGATTCACTTAAGGCTGCCTTGATCGAAAACCTGGAGCGCCTTACCGCCAAAGATGAAGAAGCCCTGATGGCGGAGCGCTATCAGCGTTTAATGAGTTACGGCTTCACCGGTTAATGGAATACTTGATATACCCTGCCCTGGGTATAGTGGCAGGGTTAGCCGCTGGCCTGCTTGGTGTGGGCGGCGGTTTAATTATTGTCCCGGTGTTGATCTACGCTTTTAGCGCAATTCAGTTTTCACCCGACGTGCTCACTCATATGGCAGTGGGCACCTCCCTTGCCACCATCATCATTACCTCCTCTGGATCAGTTTATCAGCATCATAAAAAAGGCGCTGTGCTTTGGCCTGTGCTTACCTGGTTTGCATTTGGATTAGCCGGCGGAGCCCTTTTGGGTGCCAAGCTGGCAGACATCATCAACGGCCGAGTATTGCAGATGCTGTTTGGTGTATTTGCCATACTCATAGCACTGCAGATGGCGGCCGGAGTAAAACCCAAGGCGTCCCGAGAGCTTCCTGGTAAGGCGGGGCTATCGTTGGTGGGTGTGGTGATAGGCTCAATTTCTGCAATATTCGGTATCGGCGGAGGGTCTCTTAGTGTGCCTTTCCTGACCTGGTGCAACGTTAAGATGCAGCAGGCTGTTGGCACCTCAGCCGCAGGGGGAATGCCAATCGCAGTAGCGGGAGCCTTTGGTTTTATCGTTACCGGGTGGGATGAATCAACACCTGAATACAGTTTTGGCTATGTCTATCTGCCTGCACTGCTTGGGATCTCTGTTACCAGCGTTATCTTCGCTCAAGTCGGTGCCCGTCTGGCCCACAGATTACCGGCGGCCACTCTTAAAAAGATCTTTGCAGCCTTGCTGGTAGTAGTGGGTGTTAAATTACTGCTGGGATAGAGGCCCGCGCACCTGTTCTGCAGCCTGTTCTTCGATCGCCGGTTTCCGTCATGAATTTTATGCGTGCTAAGAATGTATGTCACAGCCGTGACATAATTCTGTAATATGATGCCGAAAACTCCGCTGTGATTAAGGAAATGATTTTATGAAGCGTCTGATTCTCTCTGTGTTGCTGGTTTCTTTGTTATCGGCATGCGCCAGTCAGAAAGTACAAAACCTGTATGAAGGCCAGGACAAACAAGCTGCTCTGATCAAATCTTCACCAACTGTGTTGTTTAAATATATTGATAACGATGAGGTGAGCACGGGCTTCATTGGCCAGCAAACCACTTATCGCGTGCAAGCCGGTGAGCGTACTTTGATGGTGGAGTATTCGGATCTGTTTGAAATATCCAATGATGAGCACGAAAAAGTGGTTTCTCGCCCTGCAAAAATCACGTTTCTTGCAGAAGCGGGTAAGACCTATCAGGTTGTTAATCCAAAGCAGGTGACTCTGGGGGCTGCTCAAAGCTTTGCCGAAAAGCCGGAATTTAACGTGATTAATGTCGCGAACAAGCAGACAGTTGAAGCGACAGTGGAGCTGAGCCGGCCCAGAACGTTCATGACACAGCTGCGCTCTGCTGTGGCACCGGTGTATGAATTCGAAAGTGATCAGGTGCAAACCGCAGCGCCGGTGTCAGCGCCAATGGCGAATCAGTCAGTGATGGAAAGTTTGCAGTCGCTGTGGAAAAGCGCCTCTGATGCTGACCGTGATGCATTTTTGCAGTGGGTGAATCAAAAGTAGCAGCCCATTGGTGTGCTTTCAGATCACTTATGCAGCAAACTGCACCAATATTGTTTCAAGTCATGAATTTGGTGTGCTTTTCGACCAAAAAAAGTGCACTAAGCTCTTTGCATTTAACTTGATTGTCATATAATCGAAACATCGCTTTTTTGTGCATATGGGCGATGTCGCGGATTCTTTTGTTTAAGGCGGTCGCGTAGGGGAAGGATATTATTAGAAAAATACGGAGATAACACATAATGCATCGACTACAAATGGTGTGGGCTGTGCCCAATGATCCCCGTATTAAATTCATTCTAATGATGTCATTTTGAATAATGCGTTTGTCACGAAAGTGTCATAGTGCTTATTCATACTTCGCTCCGTTCGTAAGCCGACAATATTTGCGAAAAAACCTCGGACCCTCTAGGAGAGAAAAATGAAAGTAAAATTGCTTCCTTTAGCTATTGGTGCTGCTATTGCTATGCCAGGTGTGGCTTTGGCAGATGGACCTACTGTTTACGGTAAGGTGAATGTATCTTACGAAATGGTTGATTGGAATATCGAGCTCCCAAGTGAAGATTTAGACTTGGATTCGGATAATTGGCAGGTTATTAGCAACGCTTCTCGCGTAGGTGTTAAAGGTAGTGAGAATATTACTGATGACCTGAAAGCTATCTATCAAATCGAGTGGGGAGTAAACATTGATAGTGGCGAAGACATGTCTCAACGAGATCGATTTGTTGGTTTGTCGGGCGGCTTTGGTACTGTTAAAGTGGGTAAGTTTGATAGCCCTTTAAAGAAAGCACAGGGAAAGGTTGACCTGTTCAATGACTTGTCTGGTGATATTGGTTACGTGATTGTTGGTGAGAACCGCCTCAGTAACGTTATCCAGTATTCCACTGCGGATATGGGTGGAGTGCAGTTTAATATTGCTATGCAGCCTGGCGAAGAGTATGACCTGGATGTTCCAGGCCAAGATGCTAAAGATGGCCCAGCTGATGCTTTTTCTGCATCCGTAACATTTGAGCAAGATGGTCTATATGGAGCAATTGCCTATGATTCCGAGGTGGGCTCCAGCATCAAGAATCCTGCTCTTGATGAACTTACAGCTATGCTGGATCCTGATGATGCCGAAGACTATGAAGAATCGTTTGGCGTCTTTAGCTCTCGCTTTGATACCTTGCGATTGGTGGGTCAATACCAAATGGATGCGTTCCAGTTTGGGGTGATTTATCAGATGGCTGAGAACAGTGATGAAGATGTGGATGGTGGCTCATTGGAGCAAGATGGATATGTCTTGAGCGCTGGCTTCACTGCAGGGTCAAATTTGTTTAAAGTTCAGTACTCTTCTGCCACTACTGAAATTGATGGTGTGGAACAAGATATTGATGTGGAAGCACTGTCTTTGGGTGTAGATCACAAGCTGTCTAAGCAAACAACCGCTTATGCATACTACAATACTTATAGTTTTGAAGTTTCTGAGCTTGACTCAGGCAAAGATAACCTGGGTGTTGGTATCGTCCACAAGTTCTAATCTCTCCTGAGACTAGCGCTTAATAAAAACGCCAGCTTAACCGCTGGCGTTTTTTTGTGCGTGGCATTTAGAGGGCGTTCAAAATTCTGTGTCAGCCTAGTGGCGTCATAAGCTGATGTATTTCTCCAGCCGGTCTGGGAAGTGGATTGTGAGCTGTGACAGCGTCAGGTTCCAGTTCTGTATCGGGTGAGTCCATCGCTCAGTGGCTTTGAGTATACCGGCATACAACAGCTTCAGTAAGCTGTTTTCATTAGGGAAGCCGCCTTTCGTCTTGGTGAGTTTTCGGAACTGGCGGTGTACAGCCTCGACAGCGTTTGTCGTGTAGATCGCCTTCTGCACGTAATCCGGGTACTTAAAGTAAGTCGATAACGTCGGCCATTTACTGCGCCAAGACTGGATTACCATTGGATATTTGTCGCCCCATTTGGCTTCCAGGTCGTCCAAGGCAATTTCTGCGGCGTTGAGGGTGGTAGCCTTGTAAACGCACTTCAGGTCACTCATGAAGGCTTTCTGATTTTTGGAGGCAACGTACTTCATGGAGTTGCGGATCTGGTGGATGATGCAGTGCTGAATCTCGGTGTCGGGGTAGATGGTCTCAATGGCTTCAGGGAAGCCTTTCAGGCCATCCACGCAGGCAATCAGAATATCTTTTAGGCCCCGGTTGTTCAGGTCGGTCAACACAGATAGCCAGTGGTGAGCACCTTCCTGATCCGATAAATACAGGCCCAGCAGCTCCTTCTTGCCTTCGATATTGAGGCCCAGAATGGTGTAGATAGCCTTGCTGACATAGCGGCCGTTTTCCTTGATCTTGTAGTGAATCGCATCCAGCCAGACGATCGGATAGATAGCCTCCAGATCTCGCTCACGCCATGCCTGAAGCTCTGGGAGAAGCTTGTCGGTGACAGCATTGATGGTACCATTGGAAAGCTCGACACCGTAGAGATCGGCAATATGGCCGCGGATATCCTGATAACTGTTACCCAGGGCAAACAGAGCCAGGATCTTGCGTTCCAATTCATCGGTGAGGTGAGTCTGGTTCTTTTTGACCAGCTGGGGTTCGAAGGTGCCAGACCGGTCTCTGGGGGTATCCAGCTCAAAGCTGCCCGTAGGGCCTTTTATGGTCTTGGAAGACTTGCCGTTCTTACGGTTAGGGGCTTCCTCGTTGGCCAGATGCTCTTCCAGCTCGGCCTTCATGGCGGCCTCAGTGAGCTGTTTGATCAGGGGTGTCAGGATGCCGTCCTTGCCAGTGAGGTCTTGGCCTTCACGCAGGGCTTTGAGGGCGGCTTCCATATCGAAAGTAGGTTTGGTCATAGGTCACCTCTTTTGGTCTAATGATAAAGAAATGACACAGAATTCTGAACACTACCGGCATTTACGCGGAAGTGTGGTTTCTTACGTCCAATAAAAAAGGCAGCCGAAGCTGCCTTTTTTACGATTTCGCGGATAACCTCAATCAACCCTAAAGGTCAGCCCATCTTGCGAAACACTAGAGTAGCGTTGGTACCGCCAAAGCCAAAGCTATTGGACATCACCGTTTTCAAACCGGCGTTGTCCTTGCGCTCGCGGGCGATGTTGGCGCCTTCCAGCTTTTCATCCAGTTGCTCAATGTTGATGGATTCAGCAATAAAGTCGTTCTCCATCATCAACAAGCTGTAAATGGCCTCTTGCACGCCAGCAGCGCCCAGTGAGTGACCGGTCAGTGATTTAGTAGAGCCAACCACTGGCATGTTATCACCAAATACGTTGCGCACAGCGCCCATTTCAGCCACATCGCCTACTGGCGTGCTGGTACCGTGGGCATTGATGTAGTCGATGGGGGTGTCTACGGTGGCGATGGCCATTTGCATGCAGCGGGTAGCACCTTCACCAGAGGGGGCAACCATGTCGCTGCCATCCGAGGTAGCGCCATAGCCTACCAGCTCTGCGTAGATTTTCGCGCCACGGGCTTTGGCATGTTCGTACTCTTCCAGCACCAGCATGCCGCCGCCGCCAGCGATAACAAAACCGTCACGGGTTGCATCGAACGCGCGGGACGCTTTTTCTGGCGTATCATTGAACTTGGAGGAGAGTGCACCCATGGCGTCAAACATCATGGTCAGGCTCCAGTGTTCTTCTTCACCGCCGCCCGCGAACATTACGTCCTGTTTGCCCAGTTGGATTAACTCCATGGCGTTGCCGATGCAGTGGGAGCTGGTGGCGCAGGCTGAGGTGATGGAGTAGTTGACCCCTTTGATTTTATATGGGGTGGCCAGGCATGCGGACACGGTGCTGGTCATCACGCGGGGAACCATATAGGGCCCAATGCGTTTGACGCCTTTGGCGCGCAGAATATCGGCGGCTTCAACTTGGTTCTTGGAGCTGCCACCACCGGAGCCGGCTACGATTCCGGTGCGGATGTTGGATACTTGATCTTCTGTTAAACCGGCGTCGGCGATAGCCTGGCCCATGGCAATGTATGCATAGGCCGCTGCATCGCCCATGAAACGCAAAGGTTTACGGTCGATGTGTTCGGAAATATCGATGTCTACTTGGCCTGCCACGTTACTGCGCAGACCCATTTCCTTGTATTCCTCTTTGAAGCGAATACCGGAACGGCCTTCGCGCAGGGACGCAGTAACCGATTCCTTATCGTTGCCTAGGCAGGATACGATGCCCATGCCTGTAACCACTACACGTTTCATGGTAATACCCTTTCTGTGTGTCGCGTTTGTTGTCGTTATATTGTTCTTGATCAGAAGCCGTCGGTGGAGGTGAACAGCCCTACACGCAGATCCTTGGCGGTATAAATTTCACGGCCATCTACCTGCAGTGAGGCATCGCCGATACCCATCACCAGTTTGCGTTCGATTACGCGCTTCATCTGAATTTCGTAACGTACTTTCTTGGCGGTAGGCAGTACCTGGCCGAAGAATTTCACCTCACCGGCACCCAGTGCGCGGCCACGTCCTTTATTGCCTTTCCAGCCGAGGAAGAAGCCGATCAGCTGCCACATTGCGTCCAGGCCCAAACAACCGGGCATTACCGGATCTTCTTCAAAGTGACAGGCGAAGAACCATAGTTCTGGGGTGATATCCAGCTCGGCGATGATTTCGCCTTTGCCATGTTCGCCACCATCCGCTGTGATGTTGGTGATCCGATCCATCATCAGCATGTTGGGTAATGGTAAACGAGCATTACCGGGACCGAACATTTTGCCGTGTCCGCAGTCCAAGAGTTCTTCGAGGGTGTAAGAGCTTTTTTGATTCATGAGTAATCTGAGGTCTTGTTAGTGAAAAGAATCATCAGGCTGATAAGTCGATGTTCGAGATGGCATTCCCAATTGCCAGGCCAACGCTTCGTGTTGTTATTGTTATTGGGCTCGAGCTGACTGCAGCCTGCGCAAAATTACGCTTTATTTTCAGTCACACATGTTAGCGGTTCTGGGGTCAAGAATCGACAACCTGATCCTCTAAATTGTGTGGGAATGTGTTTCAGACTTGGCAGATTAGGCTGTTGTCGCGCCGGTTTGCTGACTTTGATTGCTTGACAGCAGCTTCTCACAGCGCCCAATACTAGGGCGTAGGTGGGGTTTATGGTAAGGTTAGCGGCGTTTTTTACTGTGGGTATCGCAACTTACATTGCAATTGAGAGAGAGGTTGGCGCGTGATTCCAGAAATCGGGCATTTTGCTATTGTGATGGCCATGATCTTGGCCGTGGTGCAAGCGGTGTTACCTCTGGTTGGAGCCGGGCTCCAAAATGAGCGCTGGATGGCGGTGGCCAGGCCAGCGGCGTATGGGCAGTTTGCTTTCCTGTTGTTGGCATTTGTGATGCTGGCGTATAGCTTTTTGGTTAACGACTTTACGGTTTCCTACGTGGCTAACCAGTCCAACACCTTACTGCCGGTGGGATACAAGATCTCAGCGGTTTGGGGTGGGCACGAAGGCTCGTTGCTGTTGTGGGCTTTGGTGCTTGCCGGTTGGACGGCTGCGGTAGCCATTTGGAGCCATCACCTGCCTGTTGTCGTGTCATCCCGAGTGCTGGGGGTGATGGGGTTGATTGCTATCGGTTTCAATTCATTCCTGCTGTTTACCTCTAATCCGTTTTCTCGCCTGCTACCTGATTTTCCTCCCGATGGTGGTGATTTGAATCCGCTGTTGCAAGATCCCGGACTGATTGTGCATCCGCCCATGCTGTATATGGGGTATGTGGGCTTTTCAGTTGCTTTTGCGTTCGCCATCGCCGGGTTGTTGGGGGGAAGGCTGGACAGTGCCTGGGCTCGTTGGTCGCGCCCTTGGACAATAGTCGCCTGGTGTTTTCTGACTATTGGTATCGCTCTGGGCAGCTGGTGGGCGTATTACGAATTGGGCTGGGGCGGTTGGTGGTTCTGGGACCCAGTAGAGAATGCCTCTTTTATGCCTTGGTTAGCCGGAACTGCGTTGATGCACTCCCTGGCAGTGACTGAGAAGCGTGGTGTATTTAAAGCCTGGACCGTGCTACTGGCTATTTTGGCGTTTTCCCTCAGTTTGTTGGGTACGTTCCTGGTGCGCTCCGGTGTGTTGACGTCGGTGCATGCGTTTGCCGCGGATCCAACCCGTGGGTTCTTTATTCTGGTGTTCCTGTTGCTGGTGGTGGGGGGATCCTTGTTGCTGTTTGCGCTGCGAGCCCAGTCCTTAAACAGTGAAAGCAATTACGATTTGTTCTCTCGTGAAGTGTTCTTGTTGATCAATAACATTATTCTGATTTGCGCTACCGGTGTGGTGTTGGCAGGAACCCTAAGCCCCATCCTGTTTGATGTGCTGGAATTGGGCAAAATCTCTGTGGGCGAGCCGTTCTTTAATACGATGTTTGCGCCTATTACTCTGGTGTTGATGGCCTTTTCAGCCATTGGGCCCCTGGTGAACTGGAAACGTCATAATGCTGCTTTGCTGCGTACCACTATGATTCAGGCGTTTGTTATTTCTGCTTCGGCCGCAGCGCTTGGCCTGTGGTTGTTTGATGAAGGCTGGAACTGGCTGGTGTTTGTTACGTTATTGTTATGCGTGTGGGTGGTTTTCCATTCCTTGTTCGAAATGTGGAAAAAGATTCGCACAGCCAAGGCTGGTGTTGTTGCGGGCTTCAAGCGCTTGTCGCTGAGCTATCGGGGTATGGTTATTGCGCATATCGGCATGGCCATAACCGTGGCGGGTGTAGCCATGACGGCCAACTATGATGTTGAGCGGGATGTGCGCATGAGTGCGGGTGATGAGGTGAACATTGGCCCGTATCACTTTGTGTTTGAAGGGGTCAAAGATGTTGAAGGCCCTAATTACTTCGCTACTCGAGGCATTGTTTCTGTGACCCAGGATGGTGAGCACATCGCTATTCTGACCCCGGAAAAGCGTCGCTATCATGTACGTAAAGATATGATGACAGAAGCGGCCATAGATGCAGGCTTTACCCGTGACCTATACGTGGCCTTGGGTGAGCCGTTGGCCGATGGCAGCTGGGCGGTGCGGATATATTTTAAACCCTTTATGCGCTGGGTGTGGGGTGGTGGCATGATTATGGCGCTGGGTGGTTTTGTTGCTATGAGCGATCGTCGCTACCGAGTCAAGGTTAAGCAGAGGGTGGCCAATGCAGCGTCCGGTTTGATGGGGGGCAATGCGGCATGAGTCGTAGCAAACTGTTGTTTTCGATTCCGTTTATTGCATTTGTGGTGTTGGGATACTTCTTTCTTGAAGCGCTCAATTCTGACCCTTCTTTACTACCTTCTACTCGTATCGACCAACGGGTTCCGGCGTATTCCTTGCCTGGGTTGGAAGATCCGGCCCAGCTACTGACAGAGCGACAGTTGAAGGGGCCGTTGTTGTTGAATGTATGGGCCACTTGGTGTCCTTCCTGCCAGGTGGAGCACCCGGTGTTAAATGAGCTGGCTAAAAACGGTATTACCATTGTCGGTTTGAATTACAAAGATGTCAGGCAGGCGGCCCTGAAGTATCTGGAAATCCATGGCAATCCATTCAAGTACAATATTTATGATGAAGGCGGAGATTTAGGCCTTGATTTAGGGGTTTATGGCGCGCCGGAAACGTATCTGATTGATGCAGACGGGGTGATTCGTTATCGCCATGTGGGTGTGATTACGCCGCAAAACTGGCGCGAATTACTGTGGCCTAAATGGCAGGAAATGGGAGGCAAACCATGATTCGGTTGCTATGGGTATTCATGCTGGCAAGCAGCAGTGTATTTGCCACCATTGATGCGTATGAATTTAAGAATAATGACGATGAGCAGCGTTTTAGAGTGATGGTAGAAGAGCTGCGTTGCCCTAAATGCCAGAATCAGAACGTATCCGACTCTAACGCGGGTTTGGCGAAAGACATCAAAGATCGTGTCTATAAGTTAATAAACGAGGGCCGCAGTAATGGCGAAATCACGGATTATATGGTGGAGCGCTACGGTGACTTTATTACCTATCGCCCTCCCATAAAGCCATCCACCTGGTTTTTGTGGTTTGGGCCGTTTGCTATTGCGTTGATTACCGTGGTTATTCTGCTGGCACGAAAACTCAGTGCGAAACCGTCTAAGCCGGTTGTCATTGATGCAGATAAGCATCGCAAGGTCGAAGATCTGCTGAAAAAGCTCGATGACATTGATCGTTGATAATTTCACCCCTGAACTGAATTAAAGGAATCCGATTATGACCCTGATGTGGGTAGCGCTGGGTGCCATGACCATTGTTGGCGTGCTGATAATCATTCTCCCGGTCTTGAATTTTCGCCCTAAACAGGAGCTTTCTGGCGATGTAATCAATGCCATGGTGTTTAAAGATCGCCTGAAAGAACTGGATCAGGATCTGATTGATGGACGCATCGTGCAATCCGAATACGATCAGTTGAAACAGGAGCTTGAGCTGACTCTTTTGAGTGATGTTGGGGTAAGCGAGCTAGGCAGGCGACGCGGTCAGGGCGGTAAGTGGATGATCTGGCCTGTGGTGTTGCTGGTGCCTGCTGCGGCGTTTTTGGTGTATTGGACAGAAGGGTATCACCCAGAGCTGAAAGAATGGTTCAGCACAGAGCAGCGCATGCAGCGGGTGATGCCGATGATGATGGCCGGAAACTTTGAGGCCGTGGAAAAAGAAGATATAGGTGTTGATGATTTTATTCGTGCACTGCAACGTCAGTTACAGTCGAACCCCGAAGATGATCAGGGCTGGTACTTGCTGGGGGTCAGTTACCTGCAGGTACAAATGCCTCAGCAGAGTGAGCTGGCTTTTAGCCGTGCGCTGGGCCTAAGCCCCAATAATGTGGATTACGTATTGGGGTTTACGCAGGCTACCCTCGCGGCCAACGGAGGTAACATGACGCCTGAAATACGTCGTACGCTGGAGCAGGTCATGCGCGCCCAGCCCGATAACCCCAAGCCGTATATGACCATGGGCATGGCGATGTTTCAGGATGGCGACTTTAAATCAGCCATTCATGTTTGGGAGCTTTATCTTAATCGGGAGCAGGTTGACCCCAGAGCCGCTGAGTTGTTGCAGCGTAGTATTGAGGTAGCACGTAATGAGATGGCGCAATCGAGCGGTGCCACTCAAGAGGTGGCAGCTGGGCCAGAAGTTGTGGTGACGGTTGACGTATCAGATGAGGTGAAGGCGAATCTCAACCCGACGGATGTGCTCTTTATCTATGCAAAAGCCGCCAATGGCCCGCCGATGCCCCTGGCTGTGGTGCGTCAACCCGTGTCTGGCTGGCCGGTTTCGGCAACATTGAACGATAACAATGCGATGACGCCTGCCATGACGCTTTCGAAATTTAAAGAGGTAGTGGTACAGGCGCGAATTTCCCCCAGTGGTAACGCTATTCCACAAAGTGGTGATTGGAGCGCAGAGCCTTTTCCGTTAACGGTTTCGGAAGGTTCGCACCGTGTTGAGTTGAATATTCATTCACGATTGCCCTAATGTGGTTTGTTTGAAGCCGTTCTTTGTTGGAATCGAACGGCTTTTTTCTGTCTGCTCACTCTGTTATTCCTGCCTACTGTCGCCTTTGTGATTAAAGTCTCACCAGTTACGAGATGTTTTTTTAATCCTGAGCAATCAATTCAGCCTTGAGTCCATTCTGTCCTGCTGTAGGGGCTAGACTGTTTTAATTGATGGTTAAATTGTTCCGAGGCGCTTATGGAAATGGCTGAGTCACTGCGACGCTACTTACAGAAGAAAGCAGTGGAGTTTCGCGTGCACCCTCATGTGCTGGAAACCAGTCTGTCCAAACTGTGTGATGAAATGGGTATTGATCCCGAGCAAACTGCTGTTCCGGTTCTGCTGCGCACACAAAAACAGGCGTTTCTGATGGCGATTTTGCCCCTCAGCCGCTCGCTGGATCTGGATCGCTTGGCCGCTCTGCTGCGCAGGGAGTTTTTGTATTTGGATGAGGCGGAGACGTCGGCCTGGTTTCTTGATTCAGAACCAGGGGCTGAGCCTCCGGTGGCGGAACCCTATGATCTACCCTGCATAATTGATCGCAGCCTGTTCGATCAACCTCGAATATTCATGCGCGGAGGCAGTCATAGAGCGTTGGTCAGCTTTGATATCGCGAATCTGACCAAACTGTATCAATCTTATCCCAAAGCTGTAATTTCTAATCCTTCTGTTTTTTCCGCAGCAACCAGTGACGCGCTGGCGGCAGAAGATCCTCGTACCATTACCGCAATTTACAACGCATTGGATAAGCTGCAGCGCCTGCCGCCGATCCCTGCAATGGCTTTGCGTCTTTTGGAGCAGGCCAGTAGCCCAGAGAGTACGGCTGCAGATCTGGCGGACACCATTGAACTGGATCCGAGTGTTGCAGCTCAGGTAATGCGTTATGCAGGGTCGCCTTATTTTGGTTACCGAGGCAACCTGGATTCGGTGCAGGATGCCATCACACGGGTGCTGGGGTTCGAGTTGGTCAGCAATATTGCGTTGGGCATCGCATCAAGCAAGGCGTTTTCTGTTCCGCAACAAGGGCCGCTGGGGCTGCGGGCTTTCTGGAAACATGCGCTTTACAGTGCGGTGCTGGCGCAAAGCCTGGCGCGAAAAATAAACCGACCGGGGGTTATTAACCCGGCCAGAGCGTATCTGTGCGGATTGCTCCATAATTTGGGTGTGCTTTTGATGGGGCATTTGTTTCCTCAGGAGTTTCGCCTCTTAAATCATGAGCTGGAACGCTACCCGCAACGCTCATTGCAGGATATAGAGCGAAGCCTGGTGATTGGTGGCGATGCACAGCAATTTATTCGTCTGGGGCATGACCATATGGGGGGGTACCTGCTGGAAAAATGGAATCTGCCAGAAGCTGTCAGTGTGTGCGCTTATCATCATCACGATGACGAATATGAGGGGGAATGCTCTGAATATGCCTCGCTGATTCGTCTCAGTAATCTGTTGCTGGCCCAGAAAGGCATTGGTGATGCGGGTTTGGCGGGGGCAGAACTGGATGAATGGGGCAACGAATTTATTACAAGGGAAGATGCAGAGACTGTATTGGATAAAGTGATGGAGCTGTGCCCCGAATTAGACAATCTGGCTGATAATATGGCTGCCTGAGCCCGGCAGGGCCCTGTAATTTTGATAGGGCGCATTCGGATGCACCATTCAAGCAGCGCAATAAAATAATTTAAAATCAGTAAGTTAGGCTGAGGTGGTCGGTGGGCTTGTATCCCGACGCGTTCATGTGTATGTTTGGCCATTCTTTTCTATGCTGGAATGGATCCTGTATTCTCCTTCCTCGCTATTATAATACGGTATAACAATTCGATAGGTTGCCTACTGCAAATGCATGTTTCCGATCCTGTTTATTAATGGAATAGTAGACGCAACAACAAAGTTTCTGGCGGTTTTCTGGCATCAGCCCAAACAGATTTCTGCTCACCCGAATTTTTAACAAACTACTATGGAGTCATACTCAATGCGTATCATTCTTTTAGGCGCTCCCGGTGCCGGTAAAGGGACTCAGGCACAATATATTTCAGAGACTTTTGGTATTCCCCAGATTTCTACCGGCGACATGCTGCGAGCGGCTGTAAAAGCGGGTACACCTTTGGGTCAAGCCGCGAAGAAAGTAATGGATGCCGGTCAATTGGTTTCAGACGACATTATTATCGGACTGGTTAAAGAGCGCATTCAGGAAGCCGACTGTAAGAACGGCTTTTTGTTCGATGGTTTTCCGCGCACCATTCCTCAGGCAGAAGCCATGCTAAATGAAGGCGTTGAAATTGATCATGTTCTTGAAATCGCCGTCGAAGACGAAGAAATCGTTAAGCGCTTAAGTGGTCGTCGTGTACACCCTAATTCTGGCCGTGTTTATCATACTGTATATAACCCGCCCAAAGTTGAAGGCAAAGATGACGCTACTGGCGAAGACCTGGTTCAGCGTGATGATGATAAAGAAGATACAGTGCGTAAGCGCCTTGAGGTTTATCATGATCAGACCGCACCACTGGTTGGTTTTTACGAACAAATGGCGGAAAAAGGCCAAGCCAGCACTCGTTATAGCCGAGTTGAGGGCGTAGGTTCAGTTGAAGATATTACTGCCTCGGTTATGGCTGCGCTGAAACAGTAAAAAGTCGGCAGATTATTAGAGAAGGCACCGTGAGGTGCCTTTTTTTTTGTCCAGATTTGGATTGATCAGTGATGCGGTGTTGGTGTGGGGCAAGTTTTCAATGCCGTTATTCGATTCAAGAACAAGCTTGCTGGTAAATTGAATGCTTAATAGATGCCTCGGCTGTTCATTTTTGTTTTGCCTTTTGTTGTGAGTGATGCGAACAAATGGCTTGCGCACAGAAGACTTGTTTTGAATTAAAAACAGTTCAAAAAATAAAAAAAGAGGAGTTTTTAGATCGTTTTTTGGAAAAAAAGGGGCTTTATACTGGAAATAAATTAATTATTAAATAATATTGCCATGTGTATGTATCACATGCATTTTTTTTGTGCTACTTTTTCTTTAAGCACATTTTGCTAGCTGAGTAAATGTGTGTGCCTGAAAATGCCATAGCTGAGGAGACAGAATCATGGCAAGAGCTAAAAAAGCCGCTGCGAAAAAACGTCCAGTACGTAAAGCAGCTCCAAAAAAAGCGGCAGCACCTGCGCATCCTATCCTGGAGAAAGCGGAAGCTGCATTATCTAAAGTCCAAGCTGAACTGAATGAAGCAACCAAAAAAGCGGCTGCTGCAAGCAAAGAAGCTCAAACCAAAGCTGTGGCTGCCAAGAAAGCTGGCACCAAAGCTGCCCAGCGTTCTGCTGAGTCTGCTAAAAAGGCCGCTGCTAAAGCTGCTGAGCAGGCCAAGGCAAAGCGCGAAGCTCTGCGTCACGCCAAAGTGGGACATGCAGTTGCCCGAGTTGAAGCTTCTGTGATCGAAGCTGAACAGAAAGCAGTTCATGCCGTTAAAGAGTTCGCCGAGTCGGTTTCCAGCCGTGCTGAAGCGGATCTGAAGAAAGCAGTAAATGCTTTCGAAGCTCGCTGGAAGAAGTCTCGCGCAGCTGCCGACGCCAAGAAAGTGAAGGCGAAGGAAAGAAAAGAAGTTGCCAAGGCCAAGGCCGAAGCCAAGAAAGCAGCCGCCAAGAAGAAGGCTATTGCTAAAAAGGCTACTGCCAAGCCCAAGAAGCGTCCTGCCAAAAAGCGTGTAGCGAAAGCTGCAGCACCGGCGGCTCCTAAGGCTCCAGCCAAGAAAAAGGCACCAGCCAAGAAGAAAGCCGTTAAAAAGGCGCCAGCCAAGAAAGTAGCTGCTAAAAAGGCACCAGCCAAAAAAGCAGCCGCCAAGAAGGCTCCAGCCAAGAAAAAAGCAGTATCACGTGGCAGACCAAAGAAAGCGTAATATCGGTTTGATGTGATGTGCTACAAGAAAGCCCCTTTTTGGGGCTTTTCTTGTTTATATGTGAAGTTTTTTCTCAAATTCGCTCAATTCAGACGGCGTATTAAGATTCGTGAAAGCACTATTGTCACCGATCGTGACAACTTCAGGGTCTTGCTGCTCACACCACAGCATTAGTTTACGATCCCCTCCTGCCAGAAATGCTCTAATCGACGCGGCCAACGAGCGATGATAAAGCCCAAACAGCGGTTGCATACGCTTTTCATCCCGACACAGTATTAATTTGGCAGGTATATGCGCGCTCAAACTTTCCACCAGGTTAATTGGGATCAGCGGTGCGTCGGTGGGCACGATCAAACCGTAATCCGTGTCAATGTGTTCAAGGCAGGCTGCGATTCCCCCTAGCGGGCCCTGATAAGGCGTATCATCAGAGTAAATACGAGCATCCAGTTTGGCGTATGCATCTAAATTGCGGTTGGCGCTGATAACGATTTGCTCCACCTGGGGCTGCAGTCGCTCAATGGCCCTGCGAATCATCGGCAGGCCTTGAAGTTGTAGCCAGCCCTTATCCTGACCTCCCATTCTGCGGCCTTCACCTCCGGCCAATATGATGCCGGTAATAGCTCGCGATTTTGACATGCCTATCTCCCATTGTGATACATTGCGCTTCATTCGCGCGCCAGTGCCCAAAGTATACCCGAGTTGTTATGCATCCCCAGATATCCAGAGTGGAAGAATGTTTATCTCCGACCGGCTTATTGGCTCAGCACTGGCCTGGCTATGGGGTGCGACCAGAACAGATCAGGCTGGCACTTGAGGTTGAGCAGGGGGTGATTGCCGGTAAATCCCTAGCGCTGGAAGCACCCACCGGCACCGGTAAAACGCTGTCCTATTTGCTGCCAGCGCTACTGTCCAGTCGGCGCATTATATTGTCAGTGGGAAACCTGACATTACAGGATCACTTACTGTTGGGTGAATATCAGAAACTGCGTGCGGTGTTACCTGAATTGCGCCAGTTATCTGTGTTGAAAGGGTGTGATAACTACTTTTGCCATTACCGATTTGAGCAAATTCAGAATGGAAAGGCCGCACCAGGTGCGGCAGCGCTGGTGCATTCCATATGGTCTGAACTCATGGCGTGGAAGATGCAGACCCGTCATGGTGAAATTCAGACTCTGCCGGTAACGGGCGAACAGATTTCTCAATTGCGGCCCCTGTTAACCCTCAGTGCGGATCAATGCGTGGGGCGTCGTTGTCCACATTTTGATAACTGCTATTTCCAGAAAGCACGCCAGCGAGCAGCAAACGCTGATGTCTTATTGATTAACCACACGCTGCTTCTGAGTGATCAGGGGCTGTTTGAAAAGGGAATGGGAGCATTGCTGCCTGCGGTGGATGTGGTCATCGTTGATGAGGCCCACCAGTTACCGGATCTGCTGGTGCGCCGTAATACCGAAACCATGGAGGAGTACGGATTCCAACGTTGGTTGAAACGGGTTCGTCGATGTAGTGCCGAGCATTCAGGCTTGTTCGCCGATCTTGGCACGCTGTTATTGCGACTGGAGCAGTTGTGGGGGCAAATCCGTCAGCAATTGTTGCAAAAAGGCGGGGCAGACAGTGTTCAGTCAGTGGCACCAACCAGTTTTAAACCGCTGCAGGGAATATTGCTACAGCTACAGGCCCAGCTGGCTGCACTGCATCTTGCTGCGGTTGACGTAGAAAAAGAAATCAAACAGTTGCAGCAATGGATCAGTATGTTCCAGCAGGCTTGCGATGATAAGGCGGTTCTGTACTGTGATGTAGATCAAAGCCAACTACGAATCGTGGCGGCTCGCCTGCATAATCCGTTTGTGAGCCTGAATACCGATTCTGCTGCCTGGATCTTTATTTCTGCAACCTTGATGGTTGATAGCAGCTTTGATTACTTTAAGCGTTGTCTGTCGCTAACTGATGTTGAAACGCATCATCACCAATCCGCGATGGATTACTCTAATCGGTCTTTACTCTGGGTTCCAACGAACCTGCCCCTGCCAGCAGATGAGGACTTCTATCAGGCCTGGTCAGACACGTTGTTGATGGTAGCCGATCGTTTGGACGGTGGCATGTTGCTGTTGTTTTCCAGTCACGAAGCATTGCAGCAGACGGCGCAGATTCTGCAGGGCCGCACCGACCGCACATTGCTGATTTACGAGCCGGACAGTAATCGCCATAAATTGTTGCAACAGTTCCGTCAAGACAGCAGTAGCTTGTTATTGGCCACGGGCAGTTTCTGGGAGGGGATCGACGTCAGTGGTGCCGCCTTACGCTGCGTGGCCATCGATAAATTGCCGTTTGCTTCCCCCGATGATGTGCTCAGTCTGGCGTGGCGCTACAAAGCCAGTCAGGAGCAACTTTCACTGTTTAATGATTACATGGTGCCCAATGCCATCACCCGACTGCGGCAGGGGGTGGGGCGGCTGCTGCGCTCAACCGAGGATGAAGGTTTGGTGGTGCTGGGAGATACCCGGATTCTGAAGAAATCATACGGCCCACGGTTCTTATCCTCGCTGCCCCCTATGCCTTTGGCGGAATCGCTGCAGGAGGTGGATGCTTTTCTGCTGAAAATGGGCATTGGTAGAGATCCATTTTGATTGCGGGTTTTTCAGCGTTGCGGAAACCTGAGATAATGCCGCCTCTGTTTAGGATGCGAGCTGCAGTATGACCGCCAAAATTCTTGCTATTGATACCTCCTCTGAAGCTTGTTCTGTGGCGCTTAGTACCGGGGCCGGGGATCTTTTTCGACATACGGATGAACCACGCAAGCACGCTGAGTTGGTGCTGCCCATGGTTGATGCCTTGCTGGCAGAGGCAGGGGTGGCCCTGTCAGACCTCGATGCCATTGCCTTTGGTCGTGGCCCGGGTGCGTTCACCGGGTTGCGTATCGCCGCTGGTATGGTGCAGGGATTGGCCTTTGGTGCAGGCCTGCCTGTGGTGTCTGTGTCGTCGCTGGCAGTTCTGGCCCATCGAACCTGGCGTGAAATGGGTTGGACCCAGTGCCACGCAGCATTCGATGCGCGCATGGGGGAGGTTTACTGGGGCTCTTATCGTATAAGCGGAGCTGGATCAGTTGAGTTGGTGGGGCGTGAGTGTGTTTGCAAGCCGGAAGAAGTGGCCAGTCATGGGGCAATTCAGGCTGAATCAAGCTGGAATGGTGCTGGTAGTGGTTGGTGTTACCAAAAGCTACTTGAGTTAGGCACAGGGCCGTTGCAACATTGCCAACCCTCTCTGTTACCCCACGGGCTGGATCTTCTCGCTCTGGCACAAACGGGGTTTGCGGCGGGGGAGCTGATTCCTGCAGAACAGGTGGTACCGGTTTATCTGCGCAATAATGTGGCAGTGAAATCCACCAAACATTCATAAGACAGAAATTGGGAGTGAGCCATGAATCAGGCAGAAGTGAATGCGCTGGATTGGGATTTCGGAGCACCTTCTTTCTATCGTGTTATCCAGGTTGTGGATGATCATATCGATATCATGGGGCACACCAATAATGTGGTCTATGTCAGTTGGTTGGAAGATGTAGCCTGGGGCCATTCGCAGGCATTGGGTTTGGGTTGGGATAAATACACTGAACTGAATCGGGCAATGGTGGCAAGACGTCATGAAGTGGACTATCTGGCGGCGACCTTCAATGGCGATACCTTGGTAATGGGAACCTGGATCACGGAGAATGATCAAAAAATTTCCATTACTCGACGGTATCAATTGATTCGGCCAAAGGATGGGGTGACTGCGTTGCGCGGTTGTACCAAGTGGGTGTGTGTTGCGGTGGATTCCGGCAGACCCAAGCGTATGCCCCCGGAGTTCGTGAGTGGATATCAGTTAACAGCACCAGTTTAACGCTCGCAGTATTATAAAAAAGGATTCATACATGGATATCATTCTTCAGGCATTGGTATTAGCCATCATCCAGGGCTTAACGGAGTTCTTGCCTGTTTCCAGCTCCGCGCATTTGATTTTACCGTCGCAGGTGTTGGGTTGGCCGGATCAGGGGCAGGCTTTTGATGTGGCGGTGCATCTAGGTACGTTGATGGCGGTTGTGACCTATTTCAATCATGATATCCGGCGCATGCTGGGTGGTATGGTGACGGGTGTGCAGACCCGATCAATGAATCAGGATCTGAACCTGGCGTTTGCCGTGATTATTGGCACCATTCCGGCGGTGATATTCGGTGGACTGTTCAGTGATTTTATTGAAATGAACATGCGCACCAGTTTTGTGATTGCTTGTACAACGGTGGTGTTCGGCTTGTTGCTTTGGGCCTCTGATAAGCAGGGTAATGGCAGGCTGGAACTGGATCGAATGACACTGACCATTGCGTTGGTGATCGGCTTGGCCCAGGCGATTGCATTGATCCCTGGTACCTCCCGCAGCGGTATAACCATGACTGCTGCGTTGTTCCTGGGGTTCAGTCGAGTGGCGTCAGCGCGCTTTTCCATGTTGCTGTCCATTCCTATCATCGTTGCAGCGGGCACATTGGAAACGGCCAAGCTTGCGGTTAGCGGTCAGGAGGTACCTTGGAATTTGATGGTGCTGGGGATTCTGGCGTCTTCGATCAGCGCATTTTTGTGCATTCATGTGTTTCTGAGTTTGCTTGAGCGCATTGGTATGACGCCGTTTGTGGTATATCGACTGTTGCTTGGGGCGGCGTTGTTTATGTTTGTGGGGCTAAATTAATTAGGCTGCAAGCCCCGATCAGGTTTTGATGCGGGTTAGACAGCCAGTGAATATGGCCAGTCTTTACAGCAGAGCTATACTTAACTACCCAGGGTTTGATTGAGTTGAGTTGGTTGCCGGATCGATATGCGAATAAGCGGTAGCGCCATACAATCTGCGGTATCTAATGGGTTGCAGGGTCGGGATGAAAACCGGCTCATTGAGCAACCCGTTGACCGTGCCCGTGACGCGTCGCAGGGCAATGCGCGCTCATCTCAAACAGGGCCCTCGCCTCAGCAGTCTGATGTCCAAATAAGTGAAGCTGCCCGCCAGGCTTCCGCTTTGCAACAAGTGGTTCCAGCCAGTCGCCCTGAGGCCGCCCAACCTAGCTATCAGTACTATCGCCCGGTGGAGCAGAATACGCTGCCATCGTCCAATCAGCGTGCCTTGCAAGCGTATACCAATACCCAGCAGATTAGCCGTGAAGCCCAAGGCAGTGGTGAGTTTCTGGGTGGCATCGATCTGTTTGTGTAATACTGCCCGTTTTTGATTCAAGCGAGTTTTTATAGTGAGCGCTACCTGGATTGCTGTCGATCAGCCTGACTTTCGTGATCGTGTCCGTCAACTTCACCTGCCGTTGGCGTGTTTGGATGGCCATTGGTCCAGCCAGGGGCAGGATCAAGCAGGGTTGAAAGCCGTGCTGGAATGGCGTGATGGTGTGGTTCAGTTGCGGCCGCTGGACAAGGAGCTGGGAAACCCGGTGACAGTGGATTTTATTCACGGCAAAACAGGCTTTCGTTTTATGCGGGCGCAGCATGAAATGATCGTGAAAGCAGTGGCCGGGCGCAGCAAGGATCCGCTGCGCGTAATGGACGCCACTGCCGGGCTGGGTCGTGATAGCTTTATTCTGGCGGCCGCAGGATTTGCGGTTACTGCAATAGAGCGCCATCCGGCAATTGCCTGTCTTTTGGCCGACGGCTTGGATCGAGCCCGCTACTCACCAGAGGGTGCAGCAGTGGCGGAGCGGATTCAACTTCAGTGGGGTGTCGCGCATTCAATTTTGGCACAGCTTGCAGAGTCAGAGCGGCCAGATGTGGTGTATCTGGATCCAATGTTCCCTGAACGCACCAAGCACGCGTTGGTAAAAAAGGAAATGCGCCTGTTTCGAGATGTGGTGGGGGATGATATGGACGCTGACGCATTGATGGAGATTGCTCTGGAGGTTGCTCGTAAGCGTGTGGTAGTGAAGCGCCCACGCAAGGCCGATAGTGTGGCGGGGCGTAAACCGGGCTACCAGCTGCTGGGTAAGAGCAGCCGGTTTGATGTGTACCCGGTGTAACCTTCAATCAGGCAGTCAGTTCGGCAATTATTTGTCGGCGTTTGCTTCGCTGAACTCTTTTTCCAGATCCATGTCTGCGATTTGCTGGATGCTTTGGCGGGTATCTTCACCCAGCAGGGAATGTGCATCTTCATGGGAGCGTAACAGGGCATCACCGAACGTCAGGTTGCCACTGTCATTCACATTCAGAACTTCGCTTTTTACCAGGGCTTGGATAAAGTTACGGAACAATGATTTGTCTGAGAACTCGGGGCCGCTGAATTCGTGTAACAACGACATGCGCTGGGCCAGCATGGTGCAGGCGTTCTCCAGCTGGGCGCGCTGTAATTTCCCTGAGCCTGCTTTCACCAAAATCTCCACCGCGATAAAGAAGCGCTCCAAAGATTGCTTGGTGGTATTGGCCAGAATGCTCAGGTGCATGAATTCGGTGGAGCGACTATCCGGTGCCCACACTTCCTTTTCATTGGCAATCAGATAACCATGTTCTACCAGCAGCGCCAGGCTGCGTTCCACTACCCCAGGGATGTCCTCATCCTGCCAATGCATAAACAGCTCAGATTTGAAAAACACGTACAGCTGGCTGATCTGCTTGGTCAGTGTTTGTCGTTTGATTCTGCGGTTGTTCTGTACCAGACAGGCCACCAGTGAAATCAACGCAAATAGATGAATGATGTTGTTGCGGTAGTAACTCATCAGCAGCGCTTTGTCATCGGTAAGACGAATCACGTCCCCGAGTGCATGCTTCTGACGGGTCAGTACTTCCATGCGTTCGCAGTATGCAATGACGTCTGCGCCGCTTATGTCGGGTACCACCACCAGGTCGGTATAGGGAACCTTGCGCAAGAAGTCTAAATAGAAATCCAATTGCTTTGCCAGTGCGCCTTCATCCATGGCTTGTTTGGGCGTGGACAGCAAAACGATGCTCATTAGATTGATGGGGTTGGCTACCGCAGCGTTGTTGATGCCAGTGATGATACCGGTTCCGACACTATCGACGGTCTCGGACACCCAGGCGGGTGGTTTGTTATCGTCGTACTGGAACTGTCGCCAATCGGGCGCTGCGTTGGTCAGTGCATCGTTCAGGTGAATCGGTTCACCAAAATTTACATAGACCTGGCCGAAGGTGCCGCGAATTTTGTTCAGCGTGCGGAAAATATCGAAAATGGATTCCTGTTTTTTCTCCTTGCCATACAGTTCACCCAGATAAGTGCCTCCTTCCAGCACTTTCTCGTAGCAGATATGGACAGGGACGAACACGAAGTTACGTCGCCGGGTGCGGAGGAAGCTGCGCACGGTCATGGACAGCATTCCAGGGCGGGGTGCCAACAGTCGGCCGGTGCGGCTGCGGCCGCCTTCGACGAAATACTCGACGGAAAAGCCCCGGTCGAAGGTCATGTTGAGGTATTCATTAAAAACGGCGGTATAAAGTCGGTTGCCTTTGAAGCTGCGACGTAAGAAGAAAGCGCCGCCGCGTCGCAGAATGGGGCCTACCACCGGCATATTCAGGTTTACACCTGCGGCAATGTGAGGCGGCACCATGCCGTAGCGGAACAGCAAATAGGACATCAATAGATAGTCGATGTGGCTACGGTGGCAGGGTACGTAAATCACTTCGTTATCGGTGGCAACCTTCTTCAGACGATCCATTCCGTTGACGGAGACGCCGTTATAAAGTTTGTTCCAAAGCCAGGTCAGCACCAGGTAATAGATGCGTATAACAGAATGGGAATAATCGGCCGCAATTTCATTGGCGTAACTGCGTGCGGTGGCGGCGGCTTTTCGCTTGTCGCCTTTACCGTTGCGTTTGGCTTCTGATTCGATGGCGGCGGTAACGCTGGGCATGCGCAGAAGGGCGTTTACCATGGTGCGGCGATGGGACAGGTCAGGCCCGATCACGGCCTCGCGCAATCGGCGGAAGTGGGTGCGGAATACACGGCCTAGTTTGCGGATCGCACGCTCTTTGGGGAGCCCCTCATCCAGCATTTTGCGCAAAGATACGGGCTCATCGAAGTGAACCACCGTCTGACGGCCCTGGATCATTATGATAAGCAATTTGCGCAGCAGACCCGGTACGCGCCAAGTGTCAGAAAAAATGATTTTAAATATGGAATTCTCACGGGCGGGGGCGCGCCCCCAGAACAGAGAAACCGGCACCAGCTGCACATCCAGCTCTGGGTTTTTCTCCAGTTCATCAATCATCTTGAGAAGTTTTTGTGGTTGTGCCAGTGCTTTTTCTTTGCGCTCCCAAAACCAGCCCTTGGCGGTCAGGAAATAAGAGGCCCGTTTATGGTGATACTGGCCCACCTGCAGGCCTTTGGTAGGATCCGGAAGGCCCAGGTTACTGCACTCGCGGGCCATCACCAGGTAATCGGCGATAGACTCGTTTTTCAGTACATAGCAAACCGGAAGATTGGGGTCAACATTCAGGCTTTCCCGTGACTCTGGTTGCACGTTGGCACGTACCATCCAGAACAGAAATTGCTTGATTAGCCAGATGAGCAGCAGATCCAATCCTAACCAGTGAGTCATGTAACTACCTATAGAGTCCTTCAAAATGGCTGCAGTCTACTGCCTAACGACGGCTTAGGCAAAAATCTTACATCGTTCACTGTAACAAAGCATTAATGTGTACGATATAGCAAAATAAGCGGTTGAAAAGTCAGTGTTGTGAACTCATATTACCGGCGGGCCGGGGGGTGAAATTTCTCAGAACTTTCCGCAGCCGGCTCTGTCAAAAAGGCGTTTTCAGGATAAGCCAACGCGCTTATGACAAACTATCTAACGTTTAACTGTCTTTTCGTGTCTGAGCGAATGTTATCGCACGCTGCCAGGAGCAACAGGAAACAAACATGATCAGAATCGACAATCTCACTAAGACATTTGGCCAGTTTACGGCGGTAAACGGCCTTTCTTTTTCAGTGGCACCGGGGGAGGTGCTGGGTTTTCTGGGCCCTAACGGAGCCGGTAAATCCACCACCATGAAGATGATCACCGGTTTTATGGCACCTACCTCCGGTAAAGTGACTGTATTTGGTCATGATGCCACCGAGCAACCCTTGAAAGCCAAAGAGCTGATTGGTTATCTGCCGGAAGGGGCCCCCAGTTATGGCGATATGACGCCACGCCAATTTTTGAATTTTATAGGTCAGATTCGCGGTTTTCGTGGTGCAGATCTGAATGCCAGAGTACAGCGGGTGGAAGCTGCGCTGCAGTTGAGTGCGGTGTTCGACCAATCCATCGAAACACTGTCAAAAGGCTTCAAGCGCCGGGTGGGGCTGGCGCAGGCGATCATTCACGATCCTAAGGTACTGATTCTGGACGAGCCCACCGACGGCCTCGACCCTAATCAAAAGCAGGAGGTACGCAGCCTCATTGCCAATCTTTCCAAGGACAAGATCGTTATCGTATCCACCCATATCCTGGAAGAGGTCTCTGCCGTGTGTTCTCGTGCAATCATCATTGCCGGTGGCCGTATTTTGGCGGACGGCACCCCCGATCAATTGGAGGCCCGTTCTCGTTATCACGGCGCGGTCACCATGAGCTTGCAAAGCGCCGCTAATGCCGAAAGCGAGCTGGTGAAGCTGCCTGAGGTAGCCAGTGTTGAAGTCGACGAGCATAAGATCGTGGTGTTTCCTCGATCCGGTGCCGCGCTGTTTGCTCCGGTGAATAATTTGATCCAGAAGCACGGCTGGCAGGTTGACGAGCTGCACGTAGAGCGTGGCCGTCTGGATGAGGTGTTTCGTACGATCACAGGGGAGGTGGCGTGATGAGTCAGCTATCAGTCGTATTTAAGCGGGAGCTGGCCAGCTATTTTGCAACGCCATTGGCTTACGTATTTATCGTTATCTTTTTAGTGCTGGCGGGTTCGTTCGCGTTCTTCTTCGGCGGTTTTTTTCAGAACGGGCAGGCGGATCTTAAGGCGTTCTTTAATTACCATCCCTGGCTGTATTTGTTCTTGGTGCCTGCATTGTCGATGCGGTTATGGGCAGAGGAACGTAAAAGTGGAACCCTCGAGCTGTTGATGACACTGCCGATCAGCCTGCGTGATATGGTGCTGGGCAAGTATCTGGCTGCATGGGTATTTACGGGTATTGCGTTGTTTTTGACGTTTCCCATGTGGTTTACCGTGAATTATCTGGGCGATCCTGATAATGGCGTGATATTGGGCAGTTACGTTGGCAGTTGGTTTATGGCGGGAGCCATGCTGGCGGTAGGGTCGTGTATTTCAGCCTGCACTAAAAATCAGGTGATCGCCTTTATTCTCACCGTAGTCGTGTGCTTTCTGATGATGGTAAGCGGAATGGACATCGTCATGGGGTGGGTGCCTGGCTGGATGGCAGATTGGGTGATGGAATCCATCGCTGCATTAAGCTTTCTCACGCATTTCAACGCTTTTGCCAAAGGCGTTCTTGATCTGCGGGATATTGTGTATTTCTGCATCATGATTGTGGGCTGGCTGATGGCCACTGCAATTGTCATTGATATGAAAAAAGCCAGCTAAGAGGAGCCGACACAATGCGAGTAAGCAAATGGTTTTCAGGTGCCGGCCTTGTCGTGCTGGCAGTGGTTGTATTGTTTTCAACACTGTTTACAGATTGGTTGTTTAAAGGGGCGCGGGTGGATCTTACCGAAGGTGGGCTCTATACGTTGTCAGACGGTAGCAAGAATATTGTGGCGGGGTTAGAGCGGCCCCTGGAGCTGTATTTCTTCTTCTCCGATTCCACTACCAAAGAGGCGTTAGGCTGGCGCAGTTATGCCAAGCAAGTGCGTGAATTGCTTGAAGAATACGTGCTGGCGTCAAACGGCAAAATTACGTTGACGGTCATTGATCCTGAACCCTTCTCTGAGGACGAGGATCGTGCCGCCGCTTTCGGTTTGCAGGCAGCGCCCATTGGTAATAGCGGTGATTCTGTGTATTTCGGGTTGGTGGCCCAATACGGTGAGTTGGTCGAAGGTGCCACACCTGAGGAAAATGAACGGGCTACCCTGCAAATTCCGTTCTTTAAACCAGATCGACAGGAATTCCTAGAATACGACATCGCTAAAATGATCTATCAGGTCAGCCAGGAGCGCAAACCCAGGGTAGCGTTGATCGCTGGCCTGGAAGTGGACGGTGGGTTCAATATGATGATGCGTCAGCCTACTCAGCCCTGGTTCACTGTTGCTCAGGTCAAACAGTTATTTGATGTGACCACCTTAGGCAACGATGAAGATGAGATAGCGAACGAAGATTATGATCTGTTGGTGGTCATTCATCCCAAGGAGCTTACCCAGCAAACCCTGTTTGCTATTGATCAGTACGTATTGCGGGGAGGTCATGCGCTATTTTTTGTAGACCCTTATGCCGAGCAGTCGCAGGGGGCCGCCAGTAAAGCGTCCGACGATCTGAATAAGTTGTTTAACGCCTGGGGTGTTGATGTGTCCACCAGTGAATTTATTGGCGATGCCCAGCTGGCTTTGCAGGTGTCAGGTGCTAATGGTCAGCCCATGCGTCATCTGGGTATTTTGCAGCTGAGTGATCAAAACCTGGCGCGGGATAATCAGATCGTCAGTCAGTTGGAGACCCTGCATCTGTCCACAGCCGGATACCTGAAGCCTGTGGAGAAAGCCACCACAGAAATGATCGCGCTCATGAAGTCTACTCAATACGCTATGCCCATTGTCTCCAGCAAGTTGGATATGATGCAGGATCCAAGAGCGCTTGGAGTAGGTTTCAACCCCACCGGGGAGGAGTATGTGCTGGCGGCGACAGTTCGAGGGCAGGTGAAAACCGCGTTCCCTGACGGCGTGCCGGTATCAGAAGGTGAGGCCAGCTCAGAAGATGCGCCCACACCGGAAGCGACTGTCGAGTCAGCCGATGATCCCTCAGCGGAGGCAAAACCGGCGGAATATCTACAGGAATCCGTCAAGCCTATCAATGTGATCATTGTCGCGGACACCGATGTGCTCACCGATCGACTTTGGGTGCAAGTGCAACAGTTCTTCGGTCAAAGCATGGCGACGCCTTTCGCGGACAACGGTGATTTCTTTTTCAATTCCGTGGATATGCTGTCCGGTAGCGGCGATCTGATCAGCATCCGAGGGCAGGGCCGATATTTCCGTCCTTTCACTGTGGTGAAAGAGATGCAGCGCGAAGCGGAAGCCCGTTTCCAGAATGTAGAGCAGGATTTGCAGAACCAGTTGGAGCAGGTCGAGCAACAATTGCTGCAATTGCAGAGTCAGCAGGGTGAGGCAGGCAACACCATCACGCTGACGCCAGAGGTCGAAGCCCAGCTTATGCAGTTCCAGCAACAAAAGCTCAAGATCCGTAAACAGTTGCGAGATGTGCAGCACCAGCTGAACAAGGATATTGAACAACTGGACTTCACATTAAAACTGATCAATATTGCACTGGTACCTGTTTTATTAACGTTGCTGGTGGTGGGTGTTGCTGTGTACCGCCGCCGCAAGCGCTGACTGTGCTGAATAAATTGATCTATTAATTTGAATACTGACAACACCTACATTCAGTTGATCGAGCAGGCCCTGGCATTCATGCCGGGGCCTTGCCGTATTCATGTGGGGTACAGCGGTGGCCTCGATTCTACGGTGTTGCTGCATATGCTGGTGGCTTGGCAGCAGGCTCGCCCATCGGGGCGGGGTAAAGCCCAGCCTCTGCGCGCCATCCATGTCAATCACCAGTTATTGCCGCAAGCCCAAAGCTGGCAGCAGCACTGTCAGCAAGTCTGCAAGCAATGGCAGGTAGAGCTTGACTGCCTCACGGTAACCGTAGACCAGGGCGCTGCCAGTTTAGAGCAACAGGCGCGGCTTGCTCGTTATCACTGTTTTGATGAGCAGGTCGGGGCTGGCGAGGTGCTGATGTTGGCCCATCATCGGGATGATCAGGTAGAAACACTGTTGCAGCGCCTGGCGCGGGGCAGTGGCCCTCTTGGCCTGGGTGCCATGGCCAGGGTTAGTCAGCGTCGTGATTATCGTGTGGTAAGGCCGCTGTTGGAACTTGATCGCGAGCAGCTGGAGCGCTACGCCAACCACCACAAGCTCAAATGGATTGAAGATCCCAGCAATCAGGATGACAGCTTTGAGCGCAACTTTCTGCGTAATCGTATTTTGCCGCGTTGGCGGCAACAGCACCCCCGCTTAAATCAGACCCTGGCCCGCTCCGCCAGGTTGTGTCAGGAATCATCAGAACTGTTGGCGCAGCTGGCGGAGCTGGATCTGGGGTTGCCCAGAGCCGATGGCGGGCTTTCCTTAAGCAGATTGGAGCCCCTGAGCAGCCCGCGTCGCAATAATCTGTTGCGTTATTGGTTGCGACAGCAGGGGTTTCAGCCACCCAGTGAGGTGGTGCTGGGCCGGATCGAGGCCGAGGTAATGATGGCGGCAGAAGATGCCCAGCCCCGTGTGGAGTGGGGCTCCTGTTGTGTACGCCGGTTCCAGTCTGTGCTGTATTGCATGGATCTGAATCTACCCGGCGGTGAACAGGAATCTATCCCCTTTTCTATTCCATTTGAGCCAATCAGGTTGCCTTATGGCTGTCTTAGTGGTGGCCTCGGGTCAAATGGCCAATCAACCCCGTTTTCACGGGAGGTTCTCCGGCAGGCACCGCTTTGCATCGGCTTTCGTCAAGGAGGCGAGCGCCTGACAATGCCTGGTCGGCCGTCTAAACCCCTTAAAGACATCTTTCAGGAAATGGGTGTGCCGCCCTGGTTGCGGGGTATTTGGCCCATTGTGTACAGCGGTGAGCGAATTGCGGGGCTTCCCGGCCTGCTGGTGTGCGCAGGCTTTGAGCCGCACAGCCGTGAAGATGGCTTGTTGCTGGATTGGGTGCGAGGCGGCTAAGGCTCCTGCGCGCTCGCGATTGAGTCTGCCCCCCTAATCGGGTAGAATTGCCGTCCATTCCGAGCCGGGCGATGGCCGATCCTGCATTGGCGGTCCCTACGCAAACTGATTCCATTCTCCGTTCACTGGTAAGTCGATGACAAAATACATTTTTGTGACGGGTGGTGTTGTGTCCTCCTTAGGAAAAGGGATAGCAGCAGCCTCCTTGGCCTCTATTTTGGAAGCGCGTGGTCTGAAAGTTTCCATGATGAAACTGGACCCTTATATCAACGTCGACCCGGGCACCATGAGCCCCTATCAGCACGGGGAAGTGTTCGTTACCGAAGACGGTGCCGAGACTGACCTCGATCTGGGTCATTACGAGCGCTTCATCCGTAACACTATGACGCGCAAGAACAATTTTACTTCCGGTCGCATCTATCTGGATGTTATCGAGAAAGAGCGCCG
Source organism: Ketobacter alkanivorans (assembly GCF_002863865.1). Classification (NCBI taxonomy): domain Bacteria; kingdom Pseudomonadati; phylum Pseudomonadota; class Gammaproteobacteria; order Pseudomonadales; family Ketobacteraceae; genus Ketobacter; species Ketobacter alkanivorans. Next base: position 1,042,885 of record NZ_CP022684.1, on the reverse strand, counting down.
TGGTGATTATCTGGGTGCCACCGTGCAGGTGATTCCCCATATCACCGATGAAATCAAAAACCGCATCCTCAACAATGACCTGGGTGTAGACGTGCTGCTGGTGGAAATCGGCGGTACGGTGGGCGACATTGAATCGCAGCCGTTCCTGGAAGCGGTGCGTCAGTTGCGGGTAGAGCTGGGTTCCAACAACTCGGTGTTTATCCATCTGACGCTGGTGCCCTATATCGACACGGCCGGAGAAACCAAAACCAAGCCCACCCAGCACTCAGTGAAAGAGCTGCGCTCCATCGGCCTGCAGCCCGATGTGTTGCTGTGCCGCTCAGATCATAAAATACCCGACTCCTCCCTGGCCAAAATTGCCCTGTTTACCAACGTGGAACGCCGCGCGGTGATTGGCTTGCAGGACGTCAACACCATCTACAAAATCCCTTCTGTGCTGCACGCACAGGGGCTGGATGATTTTGTGGTGGAAAAGCTGGCGCTGGACTGTGAGCCTGCCGACCTGAACGAGTGGACCGGTGTAGTAGACGCCCAGTTGAACCCCCAGCACGATGTGACGTTGGCTATGGTGGGCAAATACACCGATCTGGCGGATGCTTATAAGTCTCTAAATGAGGCTCTGCTGCATGCGGGTATCAGCACACGTACCAAGGTCAATATCGAGTACGTAGACTCTGAAGATCTGGAGCGCGATGGCGTAGAATGCCTTGAGAAATACGACGCCATCCTGGTGCCCGGCGGCTTCGGCAAGCGGGGAACCGAAGGCAAGATCTCAGCCGTACGCTTTGCCCGCGAGAACAAGGTTCCTTACCTGGGCATTTGCCTGGGTATGCAGGTAGCCGTAATCGAATACGCCCGCAACATGGCCGGGATGATGAACGCCCACAGCACCGAATTTGTGAGCGATACCGATACCCCGGTAGTGGGCTTGATCACCGAGTGGGTGGAAGAAGATGGCTCCGTCAAACAGCGTGACGAAGAGTGCGATCTGGGTGGCACCATGCGCCTGGGTGCGCAGGAGTGTCGACTGGTGGATGGCAGCCGTTCCCGCGAACTGTATGGCCAGGATGTCATTTATGAGCGTCACCGTCATCGCTATGAAGTGAACAACAAGTATGTTCCTGATCTGGAAAAGGCCGGTCTGCGAGTCGCCGGTCGTTCTATTGACGGATCATTGGTGGAAATGGTTGAAGTGCCTGATCACCCCTGGTTTGTGGCCTGCCAGTTCCATCCAGAGTTTACTTCCACACCCCGTGATGGGCATCCGCTGTTTACTGGCTACATCAAAGCTGCCAAAACCCACAAAGACAGCAAACTGAGCAATAAAGAATAGGTTGCGGAGAAGGAACCCGGTATGAGTACTCAACCTCAGAAAGTGATTGAGCTGACCACCCCCAACGGTGGCAGCATCAAAATGGGTAATGATCTGCCGTTTGTACTGTTTGGTGGTATGAATGTGCTGGAATCCCGCGACATGGCCATGGAGATTGCCGAACACTACGTTAAGGTGACCGAGAAACTGGGCATTCCTTATGTATTCAAGGCATCTTTTGACAAGGCCAACCGTTCCTCTGTCAGTTCATTTCGTGGCCCAGGTCTGGATGAAGGTCTTAAGATCTTCGAAGAAGTTAAAAAGACGTTTAACGTGCCCATTATCACCGATGTGCATGAGCCCGAGCAGGCCCGGCCGGTCGCCGAAGTCTGTGACATCATTCAGCTGCCCGCATTCCTGTCCCGCCAGACCGACCTGGTGGTGGCGATGGCGCAAACCGGTGCCATCATCAACGTGAAAAAAGCGCAGTTTCTGGCACCTCGCGAAATGAAACACATCATTCGTAAGTGCGAAGAGGCGGGTAACGATCAAGTGATCCTGTGCGAACGGGGTTCAAGTTTTGGTTACAACAACCTGGTAGTAGACATGCTTGGTTTTGGCATCATGAAGGAATTCGGCAGCCCCGTGTTTTTTGATGTTACCCATGCCTTGCAAATGCCCGGTGGCTTGGCAGAGGCGGCTGGCGGCCGTCGTGCGCAGGTAACCGAATTGGCTTTGGCGGGCATTAGCCAGCGCCTGGCCGGTTTGTTCCTGGAAGCCCACCCGGATCCGGACAAAGCCAAATGTGATGGCCCCTGTGCCCTGCGTCTGGCCATGTTGGAGCCATTCCTGGCTCAGGTTAAAGCGTTGGATGAACTGGTGAAAGGCTTTGAGCCTTTAGACACCCACTGATCAATACACACCGATTTATATTTATAACCAATTGAAATTTATTCATAGGAGACATCCTGACAATGCCTAAGATCGCTCAAATCCGTGCCCGCGAAGTGTTGGATTCACGAGGTAATCCTACTGTAGAAGCCGACGTTATTCTGGAATCCGGAGCGGCTGGAACCGCCTGTGCTCCATCTGGTGCTTCCACCGGCTCCCGCGAAGCGCTGGAGTTGCGTGATGGCGACAAGTCCCGCTATCTGGGAAAAGGTGTCCTCAAAGCCGTTGAAGCGATTAACACAGACATCCAGGCACTGTTGAAAGGCAAAAGTGCTGTGGATCAGCGTGCTATCGACCAGCTCATGATCGATGCCGACGGCACAGAAAACAAATCCAAGTTTGGTGCCAACGCAATTTTGGCAGTGTCTTTGGCGGTGGCCAAGGCGGCTGCGGTGTACAAACAGGTTCCTCTGTTCCAGCACATCAGTGAAGCAATGGACGGCAAAGCTGGTCCTTACAGCATGCCGGTTCCCATGATGAACATCATCAACGGTGGTGCTCATGCTGATAACAACGTTGATATTCAGGAATTCATGATTCAGCCAGTGGGCGCCCCCAATTTTGCGGAAGCCCTGCGTTGCGGTGCGGAAATATTTCATGCGCTAAAAGCTGTACTGAGTGCCAAGGGTTTGAATACGGCGGTGGGTGATGAGGGTGGTTTTGCGCCCAACCTGTCTTCAAACGAAGAAGCCTTGAAAGTTATCTCTGAAGCCGTTGAAAAAGCCGGCTACAAACTGGGCGAGAACGTAACCCTGGCTTTGGATTGCGCTGCTTCTGAATTCTATAAAGACGGTAAATACGTATTGGCCGGTGACAATAAATCCCTCACGTCTGCAGAGTTTGCGGATTACCTGGCGGATCTGTGCAACCGTTATCCCATTATCTCCATCGAGGATGGCCTGGATGAAAGCGATTGGGATGGCTGGAAAATACTGACCGAAAAACTGGGCGACAAAGTCCAGCTGGTGGGTGATGACCTGTTCGTAACCAATACCAAGATCCTGAAAGAAGGCATCGACAAGAACATCGCCAACAGCATCCTGATCAAATTCAACCAAATCGGTAGCCTGACCGAAACTTTGGATGCTATCAAAATGGCCAAGGATGCCGGTTACACCGCGGTAATCTCCCATCGCTCAGGCGAGACAGAAGATGCAACGATCGCCGACTTAGCCGTAGCCACTGCGGCTGGTCAGATCAAAACCGGCTCTCTGTGTCGTTCCGACCGCGTTGCCAAGTACAACCAATTGCTGCGCATTGAAGAAGTCATAGGTGATCAGGCCCCCTACAACGGTAAGGCAGAGTTCCGCAATTTCAAATAAGCCGAACCTGCGTGACGGCAGCTAACAGGACGGAAGGATACTCCATCCGTCCTGTTCATCTCTGCGTACCGCCCTCAGGTCATCCATTGGCCGGGGTGGCTTGACCATTCTTACCTAAAGCTCCATTCTTATGCGCATACTCACCTTGCGCCACAGTAAATCATCATGACCGAGAGCAGCCAACCAACGTGGTTCACCCTTCCCAGGTTTTTATTCTGGGTGCTGGTGCTATGTTTCTTTGCTTTGCAGCTGCGGCTGTGGATAGGCGAAGGCAGTCTGGCAGATATCTGGCGGTTGAAAGGCGAAATCGAGCGCCAGGAACAAGAGAATTATCTGGCTGAGGAGCGCAATAAGCGTTTGCAGGCAGAGGTAAAAAACCTCAAAGAAGGATTGGATGCGGTGGAAGAAAGGGCGCGCACCCAACTGGGAATGGTGAAAGAAGATGAAACCTTTTTCCTTATTATTGACGACAATCAGCCGTAACCCGATATGAATAATTCAGTGCGAATTTGGTGTGTAGTGCCCGCTGCTGGGGTGGGGAAGCGTTTTGGTTCGTCGATGCCGAAGCAATATCTGGAATTGAACGGCAAGACCGTTGTTGAAAACACCCTTGAGCGATTGCTTGAGCTGGCTGATATAGCCCAGGTAATAGTGGCCATCAGCCCAGAAGACAAGCGCTTTCAAGGCCTGAAAATCGCCACTCATTCGCGTATAAAGGCCGTGACCGGCGGCAATGAGCGTTGCCATTCGGTGCTCAATGGGTTGCGTTACCTGTCTGAAGTGGGCGATGCACAAGATTGGGTGTTGGTGCATGATGTCGCTCGCCCCTGTGTACGCAGTGCTGATATTGGCAAACTGATTGATCAGGTCGACCAATTTGATGCGGTAGGAGGCATATTGGCCAACCCCGTGCGGGACACCATGAAGCGAGCCAATCGCTTGAATCAGATCGCCGAGACAGTGGATCGCGAGCAGCTATGGCACGCACTCACACCACAGTTATTCCGCTTGGGGGCTTTGCGTAAAGCGATTGAGGCCGCGCTGGCAGAAGGCGTGATGGTAACTGACGAAGCCGGAGCCATGGAGCGAATGGGCCACCAGCCATTGTTGGTGGAAGGTCACTATGACAACATCAAAATCACACATCCACAAGATCTTCCTCTGGCTGCCCTGTTTATGCAGCAGCAGTGAACCCCGATAAGCCGCAACACGATAAGGTAGACACAGATGTTTCGCATTGGCCACGGATTTGACGTGCATCGCTTTGGAGAAGGCGACCATTTAATGCTGGGAGGCGTTTCGATTCCCTTTGAGCATGGCTTTGTTGCTCACTCTGATGGCGATGTTGCGCTCCACGCCCTGGCTGACGCGTTGCTAGGTGCAGCGGCATTGGGTGATATCGGTCAACATTTTCCTGATACCGATGCCCAATACAAAGGCGCGGACAGCCGAGTGTTGTTGCGCCATGTGATGGGGGTGGTGCGCACAGCCGGGTACCAGGTCGGCAACGTGGATGTCACCATTGTTGCGCAGGCCCCCAAAATGGCACCACACATACCATTGATGCGAGCGAATATTGCAGAAGATCTGCAGCTCGACTTGGGTGGGGTCAACGTAAAAGCCACGACCACCGAAAAACTGGGTTACACCGGCCGCAAGGAAGGCATTGCGGTGCATGCCGTCGCCTTGATTTATCCCTTATGAGTATCCAGCATCAGGCGTTGCCTGCCTTTGGTTTGGATCAGGCTCCTTATGCTTATGGCGCGCCAGTTTGCCAAGCGGATTTTAAGACCTTCCCGCAGGATTTTGTTGTAGAGGAAGTGCTGGGCTTCGAACCCTGTGGCGAGGGTGAGCATTTGTTTCTGTTGCTGCAAACCGATGATCAAAATACCCGCTTTACCGTAAAGTGTTTGTCCAGCCTGTTTGGTTTATCGCAACGAGCCATTACTTACTCAGGGCTAAAAGATCGCCGTGGCCTTACCAGTCAATGGTTCTCTTTGCATCTTCCCGGTAAAAACCTCGAACCCGATGCTGTGGCAATGGCAGAGCAGGGCATCACACTGCTACGCTACGCTCGTCATAACAAAAAACTGCGTATTGGCACCCATAAGACCAATCGTTTCCAAATAGTGCTCCGTAACCTGGTCGGGAAAGATCAATTGGAGCAGCGATTGGCTCTTATAAAAGAGTCAGGCGTGCCCAATTATTTTGGCGCGCAGCGTTTCGGGCACGATAGCGGCAATATTGAAGAGGCCATGCACTGGGTGGAGCAAAACGCGCTGCCACGGGAAAAAGCCCTGCGTAGCCGCGCCCTGACCACATTGCGCAGTTGGTGGTTTAACGGCATGTTGGGGCAGCGGGTTTTGGCACAAAGCTGGACACGCTGGCAAGCAGAAGATCCTATCCTGCTGGATGGCAGTCAGAGCTATTTTCAAGAATCAGCATGGTCTGAGGTGCTCGAAGCACGATACCAGAGTGGGGATATTCACATAGGCGGCTGGTTGCCATGCGCCGAGCAGGAAGGCCTGCCTGCACCCATCAGTGCGTTTTTGCGTCTGGCTGCGATTAAAGCAGAGCCGCGTTCATTGTGCTTGCGACCCCTGAATTTTCAGTGGCAATGGTGTAATGATCAGCTGCATCTGCAGTTCCAGCTCCCGAAGGGGGCGTTTGCAACCACATTGTTACGAGAACTGACCCAACTCAACGATCTTTCAGGCCTGCAGCAAAATAAAGAGTGAATTCGACTCGCCGTTTACGGTACCTTCTTTTACAATGAAATACTTGAATAACAAGAATTTATTCAGCGTAAGCCTGCCAATTGGGGGAGGTGGATTGAATACAAAGAGTGGGATGAGGACCAGCGAGTGAACGATTCTTTTCTGGCATCAAATGGGGTCAGCGGTATTGGCATGACGTCCCAGCGTACTCGGGACCGGCTCATTGCGCGTCTACAGGATCAGGGCATTCGCAACTTCGAAGTGCTCGATGCCATACGCAGCGTGCCCCGTCATCTGTTTGTAGATGAAGCATTGGCCCATCGTGCCTATGAAGATACCGCCCTTCCCATCGGTAATAATCAGACAATATCCCAACCTTATATCGTTGCCCGTATGACGGAGCTGCTTATTGAAGCAGGCCCGCTTGAGAAGGTGCTCGAGATCGGTACCGGATCAGGTTATCAAACCGCGGTGCTGGCCCGCTTTTGCAAAGAAATATACTCCCTTGAGCGCATCAAAGCCCTGCAGGAAAAAGCCCGCAAGCGGATTCGTGCCCTTAAAATCCACAATGTGGTCTTTCGTTATGCCGATGGCAGTGTTGGTTTGGCAGAGAAAGCCCCCTTCGATGGCATATTGGCGGCGGCTGCACCGGCAGAAGTACCTCGTGAACTGTTGGATCAGCTTGCCATTGGCGGGCGGCTGGTGATCCCCATCGGTGAACAAGAGCAAAAACTCTATCGCATTACGCGTACAGAAGACGGATTTCAGAAAGAATTTGTTGAAGATGTGCGTTTTGTGCCATTTCGTTCCGGTTTGCGCTGAATCTGCTAAACCGGCCAGTTCAACAAGTTCAACCTGGTAGTGAGCAATGGATAAACTGTCTGCTAAAGACTACATGTGGGTATACGTGAAAGGTATGGGCATGGGGGCAGCAGACATCGTGCCCGGCGTGTCTGGTGGCACCGTTGCCTTTATTACAGGAATCTACGCCACGCTCATCGACAGTATCGGTGCAATCGGCCCTAAAACCCTGTCATTGCTGTTTAAGCAGGGGCCTGCAGCCGCTTGGCATTCCTTTAATGGTAATTTCCTGCTAGCGCTGATGCTGGGCATCCTTACCAGCGTATTTACCCTGTCCAAATTAATATCGCATTTGCTCAACACGCAGCCAGAATTGCTTTGGTCGTTCTTTTTCGGTTTGATTCTGGTGTCTGCGGTGCATATTGGCAGACAGATTCCCCGCTGGCAGATTGGCACTGTTACAGCGTTGGTGGCGGGATCGCTGATCGCGTATGGGATCACGGCAGTTTCCCCTACAGAAATTGCCCTTAATCCGCTTACCTTGTTTATTGCCGGGAGCATCGCTATCTGCGCTATGGTGCTGCCGGGCATCTCTGGATCCTTTATTCTGTTGTTGTTAGGTATGTATGCTCACGTTATCGGCGCGGTGAAATCACTGGATGTTATGAGTCTGGCTGTGTTTGCAGCGGGTTGTTTGGTCGGGTTGCTGTTGTTCACCCGTCTGTTGTCATGGTTACTGCATCACCACCATAATCTCACCCTCGCAGTGCTGACCGGTTTTATGCTGGGCTCACTCAACAAGGTGTGGCCATGGAAACATACCCTCACCACCCGTCTTAACAGTCACGGCGAGCAGGTTCCCGTGGAGCAATTAAATGTGCTGCCACAACAATATTTTGAGCTCACCGGGCAGAACCCTCATCTTATCTATAGCCTGATTTTGATGGCGGTAGCGGTGGTGTTGGTGCTCGCTCTGGAGCGGTTCAGCAGCGCTGATTCAGCCTCAACGGAGTCAGGACGTTAGCTCAAGATTGAACATAAAGTGATCAGCAAGTGTGATTTTGTTCAAAAATCAGTTAGATTTTGTCGTAATAAGCCTAAGAGGTTTATGAGTTTTGATTCTAAAGTAATTTAGGTGAATTTGTGATCTGAATGGGTGCGGGTTGTCGGAGCTGCGTCGTGTTGTCTGAAAGAATGGCCGTTATAAAGTGCATACATCTGAGCATCCTCGTACTGCTGCTTTGTTCCTGTGGTCCATCCCGCTACGAACCCTATCGAAATGTATACCGCTCTCCAGCCCCCGTCACACAAGGCTCTCACACTGTTCGTGCTGGTGAAACCTTGTACTCAATCGCTTGGCGTTACAATCGTGATCACGAAGAACTGGCCAGCAGCAACGGCATTTCGGCCCCTTACCGTATATATCCTGGCCAGGTTATCAGCTTGGTTTCCGCTCCCGTTACAACGGTCAATAAAACTCGAACCACCTCCAGCGGTTCCAGCTCAAAACCTGCAACTCGTTATAAGAAACCGCAAACCAATACCAAACCGGTCCAAGAAAAATTTGCAAATCAAAGAGATAACAAGGTAATTATGTCCTGGAGCTGGCCATCGAAAGGCCCCGTGATTGAGGCGTACTCACTGACAGGGGAAGTTAACAAGGGTATCGATCTGGCTGGCAAGAAAGGGGAGCCTGTATTTGCAGCGGCGGATGGCAAGGTGGTTTATAGCGGGACCGGGTTGGTCGGCTACGGCAACTTAATCATCATCAAGCACAATGAAACGTACTTGAGCGCTTATGCCCACAACAGCCGCTTACTGCTAAAAGAAGGTGATTCAGCTAAAGCTGGGCAGAAAATTGCCGAAATAGGTTCTACTGGTACAAACCGCGACAAATTGCACTTTGAAATTCGTCGTGACGGCAAGCCGGTGAATCCGGTGCAGTATTTGCCAAGACGTTGATGGAAATTGAACAATTTGTTTTTACTGCCATTGAGCAGTTTTTATTAGGACGGGGCCGCAGTTCTGGGCGGTGATAACAACTAAATATAAATAGCGCGGGAAGAATAGAGATGATTCAAGCAGAACGGGATGACAACGAAAATTTGGAGTTGATAGAAGAGGACACAGATCTGGAGGATGCGTTTGAAGAGCGCGCCGCGGAACTGCGCGATAAACGCAGTGGAGCTGATGACATCGACGATGATTCTTTTTCCGCTCAACCCGGGATGCAGAAAACGCTGGATGCCACCCAGCTTTATCTGAATGAAATCGGTTTTTCGCCGCTACTGACGCCGGAAGAAGAGGTGTATTACGCCCGCCGTGCGCTGCGTGGCCATGAAGATGCCCGCAAACGCATGATTGAAAGTAACCTGCGCCTGGTGGTGAAGATTGCTCGGCGTTACGTGAATCGAGGTCTGTCCCTGCTGGATCTGATTGAAGAAGGTAATCTGGGCCTGATTCGTGCGGTGGAAAAGTTCGACCCGGAGCGTGGCTTCCGCTTCTCGACCTACGCAACTTGGTGGATTCGTCAAACCATCGAACGGGCCATCATGAACCAAACCCGTACGATTCGTTTGCCCATTCACGTGGTCAAAGAGCTCAACATCTACCTGCGTGCAGCCCGCGAACTGACTCAGAAGCTGGATCACGAGCCCAGTGCCGAGGAAATCGCCGAGCTGCTGGATAAGCCACTGGATGATGTGAAACGCATGCTGGGCCTCAATGAGCGGGTCTCGTCCGTTGATACACCCATGGCTCACGATTCCGACAAATCCCTCCTTGATACCATCGCCGATACCACGGTTTCTGACCCCGCTGAGTTACTGCAGGACGCCGATCTGCGTTATAGCATTGATTACTGGCTGGATCAGTTGCCCACCAAGCAGCGTGAAGTTATAGCTCGCCGTTTTGGTTTGCGTGGCTACGAAATGAGCACTCTGGAAGAGGTTGGCTTGGAGATCGGTCTTACCCGTGAACGAGTGCGCCAGATTCAGGTGGAAGCTCTCAAGCGGTTGCGGGATCTGCTGGAAAAACAGGGTCTGACTGGGGAAGCTATTTTTGGTGGTTAATCCCTAGCACTGCCATTGCTTATGAAACGCGCCTTCGGGCGCGTTTTTTGTTTGTGGGAAAAGAGGAGGGGCGGTTGTGCGATATATCTCACAGTGCTGTAGGTTCTTGTATAAAAGTTGTGCGCTATCAGGTGCTGACGGTATTCTATGTAATTGAATTATATAGGTTAATTTTCTGGATGAGCAGTCGGGTTATCGGCAGCTAATATGGTGGTTATTGTTCTCCGGTGCCGTTGGCGTACACTTTCTTTCGTTGACAGGGTGTCGATGGGTTACAGGGTAGTGGCCACGGCAGGAGCCGACGTTAAAAGGATAAAAGGAACCAACTGGATGTTGGTGCGAAACGAAGGAATCGTTTCCGAACGGATTGCAATGGATTAAGAAGGGATAAAGGGATTTAGCGGGTAACGGATTACCAGCATCAGGAAAGTTCAGGCAGGAAGCTTGTAGAGTTCAACAGGGAAGTTCAGGAGCTAGGCATCGGATGCCAGTCAGGGACGAGTAAGGAAGCCGGCATGGACGCCAGGCGGATAGAATCAGGGAGCAGGTTCAAAGCGAGGTGGGCGGTAAACCGCCCTTCTTTGTCTTCCAAAGAATTCCTTTCGATAAATCGATAATCACATCATAGGACATAATCCCGCAGCTGTGTAGGAGATATCTCACAGGTATGTGCGAGAGTCGTAGTTTGTACCTCATCCTACTCTGTATTTTTCTGTTCGTGTCTCTGTAATGCCTTGATATTACGGCATAAAAATATATTGTCCGACAGTCGCGTCGAAATTGTGTTGTTTTGTATATCAATCGTAGTGGTTTGTATGGGGTAGTATTACCTCAACAGCAGGACGCTGTGCAAAGGACACAATCAGGATGATTGTCAGGGACGTTTAGGCAGGAAGCCTGGGTAGGGATATCCAAAGCGAGGTGGGGCGGTGTAAAAACCGCCCTTCTTTTTGCGCGTCTGTTTATTTTTCCAGATATTGAATCTTGCCTTCAACGCCATCCCACTCTTCTGCGTCAGCAAGGGAGTCTTTCTTTTCGGTAATGTTGGGCCAGGTTTCAGCCAGCTCGGCATTCAGTTCAATAAACTGCTGCTGATCTGCCGGTACTTCATCTTCTGAGTAAATTGCGTTAGCGGGGCACTCAGGCTCACACAGGGCGCAGTCGATGCACTCATCGGGGTGGATGACCAGGAAGTTTGGGCCCTCGTAGAAGCAGTCCACAGGACAAACTTCAACACAGTCCGTGTATTTGCACTTGATGCAGTTATCGGTAACAACGAATGTCATGAATTAACGCCCTCTACTGAATTTTACGCGGGGGAGTCTACTGCCTATACCCATTACAGGCAACTCTAATCGCGCATTCTACGTTGCTCGCAAAGTACTGGTATACAAAAGTTTGCGAGTTATGACTTTTCGGTCATTTCTTTCAGTTTGTACACCAGATCCAGAGCCTGGCGTGCGTTCAGGCAGTCTGGATCCAGCTTGCCCAGCATTTCTACCACCGGGTGTGGCGTCGGTGGTTCCGCAAACAGATCGGATTGCAGTGGCTGGTTGGCCTGGATCAGCACTTGGTTGTTTAGATCCTGCTTTTCCAGCTGCGTCAGCTTTTTACGGGCATTGCTGATGACGTTCGCCGGGACACCAGCCAGTTTCGCTACTTGCAAACCATAGCTCTGGTTGGCTGGACCTTCCATCACTTTGTGCAAAAACAGGATAGTGTCCCCTTGCTCCTTGGCAGACAGGTGCACATTCACCACATTGGGTGCTTGATCCGGTAATTGGGTCAGTTCGAAATAGTGGGTGGCGAACAGGGTTAATGCCTGAATCTTTACCGCCAGATGGTTAGCGCAGGCCCAAGCCAGCGATAGACCGTCAAACGTGCTGGTGCCGCGACCGATTTCATCCATCAGCACCAGGCTTTGACGCGTGGCGTTATGCAGGATGTTGGCGGTTTCCGTCATCTCCACCATGAATGTAGAACGCCCGCTGGCGAGGTCATCGGAGGAGCCGATGCGGGTGAATATACGATCAATAGGCCCGATTTTGGCGCTCTCAGCAGGTACAAAGCTGCCCATATGGGTGAGAATGGCAATGAGCGCTGTTTGACGCATGAAGGTCGATTTACCGCCCATGTTAGGGCCGGTGATGACCAGCATTCGACGAAAACTGTCCAGGCGCAGATCGTTGGGAATAAAAGCATCGCTTAATACTTGTTCAACCACCGGATGGCGACCGGACTCGATATACAGCCCCGCTTCATCCGCCAGGGTTGGGCGGGACAAGGCCAGGGTGTCAGCCCGTTCAGCCAGGCACGAGAGCACATCTAGCTCAGATACCGCCATAAAGCTGCCTTGAAGCTCGAACAGTGTTTCACTCAAGGTGTCCAGCAGTTCGTCAAACAGGGCTTTTTCGCGAGCTAATGCACGGCTTTTGGCGCTGAGTGCTTTGTCTTCAAAGGTTTTCAGCTCAGGGGTGATATAGCGCTCGGCGTTCTTCAAGGTTTGACGGCGAATGTACTCCGCGGGAGCGTCTTTGGCTTGGGATTTGCTGATTTCTATAAAATATCCGTGTACCCGGTTGTAGCCCACTTTAAGGGTGCTGAGCCCGGTTTTCTCCCGTTCACGCTCTTCCAGGTCGATTAAATACTGGCCTGCGTTTTCGCTGATTCCCCGCAGTTCATCCAGGTCAGGATCATAGCCTTCGGCGATAACACCGCCATCGCGAATCAGTACCGGTGGCGTCTCTATAATGGCCTTGTTGAGCAGCTCTGCCAGGGTGGGGTAGGTGCTGATCTCTTGCGCCAGTTTGGCCATGGTGTCGGAGCGCATGGCAGTGATGGCGTCTTGCAACGCCGGTAGCGCATTCAATGCGTCCCGCAGGCGGGACAGATCTCGCGGTCGAGCGGATTTTAATGCCACCCGCGCCAATATGCGTTCTATATCGCCGATCTGTTTGAGCACAGCTTGTATCGGTTCGTACTGGTAGTTATCCAGCAAAGCGGCGATGGTATCCTGGCGTTGCGTAAGTTGTTTACGATTGCGAATAGGGCGATGCAGCCAGCGGCGCAGCATGCGGCCACCCATGGCGGTTTTGGTTTTATCCAATACCCAGGCGAGTGTGTATTTATCCTCACCGTGGATGTTTTCGGTCAGTTCCAGGTTGCGGCGTGTGGCGCTGTCGAGCACTACGCAGTCGCTGAGAGTTTCTACCGCCAGGCCTCGAATATGGGGCAGGGCAGCGCGCTGGGTTTCCTTTGCGTATTGCAGCAAACAGCCAGCTGCCGCCACGGCTACGGTCATGTGTTCGCAGCCGAAGCCCGCCAGATCCTGAGTTTGAAACTGTTGCACCAGTGCCCGTTGGGCGGATTCCTGATCGAAGTCCCAGGCTGGGCGCGAACGCACGCCCTTGCGCTCTTTCATCAGGCTGTGAACATGGGATTCTTCGGTGACCAGTAATTCGGCAGGGTCGAGCCTCGCCAGCTCCGCCTGCAAAGCGGCCTCGCCATCGACTTCAGATACAAAGAAGCGGCCGCTGCTGATGTCCAGATGAGCGATACCGAAGCGATCCATATGCTGGCTTATTGCACACAACAGGTTGTCGTATTTTTCATCCAGAAGGGCTTCATCGCTGACTGTGCCCGGCGTGACAATCCTCACAACCTGGCGGTCTACAGGCCCTTTGCTGGTGGCCGGATCACCGATCTGTTCTGCGACTGCCACGGATTCACCCATTTTTACCAACCGCGCCAGATAGTTTTCCGCCGCATGGTAAGGCACACCTGCCATGGGAATCGGTTTGCCCGCAGACTGGCCCCGCTGGGTCAGGGTAATGTCCAGAAGCTCGGCGGCTTTCTGCGCATCTTCAAAAAACAGCTCGTAGAAATCCCCCATACGATAAAACACCAGTTCATGGGGGTGTTCCGCCTTGATGCGCAGGTATTGCTGCATCATAGGGGTGTGTTGGGCTTGAGCTTCAGTAGCGGACATGGTGTGTTCTTTTGGTCTGGAGGTTTAAGAATCAAAAGAGGCCATTGTAACCTGTCTGGCAGGGTTTAAAAGAACCTGACCGGTAATTTGCTGACCTGCTGTCAGGATAATGAACTACCAGAAATAGGGGATTCGTCGTAGTCCCCGACAGGTTAAACCAGTAGAATTCAATGCACTTTTATTAACCTAGAACTGTCTATGTTGTTGTACAACGATCAAATAATGTTAATAGAGGCCTTGTCTACGCAGCTCGGCACTCTGTTGGCAGATAAACGAAAAAAAATCGTCACTGCGGAGTCCTGCACTGGTGGCTGGGTATCTCAGTCAATCACTCAGGTGGCGGGTAGTTCTGCCTGGTTCGATCGCAGTTACGTTACTTACAGCAATGAAGCCAAGCGTGAAATGCTGGGAGTAAAAATTCGCACCCTCAATAAATATGGTGCGGTGAGCCGTGAGGTGGTGGAGGAGATGGCGCTGGGTGCAGTAAAAAAGTCCGGTGCTGATTTTTCGGTTGCTATCAGTGGCATCGCTGGTCCCGATGGCGGCACCGATGAGAAGCCTGTCGGTACGGTATGGCTGGCCTGGAATATTGCTGGCTCGGTGGATTCATCGTTAACCCTGTTGCCAGGGGCGCGCCGGGATGTGAGGGCTGCGGCGGTCACTTTGGCGTTACAGGGGCTGCTGGTACGCATTCGTTCGTGGTTGTCCGAACAGGCGCAGCCACAGGGCTCAGAAAAAGAATTGCCTGAATCACTTGATGAAACAGAATAATACTGTTTAAATATACAGTAATTGATTGGGTGATCGATATAACACTGCGAATTAACAATGTGAGGAAAGATTGATGGACAACAACAAGAAAAAGGCGCTAGGTGCTGCACTTTCTCAAATCGAGCGTCAGTTCGGTAAAGGTGCTGTAATGCGTATGGGTGATCAGGAGTTGCAAGCTATTCCTGCCATCTCAACCGGTTCCCTCGGCTTGGATATTGCGCTGGGTATTGGTGGCTTGCCTAAAGGCCGTATTGTTGAAATCTTCGGGCCAGAATCTTCCGGTAAAACCACTTTAACCCTCAGTGCAGTGGCGCAGGCACAAAAGCAGGGCTTAACCTGCGCTTTTGTGGATGCAGAGCATGCGTTGGATCCAACCTATGCCCAAAAGCTAGGTGTTAATGTTGATGATCTGTTGGTGTCCCAGCCTGATACTGGTGAGCAGGCGTTGGAAATTACCGACATGCTGGTGCGCTCCAACGCGGTTGATGTCATTGTTGTGGACTCTGTTGCCGCGCTGGTGCCCAGAGCTGAAATCGAAGGTGAAATGGGCGATAGTCATGTGGGGCTGCAGGCTCGCTTGATGTCTCAGGCTCTGCGTAAAATCACCGGTAGCGTCAAACAGGCCAATTGTCTGGTCATTTTTATCAACCAGATTCGTATGAAAATCGGTGTTATGTTCGGCAACCCGGAAACCACCACCGGCGGTAACGCGCTTAAGTTTTATGCCTCTGTGCGCTTGGATATTCGTCGCACCGGTGCAGTGAAACAAGGTGAAGAAGTGGTGGGTAACGAAACCCGAGTCAAAGTTGTGAAAAATAAGGTGGCCCCACCGTTTAAGCAGGCCGAGTTCCAGATCCTCTATGGCTCTGGCATCTACCACATGGGAGAGGTGCTGGATCTGGGGGTAGCCTGTGGCTTGGTGGATAAATCTGGTGCCTGGTATGCGTATCAGGGCAACAAAATTGGTCAGGGTAAAGCCAATGCGTCCAAGTTTCTGGAGGATAACCTCGATGTGGCTAACACAATCGAACAGGAGATCCGTAACCAGATGTTGAGCGTTAAGCCACCGGTTAAGGAAGCCGAGGCTCTGGAAGAAGCCTGATTTTTGCTCATAAAGACTTCCTGCAAGGCTTTATACAAAACCGACAGATGCTTTTCTGTCGGTTTTTTTATGTTTTATCAGTAAGTTGCACGTCCAGATCGTGCCGACAAGGGCATGTTTGACGTGGGTCAAGGCTCTGTTTTGCTTTAAATGGATAATTCACCCAATACAACAAAAGAATTTGGTTTCGTATTGGTGATGGGAACTATATATGCATTTGGTCAAACAACAGTCCGACGCTGACTCGCTGTGGGACAGTGAGTTTATCAGGCAGCATGACGTCGCTGGTCCTCGCTATACTTCCTATCCGACGGCTCTGCAATTTCACGAAGAGTTCACCGAACAGGATTATCTGAGCGCGGTGGGTCGCAGTAACGCCTCACGTATGCCGTTGTCTCTTTATATTCATTTACCTTTCTGTGCTTCCCTTTGCTATTACTGCGCCTGTAATAAAGTAATCACGCAAAATGAAGAGAAGAAGCGCCGTTATCTGGATGCGTTGATTAAAGAAATCCGTATTAAATCACGGAACTTTGAGCAAGGGCGGCCTGTGTATCAGATGCATTGGGGCGGTGGTACGCCCACTTATTTTAATGATGCAGAACTGACTGAGTTATGGTTTGAGATAGGGCGTCATTTTCATTTGGTCGATTCAGAGAGGGGTGAGTACTCAATAGAAATTGACCCTCGTACCATTGATGCCGACAAATTGGGGTTATTGAAAGGCTTAGGGTTCAATCGGATCAGTCTGGGTATTCAGGATTTTAATGAAAAAGTTCAGGAGGCCATCAACCGGGTGCAATCCTATGAGCAAATAGAAGAGTTGATGCTGGCTGCTCGAAATTATCAGTATCGGTCGGTGAATTTTGATCTCATTTACGGCCTGCCATATCAGACGGTTGAATCGGTTCGGGAAACCATCGATAAAGTTGTGCACCTGTCACCTGATCGAATATCGCTTTTCAATTACGCGCACTTGCCGGAGCGTTTCAAGTCGCAAGGGTTGCTGCCAGAAGAGGCTCTGCCTCCTGCCGAGGAGAAGCTGCAGATTTTGTGTGCGGCATCGAATCAGTTATCTGCGGCTGGGTACGTGTATATCGGTATGGATCACTTTGCGAAGCCCAGTGATGAGCTAGCGCAAGCTCAGGCCAATGGCACGCTGCATCGTAATTTTCAGGGCTATACCACCTACAAAGATGCAGATCTGGTGGGGTTGGGTGTGTCGTCCATAAGCCTGATCAATAACGTTTACTGCCAGAACACCAAATCTATAACGGAATATCAGGCGTGTATGGATGACGAGGTTGTGCCGGTTACTGCCGGGGTCGTGCTCAGCACCGATGATGAAATCCGCCGTGCAGTCATTATGTCTCTGTTATGTCAGAACTGGCTTGTTCCCACGCAGATTGAGGAACAGTTCAATATCAACTTTTCATCGCATTTTTCGAGTGAAATCAATCAATTGAATTTGTATGTCGAGGAGGGCTTACTGGCCCGCAGCGGGAATAACTATCACGTCACCCCAAAGGGGCGCTTGGTTGTGCGCAAGATCTGCATGATTTTTGATACGTATCTTCCTCAACATATGAAATCGGGGCGTCGTTTCTCAAGAGTTCTATAGTCCGCTTAACCGTGTTAACATCGCCGCATATTAGATAAATGAGATTTACACCTCTCGGCAGGTCAGCACGGAAAAGCCTATGTCCTCAGAACATGATTGCAAGAGCCGGGTTCCCACCCGAAATATTAACGTGTCCTGTACGGACTGTAGCCTTAATCCGATCTGTCTTCCTGTGGCAGTGAATGACAATCAGCTCGAAGAGCTGGATAACATCATCAAGCGCAGCAAGCCTCTTAAAAAAGGTGAGCATTTGTTCCGCGCCAGCGATCCGTTTGCGTCCATTTACGCGGTACGCAGTGGCACGATTAAAACTTATTCTGTCACCGAAGATGGGGAAGAGCAGGTTACGGGTTTCTATTTGCCCGGAGAGGTGCTGGGTATCGATGGTATCAGTACTAACATCCATTCCAACTCTGCCAAAGCTCTTGAAACGGCCGCAGTATGTGAGATTCCTTTCGAAAAGCTCGAAGTGTTATCCGCCCAGATTCCAACTTTGCAGCGCCACTTTTTCCAGTTGATGAGCAGGGAAATTCAGGCTGACCAGCAATTGATCATGCTGCTCAGCAAAAAGAGCGCTGAAGAGCGAATCGCTTCTTTGCTGTTGAGTATTTCTACTCGGCATACCAAGCGTGGATTGTCAGCGTCGGGCTTCCGTCTGCCGATGTCACGTAATGACATTGGTAACTTTCTTGGCTTGGCAGTAGAAACGGTGTCCCGTGTATTCACGCGCTTGCAGAAGCAAGGGATCATCCATGTGGATGGTAAGGAAGTAGAAGTGCTGGATATGCAGGGGTTGTGTCATATGTCTAATGGCTCCGAATCCAGCGCCAAGACGGCCTGATCTCTGTTGTAACTCCAGACCTACAAAGGCGCATAGATATGCGCCTTTTTTAATGGGGTAGTGAGCCGACCGAAAGCAGGAGGCGGTGGTTGCCGATCATCTTGGCTGAAAATATCAGTTTTTGGTCAGTTCGGTCAGTGACAGTTACCATTGATATGGTGTCTTATGGTTAACTCGAGTGCTTTAGTTGTTCCGCTTGGTAGCGTTGGTGATGCCTGATTAGAGCACAGAATTATAACGATCAGAGAGTATTGTATGACTACAGAGTACGTGGATGTATTAATTATTGGCGCCGGTCTGTCCGGTGTTGGTGCTGCTTGCCACCTGCAAAAGAAGGTGCCCAATAAAACCTACGCCATTCTCGAGGGCCGTCAGGCCATCGGTGGAACCTGGGATCTGTTCCGCTATCCTGGTATACGCTCTGATTCTGATATGTACACGCTGGGCTACAACTTTAAACCCTGGACCAACCCAAAAGCCATTGCCGATGGTCCGGACATTCGCGCCTATATTCAGGAAGCGGCCCGTGAGAACGGAATCGAAAAGAACATTCGCTTCGGGCACAAAAGCCTCAAGGCTTCCTGGTGTACCGATAAAGCGCGCTGGACAGTAGATGTTCAGCGTACCGATACTGGAGACGTGTTTCAGATTGAATGCGGTTTCTTGCTGGGCTGTACGGGTTATTACAACTACGACGCTGGTTTTACACCTGAATTCAAAGGCCGTGATCGCTTTAAGGGGCAGATTATCCATCCGCAACATTGGCCTGAGAACCTCGACTATAGCGGCAAGCGGGTTGTGGTGATCGGCAGTGGCGCCACCGCCGTGACCTTGATTCCGTCTATGGCCGAAACCGCTGAGCATGTGGTGATGTTGCAGCGTTCGCCCAGCTATGTAGCGTCGGTGCCGTTGAAAGATAAGCTGTCGAACAAGTTGCGTCGTTATCTGCCTGAGAAGTTGGTTTATCGCATGGCTCGAACCCGTAACGTGGGTTTCCAGATGTTCTTTTTCAAACTGGCTCGAGCCAAACCCAAAGCCATTCGTCGCTTATTGTTATCTCAGGTGCGTCGGCAGGTGGGTGAAAACTTCGATATGAAGCACTTTTCACCCAAGTACAATCCGTGGGATGAGCGCCTCTGTGCTGTGCCCAATGGTGACTTATTTAAATCGATTCGTAACGGCAAGGCCTCGGTGGTGACGGATTTGATCGACACCTTTACTGAGAAAGGCATTTTGCTGCAATCGGGGCAAGAGCTGGAGGCGGATATCATCATCACCGCCACCGGGCTTGATCTGCAATTGCTCGGTGGGATGGCGTTGGAGCTGGATGGTCAGCCTTTTACGATGTCGCAGACCATGAACTACAAAGGCTTTATGTTTAAGGATGTGCCTAACTTCGGCATGGTATTTGGTTATACCAACGCCAGTTGGACGCTGAAGGCGGATATCACCATTGAATACCTGTGTCGCTTGCTCAAATTGATGGATAAGAAGAAGATGAAGCAGGTCACGCCGCGCTTGACTGATAGCAGTGTGCACGAAGAGCCGTTTTTGGATTTTCAGTCAGGTTATGTGCAGCGTGCTCTAGCGCACCTTCCTCGTCAGGGCAACAAGGCACCGTGGAAGCTGCATCAGAACTATGCATTGGATTTGGCGATGTTGCGATACGGTGATCTGGATGATGGTGTGATCACCTTTTCCAACCCGGCGGCGTAATGATGGTGTAATTGAAATACTTGCTTGATATGTATCAATACCTGGGTTGTTGGCATCTGCCAAAGTCTGACCATAACAATTGGAGGCACGCATTATGAGCAAGCACGAATATACTGAAAAGTTGAAAAAGCAGTTGGCCGAATGGGAAGTGGATATCGAGCGTCTTGAAACAAAGCTCGATCAGGCGTCGGATGAATACAAGGTTAAGCTGGATGAAACCTTGGCCGAGCTGAAAAGCAAGCGTGCTGAGATCAAGCAAAAGTTCGACAAGCTGGAAGATGCAGCGGAGGAGGCCTGGGAAGACGTCAAGGAAGGTTTGGAGTTGGCTTGGGATTCTCTCAAGTTGGGCTTTCTTTCCGCCAAGTCCGAGTTTATGGATAAAGAAAAAGACTAGTCTTTATCCATTCATGGAAAATCAAGAAGCTCTTTGCAGAAGCCCCTTTCGAGGGGCTTTTTCATTCTTATCAATTTTGTGTAGCATAGCGACCATCGCCGATCGTAGCTAAGGTCGGAAGCCCTCCTCATCACAACGATTACGAGAGAAATAACATGGGAAAGTTAACTGACATGGTAGTGGAAGACTTGTCTTTGGCAGAGAAAGTGAAGATCAATCTGCGTAAGGTGGGCCTGGCTGGTGTCGGATTAGCCAGTATCGTGGATTCGGAGCGCACGCGTCTGTATCGGCAGATCGTGGATATGGGTGAGCCCCTTGGCGGTTCCGATACAGTGGTGGGGCGCATTAGCTTGCTAGGTACGGGCACCATCAACCTGCTGGTGGAGGAATCCCTCAGGGTATTTGATGAGTTGGTAGAAGAGGGTGAGCAGGCTTTGAACCGCACAGATCCACCAGCCCTCGCCGCCGCGAAACCGGCTCCGGCCCGTATCGTTCAAAGCCGGCCCGTCGCCAAAACCAGGGCGCCCGCAAGTCAGGCGCTCAAATCTGTGCCCAAGCAGCCTGCTAAGCCGCAGCAGCAAAAGGTCGCAGCTCGAAAGCCGGTAAAGGCAACCGAAAAGCAGTCGCCAGTCAGCCTTAGCCCAGAGCTGACAGCGCGATTGGCTCGGGCCTGTGAGCAAGCTGCCGGACTGTCGCTGGATGATCAGCAGCAGCTTGAAGTGAACGCGTTGACCCTGCAGGTGCAGCAAGGTGATGTGAGCGGTCGTCGCCCTGCCAAAAGCAAGCCCCAGGCCCTGGCAGAATTCGATGCCCGTCGTCAGCTCAAAGGTATGAAGGTAGAGGCAGCGCTGAGCCGCCTGGAAGCCTTGATCAAACGATTGACCCCTGAAACGGTCGCATAAGCAGAGATGGAAGCCCAGCAGGAGATTCGGGAGAAGGTGATGCAACTGCTGGCGCGGCGTGAATACAGCGCGCGCGAACTGAGCGTTAAGTTGTCCGCCAAGTACGATCCCGAACTGGTGGAGCAGGTACTGATGCAGATGGCAGAGCGGGGGTTGCAGAGTGATGCCCGTTTTGCCGTGAATTTGGTGCGAGGCCGTATCAATCAGGGGCACGGTCTCATTCGCATTCAGTCAGAGCTTAAGCAGAAAGGGATCGACCAGGATACAATCCAGCAGGCGCTGGAAGCCAACCCGGTCGATTGGTTCGAGCAGGCAGTTGCTACCTGTCAGCGCCGCTTTGGCATTAAGCGCGACACGGACATCAAAACCCGAGCCAAGCAGATGCGGTTCCTTCAGTATCGCGGATTCACCCTTGATCAGATCAATCATGCGTTGAAATTTGATCCGGCGGATCAGTATGACCCTTACGACCCCTGAGCCCCTAAATTACATCCACCCTAGATGCAATAGTCCCAATAGATGGTAAACTTCGCCTTTTGCTGATTGCGCCCTGTTCGGGCCAATCGCCCCCTAAACTTACCGAATCAGCGAGTTCAGATAGCCACTGCTATGAAAACCTCAGAAATCCGCAAAGCATTCCTCGAATATTTTCAGTCTCAAGGCCACGAAGTGGTTGCCAGCAGCACTCTGGTGCCAGGTAACGATCCAACCCTGCTGTTCACCAATGCGGGCATGGTTCAATTCAAGGACGTGTTTCTGGGGCGCGATCAGCGTGGTTACAGCCGTGCTACCTCATCTCAGCGCTGTGTGCGTGCTGGCGGTAAGCATAACGATCTGGAAAACGTGGGCTACACCGCCCGTCACCATACCTTTTTCGAAATGTTGGGTAACTTCAGTTTTGGCGACTACTTCAAGCCCGAAGCCATCCGTTTCGCATGGCAGTTTCTGACCGAGACCCTGGGCCTGCCCAAAGAAAAGTTGTGGGTGACCGTCTACCACGAGGACCAAGAGGCAGAAGACATCTGGCTGAAGGAAATGGGCGTCGATCCACAGCGTTTCTCGCGCCTGGGGGCGGACAGCAATTTCTGGCAGATGGGTGACACTGGCCCCTGCGGCCCCTGCACCGAAATCTTCTACGATCACGGCGCCGATGTGTGGGGTGGGCCTCCAGGCAGCCCTGAAGAAGATGGCGATCGTTACATCGAAATATGGAACCTGGTGTTCATGCAGTACGACCGACAGCCAGATGGTGAGCTGCAACCGCTGCCCAAGCCTTCCGTGGATACCGGCATGGGCCTGGAGCGTATTGCGGCGGTCATGCAAGGCGTGCACAGCAACTACGAAATTGATCTATTTACCAACCTGCTAAAGGCCACTGCCAATATTGTGGGTACCCAGGATCTCGACAATAAATCCTTACGGGTAATCGCCGATCACATTCGTTCCTGCTCATTCCTGATTACCGATGGCGTGATGCCGTCTAACGAAGGGCGCGGTTACGTGTTGCGTCGTATTCTGCGTCGAGCCATTCGTCATGGTAATCAGCTGGGGATGAAAGATTTGTTCTTCCACCGGCTGGTAGCCCCCTTGGTTGCCGAGATGGGGGATGCCTACCCGGAGCTTAAGCAAAGCCAGGCTCAGGTAGAGAAAGTACTAAAGCTCGAAGAAGAGCAGTTCGCCAAGACTCTCGAGCAGGGCCTGCGCATTCTGGAGCAGGATCTGGAAACCTTACAGGGCACCCAGATTCCCGGTGATGTGGTGTTCAAGCTCTACGACACCTATGGTTTCCCTGCGGATTTGACCGCCGATATCGCCCGTGAGCGTGAACTCACCATTGATGAAGCCGGTTTCGAGAAAGAGATGGAGCAACAGAAAAAGCGCTCCAAAGAGGCTGGCAAGTTCAAGGCCAACTACCACGACGGTCTGGAAGTCACCAGTGCCAGCGAGTTCTGTGGTTATGACGACATTGCGGGTGAATCCAGTGTAGTGGAGCTGTTCGTAGAAGGGCAGTCGGTCGCTGCAATCACAGCCGGGCAGCAGGCCGTGATCGTTCTTAACAATACCCCATTCTATGCCGAGTCCGGTGGGCAGGTCGGCGATGTTGGTTTTATCCGAAGCTCGGACGCTACGTTTGACGTGACCGATACCACCAAAGAGCGTGATGCCCACCTGCATCATGGCGTATTGGCCAGTGGAGAGCTGAAAGTAGGTGACAGCGTCACCGCCACAATCGACAACACCCGCCGTCAAGCCATCCGTCTTAACCACTCCGCCACTCACCTGATGCACGCCGCTCTGCGCAAGGTGCTGGGGGAGCACGTGGCTCAGAAAGGCTCCATGGTGACAGCCGATCGCCTGCGTTTTGACTTTGCCCATCTGGAAGCCATGAAACCGCAAGAGATCAAAGAGGTGGAACGTCTGGTAAACGAACAGATTCGAGCCAACACCCCGGTCACCACCGAGCTTATGGCCATTGAGGTCGCCAAGGCCAAAGGCGCAATGGCCCTGTTTGGTGAGAAATATGACGATGAAGTGCGCGTGCTCTCCATGGGGGAGGATAACTTCTCTATTGAACTCTGTGGTGGTACCCACGCCCGTCGTACCGGTGATATCGGACTGTTTCGTATTATCTCAGAAGGTGGCGTTGCCGCCGGTGTGCGCAGGATCGAAGCTGTAACCGGTGCCGGAGCCATGGCTTGGGTGGATGAGTCGGACGCCGTGCTGAATAAAATTGGTGCCCTGGTAAAAGGCTCCCGTGACACCAGTCTGGACAAGGTTCAGCAGATTCTGGATCGGGTAAAAACCCTTGAGAAAGAACTGGAAAAGCAAAAAGCCAAACTGGCCAGTAGCGCCGGTGATGACCTGCTGCAGCAGGCCAAAGAACTGGCAGGTGTTAAAGTGCTGAGTGCCGTAGTGGAAGGGGTCGACGGAAAATCCCTGCGCGACATGGTGGACAAGCTCAAAGACAAAATGGGCTCAGGCATCATCGTATTAGGAGCCGGTGGAGACAAAGCCAGTCTGGTGGCTGGCGTGACCAAAGATCTCACCAGCAAGGTGAAGGCAGGGGATCTGGTGAATTACGTGGCGCAACAGCTGGGCGGCAAAGGTGGCGGTCGCCCGGATCTGGCAATGGCTGGGGGTCCAGATGTGGATAAATTGCCAGCCGCAATTGCTAGTGTGGAAAGCTGGTTGACTGATAAACTCTAAAGGCGAATGAAATATGGCCTTTTTGTACTTTTGTCCTACAACAAAAGGTATACAATACAGGCCTTTAGTTTCATTTGCAGAACGGTTATCTTTCCTGCCTGTAATGCTGAACCTATACCTTTAATCCTATCTAAGAATTATTGCAATGGCGCTAATTGTTCAAAAATACGGCGGTACATCGGTAGGCACCATAGAGCGTATTCGCAATGTTGCCAAACGCGTAGAGCGTTTTCGTGATGAAGGCCATGACGTTGTCGTCGTGGTGTCCGCCATGAGCGGAGAAACCAATCGTCTTCTGGCGTTGGCAAACGATATGACCCCCCAGCCCTCTGCGCGGGAGCTGGATGTGTTGGTGACTACTGGTGAGCAGGTTACCATCGCATTGTTGAGCATGGCCTTGCAAAGTGACGGCTACGATGCTCGTTCTTACACCGGCGCTCAAGTACGAATCCTGACCGATGATGCCCATGGCAAAGCCCGTATCCAGGAAATCGATGCCAAGCGTATCCGTGATGACCTGGCGAAGGGTCGAATAGTCGTTGTGGCGGGCTTTCAGGGTGTCGATGGTGAGGGTAATATCACCACTCTGGGTCGAGGTGGCTCTGACACGACCGGAGTCGCTTTGGCGGCTGCGCTGAAGGCTGATGAATGCCAGATCTATACCGATGTCGATGGCGTATACACTACCGATCCACGCGTAGTGAGTAGTGCCCGCAGGCTCAGCCAGATTACCTTCGAGGAAATGCTGGAGATGGCCAGTCAGGGCTCAAAAGTGCTGCAAATTCGCTCAGTTGAGTTCGCTGGCAAATACAATGTACCTCTCCGCGTGCTGTCCAGTTTTGAAGATGGCCCCGGAACCCTAATTACAGTAGATCAAGAGGATCCCATGGAACAACCTGTCATCTCGGGAATAGCGTTTAACCGCGACGAAGCCAAAATCATAGTTCGTGGCGTTCCGGATATCCCCGGTGCAGCGTATCGCATCCTGGGGCCAGTGGGTGAGGCCAACATCGAAGTCGATATGATTGTGCAGAACGTGGGAGCGGACAAGACAACCGATTTCACCTTCACCGTGCACAAAAACGAAATGGAAAAGGCCACCAATGTACTGAAGAATATCGCTTCAGAGATTGGAGCCAAGGAAGTTCAGTCAGATGCTTCCATCGCCAAAGTATCCATGGTGGGTGTAGGGATGCGTTCCCATGCCGGAGTGGCGAGCAACATGTTTAAAGTTCTGGCACAAGAAAGCATCAATATCCAAATGATTTCCACATCTGAAATCAAGATATCGGTGATCATCGAAGAGAAGTACCTGGAACTGGCCGTGCGGGCCCTACACAGTGGTTTTGAGCTGGATAAAGAACCGTTCGAAGCCAAGTAAACTTGACCTTTAACCGAAATAAATCTATCTGCTGCCCTACCAAAATGGGAAACCTGGTCAATAATTAGATTAGGTTTGTGCTTTATAAATATGGGCGTATTTGGGCTGGTTGGCTGGGATGCCCCGGGAGCAGTAGTAACAGGAGAAGGATATGTTAATTTTGACTCGCCGTGTCGGCGAAACGTTGATGATCGGTGATGAAGTCACTGTGACCGTGCTGGGAGTGAAGGGCAACCAGGTGCGTATTGGTGTTAATGCGCCAAAGGAAGTGGCCGTTCATCGTGAAGAGATATACCAACGCATTCAGCGGGAAAAAACCTCAGACCATAACGAACTGTAATGGGCTGATCGGTAATGGAAAAGCGATGCTGGCCATCGCTTTTTTTGCTTTTATGGACTACGAATAATTAATTCCATCTAAATCAGCGATTTGGGCTAGGAATTTTTAACAAAGACGAGTATTATCTCGCGCACGTTTCGGAGAGGTGGCCGAGAGGCTGAAGGCGCTCCCCTGCTAAGGGAGTATACGGTTTATCCCGTATCGAGGGTTCGAATCCCTCCTTCTCCGCCATTTTTCAGGGTTATCCAGAGGTTTAGGGTGGCCAAGCAACTGAAAAGATGTTGATCACGTAATTGCTTGAAAGTTGATTAGAAAATTATCATTTTTGATTGACATGAAAGGCTGGATACGTAGAATGCATCACCCACGCGCCCGTAGCTCAGCTGGATAGAGTACCTGGCTACGAACCAGGCGGTCGCACGTTCGAATCGTGCCGGGCGCGCCATATTGAGAAAGGGGTTACGTTTTACGTAACCCCTTTTTTTATCTTCGAAATTCCCTCCGTTTGCTTTCTACTCTGTTTCAGTTTGAACATAACCCACCTGCTGCTGTGCTTGCTTCCAGCCTGGGACTGGCCGGTCACAAATTGCGGTCAAAACGTCCGTGCAGCCATTGATTTTTACTGCGTACATGAGCCACCAATCGTGATACTTAAATAGCCAGTTTATAGGCGCTAATGGGCGGTTTTTCCGGCTCTTTTTGCCATCTTCAGGTTGCTATGGGTAGGTATAACCGGTAAATTTGCGCAGCTTGTGCGTTCGGGGTTCCGAGGGTTTTTTGCGCGTCTGAAAAGACGTTCATTATTGGGAAGCCCCCCGTGCAGCGTTAGGTGAAACCACTATCGAGGCGAAAAAATGAGCAATTTGCTGTGGGAAGGTGTCAACCTGATGGCCATTGGAATGGGAGCGGTATTCTCTTTCTTAGTGCTGCTTGTCGTTACAACAAGCGGTATGTCCGCCCTGATTTCCAGATTCATGCCAGACCCCGAAGCTCCCTCAACACCAACATCCGCTGGCCAGAAGCCTACTCAGGCAACTGATGGTCAGTTGATGGCTGTTATCGCAGCCGCAATACACCGGCATCGTTCGCGCCACAAGTAGCGAGTCGATACCAGAGTTAAGCAAAACCACAAAAAGGCCAATTCCCATGAATAAGGTAAAAAAACCTTTAGGTATTACAGACGTTGTTCTTCGTGACGCGCACCAATCGCTTTTTGCAACCCGCATGCGTATTGATGACATGCTCCCCATTGCAGACAAACTGGATCAAGTAGGCTTTTGGTCTATCGAATCCTGGGGCGGCGCCACCTTCGATTCCTGTATTCGCTATTTGGGCGAAGATCCATGGGAAAGAATTCGATTATTAAAGCAAGCCATGCCCAAGACCCCACAGCAAATGCTGTTGCGTGGACAAAACCTGCTGGGCTACCGCCACTATGCCGACGATGTGGTGAATAAATTTGTGGAACGTGCTGCCGTGAACGGCGTGGACGTGTTCCGCGTGTTCGACGCAATGAATGATCCGCGTAACCTGGAAACCGCCGTCAAGGCCGTTCTGAAGCAAGGCAAGCATGCTCAGGGCACGATCTCCTATACCGTCAGCCCGGTTCACACCATCGACATGTGGGTGGATATGGCGAAGACCATCGAAGATATGGGCGCCAATTCTATCTGTATCAAAGATATGGCCGGTCTATTAAAGCCATACGTGGGTTACGAACTGGTAAGCCGCCTGAAAGAAACACTGGATATCCCCGTGCACATGCAGTGTCACGCCACCACCGGGATGTCTACTGCGACTGCGCTGAAGTGTGCCGAAGCTGGAATCGACAACGTAGACACCGCGATTTCATCAATGAGTATGACCTATGGCCACTCACCCACAGAGGCGGTGGTAGCAATACTGCAAGGTACTGAGCGCGATACCGGGCTGGATATTATCCTGTTGGAGGAAGTGGCTGCTTATTTCCGCGAAGTGAGAAAGAAATACGCCAAATTTGAAGGTGCACTAAGAGGGGTTGATTCCCGAATCCTGGTAGCGCAAGTACCTGGTGGCATGTTGACCAACATGGAAAGCCAATTGAGAGAGCAGGGTGCCGGCGACAAGTTGGACGAGGTTTTGGCTGAAATTCCCCGCGTGCGTGAAGATCTTGGCTTTATCCCTCTGGTTACCCCAACCTCGCAAATCGTAGGCACGCAGGCGGTGTTGAACGTGCTGACCGGCGAGCGCTACAAAAGTATCTCCAAAGAGACCGCTGGCGTGCTCAAGGGCGAATACGGAGCAGCCCCTGCACCTTTCAATAAAGAGTTGCAGGCGCGGGTGCTGGAAGGCAAAGAGCCTGTTACCTGCCGCCCCGCAGATTTGCTTGAGCCGGAAATGGACAAACTCAGTGCCGAGCTGAAAAAGCTTGCTGCCGAGAAAGGCATCAAACTGGCTGCCGACGCGGTGGACGACGTGCTGACCTATGCGCTGTTCCCACAGATTGGTCTGAAGTTCCTGGAAAACCGTGGTAACCCAGATGCTTTCGAACCGGCTCCTACCGCAGCCGACGCAGCACCTGCAGCGGCGCCTGCCAAGGTGGCCGCGGGTGATAGCAGCGTTTACACCGTAACGGTAAGTGGGCAATCCTACGTGGTACAGGTTGCCGAAGGTGGCGATATTTCCAGTGTGGCACCTGCTCCTGCCGCTGCCGCACCTGTAACAGCAGCACCTGCAGCGGGCGCTGGTGAGCCTGTGTTGGCACCGCTGGCCGGTAACATCTTCAAAGTGAAGGTTGCAACCGGGCAGCAGGTTCAAGAAGGTGACGTGATCGTAATTCTTGAAGCCATGAAGATGGAAACCGAGATACGTGCTGTCAAAACCGGTACGGTATCGGCAGTGACTGTGAAAGAAGGCGACGCCGTAAAAGTAGGCGATCAACTGATGATCATCGGCTGAGCGGAGCGCTAAACCATGGATAATTTAGTAAAGCTTTGGCATAGCACCGGCATTTACCACCTGGAAATTGGCCAGGGGGTGATGATCGTGGTGGGGCTGTTGTTGCTTTGGCTGGCCATCAAAAAGGGCTTTGAACCCTTGCTGCTGGTACCCATCGGCGTGGGCGGCATTCTTTCTAACATCCCGGTTGCCGGAATGGCAGAATCTGCCTTGGGTCACGCGCTGTACTATGGTGATGTGGCGCTTGTGGACAGTATCAAATCCGTGCTGAACTTGGCGACGGATGCGACTGCCACTCAGGTGACAAATGCCTGGTATGCCGCTACACCGGAAATTCACGATAAAGTCGCTTACATGGTGAAAGCTGGCGGCCATTCTGACGGCATACTGTATCTCATCTATACCGTAGGCTTAACCACCGGGTTGTTTCCGCTGTTAATCTTTATGGGCGTAGGCGCCATGACGGATTTTGGCCCTTTGCTGGCCAATCCTCGCACTTTGTTGTTGGGTGCGGCAGCGCAGTTCGGTATTTTTGCTGCCCTGCTCGGTGCATTAGCCCTCACCAGTATGAACATCGGAATCGACTTCTCGCTGGCTGATGCGGCGGCTATCGGTATTATTGGCGGTGCGGATGGGCCTACTGCAATATACGTTACCACCAAGTTGGCACCGGACCTGTTGGGTGCTATTGCCGTTGCGGCTTATTCCTACATGGCGTTGGTACCATTGATTCAGCCACCGATCATGCGTGCGCTGACGACAGAAGCGGAACGCAAAATCAAAATGGAGCAGTTGCGCACGGTTTCCCAGTCTGAAAAGATCATCTTCCCAATGTTGATTCTGGTGTTGGTAGCTCTATTGTTGCCTGATGCTGCACCGCTGCTGGGTATGTTCTGTTTTGGAAATTTGATGCGCGAATGCGGTGTGGTGGATCGCCTTAGTGATACTGCACAAAACGCGCTGATCAACATTGTTACCATTGGCTTGGGGCTGGCTGTCGGTTCCAAGTTGAGTGCATCGTCGTTTCTGGTTGCCGAGACGCTAGGCATTTTGGTGTTGGGTATGGCCGCGTTCTGCATCGGCACCGGTTGTGGCGTGTTGATGGCCAAGCTGCTCAACAAATTCTCCAAGCAGGCGATTAATCCACTGATTGGATCTGCCGGGGTATCGGCTGTGCCAATGGCGGCTCGGGTTTCCAACAAAGTGGGTCTGGAAGCCAATCCGCAAAACTTCCTGCTGATGCACGCTATGGGCCCCAACGTGGCGGGTGTTATCGGCTCAGCAGTTGCTGCAGGTATCCTGTTGAACTACGTTGGTTAGTGCTGGATGCATTAGGGGTAAGTGACGGAAGTCATTGCCATGGTTCCATAAAAAGGCCGCCTGATTATATGGCGGCCTTTTTATATGGGGCAGGCTTCAATTTTACCCTGATGACGAAACCGTTGTGGTGATTGGCCCGACCACTGGCGAAACGCCCTGGAAAAACTGGCTGGATCAGAATAGCCCAGTAAATCCGATACCTGTTGAATCGTTAAGTCGTTAATGCACAACAGGCGAATGGCATCTTGGCGGCGCACCTGATCCAGCATGGATTTATATCCATAGCCGTAACTAGACAGTTGGCGTCGCAAGGTCCGGCTGGAAACATTGAGCTGATCTGACAATGCTTCCAAGCTAGGGTAGCCTGAGTCAGACAGGGTTAGCAACGCCTTCACTCGCGCGATAAGTTCCCCGCCATCCAGCCCATTAAAATGCATATCTTTTTCACAGTTATCCACTGCAATGGCAAAGCTGCGCGAATTTGCCATGGGTAAACGCACCTTAAGATAGCTGGAAGGGAAGCGCAGTTGGTTCGATGGCATATTGAATTTAACAGAGCCAATGGCTGCCTGTTTCGGCGGATGCTGGCAGGTATTTGAGTGGTCAAGCCAGATTTCTTTCCAGGTCAGAGGCTCGCCCAGCATGGACTCAATGCAGCGTTGCCAGCTGGTGAGAGAAGCCTCTATCCACAATGCTCGTAGCGGCCCTTGAAGATGATCATTAATGGTCAAATCAATAACGCACAGATCATCTTGTTCATACCAGTTAAACCGGGATACGGACTTGGATATTAAGGCCCAGTATCGCTCCATGATGTTAACGCTGTCTAAAAGTGATTCGGAGCACAGCATAGCGTAACCCAGATTGCCATAAGCGGTAGGGGGCAGCTGCCAGCCAATATCGTATGAAATGCCCCGTTTGGGGAACTGCTGTGCAGCACAAAAGCATAACTGGATAAACTCCAGCAACGGGATTCGATCGCAATGTGCGGGATAGCGCTCTTTAAGTTGTCTGGGAATGGGCTGATGTGCGAAATCTGCATCCCAATCTTCTGCTGCAAGCAATACCGCATGCATATATTGAATAGGCACCGTCTCTTGATGCCAGAGAGCTACCTCTGATGGTGGCGACATCCGTATACACCTTTTTTATTTTATAGGTTGGTAAAGCCCGGTACTGGCTGATATTGACAAGAACAATGGCCGCCCGGGCAGTGTTCGAGCATCAGCATCCATCCTACCATCAAGCCTGGAACTAAAACAAAAAGTACAAGAGGTTAGCGTTATGGAAAGCAGTCGATGGGTAATGTCACTGGGATGTTGTTTGGTGTTGGGGCTCACCGGGTGCGGGTCATCCAGTGAGGTGATAGTGGATGACGTACCTGAATCAGAAAATTTATTTTTTACCGAACAAGGACGCTTATTTCTATCCGGTGGCTCAAGCGTTTTTGAAGTTATAAAAAATGCAGATGGGACATTTCAAAAGCTGGATATGTTTCATGATGATTGTTTGGTCGAAGGTACCATTCAACGTTACGATTATGTATACGCAGTTTGCTCAAAAACCAATTTTTCAGAATTTGCCGATTCATACCTTTTGGCGGGAAAACTCAGCGATCAGCCTCCTACGCCTGATGACGTTATAACACCTGGAGTGCATCCATTTATGGAGTTGTCAGTGATTGCGCCAATGACGGATGTTGGCATTCCTAACGGTATTGATGTTGATGAATACGGTAATATTTTTATCTCTGATTCAGGTAAAGGGGATGTTTTCAAAATCGTGCTTGATGAGCCGATGCAGGTAGGCTCCATAACGGTTTGGGATGAAAACACCGCTTTTTTTGTGAATGGGTTGAACTGGGTTGGCGGCCGGCTGTATTACACCGGCATCAAGTACGGGACCTTGGTTTCAGTTTTGGGATACATAGAGCGTAATGCCGATGGCACTGCAGGCGAGCGGGAGGTTTTATATGAGCGCTGGGGCACGGTGTTGGATGACTTTGTGCCGTATGCAGAGGGATTTGTAATCACGGATTATCTAAAAGGTACTTTATTGTATTGGCTTGATGGCGAAATACAGGAGACAAAATCCGATACTTTTTTTGCACCGACTGCGGTCATGCCTACTCAGGGGCCGATGTTTGAAGAAGGAGCTTTTCTTGTTACCGAGAAGGGCATTATTTTCAACAATAACCCAGCATTTGGAAACCGGCTTGGATTGTACGATCCTGGCTTCGGGCTTTAGCCATCAGGCCTGGACCTTTCTAGCTAGGTGAAAGGATCCCATGTTGGCTTAAAGCGTGTTAAGTCAACATGGGTTCGATAGGTTTGGAACGCTGGGGATCAGGATTTTACTAAACGAAAACGCTGGGGATTCTTGCGTAGATCGGACGCCCGTCGGGCACGATTCTCATCCACAACCGACCGCAATGATTCTGCAACTGCACGAATATCTTCACCCATAGCTTCAGCGATGAACTCGGGTGAGTGGCCAATCATAAACAAACATTCGATCAGTTGTACTTTGAATTCAGGTGGTACGTGGGCAAAATTGAACAGTGCTATTTTGCGCCGACATTGATGAGGTTCACGCCCGTTTTGGGGTTCTTGGCGTAATTCATACAAAGATTCTGGTATATCGTAGAACGCTAATAAGTCTACAACCTGTTGACCGCGCGCTTTGTTAAGGAATCGATCCTGTTGAATCTCTTCCAATTCAATTAAAAGATCGGTTAGTTCATAATCGATCATGACACCCTCCAGTGGGAGAAAGACGCAACTTCTTCCTGAACGCGTCGACTATACACAATCGGGTAAACTATCACACTTTCAGGATTAGTGAATAGGCGACGAAGTAAACAATGCTAATTTTGTTTGGCTTGATCTACCCGCCTTAGCGTAAGTTCCTGATCCGGTTTGCTTGCCGTTTTGGGCGGTATCGACGAAGCCGTCTGGCTGGCCGATTCAGGTGTTGGTGTGGCGGTAGGATGCTCAAAACCCAAGGATGCCAAAATACTGGCAACAGCAGGCATATCTTGCCCCTTTTTCAGCAGCAGCCAGGAATAAAGTGCGCCATTTACGCCTACCAGTAAAAGCAGGGCCAATACCATGGCCAGGCTTCGTAACGGGCTTCTGCGCTTCTTGCTTGGCGCGTGCTGCTTGATCTTGGTGCGGGTTTTTTCGTCTTCGTCTTCTTCTATCAAGTGCAGGCAGCGCTTCACTTCTTCGAAGCTCTGGATGCGCACATGGGCTTCGAGGCACAGCATGCCCTTAATCAGGGTACGCAGATGCTGAGGAATAGTGGCAAATGGCTCACAGGGCTGCAGTAAACCCCGTTTCCATTCCGGTAGCATGCCGGTAAGCAATTGATAAAAGATCACCCCTGCGGCAAATATGTCGGCCAGTACGGATGCCGTTTCGCCTGGTGCCTTGTACCAGTTTTGCTCCGCAGCTTCGGCGTAATGGGGTTCGAAGCCAAAGTCCATTACCTTGACCGTGTTGGTGTCGTCAAACAGAATATTGTGGGGGCGCAGATTGCCGTGCACGATACGGTTGTTATGAGCAAAAATCATGGCATCGCATATTTGATCGGCAACGGCAGTGAACGTAGTAGGCGGCATGGGCTGCGCCATGCGATTTTGCAAGCTGCCACCGGACAGATATTCCAGAATGGTGATGAAGATGCGATCGTTACGGCTCACCCCCCTCACGTTGATAATATTGCGGTGTTTCACCCGCGACAGAATTTCTGATTCGTTATAACCCTGAAAATTACCCACCCGCTTTTTCAGCACCATCAAAGAATGATCTTCCCGGTTTTCGTACAGACAAACGGTGCCGTAAGGGGTCTCACGAATCACATCAAGCAGCCTGAATTTTTCTTTTGGATCTTTGAAGGTGTCTTGGGCTTGGGCTTTTTGCTCTTGTTTGAGGTGGGCACCTTTCAGTGCTTTGAGTAACAGGGCCACCAGTTTGTCGGCGCTGGGGCGGCGATCAGGATCATCCGCCAGACAAGCCATGGTGATTTTATCCAGGGACGAGGGGATTTTAGGGTTGAAATGGGATGGAGCGGGATAACCGGCCTTGGGCAGTTTGCTGGCCAGCATCAGATACATGATGACACCCAGAGAATAGATGTCGCTGGCGGAACTGGTAAACGCGGCCCCCCGGCGCTGTTCCGGTGCCATGTAAGCCGGTGTGCCCACGGTCATGCTTTCTTCGCGAATGGATACTTCGGTATCTTCCGAAAGCCGTGCTATGCCAAAATCCACCACCCGTGCATTGCCTTCTTTATCCAGCAGGATGTTGCCCGGTTTAATGTCGCGATGAATAACGTTGTTCTTGTGGGCGTAACCCAGTGCCTTGGCAATCTGCATGATGATGCGTAATTTGCGTCGATCAGACAGCTTTTGGGTTTTCAGGGCATCCTTCAGGGTCAGACCTTCCACATAATCCATGACGAAGTAGGGCATTTCGTCTGCGGTTAGGCCGCGGTCGATGACCCGGATAATGTGTGGGTGGTCCAGTCGCGCCACGATACGAGATTCAGCCTCGAACATCTCATGGGCTTCAGGGGTGCCGGATAAGGCACCTTTCATGACTTTAATGGCAACTGGACGGCTGAGGGAGGATTGTATGCCCCGATAGAGAACGGCCATACCGCCCTCAGCAATTTTTTCCAGCTGTGAGAATCCTTCTAGTTCCATGCTGCGACGCTAATAGACTGAAATACGGTGACTAATTTATATAAGTAAGCGTAGTCAGTATTCGCCGGATGTCACGGTCAGAGCCAGGCTTTCGCACGTTCCAGCACCAGTTTGGCCAGCATTTCAATATGATCCGGGCGATCATTGAGGCATGGGATATAGTGATATTCTTTACCACCGGCTTCCAAAAAGGTGATTTTGTTCTGTTCTTCGATCTCTTCTAAGGTTTCCAGGCAGTCTGCAGAGAAGGCAGGGCAGACCACGTCGACCCGGTGAATGCTGTCGTTCTGGCCCCACTCTTCCAATAGCGCATCGGTATAGGGCTTGACCCACTCCTCACGTCCAAAGCGTGATTGAAAGCTTTCTGACCATTGATCAGGCGTTAGTCCCAGCTGTTTGATCACCGCTTGGGCAGTGCCGCGGCAACCGGAGGGGTAGGGGTCACCGGTGTCTTCGTATCGTTGCGGTATACCGTGAAAAGATAATAAAAGCTTGTCGGGTTTGCCGTGTTCATCCCAGTATTCCCTTACACTGTTGGCCAGCGCGGCGATATAGTCCTCCCGCTCCCAGTAATCACGAATGAAGATCATTTCGGGCAGATCTGGGCACGGCTTCAGTGCTCGGGCCAAGCCGTCGAACACGGCAGCGGTGGTAGTGGAGGAATACTGAGGATACATGGGCAGTACGATGATGCGTTGCACTCCGCTGCTGGCCAATTTACGTCCGGCTGTGGCCAGGCTAGGTTCGCCGTAGCTCATGGCCAACTCGACAGGAATAGGTTGCCCGGTTTTTTCCTGAATGCAAAGTTGTAATGCAGCTTGCTGTTTGCGACTGATGTGCATCAGTGGAGAACCTTCGTCGGTCCACACAGTCTGATAAAGTTTGGCGACCTTGCCGGGGCGCACTCGCAGAATAATGCCGTGTAAAATTAGCCACCATAGAACGCGAGGGATGCGGATCACTCTGGGATCAGACAGAAACTCTGCCAGATACTTTCGCACACTGGCGGCATCGGGGTTTTCGGGTGTGCCCAAATTGACGAGCATAACGCCAAACGCTGCTTTATTGTGACTAGACAAGATCTGCCTCCTTGGTTGATCGGGATATTGTAAGTCAATTATGCTTCAATGGGACATTTGAACGATTATTTCTAGCTATTGATTAATGGGAGAATAACTATGGCCATGCCGAAAGTGGGAAATATGGCACCAGCCTGGACATTGCAGAACCAGAATGGAGAAAAAGTAAGCCTGAAAGACTTCAAAGGTAAGAAAAACGTTGTGTTCTACTTTTATCCAAAAGCATTGACACCCGGTTGTACTACCCAGGCCTGCGGTATCAGGGATACCAAGAAGGAATTTGAGAAACTGGATACCGTGGTATTCGGTGTCAGCCCTGATCCTGTGAAGAAGTTACAGAATTTCATTGAGAAGAAAGAATTAAACTTCGATCTGCTGTCAGATGAAGACAAGATTATTGCAGAGAAGTACGGAGTGTGGGGTATGAAAAAGTTCATGGGTCGGGAGTTTATGGGGATTCTGCGCACCACCTTCATTATCGGTAAAGACGGACGTTTGAAACACATCATGGATAAGGTAAAAACCAAAACCCACCATGATGATGTCATAGAGATTCTGAAATCACTCTGATGCATCACTTAACCTATATCCAGCATCCCCGATATGCCCAAGCGTTGGTAGATTACTTGAAGAGCCTGGGTGTGTCGGCATCGTTACAGATTCAGGATAACGGTGCCAATGTTTTTGTTGAAAACGAGACCGATCTGGATCTTGCGCAGACAGAGTTGCAACGTTTTTTACAAGAGCCTAATCATGACCGATATCGTCAGGCTTCTTGGCTGGTGGAGGAAGATAATCTCCAGGCAGAGAAGCTCTCCAAATTATATCGAGGAGTTACCTTTGCTCGTATATTGGAGCTGACGGGCATAGTTACAAAATCCATCGTGGTGGTGTGCTTGGTAGTCTATTTACTGACGGCACAGGGTTATGAGAGGGCGTTCAAAATTCTGTGTCAGCCTAGCGGTGTCATAAGCTGATGTATTTGTCCAGCCGGTCTGGGAAGTGGATTGTGAGCTGTGACAGCGTCAGGTTCCAGTTCTGTATCGGGTGAGTCCATCGCTCAGTGGCTTTGAGTATACCGGCATACAACAGCTTCAGTAAGCTGTTTTCATTAGGGAAGCCGCCTTTCGTCTTAGTGAGTTTTCGGAACTGGCGGTGTACAGCCTCGACAGCGTTTGTCGTGTAGATCGCCTTCTGCACGTAATCCGGGTACTTAAAGTAAGTCGATAACGTCGGCCATTTACTGCGCCAAGACTGGATTACCATTGGATATTTGTCGCCCCATTTGGCTTCCAGGTCGTCCAAGGCAATTTCTGCGGCGTTGAGGGTGGTAGCCTTGTAAACGCACTTCAGGTCACTCATGAAGGCTTTCTGATTTTTGGAGGCAACGTACTTCATGGAGTTGCGGATCTGGTGGATGATGCAGTGCTGAATCTCGGTGTCGGGGTAGATGGTCTCAATGGCTTCAGGGAATCCTTTCAGGCCATCCACGCAGGCAATCAGAATATCTTTTAGGCCCCGGTTGTTCAGGTCGGTCAACACAGATAGCCAGTGGTGAGCACCTTCCTGATCCGATAAATACAGGCCCAGCAGCTCCTTCTTGCCTTCGATATTGAGGCCCAGAATGGTGTAGATAGCCTTGCTGACATAGCGGCCGTTTTCCTTGATCTTGTAGTGAATCGCATCCAGCCAGACGATCGGATAGATAGCCTCCAGATCTCGCTCACGCCATGCCTGAAGCTCTGGGAGAAGCTTGTCGGTGACAGCATTGATGGTACCATTGGAAAGCTCGACACCGTAGAGATCGGCAATATGGCCGCGGATATCCTGATAACTGTTACCCAGAGCAAACAGAGCCAGGATCTTGCGTTCCAATTCATCGGTGAGGTGAGTCTGGTTCTTTTTGACCAGCTGGGGTTCGAAGGTGCCAGACCGGTCTCTGGGGGTATCCAGCTCAAAGCTGCCCGTAGGGCCTTTTATGGTCTTGGAAGACTTGCCGTTTTTACGGTTAGGGGCTTCCTCGTTGGCCAGATGCTCTTCCAGCTCGGCCTTCATGGCGGCCTCAGTGAGCTGTTTGATCAGGGGTGTCAGGATGCCGTCCTTGCCAGTGAGGTCTTGGCCTTCACGCAGGGCTTTGAGGGCGGCTTCCATATCGAAAGTAGGTTTGGTCATAGGTCATCTCTTTTGGTCTAATGATAAAGAAATGACACAGAATTCTGAACACTACCGGTTATGATGCCGGTGCGCGTGCCCCGTTTATGTTTTTCAGCAGCCTGCAACATCTGTCTGGGAGCAGTGAAATCTGGCGTTGGATCTCACCGGCTTTCATCCATTTTGGTATTTTTCATTTTATGTTCAATATGAGCGCTTGGTGGGTATTCGGCGGTATGGTCGAGCGATCTCAGTCCTCAATGCGCTTGTTTATGTTGTTTATCGTCTGCGGTGTTATATCCAACCTGGTGCAGTTCTTGTGGAGCGGTAATCAGTTTGGTGGCCTCTCTGGTGTGGTCTATGGGGTGCTTGGTTATCTGTGGTTTTATGAACGGTTCAGCCCGGCTCCGCCATTTCGACTGCCGCCTGGGTTGATGGTATTTATGGTGATTGCATTAGTGTTGGGTTTTGCCAACATTTTACCGGTAGCCAATCAAGCCCACCTCAGCGGGCTGCTTACAGGGTGTTTTTTGGGGGGATTGTTAGCCCGAACCGATGGCGCGGCAAACAGTAAGGCTTAACGCATCAATGCTACGGATTTGACTTGGGCATAGACGAATTTATCTTTCTCTATGCCAAGCAACTCCTGGGAGCGGCTGGTGATTTTTGACAATATGGTTTGACCCCCAATGTCCAATTTAACCATAACCTGGAATGGCGAAATACTCGGGAAAACATCAGTGACTGTTGCAGGCAGAATATTGCTGATGCTGGTGTTCTCTTGCTTGTGCAACGATAAGCTTACGTCCCTTGCCAAAATGCGCACGCGCACTGAGTGGCCGCAATCAAGATCCCGGTAAGGAACCAATAACGTCTGGTTTTGTGTAGCCTGATCCATGCTCAGATAGCTGATGTGATAACGCTCATCATGAGATGAAACGTGGCAGTTCAATACGGCGCTGGCTTCATCCAGTTTCGACAGGTAGAG
Source organism: Ketobacter alkanivorans (assembly GCF_002863865.1). Lineage (NCBI taxonomy): Bacteria > Pseudomonadati > Pseudomonadota > Gammaproteobacteria > Pseudomonadales > Ketobacteraceae > Ketobacter > Ketobacter alkanivorans. The sequence goes on along the minus strand of NZ_CP022684.1, from coordinate 1,003,265 downwards.
GTCCGGTCGCGTTAACATGGTGTTGATTTCACCTTGTGCCAGGATTCTGCCTGATTCCATAAGAGCCAAGCTGTCTGCTAACCTGACAACTTCGTCGGGGGAGTGGCTCACGTAGAGAATCGGTAAGTTTGTCTGCTCATGTAATCGCTCTAGATAGGGCAGAATTTCTTGTTTGCTTTGTAAATCCAAACCTGAAAGTGGTTCATCCATCAACAGTAGCTTTGGGCTGGTCAACAACGCCCGGGCAATGGCGACTCGTTGTCGCTGACCACCTGATAATTGGTGAGGATATCGATGTATAAAGCCTTCAACGCCAAGTAACGACACAATTTCGTCAAGTTGAACGGTTCGGTTTTGTGTTGGTGTGCGTTTCCAGCCGTATTCAAGGTTCTTTTTAATGGAAAGGTGGGGAAACAGGCTGGCTTCCTGGAACACGTAGCCAATCGGGCGTTGATGCGGAGCCAGGAACACAGAGTCCGATTGCCAGGGCACACCATCCATACTGAGCTTGCCTCCTGGAATGTTCTCAAGGCCGGCAATACACCGCAGTAACGTCGTTTTGCCCGAGCCAGATGCACCAAACAATGCAGTGATGCCAGTGTGCGGCAATGTGGTATCTACCTGCAGGTGGAAGCTATCCCGTCTCAGCTCAAACTGCATCTCTATGCCGCTCATACCGGTTGCCACTTCCTTTTGCTATAGAGTTGGAGCAGCAGTAACGCGCTGAACGAAAATACAATCAACCCGATAGACAGTACGTGGGCCTGGCTGTATTCGAGCGATTCAACATGGTCGTATATTGCAACCGAAAGGACTCGTGTTTCCCCGTCGATATTGCCCCCCAACATCAAAACCACACCGAACTCACCGACGGTGTGAGCAAAGGTAAGCACCGTTGCAGTAAGTAGACCAGGGCGAGCCATGGGCAGGGCGATACTGAAAAAGCGATCTATGGGTGATGCTCGCAGTGTGGCGGCGGCTTCCATCGGGCGTCGACCGAGTTGTTCAAAGGCACCGTGGATGGGTTGCACTGCAAAAGGCAACGAATAGATAACCGAAGCCACCACTAATCCGCCAAAAGTGAAGGGGAGTAGCCCCAGCCCAAGGGTTTGTGTGAGCTGGCCCAGAGTGCCTTGAGGCCCCAACATAACCAGCAGGTAAAAACCAAGTACTGTTGGTGGTAATACCAGGGGCATAGCCACCAGGGCAGATACACCGTGCCGGATACGGCTACGGGTATTGGCAAGCCACCAGGCCAGTGGTGTGGCCACTACTAATAAAGTCAGCGTGGTGTAGAGGGCCAACTTCAGTGTCAGCCAGATGGCAGAGTTGTCGACTGCAGAAAGATCCATGGTTTCCCAACGGTTTAAGATCACTGTGTAACAATAGTAATCGCTTGATGAGAATGGAGAAAGCCCTACGGTAGGCGCTGGAATCAGGTTGATATGGCCCGCCCTTCAGGATTTGAACCTGAGACCTTCCCCTTAGGAGGGGGACGCTCTATCCAGCTGAGCTAAGGGCGGACATTCTAGACAGGCAGGATTTTAGCGGCTTGGTAGGGCATTATCTACCCTAAATGCCATACTAAATACGGCAAGTAATCGATTTGATAAGGATTACTCAGGCCAAAATTCTGGCAATTTTGGTCAGTGACGCTGTTTCTAGTGTCGCATAGACTGAGAATCCCATTATATAGGGTCTGTTTAAGCAGACAGGCTAACGGCGGCAGTCGTAGCGGTAATCGCCATTGCTCATAGCCACTCAAATTACTCAAACAACAGAGGATAGGAATGGACATTCAACTGACTCCCAATGATGTCGCATTTCGTGAAGAAGTGCGTGCATTCCTGAAAGACAAATTGTCCGATCGAATCAAACAAGCGATCGTCGGTGGATACATCGACAAGGACACCATGATTGAGTGGCAGAAAATACTGTATGAGCGAGGCTGGATTGCTCCGAATTGGCCTCAGCAATACGGTGGCACTGGCTGGACCATTACCCAGAAGTTTATTTTTGAGAACGAATGTGCCGAAGTTGGAGCACCGGGTGTGGTGCCGTTTGGCCTGAAGATGGTGGGGCCTGTTATTTACACGTTCGGAACCGACGAGCAGAAGCAGCGCTTTCTGCCGGATATATTGCAGAGCAATGTGTGGTGGTGTCAGGGGTATTCTGAACCCGGTGCCGGCTCTGATCTGGCGGCTTTGCAAACTAAGGCAGAGCGGGATGGTGACGACTACATCGTCAATGGTCAGAAGATCTGGACTACCTATGCGCAATACGCGGATTGGATATTTTGCCTGGTGCGAACTGATCCTGCGGCGAAAAAGCAGGAGGGCATTTCATTCCTGCTTATCGATATGAATACTCCAGGCATAGAAGTTCGTAAGATCAACTCGATTGATAATCAGCACTCTCTGAACGAAGTGTTCTTCGACAATGTTCGAGTGCCTGTCACCAATCTGATTGGCGAGGAGAACAAAGGCTGGACCTACGCCAAATATCTGCTCACCCATGAACGAACTGCGATTGCCGGTGTTCCACAATCGAAAAAAGCCATCGAGCGGATTAAGGAAATAGCGAGCCAGGAGATGTCTGGCGGCAAGCCTCTGATCGAAGATGATATGTTTCGTGCCAAGCTGGCGCAGGTGGAGGTGGATCTTATGGCATTGGAGTATACCGAGCTGCGTGCGATTGCCAGCGTGGTTGATGGTGGCGCTCCGGGGCCTGAATCCTCGATTCTGAAAATTCGGGGAACCGAAATTCAGCAGGCTGTAGCTGAACTGTCGGTGGAGGCGTGTGGCTATTATGCACATGCGCTCGGAGATGGAATCGGCAACCACTACGCGGGCCCGATCTCTACCAAGTACCTGTACGGTCGAGCCGCCACCATTTACGGCGGCTCCAATGAAGTGCAGAAGAATATCATCGCTAAAATGGTACTGGGATTATAGGTGGCACAATGAATTTTAATTACAGCGAAGAACAAACCCTTTTAAAAGACAGCGTTGCCAAGTTTATAGCCAACGATTACGACTATGAAACGCGCAGAAAACACAGTGCCATGGACGGCGGCTTTGATGTCGCAACCTGGCAGACCTTTGCTGAACTGGGCTGGTTATGTGTTCCGTTTTCAGAAGAGGATGGCGGGATCGGCGGCGGGGCGGTTGAGACCATGATCATGATGGAGGAGTTCGGCAAAGGGCTGGTAGTCGAGCCTTACGTGTCCACTGTTCTTATATCGGGTGGGGTTGTAGCCAAAGCGGGCAGTGCCGAGCAAAAAGCAGAGATTCTGTCAGGCATCATCGAGGGCAACCGAAAACTGGCTCTGGCAGCGATCGAGCCTCAGTCTCGCTTTGATCTGTTTGACGTGGTGACTGAAGCCAAGCTCAGTGCCGGTCGCTACGAGTTAACGGGCTCCAAGGCGATGGTATTGCATGGCGCTTCAGCAGATACCTTTATCGTTTCTGCGCGTACCAGTGGCAGCAGTCGTGATCGGGAAGGCATTTCCTTGTTTTTGGTGCCTACTGATAGCGAAGGCCTGGAAATCCAGGATTATCCGACTTTGGATGGGCACCGCGCTGCAGAGCTGTCTCTGAATGGAGTAAAGGTTCCCGAATCGGCACTGATTGGTGAGCAGGGAGCAGCCCTGACTGTATTAGAGGCGGTGGCAGATGAGGCATCAATGGCGCTTTGTGCAGAAGCGGTCGGTATGATGGAAAAACTGTACAAAGAGACAGTGGAATACAGTAAGAACCGCAAGCAGTTTGGTGTGCCTATTTCTATTTTTCAGGCGTTGCAGCATCGAATGGTGGAAATGTTCACGCTTCATGAGGAGTGCAAATCACTGCTGCTGCGTACAGTGATGAGCCATCAGGCAGATGAGGCGGACTATCGTAAAAACGTTTCGGCGCTCAAATATGCAGTAGCCACCAAAGGTCAGAAAGTCGCCCACGAAGCAATTCAGATTTTTGGTGGAATGGGTATGACGGACGAAATGAGCGTTGGTATGTATTTGAAACGTATCAATGTCATTAATACCCTCTTTGGAAATGGGGATTATCACCTGAAACGTTTTATGGCAATGTAAGCTGTAACGAATTCCCCTCAATGCAGTCAAAACCCGTAATCTTCCCGGTTGCGGGTTTTTTTATTGAGTTTATTCACGACAACGACTGCATTAAGATGTTTGGGATGTTCATGTGCGTTAAACACCAGGAAATGAAAGGATGATCGATACCAAACCGCTACTGTTTCGCTCTAATACAGCTTTTCCGCCTGTGCAGAGAGGGCAGGTGAGCGTGCTACAGATCAATTTAGGGTATCGCTGTAATCTCAGCTGTACTCATTGTCATGTGAATGCCGGTCCAAAACGCACAGAAGAGATGAGCTGGCACACGATTCAACAGGTGGTTGAGGTGTTGCGCAAGCGCAAATTACAGACACTGGATCTGACTGGTGGCGCGCCTGAGCTGAATCCTCATTTTCGTTGGCTGGTAAAACAGGCGCGCGATTTGGGGGTGGAGGTAATTGATCGCTGTAACCTCACTATTTTGTTGGAGCCGGAGCAAGAGGATCTTGCCGAGTTTCTTGCCCAGCAAGGGGTGCGTGTCGTGGCCTCTTTGCCATGCTACAGCGAACAGAATGTAGATGCCCAGCGAGGCAAGGGTGTATTTCACGATTCCATTGCGGGTCTGCAGCGCCTGAATCAATTGGGTTTTGGTGTTGAAGGCAGCGGTTTGTTACTTGATCTGGTTTACAATCCTGGCGGCGCGTTCTTGCCGCCCTCACAGCAGGTGTTGGAGCAGGATTACAAACAACGATTGCTGGAGGATCACGGCATCAGGTTCAATAATCTGCTTACTTTGGCCAACATGCCGATCAGCCGTTTTGGTAGCATGCTGGTATCGAAAGGCCAATTTGATGACTATATGCAGTTGTTACAGGATAGTTTTAATCAAGGCAATCTGGCTGGGCTGATGTGTCGCAGTACCGTGAGTGTGGATTGGCAGGGCAATCTGTACGATTGTGATTTTAATCAAATGTTGGAATTACCTCTTTCCCGTTCTGGTAAAGGCGTTATCTTAAAAGACCTGCTGGTTGACGATATGGATGGCAACCCGGTGTTGGTAGCCGATCACTGTTACGGCTGCACCGCCGGCCAGGGCAGCAGTTGTGGCGGTGCACTGGCCTGATCATGTCTGATTCGGTAACTGGAACCATTGTCATGCCAGTGCTGAATGAAGCTGCAGGCATAGAAAGGAATCTGGATCGCTTGTTTCATCTGCTCAATGATCAATGGCAGGTTGTTGTGGTGGACGGTGGCAGTACAGATGATACCTTGTTGAAACTACAGGCCTTCCCGGTAAAGGTGATTTCAAGTCAGGCGGGGCGAGCCAGGCAGATGAATGCCGGTGCCAATAGTGTGAGCGGTGAGTTGATAGTCTTTCTGCATGCCGACACGCAGCTTCCTGATGATTTTATGCCCCAAATGAACAAGTTTATTCACAGCCGATGCATGTGGGGGCGTTTTGATGTTGAGCTGGATGATCCCCGCTGGCTCTTTAAGATTATCAGCTGGTTCATCAATCAAAGATCTTGGATTACGGGCGTGTGTACTGGGGATCAGGCGTTGTTTTTACGTCGCGAATTATTTACGCGTTTGAAAGGCTACGTTGATATTCCATTGATGGAGGATGTCGAGTTTACCCTTAGGGCCCGTAAAGTTACTCGCCCTTATCGTATTACTGCGCCTGTGCTGACATCCGCGCGCCGCTGGATACGACATGGCCCTGTAAAAACGGTGCTGTTGATGTGGTGGTTGCGATTGGCATTTCGCTTTGGTGTAAGCCCGCAGCGTCTGCATTCATGGTATTACGGTTCAAGCAGATGACGAAACTGATTCAAGTGTTTGCCAAGGCACCTGTGAAGGGGCAGGTGAAAACCCGCATTGCGAAAGCAGCGGGAGGCGATTTCGCACTGCACATTCACCACAAACTCTGCGCCGCTGTTATTGGCACTGCTTTAGCAAGCGATGCAGATGAAGTGGAGGTGTGGACAACGAATGTCGCAGCTCAGCAGTACTTTGAAGAATTTGGCACAAGATGTTTGCAGCAGCAGGGCACCCATCTTGGCACCCGTATGGACTTTGCCTTGCGTCATGGCTTGGCCCGTTATGATCAGGTCATCATTGTTGGGGCAGATGCTTTGTCAATTACGCCGGACTATCTGGCGGAGGCCTTCCGAGCCCTGGATCAGTCTTCTGTGGTGGTTGGGCCTGCGCTGGATGGTGGATACATTATGATTGGTGCGACTGAACCAGTATCCTTTGTGTTTGGGAATATGCCTTGGGGTACGGCCGATGTAATGGGGCTGACCCTGGAGAGACTCCTTACCAACGGCGTAAATTTCCATGTTATGGGGGATCGGTGGGACATCGACACCCTGCAGGACATAGAGCAACATGTGCCCCAATGGCTAAAAACCGAATCTTAACCCGTTAATCTCTGTTTACGTTGCAGGTCGGTTAAAAACCGATTTAACGCCCTTTGAGTGGTACCGTCCAGATTTTCAAAGTGAACACCGAGAAAAGAAATACGCAGGTCAGGATCGTATTGCCAATGCATCAGTCGTGCACCACCCACTACAGGTTGGCCGTCGCTCAGCACTAAATGACATGAGCTGTAAATTTCCCCGCGAACAGGCTTGGGTGTCACCAGCCCATCAATACGAATCCGCATGCCACTGGATGACAGATCTGCCAGCGTACCGGTGATAGCCGGGTTAGTGGCATGAGTGAGGGTGACTTTGATCGGGTGAGCCTGACTTAGCTTAACCCTGAATGCGTCTCGCAACTGAATCTGCTCAATCCCCTTTGGGAATTGAAACACATGATGGGTTCCAGAATCGGAGGGGAGTGCCTGAATATGGATGGAGTCGAATTGATGGCGCACACCGTGGTGGGTCAGAGAAAACTGAACCTTGGTTCCGTCCCCTAAAAGTTCAGGTAGATCACTGGGAATGAATTCGTCAGTAGTAAAGCGGAGCGCGGCACTGTCCACAGACAGTATGCCTGTACTCAATTTGGCGATTTTACGCTTACCCAAATTCATGATCATGGCAGTCACTAGGTGATTCTGATCATGATATAAGCTCAACAGTTCACCAATATCATTCGGGCTGTGCTTGATGTTTTTGGGTGAGCCGTCGTTGGGTTTGTCTTCGTTGCCGAACAGTTTGTCCAGTAATTCGTTGATCATACCGGGTTTGTTACCCTGAAATAACATCTTTGACTTCATTTTAGCAGAACTCTGATTTACTGCTTGCCTTTGAAAATCAGGCAGTTGCCAGCATGCGATGATCCGCGTTCATATTGCGGCGGCCATTGGCTTGGTAGATGGAAACCTGGGTGGCCGTACCTTTGATTATGGACATGAGGCTTTCCATGGAATGTTGGGCGTGAGCCAGTATCTTCCCATTGACCTTGTTCAGGCGTGCACAGGTATTCATCGTATCTGAAAGCTTCTCCCAAACACTTTGGAAGCGTTCCTTCCAGGCCGTTGGTATTTGGGTGAGAAAGAAATCAAAACCGCCTTTATCCAATTCCAACCCCATATCGGCCATGGTTTGGCGTCGTAGTTGATCCGCTTGATCCAGTTCCATTAGGAGCTGGGTTTTGCGGGCAAGCAGCGCCGGGTGGGCAGCGTATTGCCGCTTCTCCAGGATGGTTTTTTCCTCCTGCAGAACTGTTTTCAGGGTCTGTGACAGTTTGAAATCTTGCTCTATGGCCTGTAGCAGCTGTTGTGCAGCTTTAGGGGATATTTGTGTAGCCATACCAACTCCTCAACAAACATTGACGTTCATGGAGGTTAATTGCAAGGAGTGTGCCTGATTCGATTTAGGGGAGAATAGTGATGAGTGGATTGAAAGAGAAAAGTGGGAGAGCGTCTGTTTGGGACAAATCAGAACAGAGAGTCGCTCTCCAGCATTTTACGTGCAATGGATTGGGGATCCGCCTTGTAACTGCCATCGGCAATGGCCGCACGCAGGGCATCCACTTTTTCTTGGTTTACCGGAGCTTCGGTTTCAAGTTGCTGGCTGGCTCGATTCAACGCTTGAGCTTCAGCACTGATTTTAACGGTCTCAGTTTCACCGCGGCTACCATCAGCGGAGGGAGGTGATTTCCTGACTCCGGTATCCACAGCAGATGTTTTCTGGCCAGACTTCGCCTTGCCTGCATTTGCTTGGTTGCTGTTTAAGCCATTGATTTCCATAGCCATCTTAATACGCCTTCATATAAATACTGCGTTCTTACTCCATATATCGGCCGCAAGCACAGTAACTTTAGTCAATTAATGCACAAAATTTTCGTTCGCGCCACTTTGTTTATCGGCCATTTAGAGGCTGACTTTAATTTGCCCTGGAGCCGTAATACGGCCTTCTACCACCTTATCTGATGAGGTATTCCTAACCCGGATAAGCTCACCAAAGGCACCATCTTCCATCGCCAAGCCGGTAGTGCGGATGCTTAACCCGTGGCCTTCGCCGATGATGACGACTCTTTCCCCGCGATTGATCATTTTGGCAGGGTCCACTAGCGCGGGGTTCATTACCTGCTCGGCGGGAATCGGTCTGCGTGCCACAAAGCCCACTAGTTCATCAATGGTTTTGAAATATCCGCCATAGAGCCTAGACACATCTCTCAACTCCAGGCGCAGGTCGCTTGGGCTCAGATGGGTGCCCTTGGCTATGGGCAAGTCTGAAACCACAATATTATCAAACGCTTGTATCGTTACTGGAACGTGGATTGTCCAATTTTCGGGGTTGGCGCAGCTAACCTTAAAGGTCAGCCTGCCAGTTGAGCGATTACGGGGGCGGTGTTCTAGCTCCAGTGCTGACTCGCAATCGCTTAGCCGCAGCCGAGTGTCGACGGGCTGAATATCCACTTCAATTTGTTCAAAGCCACCATTGTGTGTTTCATCAACATACAGGTTAATGGCGTCATTAATCTGCTGCTGCAGGCTGGATGGGGCCGCCTGCAGTGCAGTTGAGTACATGGCCAGAACAAGCAGCAGTGCGTGCCAGCAGGACGCTATAATTTCTTGATGCTTTCTGTTCATTTATCCAAATTGACCTATTCTAAATGAATGGTGAGTAAATACAGTTAGGCGACGCATTTTTGACGATCCGAACTGTGCTCAGTGAATCAAGCAAAGGGTATGCCGTAAACGGCGAATGCGGAGTTTTAATATGGCCGGGGTGCTGGATACAGTCGATCAACGAACCAAGCTGGTGGGCCAAAACCGGCTGGAATTGCTGCTGTTCAGGCTGGGTGATAACCAGATATACGGAATCAATGTGTTTAAAGTGCGGGAAGTTCTGCAGTGCCCAAAACTCACAGAACTGCCTCAGCGCAACCCAGTGGTTCGAGGCATCGCGCATATCCGTGGTGGCACTATTTCCGTAATGGATATGAATCTTGCCATGGGTAATGAGCCTCTGGATGACATCGAAAATTGCTTCGTCATCATATCGGAATACAACATGGCTGTTCAGGGCTTTTTGGTGAAGGCCGTTGAGCGCATTGTTAATCTTAATTGGGAAAACATTCATCCACCACCCAGCGGTGCGGGTAAAGGAAGCTACCTGACTGCGGTGACAGAGGTGGATAATCGTATTGTCGAAATCATCGATGTTGAAAAGATATTGTCTGAAGTTTCTCCCATGGAGGAAGAAATCTCTAACGATGTGATTCGTCAAGATACAGTCGATCAGGCCAGTGCCAGCGATCTGGCTGTATTAATTGCAGATGATTCCAGTGTGGCGCGTAAACAGATCAAGCGTTGTGTCGAAAAGGTTGGCGTTAAGACCCATGTGGTGGCGGATGGTCGCCAGGCACTGGATCACCTGCGCGAGCTGATTGATGCGGGAGAATCCATCACGGATCGCTATATCATGTTGATTTCCGACATTGAAATGCCAGAAATGGATGGCTACACATTGACTGCATCCATCAAGGAAGATCCGCGCACTCAAGACCTTCATATACTGTTACATACGTCCCTTAGCGGTATCTTTAATGAGGCGATGGTGAAGAGAGTTGGTGCGGATAACTTTTTGGCAAAGTTTAAACCAGACAGCTTGGCTGATCTTGTGCAAGAGCGGGTCAAAGATGCCTTGGCAAAACGCAATGGTTAGCCTGAATCAGGGATGATAAAAAACTAGCATGGTGTTTCCTTCTCGTGACAACTCTAGGTTTGCTGAGGGTGATTATGCCCAGTTTCGCCAATATCTTGAGAAGGCTTGCGGCATACTGTTGGGAGATAACAAGAATTATCTGATCGACAGTCGATTACGCAAGCTTCTGAAAGAACAGAAAATTGAGTCCCTTGCGGAATTGGTGCGTAAAATCGACGGCGTGAGTGCAAGGCATTTGCGCCAGGAAGTGATTGACGCCATGACCACCAACGAGACGTTATGGTTCCGTGATCGCCATCCTTTTACCTATCTTCAAGATTCACTTCTACCTGAATTAGCTAAAGCCCCTGGTGAAATCGCCATATGGTGTGCAGCCTGTTCCACAGGCCAAGAGCCGTACTCCATCTCGATTTGTGTGGAAGAAATCAAGCGTCGACACATGAGCCTTGCCAACAAGCAGATCAGAATTCTAGCTACAGACATATCAGCACGGGTGCTGGATCAAGCCAAAAAAGGAATCTATGAGCCGCTTGCCCTTAAGCGTGGCATGCCCGATGACAGACTCAAGCAGCATTTTAAGCCGCTGTCCGATGGCAGCTGGGAGATCGACCCCGCAATCAGGAAGCGTATTGATTTCCGCCCGATTAATCTTAAAGAGAACTTTGTGACGATCGGGAAGTTTGACGTGGTTTTTTGTCGCAATGTTCTGATTTATTTCTCGAGTGAGCTGCAACAACAGATTATTACCAACATTCATCGGGTGCTTAAACCCGGTGGCACGCTTTTTCTGGGTGGCTCTGAAACGCCCAAAGGCCTGAACGATTTATTCGACATTCAGTACTACACCCCAGGTGTGGCGTACATCAAAAAGTAGAGTTTTGCCGCTTTCGGTAATCCTTTGCCGCATTGCCTTGATAAAATCCCTCCGTTAAACGCTAACCCTATGATTTATAAGAGCTGATCGACTCTGGCACAAGGGTTGCTTTGTACTGTGTATCTACTTCCGCATTGCCAGTTTTATGGCATGTGACGACAGAACGAGAGTGATACATGGCGATCAGTATCGATAAACACATTGGGTTGTACCAGCATGCACTTGAGCTGCGCTCTCAGCGCGCCAATGTTTTGGCAAACAACATAGCCAACGCCGATACCCCGGGTTACAAAGCGCGGGATATTGATTTTCAGCAGATGCTGAAAGTGCGCATGGGGGAGACCGCGGATATTGTCCCGGTTGAATCAACCAGCGCCAACCACTTTATTGCAATACCTCAGGCGGACACCATAACCGGGTTGAAGTATCGAAACCCAACCCAGCCTGCGATAGATGGCAACACCGTGGACGCGCAAGCGGAAAAAACCGAATTTGCGCGTAACACCATGGAGTATCAAGCGGCCTTTGAATTTCTCAATGGCAAAGTCAAATCCCTGATGTCAGCTATTCGAGGAGATTAATTATGTCGCTACTAAATGTATTTGATATCGCTGGCAGTGGCATGAGTGCCCAAACTGTACGAATGAATACGGTGAGTTCCAATATTGCGAATGCCGAGAGCGTGAGTAGCAATACAGATCAAACTTACCGAGCCAGGGAGCCGATATTCAAAGCCCAACTGCAGGCGGCGATGTCGGGTCAGCCTTTCGATTTTTCGGCCAAACAACTGGATATGGGCGGCGGCGTACAGGTTCAAGGTATCGTAGAAAGTGATGCGCCTTTGCAAATGCGTTATGAGCCTCATCACCCAATGGCGGATGATAACGGGTATGTGTCGTATCCCAATGTAAATGTCGTGGAAGAAATGGCCAATATGATCAGCGCCTCACGCGCGTTTCAAACTAACGTAGATGTGATGAGTTCTGCAAAAACGATGATGCAGCAAGTGTTGAGCTTAGGCCGGTAACGGGGGGAGGATAAATCATGGCTATTAACAGCGTTGAAGCTAACAGTGTTCTGAATGATCTCTCTATTCGCAATAAACCAGAAAGTGAGAAGTCGGCCTCCCAGTCGGATAAGGACATGTTCATGCGCCTTCTGTTGGCGCAAATAGAAAACCAGGATCCACTTAAACCAACAGATCAAACCGATTTTGTAGCGCAATTGGCACAGTTCAGCTCGTTAGAAGGTATTCAGAATCTAAGTAACAGCGTGCAGGATATCGGCGCCATGTACCGATCCAGCCAGGCCTTACAGGCTACTGCTCTGGTGGGGCGGGAAGTGTTAGTGCCGGGTCAGGTTGGGTATCTGGAGCAGGGCAGTGAGATCAGCGGCATGATTGAGGCCAACCAAGCATCCGGCGACGTTATGATGGTCATTAAAGATGCTGCCGGCCAGGTTGTGGCAAATCGAGATCTGGGAAATATAGGCAGCGCTGAAACACCGTTTAGCTGGGATGGAACCAATAATCTAGGTGAGGATCTGCCCGCTGGCCTCTACTCAATATCTATTGAGGGCACGATGTCCGGTGAGAATGAAGCTTTGATAACCAGTATGTATAGCCGGGTTAACAGTGTCAGTATCGTCGATAATCAAGGCGGTATGCTGTTAAACCTGAATGGTGTGGGTCAGATTAATTCAAGTGAAATTCAAGAAGTACGATGATAGCAGGAGAAGGTCATGGGTTTTAATATTGCGTTAAGTGGACTGAATGCTGCGCAAGCGCAACTGGATGTTACCAGTAATAATATTGCTAACGTAGAAACGACAGGTTTTAAAGGTTCAAGAACCGCGTTTGGCGATATTTATGCGAACTCTGCGTTTGGCAACAGTGATACTGCGGTGGGTAATGGTGTGTTGTTGCAGCAGGTTCAACAGCTATTTGATCAAGGCAATCTCAATTTTACATCTCAAGCTTTGGATCTGGCAATCAGCGGTGAGGGATTCTTTGTACTGTCTCCGGATCAAATAAGTCAGGAGCGTGTTTACACGCGGGCCGGAAATTTTGGTGTTGATGAAAATGGATTTGTTGTGAATGCATCAAACCAGTATTTACAGGTGTTTCCGGTAAATGATGATGGTTCGGTAACGGCAACAGCTCTGTCCAGTACCACGCCTCTGCAATTGCCCGATACAGCGGGTGCGCCCCAGGCGACGGCTGAAGTGGAGATCGGTGTAAACCTGCCTGCCAATGCTACCAACTTGAACGTTGACGTGTTTGATCCGACCGACTCCAACACCTATTCCGCGTCTACATCTATCACTTTATACGATAGCCTGGGGGATTCGCACATAGCAACTGCGTATTTTGTTAAAGAGCCCAACTTGGGAACAAGTGGCCAGCAAAATACGTGGGGTGTTTTCTTGACGGTTACTGATGACACTGGTGGTGTAAACACCCTGGATGTTTATGATGGATTGGGTGGCGCTATCAGTTCGGAGGTTAACGCGAATGGTGTAGGCTATGGTGTTCTGGCTTTTGACTCACAGGGTGTGTTTCAAGGAACCGATCCTGGCGGCGGTATATTTACGGATCAATTTTCGTTTTTAACCAACGGTGCCGATACCACGCAGCAAGTATATTTTGATTTTGCCGGTAATCCACCAACACAATTTGCGTCGCCTTTCTCGGTTTCGGCGTTATCACAGGACGGTTTTACAATCGGCCGTCTTACCGGTTTGAGTGTGGATGACCAAGGTGTTATTCAGGCCACCTATTCAAATGGACAGACAACCGCCGTTGGCAAGGTTGCGTTGGCACGATTTTCTAATCCGCAGGGTATGCTGCAAATTGGTAACACTACTTGGCGCTCGTCTACAGCATCGGGAGAACCTATTCCTGGGGAGGCGGGCACTTCAAGTTTTGGTCTAATACAGTCTGGTGCTCTGGAAACATCCAATATAGATCTCACCGAAGAGCTGGTGACGTTAATAACGTCGCAAAGAAACTTTCAGGCCAATGCCAAGTCTATAGAAACCTCCAATGCAGTGACGCAGACAATCATTCAGATAAGGTAATAAAACCAGGCAAAAAAGATCCCTGCATAGCAGGGATTTTTTTTGCCTGAAAACTGGCAAGCGAATTGCACTTTTACTCAGTGAGACTTAATTCGATGAATTATTGACGGTGCAGGAATCGCTATGGACAAGTTCTTATACATCTCCATGACAGGTGCAAAGGAGGCTTTGGATGCCCAAAGCCTGCGAGCCAACAATTTGGCGAATGTATCTACCGCTGGCTTCAAAGCTGATTTTCACCAATACCGCTCGATGTCCGTGTTTGGTGAGCACCACCCATCCAGAGCTTACGCAATGAACGAGCGGCCCGGAACTGATACAGGTGCGGGATCTTATATGGAAACAGCCAGAGATCTGGATGTGGCGATAAAAGGTGATGGCTGGTTTGCAGTTCAGTTGCAGGATGGATCGGAGGCATACACACGAGCGGGTGACCTCAAGCGGGATGTAAGTGGGGCGGTTACGACAGGAACAGGATTGCCCGTTTTGGGCGATGGAGGCCCGATCGTACTGCCCGAATACGACAAGCTGGTAGTAGGGGTCGACGGAACGCTTTCTATAACAGGTCTAGGAGAGGATCCGCTATCTCTAACGCAGATCGCTCGTTTAAAACTGGTCAAACCGGATCAGCAGCAGATGGTGAAAGGGGATGATGGCTTGTTTCGTATGAAGGATGGCTCTGAACTCGAGTCTGATCCAGATGTGCAGGTTATCAATGGCATGTTGGAAGGATCAAACGTGAATCCTGTTAATGAGATGACGGCCATCATATCTCATGCTCGTCTTTTCGAAATGAATGTGAAGATGATGCAGGCCGCCAAAGAAATGGATGAGGCCTCGGCACGGATCCTGCAGAACTAATTACAACGACAGATAAATGTCATAGGAAAAGAATTAACGGCAATTTTTTTCCTCAACAAGGTTAAGCATTGCCAGCTTTATCGGAGTACAAGACATGCATTCAGCTCTTTGGGTAAGTAAAAGCGGATTAAGCGCACAGGATACTAAGTTAAAAACGATATCCAATAACCTTGCAAACGTGAGTACTACGGGTTTCAAGCGTGATCGCGCGGTGTTTCAGGATCTGCTGTATCAAATTAATCGACAACCTGGAGGTCAGTCCTCACAGAATACTGAATTGCCATCGGGGCTTCAGTTGGGTACTGGTGTACGCATGGTAGCAACTCAAAAAGAGTTCACCATGGGAAACATCGAGGTAACTGATCAGGGCCTTGATATGGCAATTAATGGTCGAGGATTTTTTCAAATTCTCATGCCAGATGGGTCGGTTAACTATACCCGTGATGGCAAGTTTCAAATTGATTCTACCGGTCAAGTGGTTACATCCGGCGGGTTTCCGCTTGAGCCTGGCCTGACTGTGCCTGAAGGTTTTCAGAATGTGACTATAGGCACCGATGGTGTTGTAACAGTATCAGATGCACAAACCGGGGATTCTACCCAAATAGGGAACGTTCAATTAGCAGACTTCATTAATCCATCGGGTTTAGAAGCGATGGGCAGTAACTTGTTTCGTGAAACAGTAGCCAGTGGTGCGCCCACGCAGGGTGAACCAGGTCAAAATGGATTGGGCCCCATTATTCAAGGTGCGCTGGAAAGCTCGAATGTGAATGTGGTGGAGGAGATGGTCAACATGATCGAGACCCAACGTGCCTATGAGATGAATTCAAAGGTGATATCTACAGTAGATCAGATGTTGCAGTTCGTTGGGCAACAACTGTAGTTGGTATAGGAGAGATATGATGAGTTCTTCGCGGCGAACAGATAGAGCAGTACGGGTATTTTGGGTGGTAGTTGCTCTATTCATGGCAGGGTGTGCATCGGCTCCCACGCCTCGCCCGGGAGATGCTCGGTATTCACCCGTTATGCCTGTATCACCGCCCCCGGGTCAAAGTGCGACCGGGTCAATTTATGCCAGTGGAGCGGGCATAAGCCTTTGGGAAGATAAACGTGCTCGCCGAATTGGCGACATTATCACCCTGTATCTTGAGGAGCGCACGGTTTCATCCAAGTCAAATAAGACCGCCATTGATAAGGATGACAAGCTCGATATGGGTGTTGAAACGCTGTTGGGAACCAACCCTTCTGGTCATTTGAATGGATCGAATCTGAATATGTCGATTCAGGCGGACAATACTCGTGAGTTTGAAGGTGACGCCAATTCAGATCAAAGCAATAGATTGCAAGGCCAGATTTCTGTAACGGTGGCAGATGTGCTGCCCAATGGCGTGCTAGTGGTTCGTGGTGAGAAATGGATGACGTTCTCACAAGGTGATGAGTTTATTCGGATCGAGGGAATGCTGCGTCCTTCTGATGTGTCTCCTGATAACACGGCGCTGTCAACTCGACTGGCAGATGCTCGTATTACATATAGTGCAACCGGTGCGTTGGCAGCTGCTCAGGAGCAGGGTTGGGCATCTAAATTCTTCGGCAGTACTTGGTGGCCGTTCTAAGCAGGAGCGCAAGATATGAGAGTAGTACTATCCATCATATTGATAATCAGTTTGCCGCAGTTTGCCTTCGCAGACAGGCTAAAAGATCTTACCGATGTGCAGGGTGTTCGCAGTAACCAACTAATTGGTTATGGCCTGGTTGTTGGCCTGGATGGAACCGGCGATAAGACCAACCAGACTCCCTTTACCGCGCAAACCTTTCGTAACATGATGGAACAGTTCGGTATCAGTGTTCCAGAAAATCTAACACCAAAGTTAAAAAATGTCGCAGCCGTATCCATTCACTCGGAGCTGCCTCCTTTTGCAAAGCCAGGGCAGCGTATTGATGTGACGGTTTCTTCGTTGGGCAATGCGTCCAGTCTACGCGGGGGCACGTTATTGATGACGCCTCTTAGAGGTGCCGATGGCAAAGTATATGGTTTGGCGCAAGGTGATCTGGTTGTCGGTGGGTTTGGTGCGCAAGGGGCTGATGGATCCAAGATAACGGTGAATGTTCCCAGCGTGGGCCGTATTCCAAATGGTGCCAGTGTAGAGGCAGCTGCTCCCAATCCATTTAATCAAGGCGATACCTTAACATTCAATTTGCGCCAAGCAGATTTCACCACGGCTAAAAGGGTCAGAGATGAGATCAATAGATTACTCGGCCCCGGCGTGGCACGTTCGATCGACGCCACTTCTATCGTGGTTACTGCGCCAAGAGATCCATCTCAACGCGTGACGTACCTATCAGTGCTTGAAAATTTGGAAATTAAACCAGCGGAACCTTCTGCCAAGGTGATTATAAACTCTCGCACCGGCACTATTGTAATCGGAAACAACGTAAAAGTGTCGCCGGCAGCGGTTACTCATGGAAATTTGACAGTAACCATTACCGAAGGAGTTGAGGTGACTCAACCCAACGCATTAGCGGGTGGGCGAACCGTTGCCGCGAATGAATCTCAGATTGATGTAAGCCAGGAAAAAAGCCATATGTTCAAGGTGGGTGATAGCGTCACCCTGGACGATATTGTCGCGGCGGTTAATAGGGTTGGCATGGCACCCGGTGACTTGATGGCAATTCTTGAAGCGCTTAAACAGGCTGGAGCGCTTAGAGCAGAGCTGATAGTGATCTGATCATGATAAAGTCGGCCAGCGATAGTTCACCTGA
Organism: Ketobacter alkanivorans; assembly: GCF_002863865.1. Classification (NCBI taxonomy): domain Bacteria; kingdom Pseudomonadati; phylum Pseudomonadota; class Gammaproteobacteria; order Pseudomonadales; family Ketobacteraceae; genus Ketobacter; species Ketobacter alkanivorans. Next base: position 985,498 of record NZ_CP022684.1, on the reverse strand, counting down.
CCTGTACCTGGATTTCTCTCAATTTAATCAGATGCGGAAGTTGAGCCGAGACGATAATGGTCAGGCTCTTATTGCCGCTGCCAAGCAGATGGAAGGCGTTTTCCTGAATATGATGCTGCAGAGCATGCGCGATGCTAATGCAATATTTTCAGAAGGAAATATGCTTGAATCCCGTGATAGTCAGTTTTACCAAGGTATGTATGACAAGCAGCTAGCCCTAAACATCAGTAATAATGGTGGAATTGGTTTGGCAGACGTCATTGTGCGCCAGATGTCAGCGGGCAAGGAAAAAAGTATCACAGAATCATCCACTGATATATCCCAATATCTTCAGCATCCGGTGCTGGCTCGACAACTTACTGAGAGCCGTCAAGTCACTGAAGATGAGTCTCCCGATTTACAGAATGTAGTGGCTGAGACTCCGCTCAAGACTGAATCCTCACCATCCCCTACCCAATCGAGTTGGAATTCTCCTGAAACGTTTATCGAAGCGATATACCCCCACGCCAGTCGTGCGGCGAGTCGTCTTGGTGTTTCCCCAGAGGCAATTATTGCTCAGGCTGTTTTAGAGACTGGATGGGGGCAACACGTAATGAGTGGGGCGGACAAACAGAGCTCATACAATCTGTTTGGGATCAAAGCCGATTCTCGTTGGGATGGCGGTGTTACAAGGAAAAACACTGTTGAATACCGGAATGGTATTGCCGCTCAAGAGAATGCCGCTTTCCGCTCTTATCGTTCTTTAGGTCAGGCATTTGATGATTACGTTGAGTTTCTTCATTCAAATAGCCGCTATGACTCTGCATTACAGAAAAAAACTGAAGCGAAACAATGGGGTTATGAACTTCAGCAATCAGGTTACGCTACAGACCCAAATTATGGCAACAAAATTGCAAACATTATGGATAGCGACGTTTTTAAGTCGGCGTTGCAATTGGCAAACAAGTAACCCGTAGTAAACAAGAACTTTTGAAAGCGGATAACACTAATGGCAGATCTTGCAGGCATAGCATTATCAGGTTTGAAAGCGAGTCAGACATCGCTTTCGACCACTAGCCATAATATTGTTAATGTCGATACCGATGGCTATAGCCGTCAAACAACTGGATTGGCCACACGGGTTCCGCAATCTTACGGGGGGTCATTTGTTGGCCAGGGCGTCGATATTAATAGCATCGCTCGAGTCAGCAATCAGTATGTTGTTGATCAATTGCGTCGTGACGTTTCCTCTTTTAACTCATTCGATTCTTACTACGAATATGCGGTTCGTGTGGATCAATTGCTTGGTGATGACTCAACCGCGATTACGCCATCTCTACAGTCATTCTTTGATGCGGTTCAGGATGTTTCAAACGATCCGGCATCGATCCCCAACAGGCAGGTACTTTTAAGCAGTGGCGAGGCGTTAGCAAATCGGTTCAATACAGTATATGAGCAGGTTTTTCAGGCTAACGAGACGCTTAATATTGAATTGGATGCTGTCACGTCAAAGATATCTCAGTTGGGCCAAAGTATTGCCTCATATAATCAAGCAATTCAGTCGGTGTATTCGAATAACACAGGTGAGCTTCCTAATGACTTGCTTGATCAGCGCGATGAAGCGGTTAAGCAGCTGGCTGAACTGATAGGCGTAGATGTTATACAGCAGTCCAACCTGAGCCTGAGTGTATTTGTGGGCAGCGGCCAGCCTTTGGTTATCGGCAATGAATCATTCTCGGTTCAAACGGTGTCTAATTCTACAGGATTGAACCGAAAAGATATCATTATTACAGATGGAACAAGCTCACAGAATATTACCGATTTTCTAAGCGGTGGCCGGCTGGGAGGATTGTTGTCAGTTAGAGAAGATCTGATTGATCCTGTTTTCAATGAACTGGGTCGGATGTCTCTGGCGGTTTCAGAGTCATTTAACGATCAGCATCAGCTCGGTATGGACTTGGATAATCAGCTAGGTGGATTATTCTTTGGCGATATAAATTTGCCTTCAGCCCAGTTTTCCCGGATTGCATCCAATGTGTCGAATGCGGGCACTGCATCAATATCCGTAACAATTGATGATACGAATCTTTTGACAACTCAAGATTATCGGTTGCGCTACGATGCAGGAACCGGTAACTACACGCTATTCAATGGTAACGGCACTACAAATTCTACGTTTGCTGATCCGGGTGCAGGCGGGACCTTCACTACTGCTGATGGGTTTACTCTGAATTTTATCTCCGGTGCGCCTGCGAATGGGGACAATTTTAGAGTGTTGCCAACCCGTCGTGGTGCGTCCGAGATGACGGTAGATATCACTGACGTACGACAAATAGCAGCGGCACTGCCTGTTTCGACCAATTTGCCTTCTGCGAATACAGGTGGTGGATTTGTGGAGCAGGTTGTTGTCTCTGATACCACTACTGTTGATTTTGCCACTGCTCCCTTTTCATTGACGCCTGCCTATCGTGTTGAATTCACGAGCGCTACATCTTATGACGTAGTCGATGCTGGTACTAATGCGGTTGTAGTTGGAGCCGTGGCATTCACTCCGGGCCAATCCAATGGTCTGTTAAGTCAGGCCGGGTTGTATCCGGCCTCTGGTTACGATGTCGTTTTCAATGGTAACCCTGGTACAAATGACGTTGTTGAGATCAGCTACAACAATGGTGGTGTTGCAGATAACCGTAACGCACTTCTGCTTGGGCAGCTAAGCGCAGAAAAAACTATAGCCGGTGGCACCGTCAGTTATCAGGGGGCCTACGCACAGCTGGTAAGCGGTGTGGGTACAAGAACCAACGACGCCGCCGTCAGTCAAGAAGCCGCAGAAACCATACTTACGCAATCACAAACCCAATGGGAGTCAATATCAGGAGTCAATCTTGACGAGGAAGCTGCGAATCTTATTCGGTTCCAGCAATCATACCAGGCATCTGCCAGAGTTATTCAGGTGTCCGGCGAACTGTTCGATACGATCATAAGTTCGCTGTGAGGATATTGACATGCCTATAAGAATTTCAACATCGCAGACGTTTTCCCAGGGCACGAACTCGATTCTCAACAATCAGTCCAAGGTGAGTCAGACCCAGCTACAGCTATCCAAAGGTACTCGAATTCTCAAGCCTTCAGATGACCCTATTGGTTCTGCCGTCGCTCTGGATCTGCAAAAGCAGATCGATAATGCCCTTCAGTATATATCCAATGGGCAAACTGCTGAGACTAAGCTCGCGATTGAAGAGTCGAGTTTGTCCAACGTAACCGACATCCTTCAGCGAATTAGAGAGCTTACTCTGCAGGCTGCCAATGCTACTCAGAATCAGGCAGATAGGGCAGCTATTACCGTTGAGATTAAACAAAGATTAGACGAGCTGGTGGGCCTTGGTAATAGCCAATTAGCCAATGGTGAGTATCTGTTTTCAGGGTTCAAATCAAATGTGAGGCCTTTCACTGCTGATGGTACCGGTAATATCTCGTACAACGGTGATCAGGGTGTATTGAATGTCAATGTTAATACTTCGGTCCGTGTAGAAAGTGGCAATAGTGGCGATGAAGTGTTTTTTGATATCAAAACTGGCAATGGTTCGTTTGTAGCGGCTGGTGATCCATCAAACCTTGGTACAGGTGTTATCAGTTCGGCGGTTCTGGAAGATCCGACTCTCTACGTTGGTGATGTATATACGATAGATTTCTCTTTGAATGGAAGTGGTGCACTCCAGTATCAGATTACAGGTGCTAATACTGGGCCGGTCTACGCTGCGCCGCTACCGCTATACGATGAAGACACTAGGGTGTCTTTTAATGGCATTAACTATTCGATCTCAGGCCTGCCTTCATCAGGTGATAGCTTCACTGTTGAGCCTAGCTTCCGGCAATCTGTTTTTGCCACCGTAAATCAAATCATAACGGCTCTTGAGATCCCCAATAGTACCTCAACATTGCAGGCGACGTTTCAGAATGCCTTAAATGTTGGCCTGCAAAATCTTGATCAAGCGATGACGCATATCGATGAAGTAAGAGCCAGCGTCGGTAGTCGCCTGAATGTTATTGAGAGCGAAAGTGAAATTAATGAAAGCCTCAAAGTGGAGGCCCAATCAGCACTTTCAGTTGTTAAGGATTTGGATTATGCAGAAGCAATAACAGAGTTAAATAAGCGTACGTTGGCATTGCAGGCTGCGCAACAAAGTTTTGTTAAGGTTCAGAATCTATCCCTTTTTGAATTCATATAGCGTGGTTTGCAGATGAGTACAGAGTTTTTATTACAGTATGGTCAATGGCGAGGAGGCTAGCATGATACAAAATTTTCATGCCACTGGTTTTAACAGACAAATTAATTGAGCCTTCCTCAAACCCTATTGAATAAAGGAAGGCGGAGTAGGAGATACTAAAATGCCACAAATTATTAATACGAATATTTCGTCTATCAACGCTCAGCGTAACTTAAACAAGTCTCAAGGCTCGTTGCAAACATCATTGCAGCGGCTTTCATCCGGGCTGCGCATAAACAGCGCGAAAGACGACGCCGCAGGGTTGGCGATATCTAATCGCTTTACTACCCAAGTTAGAGGCATGAACGTTGCGATCAGGAACGCCAATGATGGTATTTCTTTGGCGCAGACAACAGAAAGTGCTTTGGATGAGATCACGACCTCACTGCAGCGTATACGGGATCTTGCCGTACAGTCTGCAAACGATACCAACAGTCAGGCAGATCGTATTTCATTGCAAGCAGAGGTGGATCAGCTGATTGATGAGGTTGACCGTATAGCAACCACCACCACTTTCAATGGCCGTAATGTATTGGATGGTACCTTGTCGTCGTACTATTTTCAGATTGGTGCGAATGCCGGAGAAGGTGTTGAGGTGTCTGGTGTGGATGCCCGTATTAACTCTCTGGGATCACAGCCTGGTGTTGTTCAAAGTACAGCATCAAGCATTGCAGCGGCCGATGGCACCGTACTCACCGATTTTTATATCAATATAGGTGGCGGAGCCACTATTGATGCGGCAACACTAGCCAATGGCGGCCAGATTCAAGGCGCTTCCCTGGCAGCGCTGACAGATCCTAGCTCGGACTATTATGGTGATGGTATTGCGAAAAGCCTTTCTGCCAGAATCAACCAATTACGTGAAGACGGTGTTGAAGGCCTGGAAGGTGTTTATGCAACAGCACGAACCACCTATGATTATCTGGATACTGCGGCTTCTGCTGCGCCAGCCGACGCCTATATTGGCACTGGCTCACTGGCCAACGGTGATATAAATATCAATGGTGTGGATATCGGCCCGGTTACTTTCCTTGAGCGCGATGGCGATGGTGCGTTAACACAGGCGATTAACGCCAAATCCACGATAACCGGCGTGCATGCCAGTGTGGATGAGAATGGCCGCCTGGTACTTTCGGCAACTGATGGACGCGATGTGGTTGTTACCACACAGAATGGCGCCGGTGATTTACTCTATAACGGCGGTTCAGGTACAACGGTTGCAGATTTTACGGATGATTTTAAATCTGGAACCTTAACCATCTCAGCAAAAGATACTATTGCCTTGGGCGCGTATCAAACGGCTGATGATGATGACAACGTGCAAGCGGTAGGTACCATTGCAAACGCAGATATCACCAGCCTAGATGGGGCGAATCTGACCATGGACTCAGTGGACAGCGCATTGGCCCAGATCGATGGGTTCCGAGGAGAGCTTGGTGCAATACAGAACCGCTTTGAGTCCACTATTCGTAACCTATCAGCAGTAGCCGAGAGCTTGTCAGCTGCCAACAGCCGCATAAGGGATGCTGATTTTGCTGCAGAAACGGCCAATCTGTCTAAAAACCAGGTGCTGCAGCAAGCAGGTATATCCGTGCTAGCTCAGGCTAACGGATTGCCTCAGCAGGTACTTTCATTATTACAGGGCTAATACCTTTCCCCCTCTTTAATCTGATAAAGATAGAGAGGGGGACTTTGATGCGGTTGGGCAGTTTGATCTTGACTATAGTTGGCGGGAGGCGAATATTGTACCTACTCCAGCGTGTTAAAGATAAAGGGAAATTCTATGAGTGAGTTCAGATTGATTGTTAAAGATCAGAGAACAGTCAATAAATATTGGAGTCGCTTTAACGATAAGTCTATACAAACCATTCCCCATAACCCTATCTTTAATAGAAATTCCAATATTTTTACATTGGGCAGTTGCTTCGCAGTTGAGATCCGAGAAGCTCTCAAAGAACGCGGATTTTCGGTGTTTCCCAGGCTGGATGAATTGGAGTTGAATACTGATCGTTTTCGTATCGGTGGCCTGCCAGATCGGGAGAATTTCAACTATTACAATACATTCAGTATCGAGCAGGAGTTTGCCCGTGCTGTTGGTTTATGGCAGCAGCAGGATGATGATTACTGGCAAGTTGAAGATAATTGGTGGGGCGGTGACAAAGCCTTCCAAGATCCCTATCGGCGTTGCGTCTTCGGAAAGACGTTGGATGATGTTCGACATGCCACTCGATTGCTGGACAGTGTCGTTCATAATGGCATGAAAGCAGCGGACGGATTCCTCATTACCCTTGGCCTTATAGAGGTTTGGAAAATCAAACATAATCAAAGGGTAGCCTGTATGGAGCCTGGATATAACGAGGGTGGAGGGTTAGATGAGACAGAGTTTTACCTCAGCGATTTTGAAGAGAATGTGCGTAACCTTGAGCACATAGTTGAGCATATCGGGGTGTTAAATCCTAATGCAAACATAGTGTTTACAGTCTCGCCGGTGCCGTTGGGGAGGACGTTTACAGATAATGATGTCTATGTTGCCAATATGGAAAGCAAGTCATTGTTGCGCACGGCAGCAGCTCAGGTGTGTCGGCGTCATAACCATGTCCATTATTTTCAAAGTTATGATATATGCAATGCCATCAAGAATCCCTTCATTGAAGACGGCCGTCACGTTCAACCTGATGTAGTCAAAATGATCGTTAACGGGTTTATCTCCTCCTTTTTCTCTGCTTAGGCCTCCGCGCCGTAATTTATCCTCCAATTCATGCTTTCTTCCTAAAGTGGCTGTGTTTTCTGCCGACAGATACCTTGTTGGCAGGGTTCCCTATAGTGTTTGCCCGTAGTTAGGGTATAAAAAATCGATATTTAGGAACCATATGATTTAAAGAATTATCTTAAGTTGTTTGAATCATGGCCGATAAATTAGGTGAGAACGCATTAAGTAGCACGGCCTCATGGAGGCTAACTAGAATCTACCCCCTAAATATGGGGTCGTGTTGATAAGAGAGCAGGAGACACACAATGCCACAAATCATTAATACAAACATTTCGTCTATCAATGCGCAGCGAAATCTGAACAAATCGCAGGGCTCATTGCAGACTTCATTGCAACGTTTGTCTTCTGGTCTGCGTATTAACGGCGCCAAAGACGACGCTGCTGGATTGGCTATTTCCAACCGTTTTACGACTCAGATCCGCGGTTTGAATATCGCGGTTCGAAACGCAAATGACGGTATTTCGTTTGCACAGACCTCAGAAAGTGCCTTGGATGAGATCACAACCTCTCTCCAGCGTATTCGAGATCTGGCGGTACAGTCTGCTAACGCCACAAACAGTGCGCAAGACCGTATATCGCTGCAAGAGGAAGTAAATCAGCTGGTTTCGGAAATAGATCGTATTTCAGAAACCACTACCTTTAACGGTAACAAAGTAGCTGACGGCTCCATTAAGTCACTTAGTTTCCAGATCGGTGCTAATGCTGGCGAAACTGTACAAGTTAGCGGTGTTGATGCCAGAACCAGTCAATTGGGTAGCCAGCCAGGTGTAGTTCAGACCACTGCATCCAGTATTTCTGGTGTGGGCGTTGATGCTGGCGGTACAGTTGCAAGTGGTTTTACCATTACTCTGGGTACAACAGTCGGCGGCGGCACTTTATCAGTAGGCGTGCTGAGTTCATCGGTAGGTGATTATCCAGATCTGCAGTTGAGCTACGCTGCTGCATCACTAACTGATACCTCGTTAGATGATTATGGTTCCGGTAAGGCGAAAGATCTGGCAGAGCGAATTAACACGCTGCGTGAAGATGGCGTTGAAAATATGGATGGTATCTACGCAACAGCGAAGACTACCTACGATTATTCAGATGCTGCCTCGGCAGTTGGCGCAAGTATCGATGCCAGCGAAGCGTACGTTGGGGCAGGCTCCCTCGATAATGGCGGTTTGAATATTAACGGCGTTGATATTGGACCCGTAAACTTCCAGGAGCGTGACGCAGATGGATCTTTGACCAAGGCGATCAACGCGAAATCCGATCTTACCGGCGTAAAAGCCAGCATTGGTGACAATGGAGAGCTGATACTGACCGCCGAAGATGGTCGAGATGTCGTGGTTAACGTGGGCGAAGCGGATGATGTCGAGACGTTATTCTACGGTGGAGGAGCAAGCTCCCTAGGTGGTGCGACCCTTACTGATGATCAGAAAGTGGGATCTATAACGATCACTGCCAATGATTCGATTATCTTGGGTGACGCAGCTGGTGGTTCTACCTTCCAGACCGATGAAGATGTGAGCAACGTTCAGGCTACAGGTACTCTTGCCAATGCTGATATCACAACGGTTGAAACAGCTAACCGTACGATTCAGACAGTGGATAGTGCTCTTGGGCAGATCGACTCCTTCCGGGCAGGGTTAGGTGCGATTCAGAACCGATTTGAATCAACCATACGTAACTTGTCGGCGGTATCAGAGTCGCTCGCTGCAGCAAATAGTCGAATTAAAGACGCGGACTTTGCGGCAGAGACGGCGAACTTGTCGAAAAACCAGGTGTTGCAACAAGCCGGTATCTCGGTGCTGGCGCAAGCTAATGCTTTACCGCAGCAAGCGCTATCCTTGCTGGGGTAACCCCCAGCAAGGCCAGGTGAGCAACAACGTCATTAGCTTGGCGCGGGGCCCGAGGTTAAAACCTTGGGCGCCCGCATTTGTTGTTTAGGTGGTATTTATGATAAACGACAGACCAGTAAATCTTAACCTCAACCCGGGAACTAGTTCGGCGGGCGGGGTCGCTTCGCCCAAAGCACCAGATCCCAAAGGTAAAGAGGTTGTGGAGCCGAAACAGGATTCTGTGCCGACTCCAAAAGATGACTCGCTTAAGGTTAAGGCGCCAGAGGCCGAAAAGAATACAGTATCGGAAGCTGCTATTGCCAAGGCGCGTAACGAAGAAGTTAAGGAAAAGGTTAATCAGGCGATTCCTAAGGTTCGGGAGTTGATGAATAAAAATCAACGCAGCCTTGATTTTCGTGTCGCTGAAGAGGAAAACAGGATCATCGTTACGGTGATCGACAAGGAAACCGACAAGGTAATCAGGCAGATACCTCCAGAGGATTTGCTTGATCTGGCTAACTCAATTGATCAGGGTGCTGATGGCATTAGAGAGGGCTCAATAATTAATTCTAAAGCCTGAGCCGGTAACTATATCAATCGGGTATTAAAGAGAATTGATGCCGAGCCGATACTATACTTGTAGGGTTACATAACCTGATCAAGTAGGTATATATGTGAGCATGGTGGTATGGTTTTTGCGTGACTTCAGTCAAGTAAAGATCCCAATCGCATATCGCGATCATACTTCACATCTCGCAACACGAGGTTAGCATGGCTTCCATCACTGCAGCGGGTACAGGCTCAGGCCTGGACATAGAAACCATTATCGAGACACTCACTAATGCTGAGCGAATTCCGACGCAGACTCGGCTCGATACCCGTGAAATTGAAATCCAGGCAGAAATCTCCGCATATGGATCCCTCAAAAGTTCTTTGAAAGATTTTCAATCGGCACTTTCTGGCCTATCCACTGTGAAAGGACTTGCCGCCCGATCTGCCAATTCATCAGATGAGGCGACTTTTACAGCCACAGCCAGCAGTGGTGCAGCGGTGGGTTCCACCAATATTCAGGTAATGCAGTTAGCATCTAACCACAAACTGGTTAGTAATGCTGATTTCACCGGCCTCGATGAGGCGGTTGGTGCGGGCACGCTCAGCATAGCCGTCGGTGGCAATAGTTTTAGCGTCAACATTGTAGCCGGCGACAACAACACCCTGGGTGATATCCGTGATGCAATCAATGATGCGGCAGACAACCCAGGTGTTACTGCCAGCATACTAACTATCAGCGACGGCATGGGTGGAAGTGTTTCAAAGTTGGTTTTGACCTCTGATGAGACTGGTGCGGCAAATGGCATCACCGTCACGGTTACTGATGATGTTGACGGAATGGATACCGATAATGTGGGTCTGTCCCGTTTGATTAATGCCAACATGACCGAGAAAAGTGAGGCCTTGGATGCCGAGATATTGATAGATGGAGAGTACTCGGTCACCAGCTCAACAAATGTATTTCAGGACGCTATTCAGGGCGTAACGATTACTGCCAATGCTGCCAATCCCGGTGTTGACGAAACTCTCACTGTTGCGCTGGATAAATCACTGATCACGGAACGTCTACAGAAGTTTGTGGATGAATTCAATCTGTTGAGCGATACCCTGAACTACTTGACTGATTATGACGTTCAGGCCAATGAAGCCGGTTTGCTGACCGGTGATTTTGCCGCTAGAACTATAGAGACTCAGATACGTAGAGCAATAGGCAGTGCCTTGGAAGGGGCCGCTAGCAGCTACTCATCTCTCGCTTCCATCGGTATTACCACGCAGCGTGATGGCTCTTTGGCGTTGAATAGCGACAAACTAACAGGTGCCTTGAATTCCAATTTTGATGATGTAGCAGAGTTATTGGCCGGAGATGGCGGCATTTTCAAAGGCCTTGATGATCGGCTGGATTCTTTTCTTAGCAGCGGAGGCGTGCTGGCCAGTAGAACGGCAACTTTTCAGAATCAATTAAAGGATATCGATGAGCAAAGGGTGAAACTTAACCTGCGTATTGAATCCTATGAAAAAAGAATTCGGCTTCAGTATACCAATCTTGACATTCTGGTGGGGCAGCTGCAAAGCACAGGCGATTTTGTTACCCAGCAGTTGGATGTGATCAAGAAAGGTCTGACGCGTGACTAATAAACGGTTGAGATAACGGGTTGTTGCTATGAACATGAAGAAAGGTGCGCAACAGTACGCACAAATGAACAAGCAAACCGGCATTGAAGGTGCAAACCCTCATCAGTTGATCGGTATGCTGTACCAAGGGGCTCTGGACAGCTTGCAGCAGGCACTGGGCTGTATTGACCGAAAGGACTTTGAAGGCAGAGGCCGTCACTTGGGGCGAGTGATCACCATTCTTGGCGGATTACAGAGTTTTCTGGATCATGAGAAGGGCGGAGATATTTCAAAAAACCTTGATAACCTTTATGAGTATATGACCGTGCGCTTGTACGATGCATCCAGGGAAAAGACCAGAGAGCCGGTTGAAGAGGTCATAAAGCTGATGCGCGAAGTTAAAGATGGGTGGGATGGCATAGCCCAACAAGCTCAAGAGATATTCTCTGAACAGAACCAGACAGTTAACGGGTGATGTATGTTGATCCCTCAAATTGTAAAGTACACTGAAGAATTAGAGCTGGCCCTGGATGATGGCGATTTGGAGTCGATACGGGTGATCAGTCAGGATTGTGATCGTTTTCTGCGAAAAAGCTTACCGTTGCCGGATCGACACGGTGAAGATCTGGCTCAGCTTGCGGACGATATGGATCTGCTGCTTGTCAGTTATCGTCGGGCTATTGAGCTGGTCGAGAAAGCCAAAGTGGAGGCAGGCAGTCAGTTACAAACACTGGGGCGCAATAGTGTCAGCACGCATAAGTACCTTGATATAGCTCGAAATATGGGTGCCTGATCAGGCATCCATTCACATTACCCTCTCTTTTTTAAAAAAGTTGCGTCAGGAATTTGACTGAATAGCATTCAGAACCTTTACTGAAGGTTAACTATAAGAATTGCGTCAACTTTTACGGATTAAGTATTGTAGCCATGTGGCGAGAAATAAAAGTATTACTCATTGATAGTCAGTCACCCCGTCGGCACGATTTAAAGGTTATTTTGGATTTCGTCGGTGAAGAAACCGTTGAGGCCGACGAATCCAATTGGGGGCAGGTTCTGGAGCAGCATGGCCAGGGCAGCTTTACCTGCGCCATCGTTGGTGCTGTTAAGGGGCTTTCCGATCTGTCTCAGGCGCTGATTGATTGGGATCCGGCATTGCCTTTGATATTGGTAGATGAGGCCCATACCGAACAGATCGAATGCGAGGATACTCAAAAGGCGGTTATTGCCCGAGTCGAGACACCACCCAACTACACCAAAATGATGGATACCTTGCATCGTGCACAAGTGTACAAGGAGCACCTGTCTGCCGATCCGGTGCGAGCGCAAAGGCGCGAAGCTCAGTTGTTTCGAAGCCTTGTGGGAACCAGCCGATCAGTGGTGAATGTCCGCGAGCTCATGGCTCAAGTTGCTGATAAAGATGTGAATGTCTTGATCACAGGTGAGTCCGGAACCGGTAAGGAAGTGGTTGCCCGCAACCTTCATTACAATTCTCATCGGCGTCACCAACCATTTGTCCCTGTTAACTGCGGAGCAATCCCTCAAGAGCTGCTGGAGAGTGAGCTGTTCGGGCATGAGAAAGGCGCGTTTACCGGAGCGATAACCAGTCGGGCGGGGCGCTTTGAGCTGGCTCAGGGTGGTACCATTTTCTTGGACGAAATAGGCGACATGCCCCTGCACATGCAGGTTAAGTTGCTGCGGGTTTTGCAGGAACGTACGTTTGAGCGGGTAGGTGGATCTAAAACCTATACAGCTGACGTCAGAGTGATTGCTGCAACCCATCAAAACCTGGAAGAGCACATCAAAGAAGGAAAGTTTCGCGAAGATCTGTATTACCGCATCAACGTGTTTCCCATTGAAATGCCTCCTTTGCGAGAGCGCACCGAAGATATCCCCCTGCTGTTGAACGAATTGGTAGCAAGAATCGAGAATGAGAAAAGAGGCTCGATCCGCTTCAACTCAGCCTCGATCATGGCGTTATGTCGTCATGAGTGGCCAGGAAACGTTAGGGAGCTGGCTAATCTTGTTGAGCGCTTGGTAATTACACACCCTTATGGCGTAGTGGGCGTTTCGGACTTGCCTAAGCGGTTCCGTCACGTTGACGATACCGATGAAGACAGAGAGCTACCAGAAGAAACGGCCGAAACCATTATGGGCATGCCTGGATATGTAAGCATGGATACACCCGCATTGCTGCCGGTAAATGGTATTGATTTAAAGGAATATTTATCCAATCTTGAATGCAATCTGATTAAGCAAGCGTTGGATGACTGTAATGGCGTGGTGGCACGCGCAGCGGAAAAGCTAAAGATCCGGCGAACTACTCTCGTTGAGAAAATGCGAAAGTACGATTTAAATCGTATTTAGCGTCTGCAGCTGAATAGGCATAGCTCTTGCAGAAAATGGCATATCTAGCAAAAAACGGATAAAAGCGTCAACTATCAGACGCTCATGCTCAGGGTGAATACATGGCTGCAGTTCCATCTAAAAGCAATCAGCTGAATATACAGATATCGCAAGCGAAGAAACTGCATCGTGACGGGAAGCTTGAGGCCGCGAAGCAATCATACGAAAAACTCCTACGAAAGCACCCAGGTAATGTGACGCTTCTTGCTCTTATTGGTGGCGTATGTTTACAGACTAAGCATTACAAAGAAGCGCTGGATTACCTGAAACATGCTTGTGCTAAAAATAAGAAGGATGCGGATTTACCCTACAACTTAGCGTTAGCCTATTACCATTTGCGCGATTATGAAAATGCAGTGAAATGGTACAACCAGGCCACTGACATGAACCCTGATCATGATCGAGCGTTCTATATGAAGGGTAAGGCTTATCTGGAGTGGGATGGTGATAAGTATAAAGAGCAGGCGTTCGATGCCTATAGGCGTGATGCAGAATTAACGGAGCGGGTTGATTCATATGTAATGCTGGCAGAGATCATGTTCGGGCTAAAACGATATGAGGATGCGCGAGGGTTGTCGAAGCGGGCGCTGGAATTGGATCCGACTAACGAAATTGCGCTCTGGACCATGGCTAAGACCATGATCAAGGAAAACTATAAAAAGGCTTATATGGATGTTCGGCACGCTGAGCCAATCATAAAAGCAGGTAGCATGATCCTTAAACTATATAAAAATAGTTGGCGTGGCCACCATATTATGGCAGAAGGCTTGGCGATGATTGGGGAGGACGATCTCGCATTAGAGCACTATGACAGGCTAAATCAACTTCAACCGGGGTTTGCCGGTTCGCGTACCTCAGCAGCGGTTCTAAAGCTGCGCCAAGGGAACCTTAAAGAAGGTTGGGAAGAGATTAGCCATCGAAAAACCCATGGTGCTGAACTGTATGGCATTAATATTGTTGATATTGAGAAGTGTCCGGCTCCACCTTGGCAAGGAGAGCTGGAGAGTGGCAAGAAGATACTCGTAGCCTCCGAGCAGGGTATTGGCGACCAAATGCTGCACGCTCAGATGCTGCGAGAATTGATCGAAGCGGGCATGGAGATACACATGACGTGCACGCCAAAAATCGTTGAAATGATGGCTCGCTCCATTCCCCAGGCCACGTTTTACCCGGCTAATGAAGGTATCCCCCAACATGTCCGTGATCAAATGGACTATAAGGCTGAACTATTGGATTTGGGGAAATATTTACGCGGAGCGCTTAACCAGTTTAAGGAGCCGTTCTATTTCCTGACGCCTGAGCCAGCATTGCTGAATCATTTTGTTGAAAAATATAAGCAATTTGGTGACAAGCTCAAGATCGGCATCTCTTGGAAAAGTTCAAGTAAATCGGTAGGTGATCTTAAGTCTACCAAGCTTACTCAATGGAAAGACATATTATCCATACCCGGCGCGCAGTTCATCAACATCCAATATGGAGAGATCCAGGCTGATCTGGATGAACTGAAAGCAGAGACAGGTATCGAGCTATTTGTAGATGACTTTGATCCCTTTGTCGATGTCGAAAAGGCAGTAGCGCAAATTGCAGCCTTGGATATGATTGTATCTGTATCAAATGCATCGGTGCATTTTTCTGGGCAGCTTAATGTGCCTACCTGGGTGCTACTAAATCAGAGGACTCTGTGGCATTGGTTTGATAGTGGCGAAGATACAGTCTGGTATGACTCATTACGACTATACAGGCAGGAGCAGCTTGAGAGTTGGGATCCTGTATTTGAACGGGTAGCGGGTGAGTTGAATCAACTGGTATCTGGTTTTAACGAGCAACTTTCCGGAGAGAGTGATGATTAGGGTGTTTATCGGATACGATCCTAAAGAAACGGTCGCGTATAATGTACTGTCTTATAGCATTGAAGTTAATTCAACCCAGCCGGTTGCAGTGACACCGGTCATGCTTAATCACTTATCCGCGATTCATACCAGGCCGAGAAACAATCTTTCCTCTACTGAGTTCTCGTTCACCCGGTTTTTGGTTCCATTTTTGTGTAACTACGAGGGCTGGGCCCTGTTTATGGACTGCGACATGCTTGTACGCGGTGATATGAGCAAACTGTGGGAACTAAGAGATGATCGATATGCGGTGCAGGTCGTGAAGCATGATCATCGACCCAGCAATGATATTAAGTTTCTTAACCAGCCTCAGACCAAGTATGAAAAGAAAAACTGGTCCAGTGTAATGTTGATGAATTGCGCCAAATGTAAGGCGCTTACGCCAGAGTATGTTAACGATGCGAGCGGATTGCAGTTGCATCAATTTAAATGGCTGGAAAACGATGATCTTATTGGTGAGATACCACATGAATGGAATCATCTGGTTGGCTATGATAAGTACAATAAAGATGCACTGAATGTTCACTTTACAGAGGGCGGGCCATACTTTCGGGAATATGCTGGGTGTGAGTACGCCGATGACTGGCTTGAGATGAAAGATCGAATGTTGTTTGTAGAAGACGCAGTGGATGAACTTGTGGTGAAGCGTAGAAAATGAAATCGAGTCTAACATTTATCCCCTCAGCGACTGGCATATCGTCGGTCATCAAGGACGAGTGCTTGGTGTTTACCCATATTCCCAAGGCAGCAGGTACAACCCTGGATCGTCTCTTGAAGGGGGTAGGGCTTATTAAAAACTTACCTTGGAATCGGGCGTTCGGTACGGTTTATTATCAGTTTTTGGGAAAAGGCAAGGGTGAGTCATTAGATGATTTTCTGTCATGGCCTGATTCCGTTAAGAGCGATGTTAGAATTATGACAGGCCACGTACCCTTTGGCGCTCATGAGAAAATGCCTCGGGATGTAAAGTACGTGACGCTGCTGCGTGATCCTGTATCCAGAATGCTATCTCATTTCAAGATGGGTGTGGGGCGTGGTGGTTGGCAGGCCAATGAACCGCTATCAGAGGTGTTACGCAAAGGCGGGCTTGTTTCTGACGTTCAGGTTCGTATGCTTGCCGGGATAACTTCACCGCACGATAAGGTTGATGATGCAGTATTGGAGCGAGCATTACAGAACCTGGAGGAGCGCTATTTTCTAGTTGGGTTCTCCGATACATTTAATGTTTTTACGTCGGCGTTGCTCGGCTATCTAGATGCGCCTAATGCGTTCTTAGGGGAAGAACAAACATCACGTGTTAAGCTATCAAAAGCTCAAGAAAATTTGATAAAGGAAGAAGCAGAAAATTTCAATCGATATGACGCCATTTTTTACGAGAAGGCAAGGTCAATTGCGGAAAGAAAATTTTCTGAATTCATGGTTGAACCATTACAGAATCCTGACCCTGAGAATGGTAAACATACAATTGTCGCCAGCTCACAGATCAAGTTCAACAATAGTGAATATTCAGTTATTCCTCCGGATCAGTTTCGGCCGGTGGTAAATAAGCTAGTAAAGAAAGGCGTAACGCTCAATGGTTTATAGCTTCAGATTATCGAAATCAAACTGAAACTGATTAACCCATTCGTCAATAAACTGCTCGTCTTTCTGGGTAAGGTACTCTGTATACCCGCCGACTTTTCCTTTGCGTGCTTTGTAACTTTCGGGATCGTCCACATCGCGAGCTTTGGTAATTGGGGTAGAAGACGCATCTTCCTTTTCTCTTTTCTTTTGATTTTCAAAACTATTGAAATCCAGGCTTTCCTGCAAAATAGTATCATCTACCTCCGTTTCACCCATGAATTCAAGAATTTTCTTCACAGTATCGTTGGGTGTGGCATGCAGATCTTCGTAAGTGATGTACAAATATCTCTCAGGGATGGACTTGCTTTTCATCCATACATCATAGAACGCTAGCAACTTACGAATACCAAACAGGTCTGTTTTAATGAACTCCGAGATGGGGCCTTCAAAGACCTCCATGCGTTTGGTAGCCTGAAAATAAGCAGACACCATCGTATCTTTAAGGTCTCGGCCTAAGATGATTACACTTTTGTTTCTGTAGATCTCTCGAGAATAGTAGAGCTCCAGGTAGGATAATTTATCCAGCATGGCGGCCCCATCGTGGGTGAATTTGGTAGATTTAAGGCGGCTTGCTGTTGAGGCGAGCTCGGTCTCCAGCATGATTTCTTCATCTAGCTTGTATTTTAGTACTAGATACTTTCCTAATATTGAGCGTAACCAAGTGCGGCCGCATTTAGGATAGGACACGATGCACACATCCACATTCTCAATTTCGTTGGCAGGTGTCCGCTTTGCGTGAGATATCGTAACAGGGCTACCTGAAGGTATAACCAATGTGGTTTTGCTCATCTTTATAGGTTCTCTTATTCTCTTTATTTATAACCAGTTTAGGTAGTCTTTAGTAATTTTTGCAACTCACGGCTTTGAATTTTTGAGCGCCACAGGAAATTAGCCGCTCATATTGTGCCAATTCTATGGCGTTGGGGTGGCCGAGGTGCGTAGATCGTAACCTAACTATAAGAAATATAACAAGAATACAGAATGGGCACGGGCTTTGCTTTTGATGTTCCAATAGCGTCAAAAATGGAGTTCCTAATGAGTGCTGTAGCTTTCGATACCAAGGTCAACAAAGGGGCTGATATATCCAATCACCCTCGCCATGATCTGCAACTCCGGTTGCAGACAGCGTTCAGCGCATTTTCAAATATATCCAGTCAGTTGACCAACTCTTATCAGGAGTTGGAGCAAAGGGTGGATGAACTGCAGTTGGAACTGGCTCAGACCGACATGGCCCGGGTTCGTGAGCATACCGCTCGAGAAGTGCTGGCAGAGCGTCTGGATGTGGTTATTAATGCAATGCCGGTCTCTGTGATTTTGTTGGACGGGCGTGGCGTGGTGGCAAAGTCCAATGCAATGGCAGATGAGTTGTTCGGCGATACTGTTACCGGTCAACGGTGGCTTGATATTATACGTACGCATTTTTCACCCCGTCCTGCTGATGGTCATGAAGTGACCCTTAATAATGGTAAGTTGGTAAGTATCGCCACTCAGTCTTTGAATGGTGAGCCAGGACAGATAATTGTTCTCAACGATCAAACCGAAACGCGTCAGCTGCAACATAAACTTAATCATCATCGCAAGTTGTCGGAGATGGGGAAGATGACTGCT
Organism: Ketobacter alkanivorans; assembly: GCF_002863865.1. Lineage (NCBI taxonomy): Bacteria > Pseudomonadati > Pseudomonadota > Gammaproteobacteria > Pseudomonadales > Ketobacteraceae > Ketobacter > Ketobacter alkanivorans. The sequence continues at coordinate 966,975 of NZ_CP022684.1, read as the reverse complement.
TCCTTAGCGCACCAGGTTCGTACGCCGCTGTCTACAGCGATACTTTATGCGGATCACTTATCCTCTGAATCTTTATCTGAAGAACGCCGTCTTCGCTATGCGGCCAAGCTTAAGAGCCGTCTTATGCAGCTCGAACAACAAGTTCGTGACATGCTTATATTCTCAAGAGGGGGCGTGGTGCTCGATTCAGTTCTTACCATCGAGCACTTGACAGGCATTTTCAAAACCCGTGCGGAAGACTGCCAGAACACCCGTCGAGCTGTGATTGAATTTGGGCGTGATGTGCCCGCCGGGTGCGTGCGTTGTAACAGCGATCTTCTCGCCAGCGTGTTCGCCAATTTAATCGATAACGCCATTGAAGCCTGTACCGCTATGGGCACTACTCCCAAGGTTCGGATCGAGTCTATTCGGGCAAAGGCCAGTTTTATTGAGTTTTCTATCTTGGATAATGGGCCGGGTATTCCACCAGGTCATGAAGACAAGGTGCTTGAACCATTTTATACCACAAAGTCTACCGGAACCGGTCTTGGGTTAGCGGTGGTAAAGGCTGTAATTGAGTCACATGGCGGGCAGTTCTCGGTCGGCAATGGTGCGCACGGAGGGGCGGTAGCCTCTATTTTATTACCCTTGTTTCAAGATAAGCCAGCCGATTCTGTGGAGGCATAGGATGAACACATTAAATGTATTGGTAGTAGAGGACGATTCTGATCTGCGTGAAGCAATTATGGACACGCTTGATGTTTCCGGATTTTCAGTTGATGGCGTTGGTAATGGTGAGGCCGCCCTGGAATGGTTGCGTAAGGATCAATGTCAGTTGGTTATCTCCGATGTCAATATGCCGGGCATCAGCGGTTATCAGTTGATGCGTGAAATCGCGACAGATTGGCCTCAGCTTCCAGTTCTCATTATGACCGCCTATGGCAGCATTTCAAATGCGGTGGAAGCGATTCGCAATGGTGCGGTGGACTATCTAGAGAAGCCTTTTACGACGGAAAAATTAGTTTCAGTTGTGGAGCGCTATGTGCGAGTTGAGATCGATGATCAGGAACCTGTCGCTGAAGACATCGAAACCAAAAAAGTATTCCAGCTTGCCAATAAAGTGGCCCAAACCGATTCCAGCGTCATGATCATGGGTGAGAGTGGGACGGGTAAAGAGGTTCTGGCTCGATATATCCATAAACATTCACCTCGTTGCGGTAAACCTTTTGTTGCCATAAATTGCGCGGCCATTCCAGAAAACATGCTGGAGGCGACCTTGTTTGGCCATGAAAAGGGCGCTTTCACCGGAGCCTACCAGAGCAGTGCCGGTAAGTTTGAACAGGCTAATGGTGGCACATTGTTGCTGGACGAAATATCCGAGATGGATATCAACCTGCAGGCCAAGTTGCTACGTGTTCTTCAGGAAAAGGAAGTGGAGCGAATTGGCGGCAAGAAGGCGATTCAGTTAGATGTTCGGGTTCTGGCCACCACCAACCGCAATTTACGGGCCCAGGTCGAGGCAGGTAAGTTTCGCGAAGATTTATATTACAGATTATGTGTGTTTCCTCTTATGTGGAAACCCTTGCGAGAGCGTCGGGATGACATTATCCCTCTGGCAAGGCGCATGATAGCTATGAAGCAGGCTCAAGGGATGGTGCAGCTCGACGCGACTGCAGAGCTGGCACTGATTCAGCATGAGTGGCCAGGAAATATTCGTGAGCTGGATAATGTTATTCAGCGGGCTCTAATACTTTGTAGCAATGATGTGATTACGGCTGACGATATATTTATCCCAGATGCAGCAATGAATAATGCGTCTGAACTGGTAATGGACTCTGATGCAGATCTGGGTAGTGCCCTTGGTGAGGATCTTAAGAAGCGTGAGTTCGAGCTGATTATCGACACTTTGCGCAATGTCGGCGGTAGCAAAAAGCAAACGGCGGAAAAGTTGGGAATTAGTCCGCGTACATTACGCTACAAGCTGGCGCGCATGCGTGAATATGGCATAGATGTTGAAAGGGTGTATGCATAACGTTTGATTCGTCAAAATAACATCAGCTGAGGTATAGATTATGTCAGGGTCAGTGGAAATGAATTCTTTGTTGGCACAAATGCGCGAGATGCGCAGTATAGCTAACATGGAAGCCCCCAAAAGCCAGGGCATTGATATTCCGAATCAATCCGATCCCCAGTTTTCTTCCATGTTCAAAGATGCTCTGGATAAGGTCAGTGAGCTGCAATCAACATCAGGTGCATTGCAGCAAGCGTATATTCGTGGCGACAGTAATGTCGATATAACTCGGGTGATGGTCGCGTCCCAGAAATCCAGCATTGCTTTTCAGGCCGTAGTTCAGGTGCGTAATAAGCTGGTTGAATCCTATAAAGACATTATGAATATGCCGGTGTAATTCACCAGTAGTACGGAGCACAGATCATGGCGGGTGAAACTACAAAAGACAGCGGCGGGTTTGCGGTGCTAGAAGGGCTGGGAGGCCTCACAGTCATCAAGCAGATAGGCCTTATGGTTGGTCTGGCCCTCAGCATTTCATTAGGAATGTGGGTGGTGTTGATGTCCCAGGAGCCGGACTTTCGACCACTTTATACCGACATATCTCATCTTGAGGCAGGTCAGGTAGCCGATCTTCTGCAACGCGAAAATATACGCTATAAAGTTGATACATCCTCAGGCATGATCCTGGTTGAATCCGAAAAAATTCATCAGGCAAGAATGAAGTTGGCGGCCGAGGGATTCCCTTCGGGCAACACAATGGGTTACGAGCTGCTGGATAAGGAGCAGGGGTTTGGAACCAGTCAGTTTATGGAAAAGACTCGATATTACCGCAGCATTGAGGGTGAACTGGCGCGCACTATTTCCAGTATGAATCGGGTGCGCGGGGCGCGCGTGCATCTTGCCATTCCCAAGCGTTCTGTGTTTGTGAACGACAATCGTAAACCCAGTGCATCTGTATTTGTGGAGCTGTATCCCAATCAGTCTATGGAGCGTATGCAAGTAGCCTCGATCGTACATTTGGTTGCGTCGAGCATCCCTGAATTGGAGGATAAGCACGTTACTGTTGTTGATCAGCGAGGTCAGCTGCTTTCGGAAACGGATGCGGATGAAGACATCGCCATGGCGGCCAAGCAGCTAGATTATGCGAAAATACTGGAGCAGAAGTACATCGATCGTATCACTAACATGCTTGATCCATTGGTGGGGCGTGAAGGCTTCAAAGTTCAGGTAAGTGCTGATCTGGATTTCAGCCAGACCGAGCAAACTTCAGAATACTTTAGTCCCGACCTGCCGGCAGTCCGCAGCGAGCAGACATTGAGTGAGGTGGTGGGTGCAGGTGGTGAAACCGCAGGGGTGCCTGGTGCACTGTCCAATCAACCGCCGGGTGCCGTAACGGTGCCTGAGCAGGCAGGTGGGGCAGCAGGGGAGGCGGCTGGTGCGACCTCAGGTAATGTTCGCAAGCAGGCTACCCGTAATTTTGAACTGGATCGTACCATCAGTCACACAAAGCATCAGGTTGGCGTCGTCAAGCGATTGACAGTGGCCGTGGTGTTGGATGACATATTGGCACCTCCGGCTGAGGGAGCAGCGTCCAAAGAGCCGCAGCGAGTATCGCTGACCGATGCGGAATTAGAGCGAATTCGCATATTGGTGAGAGATGCTATAGGTTTTAACGCAGCTCGCGGTGACAGCGTTACTGTGGTTAATCAGCCTTTCAGAAAATACGCTCCTGAGATTATTGAAGATATTCCACCGCCACCTATTTGGGAGCAGCCCTGGTTCTGGGATCTGGCCAAGCGTGGCTCAGGGTTCTTGTTAGTTATCTTCCTGATTTTTGGAGTATTACGTCCTATACTTAAGAAGCTGGCAGACTCTGGAAGAGACGACACAATGGCCGCGCTTGAATCCCAGTTAGGTGAAGGCCTTCTGGCCGGTGCTGGTGGGGTCGGTGGCGAAGCTCCGGATGTTACCCTTACGGGTACTTCCAATCCTCTGCTGCCAGGGCCGGACGCATCCTACGATCAGCATTTGGATGCGGTTAAATCCATGGTGGCTGATGATCCTAGACGGGTGGCCCAGGTAGTAAAGACCTGGATATCGAATGACTGATCAGAATACTAAACCAAAAGCTACAGTAGAATCGCTGCCTGCCATTGAGAAGGCAGCGATTCTGTTGATGTCGTTGGGTGAAGAAAACGCAGCGGAAGTGTTGCGGCACATGGGGCCGAAGGAGGTCCAGAAGATTGGCCTATCCATGGCTAAGCTGCAGAATGTGCAAAAGGATCAGGTAGAAGCCGTGATGGCGGATTTCATGTCCGTCATCTCCAATCAGACAGCGTTAGGTGTTGGAGCGGATGGCTATATTCGCAAAATGCTGGTGAACGCTTTAGGTGAGGACAAAGCGGGTACTCTGGTTGACCGCATTCTAACCGGTGGCAATACCACAGGGCTGGACACTCTGCGTTGGATGGATGCTCGGTCTGTTGCCGACATGATTCGGTTTGAGCACCCGCAAATTCAAGCTATTGTTATCGCCTATTTGGACCCGGATCAGGCCGGTGAGGCACTAAAGTATTTCGATGAGCGTGTGCGGCTTGACATCGTTATGCGGATTGCATCCTTGGAATCCGTGCAGCCTCATGCCATGAAAGAACTTAACGATATTCTTGAGAAGCAGTTCGCCAAACAGACCGGTTCAGCAACAACTGATCTTGGCGGCAGCAAGTGTGCTGCAGACATCATGAACTTTCTGGATACCAATACTGAATCGCAGTTGATGGAAGCAATTAAAGAGGTAGATGAAGACCTGGCGCAGGAAATTCAGGATCTAATGTTTGTATTTGATAACCTGGCAGACGTGGATGACAGGGGTATCCAGGCATTGCTCAGAGAAGTCTCTTCGGAGTCTTTAATCTTTGCGCTGAAAGGTGCAGATGAGGTGGTGAAAGAGAAAATCTTTGGCAACATGTCCAAGCGAGCGGCGGAATTGTTGCGTGACGACCTAGAGGCCAAAGGGCCTGTGAAACTCAGTGAAGTAGAGGCAGCACAGAAAGAAATTCTAGCCATTGCCCGTCGTATGGCCGAAGCAGGCGAAATCGCACTGGGTGGTAAAGGTGGCGAGGAGATGATTTGATGTGGCTGCTGGTGAGAGGCGGTCATGTCTGACAAAAAAAAGACAGATATTCTTTCGTCGGACACCGCAAGTGCCGATGAGCTTAGCGCATGGGCGCGTTGGCAGCTTCCCAATATGGAAGCCGATCAGCCGATTAAAACCAATGCGTATAATATCCCCGGTAAGAAGCACCCCCCCCCACATAGCGTTGTCGAACCTGAAGAGCCGGAAGTAAAGCCCCTTACAGCTGAGGATCTGGAATCTATCCGGCAGGCTGCCTATGAGGATGGCTTAGAGCAGGGGCGAGAGGTTGGGCGCGCCGAGGGTTATGATGCGGGCTATCTCAGTGGTGCAGGCGATGTTAAGGCAAGCGTTACCCGCTTATCGCAGATCGCCAGAACTCTTTTGGAGCCAATTCCGCAACAGGATCTTGAATTGGAGCAAGCTCTGCTTCAAATGGTCGAGAAGATCTGCGTGCGGGTTGTTCATCGTGAGTTGAGTATCGAATCTTCGGCAATCTTGAAAGTGGTACAGGAAGCAATAGATTGCCTTAACCCCGGATCACAGCGTTTACGGATACATCTAAATAAGCAGGATCTGGATCTGGTTTCGCAGCATTTAAAGGAAATAGGTGAATGGGAGGATAGTTGGCGCATCATTGCCCATCCCACCATTACACCAGGAGGCTGCATCATTGAAACCGATACCAGTATGATTGATGCCAGAGGAGAGCGCCGCCTGGCATCTGTCATACAGCAGGTCTATGAGCGTCAGCAGCAGGCGTTGCAAGCCCGTGGCCAGCAGCATGGTCACGTTGATCAACTGCTGGAAGAAATTGGCACGTTCACCGGGGATGCAGAGCAAGATATAGAGCCTGTTGATACGCCCGAATCCGATATTGATGACCCGACGGTACGTGAAGATGGATCTGAATCAGCGTCTTAGTATTGCCAATAGAATCAGAGGTTATCTACCTTATACTCAGGCTAAACCTGAATATTTGGTGGAAGGGCGACTGTTGCGGATGGTGGGGTTAACCCTTGAAGCGGTCGGCTGTAAAGCACCAGTTGGCAGTCATTGTACCATTCGCGGACAACATCATGTGGACGTCGAAACCGAGGTTGTCGGTTTTTCAGATCAGAAAATGTACCTTATGCCAATCGAGCCCGCTGCGGGGTTACAGCCTGGCGCACGGGTGATACCCAACCATCAAGTGTCGCGCGTTCCAGTTGGCCCTGGGTTGTTGGGGCGAGTGCTGGATGGGCGAGGCAAACCACTGGACAACAAAGGTCCGATCAAAGCGGATGCTTATGTGGATCTTCATCGTGAACCTATCAACCCGTTGGAGCGTAAACCTATTGATGAGCCGCTGGATGTAGGCGTACGTGCCATCAACAGTTTGCTAACGGTTGGTCGTGGTCAACGTATGGGTTTGTTTGCCGGTAGCGGTGTTGGTAAAAGCGTGCTGTTAGGAATGATGACAAGGTTCACTACCGCGGATATTACCGTCGTTGGTCTGATCGGGGAGCGGGGCAGAGAAGTTAAGGAATTTATCGAGCACAGCTTGGGTGAAGAGGGTTTAAAGCGCTCAGTGGTGGTTGCTTCGCCAGCTGATGATTCTCCCCTTATGCGTATGCATGGGGCGATGCTTGCCACTGCCATCGCCGAGCATTTTCGTGATGAGGGGAAGAATGTGTTGCTTTTGATGGACTCTTTGACGCGTTATGCGCAGGCGCAACGTGAAATCGCGTTGGCCGTAGGAGAGCCACCTGCCACCAAAGGTTATCCACCCTCAGTGTTTGCAAAATTGCCGCAGTTAGTGGAGCGTGCAGGTAACGGTAAGGAGGGTGGTGGATCCATAACCGCATTTTATACCGTGTTGACAGAAGGTGATGACGTGCAGGATCCCGTGGCGGATTCGGCTCGGGCGATCCTGGATGGTCACGTGGTGTTGTCGCGCCGTTTGGCGGAGGAGGGGCAATACCCCGCAATCGATATTGAAGCATCCATCAGTCGAGCAATGCCTCAAGTGGTAGAGGAAATTCACCTCCAGAAGGCTCAGGTGTTGAAGCGATTATATGCACGATATCAGCAAAGTAGAGATCTGATCAGTGTTGGGGCTTATGTCAAAGGCAGTGACCCGGAAACCGACCTTGCTATCAGTAAGATCGGGCCGATCCGATCCTATCTTGGGCAGGGCATGACTGAGCAGGTAAACTTCAAGCAGTCGTTGAAACAGCTTGATCAGCTTTTTAATAAAGGCTGAGAGTAGATGAAAAAATCAAAGCGTTTACTTCCTGTGCGTCAATTGAAGCATCAAGCCGAGCGCGAGGAGGCGAGAAAACTGGCGGATTTGCAGCGCGAATTGCAGGCGGCTCGTCACCAGCTGGGCGAGCTTGAAGGTTATCTAAAAGAGTACTTTGAAACTATACAGGGTCAGCAAAACAAAGTGACCCAAGCATCACAACTTGGGCTGTATCAAGCGTTCATCTCCCGTTTACAACATGCAATCAATCGTCAAGGGGAGCTTATTCAGCAGCGTCAGATTGCTGTTCAAGCGCAAACCCAGAAGTGGATAAAGGCCAGTGCGAGCCTTAAAACCATGGATCAGCTAATTGACAGCGCCCGTAGACACGAGGAATTGGAGGAATCCAAACGAGAACAGAAAATCCTGGATGACCGCCCTTTTAGAGGGGGTAATGGGTTTTAATTCTATTAAAAACAAAGAATTAAGATTTTCCTCGAAGTTGTATGTTCATTCATTTTCTCTTGAAATTGTATAAAACCCGCAAAAGCCATTCCCAATATTCATAAGAACCGACCAGCCGGCAGTTTTTTAGCCGAAGCTCTAGCGTAACTCCATAAGGAGTCTATTCTTTTTCTAAGGAAGCCATAAATTTACAAGGCCGAGTTCCGTGTTTGGCAATGAATGGATGACCACGCATATGGCAGAGTCGATTACCTACCAGCTAGAAAAATTTTCCGACATCAGCAAAGCTGAAAGTTTGCATGAGAAGTTGGAGTCTTACCTTAATGATGGTGTAAATGTCTCCATTGATGCATCTCAAGTTGAGCGCATTGACACCAGCGCTATGCAGATCTTGCTTTCCCTGTTTGCAACTATGGAAAAGCAGCATATGCAGTACTCAATCAGCAATCCCTCTGAACCTTTTGTAAAGGCGGCCTCATTGCTGGGTGTGTCAGAATTTTTAAAATTACAGCATTAAACGAGTATTAAACGGAGATCTGAAATGACTAAGATACTAGCTGTCGATGATAGCGCTTCCATGCGTCAAATGGTCAGCTTTACTTTGCAGGGGGCGGGCTATGAGGTGGTTGAAGCCTGCGATGGGCAGGATGCATTCAACAAGGCCAAGCAGGGTGGTGTCGATTTGGTTCTGTCTGATGTGAATATGCCGGTTATGGACGGAATAGCCCTTATAAAAAACCTAAGGACACTTCCCAATTACAAATTTACGCCCATCCTGATGTTAACCACTGAGTCTGCGGCTGATAAAAAAAGTGAGGGCAAGGCGGCGGGGGCGACAGGGTGGATTGTGAAGCCGTTTAATCCAGATCAGCTGTTGAACACCATCAAAAAAGTACTGGGATAGCACTATGAGTATCGATCTGAGTCAGTTCCACCAGGTATTCTTTGAGGAAAGTTTCGAAGGCTTGCAGGTGATGGAGTCAAGCCTGCTGGATCTTGATTGCGAGAACGTTGATTCAGAGACGATTAATAGTATTTTTCGTGCGGCTCATTCCATCAAAGGCAGTAGCAGCACGTTTGGGTTTACGGAGGTTGCAGAGTTTACTCACGTTCTTGAGACGCTACTTGATCAAGTGCGTGAGGGTTCGCGCCAGTTGCTTCCTGACCATGTTGATCTGTTGCTGCAGTCAGTAGATTGTTTGCACAGTATGTTGACTGCGCTGCAGGCAAAAGAGGCGGTGGATACAGAGCAGTCGAAGGTTTTGATTCAGGCGTTCAATGATATTCTTGAAGGGCGTGAACCGACGTCCTCAACTGATGCTTCTGCTGCGGGTGCCGCCGACGTTGCTACGTCACAAATGGCACCCACACTAGAGGCAGAGTCGGCTGAGGAAGTAACCTGGAATATAAAGTTCGTGCCAGATGGGAATCTATTGAGAACTGGCAATGAACCGCTGCGAATGTTTAGGGAACTGGCAGAACTGGGTGAGCTGGATGTTAAGGCAAACCTATCCAAATTGCCCGATATTCCAGTCTTGAACCCGGAAGAATGTCATCTAAGCTGGGAGATGTATTTAACTACAGTAAAACCCAAGTCGGATATTGAAGAAATATTCGAATGGGTTGTAGATGAGTCTGATATTACCATCTTAGCAACAGCGGGGTTGTTTGGTGAACTACCTAGTCAATCATCAGTTGTTGACCTTGATGCAGGAGCCCTGCCCGGCGGCGTTCCGGCAGAGCAGGCTGTTGAGCAACCTGAATCAGAAAAATTGCCCAAGAAGGACATAAAAGCGCCAACCCAAAAGGCTGCTGCGCAAAAGGATTCAGGGAAAAGCTCAGAGTCTACGTCGATCCGTGTGTCGATCGAAAAGATCGACAGTCTGGTAAACCTCGTTGGGGAGCTGGTCATAACTCAGTCCATGCTGGGGCAGCTGGGCAATGAATTTGATATGGATAAGCTTCAGAAGCTTCAGGAGGGGCTTGCTCAGCTAGAGCATAATACTCGTGAGCTTCAGGAAAGTGTTATGCGTATACGCATGCTTCCCATTAGCTTCACGTTCAGTCGCTTTCCTCGCATGGTGCGCGATCTTTCCAAGCAGTTGGGTAAGAAAATCGATCTCAAATTATTAGGCGAAAGCACCGAACTTGACAAAACAGTCATGGAAAAAATTGGCGATCCACTGGTTCATTTGGTGCGTAATGCGCTTGATCATGGTCTTGAGTTGCCGGAAGAACGTCGTGCGGCTGGTAAATCGGAGACAGGCACGATTACTCTCAACGCATTTCATCAGGGCGGCAACATCATAATTGAGATAATTGATGATGGTAAGGGCCTTAATAGTGAGAGAATTCTTGCAAAAGCCAGAGCGAATGGGGTGATTGGTGAGAGCGAAATTCTTACTGATGAACAAATCCAGGAGCTGATATTTCAGCCAGGATTTTCTACTGCGGAAAAGGTGACGGATGTATCCGGTCGCGGAGTAGGAATGGATGTGGTGCGACGTAATATACTTGAGTTAAATGGCAGTATCGAAGTGCGATCGGTAGCGGGAAAGGGAAGCACTTTTACTATACGTTTGCCGCTGACTTTGGCAATTTTGGATGGCCAGCTTATCAATATTGGCAACCAAACTTACATCATTCCATTGGTTTCTATTGTGGAGTCATTGCAGCCAAATATGGAGCTGGTTAATCACGTTGCCGGTGGTTGTGATGTGTTTCGTCTGCGTGATGAGTACATACCTATCATCAAATTATGCGAAGTTTTTGGTGTTGATCCCATTAGCGATAATCTGTCTGAAAGCTTACTGGTGGTGGTTGAAGTTGGAAATTCGAAAGTTGCGCTGGTTGTTGACGATTTGCTTGGCCAGCAACAGGTGGTGATTAAGAGCATGGAATCCAACTATAAAAAAGTGGATGGGATTTCCGGTGCTACCATTCTTGGTGATGGAACAGTATCACTGATACTAGATATTACCGATCTTATTCATATGGCTGGTGTAAGACAGCAGTCTAAGAATGGCTTGAAATTGGTTTCAAGCAAAATTCGGGCAGCGTAAGCAGTAACGGCTCTACAGGAGGCTGAATTATGGGCGCGGCAGAAGAACGTATTTATGACAGTAACGATGTTGAGATAACGTCAAAGGATAATGATCAGACCGACCAATATCTCACATTTATTATGGCCAGTGAGGAATACGGTGTAGATATATTGAGTGTCCAGGAGATTCGAGGTTGGGAGAGTGTTACCCCTATTCCCAATTCGCCTCCTCATGTTAAGGGCGTAATCAATCTGCGCGGAACCATTGTGCCAATAGTCGATCTTAGGCAACGGTTTGGGCTTAAGAACGTCGAATATGGGCCTCTAACAGTCGTTATTGTTTTGAAGGTTGCTACCGCAAAGGGTTCCAGAATTATGGGTATTGTTGTTGATGCGGTAAGCGATGTTTACAGCTTATCAGCAGAGGAAATGAAGTCTGCTCCTGACCTAGGCGATCACGTTAATACGCTCTACATTAAAGGCCTGGTAAATGTTAATAACAAAATGGTTATTCTTCTGGATATAAACGAGTTGCTTGGTTCGGACTCCATACCGGAAGTATCCATCAGTGCTATTAAAGAGCTAAAAGACGCACGTTGAACAGCCACTAGCCGTGTTGCTACGTATACCACTTCATTGGATGAAGAGCTGCATGCATGCAAACGATGAATGCAATTAAAGAAACTGGAAAATCTGCGAAGTCATTTGCCCTGCGCGAATTTCCTATGACGGACCAGGATTTTGAGACGATAAAGATTCTGGCAAAACAACGTACGGGAATTGAGCTGGGCGAACATAAAAAGGAGATGATTTATAGTCGAATTGTTCGCCGTATTCGCGCTTTGGGTATGAGCGACTTTCGACGTTATTTGCAGTATCTTGATGAGAGCCCTGAAGCGGAACTGACCAATTTCATTAATTCTATCACTACGAACCTAACTTCATTTTTTCGTGAATCCCATCATTTTGATTTTTTAGAATCGACGGTGATTCCTGAGCTGATAAAAAAGAAAAAGGGCTCCAACCGAATCAGAATATGGTCGGCAGGCTGCTCTACGGGTGAGGAACCTTACTCCATTGCGATGACGTTGCACAAAGGTCTGAACAAAGATCGCTGGAATGCCAAGATACTGGCAACGGATTTGGATACCAATGTGTTGGCCCATGGTCGGGCTGGCGTGTACTCTGCGGAACGAATCGGTAATATGAATCCAGATCTGGTTAAGAAATACTTTACCGGCATTGGAGATCGAAATGCATCTGGAGAAACGATGGAGGCGAAAGACTCTATAAAGCAGTTGATTACATTTAATAGTCTGAATCTGCTCGGTGATTGGCCTATGAAGGGAAAGTTCGACGTAATATTTTGTAGAAATGTCGTAATTTACTTCAGCAAGGATACTCAGCGTGAGTTGTTCGATCGCTATGCCAATATTCTCGAGCCGAATGGATATTTGTTCATCGGCCACTCTGAAAGTCTTCATGGAGTAACCAAAAGATTTGAGTCGGTGGGCAGAACCATATACAGGAAGGTGGCGTGATGAGCCACAGCATCAGGACTCAATTCCAGCCAACACATCTTCAACCTCCTGCACCTAAAGGATTTGCTCATATAAATCGCTACTGGGATAAGCAGCAGGGTGTTTATGCGGCGAAGATCCTGCCTGGAGAGTTCTATATTAGTACTGGCGGTGAAATGATCGTTACTGTGTTGGGGTCCTGTATCTCTGCATGTGTCCGTGATAAATATAAAGGCGTTGGCGGCATGAATCATTTTATGTTACCGGTTCAGCGCGAGAACATGGAGATGGGAGCGCTTTCTGCGCTCAGCGAGTCCGCCCGATACGGTAACTGGGCCATGGAGTACCTGATTAATGAAGTCCTTAAGAATGGTGGAGAGAAACGAAATCTTGAGGTTAAGGTGTTTGGTGGTGGCAAAGTATTGGAAAGCATGAATAAGATTGATATCGGCAAGAAAAATATCGACTTCGTACATCAGTTTATCGAAAATGAGTCGCTGCAATTGATAGCTGAGGATGTCGGTGGTTTGTATCCTAGAAAGGTGCTTTATTTTCCTGATACCGGATCAGTTAAGGTGCGAAAACTTAAAACAATCCGCAATGATGTTGTGTTTGAGCGTGAACGAACTTATGAGCGCGTTATTAACACCAAGCCTGCACAGGGCGATATCGAATTATTCGACTGAGATTGTTGATGAATGAATCAAAAAAAATAAAAGTTCTGATCGTTGATGATTCAGCAGTGATTCGTCAGATTCTGAGCCAAATAATATCTAATCACGATGATATGGAGGTTGTGGGAACTGCGGCCGATCCATACATTGCTCGTGATAAAATAAAGCAATTATCTCCGGATGTTATGACATTGGATGTGGAGATGCCAAGGATGGATGGCATCACGTTCCTCAAGAATCTGATGAGGCTGCGGCCTATGCCCGTCATCATGATATCCACGCTTACTGAGGCTGGAGCTGGCATAACTTTAGAGGCACTCCAAATTGGGGCCTTCGATTACTTGCCAAAGCCTAAGGAGAACTTAGGCAAGGGTTTGTTTGAATACGAGCAACAGATCGTAGAAAAGATTCGGGCTGCAGCGGTGGCAAATGTCCAGCGCCTCGAGTTAAATTCTCTTCGTTCCAAATCCGATGCCGAGCAAGAGCGGCCTAAAATTGCCTCTTACGCTCCTAAATCCGATTACATCATTGCCATTGGTGCCTCAACCGGGGGCACCGAGGCAATCAAAGAGGTGCTGTTGGGTCTGCCTGCAAACTGTCCGCCTGTCGTGATCACTCAGCATATTCCTCCTCAGTTCAGCGCATCTTATGCCATGCGGATGGATAACACCTGTGCTATGAATGTACATGAAGCCACATCCAATCAAAAGCTTCTGCCGGGCAATGCCTATATTGCTCCCGGTGACCAGCATTTGATCCTTAGACGGTCTGGTGGGGGGCTGGTTACGCAGCTGTTGGATACGGAGAAGGTAAACCGGCATCGCCCATCCGTTGAGGTGATGTTTGACTCGATTACAGAGCTGGGGTTGAAAAAGACCGTAGCTGTTCTGTTGACCGGAATGGGGGCTGATGGAGCCCAAGCGCTGCTAAGAATGAAAGAGATGGGAAGCCATACCATTATCCAGGATGAAGCTACCTCTGTCGTTTGGGGAATGCCTGGCGCAGCGTATCAATTGGGCGCTCATAAGGAAGTGAAGCCACTGGAGTCTATCGCAGGTCGTCTCTTGCAACTCACTAACAAGAATTGATAGATATTTGAAACAGAATCATTGGCAAACCAGACTGATCCTCAAGCGCATAGTTTATATGCTGGCTTGGCTTTCCAGCATAACGCTGCTGCTTCTACTGAGGGTAGAAAGCGTACCTATCTATGTGGCACTGCTGGCCGTTGCCAGCTGCTTTCTTTGGTATGGCTCCTACAAGTTGAGCGGCGATTCCCATCAAGTTTCAGAGGGCAGTTCGTTGCCTGAATCTTCCGGTACCCAAACCGAGGCACCGCACCTACACTACTTTGCGCGCTTGCTTGCCAGTTTGAATAAAAACTGGCTACTCTGTGACTCAGATTTGGATCAGGCTCGAGGTAACTTAAGGAATGTTCATCATGCCCTGGTTGATGCCATTGATGCTGCCAAAAGTACGGGAATGTTAGCGGTAAATTCCATGATTGCGGCAACCAATACGGGTGAGGTGGGGCGAGGTTTTGTGACGGTGTCCAAGGATCTGGTATCAATCAGTGACCAGTCTGGACAGGATCTTGCCAAAATGAAAGATGTGATTGCGGTTACCGAAGTGAGGCTGTCTCAAGCCAGGCGACTGCTGGACGTACCGTTGTTGGATTATGTGGGTGAGCCTGCCTCCAGCCCGATAGCGGAGCTTGCAGAGACGGTAGCCTGTATCCAGAGCGGACAAGAACAGCTGCGGATCATAGCAGAGCGTTATCAGAGAAACAGTAAATCAGATGTGCGCTGGCTTCAGCTTGGTGATGCCGTTCGAAGATTGCTCAATGATGTGATTAATGTACTTTATCAGTTTGAGTTGCGTCTCATCGATGTTATTTCGGACATGCGTTTATTGGCGTTATCTGGCACACTAACTGGGGATCAACTGATTGAAATTAAAGATCAAATTGATTCTGGGCCCCAAAGAGAGGCGACGGAATGAAAATTTATGTCTTTATTTTCGTTTGCATAGTAAAAATGGTCTATGCTCTTAATTAATGGAAGGTTTTTATAGCCCTCTGTTGGGTTTTTAACTTTTAATATGACTTGCTTCTTGAGGTGTAGATAATGGCTATATGGTCTACTGAAGCATCCTCTGGTGAACTGACTATCAAGATCCAAGGTCGTTTCGATTTCAGTGCTCACCAGGAGTTTCGAGACGCCTACGAAAAGGTATCAGATGATCCTAAAGGCTACATAGTGGACATGAAAGAGACCACTTATCTCGATAGCTCGGCGCTGGGAATGCTCCTTCTGTTGAGAGATCATGCCGGGGGTGATAACTCCAGTATTGAAATCGTGAACTGCAATCCGGATGTGAAGAAAATTCTCACCATATCCAATTTTGAGCAGTTGTTTACCATTCGTTAGTTCGGATGTAGTACATCCGCGCTATGCTGGGTGTTGTGTGAACTTATGGATAACCAAGCTCAAGAGTTGGAGAACAGCGTGGTGGAGAATGAACATCTGCGAATACTGATCGCTGATGATAATGACTCCGACCGGCTCATTCTTCAGACGATTGTCCGTAAGGAAGGTCATACGGTATATACTGCGAAGGACGGGCAGGAAGCCATCGATATCTTCAAGGAGCAATCCCCTGATATTGTGTTGCTTGATGCCCTGATGCCTAATGTGGACGGGTTTGAGGCAGCTAGAACGATCAAACAGCTGGCTGGCGATAACCTTGTCCCCATCATCTTTCTTACTTCACTCAGAGACGCGACCTCGCTGGCGGATTGCCTTGCCGCAGGCGGGCTTGATTTCTTAAGTAAGCCTTACAATCGTATTATTCTGCAAGCCAAGATCAAAGCGTTTGCAAGCATGCGGCGTTTACATGAAACAGTGCAGCAGCAGCGCGATGAGATCTCGTTGCATAATGATCGACTGATTCATGAACAGGAAGTCGCCAAGCAAGTGTTCGACAATATAGCCCATCCGGGTTGTATTGATGCCCCTAACATAAAGTATCTGCTCTCCCCGATGGCTGTCTTTAATGGTGATCTGGTGCTGGCTTCACGTAAGCCATCCGGTGGTATGTTTGTGTTTCTGGGCGATTTTACCGGTCATGGTCTGCCCGCAGCCATTGGGGCGATGCCGGTGTCAGAGATTTTCTACGGGATGGCTCTGAAAGGGTTTTCGCTGCAAGACATACTGCGTGAAATCAACAAGAAGCTAAAACGTATACTGCCTGTGGGTGTGTTCTGCTGTGCCAGTATGATTGACCTCAGCTTTCGTAAACATTCGGCCGAAGTTTGGGTGGGTGGCATCCCTGATGTACTGGTTTATCGTAGAGGCAGTCGAGAGGTCGAGAACATCAAGTCTACGCACCTGCCGCTGGGTGTGGTGGACACAGATCGATTCAATACAGATTCAACCATTATCCAGTTGGATAAAGGTGATCGTATCATGCTCTGGTCTGATGGCATTATTGAAGCCGGTAACGCCGAAGGCGAGATGTTTGGTGAGGATCGGGTGATGGAGGTCATTCTCGGTACCGACGATCCTGCCAATATCTTTGAAAATATCGAGCGGGCGGTAGAGAAGCACACCGGGCGAGATGAGCAGGATGATGATTACACCATGGTGGAAGTGACTATGGTGAGCGAAGAGGATATGGGTGATTATTTCGGGGAGGGTGGTAAGTCATACATGGCTGGCGGGCCCAAAGACTGGAGTATGACCTACGAATTGCGCCCGATGACACTGAAGGAATTTAATCCGCTTCCCTTGATTACTCATTTGTTAATGGAAGTACCTGGGTTGCGCCCCCACAGCGGTAAGATTTATACCATTCTGTCCGAGTTGTATTCCAATGCGTTGGAGCATGGCATGCTGAACCTGCATTCAGACTTAAAAGCCTCAGCGGATGGATTTGCTCGCTACTACGCTGAGCGGACTCAAAAACTGGATAGCCTGGATGAGGGCTGTATCCGCTTTCATATCGATCATAAACCGGTGAAAGATGGTGGTGTACTGACCATCGTAGTGGAGGATACCGGCCCTGGCTTCGACTATCAGGCGAAAGAAGATGCCAACCATAAAACAGAAGGCTATAGTGGCCGCGGTATCCCTTTGATCAATACCATGTGCCGCTCTGTGCGTTATCTTGGTAAGGGTAATCAGGTAGAGGTGGTGTTTGATTGGCATGTGGATGTATAAGAACAGGATAAAGCGATTATGAGTAACCCTGAAGAACATCTGGATATCGGCGCTTTACAGGATCTAAAAGAGATTATGGAGAGTGAATTCGAAACGCTGGTGAATACCTTTGTTGCGGATTCCTTGAGCAAGGTTGAACAGCTAGCCGACATCATCGCACAACAAGACTGCGATGAATTGCGCAAAGTCGCTCACAGTTTGAAAGGGTCATCCTCAAACGTATGCGCGTTTCGTCTTTCCGAATTTGCCCGCCAGCTTGAGATGATGGGTAAAGATGGAAAGATGGCTGGCGCGGAAGAGGTACTTGCCAGCCTGAGTGAGGAGTTCTCTACCGTAACCTTGCTACTCAATAACAGCCTGTAGATTGTTCGGGTGAGCAAGGCTTGCTGCGCCGTTCAAAAAAAGACTCTATAGTTGTCGTCTTCCCCTTCGTAACTGGCTTCCATATGCCTGGTGTGCATCAGCTGTTTAAGCGCGGTTTCCTCAGTATCATTGTAGGCATCCAGCATAAGCAATGTGTCGCCTTCTTCCAATGCACTTTCAAACCGTGAAATATGATGGTTTTTACTGGATATTCCGATGAAACCACCTGCCCAGGCACCTAGCAACATGAACAATAAACACACCAATACAAAGATCGAGAAGGTAAGGTGTGGGCCTAGTTCGGACGTCAACAAATACGCTGCGAACAGGATGCCCGCGCCGAGGCCGATAATGGCACCCCAAGTGCCACGATGGGGAATGTCACGCTCTTCGAAGATGTCTGCTTTATGTACATGGGCGGTTTGCAGCCCAGCTTGATCATTGCTCAGGAAGTGTAGCTGGCCTTCATCGATACCTGCATCCTTTAGATCATTGCTAATTGCGCGAGCAAACTGGGTTCCCTTAAATAGGTAATAAAGTCGTTTCATGATCAGGTCTCCCACTATTCCATTTATGACAGGGCCCTATCTACTATCCACCTAATTTCAGCGTCCGTGTAGTGATCCTTTTTTATATGAAAAGTGGGGTTATAACGAGGTGACATATCGTATCCGACGCATTAACCGTGGCATTTCTTATATTTCTTACCGCTACCGCACCAACATGCATCGTTTCGGCCGGGGGGCTTATGGGGGGCGAGTACACCATCCACGTAATACCAGCGGTTGTTTTCTTTTATAAATCGAGAGTTTTCCTCCAGAACGGTCTGCTGACTGGCATCTTCGTGGCTTGCTTTGAATGCAACGTAGCCTGTGTCTTGATCTGCTAAGCCGTCTCTGCAGCTAATGATCTTCAGCCCAAGCCAGCGCCCCTGTGCTACAGACTGCTCTAGTTTGGCAAGTTCATCCGGGGCGCGCTTTGATGGATGCAGGGTCTCCAAAAGGTATACAGGGAGTTTTCTGGCGAAGGCGCTGTAGCGAGAACGCATAAGCTGTTCTGCTGTGGTGGGGGTGGCATTCCCTTGATGATAACTGCCGCAGCATTGTTGGTAGCTATCGCCACTGCCGCAGGGACATAGTTCTGTCATAGCTTGGCCTGAAACTGAGATTGAAGCAGAGTAGGCTAACCGGTTTCTGATATGACTGCCAAGTCAGTATGCGGAAAAGGACGAATACCTGCTTTGGAGTGACAGTTTTCTTATAAGACCCCTAAAAAACTTGCCAAAAACAGTAGGAGTCGGCAACATGCCTTGCACTTTCAAACTATCGTTTGAAATCAAACAATAAATTGAGTCTCTAGTCGTTAACCCAGTGCGGGAGAAACGTTGATGATATATGAAGGAAAAGCCGTAACGGTCAAATCGTTAGAAGACGGCATCGTAGAATTAAATTTCGATCTGGAAGGCGAGTCGGTTAACAAATTTAATCGCCAGACAGTCGAAGAGTTGGGTGCTGCTGCTGAAGCAATGAAAGCGGACAGCTCTATTAAAGGTATGATTGTTACCAGTGCGAAGTCTGTATTTATCGTGGGTGCGGACATCACCGAATTTGGTGCATTGTTTACCCTCTCGGAAGAAGAAATCGCCGGCTGGTGTATTAAGTCAAACCAAGCCTTCAACGCCATTGAAGACCTGCCTTTCCCAACGGTCACCGCCATGAACGGTATCGCTTTGGGTGGTGGTCTGGAAATGTGTCTGGCTACCGATTTTCGTGTTATGTCCACTGAGGCTCAATGTGGCCTGCCAGAAGTGAAACTGGGTTTGTATCCAGGTTTTGGTGGCACTGTGCGCATGCCTCGGGTTATCGGTGTTGATAACGCCGTTGAGTGGATTGCCGCCGGTGGTCAGCATAAGCCTGAGAAAGCATTGAAAGACGGTGTTGTGGATGCCGTTGTTGCTCCTGAGAAACTGCGCGATGCAGCGTTGTCTCTGGTTAAGGACTGTATCGCTGGCAAGATCGATTACAAAGCCAAGCGCCAGGAGAAACTGGATCCTCTGCGTCTGCCACCCATGGAAAACATGATGGCGTTCCAGACTTGCTCCGCAATGGTTATGCAGCAAGCTGGCCGTAACTATCCTGCACCAATGGCAGCGGTTCAAACCATGCAGCAGCATGCTGGCATGACCCGTGACAAGGCGCTGGAAGTGGAAGCTAAAGGCTTCGCTAAAGTCGCGACCACCCCGGTTGCCAGCTCGCTGATCGGTTTGTTCATGAACGATCAGATCCTCAAGAAAGTTGCTAGCAAGTGGGAAAAGCAAGCCAAGCCGGTGAATCTGGCTGCGGTGCTGGGTGCAGGCATTATGGGCGGCGGTATCGCGTTCCAGTCTGCCTCTAAAGGAACGCCCATCATCATGAAGGACATCAACGAGCCAGCTTTGGAGCTGGGTATGTCCGAAGCGACCAAGTTGTTGGCCAAGCGTGTTGATCGCAAGAAAATGCAGCCCGCTAAAATGGGTCAGGTTCTTTCATCCATACGCCCAACCCTGAACTACGGTGATTTCCAAGGTGTGGACATCGTAGTAGAGGCCGTCGTTGAGAATGTGAAGATCAAGCAAAGCGTGCTGGCTGATGTTGAGAAGAACGTGAAAGACGGCACTATCCTGGCGTCCAACACTTCTACCATCTCGATCACTAAGCTGGCAGAAGCGCTGGAAAAACCAGAAAATTTCGTCGGTATGCACTTCTTCAACCCAGTACACATGATGCCGTTGGTTGAAGTTATTCGTGGCGAGAAATCTTCTGAAGAAGCGGTTGCTACCACGGTAGCCTATGCCAAAAAGATGGGTAAAACCCCCGTTGTTGTGAATGACTGCCCAGGCTTCCTGGTGAATCGCGTGTTGTTCCCATACTTCGGTGGCTTCGGCATGATGCTGCGGGACGGCGCTGATTTCCAGAAAATCGATAAGGTTATGGAACGTTTCGGCTGGCCGATGGGGCCTGCTTACCTGATGGATGTTGTTGGCATCGATACGGGTGTGCATGCGGCTGAAGTTATGGCTGAGGGCTTCCCTGACCGAATGAAGCATGATTACAAAGATGCGTCTGAAGTAATGTTTGAGAACAAGCGCTTCGGCCAAAAGAACGGCATCGGTTTCTATAAATACGAAACTGACAAGAAGGGCAAACCCAAGAAAGTGGTTGATGAAGCGACCTATGAGCTGATTAAACCTCATGTTGGTGCCAGTAAGGACTTCGAAGATCAGGAAATCATTGATCGTCTGATGATTCCAATGTGTCTGGAGTTGGTGCGTTGTCTGGAAGAGAACATTGTGTCTTCCGTACCAGACGCCGATATGGCTTTGATTATGGGTATCGGCTTCCCTCCATTCCGTGGTGGTGCGCTGAAATACATTGATTCCATTGGTGTGAAAGCGTTTGTTGAGCTGTGCGATAAGTACAAGGATCTTGGTGGTCTGTACGAACCCACTGCAAAACTGCGTGAAATGGCCGCCAACGGCGAATCTTTCTACCAATAAGCGGATAGCCAAGGAGACATAGAAATGAGTTTGAATCCAAGAGACGTAGTAATTGTCGATGCTGTCCGTACCCCCATGGGCAAGTCCCGTAACGGACAATTCCGTAACGTGCGTGCAGAAAAGCTGTCTGCTGAATTGATTCGCGCGTTGCAGAAGCGTAATCCCAACTGGAACCCAGCTGAAACCGAAGACGTGATCTGGGGCTGTGTTAACCAGACTCTGGAACAGGGCATGAACGTTGCTCGCAACATCGCCATTATGGCGGAGTTGCCCCGTACCGTGGCTGGCCAAACCGTAAACCGTCTGTGTGGTTCGTCCATGCAGGCATTGCATACCGCTGCGCAATCCATCATGACCGGTAACGGTGATGTGTTTGTGATCGGCGGTGTGGAGCATATGGGTCACGTTGAAATGACCCACGGTGTGGATCTGAACCCAGAAGCATCCAAGTACGTAGCGAAGGCCTCCAACATGATGGGTCTTACCGCTGAAATGCTGGGCCGTATGCATGGGATATCTCGCCAGGCTATGGATGAGTTCGGTGCCCGTTCTCATCGTTTGGCTTGGGAAGCGACCCAGGAAGGCCGCTGGAACAACGAAATTGTGCCTGTAGAAGGCCACAATGCCGATGGTTTCAAAGTGCTGTGTGAGATCGATGAGGTTATTCGCCCGGAAACTACCGTTGAAGGTTTGGCGGGACTGCGCCCGGTATTTGATCCTAGAAACGGTCAGGTAACGGCTGGTACTTCATCTGCTCTGTCTGACGGTGCCTCGTCCATTCTGGTGATGTCCGCTGAGCGTGCTCAGGCCCTGGGCTTGAAGCCTCGTGCCAAGATCCGCTCTATGGCCGTTGCTGGCTGTGATGCGGCGATCATGGGTTACGGCCCGGTTCCTGCGACACAGAAAGCCCTTAAGCGTGCTGGCTTGACCATGGACGATATCGATTACGTAGAGCTGAATGAGGCCTTTGCGGCGCAGAGTCTGCCCTGCGCTAAAGATCTCAAGCTGATTGACAAGGTTGACGATAAAGTAAACCTGAATGGCGGTGCTATCGCTCTGGGCCACCCTCTGGGCTGCTCCGGCGCACGTATCGTTGGCACCTTGCTGAACGTAATGGAGTGGAAAGACGGCAACATCGGTCTGGCCACCATGTGTATCGGTTTGGGTCAGGGTATTGCCACGGTGATCGAGCGCGTTTAAACGCGTCGTTATCGGGTAAGCTCACCGTACAGGGTAAACGCCGGATACTCACTTTATGTGGGTATCCGGCGTTTGTTTTTCCACTGCTACCTCGCATTTTTTTGCAATTTCACGTTGTCCGTTCCCGCACTGGCGTAAAGTCTCTATAATTGCCCGTCTTTTCACCACTTAGAGATCCGCTTTTCCATGAAAGGGCGCCGATTTTCCCCAGATGAAGCCAGCCTGTTGCAGGAAATCCTGCTGCACCGGCGAGACGTGCGGGGTAACCGTTTCCACAGTGACCCCATCCCCGAGCATTCGCTGCAGATGATCCTGGAGGCAGCGAGTTGTGCGCCGTCGGTAGGGTTTTCGCAACCTTGGGAGTTCGTGGTGGTAACCTCTGCGCAGCGCCGAGAGGCCATCAGAGCTTGTTTTGATCGTGAAAATAGTAAAGCAGTTGAGCTTTTTGAGGGTGCAAAAGCGGCGCAATACCAGCGCTTAAAGTTGGATGGTATTGTGGAATCCCCGCTTAATATAGCGGTATTTTATCGCCCCCATAACGAACCCGTGTTAGGCCAGACCAGTATGGACGAAGTGGGGCGCTACAGTGTGGTGTGTGCAATCCAGAACATGTGGTTGATGGCGCGCAGCCTAAACATTGGAATGGGCTGGGTGAGCATACTGGATCCAGAGCAGGTCAAGCGTATTCTTGGCGTGCCTTCTGATCGAGAGCTGGTGGGCTACCTGTGCCTGGGTTATGTGGACGAATTTTACAGTCAGCCAGAGCTGGAGCGCTTGCAATGGGCGCGTCGTAAGAACCTAAAATCTGTGGTGTTTCGCGAAACCCACAACCATTTCGACCATACATGACAGGGGTAAATGATGGATTGGCGCGTTTTTCTCACCGTATTTGTCAGCGTATTCATTGCCGAGTTGGGTGATAAAACTCAGCTTGCCACCATGCTGTTTGCATCAGATAAAGAGGTGAGCAAATGGACCGTATTTTTGGCCTCTGCTTCGGCGCTGGTGGTGGCTGCTGCGATTGGCGTGTTGGCAGGCAGTGTGGTGTCTCAGTATATCAGTGAAAAAGCCCTGTCGATGATTGCGGGAATAGGCTTTATACTCATAGGCGGATGGGTGCTGATTTTCAGATAAGGATCACCACCTTTAAGGATGATGGGGAACCTGAATGAATACCGAAAAAGTCATATTTGCATTTTTTATAATTCTAGCCGCAACCCTCAACTTCGGGTTTTTTCTGGGAGAGATTCACGACGTTGATCATCACAACGTGTTCGAACTGTTCGCTGCATTAGTGATCAGTCTGATAGCAACAGTGATGAAGCTCGGTGATCGCACTCACTTGGGTGCAGTGCTGTTGGCCACCAGCCTGGTGGCAGATCTCCAGCTCATTGTGGCGGCTCTGCTCTGGGCTTACGCATCCAATATCAGCGAAGCGGGGCTAACCGAAGAGTTGATTGCCAGCGTGGTATCCATGTCAGGAGGCGCATTGCTGGCCAATGTCATTTCTGTCGTGTTGTTGGTGGTAGAAACTATCACTGTGCGTCGCTAGCTCATTATGAATTATGTCGCCTATTTGATACTGCGGCGTTTGCGGGCGCCGTTGATCGCATTGATCGTGATCTATTCTGTATCAATACTGGGGTATGTGTTGATCCCCGGGGTCGATGATGAAGGTAACCTTCATCATATGAATTTCTTTGAGGCCTTCTATTTTGTCAGCTTTATGGGGTCCACCATCGGCTTCGGTGAGTTACCGTACGAATTCACCGCGCCGCAACGGTTTTGGACCCTGTTCTGTATCTATGGAACCGTGGTGGGTTGGATTTACAGCATAGGTGCTGTAATTGCTACTCTTCGGGATCAAACCTTCATTAATTTGATTCAGCGCCACCGGTTTCGCAACCGGGTAGAGAATCTCAAGCAACCATTTTATCTAGTGTGTGGATACGGGCTCACTGGAAGTGCCGTGGTGGCGGATCTGTCGCGTCGTGGTATCCAGAGCGTAGTGGTTGAGTTAAAGCAAAGCCGCATTGATGCGATGGAGCTGGATAACCTGCCTTTTGATATCCCCAGCCTGTGTGCTGATGCCAGTGAGCCGGATGTCGTGAAGGATGCCGGTGTTGCGATGAAAAACTGCATTGGTACCCTGTGCCTGACAGATAATGACCATGTAAATCTGTATATCGCGCTGGCCAGCAAATTACTGTCACCGGAGCGGATGGTGTTAAGTCGTGTGGCCACTCGAGAATATGCCGGAAATCTAAAATCCTTTGGTACGGATCACGTGGTTGATCCATTTGAAACCTTTGCTGATTACCTCACCAATGCAGTGTTTTCTCCCTATAGACAGTTAGCCTACAATTGGTTGATAAGCCCGCAGCATCGTTCTCTTAGCTCCGTGGTCAAACCGCAAAAGGGGCGTTGGATAATCTGTGGTTTTGGTCGTTTAGGGCAAGCGATACAAAAAAGGTTCGAACAGCATGGCCTGGAAACAGTGATCATTGAACCTGATCCCGAAGGTCGAAAACTGAAAGATGATTACCGCGTGGTTAAGGGGTTGGGCACCGAAGCAACCACCTTGATTGAAGCGGGGATCCACAATGCGGTGGGCATTATTGCCGGAACGGCCGACGACGCCAATAACCTGTCTATTGTGCTAACAGCCCGAGAACTGAAAAAGAGCCTGATGATCGTGGCGCGTCAGAACCATCATCACAACGTAGATGTGTTTAAAGCGGCCAATATTAATATGATCATGGACCCTAACATGATTATCGCGCAGCGCATTATGGTGTTAATCAAAACGCCTTTGTTGATGCGCTTTCTGGAAGAAATTAAACAGCATGATGAAGACTGGTGTGAAAAGCTGGTATGTCATTTTGATGTGCTGGTACGCGATCATCCTTTAGACAGCTGGTCTATTCGTATCGACAGAGAAACCACGCCCGCCATATACGAGACACTGCGATTTGGTGTTCCGGTCAAGATACAGAATCTCTCAACGCATCCGCAGAGCAGGGGCGTACAGCTTCCTGCTATGGCGTTAATGGTGATGCGGGCAGGGGAGGTGCATTTGTTGCCGGAACAGGACTTTTGTCTTCGCATAGGCGATGAAATACTATTTTGCGGGCAAAGCCGAGTGCTGAATCAGATGCTATGGACGGTTTGCAATACCAATGTGCTAAGGTACGTAATCAGCGGACAGGACGAAGCTTCTGGCTATCTGTGGCAACGTTTCTTCAAGAAGAAAGATCAGTCGAAAGACATCGGAGGCAGTGCATGAAATCCATACCCACACTGGCGACCACTATGACGCCGTTCCCCTACAGTATCGATATCAACGAGCCGTTGAAAGATGCGATTGATATGATGGAAAAGCAGGGCTTTCATCACCTTCCCGTAACGGAGGATGGTAAGCTGGTGGGGGTGTTGACGGATCGGGATATCAAATTTGTTGCGTCCCCCTTCAGTAGCGCCTCGTTGGAGGACGAGTTGTACGTTAAGGATATCTACAGTTCCCGCACCTACGTGGTGGACATTCACACCTCGTTGGACAATGTTCTGAAAATCATGGCCGACAAACATTTAGGCTCTGCTTTGGTAACCAAGAACGAAAAGCTTGCAGGGATATTGACCCATAATGATGTGTTCAGAAAATTTGCAGATGTCTTGATCAAATTGAAGGCGAAGCCAGACGGAAACGATGCCGCGTAATCCTTGGTTCGACCCTGATAAGTCTCACCATACTCGGACTGGGTTTCGTAATCCACCGGGCAGCCCTAAGCGAGCAGCAATCACTGCTGAGGTGGCCCGGGAAGCTGCGCATTTTATGGGGGAGTTGCTGCGACTGGCGGGTAACAACCCTTTTCCTGAAGATCACGCGTTATCTGAAATCGATGCTTTGGGCTGTTACGAAAAGCAGGGGAATAACAAGCTGCTTTGGCTTGGGCACGCCAGCTTCCTGATACAGCTTGATGGAATAACCTTTCTTACCGACCCATATCTTACTGATTACGCCTCCCCTGTACCAACACCGGGCACCAAACGTTTGTTTCCTTCGGCAATCTCCATTGAAAAGCTGCCGCAAGTGGATTGCATATTGGTGTCCCACAATCATTACGATCACTTGGATACCAAAGCGCTTAAGTTGTTGGCCCGACGATTTCCTGATGCCCAGGTGTGTGTGCCGCTGGGGCTTATTCCTTTGTTGCGGGGGCAAGGTTTTCGTAATGTAGTTGAAATGGATTGGTATGAGCAATGGCTGGGCAACCAGTATTCCATTACAGGCTTGCCTGCAATACATATGTCCAGGCGAGGATTGCTGGATATGAATAAAACCCTTTGGTGTGGTTTTGCCATTGAGTGTGGCGATTACAGAGTATTCTTTGCGGGAGACACGGCATACGGACCGGTGTTTCGCGAGGTAGGCGCCCGCTGTAAGCCTTTTGACCTGGGGCTGGTTCCCATTGGTGCGTATCAGCCCCGTACGCTCATGTCCTCAGTTCACACTACCCCAGAAGAGGCCGTTCAGATCGGCGCGGACATCAACGCAAGGCAGTTGGTAGGCATGCACTGGGGCACTATTCGTCTCACTACCGAACCGATGCTTGAGCCTCGAGACCGGTTTTTGGCCGTTAATAGTGAGTTGCCCCGTAGGGTGATGAAAATTGGCGAAACTTTGGCGCTTTCCTGACGTAAAAATAATTCCACAAGCAATAGCTTGAATTTAAATATGAAAGTTGGGATAGCCTGGTTCAGTTGGTTGTCTTCAAATTTCTGTTGGCTCCCTTTGGCCTAAAATTACATATTATCCATAAAAGACTGGGTCGGATGATAGGTATGCAGGGGGCCTTAAAGCGCCTCATTCAGATACATCGTTTTTTAAGGGAATTTAATAAGCAGTCGGTGCACTGTGAAACGCGAACGGATCTGTTCGAATTACTCTGCCGCTTGGCGGTGGAGCAGGGGGGCTATCGCCTGGCGTGGGTTGGCATCCAGCATGGAGACCGCATTGTCCCGGTGGCTCAGTTTGGTGATGATCAGCAGCGCGTACCGCAACTGAACTGCGGCCCTTCAGATCAACAGTCTGATCCTGTGGTGCGTTCGATTTTAGACAATTCATTCAGCGTTCTTAATGTTTCAAAAGATTTGATACTGCCGGAGTTTTGGCAGAATTTGATCTCCAGGTTACGTTTGCAGGCTGTTGCGGTAGTGCCCATACGGTTCAAGCAGAAAATTGTGGGTGTGTTTGCCCTGTGTTCTTCCCGGCAGGACGATTTTTCTGATTTATACAGCTTCAGTCTCTCGGAATTTGAAGAAGATATTAGTGGCGCTTTGGAAAAACTGGATGATTTTGCCCGTCGTCTGGATATGGAGTTGCAGCTTAAACAGTTGCATCTTGCGGTTGAGAGCAGCGCTACAGCAGTTCTGGTGAGCGATGAGCGCGGCTTTATCCAGTATGTGAATCCTCATTTTTCTGAATTAACCGGTTATGATACCTACGAAGTACTAGGTATCAGTTTTACTGAATTTATACCGCCTGACTTTGATCGGGCCGTCGTGCAGGACATGCGCGCGCAGTTGGCAGCCGGGCAGCAGTGGCATGGTGAGTCGCGCATCATGACACGGCAAGGTGAATCCATATGGATTTACCAACAGGTGTCGCCAATAACGGATAATCGTAATGTTGTCACCCACTATGTCTGTACGTTGGTGGATCATACCGAGCTTCACGAAGCCCATGAAACAATCGAAAAAATGGCGTATTACGACGAGCTGACGGGTCTGCCCAACAGAAGGTTGTTCAATGATCGTCTACAGCAGGAAATCCACAGAGCAAGTCGCGATAAGTTGTGCTTTGCTGTGTGTTTTCTGGATCTCGATGGCTTTAAGAATGTGAATGATACACTGGGGCACGAGGCAGGGGACCAATTGTTGAAGACAGTCTCCAGTCGCATTCGCAATCAAATCAGAACCAAAGACACGTTGGCGCGTTTGGGCGGTGACGAGTTCACGTTAATTATCACGGATGTGAAGACTCCGCAGGACTGCTCGCGGGTTACCGCCAATATTATCAGAGCCTTGCAGGATCCAATTCAAATAGATAGCCGAGAAGTGGTTGTAACCACCAGTATTGGTATTGCTCATTATCCTACCGATGGAGACAATACCATCGATTTGTGTCGACACGCCGACATGGCGATGTATTATGCCAAATCCAAAGGGCGCAACAATTTTCAGTTTTTTACCGAGAGCCTGAACCAAAAGGCTGAGGTGCAGTTGGCGTTGGAAACCGAGTTGCACTGCGCGTTAAGCCAGGGTGCATTCCAGCTGCGCTATCAGCCTCAGATTGATGGAATGGATGGCTCTTTGCGTGCGCTGGAGGCGATGCTGTATTGGGCGGGATCGGAGCATTATGGGTTGAGTCAGGATGAGTTGTATTTGAACCTGGAACGGGCTGGTATGCTGGCTGACGTTTTCGAGTGGCAATTGATGCAGGCCTGCCAAGACAGCGTAAGTGCGATGGGAACCTTTGGTGTTCAGTTTCGTTTGGCAATTCGGTTGCCAGGGCTTATGTTGCGGAACCGGGATGATTTTAAACAGTGTCTTGAACGCTGTTTGCTGAAGTCAGGTGCAGATTGCTCTTTGCTCCAGTTTGAGGTGCCCGAAACTGCCTTCAGCAACGAATTCAATAACACAGTGAGCATTCTGCATGATCTTAGAAGCAAGGGAGCATCCATTGTCATTGACCAGTTTGGTATGGGGGGAGCTTCGTTACGCTTCCTGAGCCGTTTCAAAGTGGATCTTTTGAAAATTGATCATGGGCTGGTGGAGGAGGTGATAACAGATAAAAATGACGCTGCTGTAACCTCGGCCATTATTGCCTTGGCTCATCAATTGAATTTAAAAGTATTGGCCAATGGTGTGGAAACACGGATGCACTATCAGTATTTGGAGCGCTATTGGTGTGACTATCTACAGGGCAGCTATATGGCCCCTGCCATGACCCGGTCGCAGCTGGATGATTATTTACTGCAGTACCGGGATCAAGGGATTCAAGTCAGTTAGTAGCAGTAGCGTTAACGGGCGAATCGTTTGCGATACTCCGTTGGCGATAGCGCGACTTCCCGCTTGAATAAACGACGAAACGAACTCACATCCACATAGCCAACTTTCTCTGTAATGTCATCTACGCTCAGAGCTGTGGATTCCAGCAGGCGTTTGGCTTCATCTATGCGCAACTTCTGAAAATATTGCTTGGGTGGCTTACCGGTTGCCTGATTGAAGCGACGGATGAATGTTCTTGGGCTTACTGCCAGCTGGCTTGCCAGAGAGTCGAGATGGAACTCCTGATCCAGGTTTTCCAGCATCCAGCTAACCGCGTTTTTGACCAGTTCGTCCTGTTGTTTAAAATGATGAGGCACGGGGATGTAGGGTGCTTGCGTGCATTCTTTATTTTGCAGCATCACGGTTTTGGCGCAACATTTTGCGATGTTGGGGCCAGCGAATTTCTCGATTAGACGAATGCACAAGTGCATATACGCGGTAACCGCTCCAGAGCAAAACACGTTATTGTCTTCGGTCACCATCTTTTCGAGCCTGAGGTGAACTTTTGGAAAGGAGTGGGTGAAGTGATGCGCCAGCCACCAGCTGGTGGTTGCCTCGAAGCCATCGAGCAGCCCTGTGTCAGCAAGCAGAAACGAACCACTGCAGTTAGAAGCTATTGCCGCACCATTGGCATGATGGGTTTTAATCAGCTTTCCTAACAGGCCGCGCATTTCCTCGGTTTTTTGTGTGACCTCGTAGCCAAATGCATGGTCAATACCCGGGATCAGGCAGATGTCAGGATTGCCAGCCTGCTCATAACGACCGTCTACAGCGATGGTTATTCCGGTAGAGGTGTTCACCGGCTTGCCATCGGGCGAATAAATTTTCCATGAAAACAGTGGGCTACCTGGATCTTCTTTTCTTACTCGCTGATGAATGTTGGCAATATGGAATACATCCGTAGGGCCAGTTACAGAAGTCGATAAACATCCATCATATGCGAATATTGCCAGCTTTGTAGTCATTGTGAGGTCTCCTTGGTGGCAAATAAAGCATTTATGTTGTCATAAATGCCACTTTTGCAGCGATCCGTCAAGCGCTAATCTACATTCAGGCTATAACTGAGCGTAACCTAGAGGAGGGCGCATTATGGCGACTACAACTGGTTCCATCGGTCATGCAGGGGATTTAACTACCCTTGAAATGAATAACTGTGCTGTTAGCCGTAACATGCTGCTGTCTGCATTCAGCGAAAACGTATCCATCGTGGTGGATGTCAGCTCTAAAGCCGCACTGGGTGCTGTATTGGCCGTGCTGGGTGTTTGGTTGTTACCGGTGCCCGGTACAATGTTTTTTGCGGCCTTGAGCGCATCTCTTTCGGTAATTTATCTGGCTAACCTGGCAGATGTGCGAAACGTGCGGGATGCGATTGTTTGCGTCGTACCGGCTTTCATGGTCTGGGGCGTTCTGTTTTTTGATGTGCATAGCAATGGCTTGTTGGGCTTAACCTTATTCATCCACGTAATGGTGGCTTTCTTCGCTGGCTTTGCTCGTGTTAGTGGCAGCTTAAGCGATTTAAGGTTGTGGCCAGTGCTGTTTGGGTTTATGTGCGTCACCTTAATGGAATTTGTCGCTTTGTATTTGTTGTAACGTTTCAGGGCAGGAGTGGGAAGTGAAAGAAGCGCTATTTAATAGGGTTGGTAATGAGTTTGTGCCCACCGGGTTGGCCGGTAGCCCTTGGCATTCCAGTTTGTTGCATGGTGGGGCTCCGGCGGGGTTGTTGGCGTTCTGTTTGGGGCAGGAGGCCGGTAGCAGCGGTTTGCAGCCAGCCCGGCTTTCCATTGATCTGTTGCGACCGGTTCCGAATGCCCCGCTTCGAGTTGAAGTTCGGCCATTGCGGGAGGGCAAACGAATTCTACTGCTGGAAGCCAGTTTGTCTGCCGGTGGCACGCTGGTGGCCCTGGCATCTGCCTTGTTTATAAAAAGTACACCTTTGAATTTGCCAGACTATGCACCAAAGCCAAAGGGCGGTTTACCCTCACCGGATCAATTGGATGAAGTCTCTTTTCGAGACGTATTGTTTGCCAAATCTGAAGATATGCCCCTTGGGTTGCATACTACGGTGCGCTTGCGTCCTGCATCATTACTGAATGAAACCGGGACTGGCCGCGCCTGGATTAGACTCCCAGCAGACATCATTGCTGGTGAGCAAAACTCACCATTCATGTTGGCTGCACTGGTTTCTGATTTTGGCAATGGGGTCGGTCAGCTCAGCCTGGGTGATGGGGTTGGTACGATTAACGCGGACATCGTTCTGCAACTATCCCGTCTGCCTGTGGGAGAATGGATAGGCTTGGAGTGCATCACGCTTATGGAAACAACCGGAGTGGGCCAGGTGATTTCGTCTTTGTATGATGAACAGGGCCGTATCGGGCAAGTGAATCAAACCGTTATGCCAATGCCGGGGTTCGGTGGCTGATTCAATTGGGCGAAATTTGGCCTTTTTCAAGCCGGAACTAACCTGCGCAGCCTGGGTCGAAATTCGGAACCTCGAACTTAATACTGTTGCACAAGGAGTTTCCGATGCAGTTAACACAACGCATTTTGGTACTGGTTTTATTGGCAGTGGTGGGCACCCCTGCCATGGCCGTATGGCCTATTGCGGATGGCGATGGTAAACAACTGCCTTCTTTAGCACCCATGCTAGAAAAGGTGAACCCTGCTGTAGTGAACATATCAACCTTCGCCACTCGTCAGGAAGCGAATCCGTTGATGAATGACCCTTTCTTTCGGCACTTTTTTGGCCCCCATCAGAGATCACCACAAATGAGGCGCTCACAGAGTGCGGGCTCGGGGGTAATTGTGAATGCATCCGAGGGTACGGTGATTACCAACTTTCACGTTATTGATGGGGCGGATGAAATAAAAGTCTCGTTGAACGACGGGCGGACTTTTGACGCTAAGTTGGTGGGGGCCGATCCCGATGTGGATATTGCGATACTGGATATAGATGGCAGTGATTTAAGTGAAGTGAAAATGGCCGACTCAGAGAGAACCCGGGTTGGGGATTTCGTAGTGGCTATTGGTAATCCTTTTGGCCTGGGGCAGACCGTTACCACCGGTGTAGTAAGTGCGATCGGTCGGTCTGGTTTGGGGATAGAGGGCTATGAAAACTTCATCCAGACTGATGCATCAATCAACCCCGGTAATTCAGGGGGGGCGCTGGTGAATTTGAATGGTGAACTGGTCGGAATCAATACCGCAATTATTGCACCGGCCGGAGGTAATGTGGGTATTGGTTTTGCTATTCCCACCAATATGGCTCGCCACAGTCTTGAACAGATTCTTGAACACGGCGAAGTTAAGCGCGGCCAATTGGGCGTGATCATCCAAGATCTTACTCCGGATCTGGCGGAAGCCTTTGAGCTTGGTGATCAGCAAGGTGTGGTGGTTTCCGAAGTGCAGAAGGACTCTGCAGCAGAGGATGCCGGTATTGAGCAGGGCGACGTGATTGTGGAGTTTGACGGGAAGCCCATGAAGTCTGCCGCTCAGTTGCGCAATGCGGTTGGAGTGCACCGTGTCGGAGATAAAGTGAAGATCAAAGTCATCAGAGATGGCAAGGAGAAAACCCTGTCTGCCAAAGTGGGTGAGTCTCAGGGTAACTTGCTGGCCTCGAAAAGCCTGCATAAGTTTTTGGATGGGGCGCACTTGGCCAATAATCAGGAACCGAAAGGTGTTGTGATTCAGGCGCTGGATCAGGGCTCTCCTGCTCAGTCCTATGGGTTGCGTCAGGGAGATGTGATAACCAGTGTTAACAAGCGTAGGGTAGAAGATCTGGATGACCTGAAAAGCGCGGTCAGCAAAAGTAAAAACCAGCTGCTGTTGAGGTTGCTCAGAGGCAATGCGGCGCTCTATCTGGTACTTAAATAGCTACATACTGTATACCTGCGTCACCCATCCGGCGGGTGGCGCAGTTTTGGTAAGGTTGTACGATTCGGACCATGGGGTCATAATGGCACTGATGGGTAAATAAAGTGTCTAAGACTTCCGGTTTTTAAGTCTTATTTGTCGATTTTATAAGCTAGATAGATACAATACGCGGACTTTCGCAGCTTCAATCCCGAGCAACAACCTATTATGAAAAAGTCTTTTTTTTCTCGCTTTACAAAGATCAGAGCGGGCGAAAAAACCCTCGATAAGCTTCTTGCTACACCGGATGACATAAAAAAGAAGCTTGAGCATTACGAGTGCAAGGAAGGGCGCGCCAGATTCGGCTCCGCAGGCGTCTATTTTGTCAGTGAAGTGGACGATGAGCAGGAGAAAGCGCCAGCGAGCCAAACGCCTGTTACTGACGATACTAAGTAATATCGTGTCGAATGCTATCTTTTCCTAATTGACAATAATTGTCATTCGCAATATTATTACTCTCATACTTTGAGGGTGATACCTATTATGTATGTCTGCATTTGTAAGGCCGTTACCGAAAAACATATCCAACAAGCTGTTAAGTCAGGAGTGAATGACTATAAGGAGCTTCGTGATCGCACGGGTGTGGGATCTCAGTGTGGCAAGTGTGGTAACGATGCTAAAAGCTGTCTTCGCCAGCAATCACTTTCCCAATAAAACTTAGTTTTGCAATAGATCCTGTATCGGTTTACCTTTACACCAATTACTGCTGTTAATCAGTATGTTGATGGGAATGTAGAGGGAGATCATTATGAAGGGCGATGCAAAAGTTATTGAATACTTGAACAAAGTCTTGGGTAACGAACTGGTTGCTATCAATCAGTATTTTCTGCACAGCAAGATGTACAAAAACTGGGGGCTTGACGAGCTCGCAGAGCACGAATATCACGAATCCATCGATGAAATGAAGCATGCTGACAAGCTGACAGATAGAATTCTGCTGCTTGAAGGCCTTCCTAACTATCAGCATCTGGGTAAGTTGCGGATAGGGGAAGATGTTAAAGAAATGCTGGAGTGTGATCTTAAGGTGGAATGGGATGCGGTGCCGGACTTGAAAGAGGCCATCGCCCATTGTGAAAAAGTGCAGGATTACGTTTCAAGAGAGCTGTTCGTGGATATTCTTGAATCTGAAGAAGAGCACATAGATTGGCTGGAAACCCAGCTGGAGCTGATTGAGAAGGTCGGCATTAAGAACTACCTGCAGTCTAAAATGGGCAGCTGAATCAAGGTTGGCTTGGTTGGGCCCGTGCCGAGGGCGTTCAAAATTCTGTGTCAGCCTAGCGGCGTCATAAGCTGATGTATTTCTCCAGCCGGTCTGGGAAGTGGATTGTGAGCTGTGACAGCGTCAGGTTCCAGTTCTGTATCGGGTGAGTCCATC
The DNA here is from genome assembly GCF_002863865.1 of Ketobacter alkanivorans. NCBI lineage: Bacteria > Pseudomonadati > Pseudomonadota > Gammaproteobacteria > Pseudomonadales > Ketobacteraceae > Ketobacter > Ketobacter alkanivorans. The sequence goes on along the minus strand of NZ_CP022684.1, from coordinate 932,214 downwards.
GCTCAGTGGCTTTGAGTATACCGGCATACAACAGCTTCAGTAAGCTGTTTTCATTAGGGAAGCCGCCTTTCGTCTTAGTGAGTTTGCGGAACTGGCGGTGTACAGCCTCGACAGCGTTTGTCGTGTAGATCGCCTTCTGCACGTAATCCGGGTACTTAAAGTAAGTCGATAACGTCGGCCATTTACTGCGCCAAGACTGGATTACCATTGGATATTTGTCGCCCCATTTGGCTTCCAGGTCGTCCAAGGCAATTTCTGCGGCGTTGAGGGTGGTAGCCTTGTAAACGCACTTCAGGTCACTCATGAAGGCTTTCTGATTTTTGGAGGCAACGTACTTCATGGAGTTGCGGATCTGGTGGATGATGCAGTGCTGAATCTCGGTGTCGGGGTAGATGGTCTCAATGGCTTCAGGGAAGCCTTTCAGGCCATCCACGCAGGCAATCAGAATATCTTTTAGGCCCCGGTTGTTCAGGTCGGTCAACACAGATAGCCAGTGGTGAGCACCTTCCTGATCCGATAAATACAGGCCCAGCAGCTCCTTCTTGCCTTCGATATTGAGGCCCAGAATGGTGTAGATAGCCTTGCTGACATAGCGGCCGTTTTCCTTGATCTTGTAGTGAATCGCATCCAGCCAGACGATCGGATAGATAGCCTCCAGATCTCGCTCACGCCATGCCTGAAGCTCTGGGAGAAGCTTGTCGGTGACAGCATTGATGGTACCATTGGAAAGCTCGACACCGTAGAGATCGGCAATATGGCCGCGGATGTCCTGATAGCTGTTACCCAGGGCAAACAGAGCCAGGATCTTGCGTTCCAATTCATCGGTGAGGTGAGTCTGGTTCTTTTTGACCAGCTGGGGTTCGAAGGTGCCAGACCGGTCTCTGGGGGTATCCAGCTCAAAGCTGCCCGTAGGGCCTTTTATGGTCTTGGAAGACTTGCCGTTCTTACGGTTAGGGGCTTCCTCGTTGGCCAGATGCTCTTCCAGCTCGGCCTTCATGGCGGCCTCAGTGAGCTGTTTGATCAGGGGTGTCAGGATGCCGTCCTTGCCAGTGAGGTCTTGGCCTTCACGCAGGGCTTTGAGGGCGGCTTCCATATCGAAAGTAGGTTTGGTCATAGGTCATCTCTTTTGGTCTAATGATAAAGAAATGACACAGAATTCTGAACACTACCCCCGTGCCCTTCCAAGCCTTTTCAGTAAATGGCGTTTTCGATTCTGTTGAGGAAGCCTTGCTCGGTATTACTCGCCTCCCAAAGTTCCGCAAAGTCTGGATGTCTCCAGAAATCATTTCCCCACCGAAACTGACACTCTATAAACTTTTCCAGCGCATAGTCGCTATGCAGTTCTAATTGCCGGGCTTGATTGATGCCTGCTGCAATCCGTTGTGGAATGAATGCAGGGTAGGTTTGATCCAATGTTTCCGGTATCCGGGACCATAACGCGGCTTCTATTTCGCTTATCTGTATTTGTTCAAAACGATCATTAAAAATATCAAGATGGTGTTCGGGTATCGTCCACGTATCCAGAGGGAGGGGCAAATGGATCTTGTTACTTGGTTGGATGGTTCGTAGCGTCCACTGGCGTGAATCAGCATCCGGGGTTGCAATTGAAGCAACGGGAGGAAGGAACTGCTGTTGCTGTTCGGGTTTGAGCGCGGCCAGATAACGGTGGGTGATGGGGCCACTCCAGTATCGAAACAGGCGGGTGTCGACATTATCTGTGTGAACGTAGAGTCGGCATTTCCAGAAATCGATTTGCTGATGCAGAGTGAGCGGTGATGTGAACCATAGAACCCCTTGCCTGGTTTGGCTGGCCAGCTCCATGTATTCCACTTGGCTCAGGGAGATGTGGGCAAGGTAAGGCGAGTGGGGCAGGCAATGTTCGAGATCCGTTCCCAGAAACAGAGGATGGTAGTCTGCCTCTGGAGCATAGCGAAAAAAATGATATAGGGCATCTGGTGCACCGGTACCATCAATGATGGCAAACAATGAACAATCCGATGACTGTTGGAGTTCATCGGAAAGAGCCGGTGCAAGTTCATGCTCCCTGTATATTTGCATGCGCGCGGTCAGGTTCGCTTATTTTCTATGTAAAAATTCTTGCATGGATTCGGTGAGGTGAGGGGGCACCAGATCCAGCATTTTCTTACGTGCGTTTAACAGCATTATGCGCACATTGGTGACAGAATGACCCGTTCGGTGTGCTATCTCTTGTGAGGTTAAACCTTCGCACACGGCATAGCGAATGTGCCGATATTGTACTGGGGTTAGATAAGAGCGGAGCATTTCCAGCATGACGGTAATGCGATCCTTTTCCATTTCCTCTTCCAGATCGACTTCTTCCAGATCGACATCGCAGGTTTCTGCAGCAAAAAATGCTGACTCATTTAGCAGAACGTCGGGTATCACGGAGCGGTATTCATCATGGGCAAACGGAGCGTCCAGGCTGTTGTCTTCATCCCGGAATTCCACCAGTTGTTCCAGTGCCACGTAGGATGGGTACTCTTTGATGAGCGCGTCTACCATCCGGGTATTCGTGATCATCTTCAGGGTGCCCAGCATGATTTGATTGCGTCGATTACCTGTTGCATCCAGGTTTTTTTCGTGAACCGTTTGCAGCGGACGATAGGCAATGTCGCAGAACAGGCTCATCATTGAATCGGTTGCGTCACTGGGCAAATACTGCAAGCCAATTTTTTTGATAAGGCCGGAACAGTAGCGATTAAAGTTAGCTGCGATAAATAAATGAATGTTGAGTGCGTGCCATTCATCTTCAGGCCATTCTGCAAGATTGCGGAATCGTGAAATGCTCTCGTTCATAGTAACTCCCATCCATAGAAAAAAGGTCAGAACCTGTATTGAATAAGCCCCCGCTTACATGGTTCTGCCTGCCCAAGTGAAATGTCGACTTGGAACGGCGGCTAGGTTAGCAATGGGTTTTTTTGAAGACAATAGGATTGCATCAAATTGAGCAATTTCTTACACGAAAGTGTGATTAAGTTTTGATTAAAAATGAGCGGCTGCTTGGTTTTTGTTGCAGTTACAAGAACCATACACAAAAGTGAAAAATTCATTTTATTTTCATAGGAAAAATTTGTGGTGCAGGTGTCTTTCTAATGGATGTGCGCTTGGAAAGTGTGTGCAAAAACTTGCGCAGTGTGGCGGCCTTATAGGATGTAGCGCCGGATAGCTCGTAACAGGTAGATCAGGTTCAGTATGTTTGAATCGGTTTCTGCGTGGTAGTTTGTTGCAGATTGAATCAGGTGATGCACATGAAGATTGATGAAGAGCGAGCAGCTGCCGGCATTTTGATACAGGATGGCTGCGTTCAGTTGGTTTTTCCAGGCCAGGTTAATGTCTGGTGTATTCCATAATGCTTCCAGTAGCGTTTGATGTGGTTCACTGAAGTAATGCGTCACGCTGCTGATTGCGTGGCGGCTGTCCTGTTTACAGTTTTTCGTGGCCGATTCAGGGTCTAAAAATAACGTTTTTGCTGCGGTGCCCAATTCCATTAGGTTGTGTTTTTCGGTGAACAGGTGAATGTCGCTGAATTCATCTATTTGGGTGTTGTTGAGGGTTGATAAGCCCTTGTTGGGGGCGCCGCCGAGTATTTCAGAGCGTGCGATCTGGAGCAGTGTTGCGTTTGGCGTGGTGCCAATTACGATTACGTGTTCAAGTTGCTTACGTTTTAGTGCTTCGGCTTGTGCGTCTTGCAGTTGCAGTGTCAGGTATTCGATCAACAGGCTGTTTGCGTTGGGGGCCAGTAGATCATGGAAGCGCTCTGCAAGCTGTTGTGAGTGTGGTTGTTGTAATGAGTTGTTGTTGCGTTGGCGCAGGCTCTGAATAAATTCGTCCTCTAGCATCAACGTTGCGATCAGGTTGTTAGTCTTGGGTGTAGGGCTATTGTTTAGTTGATGCGATTCATAGGCCCAGTGAGTGCGGGTTGTCGGATTGAGTTGCTTGCCTTGAGTTTCCAGTGTTTCTATCTGTGTGTTGATGTGCTGCACAAGACAGGCAACGCTGGGTTGCTGATCGCATGTGGTGCTATTGGCTGTTGCTGATACAACGCATAATGCAATCAGCAACGCATACCGCAGTGTTCGTAAGTTATGGAGCATGGGTTGTGCGAAGTGTGGGAAATCCCTGTTTCTCCAGCCAGCTCAGCGCCCGGTCACGGTTTGGGGCTTTATGTTCCCACTCCATGAATTCTTCAGGGTGTGGGGTTTCGTCTGTGCAGTGAACCAGTTGATGACAGCACTCATGGTACAACAGGTACTTAAGTACAAATTGCGGAGTGTTGAGTTCCTGCAGGTGCGGATGTATGGCGATGGTGGCGCTGTCTGCGTAGTAACAGGCGGCAGGTACTGCGCGAACGGTGGCACAATGTCGGTTGTACTCTTGTGCAAAATGTTGCCAGCGCGAGTCGCCTCGGCGTTTTAGCAGGTGGCTTAGCAGTAGTTTCGAATCAGGGTGGTTCGCAGCGGCGCAGGTTTCCAGATTGGCAATGGCTGCGGTTAGCTGGCCTGATTGGATCTGTGTTTTGGCCTGTTCAAATACATTGTAGAGCTTGTCCTCTGTGGTGAGCTTTCTGCCTTGCTCACCTATGAATAGAGAGACGGTGCCTTTGGGTACTTGCCAGAGCGCGGTTGCTGTTACGGCATTTTGAAAGAAGCGTTTGTTCACGCCAGCCAGCAGTGAACTTAAGTATTCGTGATCACTTTCTTTGCTGGAAAAATATTGGCACTCGGCCGTATTGACTGCTCTCATTACACATCCTTGTCCTGACTACTCAAAGAAGCGGCACATCCTATGGCCAATAAGCTTCTCAGGCGCGCCGCAATTATAGAGACAGGAGGGGGGCAAATTATGTGAGAGATTTCTTACATGCTTGTGCGCTATTTTTTGTTTGTGCGCAATTCCTCCAAAATTGCGTCAATTTTCTTTTCCAGTCCTTCGATCCGCTCTTCTACATCCAAAAGTTTACGCAGCTCTCGTTGTTCGTAGCGGAGTTCTTTTTGTGCAGATTTAGACAGAAGATAGGCGGAGACGTTGGCTGTGATCAGGGAGACAAGACATATACCCATCAGTATTAACAGTGAGGCGAAGATGCGGCCTTCGAGACTGACCGGAACGACGTCGCCGTAGCCGACTGTGGTTACCGTTACCCAGGCCCACCAAATGCCTTGGGCCGGTGTGTCTATGGCGGGATCAATGCCTGCTATGAGGATGCCTGCACCGGTTATGAAGAGTGCGCTGATCATTAATGTTTTTCCCAGATGATTCTGGGTCAGTACGTTCATGACGATGCGAATGTTGTGACTGAAGAATCCTACCAGAAAGAAGAGGCGGATCAGCCTGAATACACCGAATTGTTCGTTGACGGAAAACAAGAGTGGAAACGCCAGGCAGATAATCGCTACATTGGCCCAGTTTCGTTTGAGATGGCGTAGTTTGTCTGTGCTCAACAGTGTGAGCAGGCCGGTTTCAACAACAAAGAAAATCCAGACTATCCAGTCGAAGACTTCACGTTCACTCAGGCTCATTAAGCCGCGGCTGATCAGGTACCAGTCCATCAGTATCCACAGCGCAACCACCAGCATGGGGGCTTCCAGATAGCCGCCCCATTTTAATGCCTTGTCGTTCTCCGCCGGGTGGACGCCCCCGAACCCCATAACAACATCAATGGTTTGTTTTTGCATGTTTCCTCACATAACGCATTGATTCAGTATAGCTCTGTTAGAGCAGCTCCTGGTCGCTGTTTTGGCGATAGGCTCCGGGAGTGAGGCCTGTCCACTTTTTGAACGCACGGTGAAAGGTGCTGGGTTCGGAGAACCCCATCAATTCGGCGATTTCATTGATGGTGAGCTGAGAGCGGTTCAGGTAGTAGATGGCGGCGTCCCGACGCATGGTGTCTTTGATTTCCTGATAAGAGGTGCCTTCATGTTTCAGGTGGCGACGCAGGGTTTGTGGTGTGCTGTTGAGTGAGCGGGCAACTGATTCGAAGTCGGGAAACTCATGACGAAAGTCATTGCCGATGATGGCTCTGATTTTGGCGGTCAGGCTGTCATCGTTGTCGGGGATCACCACCAGGTTGTAAGGGGCATCCCGCAGGAATTCTTTGAGGGTCGATTCGTTCTGGGTAATGGGGTTGTCGAGGTGCTTCTGTTTAAAGTGCAGGGCGTTGAGTGGCTGGTTAAACAGAATGCGGGTACGGAACAGGCGTTGGTATTCCTGGCGGTGTACCGGGGGCTCTCCGCTTAAGGAGACTTGGGTCAGCTCCAGCCGTTGGCCGATAAGCCAGCTGAAGAAACGATGCAGCAGTACCAGGACGCTGTCTGCTGTCTGGTGATCCCAATCCAGTTCGGGGTTGTCGAAGCGCAGGCTGATAATGGCTTCGTCGTTACGTTTGCTGAGTTTGAAGTGGATGTCATCCACCAGCAGGTTGTAGAACTGGAAGCAGCGCAGGATGCCGCGCTGCAGGTTGCCTGCGGGCATAGTGGCGTGAGCCATGAGGGCGAAGGTGCCAGGGCGGGTACGGGGTATGCCGCCCAACAGCAGGAATTCGTCATTGGTGGCCATCACCAGGTGTATAGCAAGTCGCACGTACTCTTCACTGGGAATGCGGGCGGTCGGATCCTGCAGGATCTCCGGTGATACATCCAGTCGGGTAATGAACGGCTGTATATCAAGCCCTGCCTGCTTGGCACGCTCCAGACACGCGTTGACGTAATGAACTGATACAGTATTGGTTTTCATCTTTGCTAATAAGTTCAGGTTAGTGCGTGGGAATGTTGCCCCAGCGGAGGACATATGGCAAACAAATGTCTCAAATAGACAGGGTTTTTGAGCTATCTGGTCATGTCTTCGGTGTGGGGTGCAACCTAGTATGTTATTCAAACATCTAACAGTAATAATAGACACAATACTGGATATGACATGAGCGGATCACTTTCTTCACTTAAGGTTTTGGACTTCACTACACTGCTGCCAGGGCCTTTTGGTGCGATGATTTTGGCTGATTGGGGCGCGGAGGTGGTGCGCATAGAGTCGCCTACACGGCCGGATATGGTGCGCATGCTGCCGCCGATGGACGATGGTGTGTCGGCTTGTCATGGCTTTTTGAATCGCTCCAAGAAGTCACTGGCTTTGGATCTGAAGCGGCCCGATGCGGTGGCCGTGGTGAAGCGTCTGGTGAAGGATTATGACATTGTGGTGGAGCAATTTCGCCCCGGCGTGATGGATCGATTGGGGGTGGGGTATGAGGTGCTGAAAGAGGCCAATCCCGGCTTGATTTTTTGTTCGATTACCGGCTACGGCCAGACCGGCCCGTATAAGCAGCGCGCAGGCCATGATCTGAACTACCTGTCCATCGCCGGGGTTGCTGGTTATAACGGGCGTAAAGACGGTGGCCCGGCTCCGGTTAATGTGCAAATTGCAGATGTGGCGGGTGGTTCTTATCATTCGGTGATGGCGATTCTGGCAGCGGTGATTCATCGCCAGCAAACCGGTGAAGGGCAGCATCTGGATATCAGTATGACCGATGCTGCGTTCTCTATGCATGCTTTGACCGCGCCGCCTGCGTTGGTGGGTGGTGTGGAGCCCAGGCTGGAAGAGACGCAGCTTAACGGTGGCAGTTTTTACGATTGTTACGAGACCTCGGATGGCCGCTGGTTATCGGTTGCGGGCCTTGAACCGCAGTTTTTTGCCCAGTTTTGCCAGGCCATCGGCCATCCTGAGTGGTCGAGCAAGGGCTTGGCTTTGAACCCGGATATTCAGGGGCCGCTTAAGCAGGATATTGCCGCGGTGATGAAAACCCGCACGTTGGCTGAGTGGGTGGAAGTATTCAGTCCGCTGGATGCCTGTGTGGAGCCGGTGCTCAGTTTCAGTGAGGCTTGTGAGCATCCTCATATTGTTGAGCGCGAGCTGCTGGTGGATGTGCCGACCGCAGGGGGTGGTTCACAGCGCCAACTGGCGTCTCCGGTTAAATTCTCGGCAACCCCGCCACGCTATGACTTCACCGGTGTCCAGCTGGGTGCCCATACCGATGAGGTGCTGCTGGGTGCTGGCTTCAGTGAGGAAGAGATCGCCGGACTGCGTAAGTCCGGCGCGACGATGTAATTGCCGGTGTTGTTTATTGTTGCAGAATGAATTCCCTGATCCAGGCTTTGTTTTGTTGGGCCGAACTGGTCCACAGGAACGACATATGGCCGGAGGCGTCCGTAAGCAGGGGGCCAATCAGGAACTCCAGATCTGCCATGAGGGGCGGCAGTTGGCTGATTCCAAAGCCAAGCTCATCTACTGTCTCTTGCTGCTCCACGCCGGGCATCTCATACAGCGCTTCGCCCACCAAGGGTAAGCCTGCGATTCTGGCCAAGGCGATGGAGCTGTCGTTGGGCACGATGCTGTCGCCGGAGCCGGTCATAACATACAGCGGCCGGATGGGGCGTCCGTCATCGGGAAATCGCATCAGGTCGATATAGTTGATGGGGTCACCGTAATCCAATAGTTGTTGGATGGCGCCTTTCAGTAACAGTGCTTCGGCACCGTCTGCCGCGGGTGGTTCGAGGCGGGAGAAGCGCAGATCCCACAGTAAAGAGCCCGCCAGAATGCTGGTTACCCCGACGCCGCTGACTTGAAACACCGCGCCGTCCAGATCCGGGGACAATGCTGCGTAGGCTGATCCCAGCACGCCACCCAGAGATGTGCCTTGCATGAACACGCGACGGGTATCCAGATCGGCAATGCCGTCAGCACACTGCCAGCAGCTGCCCCAGCGCCATCTTCCCACTACATCCAGATCCGACATGCCGATCAGTGCTTTGTGGGCTGCGGCGAAGTCGATGTTGTTCTGGGTCATCATACCGATTTCACGGGTTACTTTGTCGATGATCAGGTTTTCGAATACGCCGCCGCCATCGGCTTCGGCGCGGGCACCATGATTCGGGAAATCTACGCTGAAGGTGGCGATACCGAGCCCGGCGTTCAGGTCACCCATGAGTAGATCGCTTTCCTTGTTGGCCCCAAGGCCATGGGCGTAAAAAGCGATGGGAACCGCGCCTGAATTGCGGGCCGCTTTGGGCAGGGTAAGGCGGAAGGGAATCCATTGTTCCTGATAATCGCCTTCGAAATCCACCAGCCCGATGCCGTTTTCGCGGCGGTAGTTGTGGGTCAGCAGTTCGCCGGTTATCAGGGCAGCTTTGCGACTGAAGAAGCTTTTGTAGTGGACTTCAATGTTGCGCACCGGGTGTTCAGCGTCAAAGGTTCTGGTGACCAGATCACGGATCGGGTTCAATACTTCGTTCCGATCCCTTACGGTGAACAGGGTTGCGGTGCGCACCTGATCCGGTGTCAGCCCCATGCGCTGTATGGCCTGTGATAATGCTGTGATGTAAGTCTGTTGGTCGGGATCGCTGGCATTGCTGTGGAAGCTTTCGAAGTCATCTTGCTCGCCTTCGATATGCAGAGATTTGGTGACCACTACGGCAATCGTATGACCAAAACTCCAGCGCCCCATGGGAAAGATTTCTAACACCTGGGATGGCGAGCTGACGCGACGGCCGCGAGCGTATTCGTTGATCTGGGTGCGAATATCCACTGGCGCATCTGCGGTGAGATCAAAGGCGAGCACGGCACTGCCCCCGTGTTTGGGCAGGGTGGCGGTATCCGGTGGGTTATCAAACTCGAACACCACGGCTGAGGCGGCAGAGAAACCTGATGCATCATTGAATATCTGTTCTACGCTGATGCCGTTTTCCACCGGCAGTTGCGCCAGCACTTCCGGCCGCAGTATCTCATCGCTGATGTCTATGCGGGCACCGGTTGGGCTGTTTGGCTCGGTCTCCACCCAATAATCGGAGGGGAACGGCAGTCCACAGGTGTTAAGAGTCAGTGGGTTGCAAAGTGGTTTGGCCAGGGCCGGAAATGCGGTCAGCACAACTATACCGGCAGCGGACAACCAGCCAGCACGGCGCAATGACAATGAATGACGATTCACGGGTACACCTTTTTCGTTGTTATATTTGTGTGTTCGCAAACGTTAGCACGGATCGCGGCGTAAATGCTTGTTCAGACCGGCCTCAAAAGGAGGGTGTTGGAGAAGCTTATAGAAGCAGCAGCCCGACGCTCGGTCGGGCTGGGAAATATAGGGCATCAATATTGGAACTTATAAGGGAGACGCTACCATTCGCTGCGACGCTTCTTGGCGCTGCTTTTTGCGATTAGCCAAGCCAGGATCACGCCCAGGAACACGGCGCCTGCACCCCATTGAATACCTGATTTCAGGTTGTCCTCGGATAGGCGGATGTTTTCCACTTTCAGCTTTTCGACATCTACCTTGAGTAATTCGGCTTCCTCTTGCAGTTGGCGGTAAGCCGCTTCCGTCGAGATCGCGTTTTTACAGGTCTGCTGGGCTCGATCCAGCTCCTGTTGCAGTTTTTCGGTGCTGTTGGTCATCTTGGAGTGGTCGGATTTCAGCCCCCCCAGCTCTGATTGGGATTCAGAAAGCTTGGATTTCAAGCCGCTGTTCTCCTGTTTCAGCGCCTGGATTTCCTTCAGGGCCTGAGCCAGTTGATCCCGGGCGATGGGTTCTTCGGAGGTGTATTGAGACTGAATCCAGCCCTCTTTGCCGTTGGCTTCGATTTGAATCCATTCCCCTGATTCTTGCAGCACCTGCATCTTGGTGCCGCTGCGGAGGAAGTCGATGATGCGGTATTCCAGGCTCGGGCCGGTTCGCATATCCACGCGCAGATTGTCGTGAATGTAGATGGTTTTTGCGGTGGCTGGCAGCGCAATGGCGCTGGCGATGATCAAAGTAACAATAGCGCTGATCAACTGTTTCACTGTGTTTCCCCGTGACTTTTTGGTATTGGCGCAGTGTAAAGGTTTTACCCGGTTTTTAACGTTAACCCACATCACAATCGACGATTATGGCAGCACTTTTTTATAGGGCTTCACCATGACGTTCTGATAAACCCCGGCGGCGATGTATGGATCAGCGTCCGCCCATTCTTGTGCGGCTTGCAGGTTTTCGAATTCGGCGATCACCAGGCTGCCGGTAAAACCTGCTGTCCCGGGGTTTTCGCTATCAATGGCGGGAAAGGGGCCAGCCACCAGCAGGCGACCCTGTTGTTTCAGTTGCTCCAGTCTGGCCAGATGATCCGGCCGCGCTCCCATGCGCTTTTCCAGACTGTTTTCGACATCCTCGCTGACAATGGCGTAATACATTATCCCTGTGGCTCCTGGTTAGTATCCGGTTCAATTTCGGTGATGTAGCGGGACAAGTAGATAAACTGGCCAACGAAGAACACCATATTGATGATGGTGAACCCAACCAGTTTGAACGTGACCCAAAAATCCTGACCGTAGGTGAAATACACAAACAGGTTGATGCAACCCAGCAGAATAAAGAACAGCACCCATACAATACACAGTGGAGCCCACTTTTCTTCCGGCATCTTCAGGCTCAGATGGGGGGCTTGTTTTAGAAACCCTTCCACAGCCTTGCGCACCAGGTTTTTGCGAATCAACAGGCTAACCAGAAACGCGGTGGCAATGGACCAATTGATGATGGAGGGCTTCCAGATAATGAAGATGGGGTTATCGAGAAAGATGGTTAGGCTGCCCATGATCACAACCACGACAAAGGTGCCCAAATGGAGTTTTTCTACGGTGCGCTTCCAGATCCAGAACACGGCAATCTGTATCACGCTGGCGGCCATTAACACCTTGGTGGCCAGGATCATGTCTTTGCTCGTAAAGTAAGCAACCACAAAGAGCCCAACCGGAAAAAAGTCAAAAAACTGTTTCATATCAATTAATTCATATTTGTTGAGGCCCCAATGATAGAATATTTGCTCAGCCTAAGCACTCCCTGCTGAGCAGAACTGGAAAATCCATGCAAAATCAGCCCTCCATTATCGATCTTCACCTGCATACTACCGCTTCCGATGGGGAGCTGGCGCCCGCCGAACTGGTGGCTCGGGCCGCCCAAGCCGGGATTCAGGTGCTGGCGGTGACCGATCATGATTCCACCGAAGGTTTGTGTCAGGCGCGCTCTGCTTGTGATGAGCTGGGCCTGACCCTGATTGACGGGGTGGAGATCTCATCCCGCTGGAACAGCATGGACATCCACGTGGTTGGCCTGGGTATTAAGCCTCAGGACCAACGTTTTCAAGGACACTTGCAGAGTCAGATGGCGCGGCGTGAGGCGCGGGCTCGTACCATCGCTGCCCGGCTCGATAAGCTGGGCTACCCCGGCCTGTACGAAAAAGCCGCAGCCATTGCGCCTCAAAATACCCCGGCCCGGCCTCATTTTGCCCAGGTGCTGGTGGAGCAGGGCATCTGCACCGACCGCAAACAGGCATTTCAGCGTTATCTGGCCCAAGCCAAGCCAGCCTATGTCAAAACCGATTGGCCGACGGTGCCTGAGGCTGTGCGCTGGATACGGGAGGCCGGAGGCGTTGCCGTGCTGGCGCATCCCGGGCGCTATAAGCTCACCCGTACCAAACTGAATCATCTGGTGAAGGACTTTGCCGAGTCCGGTGGCCAGGCGCTGGAGGTTTCGGTGGCCACCCACAGCCCCGATGTGGTGCAGCAACTGGCTGATTTAACGCTTAAATTTGAGCTTTATGCCTCCCAGGGAAGCGATTATCATGGCCCCTCCATGCGTTGGGTACGATTGGGCAGCATGCCTCCTCTGCCGAGCCGTTGCCGCCCGGTGAGCCTGCTGTTGGAACCACGCAGTTAGAATTCAATTAGGTAGAAAGTAATGACCGATATTTTTCGAATCCACCCCGAAACACCACAAAAACGCCTGATCAAACAGGCGGCAGACCGTATTCGGGGCGGTGAGGTGGTGGTCTATCCAACCGACGCTGCCTATGCAGTGGGTTGTGCGCTGGAGAACAAGCGGGGTCTGGATCGTATCGTGCAGCTACGCCAACTGGATGAGAAACACGAGTTCACCATTCTGTGTCGAGATCTGTCGGAGCTGGCGAATTACGCCAAGGTTGAGAACTGGGCTTTCCGCTTGCTGAAAGCCAATACCCCCGGCGCCTACACCTTCATATTAAAGGCCACAGGCGAAGTGCCGCGGCGTTTGATGCACGCCAAAAAGAAAACCATCGGCATGCGAGTGCCGGACAACAACGTCGTGCAGGCGTTGCTGGAAGAGGTGGGTGAGCCCATCATGAGCACAACCTTGCTGCTGCCTGGTGAAGAATACCCGCTCATTGACCCCGAAGAAGTCTACCAGCGGGTCAGCAAACAAGTGGATCTGGTGCTGGATGGAGGCTGGGGGGAGATGGAAACCACCACCGTGATTGACCTGGAAGGGGATTCACCCATCGTAATACGGGAAGGCAAAGGCGACCCGTCGCCCTTCCTTTAATAGGATAGTTTGCCACATACTGCCCCAAACCCGCTTATGGCGCTTCGACAGCGTGACGAATATCGCTATAATCACCCCTTTCGTCTTGGCGCCGTGGCCGTGAGGCTGGGGGAGACGCTAATGACAGCAGAACATCATATAAAAATCAGGAGTTTACCTTGAGCTCAGCAGTTTCGGAGCAGCGTGTCCTTTCTGGCATGCGCCCCACAGGCAGCCTGCACCTTGGCCATTATCATGGCGTACTTAAAAATTGGGTGAAGCTACAGCACGAATATGAGTGCTTTTTGTTCGTGGCAGATTGGCATGCCCTGACCACCCATTACGAAGATCCTCGCGTTATCGAGGAATCAGTGTGGGACATGGTGATCGACTGGCTGGCGGCGGGGATCAACCCAGGTTCGGCCACCCTGTTCATCCAGAGCCGGGTGCCGGAACACGCTGAATTGCATTTGCTGCTGTCCATGATGACCCCTTTGGGCTGGCTGGAGCGGGTGCCCACCTATAAAGACCAGATCGAACAGCTCAAAGAGAAAGATCTGGCCACGTACGGATTCCTGGGATACCCCTTGCTGCAAAGTGCAGACATCCTGATGTACCGTGCCGGTCAAGTGCCGGTCGGTGCCGATCAGGTATCTCATATTGAGTTGACCCGTGAAGTGGCGCGCCGTTTTAACTATCTATACGGCAGGGAGCCAGGCTTTGAAGAGCTGGTGGAACAGGCGATTCAAAAGATGGGCAAAAAATCCGCCAAGCTTTATCGAAGCCTGCTCAACAAATATCAGGAGCAAGGTGACGAAAGTGCCCTCGAAACTGCCCACGCACTGGTGCGGGAGCAGCAAAACATCACACTCAGCGATAAAGAACGCTTACATGGCTTTATTGAAGGCAGTGGCAAAGTAATTCTGCCCGAACCGCAGGCACTGCTGACCCCGGCGTCCAAAATGCCCGGGCTGGATGGGCGCAAAATGTCCAAGTCCTACAACAACACCATCACCATGCGTGACAGCGAAGATGACGTCATGCATAAGATTCGCACCATGCCTACAGATCCGGCCCGAGTGCGTCTTACCGATGCCGGTGATCCAGAAAAGTGTCCGGTGTGGCAGTGGCATCTGGTGTATTCCGACGACAGCACCCGCAACTGGGTCCAGCAGGGCTGCAAGACTGCCGGTATAGGCTGCCTTGAATGCAAAAAGCCGCTGATCGACTCTGTGCAGGAAGAGCTGAAACCCATCCGCATCCGCGCGTCCGAATACGCAGGTAACCCGGATCTGGTGAAAAGCATAGTCGCAGAAGGCTGCGAAAAGGCCCGTGATGCCGCCAAACAAACACTGGAAGAGGTGCGCGAAGCCATGGGCTTGGGATACTTCTAATGAGCATTTCCGAACAGGACACCCTGCTGGAAGACGCCCCTGTGATTGAGCAGGAGCCCACCGCAGATGCGCAGCAAGCAGACGCGCCTCAGGCTGCGGAAGCCGAAACGGCGCATCCTCAGCAGGGTGAAATGCCATTTGCGTTGGTGTATGGCGAGGCCTTCACCAAGCTGCCCCAGGATCTGTACATTCCACCGGATGCCCTCGAGGTCATACTGGAGGCATTCGAAGGGCCGCTGGACCTGCTTTTGTATTTGATCAAACGCCAAAACCTGGACATCCTCGATGTGCCGGTTGCTCAGATCACCACCCAGTACATGAAGTACGTGGAGCTGATGAAGAGCCTGAACCTTGAGCTGGCGGCGGAATATTTGGTTATGGCGGCCTTGCTGGGGGAGATCAAGTCCCGCATGCTGCTGCCTCGCCAAAGTGAAGAAGAAGACGACGAGCATGACCCTCGGGCAGAGCTGATCCGCCGTCTGCAGGAATACGAACGCTACAAGAAAGCCGCCGAAGACATAGATGAGCTGCCGCGCATGGGCCGAGATGTCCATCTTGCCGAAGCCGAGCATCCTAAATTCGAGCGGGAAAAAGCCCACCCCGACATTGACCTGAAAGAAGTGCTGCTGGCCCTGCAGGAAGTTCTGCATCGGGCTGACATGTTTGAAAGCCATCAGGTCAGCCGTGAAAAACTCTCCACCCGCGAGCGCATGACCCAGGTGCTGGAACGGCTCGGGCAGGATCGCTTTGTGCCATTTGTCAGCCTGTTTACCTTCGAAGAAGGTCGGCTTGGGGTGGTTGTTACCTTTCTGGCCATTCTGGAACTGGTAAAAGAATCATTGGTAGAGTTGGTGCAAACCGAGCCTTTGGGCCCGATCCACGTCAAGGCCCGCGAGTCCGCCCATGAAGCAGGCCCGGATGACGAAGACGTTGCAATAGATCAGGCTGAAAACCCCGCAGAAGGTGCATTTGAACCGGTGGCTCCTCCGGTATTGGCGCAAGTCGATGAGGATGAGCCGCGATTGGGTGAACAATACGATCCGCACGCATCCCCAGAGGATAACGAGCGCAATAACGATCAATCAGAGAGCGAAGAACACAACAATGTCTCTTGATCATCAGAAGGTAAAACGCATAGTGGAAGGTGCGCTGTTTGCAGCGGGCCAACCCATGAAACTGGATAAGCTGGCCGCACTGTTTCTGGAAGAGGAAGAACTCCCCACAGAAATGCTGGTGGACGCCCTCAATGAGTTAAAACAGGATTACGCCGAGCGCGGAGTCATGCTGAAAGAGGTGGCGTCGGGTTATCGTTTCCAAGTGCAGGAAAACATCGGCGAGTGGATCAGCCGTCTATGGGAAGAAAAACCCGCGCGCTACTCCCGTGCTTTGCTGGAAACACTGGCCTTGATTGCCTACCGCCAGCCCATTACCCGCGGTGAAATTGAAGAAATCCGTGGTGTCAGCGTCAGTACCCATATCACCAAAACCCTGCTGGAGCGCGAGTGGGTGCGCGTAGTGGGGCATCGGGATGTGCCCGGACGGCCAGCCATGTACGGAACCACCCGCCAGTTTTTAGATTATTTTAATCTCAAGAACCTCGATGAGCTGCCTTCGTTGGCAGAAATCCGTGATCTCGACACCATCAATGCCGAACTGGAACTGGTGCAAATGGGCATGGACCCCAACGGGCAACTGGATGTTGAAGAGATTAGCGATAGCGAAGAAGAGAACGAAGAAGGAACGGCGGTTGCGCCGGTAGAAATGGAAGCAATGGAATCAGAGTCCCAAGCTGCTGATTCCGAACAGGAACCTGCTGCAGAGTCGGCTCAGGCAGCGTCGGATGACGCCGCGGACGCTGAGTCAGATCGGGCGGAACAGGAGCAGGAAACGAAACTGGATTAGCAACTTAGGTTGAGCATTCTAGATTTTTACGATTAGCTACAGTTTCTGTCCATTCCCCAGAGTGGCTGGGGTAGCCGTGAGGCTGCACTATACTGAAGTTTTATTTACGTCGACTGTTGATTGGTACTGCGAGTGGATGGGCGTTGGCCTGTTCCCGCTTCATATAATGAGTTCAGTAACTAATGAGTGAGAAAATACAAAAAGTATTGGCCCGTGTGGGGTTGGGTTCCCGTCGTGCCATGGAAGAGTGGATTGACGCTGGCCGAGTATCGGTCAACGGTCAGCTTGCCACCCTTGGCGATCGTATCGAAGACGGTGACGAGCTGCGGGTGGACGGTCGGGTAGTGGCGTTTGACTCGGAAGAGGAAAGCATCCGCCGAGTGATTCTGTACTACAAACCTGAAGGCGAAGTCTGTACTCGTACTGACCCCGGCAATCGGCCCACCGTGTTTGATGCTTTGCCCAAACTCAAAGATCAGCGATGGGTTGCCATTGGCCGTCTCGATATCAACAGCCAAGGGCTGATACTGTTTACAACCGACGGTGATTTAGCCAATCGCATGATGCACCCGTCTTCTAATATCGAGCGTGAGTACGCGGTTCGCGTACACGGTCAGGTCGGCGAGGCCAATCTGGAGGCGTTGCGCACCGGCGTTATGCTGGTGGATGGCGAAGCCAAGTTTGATGATATTTCTGATCGCGGCGGTGAAGGCACTAACCACTGGTATCACGTTGTGTTACGCGAGGGTCGCAAGCGTGAAGTGCGCCGTATGTGGGAAACTCAAGGCGTTCAGGTGAGCCGACTGATCCGCGTGCGCTATGGCGATATTGAATTGCCACGCAGTCTGAAGGCAGGTCGTTGGATCGAGCTTGATAAAGAGGCAATCGACCAATTGGCAGAAAGCTGCGGTGCATCTCTGCGCAAGCGCACCGGTTTGTATGGTCGCGCCAAGGCGCGATCTGAGCGGGCAGTGGAAAAAGAAGTTCGCCGCGGCGGCTATTTGCGCCGCCGTCGTTACTAGCCCGAATTACGGGTCGACTCAGGCATTGGCCAGAGTCGGCTCGGCCACCACCACTCGATTGCGACCATTAGCCTTAGCACCGTAGAGCGCTTTGTCGGCACGTTTCAGTAAACCTTCGCGACTTTCACCATGACACAGACTGGCCACACCGATACTGGTGGTGACTGGTATGCTGGCGTCACCCAGACAAATGTCCAGGTTTTCGATAATTCGGCGAACGCGCTCGGCACCAATTTTGGCTCCTGCCACATCCGTCTTGTTCAGCAGAACCACAAATTCCTCGCCGCCGTAACGGAAGGTCATGTCGGCATTGCGGCAAGTAGCTTTGATGGCGTTGGCGATATTGCGTAACACGTGATCGCCCACCGCATGGCCAAAGGTATCGTTGATGTGTTTGAAGTAATCCAGGTCAAGAATCAGCACCGAAAGCGGGTGACCGTAGCGGTTGGCTTGATCTACTTCTCGGCTGAGGATTGAATCCAGGCTGATGCGGTTACCGGCACCGGTGAGCCCATCTGTAAGAGAGGCGCGTACCGCTTCATGGTAACGCAGGCCGTTGCGCAACGGGAAAACCAAAGCCGTCACCAGGCGATCCAGCTTTTCCAGATCGCTCTGCTGAAAATCCTCCTCAGTGCGAAATAAGGTCAGCTCGCCGAGATAGTCACTGTCGGTTTGAATGCGATAGTGTGAGGGGTAGCCATCCTGATCCCCCAGTTGGTATTCAAAGCGATTGTTGCGGTGCTCGTAGGCTAATCCGTCCAGGGACAGTGCTCGCTGGATCTCTTTAAAGAACAGGCGAATAATCTCAGGCAATTCGATGCTGGTTTGCAATACTGCGTTGAGTCGTGACAGAGCCAGCGCTTCGTTATGGCTGCGGGCTCGAAACCCCTCAGGGCCATGGAGTTCGCTGTTTACCAATCCATTGCTGTCCAGGTCAACAATTCGCGCACCGATTATCGCGTTCATTACCAGTTCCTCATCCAATTCAATCTTTGACATGGTTTGTCATCTGCCTGGAGTAATGCCAAGACCGTGCCAGCCTTGATCTAAATTTATACGAATTGTAGATTTCCCTTAGTTTACAAGAGGTTTACTTGGTTAAACGATAACCGACCGTCTGATGACACCGGAATACATGTGATCGGTGTCAAATATCAGGCATTTTTAGCGATTTGTCAGGGGGAGGGTGAGAACTTGGTGGTACGATCGTGCCATGGTGCCGGTTTTCCGGCACGTTTTGGCCGTTGCGGGCTCAGCAGGCGCTATGGGCGGGCCTATTTAACCTGCGCATCGAGGGATTGGCCGGTGACACCGGCAGAATCCGGCCCCATCAGATAGTTGTAGAGGGGCATGATGGCATCGGGGGGGCAAATGCTTGCCGGTTCTTCGGCGGGGTAGGCGCTGGCGCGCATCTGGGTGCGGGTAGCGCCGGGGTTGATGCAGTTTACTTTAATGTTGCTGGTGTCTTTCAGCTCGTCCGCCAGGGTTTGCATCATGCCCTCTATTGCGAATTTTGAAACAGCGTAGGCACCCCAGTTAGCACGGCCCTTTCTGCCCACCGATGAGGTGGTGAGGATGATAGAGCCTTGTTCGGATTCGCGCAGCATAGGCATCAGGGTGCGTAGCAGCATGAACTGGGCATTGACGTTCACTTGCATGACCTTTTCAAACAGTTCCATCGGAAAATATTCCAGGGGGCGTACATCCCCAAGAATGGCCGCGTTTAATAACAGACCATCCAGGCGGCCAAACTCGGTTTCAATGGTTTCAGCGATTTGGCGATATTCAATGTGGCTGGCGGATTCCAGGTTTAACGGCACGATGGCAGGCTGTTTACCGCCCTCAGCTTCGATCTGGTCGTAGACTTTCTCCAGCTTCTCCACGGTGCGACCCAGCAGCACCACTGTTGCACCAAGGCGGGCAAAGCTCAGGGCGGCAGCTTTACCAATACCGTCTCCGGCACCGGTGATCAAAATAACGCGATCCTTGAGCAGGTTGTCGGAAGCTTGGTAGTCGGTGAAATTCTGAGTCATGGCTGAATCCATCCAAAAGTCGTATAGGCTAGTCTACCAGATCTGTATGTCAGTTTGAGACTGAGTTTGATAATTGCCGGTTCAGTTCAGGTATTGCTGCAACCAGGGCTTAAAGTCGTTGGGGCTTTGCAGGGTGATGTCTGCTTGCCAGTCCTGCGCTTGTTCGCCTTCATTCAGATAGCCCCAGGCGGCGGCCACGGTAAAGTTGTTGGCCCGTTTCCCGGCTTCAATATCGCGGGCGTGATCGCCAACGTAGATAGTGTGAAGCGGGTCAGCACCGATCAGCTTGCATGCCGTTAATATGGGTTCTGGATGGGGTTTGCGATGGGTGACCTGATCAGGGCAGATGGCAACGGCGCAGCGCTCATTCAGATTCAGCCCTGCCAGCAATGGGTTGGTATAGCGACTGGGTTTGTTGGTGACAATACCCCAGGGAATGCCGCGCTGCTCCAATGTCAGCAGTGATTCGTTCAGGCCGTCAAAGAGGCAGGAATCCACGGCAAGTTGCTGTTCGTAGCGGGTCAGTAGTGTGTCCAGATGCTGGGCGAAGTTGGGGTTGCTGTCTTCTGCGCCAAATGCCAGCGTGGTTAAGGCTCGAGCGCCGTTGGATACTTGCTGACGAATGGTTTCGAAGGAAAACGGGGCAAGGTCATGCTCCTGCCGCATCTGGTTGACGATGCGAACGAAATCCGGCGCGGTGTCGATCAGTGTACCGTCCAGGTCAAATAGTACTGCAGCTACAGGGGTTCTTGGCGACATACTGCTCTCAGGACGGTTTGGTGCAATAAAGGAAGTAGTTTACGCCCACATCCTTGGTTATTTTGAAGCTCATGGTAAGCGGGTTTACGTTCATGCCGCTGAGGTCGTGAATAGCCAGCTGCGCACGGCGAGCCCAGCCGGACAGCTCCGAGGGTTTGATGAACTTCATGTATTCGTGGGTGCCTTTGGGCACCAGGTTCATCACGTATTCAGCCCCCACAATGGCCATGGCGTAGGCTTTGGGGTTGCGGTTAATGGTGGAGAAGAATACGTGGCCACCGGGTTTCACCAAGGCGGCGCACGCCCGAACGATGGCTGATGGATCCGGTACATGCTCCAGCATTTCCATGCAGGTGACCACATCAAAAGTGCCGGGCATTTCGGCGGCCAACTCTTCTACGGTGATGAGGCGATAATCGATGTTGAGGTTCTGCGCCTGCGCATGGATTCGTGCCGCATTCAGATTGGCATCTCCCATGTCGATACCGGTTACCTGGGCACCCCGAAACGCCAAACCTTCGCTGAGAATGCCACCACCACAGCCCACGTCCAATACGGCTTTGTCTGCAAGCGGCGTACGCTGATTGATGTAGTTCAAGCGCAGGGGGTTGATGTCGTGCAGTGGCTTGAATTCTCCATTCAGATCCCACCACTTGTCGGCGATGGATTCGAATTTGGCGATCTCGGATTGGTCTACGTTATTCATTGGGGTGCTCGTCTGCCTGTTGAATTTGTGCTTTCCAGAGCTTGGCCTTGGACAGCACTGCGTCCAGATCCAGGGTGGTCAGGTTGCGTTGTCTCATCACCTGCTTGCCGCCGATCCAGCTATCGGTGACCTGGCTGGCGGGGGTGGCGTATACCAGCTGGGATTCCAGGTGATAATGGGGCTGACAGGTAACGTCATCCATGTGTACGGCAATCATGTCGGCGGCCTTGCCAATTTCCAGGCTGCCGGTCAGATCGTCAATACCCAGCGCCTTGGCGCCATTGATGGTGGCCATTTGCAGGGCGATGCTGGCGGGAACGGCACTGGGATCCTGGGATACACCTTTGGCCAGCAGGGCGGCGGTGCGCATTTCACCGAACATATCCAGATCGTTGTTGCTGGCGGCACCGTCGGTGCCCAATGCCACATTGACACCGGCCGCCACCAGTTTGGCTACCGGGCAGAAACCGCTGGCCAGTTTCAGGTTGGATTCCGGGCAGTGAATCACATGGGTGCCGGTTTCTGCAAGCAGCTGGATCTCTTCGTCGGTTAACTGGGTCATGTGTACTGCCTGCAGTTGCGGGTTCAGCAACCCCAGTTCATGCAGGCGGGCAATCGGGCGTTGCCCTGTGTTGCTAACGGCTTCCTGCACTTCAAAGGCGGTTTCGTGCAGGTGAATCTGCACCGCCATATTGGTTTCCACCGAGTA
Source organism: Ketobacter alkanivorans (assembly GCF_002863865.1). Lineage (NCBI taxonomy): Bacteria > Pseudomonadati > Pseudomonadota > Gammaproteobacteria > Pseudomonadales > Ketobacteraceae > Ketobacter > Ketobacter alkanivorans. Next base: position 910,326 of record NZ_CP022684.1, on the reverse strand, counting down.
GGCAGCGACTTTTTTCAAGGGTTCATCGGACACGGTGTAAGGCGCATGGGGGCCAAAAGCCACGCGCACCAAAGGGTGGTTGCGGAAGTCGTCATGGAGCTGCAGGCCTTTGCGCAGGTACTCATCAGCGTTCTGCGCCCAGTTAGTAGGAAAATCCAGTATCGGAAAGCTCAACTGGCAGCGCATGTTGGCTTTGGCCGCCGCCTTGGCCACCATGTTGGGATAGAAGTACATGTCGCTGAAGCAGGTGGTGCCGCTGCGAATCATTTCCGCCATGGCCAGATCCGCGCCTTCAAGGGTGAAGGCTTCGTCTACCCAGCGGCTTTCCGCTGGCCAGATGTGGTTTTGCAACCAATCCATAAGTGGCAGATCGTCAGCCAGGCCGCGGAACAGGCTCATGGAGGCATGGCCATGGGCGTTAATCAGGCCTGGCATCAGCACATGATCCGGTAGCTCAATCGTCTCCAATGCCTTTAGATTCAGGCTGCCTTGAGGCGCAATGGCAACGATGCGGCCTTTGTCGATGGCGATGGTCTGATGCTCCAGAAAGGGTTGCTTCGAGTCCATGGTCAGCACCCAGCGGGCGTTGATCAGGGTGGCAACGGTGGTATTTTCCGGAGTGGTAGAGTTTTCTGGCATGGTGAATTCCTGCGCTGTGTTCGCGTGGGGCAATAGTACCTGTGTTTCGCAACGCAGACAAAGGGAAGCCTCTGTTGCCGAAGATTCAGGAGTCATTGTTCTATTTATGTTTTCTTGATGTTTCGCCGAGCTGTTTGGTGCCCATGATGAAGTTTGCGGCAGGCTGGTTTGCTTTGCTTGTAATTGGGCCGCCCTCTATAATCCGCGCTCGATATTCAGGAGATCGCCCCATGGTTTCACCACAGGAAAATTCGGTTAGCGCAATAGAATGGCGTGATGACTCGCTCTGGTTGCTGGATCAGCGTCTGTTGCCTTTGGAAGAGGTGTGGTTGCAGCATCAGGATGTGGATGCTGTGGTGGCGTCCATTCGTGACATGGTGGTGCGGGGGGCACCGGCCATTGGCATCACGGCGGCCTATGGGGTGGTCATTGCGGCCCGTAATCGGCGTAATGAAGACGCCTATCATTGGCTGGATCTTGTTCAGCAAGACATTGATGCCCTGGCGGCCTCCCGGCCTACGGCAGTGAACCTGTTTTGGGCGCTTGATCAAATGCGGCGTGCACTGGCGCGCCTGTCTGATGACGAAGACCCTGTGGTGCAGCTGCTGCGGGAGGCAAAAAGCATTCATGAGGCGGACCTGGCGGCCAACCACACCATGGGTAAGCTCGGTGCAGGGTTGATCGCCCAATACAATATGCCTGCCCGGGGGGTGATAACCCACTGCAATACCGGTTCCCTGGCCACCGGAGGTTATGGCACAGCATTGGGGGTGATTCGCTCAGCCTGGGAGCAAAAACTGATCGATCGTGTTTTTGCCGGCGAAACCCGTCCCTGGTGGCAGGGTGCCCGCCTAACTGCCTGGGAGCTCACAAAAGACGCCATCCCCACTACTCTGATGGCAGATTCCGTTGCCGCCAGCCTGATGCAGCAGGGCAGTATCAGCTGGGTCATCGTGGGTGCTGATCGTATTACCGCCAATGGCGACGTGGCCAATAAAATCGGCACATACAGCCTGGCGGTGCTGGCCAAGCATCACGGCGTGCGCTTCATGGTGGCGGCCCCTACCACCACGTTTGATATGGAGCTGTCCAACGGACGGGATATCCCCATAGAGGAGCGGGGGCCAGAGGAGGTGGTGGCAGTGAAAGGCCATCGCCTGGCACCTGAAAATGTGGATGTGTACAACCCGGTTTTTGATGTAACCCCGGCCGAGCTGATAGACGCCATAGTGACCGAGCAGGGTGTCGTGGAACGGCCTTCGCTGGCCGGTATTGCCCAGTTGATGGAAAAGCCAGCTTTACACTGAGTGATAGGGGGGGGGCAAAAGCGCAATATTTCTATAAAAAACCGCCTTTTGCCCTTAGCTCACTGTGGCCGCATTGTGCTATGATTTGGAGCTTTAAAATCGGCCTTGCCAGCCGTCAGGGGCAATGACAAAAACGACGAAAGACCAACCCCGGTTACTGTGCAGCTTGGGCCCCGAATGAGTCCGCTCACAGCCGTCAACAGCAGATCAGGAACCCGATGTCAGAACTAGCCAAAGAAATCCTACCGGTCAACATCGAAGACGAGCTAAAACAATCCTACCTGGATTACGCCATGAGCGTAATCGTGGGGCGAGCTTTGCCAGATGTGCGCGATGGACTGAAACCCGTACACCGCCGCGTATTGTACGCCATGCACGAGCTGGGTAACGTCTACAACAAACCCTACAAGAAATCTGCCCGTGTGGTGGGTGACGTAATCGGTAAATATCACCCGCACGGTGATTCCGCGGTATACGACACCATCGTCCGTATGGCGCAGCCTTTTTCGCTGCGCTACATGCTGGTGGATGGGCAGGGTAACTTCGGTTCCATCGATGGCGATAACGCGGCAGCCATGCGATACACCGAAGTGCGCATGTCCAAGATCGCCCATGATCTACTGGCAGATCTCGAAAAAGAAACCGTCGATTTTGTGCCCAACTACGACGGCAACGAGCAGATGCCATCGGTGCTGCCTACTCGAGTCCCCAATCTGCTGATCAACGGTTCATCCGGTATTGCGGTAGGCATGGCCACCAACATCCCTCCCCACAACCTGGGAGAGGTGATCGACGGCACCCTGGCCTGCATCGACAACCCCGATATTGATATCGATGGCCTGATGGAATACATCCAGGGTCCTGACCTGCCTACCTACGGCATCATTAACGGTCGTTCCGGCATCATCGAAGCCTATCGTACCGGTCGTGGCCGCATGTATATGCGCGCCCGCGCCCATATCGAGACCGAAAAGAACGGCAAAGAAACCATCATCATCACCGAGATCCCCTATCAGGTGAACAAAGCCCGCCTGATCGAGAAGATCGCCGAGCTGGTGAAAGAAAAACGCATTGAAGGCATCAGCGAGATCCGCGACGAGTCCGATAAAGACGGCATTCGTGTGGTTATCGAGGTGCGCCGTGGCGACAACGGCGAAGTGCTGCTCAACAACCTCTACTCGCAGACTCAGCTGGAAACCGTGTTTGGCATCAACATGGTGGCCCTGATGGACGGTCAGCCACGACTGATGAACCTGAAAGGCATCGTCGAGGCCTTTATCCGTCATCGTCGTGAGGTAGTCACCCGCCGTACCGTATTCGATCTGCGCAAAGCCCGCGAGCGCGGTCACGTGTTGGAAGGCCTGGCTGTGGCCCTGGCCAATATCGACCCCGTAATTGAGCTGATCAGATCGTCCCCCGGCCGTGCAGAAGCTGAGGAGCGTTTGATGGGGCAGGGCTGGAAGCCCGGTAACGTGCTGGACATGCTGGAACGTGCCGGTGGCCCGGAAGCCTGTCGCCCCGACAATATTGATGACAAATTTGGTTTGCGTGATGATGGCCTGTATTACCTGTCAGAAGTGCAAGCCAAAGAAATTCTCGACATGCGCCTGCATCGCCTGACAGGTCTGGAGACCGACAAGCTGCTCAAGGAATATCAGGAAAAACTGGACCTGATCAGCGAGCTGATGGCGATCCTTGCAGACCCCGAACTGTTGATGAAAGTGATTCGTGACGAGCTGGTTGAAATCCGCCAGCAGTACGCCGATGAGCGCCGTACCGAGATCGTTGCTTCGCGCATGGATCTCACCAACGAAGATCTGATCCCTGAAGAAAACGTAGTGGTCACTCTGTCCCACGGTGGTTACGCCAAAACCCAGCCAATCGGCAACTATCAGGCCCAGCGCCGCGGTGGTAAGGGTAAGGCGGCAGCGTCGGTTAAAGATGAAGATTACGTGGAGCACCTTCTGGTCACCAGCACTCACGACACCATTCTTTGCTTCAGTAATCAGGGCAAGGTTTATTGGATGAAGGTGTATCAGATCCCGCAGGCTGGTCGCCAGTCCCGTGGTCGTCCCATCGTGAACCTGCTACCGCTATCGGAAGAAGAAAAAATCACAGCGATTCTACCGCTGCGAGAGTACGAGTCCGGCAAGTTCGTTTTCATGGCCACCAGTAATGGTACCGTCAAGAAAGTGGAGCTGGAGGCATTCTCCCGTCCTCGCAGTTCCGGTTTGATCGCTATTGAATTGGACGACGGCAACCGTCTGGTGGGTGTTGATATCACCGATGGCGAACAGGACATCATGCTGTTCACCTCCGAAGGTAAAGCTGTTCGTTTCAAAGAAGAAAATGTGCGGGCCATGGGGCGTACTGCCCGTGGTGTACGCGGTGTGAACCTGCCTGAGGGTGTGGATCTGATCTCCCTGATCGTGCCGCAGCCCGGACATCAAGTACTGACCGCCAGTGTAAACGGCTATGGCAAGCGTACCGCGGTAGAAGACTTCCCCACCAAAGGTCGCGGCGGAAAAGGCATCATCGCCATGCGCTGCAGCGATCGTAACGGCGCCCTCGTTGGTGCTGTACAGGTTTCCGAAACAGATGAAATTATGCTGATTTCGGATCAGGGCACGCTGGTACGCACGCGGATTTCCGAAGTGTCAGTACAAGGTCGAGACACCCAGGGTGTGATGTTGATCCGTCTGGCCAAAGATGAAAGTCTGGTGGGTGTAGAGCGTATTGCGGAGCTTGAAGTCGACGAGCTTGATGATGAGGCTCTGGACGGTGAAGCTCTGGACGGTGAAGTGGCCGAAGCTTCCGACGCTGCTTCTGATGCGCCGGCGGACACTGATGTCGGCGCTTCCGACGTAAGCGATTCTGATCCAGAGGATGAATAAACGCCATGACGCGCGCCTATAATTTTTGTGCAGGTCCCGCAGCGCTTCCAGAGGCGGTGTTACAAAAGGCCCAGGCTGAAATGCTCGATTATCAGGGCAAAGGTCTGTCGGTGATGGAGATGAGCCATCGTTCGGATGAAGTGGTGGCAATCGCTGAAAAAGCGGAACGTGATTTGCGGGATCTTCTGAGCATTCCTGATCAGTATAAAGTGCTGTTTTTGCAGGGCGGTGCCAGTGCTCAGTTCGCGATGGTGCCCATGAATCTGTCAGATGGTACTCAGTCTGCGGATTACGTGAACACAGGGCAATGGTCCTCCAAGGCCATTAAAGAAGCCAAAAAGTACTGCAATGTTCACGTAGTGGCCAGTAGCGAGGAGGATAACTTCAGCTCCGTGCCGGACTTTGAGCGCTGGCAATTAAGCAGTAATGCGGCCTATTTGCATTACTGCCCCAACGAAACCATCGGTGGTGTGGAGTTCGATTTCATCCCGGAGGTAAACGTACCCTTGGTGGCGGATTTCTCCTCCAGCATACTGTCTGAACCATTGGATGTAAGCCGTTTCGGCCTGATCTACGCCGGGGCCCAGAAGAATATTGGCCCTGCCGGTATTTGCGTGGTGATTGTGCGTGAGGATTTATTGGGTAACGCCATCCCGGCGACCCCCACCGTGTTCGATTATAAAACCCATGCTGACAACGGCTCTATGTACAACACGCCGCCAACTTATGCCTGGTATCTTTCCGGGCTGGTGTTTGAGTGGATGAAACAGCAAGGCGGTGTAGAGGCCATGGGCAAACTTAACCGCGCCAAGTCGGAAAAACTCTATCAATATATTGATGGCAGTGGCTTTTACGCCAACCCGGTGGCGGTCAATAATCGTTCCCGCATGAATGTGCCGTTTACCTTGGCGGATGCGTCATTGGATAAAGCATTTCTGAAAGAGGCCGAAGCGCGCCGCTTGTTAAACCTGAAAGGGCATCGTTCCGTGGGCGGCATGCGGGCCAGTATATACAACGCAGTTCCCATGGAGGCGGTAGACGCACTGATCGACTTCATGAAAGATTTTGCGCAACGAAGGGGTTAATTCGAAAGCATGTCTGATTCCAAACCCACACTGGAAACATTGCGGGACACAATCGACCAGCTGGATCGTCAGATTCAGGAGTTGATCAATAAGCGTGCAAGCTGTGCCCAGCAAGTTGCGGATGTAAAGCAAGCGGGTATGGAAGAGGGCGAGAAAGCCGTCTTTTATCGCCCTGAGCGAGAGGCTCAAGTGCTACGGCGGGTGATGGAACGCAATAGCGGCCCCCTGAATAACGAATCCATGGCGCGGCTGTTTCGTGAAATCATGTCGGCCTGTTTGGCGCTCGAAGAACCCATGAGCATTGCGTATCTGGGGCCGGAAGGTACTTTCACCCAGGCTGCAGCGCAGAAACATTTCGGCCACGCCGTGCGTACATTACCCATGGCGACCATTGACGAAGTGTTCCGTGAAGTGGAATCCGGCAGCGCTCATTACGGAGTGGTGCCGGTTGAAAACTCCACTGAAGGGGTCGTCAACACCACATTGGACTCCTTTACCCATGCCAATGTCACCATCTGTGGTGAAGTGGAGTTGCGCATACACCACCATTTATTGGTGGGTGCCAACACCAAAGAGAATTCCATCAGCCGCATCTACTCTCACCAGCAATCATTTGCCCAGTGTCGCCAGTGGTTGGATGCGCACTATCCCGCGGCGGATCGAATCCCCGTCAGCAGCAATTCCGATGCGGCCAAGCGTATGCAGAGCGAATGGAACGCTGCAGCCATTGCCGGTGAAGTCGCCGCTGAAATTTATGGCCTGAAAAAGGTTGCCTCCAACATTGAAGACAACCCCCATAACAGCACCCGTTTCCTGATTGTTGGCCGAGAGCATGTGCCCAGTTCGGGGCAGGATAAAACCTCAATCATTGTGTCCATGAAGAACAAGCCCGGTGCCCTCTATGAATTGCTGGCACCCTTCCATGAGGCAGGCATCATGCTGACCCGAGTGGAAACCCGCCCATCCCGCGATGGGACCTGGGCCTATCTCTTCTTCATTGATTTCGAAGGCCACGAAAACACGGAATCCGTCAAAAACGTACTCAAGCACGTAGAAGAACTGGCGGTGTACGTGAAGCGACTGGGTTCCTACCCCAAAGCGGTTCTTTAATATGACCTGTGATTACATAGCGTTGGCGACAACTGGCGTGCAGGGGCTGACCCCTTACGTGCCTGGTAAACCGATAGATGAGCTGGAGCGGGAGCTTGGCATCAGCAACATTATAAAGCTGGCCAGCAATGAAAACCCGCTGGGACCCAGCCCCAAAGTGTTGCAGGCACTGGATCAGGTCAAGGCAGATCTGACTCGATACCCGGATGGCAATGGCTTCAGACTTAAGCAGGCGCTGGCCGCTAAGCTGGGTGTAAAAGCAGACACCATTACCCTGGGCAATGGCTCCAACGATGTTCTGGATCTGATTGCCCGCGCGTACCTGTCAGCAGGTGATGAGGCGATTTTTTCCCAGTACGCCTTTGCGGTTTACCCGATTTCCACCCAGGCCTGTGGTGCCACTGCCGTTGTAACGCCCGCTAAAGACTGGGGCCATGATCTGGCCGCCATGGCATCTGCCATCACCGATAAAACCAAGTTGATCTTTATTGCTAATCCTAACAATCCAACCGGCACCTCTTTTGGTCGGCAGGAATGGGAGCGCTTTATCAGCAAGGTACCCGAGCACGTACTGGTCGTGTTGGATGAAGCCTACATAGAATATGTGGAGAACGATGCTGTTCTCAATGGTGTGGATTACCTGAATCAGTACCCCAATCTGATCGTGACTCGTACATTTTCCAAAGCATATGGTTTGGCAGCTTTGCGGGTTGGATACGGTCTGTCTCATCCTCAGGTGGCAAACGTATTGAACCGTGTGCGCCAACCCTTCAATGTGGACTCCTTTGCTTTAGCGGCGGCAACGGCCGTTCTGGATGATGAGAGCTATCTGCAACGCAGCCGTGATTTGAATCGGCAGGGCCTGCAGCAGTTTGAGGAAGGTTTCAGAAGCCTCGGATTGGAATACATTCCTTCTGCGGGCAACTTTATTACGGTGCATTTTGAGCAGCAAGGTACCGCTGTTTATCAAAAATTGTTACTCGAAGGGGTTATCACCAGGCCCGTAGCGAATTACGGCATGGCTAACTCACTGCGCATCAGTGTTGGTTTGCCGGAAGAAAACCGCCGTTGCCTGGATGCGCTGGCCAAGGTGTTGGCGCAATGTTAAAGGATGCCTCTCTGGTTCAGCCTATGAATCGTGTCACGATTGTGGGGCTGGGCTTGATAGGTGGATCTTTTGCATTAGGTCTCAAGGCTCACGGGCTATGCAACGAAATAGTCGGTTGCAGCCGCTCCCAAAGCACCCTTGATAAAGGCTTGCAGCTGGGCGTCATTGATCGCGCCGAGCCTGACATACTCAAAGCGGTTGCCGGAGCCGATCTGGTGATGCTGGCAGCCCCTATAGGTTCCACAGAAACCCTGTTGCGCGCCATGGCCCCGGCCCTGGATGGCAGCGCCGTTGTTACCGACGCGGGTAGCGTAAAAGGCAATGTTGTGGCTGCCGCCAAAGCCGTGTTCGGCAAGGTGCCTAACTGGTTTGTGCCAGGCCATCCGATCGCCGGGTCTGAACGCAGTGGTGTTGAAGCCGCCAAGGTCGATCTGTACCAGAATCACAAAGTTATCCTGACACCTCTGCCGGATACCGATCCTGACGCCTTAAACCTGGTACAGCATGCCTGGAGTGGGATTGGAGCAGAAGTGCTCACCATGAGCGTGGAACAGCACGACAGCGTGCTGGCCGCCACCAGCCACTTACCGCACCTGCTGGCATTCTCGCTGGTGGATACCTTAGCTAAAGAGGATGAAAATCAGGAAATATTCCGGTACGCTGCCGGCGGTTTTCGCGATTTTACCCGCATAGCCTCCAGTGATCCCACCATGTGGCATGATATTTTCATTGCCAACCAGCAGTCCATATTGGATGTGATAGGTCACTTCAGTCGCGGGCTCGAAGTATTTAAAGCAGCGGTGGAACAGCAGGATTCCCAGGCCATGCTGGGCATCATGACCCGAGCCAAGGTGGCGCGGGATCATTTCACCAAAATGTTAGCAAAGCGTGCATACAGTAAGACTATGACTGAAAAGAATGTTGTGTTCACTGCCCATCGTGGCGGTGAGGTAAAGGGTTCCATTCGTGTACCTGGCGATAAATCAATTTCCCATCGCTCCATTATGATGGGGTCTCTGGCCGATGGCGTCACTGAAGTGTTCGGGTTTCTGGAGGGCGAGGACAGCCTGGCTACCCTGCAATCCTTCCGCGACCTTGGGGTCACCATCGAAGGCCCCAATAATGGACATGTAAAAGTTTATGGTGTGGGTATCCATGGCCTGTTGCCGCCCCACGGGCCGCTTTATCTGGGTAACAGCGGCACTTCCATGCGCCTGCTGGCGGGCTTGTTGTCCGCCCAGAAATTTGACGTGGAACTGACCGGTGATGAATCCCTGTCCCGCCGCCCCATGGGGCGCGTGACCAAGCCTCTGGCCATGATGGGAGCCAAAGTGGATTGTCGTGAGGATGGTACGCCACCTCTCAAGATCAAAGGCGGTCAGCCCCTTAAAGGCATTCATTACGATATGCCCATGGCCAGCGCTCAAGTGAAATCCTGCGTGTTACTGGCGGGTTTATACGCCGAGGGTGTCACCAGCGTCACAGAACCAGCGCCGACTCGTGATCATACCGAGCGCATGTTGCGTGGTTTTGGTTATCCTGTAACCACAGAGGGCAATAAAATCACTTTGGTGGGCGGTGGCAGCCTTAAAGGCACCACAATCGACGTACCCGCTGATATTTCCTCCGCTGCCTTTTTTATGGTGGCGGCCAGCATTACCCCCGGAGCCGATCTTACCCTGCAGCATGTTGGTATTAACCCAACCCGCGTTGGGGTCATCAATATACTTAACGCTATGGGCGGAAACCTGGAAGTACTTAACCGGCGTGAAGTCGGGGGTGAGCCGGTGGCGGACATTCGTATCCAGCATGCCAAACTGAAAGGGATTCATATCCCCGAAGATCAGGTGCCGCTCGCTATTGATGAATTCCCCGTTTTGTTCGTTGCGGCGGCCTGCGCCGAAGGCACCACCGTACTCACCGGTGCCGAGGAGCTGCGAGTGAAGGAAAGCGATCGTATTCAAGTCATGGCGGATGGGCTACAGGCGCTGGGTGTTAAGGCTGATCCGACGCCAGATGGCATCGTCATTGAAGGTGGTGCATACGGCGGTGGTACCGTTGAAAGTCATGGAGATCACCGCATTGCCATGTCTTTTGCAGTTGCCGCGCTGCGGGCAGGTGGCAACATCACCATAAACAATTGTGCTAACGTGGCAACTTCTTTTCCTAATTTCGTCGAACTGTCACGGAAAGTGGGTATGAAGCTGGATGTCGCAGAAGTAGGAGAATCCAATGGCTAGCAGTCCAGCTACAGCACCGGTCATCACCATTGATGGTCCCGGCGGTTCCGGTAAAGGCACAATTGCACAAAAAGTAGCGCAGTTCCTCAATTGGCATCTATTAGACAGTGGCGCACTATATCGATTAGTGGCGCTGGCGGCCAGTAATCACGGCGTGTCTCTGGATAATGAGCAAAGCCTGCAGATATTGGCCGAAAACATGGACGTCCAGTTTCTGGTAGACGATCCGGAGCAACCTATTCGAGTCATTCTGGAAGGGGATGTAGTGACCAGAGACATCCGTTCAGAGGACGTGGGTCGTGATGCCTCAAAAGTAGCCGCTTTACCGAGTGTTCGGGCGGGCCTGTTGCAGCGTCAACATGACTTTCGGGAGGCCCCGGGCCTGGTGGCCGATGGCCGGGATATGGGCACAGTCGTGTTTCCTGATGCAGAACTGAAGATATTCCTGACCGCAAGTGTTGATGAGCGAGCGCAAAGACGCTTCAAACAGTTGCAAGAGAAGGGCATGAGTGCTAATTTAGCCGACCTTCAAGCAGCGATACAATCCCGTGATGAGCAGGACATGAATCGCGCAGTGGCGCCTTTGGTGCCAGCGGATGATGCATTCGTAATAGACAGTACTGACATGAATATAGATGAGGTGTTCACCGAATTAATGAATCATGCCAGACAAAAAGGGCTTGTGAAGTAGTCTGAGTGGCTCTGTTAGCCATATAAGATTAGGCAAGCTTGCACCGGGCACCGCCCGGAAATAAGAATAAAAGCGTATGGGGACTCACCTCAGGGTGGTTTTCATTCGCTTTTTGGCGTTTTTCAACACCGTATTTGCCAGCTGGTGCTGAAAAACTGAATAAAACAACCCGTACGGTGCTGGTAGCGTATGGCGGTAATCGCTAACTTTGGTTAGCAATTAAACACAGGTAAAAAAAATGAGCGAAAGCTTTGCCGAACTATTTGAAGAAAGTCTAAAAACACTGGACATGACCCCTGGTGCCATCGTTAAAGGTACCATTCTTTCCATCGATGATGATTGGGTAACTGTCTATGCCGGGTTGAAATCCGAAGGTGTGATTCCCCGTGAGCAATTCATCAGCGAAGCTGGTCAATTGGAAATTGTCGTCGGTGATGAAATCGACGTAGCCCTTGAGTCTTTGGAAGATGGTTGGGGCGAGACCCGTCTGTCCCGTGAAAAGGCGAAGCGCGCTGAGTCCTGGAAGCGTCTGGAAGCAGCCTTTGAAGCTACTGAAGTGGTTAAAGGTGTTATCAACGGTAAAGTCAAAGGTGGCTTCACTGTGGATATCGAATCCGTTCGTGCCTTCTTGCCTGGTTCATTGGTTGATGTTCGTCCGGTGCGCGATACTCTGCACCTGGAAGGCAAAGAACTCGAATTTAAAGTCATCAAGTTGGATGCCAAGCGCAACAACGTGGTGGTTTCCCGTCGTGCAGTTCTTGAAGCAGAGAACAGTGCAGAGCGCGAAGCGCTGCTGGAAAAACTGCAAGAGGGTATGGAAGTCAAAGGTATCGTCAAGAACCTCACCGATTACGGTGCGTTTGTTGATCTGGGCGGTATCGACGGTCTGTTGCACATCACCGACATGGCTTGGAAGCGCATTAAGCACCCAAGCGAAATCGTGGAAGTTGGCGACGAGATCCTGGTAAAAGTATTGAAGTTCGACCGCGAGCGCAATCGTGTGTCTCTGGGCCTCAAGCAGCTGGGTTCTGATCCTTGGGTTGAAATCACTAACCGTTACCCAGAAGGTAGCCGCGTGAAAGCCAAGGTTACTAACCTGACTGACTACGGTTGTTTCGCAGAGCTGCAGGAAGGCGTTGAAGGTCTGGTTCACGTATCCGAAATGGATTGGACCAACAAAAACGTACATCCTTCCAAAGTCGTATCCATCGGCGAAGAAGTTGACGTTATCGTTCTGGATATCGACGAAGAGCGTCGTCGTATTTCTCTGGGTATCAAGCAATGTAAGCCCAACCCATGGGAAGAGTTCGGCACCAACTTCAACAAGAACGACAAGATCTCCGGCAAGATCAAGTCCATCACTGACTTTGGTATCTTCATCGGCCTGGACGGCGGCATCGACGGTCTGGTTCACCTGTCTGATATCTCATGGGATCTGCCCGGAGAAGAAGCAGTTCGTGAATACAAGAAGGGCGACGAGATCGACACCGTTATCCTGTCTGTAGATCCAGAGCGTGAGCGCATCTCCTTGGGTATCAAGCAACTGGAACAAGATCCATTTGCACAGTACGTACAGGATAACGACAAGGGCGCTATCGTAACCGGTACCGTTAAGTCTGTTGACGCGAAAGGCGCTGTGGTTGAGCTGATTGAAGGCGTTGAAGCTTCTCTGAAGGCCTCTGAATTGAGCCGTGATCGTGTTGAAGATGCACGTTCACACTTGAACGAAGGTGATCAGGTTGAAGCTCGCATCATCAGTGTTGACCGTAAGAATCGCGTGATCAGCTTGTCTGTTAAAGCGAAAGACGTGGCGGATGAGAAAGAAGCCATTAAGTCGCTGAATCAGACTCAGGAAGCTGCACCGAAAACCATCGGTGATCTGATCAAGCAACAACTGGAGAACGCTGACAAGTAATTGTTAACGTTGTCTGAGAAAGGGCGGCTGCCATTTAGGTAGCCGCCCTTTTTTTATGTCGCAGGGAAGAGCGTCTATTGCTTCGCAGTTCAGTTCCATAAACAATTCGTATACGATGACATTTGGTTAATTGGGCTGTTTAGGAGTGATCATGAAGCAATTACAAGGCAAGGTGGCGGCGATTACCGGAGCGGGCTCCGGGATTGGCCAGGCTTTAGCAATTGAGTTGGCGAAGCTGGGCTGTGAGCTTGCCATTTCGGATAGAAATGAAGCTGGCCTGAAGGAAACCGAAGCGCAGGTTGTTGCTGTGGGGGCAAAGTGCACATCCTGTTTGCTGGATGTAGCGGAGCGAGAGGCCGTTTACGCTTGGGCCGATCAGGTGGTTGCCGAACATGGCAGGGTAAATCTGATTTTTAATAATGCAGGCGTTGCGCTTAGCGAAACCGTCGAAACCATGAGTTATGACAACTTCGAGTGGCTCATGAATATTAATTTCTGGGGCGTAGTGTACGGCACCAAAGCGTTCCTGCCTTATCTGAAACAGTCAGGTTCCGGTCACGTTATTAATGTTTCCAGCGTCTTCGGTATGATTGGTGTACCCACCCAGAGCGCTTATAACGCAGCAAAATTTGCAGTTCGCGGATTCACCGAGTCCCTGCGTGAAGAGATGGCTATAGAAGGCGCCAATGTTAACGTGACCTGTGTTCACCCTGGTGGTATCAAAACCAACATTGTTCGCAGCAGTAGGATCGGTGAGGTTGGCAAGGCAGGCACCAAAGATCCCGTTAAGGCGGCAAAGATGTTTGATAAGGCTGCGCGAACCACACCTCAGGAAGCCGCCCGTGTAATCATCGAGGGCGTGTTGAAAGATAAGGCAAGGGTGTTAATCGGTACAGATGCTCGTGTCATAGATACCATGCAGCGACTGCTGCCCACAGGGTATCAGAAAATCCTGATATGGGGGGCCAAGCGTAATCACGCCAAGCACAGTCAGTAGTGTCAGAATATACTAATAAAAAAGGGCTCAGATTGAGCCCTTTTTTACGTTAGGTGTCTGTCTGAATGTTGTTTACTGCTTCATCCATTGCTCCAATGCCAGCAACTCATCGCCGTTCAGCATACCGGCAACCCGCTTTAACCGCAGCGAGTTAAGCACGTAGTCAAAGCGCGCGTTAGTGTAGTCCCGCTCGTTCTGAAACAGGTTGCGTTGTACGCTCAGAACATCAACGATGGTTCGTGTACCTGCTTCATAACCTGCCTGGGTGGCATCTAAAGCGACTTTGGCCGAGATCGTGCTTTGCTTGCGAGCGTTAACCTGAGCTACGTTAGCAATAGTAAGCTGATAGAAGTTGGTGGCATCCTGAATGGTTTCGCGTCGAGCCTGATGTTCCAGGTCTTTAGCAGCCAGATATTGAAACTGAGTTTGTCTGCGGTTCGCACTGACAGCGCCTCCGGTATAAAGCGGCACTTCGATCTCGATCGCAATCACATTGCTGGTAGAGTCTGGGGTAGCCGATCCAAGTGATGTCATGGCGTCAGTGCTGTTATACGCATGAGTACCTACCAAGTCGATAGTAGGCGCATGTTTGCCTCGCTTGCTTTTGTAGTTCTGCTGAGCGGCTTCTGCGGAGTAAATTGCAGCTTTCAGTTTTGCGTTGTTTGCCATTGAGGTTTCGATCCACTGGTTTAGATCGATGGGCTCCGGCGGCAGAATGGGCAGATCTTCACTGAGATCTACAACGTTGTCGACGTTGGTGCCGGTAATGGTGTCCAGAAGCCGTAGCGCCACGAATTGCTCACTCTCTGCACTTATACGCGCGCTGACAGCAGTATCATAGGCGGCTTGCGCTTCATGAACGTCGGTAACGGCCACCAGGCCCACTTCAAATCGCTGTTTGCTTTGTTCCAGCTGCCGAGCGATAGCTTCTTGCTCGGCCTTGCGATAGGTGAGGTTAGCGTTGGCTCTCAGAACCTCCAAATAACGCGTAAGCACCCGTAGGATGAAATCCTCACTGGTGCTCTGAAATTCAGCGCTGTATTGGCTGTCTAGTGCCTTACCTAATTGATAAGTGTGCCAGTTATCCAGTCTGAATAAAGGTTGGCGCAGGCTGGCTGCATAACCATGGCCGTCATAACTATCCTCACCTACGTCATCGTATTCCACATCGCTGTGGCTAACCGACCCACTTAGCCCGATTTGTGGTAATAAGCCTGACCGATTCTGATCAATAACCTGTTGATTGGCGGAGTAGGTGTTTTTCGCTGCGGCCCACTGAGGGTCATTTAACAGGGCAAGTTCATAGGTCTGCTTTAGCGTAAGCGTTTCCGCCTGGCTTAGTGATGCGGCGGTCAGACATATTGCTGATGCTATCATTATCTTGATTTGACTGATCTTCATGCAAGGCCCCGTTGTATGGCTATTTTGGGATAATCTTAATGTGAGTGTATTATTGTCCACTGGTTCACTCGAGTGAAGGGTTATTTATGCCGGATAGAGATCTGTTGTTGGCATTGCTGGCAAATATTGAAACGGAAATGCGTGAGATTGATCTGTGGGAGGCTCAGTCACCGCCAACGTCTGCGTTTGAAAGCCAATTGCCGTTTTTCTATGACACCATGAACTTTTCACAGTGGTTGCAGTGGGTGTTCGTAGCGCGTTTTCGAGCCATACTTGAGGGCCAGCACCCGCTGCCGCCAACGTGTGAAGTGGCCCCTATGGCAGAAGAGTATTTTAAAGAGCTGGACATATACTCGGATCCGGTACTGGGGTTGTTGCGTTGCTTTGATGAGGAGTTTTCATAAGGAGCACTGTCAACACCGTTAGGATGCCAGGTTGCTGTTCTCGAGCATGGTCTCTTTGATTTTATTTCGCAGTGCATCCAAACGGATGGGTTTGGTGATGTATTCATCCATGCCCGCTTGCAGACAAAGTTCCCGTGACTCTCCTACAGCATGAGCTGTCACTGCAATGATCGGTTTTCGCGGTAGCCTGTTTCTAAGTTCAAACTCCCGAATGTGACGGGTAGCGGCATAGCCATCCATCTCCGGCATTTCACAGTCCATTAACACAACATCGATTTCGGTGTGATTTTCAGAATAGAAGTCAAACGCCTCTTTGCCGTTCGTTGCAAATTCAGCGGTTGATCCCAGTTTGGTAATAAGTCCCTTCACAACCACCCGATTCACTTCGTTGTCTTCAGCAACCAGTAGCTTTATGGCCAGCTGCTCATTTTGCTCTGGCTCGGTCGTTTTGTTCTTGCGCATTTCCACCGGCAGATCCGTGTTTTTTCCTACTTCGAAGCGACAGGTGAACCAGAATGTAGATCCTTTGGATGCTTCACTTTCCACTCCTATGTCACCGTTCATGATATGAACCAGCTCCTTGCATATTGAAAGGCCCAGCCCGGTGCCGCCATAGCGGCGAGTGGTAGAACTGTCTGCTTGGGTGAATGGGGTGAATAGATTTTTCTGTATGTCTCTTGGGATGCCGATTCCGGTGTCTTTCACTTGAAAACCGATGACGATTCGGTTGTTGCTGTGCTCTTCGATGGTGGCAATGATTCCAATGCTGCCGTGCTTGGTAAATTTGACAGCGTTACTCATTAAATTCAGTAATACCTGACGCAGTCGGGTAGGGTCGCCAATCAGGATCGGGGGGATATCTTTGGCGACACGAGTATAGAAACTTAGATTGCTGGACAATTCTTTGCTTTGGAATACAGCTAAGCACTCGTCGATCAGGTCGTGAGGATTGAAGGGGGCCCGTTCCAGATCCATGCGCTTGGCCTCGATTTTAGAGAGGTCAAGAATGTCATTAATCAGATGCAGCAGTGCGTTGCCTGAGTTGTAGATTGTGTCCACATATCGCTTCTGTTCTTTGTTCAGCGTGGTCTCTCGAAGTAACTCGGCGATGCCGATAACACCGTTCATGGGTGTTCGGATTTCATGGCTCATCTTGGCAAGAAATTCACTTTTGGCTGTGCTGGCTGCTTGAGCTTTGTAGGCTTCACGCATTTTTTCCAGCAGCTGGGTCTGGGCTTTGGACTTTGCTCTTCGCTCTTCGGTGAAAAAGCTGCCAAATGCCATTGAGAGTAGTGCTACTTCGATCGAGGCACCAATTTGCGCAGCGTTTTCTGTCAGGAAGTTACTGGGTATAAGGCCGGTATAGTTGAGCGCGAACAGAGTAAAGCCACTTGCGACCGTGAGCCAGGCCAGGGTGTAGTAACGCGCCACATGAACGCCGTTCACCCACGCCATGATCCCAGCAGCCAGGTTTAGCATGACTGACCCGATGAGCGTATACATTATGGTCTGGAGCAGTGAGCTATAGCCTCCAACGAAGCTGAGAATCATCAGGCTTGCGCCTAGCAGTGCGCAGGCACACATGGGTAGAAACAGTTTGGGAACGTATTTGCGTATATTGAGAAAAAATATGGAGAAGAGCTGAGAGAATGTGACCATGCCACCGAGAAAGAATATTATCGAAATCTGATTCCAGGTGGGCCAGGTGGGCCAAAGATACTGATAAGCAAAACCGCGCCAAGCCGAAAAGGCAAACATCTGACAAAGCAGATACATGACGTAATACAAGTATGAGGTGTTGCGTACTACAAAGAATAAAAATAAATTATAAAAGAACATGATGAACATGCCGCCAATGAATACACCCTGGCCAAGCATGAAGCTCTGATCTGCTTTGATAAACTCCGCTTCCTCCCACAAGAAAAGCGGCATTTTTACCGAGCCTTCGGTTTCAATCCTGATGTAGATTTCGGTGGGTTCCGTGGCTGGAAGGCTCAATGGGAACAGAAAGTTGCGGTGATCTATCGGGCGATGCTCGTGTGGGAGTCGGTCACCAACGTGGTGTGCCTGAATGATTTCGTTGTTACGAACAATGTAAATGTCTAGATAATCTATGAGGGGGTAGTCAACATTCAGCAGCCACTCGGCCCTCTGGCTGTGGCCATTTATCAAGGTGGTGTGAAACCAGAACGCCGATAGGTTATAGCCAAAATTTGGAATAATCGAATCAGTATGAACCCAGTCGTAATCCTGGTGTTTGTTTATAAAATCACTGACCCGTGCATTGCCTTCAGGATCTTCCAGGATTTCGAGGTGACTGGAGAGGTTGAATACACTTTGCTGCTCGTCGATTATGACGGATGCGACCGGAGCGGCAAACGCTAAAGACGTGCAAAGAAACATGCCTGCGCAAAGCAGCAGTTGTCGTACTGTGATTATGAAACCCGATGTATGCATGTAAGCCTTTACTGGAATTGGAGTGACTGATGCAAACGGTTTCAGATGCTTGAAAAATAGCGATTCATTTTATCGGAGCGTTCCTTGACTTCTGATTCATCCATGGGAATGGCAGCCAGCTGGCCCCAGACAGGTTTAGGCCAGCACGGATCCTGCTGATTACGGCCTATCACGTGTACGTGCAGTTGGCTGACCATGTTGCCTAATGCCGCCGTGTTGATTTTGCTGCTGCCGAATGTGGAGGCAACAGCTTTGCCCAGTTCTACACAGTAAAGATGCAAGCGAACTTGCATCTCTTCAGTCAGATGATGCCATTCGCTTACATTGTTCTGTTTGGGCACAACAATAAACCAAGGGTATTGCTGATCATTCATCATCAGCAACAGGAGGTCCTCCTCATCGCGGACCAGAAACGTATCTGCTGCAAGTTGTGGGTGTAACTCAAATGCCATTAATGTTGCGCCATTCTGGTTTGTGGTGATTGCAGTGCGATAAAGTCTGACAATATCAAGCCAGTTTCTTTTAGTTCATAGTCGATTTCAATGCCTCGGTGGCTTGCCTCTGAGCTGCTTTCGTTGTCTTCAGTGCTGGTTTTCAGCTCTTCGAACGTTTTATAAGGCTGTTCGCCTTTGGCCGTACGGCGTTTGTTCTCAATCGCAAGCCTGCGGGCTTCCAGATCCTGCTTCTCTTTTTTGCGGGCCGCCCAGTTAAGGCTCACATTGGTTTGGGCTCGAGCGGAGGCAATGCTGGCCATCTGATCGAGAACATACTGAAATTCAGGGTTGTGGTTTACTCGCTCATCATGGGCTGTGCGTAAGTAGGTCAGGCTTGTTTCCAACAAAGGGTCGCGATGGTAGCGCGCCGGGCGTATCTGGTCAGAAGGCAGAGCGTTAGGGAGTGAGCTTTCGCCGATTTCATCATGATCAATCAGGCTGGGGAATTCGATATCAGGAACAATGCCTGCGTGTTGATTGCTGACCCCGGACACACGATAGAATTTTGCCATGGTCACTTTTAAACGGTCACCGCGGGAGCCGTAGTTCAGTGGTTGTAACGATTGTACCGTCCCCTTGCCGAAGGTGCGATCGCCCACAATGATGCCACGTTGATAATCCTGAATCGCACCGGCAAAAATTTCTGATGCTGATGCACTTAAGCGATTCACCATCACGGCCATCGGGCCGTCGTACAGCACATCTGGGTCATGATCTTCCAGCACTTCGATGCTGCCGTTAAAAGATTTGATTTGCACGGTGGGGCCTGTTTTGATGAACAAACCGAGCATTTGGTTCACCTCGGTTAATGAGCCGCCGCCATTGTTACGCAGATCAATAACCAAGCCATCGATATTTTGTTTTTTGAGATCTTCTATCAAGTGAGCTACATCAAATGTAGTTGAGCGACATTGGCTACCGGCGTTCTTGAGGCATTCCAGATTGGCGTAAAAAGTGGGTACGCTGATAATGCCGATCTTTTTCTTGCCACTGGCGGAATCGATTTCCATGATCTCCGATTGGGCAGCGCGGTCTTCAAGGTTCACGGTATCCCGCTTTATGCTGATGACTTTAGTATCAGAATCGCTCTTGGCATCGGCTGGAATAATCTCCAAATAGACAGTACTGTCTTTTTTGCCGCGGATTCGTTGAACCACTTCATCCAGGCGCCAGCCCACAACATCCACGATTTCATCGCGGCTTTGTCCTACACCGATAATTCGATCTGCTTCTTTCAATTGCTGGGCTTTTTCCGCGGGGCCGCCGGTAACCAGACTGACGACTTTCGTGTATTGGTCATCGCTTTGCAGTACAGCGC
This sequence comes from Ketobacter alkanivorans, assembly GCF_002863865.1. Classification (NCBI taxonomy): domain Bacteria; kingdom Pseudomonadati; phylum Pseudomonadota; class Gammaproteobacteria; order Pseudomonadales; family Ketobacteraceae; genus Ketobacter; species Ketobacter alkanivorans. The sequence goes on along the minus strand of NZ_CP022684.1, from coordinate 890,266 downwards.
CAATGCCTTCCAGTTGCAGGCTCATGTTAATGTCAAAGTTCTCAGACACCTTGGGGGAAAAGTACTGCGTGTGGGGATCGTAGATCTGGGTGAAGGCGTTCATATAAATTTCGAAAGCGTCTTCGCTATTGGCCTGTTTAACCCGGTTCAACTGATTATGATAACGGCGATCCAGCGTGTCATGAATGTCTTTATCCGACTTGCCCATCAGGCGCATGGTGATGATCGTGTCTTTCAGGCGGCGGCGTGACAGGTCATTCAGCTCTTTGGTGCTTTTGGCCCAGTCGCTTTTCTTTGGGTCACGTTCCAGCGTTTCATCCTTGTCAAAATTGAACGAATCGATGCCTTTTGAAATGAGGGAGATGGAATACTCCAGTCGTTCGGTGATTCTGGTCTGGTAACGATTAAATATTTCGAACGCGGGTTGCAGGTTAGATCGTTGTAAGGCGTCATCCAGTTGCAGGCGATAACGTTCAAATTCTGCGATGTCAGATGCCAGAAAGTAAGCCTTACCGCTGTCCAGCGATTTAATGTAGTCGTCAAAAAACTCGCTGGAGAGCGCGTCATCCAGCTCGTGTTTGCGCATATGGTAACGATTTACGCCGTCCAGAATTCGCACAGAGGTGATCGCCTGCGCCCGGGTTGGCTTGAGGCTATCCGGTGTCGGTGGAATATTAGCCCAAGAAGTGCCAATAAAAGTGGCCGCTAGAATGAATGCGGATACGGACTGGAGGACGGGCTTTGTTATTAGAGTCATGACATTACCAATAAAAGCCAGTGTGTGCTGGCTGCAAAGTAAACAAAATCGATTTGCGTAGTGCAGATCTCACCTTATTACGTACACTGGACACAGATCAAGCACGTAATGGTCGACGGTACAGTAAGTGTAACTCAATCCGCCATCCATGCCCCATGTCAACTGTGACTCGTATCTAATTAATTGAAACTCAAAGAAAACTTCGTTGTGTTGATAGCATACAAAAAAGCGCTTGAAAAACCCATCGGACTGGATAGACTAGACATAATGAAAAAAATGTCTCACTGTTGCTGCCGCTAACATCAAGCAAACAGCATAAATCAGCAGCATGTTTATTGGTGAGTTAGAACGGATTTCTAATAAAAACAAATAGTTATTTGCCCGTATATGGGCCTTTTAGTTAGTAGAGGGATTTCATGATCAAATGTCAGGATGGCAGCCAACCGTTTGGTTGGCTGTACCGTGTGTGCGCGTCTGCCTTGCTTGTGGTTTCACCATTGTGCTCTGCGGCGCTTGTAGATAATTTAACCATCGCCAATCCAAAGGCACTAGCATTGGGCAATGCGGTGACTGCAGATCCTCCAGGTGTGGACTCCATTCATTTCAACCCCGCAGGCCTTGCTCGAATCCAAGGCCGGGAGGCCTTGTTTAAACTGACCGCCGCCTATTTCAATTTTAAGGCTGAATTTGGCAGCTATCATCCTGACGCTCAAGCGCAAATTGACACATGGGGTGTAGGGGCCACAGACTCAGTTGAAAACAGCGTCAGTGAAACGGATGACATTGTAATTAAGGTGCCGTTTGTCGATGGACGGCAGGAATGGCCGTTGCCGGTAATGATTGTTCCTACCGGTGGTGCGGCGTTTCGCCCTGCAGGTAAAGATTACGCATTGGGCACCGCCGCTTTTGCTCCCATGGCGGCGGGTTATGTCCGGGATGACGACGATCCAGGCCGGTTTATGGGCAAGGAGATGGCCCTCACCCGTATCACATACTTCTCCCCCAGTATTGGTTTTAAACTGAATGACGAGTGGTCTGTGGGGGCGGGGATTCACTTTTCCTATCAAGGTATTTCTGCTTATACCGATCTTCGGGTATCCCACCTGCTGCTTGGCGTTGTCAACACAGCGTTGGATCAGATCGGTTCCGGATCGGGCTGCCTGGGGGGGGCTTTTACCTTTTGCGGTGAGTCGATTAACCCCTTTGAACAATCAGTGACGTTAGAAGTTGATGTTGAAACGCCGCTCTCTGTGACCGCGGTCTTTGGTGCCTTGTGGGAGCCAACGCCTTGGTTTACCTGGGGCTTTGTCTATCACACAGAGGCCACCAACAGAATGAAAGGCAGTTATCGCATGACCTATTCTGATGAATGGCAGGGTGTGTTCGGGGCCATCAAGCGGGATGTGCCTGCGCTGACTTCCCTGCTAGGTTTGCCTTCTGGCCTGGCTGAGCAAGAAGGTGATGCCAGCATTGATCTTAAAACACCAGCGCATTTTGCTACCGGTGTGAGCGTTCGTGTGTTGCCCAAATGGAAGATAAATGTGGATGCCAAATGGACAGACTGGGCAGTATGGGAGGGTTTGAAAATTGAGTATGACAAGAAGCAAGAATTTACCGCTGTAGCGGCAGCCTTGGCACCGCAATATTCAACGTCAGATACCCTGACGATTCCGCGCCACTATGAGAGCGTGTGGAACCTGGCCTTTGGAATCGAACATCAATACAGCGATCGGCTTGCGCTGCGGGCGGGCTGGGAGCCAAGAAAGTCATCCATTCCCGACGACAAACAAGGCGTGCTGTTGCCAATAGGTGATGCAAACCTGTTTACGGTTGGCTTTGGTTACGACTGGCAAACCGATAAGCATTTCGACGTTGCCTTCGGTTACCTGCGTGCCGAAGCGGATATTCCTGCTGGCAGCAGCACCAACGCCAACAGTATGGATCCATACACCAATATTTTGTATAACCCCTATTCAGGCCTCGACATCAAAACCGAGGCAACCGCCTACTTGTTCGAGGCCAGTTACAGCTGGCAGTTCTGATGCGGGCGGGCTGAAAATACGCTAGGCTGCTACCATGACAATCTATTTGGTACGACATGGCGAGGCAGCGGCCTCCTGGCAACACAATCCTGATCCGGGTCTAAGCGAGCGGGGCAGAGCGCAAGCTCAGTCACTGCTGCCGTTCTTTGCGCACAGAAAGATTGAGCATCTTATATCCAGCCCCTTATTGCGCACCCGAGAGACGGCGTTGCCGCTGGGCCAGTCAACGCGTTTGGCTGTGCAGCTGAACGATGCTTTCCGTGAAATTCCAACGCCAGTAAACATTAGCCTGGAGAACCGTTTAGCTTGGCTACAGGGCTGTGCCAATAGCCCTTGGAGCGATGCTGGTACGGTGTTGCTCGACTGGCGACATTCCATCCTGAAGTCGTTACGGGATGCGCCTGACAACACCGTAATATTCACTCATTTTATGGTGATGAACGCGGTAGTGGGTGCGTTGCGTGGCGCGCCCAACTTAGTTTGTTATCAGCCGGACTATTGCTCGGTGGTTAGTCTTGAGAGGCAGGCAACTGGCCTGCATTTGATCAGTTTGGGGCAGGAGGCGCAGAGCCGCGTATTGTGATGACGGATACGGCGTGCATACTTTATTCTGAGTTGGAAATTCATATCCCCTATAGCCAATCCCTCAAGGATAAGCGACAGGTGGTGAACCGCTTCCGTGACCGGATACGCAATCAGTTCAATGCATCGGTGGCAGAAGTTGGGAGCCTGGAAGACTGGCAGCGAGCGGGCATCGCCATCGTCATGGTGGGAAACAGCCGCACCCACCTTGATAGACAGCTCAGTGCGTTGCAGGCACACGCTTTGGAAATCGTGGATGGGGAAATTCAGTGGCACTCAAGAGAATGGCTCTGAGCCGTTTTTAACAGTCTTTTAGTATGTTTATTCTAAAATTAATTGATAACCTTGATTTCAAGTTGGAAATCTTCTTAAAAAGGTCTCCAGCTACAGAATTTTTGGTTGTGCCGACCAATCTGTTGTTGAAATTTAGCATACTTTCTCGCCCGGACCTCATCGGGCATTCCCTTAGCCCGCCTCCCAAGCGGGCATTTTTTTGCCCCTGAAAAAGTGTATTAAACATTCTCGGATCGTAAGTACACCTTATGGTTCCGGCTATTTTTTGCCTGTTTTTTGAGCTGGCGTCAGTATTTCTTCAAAAAATCAGCAAGTTGTGACGGTTTTTTATGATTTTTTTTTGATGTTGCCGTTATTTGGCCTAGACTTCGGAATAGACAGCAGAGGTCTGAGTCACCATCACTATGCTGCCTATAATCGTGATGGTGGGGGTTTTGTCTAATACTAAAGGAAACAACAATGGTTAAGAAGAAAGCGACCTTAGCCTTGTTGCCATTAACTCTTTGCTTCTCCAGCCTGCCGGTGCTTGCTGCAACCACCGCAGACTTGGAAAAGAGGTTAGAGCAACAAGAAAAGCAAATAAAACGTCTTGAGAACCGTTTAAAGGGGACTCGAGCTGCCGTTAAAGAAAACCGTTCACGATTATCAGATGCCGCTGACCGATTGAAGATCAATGGGTTCTTCTCGGGTGGTGCGGCTACCCTGGACAGCGATAATGTGGTTGAACAATTCTACGGAATTGAGGATGACTACAATTCAACTTCTGTTTCCAAAATGGGTATTCAGATGACCTTTGAGGTCTCTGAGGATATTGATGCTACTGCCCAGTTGGTAAGTAAAGGGGTCAATAACTACGATGTTGAGGCTGAGTGGGCATATCTGTCTTACAAAATGACGGATGATTTCACTTTGCGTGTTGGCCGCAGCCGTATTCCTTATTACTTGCTGTCAGAGTATCTGGATGTGGGTTATGCGTATCCTTGGGTGCGTCCGCCTATCGAAATGTACAACATTCCTCTCAGCAGTACTGATGGCCTCTCTGCGCTGTATAATTTCAACCTTGCCGATATTAACTTCACATTGCAGGCCTACGCTGGCAGTACGGCAGGTGAAAGCGATTTGCTAGAAGCCGATTTCTCATTGAATCAGCAGTGGGGTACGGCCCTGTTTGCCGAATGGAATGATTTTACCTTCCGAATTGGTTATAACACAGGATCACTGGATGTTGAGAACTTGGTTGAAGGTGGTGCTGGTGCGACTTTAGTGGCCGGAACCTCAGGTGTAATTACACTTGGTAATGCTTTAGGGGTGCCAGATCCGATCACAGAAACGGTATTAACCAACGCGCGCACTCAGTATATGTCTGCTGCTGGGATGTACGACAATGGTAAGTTGTTGGTTATGGCTGAGATATCCAACCTTAGGGTGGAAGATGTTCCTCAGCCTGCTGGCGATGGTGGATACATCACGGTTGGTTATCGTTTTGGCAAGTGGATGCCACATGTGACTTTTGCCAAGTTCTACACCGATAGTTATCACGATGAGAAGATCAGTGATGTAACTGACTACACTTCGGTGGTGGCGGAAACAGCTTATGTTGCTGTCGCTAATGGTATACCCGGTGTTACAGCTCAAAATATTCAGGACGTACTTACACTTCAGGGTGGCATGCAAGCTCTGGTTCAACAGCAGCAATCCTATACGCTGGGGTTAACCTACGATATTAGCCCTCGAGTTAAAGCTAAGCTTGAAGTTGCCCACTATGAGAATTTTGGCAGTTACGACGTTACAGGAGGCTTTGATCCTGTAATTGGTGTGGTTGCACCAGGGCCAACGTTTGGCGTAGTTGGAGGGACCCCTGTTACCCAGGAATTCCAAGGTTCCGGACGCTTTGCCAAGACAGATGCAACAAATCCAGACGCGGCGGGTAATCATACCGCTATCTACTCCTTCTCAATCGACGCTGTATTTTAAGGGGGGAGCAGATAATGACTATAAAACTAAAACTCGCACGAGTACTGTCCACGGCTGGTTTGATGATGGCTGCAACCTTTGCTTCGGCTGAGGTGGTTGTAATTGTTAACGCCAATTCTTCTCTTAACAGCGCAAGCTCTGGTGATATTCAGCAATTGTTCCTGGGTAAGCGTAACGACATCGGTGGAGTATCTGCCACACCGGTAGATCAGGCTGAAGGTAACGAGGCCAGAGCGACGTTCTACGAAAAAGTGGTAGACAAAACGCCCTCGCAGTTGAACGCCTATTGGTCTCGATTGATCTTCACGGGTAAAGGTAAACCCCCCAAGCAGTACTTTGATGATGCTGAAGTACTGGAAACCGTATTGGAAGACGATGAAGCCGTTGGCTATATCGACTCTGCTTCGGTTGCTGAAGGTGTAAAAGTGATTTATACCGCGCAATAACGGTTAATCGCTTCCTTTAAAAAAACCGCGCTCACAAGGCGCGGTTTTTTTATGCGTGACCTCACCATTTGGCATAGTGATCCTCGGCTAAGCCGTACACCCCATCAAGCTTATAGGTGTGACAGTCGCGATCTTGAACGGTTCCATAATATCGACCGGGCAGTTGCGAAAAATTGGATGCAACCAGATACGCGTTCACTTTTTCCTCATGGCGGGCTTCCGGCACAAAGGTTAACTCAACTTTGCGATCTCGAGTGGTGATCTGCCATGGGGCCATACGATTTTTACGATCAAACTCGAACACGGCGGATTCAAGCTCGTGTGCGGTTCCATTTATCCATAAGGTGTTTTCATTGAAACTGGTTTCGTTAACACCGCATGCCAGGTTCAGACCCAGGCGCGTTTGATCTGGCAGAAAAGCGCTGATGCTGGCCCAGTTCCAGGCGGTTTCCCGTCGCATATAGCCACAGCTCCAGTCGCTGCTGGCCAGGCATCGGTCTTGCTCCAGTGCCAGAGTGTGTTGTTTCCAGTGGATATAGCCCTCTACGGAGAGCGTGTTGAGCTTTTGGGTATAGGCCCAGCCGTTATATCCGGTGTGGGTACACAGGGCAGTGGGCTCAAGGGTGTCTGGTGCTGTTATGGTTGCGTCGATGCTGATGGATTTGCCGATTTTGACACTGAGATCGTAACGGTTCGGGGCACTGCGCCCCAGTATCTCGAATTGGGCATCGCCTTTCGTGAAACGGCTCAAACCGTGAAATGGCTGATTGGATTGTTTGCAGCGCAGGCCTAATGGCTGAATAAAGCTTCGTTGATGCAGTTCGCCACTTTGGTGGTTAAATAGGTAAACAAAGGCATTGGCGACGTAACGTACGTTGGCAATGGCGCAGGCCATTGTAAAATCGGGGCTGTGAATGCCGAGAAAATGAAACTGGTTGTAGTGGAAGTGCTTTTGCAACCTGCTGGCCGGTTTATCCATATTGTTGCAGTAATCGAAGTCGCGATAATTTATCTCTGCAAAAGGTTTGTTAAATCGTCCATATTGCGGTTGCCCATCGGGCTTAATCAACTTATCGTATGTGGCTTTCTTTAGAGTCATTGTTCTTCTACGGGGTGAAATATGTATATCGCTTTCAAGCACAGCCACATGATGTTCGCGGTGATCAGTGGTCTGTTCTTCCTGGTTCGCGGCTGCTGGATGTTAATGGATTCCGGCATGTTGCAAAAAAAGTGGGTAAAGATCTTACCTCATGTAAATGATAGCTTGTTGTTACTGTGTGCCATAGTGCTGTGTGTAATGTCGCAGCAGTACCCATTTGAGCAAAGCTGGTTGACGGTTAAGGTTGTTGCGTTGGTGGCCTATATCGTTTTGGGTGTGGTGGCACTGAAGCGTGGTAAAACCAAGATGATTCGGGCCGTGGCCTTTGCCGCTGCGTTGGTGGCTTTTGTGTTTACCATGTCGGTGGCGCGTACTCACAATCCAATGGGCTTTTTGTCGCTACTGTAATTGGCAGGTGAACCGATGAGTGAGTTTTGGGACGATACGGCGGTTGAGCGTGTTGCCGACAATATCTTGAAGGCTAATGTAACCGACCGTTGGAGCGTGAATGGCATCCCCAATGGCGGTTATATGATGTCGATTGCGGCAAGGGCATTTAGTGAATCATTGTCGCACCCCGACCCTTTGACCATCACCGGGCATTATGTTGAGAAGGCTATGGTGGGGCCAGCGGATCTGCACTTAGAGGTGATTCGGCAGGGTAATACGGTATCCACGGCGGCACTGAAGTTTGTGCAGGAAGGCAAAGAGCGAGTACGTTTCACCGCGACCTACGGAGACTTGGAAGAAACCAGTGGTGTCACTTGGGTTGGTGATCAGCCGCCAGAGATTCAGCGGGAGAAATGCCTGACGTCGCCGCGTTTTCTGGCAATACACGAGCGGGTAGAGCTATTGTTCTCGCCTGTTACTGCAGATTGGTTGCGGGGAAAAACCGCTGATCGTATGGATCACGAGCTGATGGCTTTTTTGCGTGACGGCACTGAGCCTGATGTGATGTCTCTGCCGTTTTTTGCTGATTGTGTGCCGCCGACGACGTTTTCAAAGTTTGGGGCAGTGGGGTGGGTGCCTACCTTGGAGTTAACGGTACATGTGCGCGCCAAACCTGCACCCGGGTTGTTGACTGCTCGATTTCGAACCCGTTATCTGATTAATGGGTTGATGGAAGAAGATGGTGAGATCTGGGATTCGCGGGGTGAGTTGGTGGCGTTGAGTCGCCAGTTGGCTAAGTATAGAGGTGGGGCGCTTTAGTGTGCACTACCCGGTTTGGTTGCAGCAAAAGGCCCTGAATGACAGGGCCTTTTTGTTTATGAGCGATCAGCGATTCTGCAGGTTTTGCATCATTGCCATCATGGCTTCCTGCCCGCTGCGGGGGTGGTCTGCGTTGTCGAAACCGGTGATGGCGGCCCAGTTGTCGTTAACGTCTTCGGCGCTGATGCCATTACCAAGATTGAAGCCGACGCCTTTGCTGCGCTCCCAGCGCAGCTGGCCCATCCAACCAGCCCCAACCTCATATAGGCCACCAGTATCGTGACTGTTCTCATCGCAAAGTTTTACCACCAGAGGAGTAACGAATTCCGGTTTTAGTTGTTCTACCAGCGGTGGTGGAAGTATGGTTTCTGTGAGCCTTGATCCAGCGATGGGTGCAATGGTATTGACCAATATATTTGCCTTTTTGCCTTCGATAGCCAGTGTCTGGCTCAGGCCGTGCAGACCCAGTTTGGCCATGCTGTAGTTGGCTTGGCCAAAGTTGCCGTAAATACCAGCAGCGGAGGCTGTAAAGATCAGGCGGCCGTATTCCGCTTCGCGCATATAAGGCCACGCCGCGTGGCTGACCTTAAAGGCGCCCTTTACGTGTACTTGATAGACCAGGTCCCAGTCATCCTCGGTCATTTTGATAAAGCTTTTATCACGCAGAATGCCTGCGTTGTTAATGACCACATCAATACGACCAAAGTTATCCAGTGCGGATTGAACGATTTTTTCGCCATCGGTGACAGAATCGTAGTTGGCCACGGCTTCGCCCCCGGCGGCGATGATTTCATCCACCACCAGATCCGCTGCGCTTTTACTGGCACCATCGCCGAAGGCGCTGCCACCTAAATCGTTGACAACGACTTTAGCGCCTCGGCGGGCGAATTCCAGAGCGTGGCTTTTGCCCAGGCCGTTACCTGCGCCCGTTACTATGACGACACGTTCGTCGAATCGTACCGATGTCATGTTATGTGCTCCTGACTTTTCTTGTTATTGGATTTGTATTTATGGGTTGAACAGTGGGCTGGCACAAAAAAGGCGGTATGAAACCGCCTCCTTTGCCGACTGAAGACCAGCCTCTCTTGTACCGTTCAATGCCGGGTTTTACAGCCCCAGGCTGCGGCCAATGATCTCTTTCATGATTTCGTTGGTGCCAGCAAAGATTGGGGTAATGCGTGCATCCACATAGGCCCGTGCAATGGGGTATTCCATCATGTATCCCGCGCCACCGTGGAACTGCACGCCGCTGTCTACGACTCGATTCAGTAGATCGGTGCACCACCATTTAGCCATGCTGGCTTCGTCTGGCGTCAGTTTGCCATCGTTTAGTTTGGTGACGAGGTTGTCTATAAATACTTGTCCGATGGTGATTTCAGTTTTCATTTCAGCCATGCGGAAGCGAGTGTTCTGGAACTTGCCGATGGGTTTGCCGAAAGCTGTTCGTTCTTTCACGTATTTGAGCGTTTCGTTGAACGCGTATACGGAGGAGGCGATTGCACCTACTGCACATACCAGTCGCTCTTCGGCCAGTTTTTGCATCAGGTAGATAAAGCCCTGACCAGGAACACCCAGTACGTCTGTTTTAGGTACCACTACGTTTTCAAAAAACAGCTCTGCGGTGTCCTGAGATTTCATACCCATTTTTTTCAGGTTGCGACCGCGATTGAAGCCTTCGGCTCCGCGTGGAACACACACTAGGGTGACACCTTCTGGTGCTTTGGCGGCAACGATCACCAGATCAGAGATGATGCCGTTACTGATGTAGGTTTTGGAGCCATTCAGAATGTAATGATCGCCTTTGTCTTCCAGGCGCGATTTGATGGCTTGCAGGTCGCTACCGGTATCAGGCTCGGTCATGGCGATTGCCAGGATGATTTCACCGCTGCAAATTCCTGGCAGCCAGCGCTGCTTCTGCTCATCGGTGGCGTAAGCGCTGATGTAGGGCGCAATAACATCGTTATGCAGGCTGAGAGCGAAACCACTTTCGCCCACATAGGCTAGCTCTTCGATCATGATTTGGTTGTAGCGGAAGTCAGCCAGGCCCAAGCCGCCGTATTCTTCGTCTACCTTGGGAGCAAGAAAGCCGTTTTCGCCTGCCTTTTCCCAGATTTCACGATCAACGATACCTTGCTCGATCCATTTTTCTTGGTAAGGCTTTACTTCTTCTTCACAGAAGCGACGGAAGTTGTCTCGAAAAACCTTATGCTCTTCTTCGAAAATGGATCTGTTGTCAAAACTCATGGTTTTCTCCGGTTTCTTGGAATTGCCGTTTAATACCGGTAATTCCACATACTATAAATGTTGCTTGCCCAAATCATGCCAGACTGTATAGTCGCAATTATTGGTGTGGGCACCATTTGCAACAATGACTTAATGTGCCATTTTTCATGACCTAAAACGACAAGGACTGGAACTTCGTCATGGAAGCCAGTAAAGTTGTTGGCTGTTTGCCATTTATTCATTGTAGCCCCCATACGGAGCTTAGGGAAATTACGCAAACCTGTCGAGCCTATACAAACTGTTGATTTATAAATAAATTAAAGGCTTTTCTGTGAGTTCTAGATCCATCCCAATAAGTCAGGTGCTTTTGCTTCTTGAAGCCGCCAAGCGAGGAGGTTTCAGTACCGAGTTGTTGTTGCAGGAGTGTGGCATTGATGTGTCCGCGCTGACAGATCCTGACGCAAGAGTGGATAAAAAAGCGTTTATTCATCTGATGTTGACCGTAATGCGGCACACTGAGGATGAGTTCATGGGGTTCGGCTCTGGCCGCGTTTCAAAACCTGGCACCTTCAGTATGATGGCCCACGCCGTTATCAATTGCGCTACGCTTGAGAAAGCAATTCGTCGCGGTGCCAAGTTCTATGAGTTGTTTGATTATGCGATTGCCAGTCGCCTGCTGCCAGTCGGTGATGATGCTTGTATACAGTTTGTCTCGCGCGGTGAGGTGATGTTTCGGCCTCACATTATGGAGGCTGTGGTGTTTCTTACGTTGCGTTTTCTCAGTTGGCTGATTGGCCAACAGATCGTGCCAAAACGCATTAATCTGGATTTTGACTGTTTTGATGATGGTGAATTTTCCAATCAATTCCCCTGTCAGGTGCATTATGCCCAGTCGCGCTGTGAAATCGTGCTGGACAGTCGTTATATGTCCATGCCTCTGGTACAGAATCAGCTTTCTCTGAGCAAGTTTTTGAAAGCATCCTTAGAAGAGTTGATGGATGGTGATATTGAAAATGCCAGCCTGAACGCTCAGATTCGCAGTATCATCAGTAAGGAGTTCGGTAACAACTTCCCTGACTTCTCGATAGTGTGCGAGAAGTTGGCGATGACCCCGCAGACTTTGCGTCGCCGTTTGAAGGATGAAAACACCAGCTACCAGGAAATAAAAGATACGATCCGTAAGGATGCCTCCATCTTTTATTTATCCAAACCGGAATTGACCATTGATGAAATTGCGCTGTTAATGGGTTTTTCAGAGGCCAGTTCATTTCATCGCGCATTTAAGAAGTGGACGGGTAAAACGCCATCGGCCTATCGTCAAGAGTTGCTTGGCTGAAACCAGGCATCAGGTGTAGATGGTGTATTCTGCTTCTACTCGTGTGCCGCCCTGGCTATAGGTAACTTTTTCGCAGAGCGTTTCTATCAGGTCAACCCCGCGACCGAATGAATCATCATCGCCTGAGTGGTTGCGGTTTTCAAAGTCAAAGCCGGGGCCGGAATCATCCAGCCGCAAAGTGAGGTAGCCTTTTGGGCCTTCGGTGCGGAAAGTGATGGTGATGTCCAGTTGACCGCTTTGCAGTGCTTGCAGTTTTTCTTCGCGTTGTTGGTAGTATTCCAGGTATCCGTCTTCGGTTTTTTTAAGCTCTGAGCTTAGCCCCAACACCCCGTGTTCTAAAGCGTTTGAGAATAGCTCTGCCATGATGGTGTGCAGATAGTCTTTGTGGGATTCGATACCAGGGGCGGCCGCGATCATATCGACTATTTGTCCGACAGGGGAGGTTGGCTTGCGCAGCTCTTCTGCCGTGAGCGACATTCTGAATTTCCAGGGCAGGGCGTGATTCAGCGTCAGTACTGAGGCGTCACCTGTGATGTTGGCTTCCACCGGTTTGCAGGTCAACTCCAGCAGAGTGATGTCATCGTTTTGATCTTTGTTGCCGGTAAATGCGTTAACTTCGTCGATAAGGTGTTTGACTGGATCGTTGGAGCTGCCATCAAAATGTTTTAGCAGTCGTTCTTCGCCGTACATTTCTCCCTGTGGGTTCAGGGATTCGGGGATGCCGTCGGTGTACAAATAGAGGCGGTCGCCGCTGACGACCTCCAGAATGTTGGCTTCCCGTTCGAATTCTTCGTCTTCTAGTATGCCCAGTGGCATGTGAGTGGATTCGATCAGTTGTTTTAGCTTTCCACTCGAATCGGTGAGTATGGCATCAGGCATGCCGCCCAGCCACAGTGTAAGCCTGCTGCCATCGGCGTTCAGTTCTGCGATGGCTGCGGCAGCAAACATGTCGTCAGGTAGAAACTTTTCTAGTGTACTGTTTAATTCTCTGGCGATGCTGCTGACGGAAGCTCCTTGTTGGGCTGCTTCCAGAAACGCCTGGGAGACGGGCAGCGCGCCAATCGCTGCGGGTAAGCCATGGCCTGTGAAGTCGGCCATCATGGCGTAAAGGCCACCGGAGGGGCTGATGGAAACAAGCAGCAGATCTCCGTTAAAGGTGGCTGCCGGAGAGATGTAATGGCGCGTGTTTTTACTGTCTAGAATGCTGGCGGCCAGCGCGCTATCGAACACGTTCTTGGCGATTTCGTGCTCTCGCAATGTGAACTGATGCATTAAGGTCAGTTCTTTGTTTTGTCGTTTCAGCTGTTCGGTCAAATCCTTAATACGGGTATGAGCTTTGATTTTTGCCTGTAAAACCTGTTCGTTAATAGGTTTGCTGAGGAAGTCATCACCGCCGATAGAAAGGCATTTGGTGAGAGATGCATCGTCGGAGAGGGCGGTGAGAAAAATAATGGGGACGTGGGTGCCGCCCAGGTATTCCTTTATGGCCTGGGTGGCCTCAAAACCATCCATCACCGGCATCATGACGTCCATGAGCACCAGGTCAGGTTCGGATTCCTTGAATAATTCTACGGCCTGTTGACCATTAACGGCTTCTATTACTGTATGGCCATCGTCTTCAAGCATCCAAGCCAATAGTTTGCGATTGGCTTCGGTGTCGTCCACCACCAGAATTTTCATGACAGCTCCACTCCGTTGGCGAGCTTACTCGATGTCGAACTTTTTATCGAATCTCGAAATGGTCAGTATTTTTTTGATCTGCGGTCGACAGTTGATGATCGCGATTTTGGCGCTGTCGCCCAGGCTTTTACGCATGTTCAGCAGCATGCCCAGGGCAGAGCTGTCCATGTGCTCGGTAGCGCGCATATCGATAACAAAGTCGACGTCTTTTTTCTCGCCATATGCAGCGCGGAATTCCTGCACAATTTCGAAGTCGAAACGGCCACTGATGCCGATGGTGATGGTTTTGCCATCGCTGGATGAGGTGCTTTCAACAGGCATTGGTTTTCTCCTTGCCGAGATTAGAAAAGATCGATATTGCCCTCTGCGGATGCGTCGTTGACGCTATCCCGCATTATGGACTGTTTTTTCTTCACTGCGAGTACATTTTCCAACTTGGATACTCGGTCCATGTGGTTTTCTTGAATGTTGGCGGATGCGCAAACGTCACCTAATACGAGGTTGACGGAGTCCAACCGTTCCAGATCCTGGCTGATTTCTGAGATGATCTGGGTAATGATGTCTTCAAATTGCATGGCCTGCACTGCAGTGCTGACATGGCGATTGACGTCCACGTTCAGCGAGTTAAGTTGATCCATGGTGCTGGAAATATGTTGATTGGTTTCTTCTAAACCCTGCAGCATATTGTCGACGTGCCCCTTGGCATTGATGGCGTCGTTCAGATCCAGTGAGGCGATAGCCCCTACAATTTCACGTACCATGGTGACTGTGGATTTGGTGACTTCGCCACGGTTACGGATCTGATCGCTAAGACGGTTTGTGTCCTGGGAGAGTTTACGCACTTCATCGGCTACCACGGCAAAGCCGCGACCGGCTTCCCCGGCGCGGGCCGCTTCAATGGCTGCGTTTAGAGCCAGCAAGTTGGTTTGTTCGGCAATGGTGCGAATGTCTGCCAGAAGCGAGAACATTTGATCCAGTTCGCTCACCATGTCGCCAATGTGATGAACTGCCTGAACACTCTTTTCGCTCACATCAATCAACAACGATACGTATTGCATCAGGATGTCGCTCACTTCGCTGGCGAACTTCTCGACCGTGACGTTTTCTTCATCGCTATTTTGCTGGCTGTGGTGGCCAGTAACGGATTTCATGACCTCATTGATCAACATGTTGCTTTGATTTGAGGTGCTGCCGAGGCCCGAAAAGCTGCTGGACAGTGTTGCGCTGCTGTCACGAATGGCTTTGTCCAGGGAATGGACTTTGCGGGTAATGTTTTCGTAGCTGGCTTCGTTGTCGCGGATGGCTGCATTGACAGATGGCTGCGCGCTTAATGGATGCATGACCGGTTGCTGTGCCTGATTTGCGGCTTTGGCGCGCTGGCCCCACCACAGTGCAAACATGACGGCGGCGAAAGCCCCTATCAGAGCGGCTTCCACAACCGTATTTTCGCTGAACAGAATGCCCGCCGCGACGACAACGCCTAACACAACTGATGTGACTTGAGTCTTGGTCAAAGTACTATCCGTTCACCCAAAAAAGCCAATGATGTTGGTAACTGCTTGTTTTATAATCAGTTTAGATCAGTTGGGCTTTTTTTCCAGTCTCGGCGCTGCATTAGTTGTTGTTTTTTAACGTCTCCAGTTCTTCCCAGCGAGCGAATGTGGTTTCCAGTTGCTTTTCCAACTGTTCAGCTTGTTGTTTTACCTCAGCTATTTGCTCGGGCGTTTGTTGATATAAGCCGGGATCTGCCAATTGCTGGTGAACTGTTTCCAGTTGCTGCTCCAGCTTTTCGAGTGCTTCAGGCAGCGCCTCCAGCTCTCGTTGTTCTTTAAAGCTCAGTTTTTTGTCGGGTTTACTGGCTGGTTTGCTGGCGGGTGCTGATTGTGCCGGCTCCTTGCTCGTGGTTTTGATGGCTGGCGTGCTTGGCCGCTGGCGCAACCAGTCATCGTAGCCACCCACGTACTCTGCCAGGTTGCCATCACCTTCAAATACGATGCTGCTGGTGACGATGTTGTTGAGGAAGGCCCGGTCGTGGCTCACCAGTAGGATGGTGCCCTGATACTGATCTACCAGTTCTTCCAGCAGTTCGAGTGTTTCAATGTCGAGGTCATTGGTGGGTTCGTCCAGCACCAGTACGTTGGACGGTTGGGTGAACAGTTTGGCCAGCAGCAGACGGTTGCGTTCGCCACCGGAGAGCGCACGTACCGGGGTGCGAGCCCGCTCAGGGTTGAAGAGGAAATCCTGCAGATAACCCATGATGTGTTTGCTTTGGCCGTTGATGGTGACGGTATCGCTGCCCTGGCCAACGTTCTCTCGTACGCTGAGTTCTTCGTTCAGCTGGGCGCGTAACTGGTCAAAATAGGCGATTTCGACGTTGGTGCCTATGGTGATTTCACCTGTGTCCGGCTCCAATTTGCCCAATAATGCTTGAATCAGGGTCGATTTGCCCACGCCATTGGGGCCGATGATGCCGATGCGATCGCCTCTTAACACCAACGTTGAAAAATTCTTGATGATGGGGCGTCCATCAAAGCTGACACTGATGTTTTTGGCTTCGATGACTTTTTTGCCGCTTTGGTCCCCTTGCTGGATGGTGGCGTTCATTGTGCCTTGACGTTCCCGTCGATGGGAGCGTTCATTGCGCATGGCTTCCAGTGCTCGGACCCGGCCTTCGTTGCGGGTGCGGCGGGCTTTGATACCCTGTCGAATCCAGACTTCTTCTTGAGCCAGCTTTTTGTCAAAACGATCCCATTCTGCGGCTTCAGCCTCCAGCGCATCGGCTTTGCGCTGCAGATAGGTCTCGTAGTTGCCGGGCCAGCTGGTGAGCTGACCACGATCAAGATCCACAATGCGGGTGGCCAGTTTGCTGAGGAAAGCGCGGTCGTGGGTGATGAACAGGACGCTGTTCTTGTAGCTCAGCAGGAAGTCTTCCAGCCACGCTATGGATTCAATGTCGAGATGGTTGGTGGGCTCGTCCAGGAGCAAAATGGTGGGCTCTTGCACTAAGGCTCGGGCCAGTAACACGCGCCGCTTGACCCCGCCGGACTGGGCTTCGAAAGGTACGTCACCGTTGAGTGAGAGCTTGGAGAGCGTGGTGTCCACGCGCTGCTGTAGCGCCCAGCCATCTTCGGCCTCCAGTGCTTTTTGTACTGTCTCCAACTTGGCGAAAGCCGCTTCGCTGCCTTCGGCGACTTCCTCGATAAGGTGGTGGTATTGTTTGATCAGGTCGCCCACTTTCCCCAGGCCCGAGGCTACCACGTCGTAGACGCTGCCTGTGGTGCCTTTCGGCACTTCTTGTTCCAGCCAGGCGATTTTGGTGCCTGGCGTCATTTCAATTTGGCCTTCGTCGGCCTTGATTTGGCCACTGACGATTTTGAGCAGGGTGGATTTTCCGGTTCCGTTGCGCCCCACCAGACACACGCGCTCGCCTTTTTCCAGGTTCAGGTTGGCGCCACTCAACAGTTCCGGCCCGCCAAAGGCCAGATGAATGTCACGAAGTCGTAGTAGGGACATAGGGTTTTATTCTCTCAATGCTAACGCCGGGCTTTGATTGAGGATGCGTTTGCTGCTGATCTGCCCGGCTAACCCAATCAACAGGCCCATAAGTGGGGGCACTATTATCCAGATCCAGGGGTTGGGAGTATAGGGGATAGACAACAGCTTTAGATAAATACCGAAACGGGCCATTTCGGCACCGAAACAGGCAACCAGGCCAGACAGCGCGCCAATGGCGAAGAACTCAGACCACTGCTGGATGATGAGCTGGCGGCGTGTTGCCCCCAGGGTGCGCATGATTGCGCCTTCTTTGTAGCGCTGGGGCATGGTGGTTATAAGGGTGGCCAGGGTGATGGTAAGCCCTGCTGCCAGCACAAACAGCAGGATGAACTCCACCGCGGCGCTGACCTGATTCAGTATGGTTCTGACTTGCTTTAGGATTACATCGACTTCCAGCAGCGTAATGGCAGGGAACTGCTGCACCAGTGGTTTGAGCAGGTGCTTGCGCTCGCTCTCCAGATAAAAGCTGGTGAGATAGGTGGCAGGCAGATCATCCAAACCGCCTGGATTGAACATCAGGTAGAAGTTGGGCTGGAACGATTCCCATTTAACGGTGCGGATGCTGCTGACAGTAGCACTGAACGTTTGACTGGCTACAAAGAAACTGAGTTCGTCGCCGAGGTTGATGTCGAGACGGTTGGCCAGTCGCTGCTCAATGGAGACTCTGCGTTGCCCATCGTCGGCGATCTTATCCCACCAGTGCCCGGCCACGATGTTGTTGTCGCTGGGCAGGGTGCTTGACCAGCTCAGGTTCAGCTCCCGGTTGAGGGCTTCCTCCTGCTGTTCGCCTTCTTCTTTCGTCACGGCCTCGGCTATGGGGTTGCGGTTGATGTGGGTGAGGCGGCCCCGCACGATGGGGTAGAGGGGCTGGGTTTGGATCTGGTTCTTGCCTAGGTGCTGTGCAAAACCTGCGGCATCCTGGGGCAGCACGTTTAACACAAAATGGTTGGGCGCCTGCTCCGGCAGTTGTTTTTGCCAGGTATCAATCAGCTCCCCTCTTACCAGCAGGATGATCAGCATGGCCATGGCGGTGAGGCCGAATCCCAGCAGTTGTACCCGGGTGCTTATTTGACGGCGGCTCAGGTTGCGCAAGCCTGCCTGCAAGGACAGAGAACTGCGCTGGCCGATAGCGCGGATCAGGAGGCCGAACAATGCAGTGAGCAGGTAGGTGATCAGCCAGGCGGCTGCGCTGCCCAGCAGTATCGCTGCGATCAGCACTGGGTCACGGGTATACCAAAGCATCAACCCGCCAATTAAAACAATCACCACTATGTAAAACAGGGATTTTGACAGGGGGGCAGGGGTTAGATCGCGGCGCAGCACTCGCAGGGGGGAGGTGCGTTGCAATTGCACCAGAGCAGGCAGGCTGAAGCCCAGCAGAATAATCAACGCCAGAGCAAGGCCGCTGAAAAAAGGTGCAGCGGAGGGTAGGGGGATGTCTTTGGGCAATAACCCGGCCAGCAGTTCACTGAGGGAAAAGTGTAAAATCCAGCCCAGGCTGCCGCCCAGCACGCCGCTGATGAGCGCCAACGCGATCAGCTGAACGCTGAATACCAGCAGAATCTGCCGGGATTGCAGGCCAAAACAACGCAGCAGCGCAGCGGTATCGAAGCGGGTCTCGCTAAAGAACTGTGCACCCATGGCCAGCGCTACTGATGCCAGTAAAATAGCCATCAGACTGGCCAATTGCAGATAGCCTTGAGCCCGGTTCAAGGCCGCACTTACGGTACGCTGACGTGAATGAATGGATAGAACGGATTGGCCTGGCTGCAGCAAAGGTTCTACTGCATTTTTAAGGGATTCGATGGCTGCGGTTGGGCCTGCAAACTGATAATAGTAATCCACCCGGCTACCGGTCTGGATCAGGTTGGCCTTGGCCAGATCATCTGCATGCATCATCAAGCGTGGTACGAACGCATAAAAGCTGCCACCGCGGTCCGGTTCAAAGGTCAGTACCTTTTCTACTTGTAGCTGAGTGTCACCAACATCAATCATATCCCCTTCTTTTACGCCCAGTACGTTGAACAACCGGGGTTCCAGCCAGGCTTTACCAAGAGCGGGGCCTTGGTTGGTTTCGTAATCTTGCTCAAAGGGCTGATCGCTTATTTTAAGCGGTGCTTTCAAGGGGTAATGAGCGGTCACTGCTTTGATAGATGCCAGCTGCATGGCATCACCTGCCATTACCACGCTGGAAAATTCAACGGCCGTGGCGGCGGTGATGCTGTCTGTAACGGATGGGAAATCACTGATGCTAACCGGGCTGCGCACCACTAGATCGCCACCCATCAGGTTTGCTGCCTGCAATTCCATGGCGTTTTCGATGCGCTCACTGTGAAAGCCAATGGTGTTGTGGGTGGTGACGGCTACAAACAGCGCGATCAGCAGCAGATTGAGATGCCCAGAACGCCAGTCTCTCTTTAAGAGTCGCAGGGCCAGCAGGACGTGTTTCATTGTAGTTGCCCTGCATTCATGATGACGGTGCGCTGGCAGCGCTGTGCCAGTTTCATGTCGTGGGTGACCAGTATCAGAGTGGTGTTGCGATTCGCGTTCAGCGCAAATAATTGGTCAGCGATGGATTCGCCGGTGTGTGTATCCAGGTTGCCGGTGGGCTCGTCGGCGAACAGGATGGCCGGCTCCGTTACAAAGGCTCGTGCCAGGGCGACCCGTTGTTGCTCACCGCCGGATAGTTGATTGGGGTAGTGGCTGATGCGTTTACCCAGGCCCACCTGTTCCAATATTGCCTGGGCTTTTTTGCGTACCTCACCGCCGTTGGCAATCTCAAGAGGAAGCATGACGTTTTCCAGCGCCGTGAGGTTGGGCAATAACTGGAATGACTGAAAGACAAAGCCCACGTGGGCGGCTCTTGCTCGTGCCCGTTGATCTTCTGTCAGAGTTTCCAGTTTTTCTCCCATCAGCGAAATGGAGCCAGTGCTGGGAACATCCAGGCCTGCCAACAGTCCCAATAGGGTGGATTTACCTGATCCTGATTCCCCTACAATGGCTAAGGATTCCGCTGCGGCAACCTGCAGATTGATGTTGGACAGAATGGTAAGTTGCTGATCAGGCATCTGTACGGTTTTACCTACGTTATCGGCGAGCAGGACGGATTGGCTGTTTTGCGGCATAAGGGGTAAGGTTCCATTCTCATGAATTGCACTGAGTGGTTATGCTAACAAATGATGAGACCATTATTTTCAGTATTTAGTTTAATTCTAATTGTTGTTTGCTTTAGCGGTGCTGTAAGTGCAGCGCAGCCAGCTCCTCATCGGGTTTTGCTGGTGCTGGGGGATAGTCTCAGTGCGGGCTACGGTATTGCGCAGGGGCAGGAGTGGGTGACTCTGCTGAGTCAGCGGTTCGCGCGGGAGGCTCAGCCCGTAAAAGTGGTTAATGCCAGTATCAGTGGCGAGACCACCTCCGGCGGGGTGGCGCGCATAAAACCGTTGTTGGAGCGGGAAACCCCCGCTTGGGTGCTGATAGAGTTAGGCGGCAACGATGGTTTGCGGGGGATGTCGCTGGTGGCAATGGAGGCCAATCTGCAGGCAATGGTGGATGCAGTGGAGGAGAGCGGTGCACAGCCAGTATTGTTGGGTATCAAAATTCCTCCCAATTATGGCAACAAATATCGCAGCCGTTTTGAGCAGGTTTTTGTGGATGTGGCCGAGCGTAACGATGTGGCGCTGCTGCCATTCTTATTGGATGGCGTGGGAGGGATCGACAACTTGATGCAAGCTGATCGTATCCACCCTAACCAGCAAGCCCAGCCATTGATTGCGGATAATGTCTGGGAGTTTCTTAAACCCGTTATGGTGAAGAGGGACAACTGAGCAGGCATAGTGTTCAGCCTGCCCCGATATCGTTGATCGTTGTTTAAGCGCGTGACAGCATGTCGCGGGCAATGTGGGTGATCTGAATCTCGTCGGTACCGCCGTAAATTTGCAGTATCTTGGCATCGCGAGCCAGCTGTTCCACCTGATACTCGGCCATATAGCCATTGCCGCCGTGTATCTGTACCGCTTCCATGGCCACTTCTACCGCAGTTTGGGCTGCATAGAGTTTCATGGCAGAGGCTTCCGCCAGCGTCATACTGCGACCCTTGGCGACCGTTTCGATATAGCGGAACACCAGGTTTTCCAGATTGATGCGGGCCACTTCCATCTTCGCCAGTTTGGCCTGAATTAATTGAAATTCACCGATGGGTTTGCCAAATTGAACCCGCTCTTTAGCGTATTTCACGCTTAGCTCAAGGCAGCGTTCGGTAATACCCAGTGCCATAGCCGCCACGCCTGAGCGCTCTGCCGAGAAGGTGTCTTTCACGCCGCTACGGTAGGATATTTCTTCGGTTTCACCCAGCAGGCGATCTTTGCCTACTTTTACATCCTGTAGAAACAGCTCACCTGTGGGGGATGAATGAATGCCCATTTTGCGGAAGGGTTTGCTTTGGCTAAGGCCTTCCATACCGGTATCCAGAACGAAACTGAGCACTTTGCGCTGCTTGGGCTCAACGCCGGGTTCATCCAGTTTGCAGATGAACACAATGGTGTCGGCGTAAGGGCCATTGGTGATAAAGGTTTTGTTGCCGTTCAGCAGGTATCCGCCATCGTCGGTACGTCGGCAAGTGGCTTTCATGCTACCAAAGGCATCAGAGCCCGAATTTGGCTCCGTGATGGCCCAGGCCCCGATTTTATCCAGGGTGAGCAGATCCAATGCCCAGCGTTCTTTTTGCGCAATAGTGCCCCGTGACATGATGGTGCCAGCGGTAAGGCCCATGCTCACGCCCAAAGCGGTAACCATACCAGGGCAGTAACGGCATAGCTCGATACTGGGAATCATGCGCATGGCGGCTTCTTCTCCACGCATCATTTCCACCACAGCCGGATCTTTCTCTTCCTTTTCAGGTGGCGGCTCGCCCGCCAGTTTTGCGCGCTCTTTGGCCAGATCCGATTCAAAGCGTTGTTTCGCCATGGCATCGATGCCAAAGGTTTTCAGGAATTTACGCAAGGTTTCGTAGGGTGGGGTGTCACCGTGTTCCAGTTGATCCAGATTGGGGGCAATTTCCCGCTCTACAAACTGGCGAACAGCGGTACGCAGCATGCGCTGGGGCTCGCTCCATTCAATCATGTCCTGCTCCTGTATTGTTGGTGTGCTTTTTATTATTGGCGTGGGTATTGGGTACGCATTATGACCATTTAGTCATTGTGTGATTCAGCATACCCAATCCCCGTAAAGGCGGACATGACCAAAACTGCTTATCGAAAGGGGAATCCTGTCAATCAGGGCTCTTGCAGAGACTGTTCCAAACTGTCAGCCAAGTCGCGAAACTGAATGCTTAGATGGTGCTCGCCCTGCTCATTGATGCCTCTTGCCAGTAATCGCAGAATTTTTACCAGCATGGGGTCTTTAAGGCGCTTCTTTTGCGCCAATCTCACCATCGTTTGAACAGTATCCCAGGCGTCGATCTGACAAAAGTTAAGCATCAGCTTCAGCAGCGTTTCGTCGGGCAAAATGTGATCTGCCATTAATGGTACGTAGTCGCGGTATACATCATGCAGCATGTGCATGGTTGCCGTGTCTGCTGTTGTGCGGGCCAGCAGGCTGTGGCTGTATTGATGGAAGCTCTCGGAGTTTGGTGTGAGTTTTTCTAACAGATACCGTTGTTCCAGTACCGCATTTTTGTCAGGGTAGGTTGCTTCCAGAGTGCTCAACTTACGGCGCGCTGAGTCGAAATTAAAGGCGGCCAGTTGTTTCAGATATTCATCCAGTGCTTTTCGATATTCTTCATCTTCGTCAGGGGCTTGATCGAGATAGGTTTCCTCCACTTGAACCAGATAGTTGCGGCCCACCATCATCCCTAACCCTCCGGCCAGCAGCCCTCCGGCATGGGCAATATAAGCAACGTTGTTGTGTTCGCCCCACAGGGCATTGATCAACTCCCACGCCAGCCACACCGGCAACATCACCAAAGCAGGGGCCGTAAAGTAGCCAAAATAGAAGATAACACTATAAAAGAAGCGTATTTTACGCAGTCCGTACAGTGCTGCGTACATTCCCATCACCCCGGAGATGGAACCCGACGCACCCACCAAGGTGCCGTAGTCATTCCAGTTAAACAGAGTGAAAGCCAAACCTGCCATCACACCACAGAACAGGTAACAGACCAGAAAGTAGGTTGAACCGATGGCCGCTTCAACCGCGATACCCGTCAATGCCAGTATCACCATATTACCCAGAAGATGCATGGTATCGCCGTGCATGAACTGGTAGGTAATGTAGGTAATGGCGCGGCTTTCGGCAGGGATCAGCCCCAGTTTGAAGGCACTGATTTCAGCGATCATCTCATTGACCGTATCCCTTGTCGTGCGCCAGTTACGGTATACATCCTTGCCCCAAAACTGGATGTCGGTTTTATCCATTTCAACCGTGAAAGACTTATCACCAAGAATGGCATAGGCCGCTATTCCACGCTCATCTGAATCCCAGATCGTCTCCAGCTCGACTGCTTCAGATTCGCGGCCATTCTGATGCAAGTGGCTAATATAATTGGGAAACTCCAGCTCCAGCATGCCGTTCTCGAGATAATACTCCGCGGCACCCTGAAGCCGTTGATCGTCACGCCATTGCCATGAAAAATAGACCAGAAAACAGAGTAATATCAGCGCCCCGGTAACCACAGGTGCCCGTCGCCAGTCTATGCCCCGTTCCGCGGGAATGATCAACATAATTTCTAGCCCCCAAATAATGATCCCAGTTTAATTAAAGCAAACTTTAAAAAAATCAGGAAAAACAGGTTTTTATAGAATTTAGTTCTAAAAATGGATAAACAGTCACCGGAATTGGTTGTGACTGTCCGGTCATAGATCTGGCGGCCAAATTTTGAGCTTGCAAAGCGTCAGAGTTTGCTATATTTAAAACATGAGTTAAATTAATAAGTACAGTTTTCTCAACGAGTTAAGCTACTTTGTCCTGCTGGTCTCGTAGGTTGGTGCAGAAAACTCACCGCGCAACGAAGCGCTTCAGGGAAATAAGTACTGCGGGAGGTACTGAGAAAATGGAAGACAACGGGACAAACGACAACAGAAATTCCGTGTTGACCAAGTCAGAGTTGATTGAGCGGGTTGCCCAGCGACAATCTCAACTTTCTCAGAAAGACGTCGAGCTGGCGGTAAAAACCATGCTGGAGGAAATGTCCCAGGCATTGGCCACCGGTGGCAGAATCGAAATTCGTGGTTTTGGCAGCTTCTCACTTCATTACAGAGCGCCAAGGCTGGGCCGTAACCCCAAGACCGGGGAATCCGTCGATCTGACCGGAAAGTACGTTCCCCATTTCAAGCCAGGCAAGGAGCTGCGGGACCGGGTTAATGGAGATGAAGACGAAGGCTCCTCAGGTGCGCCCACGGTATAAGCCGTATTCGCTTGAATTCCCTGATAAAAACGGCATGATTAGTCCATGCCGTTTTTTTATGCGCGCCTGAGACGCGCTTAGCCGCCAAAAAGAGCAAGACATGGGAAACATATTGAAAGCCTTCATGCTGGTGCTGGTGATCCTGCTGGTGTCTGTTGTGTTGGGGATGTATCAGATCCAGAACGATCAGGATATTCTGGTTGACCTCATCTACTTTGCCGAACCGATCGAAATGAGCGTGGCTCGTTTCGGAATGATTTTTTTCTTTGCCGGTGTGCTGGTCGGTATCAGTTTGTGTGTGCTGATTTGTATAGTGCTGGGGATCGAGTTGAACGCTGCCCGTCGCGAAGCAAAGAAACTATCCAAAGAGCTTAGTAAGCTGCGCGAACGAAACCTGAAGGAATCCACCTGATATGGTGGATCTTTTTGTTGGTGTCCTGCTTTTTGTCGCCATTGTAATCGGGTGGCTTCTGGGGAAGACAGAACGCAAAAAAAGGGCACCGGTTGAGCCTTCCTTTGGTGTTGGTAAAGAATATTTTGATGGCCTTAATCTGCTATTGAATGAAAAGCAGGATGAGGCAGTGGATCTGCTTCTCAAAACCCTGGATGTAAATGGCGATACGTTCGAAACCCATATTGTGATGGGCAGTCTGTTCCGGCGACGTGGTGAGGTGGATCGCTCGATTCGCATTCATCAGGATCTTCTGGCACGCTCGGACCTGAACAAAGCCCAGCATTCTGCCGTTAAACTGGAGCTGGCTCGTGATTACCTTAAAGCAGGAGTTTTGGATCGATCCGAGCGCCTGTTGAAGGAAATTGCTGAAGAAAACAACCTCAATCAAGTCAAGGCACTGGAATATTTGCTCACTATTTACGAGCAAGAGCGTGAGTGGCTGCAATGCATTGAGGTGGCAGAGAAACTGATTGCCAAAGGCAAGTCGCTGCAGGTTGGGTTGGCCCACTATCATTGTGAGCTGGCCGAACAGGGCCTGAAGTTGGGGGATTACGTTCAGGTGCGGCGGGAGGTGAAAAAAGCACAGCAAGCCGATAAATGCTGCGTGCGTGCCACTATGATACTGGCGGAGCTTGAAACCGAAACCAACAATCATGGCGAGGCGGTTAAAGTGTTGCGCAAGGTGCTGGATCAAGATCCAGCCTTTGTACCCGATACGCTGCCCTTGTTGCACGATAACTACGAAAAGCTCGGTCAAATGAGCGAGTTATCCAAATATCTGTTTGAGTGTCTTGAGAAAACTCCCGCAATCTCCATCGTGATAGAATTATCGGATCTGGTAACGCAGCTGGAAGGGGAGCAGTCCGGAGCTTTCGTTTTGTCTGAATATCTCAAGAAGCGGCCGTCGGTAAAAGGGCTGGATCGGTTGATCAGTTTGCAGATGTCCCGCGCAGAGGGTGATGAAAAAGATAATCTTGGCATCCTCCAGGCGTTTACCCAAAAACTCATTAAAGACAAGCCCATCTATCGGTGTACCGAGTGCGGGTTTGACGGCAAAACCTTGCACTGGAAATGCCCCACTTGTAAGACCTGGGGGGCGGTACGGCCGATCCAGGGTCTGGAAGGCGAATAGTCGTTTCTGGCGCATAGATTAATCAGGAGCATACCCATGGCATGTCAATCACCCATCATAGTGGCGCTGGACTTTCAGTATCGTGAACAGGCTCTGGAAGTGGCTGACCAACTGGATCCGGCCAAGTGTCGTATCAAGGTGGGCAAAGAATTGTTTACCCGCGAAGGCCCATCCATCATAAAGGCGCTGCATCAAAAGCGCTTTGAAGTGTTTCTGGATCTGAAATTCCACGATATCCCCAACACCGTAGCCAAAGCCTGTGGGGTGGCGGCAGATCTTGGGGTTTGGATGGTGAACGTCCATGCCAGCGGCGGTCGCCGTATGATGGAAGCTGCCCGCAAAGCCGTCGATCAGGCCGGTACAGGAACCCAGTTGATTGCCGTTACCGTGCTTACCAGTATGGAGCGCAGCGATTTAACAGAGCTGGGCTTGGATCTCGAGCCTATTGATCAGGTTAAGCGACTGGCTCAGCTTACCAAGGACTCAGGCTTGCATGGAGTCGTGTGCTCTGCCCAGGAAGCACCGATTCTGAAGCCAATGTTTGGGGCCGATTTCAGCCTGGTTACGCCCGGTATTCGACCGGTGGGATCAGAAGCTGGGGATCAACGCAGAGTCATGACGCCGCCTGATGCCGTGGCTGCGGGGGTGGACTATATGGTGATCGGTCGCCCCATCGCTCAGGCTTCCAATCCTCGTGTGGCGTTAGATAATGTCTTGAAGAGCCTCGCTGCACAGGCCTGATTTTTAACACCGACCTGTCTTATTGGAAACATCGTTTTCCAAGGATTGGTCATGCGAATACTGCCCATCTTACTGATGCTGTTCGCCCTTTGCAGTGGGTGGCCGGGCGCGGCATTCAGTGGGGACAAGCAGCAATATTTTATTCCGCTGCCTATAAACATCAACTTGGCGGATGAGCTGACCCTCTCCAGAGCGTTGGTGGGGGTTGGCCCAAAGAAGGCGGCGGCTATTGTGGCTTATCGTCAGCAAAATGGGCCGTTCCAGTCACCCGCCGAGCTGGCAGGCGTGAAGGGAATCGGCAAAGGAACCCTTGCCAGGAACAAAGGTCGAATCAGTGTTGAGTGAAATATTTACCTTTTATTAACCGGTACGGGTTTTTATACTGGTCAATTAAGCGGAATCGGTTGGAGAATATTGTGTATACAGTGCGTAAACCTATGGCGATGACAATTCAGTTTGCCCTGTTCCTGGTGTTGGCAATGGGTTCGATGGTGCCGTCCGCTATGGCTGAGAGTAAAGCTGAGCCAGACAAGTTGATCACCTCCCTGTTTGAAGCGGTTAATGAGCGATTACAAGCTGATCAGGATAAAATCGCAGCGGATAAAACACACCTGATCACAATTGGCGATGAGGTGCTTGCACCCTATGTCAGCTTCGAAACCATGGCCAAGCAGATTCTGGGTAAGAACTGGCGCAAGATTACCCCAGATCAGCGTGTTCGTTATACCCAAGCCTTTCGTCAGCGTGTATCCCTATCGTTGGTGAGCCAGTATGATCCATCGAAAAAATACGATCTGGAAGTCACTGGCGCACGCCAGAATGACAAGGGCGATCAGGCTGCGGTCAATAGCGTTGTTACCGAGGTTAAGACCGGTACCAAATACAATATCAGCTATAAATTGTTTGTGGGTCGCAATGCCAGTAACTGGCAGGTTTACGACATCGTCGTTGAGGGCGTGAGCGTGCTGCAGAGCTTCAAAACTGCCAGTGCCGAGGATTTCAAAAATAACGGCATTGAGTACATGATCGCGCAGCTGCAGAATTCTGAAACGGCCACTCAGGGCTCGGAGTCCACGGTTCAATAATTATTTCATGCTCTTTAAGCTTTCCCGGGTTCTAAGGCGGGCATCCCGTCTTACCTGGGCCCCGTTGTAACGTCTGATTTCATCTTCCGACATGGGCTGTATGTCTGGCACCTCACAGGGTCTGTTATCTTCATCCAGTGCCACGAACGTGAAATAGGCCGATACAATGTGCTTGCTTTCCCCCGAAAATGAATTCTCCGCATCCACGCGCACGCCGATCTCCATAGAGCTTGACCAGGTTCTGTTAACTGCGGCGCTGATCAAAAGGGTGTCTCCGTCTTTGGCCGGCGCCACAAAGTGAAATGAATCAACGGAGGCTGTTACGCAGATTTTTCCGCTGTGGCGCTCGGATACCACCAGTGCTACACGGTCACATAACGACATAACCAGGCCACCGAACACCGTATAGTGCGCGTTCAGATCGTTGGGGAATACTTTGTATACATGGTTCTGCACAGAAGAGGCAGAAACCGTTTTCGGGGGGCGGCTGGTATTCATGTGGTCATCCTGTTTGGGTTAAAAACTGTTCTAGTTTGGTAAAAAAGGGTTGAGGCATCCCATCTAAAGTACAATACTGTAAGCTTATACGCCGCCAATAAAAATGCTTAATTTTCAATAGCTAATAAAGGCGAAAGGAAGCCGTTTATTCAGGGGAAGGATCGATGTCCTGGTATGTCATAAAAACTAAAGCCCGACAAGAAGGGCGCGCAGTTACCCATCTCGAAAATCAGGATCTTGACGTTT
This sequence comes from Ketobacter alkanivorans, assembly GCF_002863865.1. Taxonomy (NCBI): domain Bacteria; kingdom Pseudomonadati; phylum Pseudomonadota; class Gammaproteobacteria; order Pseudomonadales; family Ketobacteraceae; genus Ketobacter; species Ketobacter alkanivorans. The sequence continues at coordinate 861,514 of NZ_CP022684.1, read as the reverse complement.
ATTGCCCTTGGCTGATCGATAAGAAGGGCAAGCGCGAAGCGCTGTTCACCGGCTACATGTTTATTAATCTCTCCTGTCTGGCGACTCATTTTGTAGCGATCAAGAGCACCCGAGGGGTGCAGAAGATGCTCAAGTTTGGCGACTGGTGGGCGCAGGTTGACGACAAATTCATCGAGTATCTCAGGTTCAAAGAGAACGGCTTTCGTAATATGCCTTTGTTTAAGGCTGATCAGGAGGTGGTTATCAAGGATGGGCCTTTCAAAGGAATCGAGGCGGTGTATCTTTGCGCTAAAGGCGAAGAGCGTGCCATGGTGCTGCTCACGATACTGGGCAGGAAGCAGATGGTGGCGATTGATGAGGGCTTGTTAAGGGCAGTCTGATATGTGCTGTCCGGGTTGTGGCAGCGTATCAAAACACAATATTGCGGGAAATTGCAGGCAAAAAAAAGGAAGCCAGCTGGCTTCCTTTTTAATATTGGCTCCACAGGCAGGGCTCGAACCTGCGACCCAGCGGTTAACAGCCGCTTGCTCTACCAACTGAGCTACTGTGGATCAGCTCTTGAGGACGCGTATATTAAGGGCACACCCCTGTTCGGTCAACCAATTTTTTCCATTTTTTTATCAGGTAGTTAGAGATTTTTCAGGGACGTCAAAGGGCTTGATGGATCAGGCGGGTGCCGGTTTTTTTCGGGCTACTTTTTGATTCGGAGTCCTGCCCCGTCTATTGCATTAGAATTGCAACGCACTATAGTGTCGTTTTCGTAGCGTCACACATCTGTATTTCAAGGGGGTATACCTTGTACGTTGACCAAGCGTCTGCTCAGGAATTAAAAGCACAGTTAGTTGATTTGGAAAGTCAGTATTCCGATATATTGGCAGCCAAACTCAATTTGGATTTAACCCGTGGTAAACCCAGTGGATCTCAGCTGGATCTATCTAATGGTCTCGATGGTATTTTAGCGGGCTCCTACAAGGCAGAAGGCGGCGATGATTGCAGAAATTACGGCGGTCTGGATGGTCTTGCAGAGGCTAAAGCCCTATTTTCTCAGGTGTTGGGGGTGAAACCCTCCGAGACACTGATTGGCGGTAATGCCAGCCTTACCTTAATGTTTCAAAGTGTTGTTTTTACGCACCTGTTTGGAGCGCGTGGGCCAGGTTCTGCCTGGTCGGCTGAGGGCGAAATTAAGTTTCTGTGCCCGGTGCCCGGTTACGATCGTCACTTCGGCATATGTGAAGAACTGGGGATCAAAATGATTCCAGTTGCCATGGACGAAAATGGCCCGGTAATGGATGAAGTGGAGGCACTGGTTAAATCCGATCCCTGTATCAAAGGCATCTGGTGTGTGCCGCGTTTTTCCAATCCCTCAGGCATTGTCTATAGCGATGAGGTGGTGGATCGGATTGCACAGTTGGGCCGTATTGCCGGTGCTAACTTCCGTGTGATGTGGGATAACGCGTATGCCATCCATGCGCTGCATGATGATGCGCCTGTGCTGGCCAATCTGATGGATGTGGCACGCCAGCATGGCACCGAGGATTCGGTGCTGATTTTTGGCTCCACCTCCAAAGTAACCTTTGCCGGTGCCGGGCTTGCGTTTATGGGGGCATCCGAGGAAAACCTCAAGCACTTTAAGAAGCATCTGGGAATGTGCACCATAGGCCCTGATAAGGTGAATCAGCTGCGCCACGTAAAGTTTTTTGGTGATTACAGCGGGCTTATGGCTCATATGAACAAGCACGCTGAACTGCTTCGTCCGCGCTTTGACGCGGTGCTGGAACACCTGGATGCCGGCTTTGCTGAATCGGATTTAGGGTGCTGGACCGTGCCCGAAGGTGGTTATTTCGTGTCATTTGATGCACGGCCGGGCTTGGCGCGGGAAATAGTAAGGCTAGCCGCCGAGGCTGGGGTCAAGCTGACGCCTGCAGGGGCGACTTACCCTTACGGTAAAGATCCTGAAGATAAAAATATCCGTTTGGCACCGAGTTTCCCCTCCCTGGCGGATATTAATAAAACCATGGAAGTATTCGTACTGTGCGTAAAATTGGCATCGGTTCGGCAGAAATTGAACTCATAATATCCGTGCCCGTTTTGTTGTCTGTGTAAGCCCGTAGAACCAGGTTCACGGGCTTTCGCTTTTAAAGCGCATAATTGTGGTATAGTCGGCCTGTTTTGGCTGTTGAAGAAGGATTTGTAACCCCATGATTCCTGTGATTTTGTCTGGCGGCAGCGGCTCCCGATTGTGGCCATTGTCCCGTTCTGCATACCCCAAGCAATTCCTGCCGCTGTGTTCAGGATATTCGTTAGTTCAAGACACCGTGCTGAGATTGAAAGGCAGTGTCGCTGATGAGCCGCCGGTATTTGTTACCGCCAATGATCAGCGTTTTCTGCTGGCCGATCAGGTGCAGGCATTGAACCTGAGTGGTGCTGAGATCGTGTTAGAGCCTGCCCGGCGTAACACTGCGCCAGCCATCGCTCTGGCCAGTTTTGCGGCGTTGGAGCGAAATGCGGAATCCGTCCTGCTGGTTCTCCCTTCCGATCATCATATCGAAAATAACGAAGCCTTCCTCCAGGTTTTGGAGCAGGCCAACCAGTCTGCAATGGCGGGTAACTTGGTTACTTTTGGCGTGGTTCCTACCAAGCCCGAGACTGGTTATGGCTACATTAAAGCCTCAGGATCGGGTGAGGGTGCCAGCCAGCCAATAGAGGCCTTTGTTGAAAAGCCAAACCTGGAGTTGGCGCAGCAGTATTTGGAAGCCGGGGATTATTACTGGAATAGCGGCATGTTTGCGTTTCGGGCGGATGTTTATCTGTCAGAACTGAAGCGGTTGAACCCTGCTATTTATGATGCGGCAAAAGCTTCCTGGGATGCTCGCAATGAAGACTTGGATTTTATTCGTGTTGGTGTCGAGGCATTTGAATCGTGCCCGGAAGATTCAATCGATTATGCCGTAATGGAGAAAACCGACAAAGCCGTGGTGATCCCTCTGGATTCCGGTTGGTCTGACGTGGGTTCATGGCAATCTCTGTGGGAAGTGCAGGACAAAGACGAGCAGGGCAATGTTTTGGTGGGTGATGTGATCACCCAGGATACCCACAACACCATGGTGCATGCCAGCGGCAAACTCGTCACTTGTCTGGGCGTTAAGGATTTGGTTGTGGTGGAAACTGCAGACGCCGTTCTGGTGGCCGATATCAACCAGGTTCAAAAAGTAAAAGACATCGTGAAGTTAATTGAAGCCAGCGGTCGCTCAGAACATGAGTTCCATCGCGAGGTACATCGACCTTGGGGTCGTTTTGACTCGGTGGATGCTGGCGATCGTTATCAAGTAAAACGTATTACGGTGAAGCCGGGTGCTAAGCTGTCCACTCAGCTGCATCATCATCGTGCCGAGCATTGGGTCGTGGTGCAAGGTACCGCCCGTGTCCGCAGGGGAGAAGACAGCATTTTGCTGGCAGAGAACCAATCGGTTTATATTCCCTTGGGTGAGGTTCATTATCTGGAAAACCCCGGAAAAATTCCGTTGGAAATTATCGAAATCCAGACGGGTTCCTATCTGGGGGAAGACGACATCATTCGTCTCGATGACCAGTACGGTCGTGGAACGAAAGACTAGTAGTGAAAAAGTTCAAGGTTCACTCCAAGTATAAGCCAGCGGGTGACCAGCCCGCTGCCATTGCTCAGTTGGTGGAAGGCCTGAATGACGGCCTTTCCCATCAGACATTGCTGGGGGTGACCGGCTCCGGCAAAACCTTTACGGTTGCCAATGTGGTGGAGCAGGTTCAGCGCCCCACACTGGTGATGGCTCACAATAAAACCCTGGCCGCACAGCTGTATGGAGAGTTTAAAGACTTCTTTCCTGATAATGCGGTGGAGTATTTTGTTTCCTATTACGATTATTACCAGCCCGAAGCCTACGTACCCGCATCCGACACCTTTATCGACAAAGATTCCTCCATTAATGAGCATATCGAGCAGATGCGGCTGTCTGCCACCAAGGCTTTGTTGGAGCGGGAAGACGTCCTGATAGTGGCCACCGTGTCCGCTATCTATGGTTTGGGCGATCCTGGTAGTTACCTTAATATGGTGCTGCATCTGGATCGTGGTGAGCAGATTGATCAACGTAAGATTGTGCGTCGCCTGGCCGAACTTCAGTACACCCGCAACGACCTCGAATTCAACCGCGCCACCTATCGTGTGCGAGGTGAGGTTATTGACGTGTTTCCCGCAGAATCGGAGCGAGAGGCACTGCGTATTGAGTTGTTCGACGATGAAGTGGAAAACCTGTCCCTGTTCGATCCGCTGACCGGAGAGGTGTTGCAGAAGATCCCCCGATACACGATCTACCCGAAATCACACTACGTGACGCCCCGTGAAACGGTGGTTGGTGCCATTGAGAACATCAAGCTTGAGTTACACGATAGGCTCGAGTTCTATTCCAATGAAGGCAAATTGCTGGAGCATCAACGTTTGAGTGAGCGCACTCGCTTTGATATCGAAATGATGCAAGAGCTTGGATACTGCACCGGCATCGAAAACTATTCCCGCTATCTTTCTGGCCGGGCACCTGGCGAGCCACCGCCAACCCTGTTCGAATACCTGCCAGACAACGCTCTGGTGGTGATTGACGAGTCACACGTAACCGTCCCTCAGGTAGGCGGAATGTATCGTGGTGACCGATCACGCAAGGAAACGCTGGTTCAATATGGTTTTCGACTGCCTTCTGCTTTGGATAATCGCCCACTGAAATTTGAAGAATGGGAGGCCTTGTGCCCTCAGACTATTTTTGTGTCCGCCACCCCAGGCAATTACGAGGCGGAGCATCAGCAAGCTATTGTTGAACAGATCGTGCGGCCCACCGGGTTGGTGGATCCTGAAATCGAAGTGCGGCCTGCGCTGACTCAGGTGGAAGACCTGTTGTCTCAGATACACGCCACAGTAGCCAAGCAAGAGCGTGTGCTGGTTACAACCCTAACCAAGCGTATGGCGGAGGATCTGACCGACTATCTTATGGAGCATGGGGTGCGAGTCCGCTATTTGCATTCCGATATTGACACCGTAGAGCGGGTGGAGATCATTCGCGATCTGCGGTTGGGGGAGTTCGATGTGCTTGTGGGCATCAACTTGCTGCGTGAGGGGCTGGATATGCCAGAGGTGTCTTTGGTCACCATTCTCGATGCGGATAAAGAAGGATTTCTGCGCTCAGAACGCTCCCTGATACAGACCATTGGGCGAGCAGCCCGTAATCTGAATGGCAAAGCCATCCTGTATGGGGATAAAATAACGAACTCCATGCAGCGCGCCATCGACGAAACCGCCCGCCGCAGAGCTAAACAGGTTGCCTTCAATGAAGCCAATGGCATAACGCCCATCGGCATCAAAAAGTCCGTTGAAGACATCATGGAAGGGGCCAGGGCTCCCGGTAGTCTGCGTAAGGCTGGCCGTAAGGTTGCGGATAAGAAATCCGATACTGGTCGAGATTTGGCCACTATGCAGCCTCGACAGGTAGCCGCGCTGATAAAAGATTTGGAACAACAAATGTTCGAAGCGGCAAAAAATCTCAAATTTGAAGAGGCTGCCCGCCTCAGAGACGAAGTGCAAGAGATCAAGAGTCAGGCGTTCATCAGTTAGGGGTTCGAAACAGTATGAAGGTATTGGTAACCGGCGCAGCAGGGTTTATTGGGGCTGCGCTAAGTCAGCAACTGCTTGATCGAGGTGACGAAGTCATCGGCCTCGACAACATGAACGACTACTATGATGTCGCCTTGAAAGAGGCTCGTCTGTCACGTCTACAAGATCGTGCAGGCTTCACTTTCGTCAAAGCCGCGCTGGAAGATCGCCCAACACTCGAGGCGCTATTCAAAAAAGAGCAGCCCCAGCGGGTGGTTAATATGGCGGCGCAAGCGGGTGTCCGCTACTCCCTGGTGAACCCCCACGCCTATGTTGACTCCAATATCATGGGGTTCATCAATATTTTGGAAGGTTGCCGCCATCATGGGGTAGAGCATCTTGTGTATGCGTCCAGCAGCTCCGTTTACGGTGCCAACACCAGTATGCCGTTTTCTGTTCACGATAACGTGGATCACCCCGTGTCTCTGTATGCTGCCAGTAAAAAAGCCAATGAGCTGATGGCCCATACCTACAGTCATCTTTACAATATTCCCACCACCGGGCTGCGATTCTTTACGGTGTACGGCCCTTGGGGGCGTCCGGATATGGCGCTGTTTATGTTTACCAAAGCCATTTTGGAAGGCAAGCCAATTGATGTTTTTAATTACGGCAACCATCGCCGGGATTTCACCTATATTGACGATATCGTAGAGGGTGTTATTCGTACTCTGGACCATGTCGCTCAGCCGAACCCGGAATGGACAGGTGATACCCCGGATTCAGCCACCAGCAAGGCGCCTTACCGACTATACAATATAGGCAGTAACAGCCCGGTTGAGCTGTTGCGCTACATTGAGGTGCTGGAAGACTGTTTAGGTAAAAAGGCGGAGAAGAACCTGCTGCCGATTCAGCCCGGTGATGTGCCTGATACCTATGCCGATGTAGATGCCCTTGCTGCTGATGTGGATTATCGCCCATCGACGCCGGTAGAAACTGGAATTGAGCGCTTTGTTGAGTGGTATCGAGACTTCTACCAAGTCTGATTTTTGAAATCATTACTTGCACTTACAGGTGCGCGGTGTTATTTTTGCGCGCCTGAATGTAGCAGGCACGTAGCTCAGTTGGTTAGAGCACCACCTTGACATGGTGGGGGTCGTTGGTTCGAATCCGATCGTGCCTACCATTTTTCACTTAGTATTTTCAATCTAAGTGGTTCTGTAGCTTGAGAATTTCCCAAAGCAGTCATAGAATCTCAAGGGCAGGAATCCTGCGGGATCCAAAATAGTGAATTGAAACGGAATCAAGCGGCTCAGTAGGTGAGCGTGCTTGGTTTTTTTATTAACGGGCTTGGAGGAAGAGCTATTAAGCAGCGCAGCAAACGCCCCGTACCTTCATCGAAAAAGAACCGGATCAACGACGATATCACCTTAACCGAGGTGAGGTTGGTCGGGCCAGACGGAGAGCAGATCGGCATTGTCAGTATTGATGAAGCCTTGAGTGCCGCAAAAGAGGTAGAACAGGATCTGGTTGAGATTGCACCTGATGCTGAACCTCCCGTTTGTAGAATCATGGATTACGGTAAGCACATCTTCGAAGAGAAGAAGCGCCAAGCTGAAGCCCGTAAAAAGCAGAAACAGACCCAGGTGAAGGAAATCAAAATTCGCCCGGGAACTGAAGAGGGGGACTACCAGGTCAAACTTCGCAACCTGAAGCGGTTCCTCGAAGATGGTGACAAAACCAAAATCACACTGCGCTTCCGTGGGCGCGAAATGGCTCATCAGGAGCTGGGTATGGAGATGATGCGTCGCATCGAAACCGACCTGGAAGAACTGGGAGCTGTGGAGCAGGTGCCTAAAATGGAAGGTCGTCAGATGACTATGGTGATTGCGCCGAAGAAGAAAAGGTAAGCCATTCCGGTTTGCTTATTAAACTTTAAAACATTGTGAAAACAATGCGGAGCGTTATTATGCCAAAGATGAAAACCAACCGTGGGGCTGCTAAGCGTTTTAGAAAAACCGCCAACGGTTTCAAAAGAAAACAAGCCTTCAAACGTCACATTCTGACCAAGAAGAATTCCAAGCGAATTCGTCAGTTGCGACCCAAGACCATGGTGCACAAGTCCGATGTGGCTTTGGTTGCACGCATGATGCCTTACGTGTAAGGCCCGTTTAGGAATTTGGAGGTTTAAACAATGCCAAGAGTAAAACGCGGAGTTACCGCACACCGCCGTCACAAGAAGATCCTCAAGCAGGCCAAAGGTTATTATGGCGCTCGTTCACGCGTTCTGCGTGTTGCCAAGCAAGCCGTAACCAAGGCCGGTCAGTATGCTTATCGCGACCGTCGTCAGCGTAAGCGTCAGTTCCGTCAGCTGTGGATCACTCGTATTAACGCAGCAGCCCGCATGAATGGCCTATCTTACAGCCGTTTCATCAATGGTCTGAAAAAAGCGTCTGTTGAAGTGGATCGTAAGATCCTCGCCGACATCGCTGTGCACGACCAAGCGACTTTTGCAGTGTTGGCAGAGAAGGCTAAGGCCAGTCTTTCCAACTAAGCGTCGCGGGTCTGTCACCGTCACAGTAAGGTGACAAATCAAGCATAGAATAGGGGAAGGGCTCAGGCTCTTCCCCTTTTTGTTTATTGAAATTAAAGCGGAATCACAATGGAAAACCTGCAAAGCATTCTTCAACAGGCGTTGGCAGCGGTAGAACAAGCCGATTCAGTAGCAGGCCTGGACCAGGTTCGGGTTCAGTATCTGGGTAAAAAAGGTGAAATCACCGGCCAGCTGAAAACGTTGGGCAAATTAGCACCAGAAGAGCGTAAGGCTGCCGGTGCAGAAATCAACGCAGTGAAAGAGCAGGTGCAGAATGCCATCAAGGCCCGTCAATGCCTGCTAGAAGAACAAGCTTTGCAGCAACAGCTGGCCAGCGAGAGTATCGACGTCACGCTATCTGGCCGTGGTGGTAGTGCCGGTGGTTTGCATCCTGTCAGTCGTACCTTGCAGCGTATTCAATCATTCTTTGCCAATATGGGTTTTCAGGTGGTTGAAGGCCCTGAAATAGAAGATGATTTTCATAATTTCGAAGCCCTGAATATTCCTGGCCACCACCCGGCGCGGGCGATGCACGACACCTTTTATTTCGATCCGGGCACGCTGCTGCGAACACATACATCCCCGGTTCAGGTGCGCACCATGGAAACCTCCCAGGCGCCTTACAGAATCATATGCCCCGGCCGAGTCTATCGTTGTGATTCCGATCTGACCCATACCCCCATGTTCCATCAGGTTGAGGGGCTGCTGGTGGATACGGATATTACCTTTGCGGATCTAAAAGGCATTTTGGCAGAGTTCCTACGGGACTTTTTTGAGAAAGACCTGGATGTGCGCTTTCGTCCATCCTATTTCCCATTTACTGAGCCTTCGGCAGAAATGGATATTCAATGTGTAATGTGCGACGGCCACGGTTGTCGTGTATGTAAACAAACGGGCTGGCTGGAAGTGCTGGGTTGTGGAATGGTTCACCCGAAAGTATTCGAACACGTCAATGTGGATTCCGAGAAATACACTGGCTTTGCTTTTGGTATGGGAGTTGAGCGTCTCACCATGCTGCGTTATGGCGTTAACGATCTGCGTCTGTTCTTTGAGAACGACATGAAGTTCTTGCGGCAATTTCAATAGTGGTGCCGCTGCAGTCATATCGAACATCGAACCAGAATTTAGAGGAATAGAGAATGCGCTTCAGTGAAAAATGGCTTCGTGATTGGGTAAACCCCAAGCTGGGTACCGAAGAATTGGTGGCTCAAATCACCATGGCCGGTTTGGAAGTGGACAGTGTTGAAAAAGTAGCGGGCGAATTCAGCGGTGTTGTTGTGGCTGAAATCATCAGTGCCGAGCCACACCCCGATGCCAGCAAATTGCAGGTGTGCAAAGTAGATGCAGGTGAGGCGGAGCCTTTGCAGATTGTCTGTGGTGCTGCCAACGCTCGCCCGGGCATTAAGATACCCTGCGCCAAAATCGGTGCGGTCCTGCCTGGCGATTTTAAAATCAAGCAAGCCAAGCTGCGCGGTGTTGAGTCATTCGGGATGCTGTGTGCCGAGCAAGAATTAGGCATGGCGGAATCTTCCGATGGTTTAATGGAGTTGCCTCTGGACGCCCCTGTTGGAGCCAATATCCGTGATTATCTGGCGTTGGATGATGCGGCCATTGAGGTGGATTTGACGCCGAACCGGGGGGATTGTCTTGGAATTGCGGGTCTCGCGCGGGAAGTCGGTGTGCTCAATCGCGCAGAGGTAACTCAGGTGCCTTGCCCGCAAGTAAAACAGACTATTAACGATACCTTCCCGGTATCCGTCGAGGCCAAAGCTCAATGCCCGCGTTACGTCGGGCGCGTGGTGCGTGGTGTTGATCTTACCAGGCCGACGCCTGTATGGATGCTGGAGCGGTTGCGCCGCAGTGACATCCGCAGCATTGACCCGGTGGTTGATGTGACTAACTACGTTCTGTTGGAGCTGGGCCAGCCCATGCACGCGTTTGACCTGAATAACCTTCAGGGTAGCATTTGTGTGCGTCTGGCCAATGACGGTGAAAAGCTGACGCTTCTGGATGGTCAGGAAATTTCTCTTAACGCCGAGACTCTGGTTATAGCTGACCAGTCCGGGCCGTTGGCCATGGCCGGTGTTATGGGAGGGGAGGCCTCCGGTGTCAATGCAGCAACCAAGGATCTGTTTCTGGAGAGCGCATTCTTCGATCCCATCGCTATAGCGGGTAAGGCTCGCAGCTATGGGTTGCATACTGATTCCTCTCACCGATTTGAGCGTGGCGTGGATTTCGAGTTGCAACATAATGCCATAGAGCGGGCTACAGCCTTGCTGTTGGACATTGTAGGTGGCAGTGCCGGCCCCTTAATCGAAGTGCTGAGCGCAGAAGATTTGCCCCATTTGCCCTCAATTCAGTTACGCCGTGATCGCATCAAGCGTGTTTTGGGATGTGATATTCCTGATATTGAAGTGGAAGACATCATGGGGCGCTTGGGGATGGATATCGTGACCACCAGCAGCGGTTGGCATATTGTGCCTCCCAGTTACCGCTTTGATATTCGTCTGGAAGTGGATTTGATTGAAGAGTTGGGGCGGATCTACGGCTACAACAAATTGCCCACGACGCGACCCATTCTTGAAGGTATAGCGCCCAAGCGAGAGGAAGTTGTTATCGCCGGTGACCGCTTCAAAGAGGTTTTGGTGGATCGAGGCTATCAGGAAGTCATTACCTACAGCTTCGTGGATAAAAAATACATAGAGCTGCTAACCCCTGATCAACCTTCGGTACGCCTGGCCAACCCAATATCTGCCGATATGTCGGAAATGCGCACGACCCTGTGGGCTGGGTTGTTGAAGACTGCAAGCTATAACCTGAACCGACAGCAGGATCGTTTACGCTTGTTCGAAACCGGCCTGAACTTCATAAAAGCAGGAACAGAGCTGCGCCAGGAAGCCCATATCGGCGGTCTGATCTGTGGTGGTGTTGCCGAAGAGAGCTGGTTCGGCAAGGTGCGATCGGTGGATTTTTACGATATCAAAGCCGATGTTGAGGCCTTGCTTGCGCTGAGTGGTGGCACCAACACGTATACCTTTGAGGCCGGAGAGCATAAGGCGTTGCATCCTGGGCAGACTGCAGTCGTCAAGTGTGGCGACAAAGTGATAGGTCATGTTGGTGCGCTGCATCCCAGCGTGCAAAAAGAGCTGGATATTAGCCAGAAAGTTTTCCTATTTGAGTTGGTTTTGCCGGAAATTCGTCGTGGAAGTCTGCCGCAGTTCAAAGAATTGTCGAAATATCCGGAAGTTAGGCGCGATTTTGCAGTAATAGTTGATGAAAACATCCCAGCACAAGCTATACTGAAAAATGTGTACGAAACAGCTGGTTCATTATTGACCAGTCTCGTGCTGTTCGATGTCTATCAGGGTGGCAATCTTGAGGCGGGTAAAAAGAGTATCGCCTTCGGAATAACCCTACAGGACTCGGTTCGGACCTTGCAGGATGAAGACATTAATCCATTGCTGGAAAAGGTGGTTTCATCCCTGAAAGAAACGTTCAATGTGACATTGAGGGAATAAGGATGGGTGCGTTAACCAAGGCTGACTTAGCTGAAAAGCTATTCGAAGAACTTGGGTTGAACAAGCGAGAAGCCAAGGAAATGGTGGAATTGTTTTTCGAAGAAATTCGATCCTCGCTTGAGTCAAACGAGCATGTAAAGCTTTCCGGGTTTGGCAACTTCGATCTCAGGAATAAGCGTGAGCGTCCAGGAAGGAACCCGAAAACCGGTGAGGAAATCCCAATATCCGCTCGTCGAGTCGTCACGTTTCGCCCTGGTCAGAAGTTGAAGCAACGAGTGGAAGCCTATGCTGGAACCAAGCAACAATAACGAACTACCAGCAATACCGGGAAAACGCTATTTTACGATTGGGGAAGTGAGCGAACTCTGTGACGTGAAACCGCACGTTTTACGTTACTGGGAGCAGGAGTTTACCCAACTTAAACCTGTGAAGCGTCGGGGTAACCGTCGTTATTATCAGCGGCAGGATGTGATCATGATTCGTCAGATCCGAAGCCTGTTGTATGATCAGGGTTATACCATCGGTGGTGCCCGTTTGAAGCTGACGGGTGATGATGCCCAGGAGGACGTCACCAAGTCCTCTCAGCTGATTCATCAGATGATCGCTGAGTTGGAGGAAGTGCTATTGGTTCTTAAGGATCACTAGCCTCAGGTCTGCGAAAAACTGTTTGATAATTGCCATGAATACTGTATTATTTGCGTCCTCTTCTGGGGTTTGGCTTGACCTAACCTATTGATATAGTAGAGATTCGGGGCGTAGCGCAGCCTGGTAGCGCACCACACTGGGGGTGTGGTGGTCGCAGGTTCAAATCCTGCCGTCCCGACCAAATTTGTTGAATCAAAAAAGCCGCTTAATGCGGCTTTTTTGTGTCTGAGGTTTTCCCCCGTCGTTAGGGCTTCACTTAACGACTATGTTCCTTGCGCCCTTGATCAGGGATTCGGTATCCAGCTTACCAGGCACCGCTGCACCCCGTTGTGCGGCAGGGCGCGCTCCAATCTGATTCATCCAGCGTTGTAGATGTTCGAGATCTTCCGCCTCGACCCCTGACCATAAATGGGTTCTGGCCCAGCACCAGTTGGCGATGTCGGCAATGCTGTAGTCTCCTGCCAGGTATTCGTTATGTGCCAGGTGGCCATCTAATACTGTCAGCAGGCGTTTGACTTCGTTTTGATAGCGATCAATCGCCGGTTGAATTTTTTCTTCAAAGTAGCGGAAGAATACATTGGCTTGACCCATCATGGGGCCAAGGCCACCCATTTGAAACATAAGCCACTGAATCACCTGGGTGCGCCCTTTGCTATCGGTTGGTAGCAGTTGTCCGGCTTGCTCGGCCAGATAGATCATTATGGCTCCGGACTCGAATACCACGAAATCCTCATTGCCTTTATCTACTATCACGGGGATGCGCCCGTTTGGGTTAAGCGCCAGAAACTCAGGTTTCTTCTGCTCATTTTCCATCAAGTTGATAGGGTGGACGGTGTAGTCCATGCCCAGTTCTTCCAATGTCACCGACGCTTTCCAGCCATTGGGTGTGGATGCGGTATACAGGTCAATCATAGGGTGTCATCTCTGAGTTTAGGCTTTGGCGCTTTCGCGGCTGCTTACCAGTTCGTACCAGCGTTTCAGGTTTGCGTGCTGATCCTGCAGTTTGATTTTGACCACCCTGGCGAAATCCAGTGCACAAAGCAGGGTGATGTCGGCAGCGCTAAAATAGTCACCACATAAGTAGGTGTTCTCCGCCAGGTGTTGTTCCAGTGTGTCCAGGAAGGCTACCGCATTTTTACCGCACTCTTCGCCCCACGCCGGTACTGGCGTCATGCGATCTTTGAAGTAGCCGGTGGTGTGCTGGAAGCACATGCCGACCGCCAGAAAAAAATAGAACTCTACCCGGCGTTGCCACATTTCGACCTGTGCTTTTTGCAGTGGGGTGGTGCCCAGTAGCGGCCTATCAGGATGCGTTTCTTCGAAGTAGCGGCAGATTGCCATGCTCTCACCGATGCAGGTGCCGTCATCCAGCTCCAGAAAGGGGATCTTGGTGGTGACGTTTTTGGAGCGCATGGTTTCGGCGAGGTTGTCACCACCGGCCAGATCCAATTGAACGTATTCCATATCAATGCCTTTCTCGGCAAGGAACATGCGAACTCGGCGAGGGTTGGGGGCGGTTCTGGCTTCGTAGATTTTCATGTTGTCTCTCTGTTGGCCTTGTTTGATGGGCAGTGATGCATTGATCAGTGGAGTGTTTAGAATTCAGTAATGCATTTCAGAATGATTGTTCAGAAATATACTTCATTTCTAAACAATCGGTCAATTACCGGTTATAATTCGGCTGAAAGTTACCCATTGCCCTCATTTATTACGAAAATCAGCCGGTTGAAATAGTCTAATGGCCCGTCCCCTTGCCTTTGATCCACAAGAGAAATTGCACCAGGCTATGTTGCTGTTCTGGCGTAAAGGCTATGAGGCTACATCGGTGCAGGATCTGGTGGATGCGCTGCAGATCAACCGATTTAGCCTGTACAACACTTTTGGTGACAAAGAGGCGCTGTTTGCGCAGGTTATAAAGCACTACCGCAGAACGGTTTTTGGTCGTCTCGAATCTCAATTGCAACCCGCCAGTGATGGGCTGCCCCGTTTGTTCGGCTATCTGGAGGCGCTAAAGGAAGGATTACGTCGCCAACCGGGGCCATGGGGTTGTCTGCTGCAAAATGCAACGATGGAGCAGGGTGACTTCAAGCCTGCTATTCAGTCTTTGATTGATGAGTTTGTGACGGTATTACACGGCCATGTGCTGGCCATTTTAGTGGCAGCTAAAGCGCAGGGTCAGTTGCGAGGTGAGCAATCTGCAGAGGTTTTGGCCGATTTTGTTACGACGCAGATTCAGGGCATGATTTTGATGAGTCGCACGGGTAATGGCGATGCTCTGAACAGCTCTATCGCCGTATTGCAGGGCGTTTTGCGGTCTTAGTTTTCAGTGCCTCGCGTGGCGGCAGGGCTTTACGGCTGTTGGGCTGCCAGGTAAAACCCTGCGCTCTGCGGCGCGATCAGAATTCAGGCTGAGGCGTCAATAACAGTTTCTCGGTATCGATGCCCATTTCATCCAGTTGAGTGAGGATCTCGCTGTATAGACCAGCTTCCATTTGCGGGGTTCTGTTCAATACAAACAGCGTGTACTTGAGCGGGTCGGTAACCACCGCATATTGATAGTCTTCCTCATCCAGTATCACGATAAGATAGTTAGCCCAAGGGAAGTTGGGCACACCTGGAAAGCTCACCTTCAGTCGTGAATTGGTTTCTTCATCCACCACTACAGCGTTGCCCAGAATTTCATCCAGCGGCCCGTCCAATGTGTCCAGGTACCCTTTGTTGTAGACCTGCACGCTACCGTCGGCAAGCAATGTATATTCAGCGGTAACCCCCACCAGCCCTTCGTTGAAATTGGTTTCATAGGCAGAAATCTGGTACCAAACCCCCATGTAGCGTTCGACTTCCACATAAGGTACGGTTTCGATTTTGGCACATGCGGATAAGAAAACCGCGCCCAGTAGCAATAATGTGGTTTTTATTTTGTGCATTGTCATGGTGTAGGCCTCGGTAATATTTTAAGTGTTTTCAGACAGTAACCGGTTGCCTGTGAACGCTGCGTGAAACCCTGTGCAATATTCATTTTGGCCGCTAAAGCATGCTCGTTATGACAGCAATGTTAGTGTGCCCGGTTTAGAATGGTGGTTTTGCCGTTACGAGGAGTCAGTGTTATGAAAGAAGCCGTTATTGTCTCTACAGCCCGTACCCCAATCGGTCGTGCCTATCGGGGTTCTCTCAACAATATCAAGTCGCCTACCATGATGGGCCATGCCATTCGTCATGCGGTTGAGCGCAGCGGTGTCGAGCCTGGCGAGATCGAAGATGTTGTGATCGGGGCCGTGCTCACTGCGGGCTCCGCTGGAACCAATATTGCGCGTACGGGCACCCTGGCTGCGGGTCTGCCGGTGTCGGTTTCCGGTCAAACCATGGATCGCCAGTGCTCTTCGGGCTTGATGGCTATTGCCACAGCAGCCAAGCAGATTATTGTGGATGGAATGTCGGTTTGTGTGGCCGGCGGCCAGGAAAATATCAGCGCTGTTCAGAACAAGTATTTTGAATGGGCCAAGGCCGAAGAAGATCCCAATGTGATCGCCAATGCAGAGCACGCTTACATGCCGATGCTATTAACGGCAGAGAACGTCGCCAGCAAGTATGGTGTAAGCCGTGAAGCACAGGATCAGTATGCGTTGCAGTCACAGCAACGTACTGCCGCCGCCCAGGCCGCCGGTAAATTTGATGATGAGATTGTGCCTATCACGGCGACCCAGGCGTTGATGAATAAGGAAACCAAAGAGATCAGTTATCAGCAGGTAACGTTGTCAAAGGATGAAGGTAATCGTCCTGAGACTAGCCTTGAGTCCTTGTCTGGACTGAAACCGGTTGTGGAGGGTGGGGTGATCACCGCAGGCAATGCCAGTCAGCTGTCCGACGGCGCTTCAGCCTGTGTGCTGATGGATCGTCAACTGGCGGAGCAGCGCGGCCTGAATCCGTTGGGCATATATCGCGGTATGGCGGTTGCGGGTAATGCGCCCGAGGAGATGGGGATCGGGCCTGTGTATGCCATTCCCAAGTTGTTGAAACAGCATGGCCTCAGCATCAATGATGTTGGCTTGTGGGAGCTGAATGAAGCGTTTGCGGTGCAGACATTGTATTGTCGCGATCATCTTGGTATTGATCCCGAAATCTATAATGTGAACGGCGGTGCTATCTCTATTGGGCATCCTTATGGAATGTCCGGTGCCCGCATGGTGGGGCACGCTTTGATTGAAGGTAGGCGCCGTGGCGTTAAATACGTGGTGGTGACTATGTGTATCGGTGGTGGAATGGGCGCTGCGGGTCTGTTTGAAGTAGCGTAATGTCAGCGTTAAAAGTTCATCCATAAAAAGGGCCGAAATAATCGGCCCTTTTTATATTTCTATATCGCGACGCTTACCCGGTCAGACCGCTGCCACGCTAGCAAAACTCAGGTTGAATACCTGCATGCGTTTACGTTGCATTTTCAGCATGTACTCCATTTCTTTAAAGCGGGTACGAATAGTGGCTTGTTGCCACTTGGCTTGCAGCTCCTGTTTCTTTTCTTCGAACGCTTCGCGTTTCTGTTGCACCCATTGTCCGCGCAGTTCTTTCCAGTCTGCCAGTGTGTCCATAAACTGCTGATATTCTGCTTCCAGAGTTTGTCGCAGTGCTTCTACGTTGGGCGTGGGTAGACGGCTCAGACTAAGTTGTTTGCGGGCCTTTTCAAACTGCATTTGCAGCATGGCTTCCTGAATTTTGAAGTTAGGAACACGCTTCAGGTTGCGGGCCAGGCCCACCCAGGATAACGCTGAAATCAACCATTTGGTGGGGTCGAACTGCCACCAGCGCACGCCGTTACGATAATCGGTCTGGAAGTAGTGATGAAAATTGTGATAGCCCTCACCGTAGGTCACCAGCGCCAGCAGGAAATTATCCTTGGCGGTATTGGTGTTGGTGTAAGGTTGCTTACCCCAGGCGTGGCAGAGGCTGTTGATGAAGAACGTTACATGATGGCTGATCACCAATCTCAAGACACCTGCCAGCAGCAACATGCCCAGAATGTCGCCATTCAGGTAGCCCAGTAACAAGGGCACGCCAACGTTGGAGGCAACCACCAGAGGAACATAGTGGTTGTGCTGGAACATGACGATTTTGTCACGTTGCAGATCCTGGGTATTGTTTAGATCCACCTCGCCGCTTTTGTAGTTACGCAGCATCCAGCCAATGTGGGCAAACCACAGGCCTCGGTTGATGGAGTAGGGGTCGTTGTCCACATCGTCGACATGGCGATGATGTTTACGATGACCTGAACACCAGATCAGTATTGTGTTCTGCAGGGCGCAGGCTCCCCAGAAGGCAAAGAAGGCACGCACTACCGGGTTGGCATCATAGGCCCGGTGCGACCACAGGCGATGATAACCGGCTGTGATAGAGAGCCCACAAAAGGCGAGCATCAGGGTAAAGGTAATCCACTCTACAGCGTCGTAGCCCGACATGAAGCCGTATACAGGCACCGCAGTGATTGAAATCAGGAATGTGACGGAAAAGATGATCGTTGGAGCCCAGTTAATGGGGGCTTCTTCTTGTTTAATTGCCTGCTTGGATTCTTGCATGCACTACTTTCTCGCTGAACGGGTATTGTAATGGGTGTTGACAGTATAGCTCTCGGGTGATCGACAAGTATATTGATCGCCAACTTTGAGACATGATTCTAACTTAAATCATCTAGCAGGTATATTACAGGAAAAAGGCGGCAAGATGCCGCCTTAAAGTAGGGGGGAGCCGGCATGGCTGTGAGAGACTTACTCTGTAACCACAGCCTTTTCAGTCTTTTTTGCTGAAGAAACCTTTTTTACTGTCTTTTTAGCAACTTCGGTTACTTCTTCTACGGTGGTGGAACCCAGTTCTACCAGCTCGTCGAAATAGGATTCGCTGCTTTTGCGCGCTTTCACAACCAGACCAACGGATGCATTTTTCAGTTGATCAAGGCTGCTTTTTACGTCTTCAAAAGGGTTGATGATGTCTTTCTTGAGCTGCTCCAGAAAAGATTCTTCTGCTTGCAGCTGCTGTTCGCCAGCCTTAACCAGTTCGTCGAACTGCTTATTGCTCTCTTCTCTGATTTTCACATAAAGACCGCGAGAAGCGTTGATAATTTGATCAACAGATGAATTGAACTGCTCTAATTGCGTTTTAACGCGGACCGAAAACTCGCTCATTTAATAATCCCTCATTTAGGATGGCTGATTAAAAAAACCTCATATTGGCGCATATGTTTGTCCTGACAGGAAAATTCCATTTGTGATGTTCAGAACAACAACACTGCGAAACGCAATTTATACAAAAAAATTAGAATATTAACCCTAATTGCATCACAAATTTAGCGGCGCCTTTCAGGTGCCGTTAAATTTGTGTGCTAAAAGTGCGTTAAATTGCGCTGAGGTCAGCCTTGCGCCGACGGGGCAGCACACCGGTAACCAGCTTTTTGGCTGTGCCATAGGTGCTGCGGCGATCTCGGGGAAAGAATGGGCCGATGCCGTGGACTTGTTCCAGATCCGGCATCAGGTAACGTTTTTCTGCGGCTTTAATGACCGCCCCGGTGATCTGCAGAATGCGGGCATCTCCAAACGGGGTGCCTACACCGTTATTCAAGGTCAGCCCTACCGAAAGTTTACGCACGGGGTCAGCCCAGGCACCGGAACCGCCAAAGCCAAAATGACCAAAGCTTAGAGAGGTGGCTTTGCCCAGTGCGAAGACCCGGTGATACCCCAAGCGCCAGTGCATCGGTACGGGGATTACGTCACCCATCGTGCGATTCTGGATTTGGGTGATTTCATTCATGGTTTCCCGGGAGATCAGGCGAATGCCGTCCAATTCGCCACCGTTTGCCAGCACGGCGTAAAGTTTGGCCAGGGAGCGCGCAGTGAACATGCCGTTGGCGGCGGGGACGCAGGCATTGACGAAGTCCGGGCTGTTGTAATCCAGATACATAGCACCTTTGGGTACCAATGCGGATATGGTTTTATCCAGGTCGATATTGGCAATTTTGAGGCCTGCGGTTACTGCTTTGAGCATCAGTTTTTGGCTGCGGCGTTCCACCCGCATTTCCGATGAGCCTTGCTTGCCGATACTCTGTACCAGCTCGGCGCGGCGGTGCATCTGGTCTTCAGGTAGGCCCACGTACAGTCCATCCAATTGCAGTGGTGCGGCGATCAGCTCATCCAGTACTTCTGCAAAGGTTTTACTGGTGACCCGTTGCACCAGTTCGCCGATCAACCAACCGTAGGTGAGGGCGTGGTAGCCGTTATTGGTGCCAGGTTCATGAACGGGTTTGGCGCGCTCAATAGCGGTGGTCATGAAGTTCCAGTCCATCATTTGCTCGGCGTCGTCGATCATCTCGCGGATGTGATACATACCGGCTTCATGGCATAGCAATTGGCGGACGGTGATATTCTGTTTGGCTTTCTGGCCGAACTCGGGCCAATGTTTGCTGACCGGATCGTCGTAATTCAGATAGCCTTGATCCACCAGGATGTGCAGCAGGGTAGAGGCTACGCCTTTTGTGGTTGAGAAAGAGAGTGACAGGGTTTCAGAGCGCCAGGGATCACCATCTCGATTGCGCGTGCCGCCCCAGATATCTACAACACACTGACCTTTGTGATATACCGATAAAGCGGCGCCACCTGGCCGGTTACGGGGGATCTGCTGGGAGAGAACTTCTGCAACGCGACCAAAATCTGGATGCACATAACCCTGTAACATAGACTGGAGTCCTTCTCTTTATTGTTTGAATAGTTATAGCAGTTTTTACCTGTATTGGCACATTGAGGTTTGAATCGTAATAGGTTAGGTGTTTTAGTCACCAAAGTGAGTGAGGATTGGTTCAAAAAATCACTATTTGGGCGCTAAAGCCATTTGGATATGGTGCGTGATCTGGTCTAATTGCGCGCCTGTGGATTAGGAGGAGTTTTATGAGTCAAACCAATTGGTATCTTGGATTCGGTGCATCGGACGCCCTGTATTCAATGAACAATATTTACCGTGCTTCTCTGGAAAACGGTTCTGAAAAAGAGCAGGCAGAAAAGCTGCTGGCGTTACTGAATCAGTTTGCCGATGAATGCCTGGATCAATATTTTATGAATCCCATTGAGCGAGTAAAGCTCAACAGCATGGGGCAAAAGATTGTGTCCGGTGGTGTGTCTGCCATGAAGAAAACCATTCACCTGACGTTGAAACAAGTGGTGAAGAAGATGTCCAAGGCCGATCGATTGCATATGGCGGACTATATTAATGGCCTGCTCAAGCCTTTACGGGAGAGTGAGCGTTATCCTACCTATGTAGCCGTAGAGATCAGCCCCGAATTGCGAGAGCGCTTGGGTCGAGTAGTGGCTAATGGGAAAGAGCAAGGCGCAGATGCCATTGCTAAAGATTACTCCGATGCATTATGTGAGCTGGTGGAGGTTGCGATCCATTCGTATATGGATAAGCCCTTGAGTATGATGAAATTGGGTATGGTAATGAACAAGATTACGTCGGTGGCCAGCGATGCTATCCGCAGCGCGGCGAAAACGGTAATTCGTAAGGTGATTCCATCGATGAGCAGCAAGGAAATGGAAGGTTTCTTCGAGTTCTCTGAGTCTATTTTGTATCCACATCCTGCTTAATGCATGAATAAAAAAGGGACGAATTAACGTCCCTTTTTTATTCATGGGTTGTTTTCACCGCAGCGAGTCGCTTAGTTCTGCACCATTCTACCCAGGCGGGCGGCAATGATTTCCTGCGCGTCTGCGACGATGGTTTTGATCAGGTCTTCACAGCTTGGAATGTCTTTGATTAGGCCTACTACCATGCCTGCTGTCCAGATGCCGTATTCCAGATCGCCTTTATCTAACACCTCACGACCTTTTACGCCAGCAACCAAAGGTGCCAAGTCATCGAAATTGGTGTCGCCTGGTTGTGCTTCGATCTCTACAACTTGGGTTGCGATGCTGTTTTTGAATACGCGCGCCGTGTTGTTCAGAGTACGGAAGATCAGGGCCGTATCAAGCTCGGATGCTTCAACCATGCGCTGTTTTACGTTGTCGTGAACAGGTGCTTCTTTGGTGGCAACGAAACGGGTACCCATGTTGATACCTTCGGCGCCCAATGCCAGTGCGGCGGCCAGACCTCGGCCATCCCCAAAACCACCGGAGGCGATCATTGGGATCTTCAACATGTTGGCAGCGCAGGGAATCAGTACCAGCCCTGGAATGTCATCTTCACCTGGGTGGCCAGCGCATTCGAAACCGTCAATGGACACCATGTCACAGCCGATTTTTTCAGCTTTTAGTGCATGACGCACGGATGTGCATTTGTGGATTACTTTTATGCCCGCAGCTTTAAAGGCTGGCATAAAGGGCTCTGGGCTGCGGCCTGCGGTTTCTACCACTTTGACACCGCTTTCGATTACCGCTTTGGCGTACTCATCGTAAGGAACCGGCTTGATGGTGGGCAGCAAGGTGATGTTGACACCGAATGGTTTGTCCGTCATTTCGCGGCACCGGGCGATCTCTTTGGTCAGATCTTCCGGTGTAGGCTGGGTCAGGGCAGTCAAAATGCCTAAGCCGCCAGCGTTGGACACAGCAGCCGCGAGTTCAGCGCGGCCCACATGCATCATTCCCCCTTGGACGATGGGGTGTTCAATGCCGAGCATCTCGGTTAAGGCGGTTTTTATCATGATGAGTTACTCCAATTGATTTGTCTCGAGAGCGGACTACATCAAATAACGGATTTTGTTGCAATGGCGGAAAGCCTGCTAGTTAGGCAGGGTGATGATTTTGTTTACTGAAGACAATCAACCCGCCTGTTTTCTGGCCTGTTCACCGTGTTGGAGCAGCTCTTGCTGCACCAGATAGATGTCGATCACGTTGCCCTGTAGCATGCGCTCGATAAAGGATGTTGATTTCTCATGAGGGGTTTGGGGGTGGCGTAAACGCTGGATAATGGCGGTGTCGGTGGGTAAATAGGCGCGTAGGCTGTCGTCGATATTCAATAAATAGGAAATGCGTTCCAAGGTGTCGCGGGGGATAGTGCCCGTTTTGCCGTTTTTCCAGTTGGCATAGGTTGAGGTGGCGGTCAGGCCCAGCAGCGTCATCGCCTCTGGACGGGTTAGCTGCCAGCGGGAGGCCATATTGAAAAATCCTTTTAACGCCAATTGGGCAATGCCCCGGCGCGCAGTCACGTCCTGATTATACATTGTGTCCGCCAACAGGTTTGTTTCAGTCCTTACTTTTTATAGCAAACCTCATAAAAAAGGCCAGCTTTAAAGCTGGCCTTTTTGTCTGGATGGCAATAAATCAATAGCGATATTCGTTGTTATTGATGCCTGCCAGAACCTCGTCAGTCACTTCAACGTATTCATCTGATCCCGGCAACAGTGCATAAACCAGTTCGCCGTTGGTTTTGGCTGGATCAAAAGCCTGTTCTTTCAGGTTAGACTTCTGATACTTGAACGTGCCGGTGGTTTCCATCTGCTGTTTAATGCGCAGGAACAGCGGCACTGAGTAAGCAGGCATGTTATTGCGCAGGAACGAGCACAGTTCCTTGAAGTTGATCTCTTCAAGAGGAACAGCGGGGGTAATGGATGCCATGCCAGCGCGACCGTTGGTGTTGGGAATTTCTACGCCGTACACAACTGCCTCGGAAATTTGAGGGTGGCTGGATACGATGTTTTCAACTTCCGTAGTGGATACGTTCTCACCTTTCCAGCGGAATGTATCGCCCAAACGATCCACAAACTGGGTGTGGCCAAAGCCGATGTCACGCAGCATGTCGCCGGTGTTAAACCAGCGATCACCCTTGGTGAACACATCGGTAAGCACAACCTTTTTGGTTTTTTCGGGATCGGTATAGCCATCCAGGGGCGCTTTGTCGTTGATTTCAGCAATCAACAGGCCTTGCCCACCTTTTTGAACTTTCTTCATGAAGCCGTCAGCGCCACGAATCGGTTCTTCTTTTTCTTTGTCGTATTCCACCAGCGCCCAGCTCATGGGAGAGAAGCCAACGGTGTTATCAAAGTTAAAGATATTGGTGAAACCGATGTTGCCGTCTGATGCAGCGTACAGTTCGACAATCTCTTCAACGCCAAAGCGTTTCTTGAAGGGCATCCATACGTTGGGGCGCAAGCCGTTACCGACCATTTTGCGTACCGGGTTGTTGGCATCATCGGACATTACCGGCTGATCCAGCAAATAGCGGCACAGCTCACCAACGTAGCCAATAGCGGTAGCATTGTATTTGCGCGCATCACGCCAGAAGTTGGAGGCACTGAATTTGCGACGAATAGCGAAGCCTGAGGAGCCTGCGATGGCGGAGCCCCAGCATACGCACAAACCGGTTGCATGGTAGAGTGGCAGGGTGGAGTACATCACATCTTTCGGGCCCAACCGCATGGCCATGATGCCGAAGCCGCCATAGGATTTCATCCAGCGACCATGCTTAAAGATACCTGCCTTGGGCAGACCGGTGGTGCCGGAGGTGTATATATAGAAGCAGGGATCGTTGCAATAAATGCGGTTGGTGGAATCCGGGTTATGAGTCGGGCTGCTGGCAGACTCAGTTGCGAGGTTGCGATAACCTTTAGGTGCCACACCGGGATCTTTGGTGGTGTCTTGATCGGCCAGGAAGAAGACTTTGTCGTCATCTACATTTAGATCGCCACGAACTTCGTCAAAGGCATCCGTCAGTTCACCGCCGACGATGGCGGCTTTTGGATTCACCAGGTTGAAGCTGTGTATCAGTACTTTCTGTGTTTGCGATGTGTTGAGCATGGCGCAAACCGCACCAATTTTGGAGACACCCAACACGGTAGCCAGCAGTTCAGGGCGGTTTTCGATAAAGACACCGACAACGTCACCTTTCTTGATGCCTTGGCTTTGCAGGTAGTGGGCAATGCGGTTGCCCCACTGGTTGAATTCGTCGTAGTTGAACCGCGTGTTCTCGTACAAGATAGCGGTGCCACGAGGGTTGCGCTTTGCAGCCAGTTCAAATGTCCATCCTAGACCACATGGCTGTGTGGGATCATTGATGTTACCGATTTTTAATCCTTTGATTATCCGAGGCAGGTTCCGCATTATGAACGGAGCCTTTTTTAGCATCATGCCCCAGGTAATCACACCAGTAGTACTGCTAGTCATGTTACCCCCAGTCGGCAATCCATAAAGTAGGTTTATAATGTTTTTGTTGCGCTAACACAGGCTTGTTACCTGAGTGCAGCTGTAGATCGCAACATCGAATATCCCAACAGGTGTAGGTGAAATAATGCCACCCTAAGCTGAAATCGATGGTTTTTCGACTTGGTATCCACACTTCTTTAGCGTTGGCGTACGATAACCTCATGGGGCGCTTGGTTCAAGCCTTTGAGGTCTAAAAGTGGACTTGGTGGTGGCGCATAATCACAGTGCGTTGTCGCTTAAAGTCAAGTTCTTAAATATTACGAATTTTCTCTATTTATCAATAAGATAAGTTGGCGAGCCTTAAGTTGGTCACCCACGCTGGCTTCAACACTGGAAACGGTGCCGTCAATACTGGCGCGCAGTTGATGCTCCATTTTCATGGCTTCTACTACCGCCACCACATCCCCTTCTTTAACGCTGGCTCCTGGTTCAACCAGAATGGCCATCAGGTTTCCATCCATGGGTGCAACGATTTTGCCTGAGCCTTGGCTGGATGCTTTGGCAGAGGGGGCGTGGGTTTGGTCTTCGAACCGGTATGCCTGCTCGGAGTTGTCCAAATACAGCTCGGAACCCTGAATGTGGAAATGGTAGCGACGTTCCAGGGTGGGTTGGTGGGTGGTTTGCTGCCAAATGGTCGCCTGGTGGCCATTGATATCCACTTTGAGTCGATAGCATGCACCCAGTATCGTGATATCCAGCCATTGATGGCCGCGTACCCGGCATGAATAGGTTTGATTCGCCCCGGTGAGACGGAAACTTGAGCCTGCCCCCAACGACGATGACTGATGAGTGGTGTGAAGCAGAGCGGCGGCCACGGCGGCGGCATCTTGCTCCTGTTGTGTTGATGCAGCCTGCCAATCATCTGCGTGTTCATTAATAAAGGCGGTAGTGGCTTGCCCGGCCTTGAACTGAGGGTGTTGAATCAGTTGGCGTAGAAAGCGCCTGTTGGTCTGAGTGCCCAGCACAACGGTGTTGGCCAAGGCCCGATCCAGTTTGCGGATGGCGGTGGTGCGATCGGGGCCATAGGCGATGATCTTAGCGAGCATGGGATCGTAGTGTGAGCTGATGTGGGATCCGCTGCGGATGCCGCTGTCGATGCGAACGCCAGCCTGTTCCTCTGTGTGCCACAGGTAAACCGGGCCGGTTTGCGGCAGATAATGTTGATAGGCATCTTCCGCGTAGAGGCGCACTTCAATAGCATGACCCTGCAACCGGATGTGTTCCTGAGCCAGAGGCAGTGCCTCGCCCCCTGCAACGCGTAGTTGCCATTCCACCAGGTCAGTGCCGGTGATCAACTCAGTAACCGGGTGTTCAACTTGCAAGCGGGTGTTCATTTCCAGAAAGTAGAATTTGCCATCCTCATCCACCAGAAATTCGACCGTACCTGCACCCACGTAATCACAGAGTTTGGCAACTTTCACCGCGCAAGCACCCATGGAGGCCCGTAACTCTGGGCTGACAAAGGGGGAGGGTGCTTCCTCGACTACTTTCTGATGGCGACGTTGCACCGAGCAGTCTCGTTCCCCTAAATACACGGCGTTTCCTTGCTGGTCGGCAAAGATTTGGATTTCGATGTGGCGCGGGTTCTGGATGGCCTTTTCCAGAATCAATTCTCCGCTGCCAAACGCATTTTCAGCTTCGGAACGCGCGGAACTCAGCTCCTGCTTCAAACTAGCCAAATCATTGACCAGCCGCATGCCTCGGCCTCCACCGCCCGCTGATGCCTTGATCATCAGAGGTGTACCGATTCGCTCTGCTTGTTGGATGAGGTTATCTATGCTTTGGTCTGCGCCATCGTATCCAGGCACTGTGGGTACACCCGCTTTCTCAACTGCGAGCTTGGACAAGCGTTTAGAACCCATCAATTCGATAGCAGCCGCAGGGGGGCCGATAAAACACAGGTTGTTGTGCGCGCACGCGGCTGCGAAGTCGCTGTTCTCCGACAGAAAACCATAGCCGGGATGAACGGCGTCTGCACCGCTGACTTTGGCAGCTGCGATGATGTTATCAATGTGCAGGTAAGATTCGCCGACATTGGAAGGGCCGATACGAACGGCTTCGTCTGCCAGTTGCACATGCAGTGCGTCGGCGTCGGCGTCGCTGTATACGGCAACGGTGAAGTAACCTAGTTTTTTGGCTGTGCGGATTACCCGTACGGCGATTTCGCCACGGTTAGCGATAAGGATTTTGCTGAATTCGGTCATGTTGTGGATTCCGACATTGTTTATTGGGCCCAGTGCGGCAGGCGCTTCTGTACGAAGGCCATAGTGCCTTCAGCCCCTTCTTCGCTTTGTACTGCCGCCGCAAAATGATGGGCGGCTTGATCCAGAAGCTGTTCCATCTCAATGGTGCCCACTTGGTGCAGCAGTGCCTTAGTAACCCGGTTAGCGTCGGGTGCGGCGCGTTTTACCTTGTTCAACACATCATCCAGGGTTGCTTCAATGGCCTCTGGTGATTCACATAGATAGTGGGCGATGCCAAGTCGTACGGCTTCGTGGCCATCAAAGCGTTCCCCCAATAGCGCAAGGCGTCGAGCTTGCGTCAGGCCTACCCGCGTTACAACAAAGGGGGCAATCTGCGCCGGTACAACCCCCAGCCCGGTTTCTGGCAACCCAAATTGCGCACCGGCTGCGGTGATCGCAACGTCAGACACGCAGGCCAATCCAAAGCCGCCGCCCAGTACCGCGCCTTCCAAAACAGTAATCACCACTTGGGAGGCATGATTGGCTTGGGTGATCATATGGCCGAAGGCACGGTTCAGGGCAAAGAAAGGATCTTCATCACCGGTGTTGGATGATTGCGCCCGAGCACCAGCCATGTCTTTAATGTCACCGCCTGCACAGAAGTGGCCTTCGGCTCCACGTAACACGATGGCCCGTATGTCTGGGTTCTGGTTGGCGAACTGAAACGCCTGATTCAATTCCTCTACCATTTTCAGACTCATGGCGTTGCGGGCTTGAGGTCGGTTCAGGGTGATAAAGAGCGTGATGTCACGCTGTTGTACTGCCAGTGTTTCGTAGCGCATGGTGCCTGCCTGTTCGCTTATTTGGAGGGGAGGATGTCCATGGTTTTGCAGATAATGCCCAGCATGATTTCGTCGGCACCGCCACCGATGGCAGCCAGACGACTATCCCGATATGAGCGTGATACCAGGTTATCCCACATGTAGCCCATGCCCCCCCAGTATTGCAGGCATCCATCGGTGACTTCGCGAGCCAAGCGACCTGCTTTCAGTTTGCACATAGAGGCAAGCTGTAACATGTGTTGGGGGTTGCCACCGTTGATATATTGTTCGCAGGTGTTGTATACCAGAGCTCGCAGTGCTTCCACTTCTGTTTGCAGCTCTGCGAGGCGGAAATGAATCACTTGGTTATCGATAAGCTTCTTGCCAAAGGCATCCCGTTCTTTGGTGTACTCGATGGTGGCTTTGATGACGGAATCAAGCCCGCCTATGGCGTTGGCTGCACCCCACATGCGTTCCTCCTGGAACTGCATCATCTGGATCATGAAACCCTGGCCTTCGGCACCAATCAAATTGCGTTGTGGTACTTTTACGTTATCGAAAAACACCTGCGCTGTGTCGGAGGAGCGCATGCCCAGTTTGTTCAGTGGCTTGGACAGCGAAATTCCTGCAGCATCACGAGGTACCACTATCAGCGACTTGTTCTTGTGTTTTGCATCATCACTGGTGTTGGCCAACAGGCAATACCAATCTGCCTGGGTGGACGTAGTGATCCACATTTTTGTGCCATTGATGACGTAATCATTACCCGCTTTGGTGGCTCGGGTTTTGGTGTTGGCCACGTCGGAGCCAGCGCCGGGCTCACTTACTGCTATTGACGCTACCATGTCCCCTTTGATGGCTGGCACGAGATATTCTTTACAGAGATCCTCGGTGCCAAAACGCGCCAATGCAGGCGTCGCCATGTCGGTTTGCACACCGATCGCCAGCGGTACGCCGCCACACCGAGCGCGCCCAAATTCTTCGGCTGCAGCAAGGTTGTATGAGTAATCCAGCCCCATGCCTCCGTATTGTTCTGGTTTACTAATACCCAACAGCCCCAGATCACCCAATTTTTTAAACAGTTCATGGGCCGGGAATGGGGGCTGCTCTTCCCATAGCTCCACGTTTGGATTGATCTCGTTTTCCACTACATTGCGTACGGTGCGACGCAGGGCTTCGTGTTCTTCGGTGAATAGCATGTTTCGATCCTCAGTTCAGGGTATTCAATTCTGACAATGTTGTGTCTGCATAATTAAAATCGTGCGATGCCAAAACTGTTGTCTTGCAGTTGTCGGGCCTTGGCCTCTTTCTGGGTGTCCAGTACAAAGGCCAGCACAGCACGGGTGTCGCGGGGATCAATAATGCCGTCATCCCACAAGTGGGCAGTGCCGTAAAGCGCTGTGGATTGCTTTTCCAAATTGATGGCAGTGGTCTGTTCCAACATATCCAACACTTTCTCGTCCGGTTCCATGCCCATGGAGCGCTGCTTTTGTTCTGCCACAATACGCAGCACTTTCCCTGCCTGGGCTCCACCCATTACGGCGGTTTTATTGTTGGGCCAGGCGAAAATAAAGTGAGGATCCAGACCGCGACCGCACATGGCATAGTTGCCCGCACCATAGGAACCGCCGACTACAACCGAAAACTTGGGTACGCGGGCGTTGGCCACTGCCTGAATCATTTTAGAGCCGTGCTTGATAATGCCGTTGCGCTCTGATTCGGTGCCCACCATAAAGCCGGTGGTGTTGTGCAAGAACAATAAAGGCACTTGTTTTTGATCACATAGCTGAATGAACTGTGCCGCTTTGGTGGCACCTGCTGTGGTGATGGGGCCATTGTTGCCTATGACGCCAAGGGTGTGGCCGTGGAGTTCGATCCAGCCACATAGGGTTTGATTGTCATAGTCATTCTTGAAGTCGAGAAAGTCGGAATCATCAGCGATGCGCAGAATGATTTCGCGACAGTCGTAAGGGCGACGGGCATCACTGGGCACGACACCCAGCAATTCCTCAGCATCGTAGCGGGGCGGTTTGAAGGTCTTTTGAGGAAATACCGGCAGTTGATCCTGCCAGGGGATTTTCCTCATGACCTCCCGCGCTAAACGAATACCATCGGCATCATTTTCTGCCATGTATTCAGCAGTGCCGGCGATGGTTGCATGCAGCTCGGCTCCACCCAGGGATTCGTCGTCAGCGATCTCACCGGTTGCGGCTTTCAGCAACGGAGGGCCTGCCAAAAACATCTTGGTGCGATTGCGCACTGCAATAAGATAATCGGATAGCCCTGGTTGGTAGGCTCCTCCTGCCGTTGCATTGCCATGCACCACGGTGATTTGTGGAATGCCGGCTGCGGAAAGTCGTGCTTGGTTAGCAAAGCTGCGGGCGCCTTCTACAAAGATTTCGGCTGCATAGGTTAGATTGGCTCCGCCGCTTTCTGATAGGGTGATAACAGGCAGCTTGTTCTGCGCAGCAATTTCATGCAGACGCAGTGATTTCTTTAAACCGGCGGGAGAAATGGTGCCGCCTTTGATTGCGCTGTTGTTCGCCACCACTAGGCAGCGAGCCCCGGCGACATAGCCTATCCCGGCGATGATGCCGCCACCGGCAGCGCTGCCATCCTTGTCATCGTGCATTTGATAACCGGCCAGTGACATTAATTCCAAAAACGGTGAACCGGCATCCAGAAGATGTTCGATGCGCTCACGGGGGAGCAGTTTTTCAAGTTTTTCGAACTTGGTTCGGGCTTTTTCTTCAGTAGCCTTTACTTTGGCTTCGATGTCTCGGAATGCCAGTAGCAACGCCTGCATATGCTCACGGTTGGCTTTAAACTCTTCACTGGTTACGTTAAGGCCACTTTCCAGAATCGGCATGGTTATTCGCCTGTTTCAGTTTTAAAAAGGTCGGGTACCACTTCTCTATGAAAGCCATCGAATGGCTTGCTCTTGTTGTGTGCTTGTAAAGGCATAATGGCTACGTTGCCTTGTGAGGCAGCACCATCGATGCGAATCGTTGTGCCGCTGATGAAGTTGGCGGCGTCGCTTAGTAAGTAACAGATGGCAGAACTGACCTCAGCTTCATTGCCCATTCGTCCCAAGGGTACCGCTGCCCGTAGCGTTTTAATGACGCTTTTAAAACTGTCTGGATAGGTGTCCATGCCACTGGAGGTAATCCATCCGGGCGCAACTGCATTCACGCGAACTCCCGCGCCGCCCCATTCATAGGACGCGGTTTGAGTGAAGTTGACCATGCCGGCACGGGCTGCGCCAGAGTGACCCATGCCAGGCATTCCGTTCCACATATCGGCCACGATATTAACGATGGAACCACCATGATTGGACATGGACTGATTAAATACTTCCCGTGCCATCAAAAAACCACCGGTAAGATTGGTGGCGATCACCGCATCCCAGCCTTTTTTGCTGATAGCTAATAATGGCGCAGGGAACTGGCCGCCTGCGTTATTCACCAAGCCGTGGATGTCGCCATGAATATCCACGATGATTTTTACAACCGCTCTAACCGCATCTTCATCACGAATATCGCAGCTGTGGTAATCACAGCTGCCGCCATCCTCGATGATTTCTGCTTGAACTCGTTCCAGTTTTTCAGCTTTGCGTCCGATTAATACTACGTGAGCACCCAGTGAAGCGATTTCATGGGCGGTACAGCGGCCAATGCCACTGCCTCCTCCAGTAACAATGATGGTTTTATCCTGAAATGTGTCTGGTCGAAATACAGAGCGGTAACCCATGAATGTTATTCCTGATGAGATTGAAGGGATTGATAGATGGCCTGATTTACGGGGATAGGGTAATCCAGTAGCTGCTGGGCGTAGGCTTTGCCTTGGGGGTCAATGCGCAGGCTACAAATGCCACCGCCACCCAGGCTATTCTCCAGCAGAAAATTCAGTGCGTTGATTCCTGGAAGCTCCCAACCTTTTACTACCGGGTTGCCATCGAAAGTGTGTGCCATGAACTGAGCTACCGATTCGCAGGTAAGTGCTGCTTTGATGTAGGGCAGATACTCTTTGCTGCGGGCAATTACCCCAATGTTGGCATGATTGCCTTTGTCTCCGCTGCGGGCCCAGGCCAGTTTCACCAGAGGCACGGTACAATCACTGAGTTCAGGTGATATCGATTCGATAGCCGGAACAGGTTCTTTGAACGGGTGATCAACGGTATCTGTCTCAACTGTCTGGGTGTTGTCTGCGCAGGTCATGCTGACCGTTACACCGGACTTTGGAACCAGGCAAGAGAACAGCCGGATAATGGGAGACACCTTAGGCCGGCCGCCTACGATACCGGTAATGCCCGGAGCCATCCCGGTAGCTGCCTGCGCAATTTCGCGCGAAAACAGCACCAGTGCTTTTTTATCCTGATGGCTGGCAGCAATTTTAACGATAACTTCACGCGCTGATTGAATGCGGGTATTCGCCCCGTAGGTGGCTTCTGTGCCCAGTAATTCCACATGGGTTTGCGAAAAATCATCCATGCCTTTTTCTGCCAGCATGGAACTGACTTTGCGCAGAATAGCGGTACTGACTTTTTGTGCTTTTTGGTTTGCGTCGATTCCTGCCAGCAGGAACGATGCGGTAACCCGGAAACCATCGGGATAGGTGGCAGAGACTTTGTATTGGCCCGTTGGCGCAAAACCTTTGGCACCGCTGACGTGGACTCGGTTGTTACCTGTTTGTTGCAAGGTTACGTCCGTGAAATCACAGATAACATCTGGCAGATAATAGGCGTTAGGATTGCCTATTTCATACACCAACTGTTCGGCTACAGTGGCTTCACTGACCAGTCCGCCGGTGTCTGCCGGTTTGGTTACATCAAAGCTGCCGTCGGCGTGGCATTCGATCACCGGGAAACCCATGTTGTGATAATCGGGTACGCTTTCCCAATCGGTAAAATTTCCACCTGTACACTGAGCCCCACATTCAACAATGTGCCCTGCCAGGCTACCTTGTGCCAGTTTGTCGTAGTCCGACCATGACCATTCAAATTCATGCATCAATGGTGCAAGTACCAAAGCGCTGTCTACGACGCGGCCGGTGATGATGATGTCAGCTCCGCACTCCAGGGCGGCTACAATGCCGGGAGCGCCAAGATACGCGTTCATGCTCACCATAAAAGGCGGCATGGGGGAGCCGCTAAACATCTCGGTTATACCCTGTCGTTGCAGATCCTGGGCGATGGGCATCAGATCATCGCCACTGACCACGGCAACTTTCAGTGTCAGCCCTGCTTGGGCAATCAATTCACGTATAGCTTCCGCGCAACTGTGAGGGTTAACCCCGCCAGCGTTGGTGATGATTTTTGTGCCTTTGGCGGAAATTTCCGGTAGCAGGGGAGCCATAATGCTGCTGACGAAGTCCGTGGCGAAACCTGCCTTGCTATCCTTCATGCGCATGCCTGCCATGATGGACATGGTGACTTCAGCAAGATAGTCGAATACCAGGTAATCCAGATCGGCCTTACGTATCAGCTGAGCAGCAGCGCTTTCAGTGTCGCCCCAGAACGCTGCGGCGCAACCGATTTTGATGATCTTGTCCGTCATGGGGTCCGGTTTCCTGTATAGACTTTTATTGTAGATGTCCTACACTACCAAGCAAGCGCTTGGTTTGTAAAGTGTCGATTTTCCCTTATTGTTTCTCTAATTCCATAAATATAACGGTCACTG
Organism: Ketobacter alkanivorans; assembly: GCF_002863865.1. Lineage (NCBI taxonomy): Bacteria > Pseudomonadati > Pseudomonadota > Gammaproteobacteria > Pseudomonadales > Ketobacteraceae > Ketobacter > Ketobacter alkanivorans. The sequence goes on along the minus strand of NZ_CP022684.1, from coordinate 828,310 downwards.
GGGTGCAAGCTACCCCTGCAATCAGTAAAGTAGGCAACTGCTTGAATTAACAGGTTTTGATGAATAGTGAATATATCCGCGAAATTGCCCAACGGCATGGACGATACCCCCAGAGGACGCTTGTTGGCGGCCGCCGCCCACTTATTTCGAAATAAGGGGTTTGAACGCACTACAGTGAGGGATCTGGCTCAAGAGGTGGGTATTCAGTCTGGTAGCATTTTTCACCACTTTAAAACCAAAGAGGAAATCCTTCGTTGTGTCATGGAGGAGGTTATTCACTTCAATACCGAGCGCATGCGCGAGGGCTTGCAACAATCTGAGAATCCTCGGGAAAAGTTATTGGCACTGATTCGCTCGGAGCTGACCTCTATCAATGGCGATACGGGTGAGGCAATGGCCGTGCTGATTTTTGAATGGCGTTGCCTGAAGCCTGACAGTCAGGCGTATATCCTGGAGCTGCGCTCTCACTATGAGCGCATGTGGATAGATACGCTGGTGGAAGCTCGCGATGCCGGGCTGATCGCCCCTGAGCGCGACCTGTTTGTGCTGCGTCGTTTTCTTGCCGGTGCGATCAGTTGGTCTCATTACTGGTATAAGCCCGGTGGGCCAATGGGCGTTGATGAACTGGCAGAGCAAGCGCTCCATATGGCTCTCAACGGCGGTTAAATAACGCCCGTTTAGCTACTGATAAGTCACCAATAGTGGTGTCTAACTCCCGCCAAATGGCCTGATTTTCCAATTATTTTTCATTTTCTTGTGGATTATGTGGCACCTGTTTCGTTACGTCACAATAGGTTTAATAAATTTACAAATTTACGCTCGAGTCATTTTTCTGAATGCTGATAGTATTCGAAGTGAGCAATAATTATTCGAGCTCAATTGCTGAAGGGTTTTCGTACGCGGCATGGTGTATGTGGCGCAAACGGGGCAGGAAAACTCTGATTTATTCTACAAAACAAAAAAAATAATAGGTGGTTGGTTATGAACACACCGGAAATAACACCCGGCGACAACGGTTTTTCGGTTGAGCGGGGGCCCGATGCACGGGAACGTATACTGTCAGCAGCTGAATCACTGTTTGCCGTTCGGGGGTTCGAGGGGGTTTCGACCACTCAGATCGCTAAAGTGGCAGGAATCACGCAGCCTTTGATTCACTATCACTTCAAAAATAAAGAAGCTCTTTGGAAAGCGACTATTACACGCCTGTTTTCGCGTCTTTCTGATGAGTTTAATGCCGAAGTTAAAACACTCCAGCAAAAGGATGATCGTCGCTATTTGATAGAGATGATTCGTTGTTATGTATCCTTTGTGGCGCGTTACCCTCAGTACGGTCAGTTTATTATGCGTGAGGGTGTACAGGATTCACCCAGACTGCAATGGATGGTCGAAGAGTGGCTTAAGCCTACCTTAAACCAATTTCATGCTCTGTATGAGAAGGGCATTGAGCAAGGCTGGATGAAGGATATTCCATTCCCTCAGTTGATTATGCTGATTACTGCATCTGCCAGTCATTTCTTCTCCATGGCGCCAATGGTTAAGGCGCTATACGGAATTGATGCCAATGGACCCGATCAAGTGTTAGCCCATTCTGATGCTGTGGTTGAAGTTGCGGTGAACGCCATATTGCGCGAGCCTGTTGCTAACCTGTCGGAAACCGAGATTGCCTGATTACAATTCAGCAGATTCTCTGATAAAAAGCTGCCTATGGCGGCTTTTTTATTGCCTGCTAAACGCTAAAACGAGGAAGAACGATGATTGGTAATGGTTATCCCTGTGGCAAAAAGGGCTATGTCATTCTGGAAGAGGGCGACATTAACCCTTCATCTTTGCAGTTGGATGTACGCCATTATCTGGTGGTAAAGCCCAATGGTGAGCAAGTGTCAGGTAACTTTTCCTTCGCGGAGGCTGAACAATTCATTCGTGAGCAGGAGGCAAAAAATAAATAAAATGAATGGGTTAGCGCTATTGCACACAATTTGTGCGCCAAAGACGAAGTGAACACTAACATGACGGGAATGTTTCAACTTTTTTTGAATTAACGTTTGACAGCACCCCGGAATTTCGTAAAATGGCGCCACTTCTCGGGTGGTTAGCTCAGCTGGGAGAGCATCGCCCTTACAAGGCGAGGGTCACAGGTTCGATCCCTGTACCACCCACCAAAATTCGGAGCGGTAGTTCAGTTGGTTAGAATACCGGCCTGTCACGCCGGGGGTCGCGGGTTCGAGTCCCGTCCGCTCCGCCAACTTTCTAAAGAAGCGGCTTGTTTCCGAGAGCAAGCCGCTTTTCTAGACAAGATTGACGCTCCGAATATCTGTTAGCCCTCATCTTCGTTTCAAATCTTTTTTCGTTAAGCGCATTATTACCTCTTCTGTTTCACACAACTGTCACTGACTTCCTGTTTACTTGGTTCTAGCATTCAAGTTCAGCCTTTTATAGGTTGGCCCGAACTTTGAATGGAATGTGCAGTCAAAACTGCGTACCAATAAATGGAGGAAGTACTATGGAACATTATCAGGACGAGTTGCTGGATACAGAAGACTTCGAATTTGATGATGAAGTGGATGACGCCTTTGAGATGTAGTCTCTAGGCGTCTTTTTATTTCTTGCTCAGTAGCTTACGAAACTCTCCCGGGGTTTGCCCCGACCAGCGCTTAAACGCTCTCTGAAACGCCCCTGGGGTCGAAAACCCTAGCAGATACGATATTTCCCCAAAGCTTAAATCCGTGTTTTTCATGTAGCTCATAGCCACGTCCCGGCGCATTTCATCCACCAGGGATTGATAGGCCGAGTCTTCTTCTTTCAGCTTTCGGCGCAAGGTCCAGCTGGGCATGCCCAGTTTTAGTGCAACCTCGTCGATGGAGGGAGTTTGGCCGTGCAGCATGGTGCCCAAGACTTTCAGCACTTTGTTGCGATAGCTGTCCGCCAGAGCGATCTGGTTCAACAGCTCGTCACAAATCTGAATCAGTTTGTCGTGCAGCTGCGGGCTGGAGTCTGGGAGTGGGATAGCCATGTCCGCCGCATTCATGATGATGGCGTTGCGGGGGGCACCAAAGCGAATCTCGCAACCGAAGGCCGTCTGATAGTCGTCCCCATAGCTGGGTGCGTCAAACTCAATATCGACTCTGCGGACCAAGTCTGTCACGCCAGTTAACAGATAAGTCAGCTTTGCCCAGGCGCCAAGCACACCATCCACTACAAAACAGGTGTAGGCGTTATAAGGCGCGATGGAGTAAAAGGTGAGGGCCATTTGTCCGCCTTCAGCAACCAATTGGCTGGTGCCGCGATAGCACTGGCTGTTGAGATGTTCATATCGCACCAGTATATTCAGCGCATCCCCGAGGGTTTTGGCGGTCATGGCAGCCAGCCCTACGTAGCCAAGGCTGCTGATGTGGCTGTGGGCACCCAGTTGGAGCCCGATATCAGGGCGGCCTGTCTGGCGAATGGCACCGCGGCCCAGACGCATCAGGTAGGTCAGGTCGATACGGTTATCGTCATCGGCCAGTTCATTGGGATTAAGATCCGCGTCCGCCAGCAGCTGATCGCAGTCTGCGCCCATCCCCGCTGCCAGCTTTAATAACTGGTTCACATACAGTGCTGTGGTGTCCCCGATTTTCATTTATGCCTTCGCAACATCATTAAACTGCTCTTGTTTCCTCATTATATATGCTTATAGCGGCGCATTGCTCGCTGGATGTTTGATCGTTTTTTGGGCGGGCTGTCACACTTCGCTTGTCTGAGCAGTCACTACACGGGCCAGACTGCTGCACTAGAATGGGATGTGGGCCAGAAACAGAGCTACACTGATATTGATTGGGTCGCACGGTTGCCGACCCGTTATCCCGGTAATGATAGATTGAATGGCAGGTGTATTGGAACGATCCCATGCGTGACGCGGCATATTCGAGCGAGGCGATAGTATTTTTTGAGGATGGGGTGGTCTCCAAAGAGATGACCTATTCCGAATTTGAAGCCATCCTGGACGGGGTGGTGGGTATGGATGACTTTGCCGGTGATACCCTAAAGGCCGCATTTGTGGTGGTTAACGGCCGCCTCAAAGTCACGGCTGCGGTGTTGTTCAGAATTGGGTTCGATCGCCAGGGCTACGCCGACCGCAGCTGGAATCTGCCGTTGCGTCATTTGGCTGACACCGGTGGCAGTGGCCCTGATTTGGGTGCGGGTGCAATTAAGCTGGCTTGCAAATCCCAGTGCTCGGTGTCCTGGCATTCATCATCGCTGTGGGATCCAGATATGTCCCCTAAGTCCAACACCTTTGTCCGTCTGCGTGATGCCATTGCCGAAAATCGTATGTGCCTGCCGTCCAGCGGTGAGCCCGACCCACCGCTTATTCAACCCCAGTCTCAGTCTGTGCCGCCCAATTGGGGGATGCCGAACCAGCAGCAGCGCGCAGCGCCTCCACAGCAGGATTGGCGTCGTAATGATGAAGCTCTGATCAACGCAGGATGGGACAGCGACGACCCCGGCTTGACCGAGAGTCAGTTGGCAGCCCTTGAATCAGAGCATCGTAATAAAATTGCTGCGCTTATAAAACAGCAGCGCCTGCATATCCAGACCCAGAAAAACGAGGCGCAGCAGGAGTTGCAGAAAACTCGCCAAAGCCTGGAGAAGGAATTGGAGTTGGCCCGTCAGGAAGTGCATCGTTTGCGCAGTGAGCACGAGTCGTTGCATGCCCAGAATATCGCTTTGCGCGAGCAGAATGAAGCGCAGCGTAAGCAGATGGAATCCATGAAGCGCTCCCGCGACCTTGAACTGAAAAACGCTCAACAAAGTGAAAAGGCAGAAGTGGCCGCGCTGCGTAAACAGTATGAGGAGGTATTGCAGCAGCGTATTCAGGAGGAAACGGCCAAACTCAAAGAGGATATTGAGCTTCGTAATATGGAATTGATGTATCGGCATGACGTCGCAAAGCAACTGCGCGAAGAGCTGACCCAGTTGCGTAAAGACAAAATCAGATTGGTGCATGAAGGGGGCGACAAGTTTCTGGAGCGACTGGAAGCGTTGGGCGTGAGCTTCATTGCTTTCCATCCTGGGGCTGGCCACGTATCCATTTTGCTGTCCGACATGCCGTCTTATATGGAAAACCCCATAGCGTATGCTGCGGATAAGTGCCTTGTCTCGGAGGAGCATTATCGGAAGTGGCTTAACCATTATCAAAAGCCCGAGTGTCAGGCACCTCTTACCAATGACAAGACATGCTCCTGCCGTATCTCCCGTGTGGATGTGCCCAGCCAGTTCCTGGTGGGGCAGTCCGATCGATGTGATAAGCATAAGCCGAGAACCCTCGGAGACAATGTGGTGAATCTGCGGGTTTGATCTGTCGATAGCCTCGGCACTTTGATAGACTGACGAACTCCTGTTATGGAGTATTCCCCGCCAGATGTTGCCCCATGCCCCTCTCACTGAAACAATAGCCGCTTACGAATCTGAATTGGATCAGCTCCCGGTACTGAGTGCCTTGGGTTTGCGGCACGAGCTTGTCGTTGAGCCTCTGCCTTACAAATTATTTGATGCGTATGGCGTGCAAGTGGACTTGGTTCGGGCTGATCAGCTGCACCCGGTGATCTCTGGCAACAAATGGTACAAGCTGAAATACAACCTGTTGGAAGCGCAGCGGCAGGGCTGTCATGAGCTGCTCTCCTTTGGCGGTGTCTGGTCCAACCATCTTCACGCGTTGGCTTGTCTGGCTGCTGCGCTCAAGATTTCCGCTGTCGGGGTGGTAAGAGGCGAAGAGCATGATGTCGCCACAAACCCCATGCTGCTGGAGGCTGCGCGACAGGGTATGACATTTGAATTTGTATCCCGTCAGCGATTTCGGCAGCTGCGTGATGATCCTTTCGCCATGGCCTCGGTTGGCCGCTACCTCATCCCTGAAGGGGGCGATAATCCATTGGGGGTGCTGGGTGCAGCATCGATGGTTCATTGTCTGCGGTGTGATGTTTCCCGTTACACTCATGGGGCTGTTGCGGTGGGAACCGGTTGTACCTATGCAGGATTGCGGTTAGGGCTGCCTTCCCAGGTAAAATTGCTGGGGGTTTCCGCGCTGAAAGGCGCTTGGATGCAGCGGGCTATTGCCGAGAAAATGACCCAGCTGAACGTGCCTGAGGCCTCTTGGCTGCTCAGCACACAACACCATCGCGGTGGATTTGCTGCGGTGGATGAAAGCCTGTTGAGTTTTATAACTGAATTTAGAGACAATACCGGTGTGGCACTGGAACCGGTCTATACCGGCAAGGCCATGCTGGCGTTAATTGATTTTATACAACAGCAGATTATTCCCAGCGGAAGTCGCGTGTTATTTATACACAGCGGTGGCCTGCAGGGACTTCGCGGATTCAAACCGCCTTTAGAACCCAATCCGGACATTCCAGATGAGTAATGGCATGCAGACAAAAGATTCCTTTCGTAACATAGGCCTGATCGGGCGGCCCGGAGTTAATCAGCAGGTGGAAGAAACCCTGCTGGCGCTGATTGCTTACTTGGATAATAGAAACATACGGGTCATTCTAGACGAAGCAACTTCCGTCAATATCGCCGCAGATGGTCATCAGAGAGCCAATCGAAAGCTGCTGGGGGAAACCTGCGATCTGGTGATTGTGGTGGGTGGCGATGGCTGTTTGCTGGGTGCCGCCAGGGATCTGGCGCGCTATAAAGTGCCCCTGCTGGGCGTGAACAGAGGGCGGCTTGGGTTCCTTACTGACATTCATCCCGGTGAAATTGAACATCGAATGGATGAAGTTTTACGGGGTGAATACAGCATAGAGCATCGTTTTTTGCTGGAGGCCCAGATCAGGCGCAACGGTAAAATGATGGGGGAGAGCGCAGCCCTGAATGATGTGGTCTTCCACTCGGGGAATTCGGTTAAGATGCTGGAGTTTGAGCTGTATATCGATGGTGACTTTGTTTATCGTCAGCGCTCAGATGGCTTGATTATGTCCACACCCACCGGCTCTACAGCCTACGCTTTGTCAGGTGGTGGCCCCATCATGCATCCGCGGCTGGATGCGATTGTGTTGGTGCCGATGTTTCCCCATACGCTCAGTAGCCGCCCCATTGTGATTGATGGCAACAGCGAAATTAAGATCCTGGTCTCTCAATCCAACGATTTTAAGCCGCTGCTCAATTGCGATGGCCAGGGTGGCCAGGTGGTGGAGCCCGGTGATTGGCTTTATATCCGCAAACGCTCCCATCCGCTGAAATTGTTGCACCCCAAAACGCACAGTTTTTACGAAGCCTGTCGTTCTAAGTTGGGTTGGAGTGAAGTTCTTTGATCGCAGATGATTCTGCCCTTGACGGCTACGACATCATTGGTGATGTGCATGGCTGTGCCGACGCTTTGGTTCGCCTGTTGCGAAAGCTTGAATATCGCGAGCAGAATGGCGTGTGGCACCATCCTGCCCGCAAGGCTGTTTTTGTCGGAGACATCATCGATCGGGGCCCTCAGATCCGCCACGCCATGAACATGGTGCGTCGGATGGTGGATAGTGGCAGTGCCTACATGGTGCTGGGTAATCATGAGTTCAATGCTGTCGCCTACTCCAGCCACTGTCATCACGCAGTACCGCCCCCGTTACAACGCTATTATCGTCGCTTGGGCAGCCATCTTAAAACCACATTGGATGACTACCGTTTTCACCTGCATGAGTGGCAGGATCTGATTGTGTGGTTGCGACAGCTGCCTATCTTTCTTGAGTTTACTCATTTTCGTGTGGTGCATGCCTGTTGGGATGCGCGGCGAATTGCCCAGGCAGCAGATTGCCATCAAGGTTGTGTACTTAAAGACGATGATTTTTTGGCGCAGAGCTTATTGCCGGCCACCGAGCCGAATCGAGTGGTGGAGCGCTTACTCAAGGGAACCGAGATGGAGTTGCCAGCAGGGCGCAGCTTGCTGGGCGCCGATGGCGTGAGGCGAACCCGTTTTCGCACCAAGTTCTGGAGTCGATCTCCGCAGACATACGGCGATGTAGTGTTTCAGCCCGACGGGTTGCCTGATGAGCTGGTGCATCAACCACTATCGGCTGATGAACAAAAGCGTCTTCTGAGGTATGGTAGTGATCAGAAGGCGCTCTTTGTGGGGCATTACTGGTGCCAGGGAAAGCCCCGTATTATTCGCGATAACATCGCCTGCCTGGATTACAGTGCCGTTAAAGGCGGCCTGCTGGTCGCGTACCGAATGGGGCGTGAACACACTTTGAGCAATGAGCAATTCGTTTGGGTGCAGAGTGATTGAGCCTGGGGACGAACCCCGTTTTTTCTCCTACACTTACTGGCAATTAAGTTCCAACATAAAAAGGCAAAGCCTGATATGCAGCTGAAGGGGAAGACGTCTGCTTTGATTTTGTGGGTGCTGATGACGCTGGCCAGCGTGTTTATCAGCGCTTGGGTGCATCGCTTGGTGACACACACACCATCGAATCAGGAAGCGGAGCTGATCAAGCGTAATTTCGATGTGATCGTGACAGGTCTTCAGGGGCAGCTTAGTTGGTTGGCTCGTAACCCTCAGCTGAAACTGGAAGAGTTGCCTACAGGTGTCGATGTTCGCTTGGTTTTTGATCGGCAGGATGTGCTTGAGTACCAAACCTCCCTGAGCGATAACGAAACAAGCGAAAGCCTGTTAGCGAATCTGATCAACTTTCTTAAAGTGCCACGACAGACAAACGAAGGCGTCACCTATTGGCGCGATAAAGTAATGCTGATGGTTGTTGAAGAGCAGGGAGACGTGCGATCGATTTCAGCAAGCTTTGTCGGCGACTGGTTGTTGGGAATATCTGAAACCCTGGATTATCAACTGAACCTGAGTGCAGGAAACATCAGCGATACCATCGGCAATGATGGTTCTGCCATCATAATGTTACCTTCTATGATAGGTAAGCCAGTCTACGTTGCTGTCAGTCCGCTGCACTCTGCGGGAGGGGGGGCTTATTTATGGTGGTTGTCTACCTTGATCAGCGCGGCTGTATCCGGTGTGTTGGTGTGGACGCTTTATTATCGTCCCATTTGGAAGCGGCTGAATGAAATGCTGGTGCAATCACGCCAGATCATGAAGTCCGGTAATTTCAAACAACGATTGGCCTACAAAGGTAAAGATGAAATTGCGGACATGGCTGTGCAGGTCAATGCCATTCTCAGTTCGTTGGAATATTGCTATAACCTGATGGCAAAGACTAACCTCATCACCACCGAGTTGCTGCAGAAAGTAGATCTTCAGGTGTCGGCTGAGTTCGATTCTGTGATGACCGAAGAGGGTGAGTTAAAGTCCTCTCTGGATGTGGTGTCACGCCTTAGCGAAGCATTCGAAACCAATGCGCTGGATGTGTTCGTTCAGCCGGTGTTTTCGTCAGATCGCAAAACCGTTACCGGGTATGAAGCGCTGGCCCGTTGGATGGATCCGGAAATTGGCATGGTGGCTCCGGCCGAATTCGTGTCGATGTGCGAAAAAGCCGGGTTGCTGGATATCATGACTGATTTAATGTTGGCCAATGCTTTTCGCGCTCTGCGAACCCTGCAGGAGAAGCACGGTAAAGAGCTGGTGGTATCCATTAACCTCAGTTCTGGCCAATTCTTCTCACCGGCATTGATGACAGCATTGTGTGAGTTGTCGGACGAAGACAGTAAGTTGCTGCGCTGTTTGGAGTTTGAAATCAGAGAAGCCACCATTACCCACGATTTTGATCAAGCGTTAGTGCTCATCAAACGCATGAAAGACAAGGGCGTCAGAATCTGTATTGATGACTATGGTTTGAGTCGTTACTCCCTGATGTATCTGCAGCGGCTACCGGTTGATACGATCAAGCTGTCTGCCGCCTTTACAGAACGCCTGGCCTGGGAGCAGCGAGAGACGGCATTTATTGATGGCATCGCCCGGTTTGCCGCAGGTCTTGGCGTCAGGGTTATTGTAAAGACTATCGAAACCGAGGCTCAGCTGGACGTGTTAGGCCACAATTTGCCTGTTGAATATCAAGGGGTTGCAGTTGGTGCTACAGTGCCTGTGGAAGTAGCGCTGCAGAGCTAAATATTCCTGTTTGCTGTGATATAATGGCGCTCCGTTTAGCTACCTGATTCGTTGCAGTTATGGACTTTGAAACACTGATTAACTCGATCACCCCCGAAACATATGATGCCTTGGTGCGTGCGCTTGAGCTGGGTAAGTGGGCCGATGGTAACCGCCTTACTCAGGAGCAGAAGGAGCACGTGATGCAGGCCATCATTGCTTACGGTGAAAAGAATTTAAGTGAGGATCAGCGTGTCGGTTTTATTGATCGTGGCAGCAAGGACGAGGGTGAAATGTGTGACGATAACACCCACGAGCACCAGCCGGTTAAATTCCTGCAGTAGAGCAGTCTTTCACCAGCGGAACTTGTCCCAGTTTTGCGGATTGGCCCAGAATCGTGGATTGAGCCAGTCCGGCACAGGCTTATAGGTCCTCAGGTTAAACAGGTAGTAGTTGTGTCGGTCAGTGGTCGCGCAACGCACAAAACCCAGAGCCAGGCATTCTGTATCGCTCAAGCCACTTCTATCTTCGTTTCCCAACTCCAGTAATACTCTTGCGGCAAGTTGATCGCGGCACTTCGCAATCAGTCCATTCTGACATTGCTGACCCTGTTTAAGCGTTGCCTCAGACAGCCATACCAGATCAAATCGATCCTGAAACGTGGGCTCCATCAGTTGATCTGCGGTGACATGATGGAGTGAGCATGATGGCTTGCCTTCGGTTGTTCCCGGCGCGACGTCCACACAGAGTACATTGCTAAGTTGCTCTGACTGAATCAGAGCGGTCAAAGGGGCCGGCAACGCCATAGCTTTCCTCGTTAAATCGTCGTTAAGTTGTGAAATTCATCTTGCTCATACATACTGCAGAACAAAACTTCATTTCACAAGCAATACGGAGTTTGCTCCTGCGTTGCTTCTCAGTTCAGGGTCAGTCAGCATGAAAGAAAACAACACGCCAAAAACCATCCGACTGTCAGAATACCAAGCCCCCAACTATCTGATCGATACAGTACATTTGGATGTGCGTATATATGAGCATTACACCGATGTGATTTCACATTTGGCGGTACGCGCTAACCCTGATGTGCCCACTGCCAGTGGGCAGCCACTGGAGCTGGTAGGTGTAGAGCTTGAGTTGCTGGGCATTGAGCAGGATGGAGCAACCTTGGCGCTGGATCATTTCCGCATAGATGGTGAAGTACTCACCATCAAAGATGTACCCGATCAGTTCACGTTGCTGATCATGACCCGTATTCATCCTAAACAGAACACTTCTCTGGAAGGGTTGTACGTTTCCAAGGGCATGTATTGTACTCAATGTGAAGCAGAAGGCTTTCGCAAGATAACCTATTATCTGGATCGGCCTGATGTTATGTCGCGTTTTACCACGCGGGTAGAGGCTCCCAAGCAAGCCTACCCAGTGCTGCTGTCCAACGGTAACCCTGTGGAGCGGGGCGACCTCGACGATGGACGTCATTACGTTATCTGGGAGGATCCGTTCAAAAAGCCCTGCTATCTGTTTGCTCTTGTCGCAGGGGATTTGTCCGTCGTGGAAGATCACTTCACCACCAGTAGTGGGCGAGATGTATTGTTGCAGCTGTATGTGGAGCCTCACGATCTCGACAAATGCGAGCATGCCATGGATTCTCTCAAGCGCTCCATGGCCTGGGATGAGGAAGTCTATGGTCGTGAGTACGATCTGGATATATACATGATCGTTGCCGTATCTCACTTCAATATGGGGGCGATGGAAAACAAAGGCCTCAATATCTTCAACACATCATGCGTGCTTGCCAATGCTAAAACCACTACGGATATGGGTTTTCAGCGGGTGGAAAGTGTGATCGCCCACGAGTATTTCCACAATTGGTCTGGCAACCGGGTTACCTGTCGCGATTGGTTTCAACTCAGTCTTAAAGAGGGTTTCACGGTATTTCGTGATCAACAGTTCTCGGCTGATATGGGGTCAGAAACGGTTAACCGGATCGATGATGTCAACATGCTGAAGACCGTGCAGTTCGCCGAAGACTCCGGCCCTATGTCCCACCCTGTGCGCCCGGACAGTTATATCGAGATCAATAATTTCTACACCACTACCGTTTATGAGAAAGGTGCTGAAGTTGTGCGCATGATTCATCGGCTCATGGGCAAAGATGGTTTTCGCAAAGGATCTGATCTGTATTTCGAACGCCATGATGGCCAAGCCGTGACCTGTGATGACTTTGTCCAAGCGATGGAGGATGCCAATGGCGTGGATTTGACCCTGTTTCGTCGTTGGTATTCTCAAGCGGGAACCCCTCATCTCAAGGTGACCAGCGAATACGTCAGTGATCAAAATCAGTTCTCGATAACCTTCGAACAAACCACGCTGCCAACGCCGGGGCAACCTGAGAAACTCCCTCTGCACATCCCCGTAGCAATAGGGTTGCTGGGTGCAGATGGCAAAGATCTGGCGCTGCAATTAAGCGACGGCACAGTGTTGGACCCGCTCAATCCGGTTTTGGAATTGAAACAGGCCAAGCAGACGTTTCGTTTTAATGGCATCAAGGAGCAACCGGTGGCATCTGTTCTGCGCGGGTTTTCTGCTCCGGTAAAACTGTTCTATGAGCAGGAGAGAGCAGAGCTTGCGTTTCTTATGTCCCATGATAGCGATGGTTTCAATCGCTGGAACGCGTCACAGCGGTTGACTGTTGAAGTCTTGCTGGATTTGATGAGCGCCTATCAGGAGCAGAAGCCTCTGTATGTGGATAGCTTACTGCTTGAATCTTTCCGCGCGTTGTTGGCCGACGAATCCCTCGATCAGGCCATGGTGGCGAAGATGTTGGAATTGCCTACAGAGCAGTTCTTGGCAGAGTTGTTGCCAAAGCCTGTGCAGGTGGATGCGATCCATCATGCCAGAGAGGGGCTAAAGCGTGAGCTGGCCTGCGGGCTTCGGCAGGAGTTGCAGCAGGTGATTAACCGCTGCCATATGGACCCAGAATATCACTATAACGTTGATGCTGTTGCCAAACGCAGCCTGCGTAATGTGTGCCTGGCCTATGTCATGACTCTGGCTGATGATGAGGCAACTGAGCTTTGCCTTAGCCAGTATCGTGAAGCCGGCAATATGACGGATCAACTGGCAGCATTTCGTGCATTGGCTCACTCTGAGCGCAGTGAAAAAACACAGGTTATTGCCGATTTTTATCAGCAGTGGTCGAGCGAGGCGCTGGTGGTGGATCAATGGTTTATGGTTCAGGCAAGTTCTCCGCAGCCTGATGCATTGGATAATGTGCAAGCGTTGATGCAGCACGAAGCCTTTGAGATGACCAGTCCCAATAAAATTCGCGCATTGATCGGAGCGTTCTGCAACAACAACCCGGTTAACTTTCATCGCTTAGACGGTGCCGGTTACGCATTTTTGGCTGATCAGATCATCGCACTGAATAACATTAACCCTCAGGTAGCGTCCAGAATGTCGACAATCCTCACCCGCTGGGCGAATTATGATCGGGTAAGAGCGGATCTGATCAAAGCTCAATTGACGCGAATAAAAGCAGAAAAATTGTCGCCAGATGTATATGAAATAGTCAGCAAAGCACTTAATCAGTAGATATACGGAGTGTTTAAGTGTTTTGGTAATAAACATAAGACTGCTTGTTCTTATCAAGAATAAGTATTTGTTATGAAGTGCTCGATTGGTTATTTTATGGCGGCCTCAAACAGGGCCGCTTTGTCAAAAATGCGTCGAAATAAGGACAATTTCCATTATTTCAGCTTAACTTATTAAAAATATGATTATTATCGCCTGGAGTACTGAATGACTCTTTGCTATATGGGCGAATTTTTTATCACAGTGCGAATTTAATTGGGCCGACTCTCGGCTAGACGGTGTATTGGGAATGTTGATGAGAACATGTGGGCTTGTTCTGGCCTCAGTCTACGTATTGTTTACCGCTGTGGTGGCGAATGCTCAGCCTGTTGCATTACCCGAAGGCCTAACCCCATACGGAGCCGAACAGAAAGGTAATGCCGCAGGTACTATTCCCGCTTGGGATGGCGGTATGGCAGCCAATAACGCGCCCCCACCCAAGCAGCTGGAAAATCCGTTTCGCGATGAGAAGCCCCTGTTTGTTATTACCGCGGCTAACAAATCCCAGCACCTGGATCAGCTAACGGTTGGGCAGGTTGCCTTACTGGAGCGGTATCCCGACAGCTATCGAATCCCTGTTTATCCAAGCCACCGCACAGCGGCAGCACCGCAGTGGGTTTACGACAATATTGCCCGCAACCATCAACATGCGAAACTGGTTAACGCAGGCAACGGTATCGAACAGGCCTACGGCGGAGTCGCGTTTCCGGTGCCTGTTGATCAGGATGGACAGGTTAACGCGCTGAAAATTATCTGGAATCACCTTACCCGCTGGCGAGGTATTCATATTAAGGCAGACTTATCGGAAGCGCCGGTGCATGCAAATGGCAGCTATTCCTTGGTCACTGCCTCCCACGAAGCGTATTTCGTTTACTACGATCGCGATAAAACCGCTGATAGCCTTGATAATAAGCTTTCCTACTTTCTTGCCTTTATAAAACAACCCAGCCGCCTGGCAGGTGGTGGATTGTTAGTGCATGAAACCATTGATCGTATCAAAGAACCCCGTGCAGCTTGGGTGTATAACTCGGGTACTCGAAGGGTCAGGCGAGCCCCCTCGGTTGAGTACGATATGCCAGTCCCAAGTGCAGATAACCTGATCACTGCAGATGAAGTGGATATGTTTAATGGCGCACTCGATCGTTATAACTGGAGCTTCGTGGGTAAACAGGAAATTTACATACCCTACAATAACTTTGATTTGAGCAATGCCACTAAAGATGATAAGGCGCTGCTGCATAAGGGACATATAAACCCGGACTTGACTCGGTATGAATTGCATCGAGTATGGGTGGTGGAAGGCACGGTAAAAGAAGGCGTACGACATTTGTATACTAAACGCCGTTTCTACATAGATGAAGACAGCTGGAGCATCGTACAAGCCGATCAGTATGACGCTCGTGGCAAGCTATGGCGCGTAAGCCTTTCGTATTTAGTGAACTATTATCACGTACCGGTCACATGGTCGGCCGCATCAGCAAATTATGATCTGGAATCAGGTCGTTATTTTGCAGGCTATCTCGATAGCGCCAATGGCATAGGCATTCAATTTGGTGACGATTCGCCGGGAGATGGCTATTTCAGCCCTCAGTCCCTGCGGCGAATGGGGCGCTGAATGGCCAATTTGGCTGCGTATTTTGGACAGTACGCATAGCTTGAGTAAATGATGGCCGGATAACATGGTTTAATAGGTTCAACCAATAGCAGGCAGTCAATATTGATATGTGGGTCAGTAACAACATGGGTTATTCAATTATAAAAACAGTCGCCAGTTCTCTGGCTGTATGGGTTTTATCAACCGGCATCGCTTCAGCATCAGACTATGAAAAAAATCTGAACATGCGGGCTGCCATTCCTTCCGCGAAGGCAGCGCAGTCACTGTTGACGGACGTGTGCGTGGAGGGCGATAAGGTAGTGGCCGTGGGTGACTGGGGGCATATCCTGATTTCGCTTGATAATGGGGAAAGTTGGAACCAAGCCAATGTGCCCGTACAAAACTTACTGACAGCGGTAGACTTTGTCGGAACTCAGCACGGTTGGGCCGTTGGGCACGAAGGTGTGATTCTGCATTCTTCGGATGGTGGCAATAATTGGCAGCTTCAATACGCCAACCCCCATAGAGTGCTATCTGATGAGGAGATGGATCAACTAACTGACGATCAGTTTGCCAAGTTACCTCAAGCAGGCTCCCCATTGCTGGATGTGTGGTTTCGTGATGAGAACACAGGTTTCGCAGTCGGAGCATACGGTATGTTTCTCGGAACCCAGGATGCTGGCAAAACGTGGGTTGATGTTTCTTCCAGAATCGAAAACATTGATGGTTGGCATTTGAATGCTATTGAAGCCAACGGCGATGGCGTGGTGTATATCGCTGGGGAAAAGGGCATATTGTTCCGCTCTGATGACGGCGGTGATAATTGGATAACACTGACCAGCCCTTATGGTGGCTCCTATTTTGGTGCCATGACCGGTGCTGGCAACGATGACATATATGTTTTCGGGCTGCAGGGTAATAGCTTTAAATCCTCTGACCGTGGGGCAACCTGGGTCAGGTCCAAATCTAAAAACACCAATGGGCTTATGGATGGTGTTGTGATAGGGAGCAAAAGCGTAGTTATGGTGGGCAACTCCGGTGTGATACTGACGAGTAAAGATGGTGGCCTTAATTTTTCTATGCAAATAACCCCATCTCGAGAATCGATTCTTGCCATAGAACGCTTGGCAAATGGCAAGCTCATATTGGTTGGGCAGGGAGGGGTACAGCTAGCTGCCCCTGATTTGAAGTAACTCCGAATTTCTGATTTAAGTTAAGGTCCGTTATGTCAACTAAAAACAGTTCCTTCCTCGAAGAATCGATCTTCAAGATACGCCCGATTCTTTTGATTGCGTTTGCAGTACTGACTGCATTTTTCGCCTATGAAGCATCCCGTGTAAAACTCAGCACCGAGTTCGAAAAAATGGTGCCGTTAAAGCACGAGTTTATTCAAAACCTGCTTAAACACAAAGACGAACTAAGCCTGGGTAATGATATCCGTATTGTCGTAGAGGCAAAAAACGGAGATATCTTCACCGACGAATTCTTACAGGCGTTGCGTCAGATTACCGACGAAATTTTTTATTTTGATGGGGTGGATAAAGCTAAGATCCAGTCTTTATGGACGCCCAACGTACGTTGGATGGAAGTTACTGAAGACGGTTTCCGGGGCGGAGAGATCATACCTCCGACTTACGATGGTTCTGCTGAGTTGCTAGAGCAAGTGCAGAATAACGTATTGCGGTCCGGGCAGGTTGGCCGACTGGTGGCAGATGATTTCCGTTCTGCAATCATCTATGTTCCGTTGCTCGATCAATCTGGGGCCAATAAGAAGCTGGACTATAAAAAATTCTCCATGGCACTGGAACAAGATATTCGCAATAAGTTTCAGTCTGAGCACGTGAATATCCGAATTGTGGGCTTTGCGAAAAAGATTGGAGATCTGATTGAAGGCGCAACAGGTGTGGCGCTGTTCTTTGTCATTGCTATTGGTATTACTTTTGTTCTGCTGTTGCTGGATTCCAAATGCATTCGCAGTACTTCCATCGTTATATTTTGTTCGGTTGTGGCGGTGATCTGGCAGGTTGGGATCCTCACCTTGCTGGGTAAGGGTATTGATCCTTACTCAATGCTTGTGCCATTCCTGATTTTCGCTATTGGGGTGAGCCACGGCGTGCAGCTGATTAATGAGTTTGCCGTTGAATCGCATCGAGTCAACTTCAAGTTGGAAGCGGCACGCCTCACGTTTCGTGCACTCTACATTCCGGCATTGTTGGCGCTGGTCAGTGATGCAATAGGTTTTATGACGCTGTGGACTATTGAAATACATGTAATTCAGGATCTTGCCGTTTCTGCTGCGCTGGGTGTGTTTGCGCTGATACTCACTAACCTGTTGATGATTCCTGTTCTGTTGTCTTATGCGGGAGCCAGTCCGGCAGCGATTAATGCAATGAATAAAAAGTTGCATGCCAAACACGTTATTTGGTCAAAAGTTGCCAAATTCGCTACACCTAAAGTGGCTACGGTATCGGTGATTATTGCTGCAGTCGGTGCTGGTGCCGGTTTGTATATCAGTAAAGATTTGCGAATCGGGGATTTGGATGCGGGTGCTCCTGAACTGTGGCCTGATTCGCGCTATAACCTGGATGATAAATACGTTAACGATCATTACTCCGTGAGTGCCGATGTGTTGGTGGTTATGGTGGAAACGCCTGCGGATTCTTGTACCAAATCTGCCGCAATGGAGAAAATGGATCGCTTTATGTGGCACATGGAGAACGTGGAAGGGGTGCAGTCTGCGTTGTCGGTGGTGACGGTATCGAAACGGGTAATAACGGGCTTTAATGAAGGCAACTGGAAATGGGCTGCGCTGACCCGAGTGCAGGATATTATCAATAACTCGGTGCAAACAGTGCCGGGTGGATTAGTGAACACGAACTGCAGTCTTGCACCGGTGATCATATTCCTGGATGACCATAAAGCCGAAACATTGGATCGTTCTGTTGCAGCAGTGCAGGAGTTTGCCGCAGCAGAGAATGATCCGGACGTGGCGACATTCGTGTTGGCATCCGGCAACGCCGGTGTTGAGGCGGCCACCAACGAAACCATTGAACACGCTCAGAACATGATGAAAATTCTGGTGTACGGTGTGGTCTCCATTCTCTGCCTTATCGCATTCCGCTCCATTCGTGCGGTGATTTGTATAATCGTACCGCTGGCGTTGACTTCGATCCTCTGCCAGGCATTGATGACTATTCTGGGCATTGGCGTAAAAGTTGCCACTTTGCCGGTTATTGCCTTGGGTGTTGGTATCGGTGTGGATTACGGTATCTATATTTACTCTCGATTAAAGGGCTTTATGGAAGAAGGCTTGGAATTGGAGCAGGCTTATTTTGAAACCCTAAAAGTCACAGGTAAGGCGGTGTGCTTTACCGGTTTAACCCTGGCGATTGGCGTGGGTACCTGGATCTTCTCTGACATTAAATTCCAGGCCAATATGGGTGTGTTGCTCACCTTTATGTTCTTGTGGAACATGGTTGGAGCCATTTGGCTGTTGCCAGCACTGGCGAACTTCCTTATTCGTGGCAGGATTCCAAAGAAAGGTTGATATGATATAACGATCAGAAATGTGGTTTGAAATAGTAAAAAGGCCTGAGCTATCGCTCGGGCCTTTTTACATCATGGGGCTTGGTTTCATAGTTGCGTCGCCAGCACGCAAGTTGAAAACAGATTGGTGGTGTACCTCAACGATCTCTTTAAGCAGCCTATTGTTGTGGAATATTAAGCTGGATAAAGGGGCTCGAGTACTGGATTGCTCTTATTCGTGGTTGGTTTCGACAGCACTTCAGCGGTCGCCTGAAGCAGAAACTCCGGGCGCCAGGTTTTGTCTGTATTCTCTTTGTACAGTTCAGCATCCAGGTTGCGGAAGGCGCTGCTTAATGGTTCCGATTGGGCGATACGTGCAATATCATCAAGATTTTTGATATTGGGGTTCTTGTAATGCTGTTGAAACAACGCAATCAAGGCCGTCCGGGCAGCTTTGGGGCTATTATTGTTGCATGCCGTTTGTAACTCTTTTTGTGCATGCTTGAGCAGAGAGTTTGAAAACGGTGATTCGCCAGATGCTTCTTTCGGCTTTGTTTGGGGGTTGCGGGATTGCCAGATCCAAACGAGCAACCCTAAAGTGATGACCCATAACAATAGAAATGCGATGGCGATCCATTGCCAGGTGCGATTCACGCTTTCCCCTTGGCTGAATGCCGGGGGAGGAGTGTCTCCCGCTTGGCTGGTATCCGCTTGTGCGTTTACGGTGTTGTCGGTTTGTGGGCGGCTTGTGGTTCCCGTTACACGAATAACCCGTGCGGGCAGAGAGGTCACTTTAACGGCATTTTCTTCAACATCCCACCAGGTGATATCCATTGGTGGCAATGTTATATCGCCCGTTTGGGTGGCTATCAGAGCGAGGCTTTCCGTACGAGAGCTGACGATGCCATCGTCTGTAGCCTTGCTATTGGTGTCAGCTTGCTCGGGATAGATTTTAACGCCTTGTATACTTGTATCCGGCACTGCAGGCAGTATGGTGGCGAGCACGCCTTCGGCTTGCATAGTAACGGTTCGGGTGAGCGGTTCACCAATATTAGCGGTGGCACTATCGGGTGACCATGCTTCGGTGAGTTGCAGCGATTTGGCAGGCAGCCAGGGTTTATCTGCTGGATAACTGTCAGGTTTGGGTTTGATTTCCAGCTCTAAGGTGGGAGAGCTTCTGCGCACTTGCTTGCCGTTAAATGGGTCGAAGGTCAAACCGCGTGAACGGCCGCGAAACACTGTAGCGGTGAGCTGCGCAGGAGGGATGCTCAGGCTTCCACTCTTTTGTGGAAATAAGGCATAACGGAACTCGAATACATCATACTCTTTGCCGTTTAGTGTGGTTTTGTAGTTGCGTTGTTCACCTAGCTGCTCCATGGCAGCATGTTCGATGGTAGGCGGTTGGTATGATGGATCGTAAATATCCACATCGTGACGAAATATGCGCACAGTGTAGAGCACTTGTTCCTGAACGTAGACGGTGTCTTTGTCTACTTTTGCTTCCACAAATAGGAGTTGATCAGCATTTTTTGCAGCAGTGCGTTTGGTTACGTGGAGCTTTACCGGTTTAGAGGTTGCCCCATTGAAGCTAATGGGTGGCACGGCTATATAACCGGTCTGCTTGGGTAACAGGGTCAGTATCCAGCTGGTCAGCGATGTAAAGCGACCGTTAATGATGTTGCTGCGCTCTTCTGTGTACGTGGTGAGTACATCAAAATGTTGGTTCAATACCGTGAAATCCGGTGTCTTGCCATCGGCTCGCTCATCAATGGTCACGATTAGCTTAACCGTGTCCCCTTGCATGACTTGTTCGGTGTTGAGCTTGGCGCTGATGTTGAGAGCGTGAGCCTGCAAGCTAAACAGAGTCAGTACCAGAAAAGTGAATATAGTTGTGCGTTTTACCATTGGGTGTCTCCAGAGGATGTGTTTTTCCTCAATTGAGATTCGTATTCAAATTTACGTCTAAGCAGACCGCCGGGATCATCAGGAATGCGGCGCAACCATTGTTCTAGCGCCTGTTGATCTTCTGTGCGCTCCGGGTTTTGTGGTATTGCTTCTTGTTCGTTCTGCTCTGATTCGCTGTCATTCTCTTGTTGCTCTTTATCTTGCTCTTTCTGTTCCTGCTGTTCTTTGTTGTCTTTAGATTCATCCTCAGGATTTTGCTCTGAATCATCTTGCTGGCTTTCGCTATCCTGATCTTGCTGATCTTGCTGATCTTGCTGATCTTGGTTTTGTTGGTCTTGGTTCTGATCTTGATCCTGCTTTTCCTTTTTGTCCTGATCCTGGTTGTCGCTTTGCTCTTGATCCTGTTTTTTCTGCTGCTCTTTTACTTTTTTAACAAGGTTGAGGTTGAATTGAGCATCTTCCATGGACGGATCCAGTTCCAGGGCACGCTGGTAGGATGTTATGGCTTCATCCAGTTTCTGCTGGCGAGCCTGGGCGTTGCCTTTGTTATATAGGTTTTTCGCACTCTCTTCTTCTGCGAACAGGGCTTCAGCAGCCTCAAAGTTTTGAGCTTGGTAGTGGCTTGCACCTTTCCAGTTGGGATCGCTGAAGGTTTCAGCTGCCTGCTCTGCGGCTCCTGATTGCAGCAGTTTCTGCCCTCGTTGATCGTCGGTTTGCCACAACTCATCCCAGTCAAAGGCCATGCTGTTGCTGGAGTGAATAAGCAGTGGCAGAGACAGCAGGCAAGGCATCAGAAATGCCCCTAGCCAGCCTTTTCGATAAGCAGAAGCAGCAAAAGGTAGAATCAATAACACGAGCCAATGGCCGGTTTCATCCCATACATCGAATTCACGCCCAGTGTCGGTGACCTCCTGCTCGCTGGGCAGGAGCCCATCTGCCAGTAAGTAGTTGATGTCCTCGTCACTGGTACTGATGGTGCTGAAGCGCCCGTCCAACTGTCGCGCGGCCCGCTTGAGCATGCCGACACCCAACTTTGGTATCACGATACTGCCATCAGCTTGTTTGATGAAGGAGCCATCGGGTAATTCGATCGGGGCACCATCTCGTGTGCCGATGCCCATGATGGAGATTGGAGTCTGAAAGCCAATCAAGTCTTCTACTTTGCCGGCGAAATCACTTGGCAGTTCATCGGTCATTAAAAGAATACGGCCTCGGCTCAGGCCTGCCTGCTTCAAGGTTTCAACGGCCTTTTCGATTGCAGCGACGGGGTTATTCCCTTTGTTTGGCATGATGTCGGGGCTAAGGCTGTTTACCATGCTAAGAATGGTGTTGGTGTCGTCAGTGAGCGGGGTGACTACGTGGGCGCTCCCTGAATACACCACCAGAGCGGTCAAGCCCTCGTTGGAACGTTGCAATATGTCCGTTAGTTTGAGGCGAGCGCGAATCAGTCGAGATGGCGGGAGATCTTTTGCGTACATGGAGAGCGTAAGATCCAGCACGATCACCTGAGCGTTTACTTTCTTTTGTACGGCTTGGGGCAGTTGTTTCCAGGTTGGGCCCGCCATGGCCACTACTGCCAGAAGCCAGCACAACAAAAGCAAGATCAGGGGGAGGCGACTCTGCTGGGCCAGATTGGCGGACAACAAATGAGGCAGTAAGTGAGGTGAGATCACTCGCTGCCAACTGCCGTAAGAAGCTTTACGTTTCCACAGCAGTACCACCAGGATGACCGCGGGCAGCAGCCCCAACAACCACCAAGGGCGCAGAAAATGGAATTGTTCTATCTGTTGCAGGAATTCGGTCATGGTTGTACTACTCCCTCATCCCGTTTGTCTTGACGAGCAAGACGCCAATGCACACTGTAGTTGCGAATAATTGTATGCAGTGCGATGGCTACGCTCAGAAGTAGCGCCAACCCCAGTGGATAGTGGAATAGTGCCTTGATCGGTCGGAACGTTTCCGGGTCTGCATCTACCGGCTCCAGATCATCCAATATTTCGTAGATGTGTTTTAGCGATTCGGTGCTTTTTGCGCGAAAATACTGGCCCCCAGTGATATTGGCGATTTCCGTTAATGTTTTTTCGTCCAAATCTGCAGAAGGGTTGAGGCGGCGCGCTCCAATGCCGGTGCCCAATAAGCCTGGCGACATTACGAACTCTGCACCGACGCCAACAGTATAGATTTTTAATCCTTTTTGCGCGGCCAGTTCGGCTGCCTGCAATGGTTGTATTTCGCCGGCGCGGTTTTGTCCATCGGTCAATAGAATTAAAACTTTGCTGTCAGTTGGACGATCCTGCAGGCGTTTCAGCGCTAATCCGATGGCGTCGCCAATGGCGGTGCTCTGACCTGCTATTCCGATTGCGGATTCATTGAGTAATTGCAACAGTGTTTTACGGTCAAAGGTCAGTGGGGTTTGCAGATAGGCGTTGGTGCCGAACAATATCAGCCCCATACGGTCATGGCTACGACGTTGAATAAACTCTTCGAGCACACTCTTTACAACGGTTAAGCGATCCACCCTTTCGCCTTTCAGCTGTAGATCCGTTGCGCGCATACTTTCAGATACGTCTACCGCCAGCATGAGATCCCGGGCTTTGGAGGTAATGCTGATGGGCTCTCCTATGTATTGGGGGCCTGCGGCGGCCATCACTAATAATATCCAGATCATGCTGATCAGCAGGCGGAAGCTTCGACTGCTTCCGGAGCGATTGCGGTCACGACGGTTGGCCATATCGTTCACGCTGGAAAAGAAGGGCACTCGTAGCAGAGCGCTATCGTTACTGCTGGCGCGTGGCAACAGCGCCCTTAGTATCCAGGGCAACGGTAAGATCAGAAGCAGAGGAATCCATTTTAGAATAATCATGACTGTTTCTTTAACCACTGATCTACGGCATTGAGTAGCTCGGTGCTGTCAATGCGAGGGGAAGGGGTGAAGCGTTCAGCCAGTACTCGGCCGGATCCTTCAGAGAATTCGCTGGTTTGCCCTGTGCTGTCGAGAAACGCCAGCCACTGGTTTCCTGCCATCCCTGCGATCTCATCACGTCCGTAGCGGGTAATAGCGGTACGTTTTAACAGAGATGACAGTTCTGACAATAGCTTTGCATCATCCCTTGAACTCAGGTAGCGGGCTCGAATGCTCTCCATGTGGGCAATGGCCTCCCGTTTATAGGCCAGCCGGCGATGACGCCAGATCATCCAGTAAATGCTGCCGCACACAATGCTGATTAACAGTAATGCCAACAGCCACCACCCAATGGCCGGAGGCCACCAGCCTACGGCTTCGGGCAGATGGATGTCACGCAGCTGGCTTAACGGATCGGTGGGGTTCATGTCCGAACTCCTGGAGCGGCGCGTAAGCCCAGGGTGGCACGCAGGCGCTCGGTTACGCTGTCTGCGGTGCTGATTTCGATCAGTGGTACGCTAACGCGTGTTAGCTGATCTTTAAGTGTGATTTGCCGCTCAACAAAGCGTAATGCGTAGTCTTTACGTAGTTTGTGAGGGGCGGTGTTCAAGCGAACATTGCGTTGCCCATCCGTAAATCCGTACACGCCGGCGGCGGGGAGATGTTTTTCCATAGGGTCAAAAATTTGAATGGCAATGACATCATTATGACCACACAGCAGGCTCATGTGTTGATGGGTAATGTCGTCATAATCCAGAAAATCACTGATAATGACTACCAAACTGCCGGGTCGCACTACGTGATTGAGCCCTTGTAGTGCGTTAATAAATGATTGGCGGGATGAGCGGTGCGGCTTGCTCTTTCCATCCAGAGATTGATTGTACTGAACCAGCATGCGGAAGAAGTTCTGAATGCCGCGCTTGCCTTCTTTTGGTCGTACTTCTTGAACGTCATTATCAGTGAACAGAAAACCGCCAATTCTATCACCGTGTGAACGGGTAGCCCAGGCGAAGGAGGCAGCCACCCGAGCTGCAACCACTGATTTAAAGGCATTTTGACTGCCAAAGAACATGGGTTGGCGCTGATCAACCACCAGATAGACCGGGCGTTCTCTTTCTTCGCGGAACAGTTTGGTGTGAGTGCGGCCGGTGCGGGCGGTCACCCGCCAGTCGATGTTACGAACGTCGTCTCCGGGCTGGTAGATTCGTACTTCATCAAAGTCGATGCCGCGACCACGGAATGATGAGCGGTGCATGCCGGCCATGGCTGCCATGGCTTTTTTCTTGCCGCGCAGGTCCAGTTCAAGACCTGCACCTTTCAAGGCCACCAGCTCATCCATGGAAACATATACGCCTCGATAACTGGCGATGTTCTCCCGTTCTTGCACTAGGTTACCGGATGTAGCCACAGGACACCTCAGGGGGCGGATACGCGGTCGATCAGCTCATCGATGATGTGGTCAGCGGTGACGCCCTTGGCTTCAGCCTCAAAGGTGAGGCCAATGCGATGGCGCAAGGTGTCGTGGGCCACAGCTTGCACATCCTCGGGGGTAACGAAGTCTCGGTCGTTGAGCCAGGCGTGGGCTCGGGCGCAGGCATCCATGGCGATGGTGCCACGAGGGCTGACACCGTATTCAATCCAGCTGGCGAGGTCGTCGCCATAGGCCAGAGCATTGCGGGTGGCCATGGTGAATTGCACGATGTATTCCTCAATGTCGGGAATCATGTGCAGCTCCAGGATCTCGGAGCGGGCCCCAAAGATCTGTTCTTGGGTAATATGAATGGGATCGGCGGCGGTTTCTTCATCCCGATGCTGTTTATCCATGGATTCCATACGGGCCAGCTGTAGAATTTTCTTCTCCGATGCGGCGTCGGGGTAGCCGATGGTCACATGCATCAGGAAGCGATCCAGCTGCGCTTCCGGCAAGGGGTAGGTGCCTTCTTGCTCAATAGGGTTTTGAGTGGCCATAACCAAAAACAGGGGCGGCAGCTGATGGGTATACTTGCCAACGCTGATCTGGCGCTCTGCCATGGCTTCCAGCAGGGCAGACTGAACCTTGGCTGGAGCGCGGTTGATTTCATCTGCCAGCACCAGGTTATGAAAGATTGGGCCGGGCTGGAATACAAAGCTGCTGTCCTGAGGGCGATAAATTTCAGTTCCGGTCACGTCGGAAGGCAGTAGGTCAGGGGTAAACTGAATACGATGGAAATCCCCTTCCAAGCCAGTGGCCAGCGCTTTGATCGCCTTGGTCTTAGCCAGGCCGGGTGCGCCCTCCACCAGCAAATGCCCATCCGCCAGGATGGCAATCAATAAGCGGTCTACCAGATGGGCCTGACCGATGATCTGCTCGCACAAGGATTCTTTCAACGCAAGAATAGCGTCCCGATTTGACATGATTCCAAATACTCCAGGCGTGTTTGCGTGGTGGTGGGGCTGCTATAGGGTGATTTCGTGAGGTAAATCAGTAAGGCCCCACACCAACGTCCGCTAATATATTGTTTTTGCCAGACTTTCTTTCTTCTTATCCCTCGGATTATGCCTATTCCTGAGGATGAATGCTAGCCGTAGCCAGACTGTGTATGTGATCAGGGATAAACCAGAAAGTTCCGAGATCCCAGGTGCTGAACGACTGCATTTAACAAGTTGTTCATAATCTAATGTAACTACTAGACTAATATGACTGATATTTAATGGAAAAGTTGCCAGGGGGCATTATGGTAAACCTATCGCTGGGTGAAGATTATGTAGCACTGATCGAGCGCTTGTCCGACATGGTAAAGGAGCGCTTTGATCGCAATCATTCCTCCCAGACGAATCACGTGCTTGAGTTTGCGCGTCATTACTACGCGGCAGCACCGATACAGGAGCTACAGCGCAAGCGTGTTGATGACCTCTATGGCATGACTGTGGGGTTGTGGAATTTTCTCAGAACCATGCCTGACGAGCAGCCTCGGATTCGGGTGTTCAATCCGCGTTTTGAGGATCATGGCTGGCAGAGTACTCACACGGTAGTTGAAGTACTGGCTCCAGACTGCGCCTTTTTGGTGGATACCGTGATGATGGACGTTGTGCGCCGCGGTATTTCTATTCACTCTGTCATGAACAGTGTGTTCCGGGTGCAGCGCGATGAATCGGGTGAATTACAGGGGCTGAATTTCGATACTCAGTCTGAAGGCCACAAAGAAGCCTTGATTCATATGGAAATCGATCGCCAGCCCGATGAAGCCTTGGTGGGGGACATTACCAAGGCATTGAAAGAAACGTTGCTTGAATTAAGCAGTGCAGTGGGCGATTTCCAAATTATGCAGGATCGTTCTTCTGCCATTCGAGATGAGCTGCATGAGCTTGAGGTCAATAAAGGTGAAGCTTCATTACTTGAAGTGAAAGGTTTTCTCGCCTGGTTGGTTCAGAATCACTTTACGTTTCTAGCAATGCAGGAATACAAAGTTGTTGACCAACAGGGTAAACCGCGCCTGCAGGCAATAGCGGATACCGCGCTAGGCGTATCTAAAGTCTGTCACAGCGTCGATTTGATGCAGGAAGACGGCGGTGAACTGATTCATGAAGATAAGCTGATTGTATTTGGCAAGTCCGGTACCCGATCCCGTTGGCATCGCCCTGTTTATATGGATTTCATTGCTATTCGCAAATGCGATGAGCATGGCAAAGTCATTGGTGAATACCGCTGGGTAGGCCTGTATACATCACTCGTGTTTAATAACTCTCCGCGTAACTTCCCTATTATTGGCCATAAGTTGCGTGAAGTTATTGAAGGTTCTGGTCTTGAGCCTACTGGTCACGACGGCAAGCGCCTGATGCAGATTCTGGAAACCTTTCCCAGGGAAGAACTGTTTCAGACCACCACAGAAGCATTGTTGAAAACCGCTGTTGGTATCCTTCATATACAAGAGCGCCGACGCCTGCGGTTATTTGTGCGTAAAGGGCAGTTTGGGCGTTTCCTTTCCTGTTTGATTTATACGCCACGGGATGGATACTCCACTGCTCTACGCCGAGCTTTTCAGAATGTGCTTTACGAGTACGTGGATGTTGAAGATATGGAATTCAACACCTACTTCACAGAATCCACGTTGGCCCGACTGTACATCGTACTTAAAGTTAAGCAGGGTTCAAAAATGGATTTCGATGTCCGCGAGGTAGAAGATCGCCTGGTGGAGCTGGCTCGTAGTTGGGCCGATCGTCTTTATGAGACATTGATTGAAAGTTTTGGCGAGGACAGGGCTGGCATGTTGCAGTCAGCCTATGCGGATGCGTTTTCAACCAGCTACCGTGAGGAATTCCCGACCCGTACCGCTGTGTCGGATATAGAGCACATCGAAAACTTGAGTGAACACAGCCCTCTGGCCGTGTCGTTTTACCGATCCCTTGAGGATGATCCTAAGGCTCTGCGTTTCAAGTTGTTCCGCAGGGATAGGAATATCCCCCTTTCAGATGTGTTGCCGATGCTTGAGCATTTAGGCTTACGGGTTTTGGGTGGGCGACCTTACCGGATTCAGAAAAAAGATGATGCCACCATATGGGTATACGACTTCAGTGTACGCTATTTTGGTGATGCCATTATTGATATCGAAAAAATAAAGAGCAAATTCCAGGATGCCTTCCTGAATACATGGCGGGGTATGGCCGAAGATGACAGCTTTAATCGCCTGGTATTGTCGGTAGGCCTTGATTGGCGCGAAGTCGCGATGCTGAGGGCGTATGCTCGTTATTTTAAACAGACAGGATTTGCTTTTAGCCAAACCTATATCAAGGATGCGCTGGTCAATCACCCTGAAGTGGCCCGTTCTCTGGTTGATTTCTTTGAGCTGCGTTTCGGCCTTAACTCCGATTCGTCAGAATCCGCTGAGACTGCACTGAAAGCCCGGATATTGGAGCAGCTGGATCAGGTCGCAAGTTTGGATGAAGACAGAATACTGCGCCGCTATTTGGATATGATGGTGGGTACATTGCGAACTAATTTTTATCAGAAAGATGCTCAGGGCAACAGCAAGCCCTACATCTCCCTGAAAGTGTCACCCAAGACCATACCGGACCTGCCAAAACCCCTGCCTTTGTTTGAGATTTTCGTTTATTCACCTCGCGTGGAAGGGGTGCACTTGCGCGGTGGAAAAGTCGCTCGTGGTGGCCTGCGTTGGTCTGATCGAAGGGAAGATTTTCGTACCGAAGTGCTAGGCCTGGTTAAGGCTCAGCAGGTTAAGAATGCGGTAATCGTTCCAGTTGGTGCCAAGGGTGGGTTCTATCCAAAGAAATTGCCAAAAAATGGCAGCCGAGATGCGGTGCTGGCTGAGGGGATTGCCTGTTATAAAACCTTTATTCGTGGCTTGTTGGATATTACGGATAACCTGCAGAATGGAGAGGTGGTTCCTCCGGCTAACGTAATCAGAAAGGATGACGACGACCCCTATCTGGTGGTGGCCGCTGATAAAGGAACCGCAACCTTTTCAGACATAGCCAATAGCTTGTCAGACGAGTATGGCTTTTGGTTGGGGGATGCGTTTGCATCGGGTGGCTCAGTTGGGTATGACCACAAGAAAATGGGGATCACTGCTCGAGGCGCGTGGGTTTCTGTACAGAGACATTTTCGCGAGCTGGGTATCAATGTACAGAATACACCGGTGACCTTAATTGGTATCGGAGACATGGCAGGTGATGTGTTTGGTAACGGGTTGTTGCAGTCCCGCACGTTACAGATGGTCGCTGCCTTTAATCACATGCATATCTTTGTTGACCCCAACCCTGAGCCCGAACAGAGTTTTTTGGAGAGGGAGCGCTTATTCAATTTACCTCGATCCAGTTGGGAAGATTATAATGCTGATCTGATTTCCGCTGGCGGGGGGCTGTTTTCTCGCTCAGCAAAATCCATCCGTATTACCCCTCAAATGAAAGAGCGCTTTGCGATTGAGGCCGATGCACTGAATCCTACGGAACTGATCAGTGCGCTGTTAAAAGCTCCGGTCGATTTGATCTGGAATGGTGGTATAGGTACATACGTTAAATCATCCAAAGAACTGAACTCGGATGTGGGTGATAAGGCGAATGACGGATTAAGAGTGAACGGTTGTGATGTGAAAGCCAAGG
Source organism: Ketobacter alkanivorans (assembly GCF_002863865.1). Lineage (NCBI taxonomy): Bacteria > Pseudomonadati > Pseudomonadota > Gammaproteobacteria > Pseudomonadales > Ketobacteraceae > Ketobacter > Ketobacter alkanivorans. Next base: position 798,652 of record NZ_CP022684.1, on the reverse strand, counting down.
TGATCGGTGAGGGAGGCAACCTTGGTATGACGCAGTTAGGTCGAATTGAGTACGGCCTGCGTGGCGGGCTTTCCAATACCGACTTTATTGATAATGCCGGTGGAGTGGACTGTTCTGACCATGAAGTGAACATCAAAATTCTATTAAATGATATTGTTCATAATGGAGATATGACACTTAAGCAGCGTAATGAGCTGCTGGCCCAGATGACCGATGAAGTCGCTGAGTTGGTATTAAAGAACAATTATCGACAGACCCAGGCATTAAGTGTCGCTCGTAGCGAAACCACTTATAGAATGGGGGAATACAAGCGCTATATTCATGCGTTAACTACCTCGGGTAAGTTGGATCGGGAGCTGGAAAATATTCCAGGTGATGAGGAGCTGCATGATCGTATAGTTAATGGTAAAGGCTTGATGCGACCAGAACTGTCGACATTATTGTCTTATACCAAGGCCATTTTGAAGGACGAGTTGACCCACTCTGCGCTGCCGGATGACGATTTCATCTGTCATGAAATCGAGAAGGCGTTTCCTAAGGTCTTGGTAGAAAAATACCGTGATCCACTTTACGCACATAAACTTCGTCGTGAGATTGTAGCGACTCAGGTAGCCAGTGGCATGGTGGATTTTATGGGCATCACTTTTGTGCATCGTATGAAAGATGCCGCTGGTGCCAGTGTACCTGATATCGCTAAAGCCTTTATTGCCTCCCGTGATGTGTTTGATCTAGAAAACTGGTGGCTTCAGATCGAAGCGCTGGACTATAAGATCGAAGCCAGTGAGCAACTGGAAATGATGCGTATGTTAATTCGCTTGATGCGGCGTGCAACACGATGGTTCTTACGTAACAATCGTTGTGGTGTGAATGTGCGTGAGGCGATAGATCGCTTTCATTCAGGGGTTCAGGCGGTAGCGAACAGTCTCCCTGCGGTGCTAAGTGGCCCCCGCAGAGAGGTGTGGGAGAAACGCCATAATCGTTACGTGGAGAAAGGGGTGCCGTCTACATTAGCGACTTTTATCGCCGGTGCCGACAGTATGTTGCCTGTGTTAGGTATCATTCAAGCCGCAGAAGTAACGGGTAAGCCGGTAGCAGAAGTAGCAGAGGTGTATTTTTCTTTAGGGTCACAGTTGGATTTATACTGGTTCAGCGAAGAGATCAACGCACTGAATATCGAGAACCATTGGCAGGCGCTGGCGCGGGAAGCTTATCGCGACGATCTGGATTGGCAGCAACGGACGTTGACAGTGGGCGTCTTGCAGATGGCAGGCGTTGCTCATAGTGTTGATGAGCGTGTAGCGGCATGGGCTCAGCATCATGAAATCATGATAGGCCGATGGAAATCGCTCATCAGCGAGTTTCACAGCATGGAGGTAAAGGAGTTCTCCATGTACGGGGTTGCGTTACGCGAATTAATGGATCTTGCGCAAACGACACTGCACAGTGAGGGAGATCGTGCATCTGATAGTTGACCTGGTGATAACTCCTGATGAATATCTGCGTTGGTATCAGGGATCAGCAAAATCGGTGTTGGCTAAAACCAGGGATGGGCGGAAAGTTAGTTTTCCTGCCCAATCTCTGCAGCCCTATGTTACCCACGGGGGTATAAATGGCACCTTTGCTATCCATTTTGATGATAACCATAAGTTGGTAAGGGTGGAAAAACTGCAGTAAACCCAAGCATGCTGGTATAATCGCCCCGTTTTTTAGCAGCGGTATGCCTCATGATCTATAAAGTAGCCAGACAATTTCTGTTTTCCTTACCCACTGAGACCTCCCATGAGCTTGCTCTCAAAGCCATTGATGTGGCGTACTCGTTGAGGTTGACCAGGTGTTTATTACCTGAGCTGGCTGCCCCGGTGGAGCTGATGGGGTTAAAGTTCAGAAACCCGGTAGGATTGGCCGCAGGACTGGATAAGAACGGAGATCACATTGATGCTCTCGGGTCGCTGGGGTTCGGCTTTATTGAAATCGGTACGGTTACTCCGCGCCCTCAGCCGGGCAACCTCAAGCCGCGCTTATTTCGATTGCCGCAGAAGCAAGCCATCATTAATCGGATGGGTTTCAATAATAAGGGGGTTGATCATCTGGTGGAGCAGGTGAAGCGCTCTCGATATGACGGTGTGTTAGGCATCAATATAGGCAAAAATTTTGATACCCCAGTGGAACATGCGCTGAGTGATTATCTGATCTGCCTGGAAAAGGTGTATCAGCATGCGGACTACGTGGTAATTAATATTTCGTCTCCCAATACGCAGGGCTTGAGATCCTTGCAATACGGAGAGAGCCTTGATGAGTTGCTGAATGGACTGAAGACTGCTCAGAAACGTTTGTCTGATCAGCACAGCAAGTATGTCCCGTTACTGGTGAAGATTGCACCCGATCTTACAACAGAAGAAGTTGCTCAAATTGCGGGGCAGTTTAAAAAACATGAAGTTGATGGCGTTATTGCCACTAATACTACGCTTGCCCGTGAAGGGGTAGAGCACCTGCCTCATGGTGATGAGCAGGGTGGCCTCAGTGGTGCCCCGGTATTTGAAAAATCCACGGCTGTGTTAAAGCAGTTGTGTGATGAGTTGGCGGGAGCGATGCCGGTAATTGGTGTTGGCGGTATTGTGAAAGGTGAGCAGGCGCGCGCCAAGCAAGAGGCGGGAGCAGTGTTGGTGCAGATTTACAGCGGTTTTATTTATCAGGGCCCCAGATTGATCGCTACCTGTGTGAAAGCCTGGGGCCGCTAGCCTGAATGAACGAGGCCCCTTGCGGGGCCTCTGGGCGACAGCTTCATGGGGCTGCCAGAGTGCGGGAGGCACTCTATTAAAGAAAGCGTTTTTGTAAGTTGCTAATTAAATGTGTTTGTACCTAATCTTTGGATTGGCGTTGATAAATCATAAATTGATCTATCCAGAATGCTGAAGTTGATTCAGGGCAGTCAGAGATTCGCGATCTTGTGAATGCCGGATACGCCGGTGTAGCCTTCCCATTGGTCTGTACGTCCTTCGCGCCAACCACTGAGCCACGTATGTCGTGATACAATTTCCGCAAAGGGGCAGGAATCTTTTGATCGTCCGCTAACACCTGCTTGGTAACCCTTAACGAAGGCTCTGCTGGTTTTATCGCGTTTTTGTCTCTTCATAAATTATCGACCTCGTTATCCTGTTTGAGATTTGAGAGATGTTGACTGTATGAACTAGAAGAGAAACTCCTTTCTAAAAGATGTTGCTGGTAAGGAAGAGGGGCTCTTATTAAGGCCCGGACTTACATTAGTACCGAACTTTTAGAATGATGTCGACAAAAAAATTGTCATAAAGAAGACACGAATCAATTAAATTGAGTAATTGATAAAATAGGCCGCCTGAATGGGATTTGATAAATTTCATGGGCTTACAAACGGTGTTTAAGCTGAATGAATATAAATGACTGGAAATCGTCACGCCTGGTAATTACCTGTGCTGGTGGCCTGGAAAATTTTTTATTGCAAGAAATTCAATCAATTGCAGGTGATTCATACCAGCTGGTACGTGGTGCAGTTGAAGGGCCCGTGGAGCTGAAAAGTCTGTATGATTTTTGTTTATGGTCGAGGGTTGCCTCAAGAATTCTGCTGCCAATCGCTGAATTTACCTATAAAAACGAAGACGACTTCTACCATAACTTGCGCCAGGTTCATTGGCAGTCCCATTTTTCGTTGAATGAAAGTGTTGCCATATCCACTTCAAAAGATGCCAGCGTAAAGGTTAACACTCAGTATCTTACTTATCGTACCAAAGATGCTGTCATGGATTACTTTCGACATTTCCAGGGCGATCGGCCCAACGTTGATACCCGTAATCCAGATATTCGTATCCACGTTCACTTTGATCGTGAGACTGTACAGGTTTCATTGGATCTTGCCGGAGATCCTCTGCACAAGCGTGGTTACCGGGTGGCTCAAAATGACGCCCCCTTAAAAGAAACACTGGCTGCAGCATTGTTGATGAGTGCGGGTTGGCCTGATGCGGATTATCCGCAGTTAGTAGATCCCATGTGCGGCTCTGGCACCTTGTTGATAGAAGCGGCCATGATGCAGGCTGGTATGGCACCGGGACTGATTCGTAAGCGGTTTGGCTTCGAGGCTTGGGCCTATCATGATGAAAGCATCTGGCAGGATGCGGTGAGTCGAGCTGCTGCGAAAGATATTTCAGAGAATTTCTCATTTCAAATCAAGGGCTACGATTCTGATAATGCATCTATACAGGCGGCAATGAAGAACATCGAGGCCGCTGGGTTGCAGGGCAACATTCATGTTGAACGACGTGAACTGGCACAGTTTGCCTTAAGGACAGGGGACGCTGTGCGGGGCATGGTTGTATCCAATCCGCCCTATGGCGAACGCCTGGATAAGGATGCAGATTTAATCTTTCTATATCGAGCAATCGCTCGCCGCTTGCAGGAAAACTGCGAACATTGGCGTGCTGCCATTATTACTAACGATGTTGAATATGCCGATGCGCTGCAATTGGATGATCCCCAAACGCACCGAGTATTTAATGGTCCGATTCGTTGCGTGATTCGCAGTGGTACCGTGGTTAAACGTTCGTCCCATCAATGCGTACCTGTTACACCTGCGCTGCAACACGACTGTATTGAAAATGCTCCTGCTAAAGATTTACTGAATCGAATAAAGAAGAACCTGAAAACCCTGCAAAAATGGGCGGATAAAGAGCATGTAACCGCTTATCGGGTTTATGATGCGGATATCCCTGAATACAACCTGGCGATTGACTGGTATAACGGTCATCTGCATGTGCAGGAGTATGCTCCTCCAAAAACCGTTAACCTTGAAAAAGCCCAACAACGGTTACAGGATGCGCTTGAAAGTCTTAAACGCTTTTTTGATATTCCTTTCTCATACATCCATGTGAAAAGTCGCCAACGGCAGAAGGGTGCTACTCAATATCAAAAGTTAAGCGAAACCCGTCGTATGCTGCCTATTGATGAGGCTGGCGCTTTGCTTCTGGTTAATTTAGATGATTATCTGGATTCGGGTTTGTTTCTGGATCACCGGCCTACCCGGGTTCGGATGCAGTCCTTGTCCAAAGGCCTTCGCTTCCTTAATTTGTATTGTTACACCGGAGCGGCCACTGTGCATGCGGCCATTGGTGGTGCCAAAAAGACAACCTCAGTGGATATGTCTGCCACGTACCTGCAATGGGCGCGCAATAACCTGTATCTGAATGGTTGTGCGGAAAGCAACCACCAGCTGATACGCAGTGATTGTATGGAGTGGTTGAAGAAGACAAATGATCAGTTTGATCTCATTTTTGTGGATCCACCTACTTTTTCGAACTCTAAACGTATGCAGGGGTTTTTTGATGTCCAGCAATCTCAAGTTGAATTGCTGGATTTGGCCATGAAGCGCCTTGAGCCCGGTGGTTTGCTGGTTTTTTCTAATAATTTCAATCGCTTCCAGCTTGAGCCCGAGTTGATGGAGCGTTATGACGTTAAGGATATTACCAAGGACAGCCTGCCGCCTGATTTCTCCCGTGGAAAGCCCATACACCATTGCTGGGAATTCAGGCACAAATAATCGTTGCAGCGTTAAATTCCTGAATTCTTTGCTAATCTGAAAATATGTAAAGAGCTAAGGTGAAGGAATGAGCAACAAGGAGCAGAGCAGTCAATCTGTTACTGACGTAAGAACCATCGAAGAGTTTATCGAGTTGGCTCTGGGGTTTACGCGTGATCGGTTAGCTGAACTCGGTGTGAGTGACGAGGCTCTGCTGGACCCGGAGGGTTCGATTGATCAGCAAGTCGCTACACTGCGCTGTATATTTCTGGAAGCTGAGCGTTCATGCCTGCCGTTTAATGCCTATGAGGATCGGTTTTGGCGTGTAATGCGCGCCCGCCTTCAACCGGTGGTGTTAGCCTACCTGACCCATGAGAAATTTGTTCAGACCCTGGATATTGAGGCCCGAGAGTTGAGGCCCGATACCCTTATGAATGTATATAAAGACCGACTCAACAATTCGGATCGTTTCCGATCATTCTTTTTTGATTTGGATAAGCGGCTTAAGCAGGAAGCCATGACGCTGTTCGCGTCGGAATCTGGGGCGGAGAGTGGTGATCAACAGGCATCTCGTTCCACTGAATATGATGCAAATAGCAGTAAAGCGCAGATAGAAAGGAACATACTGGCTTCGCTGGAGAAGCAGCTTCAGGATCTCGAAAAAAAGTACAATCAGCAGGAAAAAACGTTAAAAAAAGCTCAGGAAGATAGCTTTGGTTTAAAGAGCTCCCTGGATGACAGAGATGAACGAATTGCTGTTCTGAAGCGAGAAAAGAGCGCGTTGGAAGAACAGAATGCGCAACTGCGACTTGCCTCCGATGCGAATCAGCGGAAGGGGCATTATGAAGGGGAGCGCGAGGTTAATGTATCGGATCAGGAAGATCCACTTGGAAGTATGGTGCTGGATTCCGATCAGGAATCGCTGTTGATGAAAATTGAGTCACTTGAACGAGAGCTGACATCCACATCTGACGCTGCATACAATGCTTTTATGGCCAATTCTGACCTGGGCATTGTGGTGCTGTTTATGCTTACCAGTTTCAGGTGCATCAGTCATGAGCAGTTGGGTGCTGAGCTGGTAAGATCCGTTACTACCTTTGGTCTTAAGCCTATTGTTGGCATAAAGAAGGCAAACAGCTACGTGTTTTTTCCTGAAACCGGCGCTAGTGAGTCCCTTAAGTCACAGCTTCACAGTAAGATCTCAAGCGGTAAAACAGTTGAATCACCTCATCTCATGCTGTTCGAAGACAGTTGTTGTATCCTTATTGAAAACCCTCCCAAGGAGGACGCAGAACGTTACGCACGATTGAAAGATAACCTTGGTACCTTAATGCGAGGTGTTCAGGCCAGATATGAAGGAATCATGGCTGAGAGTGCCGCTCTACGGCAGAAATCGCAGGTTGATGCCTTGATTATTCGCAGCAATGAAGTGTTTCGTACTTTTGAGCAGAACCTTGAGAAGAAGAAAGGCAAAACCAGTCAGATTATCAATATGTTGGGTCAGGAGATGCGCAAAAGCCTTGGTATAGCGCCTGGCGATCCAAACAGTATTCGGCTTAATATGGATTTGAAAAAGCTTGAGGATAGCTTGGCCAAGGTTTATGTTCAGAGCGAACTTATTGATCCTGCATTTAGAAAGAATATTTCCAAGGTGGCAGCAAGCCTTTTGAATAAAAATAAACAGTAGTAACATCGATGACGCGGCTGGCTATTCTACAGCAATGGCGGTGCCTGGTTGCCTCCTTGCTCTTCGTAAAGGGCTAGATAACGTTCTTCCAGTTCGGTGAAGTTCTGTTGTAGTGAAATCATTTCTTCTTTCTGGGTTTCTAATTTCATTTTTAAACCCACTACGAGAGGGTCGTCACTTTCTGTGCTGGCTTCCAATGCGGCTCGCATTTCGTCGTTTTCCAACATCAGCTGCTTGTTCTGGTTGCTGAGCATATGGATTTTCTCGACCATTACTGCGCTTTCTTCGATAAAGGTTTCTATAACCTCATTCACTTTCTCATCATGAATAACTTCGCTTGGTTCATACTGCATTTCATTCATGATTGAGTCCAGGCATTCCCCACCTTGTTGAATCGCTGACTCAAGATCATTAACGGAATGCGTGAGACTCTCCCGGTCTGCACCTTCTTCCATGGAGGCGATCAGCTCTCTCAGCGATTTTATGGTCGCATTCTGCTGATCGATAATGTTGTTGAGCATGTTGATGTTTTGTTCTTGCGCAAAGCCGCCAGTTTGTCCGTTGGTAGCTGGTGATGCTTGCCCATCGGTGGTTCCGCTCGACTCGTGGTAGGCTTCATGTAAAAGGTACACCAGCTCCCGCAGGTTCTCGCTGTTGCTGAAGTTCTCACAGATACTCAGTAGCGCTTTATGTAACTGAAGCTCCAGATCGTTGCGTTGCATGTCGCTTTGCGCTGCGGATTCCAAGCATGAGACTAATGGTTTTAGGTTGTTCAGTTGTTCAAGGCTGTCCTGTTTTTCAGACTCAAGTTTGGCTATGACTTCATCTTTGGTGGATATTTCTTCGTTGTGGGATTCGTTGAGCGTTTTGGTGGCATTGTCCACTCTTGCCTTGATCAAGTCGGTGATTTTTTCCGCAAGGTGAATGTAATTTTTGATTTGCTCTCGCCACGGTGTGTTGGTTGCGCCCACATGATCCTGAATAAGCGAAAGTTCGGCTTGCAGCACTAAATATCGGATGGATATTGCCATGTCATCAGGAGGCAGATCCGGGCGCAGTGCAATGGTTTCCTGCGCGCAGTGGGCGGTGGTGTTATCGATTTCAGTCTGAAAATATCCGGTCAGGTTTTCGCCGCTGATGTCTTCCTTAATCGTGGTCAGGATGTCTTTCAGTTGATTGATGGTTTTCTTCTGTCGGCGAATGATCAGCAGCAGGATCACCATGGCGGTGATTATTGCTAAAAAGGCCTGAATTGCGATCAAAAACTCGGTGGACATGTTGTGCTTTTTGCCTATATGGATTTCCTCAACATTGAGTATGGCCCATGAATTACGGACGTGCACAGTTAGTTTTCTCTTAACACCTTGAATTATGGTCAGTATTTTTTAGTTAAAGGTTCTTTGGTGCAGGCCGATATAGAAGTATTGGGTGCTTGTTTCGATGTCAGGGCTCGTACGTTTGATCATCACTGTGCTGGCGAGGCACGGGAGAAGAGGCCATGTTTTCCTTTAACCCACTGTTTAAAAACGATTTCTTTGGTGCTGACAAAGGCCATCATGGAGGTCGGCATCACGCCATGGGGCACCATTCTGCGCCTGGACACCTTAAACAGGGCGCACCTATCCAGCCTACAGTCAGTACTTCCACAATCGAGCAGACCCTGGCGGTGGCGTACGAAAAGTTACAGGTCACGGTCACCAGCAAAATTCCAGGAGCAGACTCGTCTACTGTACCCGGGACTCAGTCAGAGACCGATTTTTCCCCGCAGGCCGTGTCTGATCGAATACTCGGTTTCGTGACGGATCGCCTGGCTGCTGAAAAGGCCAATGGAGCATCGGATGAAAAGCTTCAGGATCTGTATCAGCAGGCATTAAGCGGTATCAAAAAGGGGCTGCGGGAAGCAAAAGACATTATTCAAACGAATGGCCTGTTTCAGGGTGAGGTGCGAGATAATTTTTATTCTACTGTGACAAAACTGGCTGATGGGCTGGAGGCATTGGGTGAGGAGTTGTTCGGTCAGGAGATTGACCCTCAGCCGGTAGCAGCGACATCTTACAAGAACAGTGAGGTTGCGTTTCAGCGTGACCGTAGCTTTGAGATGGAGGTTGTTACCCAGGATGGCGACACCATTAAACTGTTGGTGAACTCAGGGCAAAGTGGCTATGCCAGTCAATATAACCTGCAAGCAGAAGATGTGCAGGTGGATGGTTTTAGCGTTGGTTTTTCGAGTTACGACAATTTGTCTTTTTCAGTGGAAGGTGAACTGGATGAGGGTGAGATTTCCGCTCTGAAAGATCTGTTTCAACAGGTGAATGGGGTGGCGGAGACCTTCTTTGGAGGCAATGTTGAGCAGGCCTTCGATCAGGCCATGAGTGTCGGCATGGATACCAGCGAATTGGCAGCTTTTGCGGTGGATATTAAACAATCTCAAGTGGTGGCAGTCAGGGACACCTATGTGGCCATTGACAATATGGCTGGCCGCGAGGGTAGCGGTTTTAGTGATGCGATGCCCAGACTGGGGGCGTTTGCCAACCAGACTCGAGAGGCTGGCGAGGCCGTGAAGTCCATCGACGGTGGTCGTATCAATACCCAGGATCTATTGCGTGAGTTAATCAGCCGCTTTCACTCTGATGCTGAAACCAACCAGGGTACCGGGGCAGCGTTCAGGGAGTTTGTAGAAGCCCTGGCCTGAGAACCGGTTCAAAAATACTTCAACTTTGGGTTTTTCTGCCCGCCTAATCTGTTTATTCTGAAGAGTGAGTTCCGCTCAGGGCGCTCACATGCATGCTTTAATATTCATATTTAATAAATCGTTGCTTTGATTGGGGAGTTGCAAATGCTTTGGCGTGGTCTGTTGTGGATCGGTTTTGTGTGTTGCCTGATGCCCCGGCTGGCTGCCGCTGATTTTTCTGTGCCTTCGCCTTTAGTGCCTTGGCAAGAATGGTCGTTGCGTAATCACTCCGATATTCAGTGTCCTTTCTTATATTCCACTTTTGAGCGCCGCCAATGTCAGTGGCCGGGAACTCTGCAATTGCGGGTTACCGAAGAGGGGCTGCAGTTTGAGCAGCAATGGCAACTCTTTGCGAAAGGGTTGGTGTCTCTGCCTGGAGGCGATCGCTATTGGCCGGAATCTGTGTTGGTCAATGGGGTGGAGGGCCTGGTATTCGAGCAAGGTGAAACCCCGGTTCTTAGGTTGGCAAAAGGCAGTCATCATATCGTGGGTTTTATTCCATGGCAGCGAATCCCTGAATCGGTTTTGTTACCTCCAAACATTGCGTTGATACAGCTAACCATTAATGGAGCTGTCATCAACCGGCCTAATGTAGATGATGACGGACGCTTATGGTTTGCCAGCGAAATTTCCACAACGGCTAAAGTTGAAGCGCAGGCTGAAGATAAGTTGACGGTACGCGTGTACCGAAAGCTAACCGACGATATTCCCTTTGTGATAGAGACGCGGGTTGATCTGGAGGTCTCTGGAAAATCACGTGAAGTGACGCTGGGGAAGTTGTTGTTTGATCAGTTTACACCCCGTTTATTGAACAGCCCCCTGCCTGCCCGTGTGGATCAGGGTGGGCGCTTACGGATACAGCTTCGCCCTGGGCAATGGCAGGTTCGATTGCAGGCACATCAAAATGTCCCGGTGGCAAAAGTGTTTTTGGAAACCAGCGACGAGGGTTTCTGGCCAGAAGAGGAAGTGTGGGTGTTTGAGGCGCGTCCGGCTTTAAGGCAGGTCAGGGTTGAGGGAGCAGACAGTATCGACCCCGCTCAAACCGCTTTGCCGGAGGCTTGGCGGCAATGGCCTGCGTATCATGTGCGACAGGGGCAGGCGCTGAACCTGGTTGAGCTACGACGAGGTGATCCACAGCCGTCTCCCAATCAGCTCAATGTTGAGCGTGATCTGTGGCTGGACTTTGACGGTGCAGGGATAACTCTGCAAGACAGAATCCGGGGTTCAATGAACAGGGGCTGGCGTGTCAATGTGGATCCTCGCTTGCAACTTGGCAGCCTCAGCCTCAATGGTGGTCCTCAGGTGATTACCATAAGTGATGGGCTGCAAGGGGTGGAGGTGCGTGATCGTCAGTTACAGGCTGAAGCGCTGAGCCGCCAGACATTGAAGCAAGGAACCCATAAGCACAAGTTACCTGCTGTGGGGTGGTTGCATGACGTTGACAGCTTGCGCGCTACCTTGCATTTGCCGCCGGGGTGGCGAGTGTTGATGGCAACCGGCATGGAGCGTTCCAGTAACACATGGTTGGATAGCTGGAGCGTGTGGGATGTATTTATTGTGCTGATTACTATAGCCGCAATTTTGCGACTTAGAGGTGCCTGGGCTGCGCTCATCACTGGCGTGGCGTTGGTATTAATTTATCCTGAGGCCACTGTGTTCCTGTATTTGTTATTAAACGTGATTGTTGTTATGACGTTGCTGCTGTTATTGCCCGCAGGCAGGTTGCAGCGTGTACTTAAGTTTTATGGCGGCGCTGCGGCGCTGGCATTGGTGTTGTGGATGTTGGGTTTTATGGTTGAGCAAGCCCGGCTTGGTATGTATCCGCAGTTGCAGCAACCCTGGATCCAAATGGGCGCTCAGCCCGTTTCCGGTTCACCAGAATCGCAACGTAACAGGGAGATGGATGTCAGTTTCGCCAGTATGCCTGCTGCAGCAAAAGCCAGTCCACCTAGAATGTACTCCTCCTATGGCGCATCTGAGCGGCTGGATCAGCATGATCCGGGGCTTGCCGCGCAGACCGGGCCTGGGTTACCCAACTGGGCGTGGCAGCGTACATTTTTACAGTGGTCTGGCCCGGTAACCTCGGATGAGACCGTCACCCTGTGGCTGCTTGAACCCTATGAAAACAGAATCTTGAGTTGGGCCAGGGTTGTGTTGACGGTGTTATTGCTGGCAGCGTTGCTTGGGTTGTCACAGATTAAAGGGCGTTGGCCTCCAACGGGAGCAACCTTTGGCAAGTTGGGCATTATGATTTTTGCTTTGATGGCGATGATGCCGGTTGCGCGGGATGCGAAGGCTGAATTCCCTGATAATGAAATGCTGGATGAATTGGCCAGCAGGCAATTACAGGAACAAAATTGTACGCCTGCCTGTTTGTCAATTGTGAAGTCTCGCATTGATATTCAGTCGAACCGAGTAACGATTCGCTTGACGTTGAATGCGCAGCGGGAGGTTTATTGGCCGCTGCCCGATAGCCAGAAACAATGGCGAGTCGATAGCGTGCTATTGGATGGGGAGCCTCATTATGCGCGCAAATCCGCTACCGGTTCAGCCCTCAATTCAGCCCAGCTCGAATTGTTTGTCCCTCATGGGGCACATCAACTTACCCTCTCCGGAACGTTGGATTCGATCATGCCTTTCCAGCTTACCTTTGGGGTGCAACCTCATAACTTGCAGGTAGTCAGTGATGATTTTACCGTGCGGGGATTGGATAGCGGCCGTCTGCTTTCGAATACGTTGCACTTTCAACCGGTGAATGCCTTACGACAGCAAATAGCGCTGGAGGAAGTGCAGTTAAATCCAGACCCAATAGCGGCGTTTGTCAGTGTTGAGCGCATCCTGCGTTTGGGGCGCAATTGGTATATGGAAACCCGAGTCAAACGGGTTGCTCCAGAGGATGGTGGTATCAGCTTGGATATACCATTGATTGAGGGTGAGTCTGTTACCAGTCAGGATTTGGAAGTGGCAGAGGGAATGGCCAAGGCCGTATTAAAACCGGGTCAGAAGCAGTTGGTGTGGTTTTCCGCTTTGGAAAAAACTTCACTGCTGACTCTGCAGGCTGCGAATACGGCTAGTTGGGCAGAGCTCTGGCAGGTGGAAGTGTCGCCTCTGTGGCGCATGCAGGCCGAAGGCTTGGCCCCAGTGAAAGATGGCACCTTGGACGGTGGTTGGCGACCTCGTTGGCAGCCTTATCCCGGAGAATCTTTGACCCTTGCCATTTCACGTCCGGAGGCCTTGGTGGGGGCCACCAAAACCATAGATCAGGTCATGCAGGAATGGGAACCGGGTTTGCGGGAGTCCAGTGGTAATTTGCGCTTGCACGTGCTTTCCAGCAAGGGGGCAGAGCAGCGTATTGAGCTGCCAGCGGAAGCCAGGGTGAAGTCTGTTTCGGTGGATAACGAGCTGCGGGCGGTGGATGAGTTGAACCCCAAGCTGATTATTCCAGTTAACCCAGGAGAACATTGGATTGAGGTGAGCTGGCGTCAACCCAGTCCATCCGGTTTTAAAAGTCAGTCGCCTGTGGTTAGCATCGAAGACGCTTACGTAAACCATTTATTGCAGGTAAAAGTACCCCGTAACCGATGGGTGTTGTTTGTGGGTGGCCCGGATATGGGGCCTGCGATACTGTTCTGGGGGGTATTGATTGTACTGGTTGTAGTGGGCTTTGCATTGGGGCGTGTGGAGGCATTGCCTTTAAAAAGCACACACTGGATTCTGCTGATGGTGGGGTTGTGTGCAGGTTGGGTGGAGACCATCGTGGTCGTGGTGCTGTGGTTTTTGTTGTTGCAGCAACGACAAGCGCCCTGGGTGAAGAAACTGAATCGTACTCAGTTTAATTTGCTGCAGGTGGTGATTGTTTTGTTTAGCCTGGTTGCCTTTGCATTATTACTGGCTGCTATTCCCAATGGTTTAATTGGTAGCCCTGATATGGGTGTGGTGGGCAATGGTTCCAGCCAGTATGATCTGAACTGGTTCGTAGATCGAGGCGAATCTGTGTTGCAGAGTGCCTGGTTTATATCGTTACCATTATGGGTGTATCGGGCGTTCATGCTGGTGTGGTCGTTGTGGTTGGTGGTGTCTATGTTGCGTTGGTTAAAATGGGCATGGGCAGCGTTTACCCAAGATGGTTACTGGCGTTCTGGAGTGGTGTTGGAAAGTTCAACTGAAAAGTGAAACATTATTAGCATGAAAGAATCTTTGATCTTCTATACAACGGCGGGTTGTCATTTGTGTGATGTCGCCCGCCAGGTATATCAATCTACTCTGAGCCCTGATTACTTTCTGGTGGAGGAGGTCGATATCGCTGATCATGACGAATTGATTGATCGCTATGGAACCTGTATCCCGCTGATCAAACGGGTTAAAGATGATTCTGAGTTGGCTTGGCCATTCGATCAGCAGGCTTTGATGGAGTTTCTTCCCGAATAGACGCATGCGTGACAGAAGCTGAAGTTATTCATTGGATCAATTCAGTTTAAACAGTCTATTGGCATTGTCCGTTGTGCGCTTTGCCAGTTCGGATTCGCTCAACTCAAGCATTTGTGCGATTTGTTGATTGATGTGAGTCAGATGGCGAGGTTCATTGCGCCTTGATTTCGGCTTTGGTCGCAATGTTCGAGGTAATAGGTAGGGTGAATCCGTTTCCAGTACCAGGCGGTTTTCCGGGATCAATTTCACCAGTTCCTGGAGGTGTAGCCCACGTCGTTCATCACATATCCAACCCGTAATGCCAACGTACAGATCCAGCTCAAGGTAATTTTCCAGTTCTTCGCGATTGCCGGTAAAACAATGTATGACACCACCTTGAATATGGGGGCGATACTGCTTAAGCAGCTTTAATTGTTCTGTATGGGCGTCTCTTTCGTGAAGAAACACCGGCAAAGCCACCTCAGCGGCGAGCTTCAGTTGTTGTTCGAATGCAAAAAGCTGCTGCTCAGGTGGTGAGAAATTGCGATTAAAGTCCAGCCCGGTTTCACCTATGGCAACTACACATTGTTCATGGGTCAGATTCTTTAATTCGGCAAGGTGATGCTCGTTCCACTCCTTGGCGTGGTGTGGATGAATGCCTGCCGTACACCATAATCCAGGGTTGTACTGCTGACACAGCTTCACCGCTTGGTGTGATTCATTTAGGTTTGTACCGGTTACGATCAAAGAGGTCACGCCAGCCTCGAAGGCTTGGGCAATGACGTTGTCGCGGTCGGCGGAAAAGGCGTGATCAGTGAGGTTGACGCCAATATCAACCAATTTAATGCTCATTGGAAAAGCGAGTGGCTCCAGTTATTCCAGCAGGGATTTCATGACGTCAGTGGACCAGACCAGGGCTTCCATATAGGCTTGCTCGAACAGTGCTTCGTTTATACCGTTGCCTTCGAGATAAGTCCAATTGATTTCTTCCCATTGGCCCCGTTCGTGGGCAATGACATAGCGCAGTAGTTTACCCGTATCCCCTTCATAATGTAACAATGCATCATTAATGGCGTTCTCAAAAGGCAGGGATTGCAGCAAAGTTTCTATGGGCTGATCAAAGAAAGCGTCAATAAATGAGAACATACCTACGGTAAAATAAGCGTCCGGGTTATCTTTGCCCACTGCTTTGGCCAGCAGTTCCATCATTTTGGCGCGGCTGAGCGTGAGGCATATCAGTTCGCTGGGTTTATCGGACATACGCGACAGTGCAATCAGGCTGGACCACTGGCGTAGGGTATTCATGCCTAGTAATACGACTGCTCGGCGGATGCTATCGATCTTGCTTTGAGTTGCATACTGGGCAGTATTGCAGATGCGCAGGATCTTGGTGCTGAGGGCAATATCATTGGAGATAATGTCTTCGAGTTTAGCTACGGATGCATCCGGGTTTTGCAGTTCTGCTAATAGCCGCATAACCACTATTTTGTTGGTGGGCATGCTATCGCCATGCACATTCTGTGGCCGTGCCAGAAAGAAGCCCTGAAAAAGTTCAAATCCTAATGCCTTGCAGCGTTCCAGCATATCGTAGTCTTCTACTTTTTCTGCCAGCAACCTTATGTTGTAGGGTGCGAGTTTGGCGACCAGCTGTTCCAGTGATTCACCCTTCTGCGCCAGTACATCTACTTTTACGATGTCTGCCATTTTTAAGAGTGGATGCCACTTTTCATCAAACTCGAAATCATCCAGCGCGATGGTGAATCCAGCCTTGGCCATGGCGGTTACACCGGCAATCACTTCTTCATCCGGTTCTACGTCTTCAAGAATTTCAACGGTAACGTGTTGCGCATCAAATGGCGGTGGTGAAATAAGCCACTTACGGGTGAAGTTAATGAAGGCGGTTTTGTTGTCGCAGACCTTATCGATGCCTATTTCTGTAAAGGCATTAATAACCAACTGCGAGGTGGCGATGTCGCCATCCCATATCCAGTCCGACGGGTGTGGTGGTCGAAACAGGAGTTCATAGGCATGGAGGTTTAGATCGCGATCATAAATTGGCTGTCTGGCTAGCAGAATGTTAGTGGAGTCCATTCGAGTCTCTGTGCAAGGTGTCGTTTCAGATTGGATGTATTGAGTGTAGTTGAACCCTGAGGGGCGGAGGGTAGCTTTGACTCTTTATAATAAAAGGTAATAAGAGGGGCGGTGAGGGCTGGTCTACACTGTAGGTAAGCTGTTATTTTTATTGATTATGGAAGGGCCATGGCAAGCGTACTTGACTCGGTAGATCAGCGTACAAAGTTGGTGGGAGAAAATCGTCTTGAGCTGCTTCTGTTTCGGCTGCAGCGGGGGAGCTTGTTCGCATTGAATGTGTTCAAGATTCAAGAAGTGCAGACTATGCCTAAGCTCACCAGCATGCCTCAAAGCCATCCCCACATTATAGGCGTTACTCACGCTCGAGGGCGCACCATTCCAGTGATTGATCTGGGGGCTGCCATTGGGCTCGGGCCTTTGCAGGATCGTACCAACTGCAACATCATCATTTCTGAATACAACAGGACCATTCAGGCGTTCATGGTCAAGTCTGTGGATCGGATTGTAAACATGAACTGGGAGGAAATCATGCCGCCTCCCAAAGGTGCGGGGCGTTCCCATTATCTTACTGCCATTACCAAGCTGGATGATCAGCTGGTGGAGGTGATTGATGTCGAGAAAGTATTGCAGGAAGTATCGCCTTACAACACCACGGTAAACCCCGATGTGTTGGATCAGGAGTTGGTAAGCCGGGCGCAGGGTCTTGAAATTCTGGCTGTGGATGACTCAACGGTGGGCCTTGCCCAGGTGCGTGAAACAGTGCAGCAGTTAGGTGTTAAGCTGATTTCCGCCAGCGATGGTGCTATGGCGTTGAAAATGCTGAAGGGCTGGGCCGACAAAGGGATCGACGTGCCTAAGAAGTTGGTAATGGTGATCACGGATGCGGAAATGCCTGAAATGGACGGCTATCGCTTGACTCGTGAGATTCGTGATGATCCCCGCTTAAAGGATCTGTTTGTTGTGCTGCATACTTCCCTTAGTGGCAGCTTTAATGAGGCGATGGTGGAGAAAGTCGGGTGCGATGGGTTTCTATCGAAATTCGAACCCGACAAACTGGCCATTACCGTTCAGAACCGAATCAAGGATTATTTGGATCCGAACACCTGAGTGAACACCAATCCGGCTTATTCACAGCAAGGTTCAAGTGCGTCTTTGATCTCATTCATTCGGCTACGGTTTTTGCCAAGATCGCTGTAGCCGACTCTGGATGCTGACCGTACTTGTATGCTGTCTTCCTGAATTAGAAATTCAGCGTCATCAGTAAAACGCATGATGGCGGTGGTGAATTCTGCACGGATGTAGTTGTCTTCGTTTTTGGTGATGGTGCAGCGTGGGTAACCATCGAGAATCTCTAATAGTTTATCTTTTGCCTGTGCTGCTGATCCAGTGTAGGGGATGGCCTGGAATAGGTGATCTTCATCTTTGGCTTGTGAGGAAACGCAGTTAGGGCTGCTCGGGCAGTCAGTCAGATTGCCACCAATAACACCTCTTGCGACTGGGTTTGAGCCGCATCCCCCTATTAATACACTCGTGGTCAATACAAACATTGCACTGATTTTCGAAATCTTGATCTGAGTCATTTTGTACATTCCTTATCCATATGGTCTTTAATGCTTTTTGATTTAAGTCATTATTGCATCTTTTCTAAACCTTAGACTACAGCCATTCCAGATTTATAGATTCTTGTTTTAACTTAAAAAATAGAGGAATAACATGGCTGTGAAACTAAAAGCTTCAGTATCTGTTTTGGCATTGAGCGTTGCAATGGCGTCTGGCTCTGTGCTGGCGTATCAACAAGGTGACATGGTTGCTCGTGCCGGTTTGGCAATGGTCGATCCGGATGCCAGCAGTACACCTCTGGTTCTGAATGGCAATGTAGTATCCGATACTTCTGTTGATGTTGATGATAATACTCAGTTAGGCCTGACGTTTACCTATATGCTGAGTGACGATATTGGTGTTGAAGTCCTGGCGGCGACGCCTTTTTCTCATACTGTAACGGCCAAGGGGCTGGGTGATGATCTTGATGCCATCGATCTTAAGCATCTACCCCCTACGGTCAGCATTCAGTATTTCCCTATGGCCAGTGATTCTGTGTTTCAGCCTTATTTGGGCGTAGGTTTGAACTACACTACTTTCTTTGATGAAAAGCTGACGTCTGATTTCAAGGCTGTTTTCGGTGATGGCGATGTTAGCCTGGAAGATTCTTTTGGGTTGGCTTTCGAGCTGGGCTGCGATTATCAGCTGTCTGACAACCTGGTATTGAACGCGGCTATCTGGACCATCGATATTGATACCAGTGCCACCATTAAGTTGGATTCAGGCAACAAGATCACTACCGATGTGGATATCGATCCTTTGGTTTATATGGTAGGTGTGGGTTATAAGTTCTAAACCTGCCGCGCTTTAAAAGCGTATCTGCTACATACAAAAGCCTCTCTTGTGGGAGGCTTTTGTCATTGTGTTGCTTATTAATGAAAATCCCTTGATTGGGTCTCCAGCTCTCCCAGCAAATGGCTGCAGTCCTCGATGCTGCCTGCGATCACGTGAATTACATCGCCTTCGCGTTCCAATACGCCTTTGATTTTCAGCATGCGGGAATGCACGACGGCAGCTCGATTGCAGTCCACCAGATCCCGCCAAACCACAATGTTGCTGTTGCCGGTTTCGTCTTCCAGGGTAATAAATACTACGCCGGTAGCCGTGCCGGGCCTTTGACGCCCGGTGACCAGTCCGGCAATGCGCACGAAACGTTTATGGCTCAGAGCGTAAAGGTCGTTGTGTCGCTTGTAGCCTTTAAGTGCCGGGTGATCCCGCAGTAGTGCCATGGGGTGGCGGCCCAGGGTCAGCCCCAGGCTATGATAATCTTCATTGAGGTTCTCGGCTTCGGTAGGAGCGGGTAGTTCTATGGGGGTTTCCTGCTGGTGCTGTTGTTGTAGCAACGCTGATTCCTGTTGCAGGCCCTGAACTTCCCACCGAGCCTGAAAGCGATGTGTGTTTAGGGAGCCGAAGGCGTTGGCGTGAGCCAGGGCGTCTATGTCCCGTTTGTTGAGTTTGCTGCGTTGTTGCAGATCTGCCATAGAGCGGAAAGGTGCGTGTTGTCTTTGGTTTATGAGTGTGTCTGCTGCACTGCGGGATAGGTTTTTTACCAGCCGGAACCCCAGCCGGATCGCTTCTTTCTCCAAGGTGTGATCCCATGTGCTGTGCAGTACGTCTACAGGATGCACTGTAACCCCGTGGCGTTTTGCATCCTGGATCAGTTGTGAGGGGGAATAGAATCCCATGGGCTGGCTGTTGAGCAGGGCACAACAGAAGGCGGCGGGTTCGTGACATTTCAGCCAGGCAGAGGCGTACGCAAGCAGGGCAAAGCTGGCAGCGTGAGATTCGGGAAAGCCGTATTCCCCAAAGCCGCGGATTTGGGAGATGATGCGTTGCGCAAATTCAGTGGAATAGCCTCGGGATAGAAGCCCTTTTGCCAGTTTCTCTTCGTGCTGTTGCAATTGCCCTTTGCGTTTCCAGGCGGCCATGGCCCGTCGTAACTGGTCTGCCTCCCCGGCACTGAAACCGGCTGCTACCATGGCCAGTTCTATCACTTGTTCCTGAAAAATAGGCACTCCCAGAGTGCGTTTTAGTACCTGTTCCACCTCTTTGCTGACATAGCTTACAGGCTCCAGTTTTTGTCGCCTGCGCAGATAGGGGTGCACCATGTCACCTTGGATCGGGCCGGGGCGTACAATGGCCACCTCGATAACCAAGTCGTAAAAGCAGGCAGGTTTAAGGCGGGGCAGCATGGCCATCTGGGCGCGTGATTCAACTTGAAATACGCCAATGCTGTCACCCTGTTGCAACATCTTATAGGTTTGGGGATCTTCGCTGGGGAGGCTGGACAGGGACCAGCGCTGTCCACGCAGGTTGTATAGCATATCAAAGCATTTGCGGATGGCGCTAAGCATGCCCAGTGCCAGGACATCTACCTTCATCAGCCCCAGTGCTTCGATATCGTCCTTATCCCATTGCACCACGGTGCGATCGGCCATGGTTGCGTTTTCAATGGGCACTAGCTGATCCAATGGCCCGGCAGAGATGATGAAGCCTCCAACGTGCTGTGACAGGTGGCGCGGAAACCCCAGCAGGGTGTCCACCAGTTGCTTGAACTGTCGAATGCGGAGGTTATTGATGTTAATGCCAAGCTCTTGCAAACGCTGAGGCAGTTGATCCTGTTTATCCCACCAGCCAATGGATTTGGCCAGTTGATCCAGCAGCGTTTGATCGAACCCCATTGCTTTGCCGACATCGCGGATGGCGCTTTTGATGCGATAACGGATGACCGTGGCAGTAAGGGCTGCTCTTTGGCGGCCGTATTTACGGTAGATGAACTGGATTACTTCTTCGCGTCGCTCGTGCTCGAAATCCACATCGATGTCTGGCGGCTCGTTACGCTCCCGAGAGATAAAGCGCTCAAACAGCAGGTTGCTTTTGGCTGGATCGACTTCTGTGATGAACAGGCAATAACATACGGCGGAGTTGGCGGCGGAGCCTCGGCCCTGGCACAGGATCTGCTGGCTGCGGGCGAACTGTACAATGTCGTAGACGGTCAGAAAGTAGTACTCGTAATTCAGCTCGTGAATCAGATCTAGCTCTTTTTTGATCTGGGCGCTGAGTTTGTCGCTAATACCTTGCGGCCAGCGCGCCCGGATACCGGTTTTTACCAGTTGCTGTAACCAGGATTGCGCACTGTGGCCGGGAGGTACCACTTCGTGGGGGTATTCATAGCGCAATTCATCTAATGAGAAAACGCACTGTTGGTGGATGATTTGGGTTTGCTGGATGGCCTCTTGCGGAAACAGTGGTTGAATAGACGATAAAGGTCGCAGGCTGGTTTCCCGGTTGGCGTGTAATTGAAAGCCGGCGCTGTGTACGTGGGTGTTAAGGCGAATGGCGGTGATGATGTCCTGCAGCGGTTGGCGCTCTGGTATGTGGCAATGCACGTTGCCACAGGCCACCACAGGGCGTTCCAGTTGTTGTGCCAGCAGTTGTCGCTTTTGACAGAGGTTGTGATCCTGTTGCCTCAGGTTGTTTTCCAGTCCGATCCACAGCCTGTTGCCTGTGCAGGCCAGCAGCTTCTGGCAGGTGTCATCAAGTTGTTGGCATTGTTTTGCCGATGGCAACCAAATGAACAGGCATTCGCTGGTGGCAGGCTCCAGATCCTTTACCCGCAATTGGTAATGGCCTTTTGTGCAACGGCTGCGGGCGCGGGTAATCAGTGTACACAGTTGCCCATAAGCATGACGGGTGGGGGCCAGAATCACCAGATGCAAATGTTCTACTGTGGTGACATCTGTTCCTACAATGAGCTTCAGCTTGTGTTGAGTGCTGTTTTGCTCACGGGCCGCTACATGTGCTCGTACAACACCGGCCACCGAGCATTCATCGGTGATGGCCAGGGCGCTGTAACCCAGTGCAGTGGCTTGCTGCACCAGTTCTTCTGGATGGGATGCGCCTTTAAGAAAACTGAAATTGGTGAAACAGTGAAGTTCGGAATACAACATGGCACTATACTGTAAATATATACAGTATAGTGCCATGTTGAGAGTGGGTCTAGATGAATTTTGATGCTGTCAGGTTAACCCTTGGATTCCATGGGGACCGGTTTTGGTGCGCCACGGTTTACTTCAAACAGCTCACGCATATTCAGAAACGGCTTTTCGATCAGTAGCCAGCACAGAATGCCGATAATAATAGAAAGAATCAGGGATAGAATCGCTCCCAGACCCACGGTGCTGAGCATGGCCTGAGCAGGGTGTAGATCCAGTGTTTGTATGTATTTGTTGAGTGGGTGTACCACCACCAGAATGACCATCAAGTGAATCAAATATATGGAGTAAGTGAGCTGCCCTAAGGGATTCCAGATCTTCAGGGAGTAAAACCAGGAGAAAAAGCGCACGTGGCTTAGTTGCAGAAACACCGACATCATAAACCACGCAAAGGCGATGCTGAATATGGTGCGGTGGAAGACGATGTACAGGCGCAACCCATTACTGGATTCACTATAACGTGTATCCATAATCGGAAAGTACATAAAAAATACAATGACAGCCATGCTGAGAATGTTCAGAGCCAGGGGCCGATACGTGGTGGCTCGTGCCCAGTTCTGGATGGCATGTTGATGAAAACAGTATCCATAACCGGCAATAACACCGACGATCAGTGGCCCGAAGCGGGTGGCCAGGTTATCGTAAAGCTTGCCGTAGAATGTCATGGATATGACTTTGTCTGACAGCATGTCCCGATAGTTGCTATTCCACAGTTCATCGTAGTAGTAGAGCACACCAAATCGGATCAATAAGGACAGCACCAATAGGCCCAGCATGGTCTGCATAAAGGAACGCTGCGGCGATTTGGCGATGAAAATCAGAATCAGGGGGAGCAGCAGATAGAACTGTTCTTCTACTGCCAGGGTCCAGGTCCATTGCAGGGCCATGTTGTCTGGGTGCAGGAAGTTGTTTACGTAGAGCAGGTTGGCCCAGATCCATTCATGATTACGGGCTCCGCTGGCCCAGAAAATAATGGCGATGACGGCATAGAGGGGGGTTAATCGTAGATAGCGACGAAAGTAAAACCGTTTCAACTGTATAGCGCCGGTTTTGTTTTGCTCTTTCAGCAGCATGATGCTGATGAGGAATCCGCTTACAACAAAGAACAGGTCCACAGCTTTATCTGCGTTCCATATCCACCATAGATAAAACGGAGCGCTTTCTAGGGATTGAAAGAAGATTTCTTTGCCGTTATACAGGCTGTACACGAACACCGTATGGGCAATAAGTATCCAGATCATGCCAAAGAAACGCAGGCCATTGATCAGATAAAAAGTGCCAGAGCTGTCTTCAGTCAGTGCGCTGAGATTGCGTTTTACAGACCATATCCCAGATGCGGATAGGGCCGGAGCTGCTTTATTATTGTTCATTTTTTTATAGATCTTTAAGTATTGCAACAGATTACTGCAGGGGCCATGAAACGCCAAGCGATGAGATGTTGCAAAATGAAATAGCCGTTGCCTATCGGCTGAATATTCCGTGTAGAAACCAGGCGCTGTTATCTCTATCCCGGTATACCCACAGATGCTGGCCGTGGCCTTGTTGGGCAATGTAGTAGTCACGGTTTATTGGCTGGTTATCCCACCAGCCGGTTTCAATGCGTTCAGGCCCTTTCAGCAAGTGTAGTGGTTCGTGGTAGACCGGCAGGCCTTTTTTGCTGCGCAGTTTCTGCGGTTGGTACAGTAGCCAGAACGGGCGCTGTTCTGATGGATGCTGCAGGGCCTCACCTTGCCCCGGTGTGGCGGAGCACCAGCTGTATTCGGGGCGGTGATCTGCCACCATGCTCAGGCTATGTATTTGCTTCTCCCCCAGCCGTGCCTTGAGTCGATCCACCAGTTGATAGCGAGTGATGTGATCGGGTTGATGGAGCTGGAACATGTCCTGTTGACGAACACTGATGGGGCCGAATGTGTGTGCACTCAGTTGCAGGCTTAATACCGGGGCTTCCAGCTTCAATTTTTCCAATTTTAACTGAATCAGGGGCATCATATCGGCCAATCGGTGCATAGGAATGGCCAGTTCGATAGGCCATTGCTGAATGGCGCGGTTACGCAGTAGCAGTGAAAACTGAAAAGTGCTGACGGCAGACTGGCGGGCGTAGAGGTAATGCTCCAGTTGGCTTAATAAATGTCGTATGGGAAACAGCAGGCTTTGGGCATTATCCAGTTCCAGCACAAAATCCAGCTCGGCCTGAAAGGTTTGGGGTAAAGACCAGTTCGGCAGGGGAGCAGTCTGTTCCCCGGTAAGGCATAACAGGTATTGGCTGAATTCCATGCCAAAACGTTTGCTCAGTGAATCTTTGGGTAAGTTCAGCAGTTGGCCTACGGTTTTCAGGCCCATGCTGTACAGCAGGCTTTTTTGCGCATCGGCAACATCCAACCATTGCACATCGTAATCATGCAGATCCGGCAGCGAAAAAAAAAGTGCACGGTTGCTGCTTTCGTGGGCCTGGGCAAACAGCAGGGCGGCCATGTCAGTATCGGCAAAGGCCAGGCTGAAGGGCTTAAAGCCAGGGGGCAATTGTTGTGTCAGGCGCTGTGCCAGTTCTTTCTGCCCGTGAAACAGTTTCAGGCTGTGGCTGACCTCTATTAGCAGGTTGTTAGGGCCGTGGGTGCGTATGTGCGGGGTGAATTCATAGGCCCAGTTACCCAGTTGTTGCAGTGCTTGTTGCTCTTTGTGTGCATCATAGGTATAGCAGTTGAGATTCTGGGCCAGACCTTGTGCAGTGGGAATGGTCATGCCAGGCACAATGCCTTGCTGATGTGCCAGTTCATTAGCATACAGTACCAGTCGACGTTGTTTACGCGTGGTTTCTACCACCAGTGGCTGAGGGGTGAGGACACCCTGTTCCACCAGATTCAACGCCAGTGCAGGAAAGTGAAAGCAGGCCCAGAGCATGTCAGGTTCCGGGTGGGGAAAGGGGTGAATGCTGTGAGTATCCAGCCCCACTAGGCGGCGTTTGCGGGATCTGATCTTGCGAGATGGTTTTGTTGGCTGCAGTGCGCACAGTGAATGCCGCGCGGTGATCAAGATCATGTCGTGGCAGGTGTAGCCAGGGGGAGCCCCAGTGGCCACGGCATTTTACTACTCGTACCTGAATGTTGTGCTGTAAGGCTCCGAGTTCCAGCCGCAAGGGTGCAGGAGAAGGCTGTTGCATGTGCGCCTGAGGACGCATAAGCAAACACAGACTATGACCTTTCTGGGCGGCCAGTTGCAGACGCCTGATTTGTTGCGGTGTTGGGTTATGAGGCCAGCCTTGTACCACGCTGCAGGCACCGGAGGCCAGGCACTGTTCCATGGCCCAAAGCATGTCTTTATCTTGTTTGCTGTGAATGATTAGGGTGTTTTCCAGCTGAATGCCTTGCTGCCTGAGGGCCGGAGCATAGGGCAGCCATGGTGGGTTGACCCACACCAGCCAGCGCGATTGCTGGCTGAGTGAGGCCAGTGCTGAGGAGACCAGTTCCGTTTCGCCACAACCCCAGTGGGGGCACAGTATTTCTGCCACGCTGTCACAGGGCAGCCCACCATCCGGCAGAGCCTGATCCAGGGTATGGAATCCAGTAGCGATGGTTTCGAGTGGCTGCCACTGCTTGCCGCGCATGCCATCTGCCGCCCGCCAGATGGCGGGGTGTTGCAGAATATGATTCAGTTGCGGTTTGGCGGCAGACATATTCAGAGGCTCAAAACGGGTTACGAATACTGTAATTATATACAGTATTTTGGTTGCGGCAAGGCATTTGAAAGCATGATGTAAAACAGTATTGAAAAGAGGTGCTTGTGTTACGCTAGCCCTAATAAAAAAAGGAGATGTTATATGGCAAAACTGACTTTTTGGGGTGCAGCGCAGGAAGTAACCGGCTCCAGTCATTTGATCGAGACCGGAGGGCTGCGTATCTTGCTGGATTGCGGCATGCATCAGGGGGGGCGTCAGTCTGAGCGTCGCAACGGCGAGCCTTTTCCATTTAACCCCAGTCAGCTGGATGCAGTTGTGTTATCCCACGGGCATCTGGATCACAGTGGATTGCTTCCGCGTCTGTTTAAAGACGGTTACAAAGGGCCGGTTTATTGCACCGATGCAACCCGTAACCTGCTGGCCATTATGCTGGAGGACTCTGCCAATTTGCATTTGCGGGATGTGGAATGGGAGAACAAGCGTCGCAAGCGTGCGGGCAAGCCGGAGATAGAGCCCTGGTATGACATGGAAGATGTGCTGCATGTTCTGGAGCACTGCGTAGGTATTCCTTATCACGAAACTCGTACAATTAGTGGTCATGTTGCGTTGTACTTCCACGATGCGGCTCACATCATCGGTTCGGCCATTGTGGAGCTGCAGATCGAGGAAGGTGGCCGTACTAAAAAACTGGTGTTCTCTGGTGATTTGGGGAATGCCGATGCTGTATTGATGAAGGATCCTGAGATTGTTCAGGATGCGGATGTGGTGTTGATGGAAGGCACCTACGGTGATCGTAATCACCGTACCATGGACAACACTCTGGAAGAGTTGGGGGCCGCCTTGCAGCAGGCCAGTGAAGAAAAAGGCAATGTGCTGATTCCAGCGTTTGCCGTAGGAAGAACCCAGGAGATGCTGTTCCATTTAGGGGTGTTGTACAAACAGGGCAAGGTGCCTCAGCAGAAGGTTTTTCTCGACAGCCCTATGGGCATCGAGGTGACTCGTCTTTATACCGACTACATGGATTTGCTGGATCCGGAAGATCTGAAAAAAGTCTCGGCCAGGTTGGGCGATGACCCCAAATCCTACCTGCCTATACTGACGCTCACCGAAAGCACAGAGGATTCCATGGCCATCAACAGAATCAAGGGCGGAGTGGTGATTATTGCCGGTAGCGGAATGTGTAACGGCGGGCGGATTCGTCATCATCTGAAGCACAATATCTGGCGTCCTGAATGCCATATTGTGTTTCCCGGCTTTCAGGCAAAGGGTACGTTGGGGCGTCAGATCGTTGAGGGGGAAAAGCACGTTAAGATGTTCGGGTCGGATTTTGCGGTGAAGGCAAAAGTGCACACATTGGGTGGTTTCTCGGCTCATGCCGGGCAATCGCAGTTGTTGGAATGGGCATCCAATTTCAAGCAATCAACCCGTTTCTATCTGGTGCATGGCGAGCTGGAGGCCTTGCAGGTGTTGCAACAGAAGCTGCATGGGAATTTGGGTATTACGGCTGAGATTCCTGCTGAAGGCACCAGTATGGTGTTCTAATAACAGACCCTTCGGCCTTTCTCATCGGCGCGGCGTTCGCATTCACGGCGAATATTATCGCACGTAATGGCACCGCCGGGAGAAAGGCTGTCAGCGTTCTCGCACCGGGAATAGCGATCCTGCAGCTCAGAGCCGGAAATGTCCGCAAATTTAGAATCACCACAAGCACTCAGCATAACAATAGAGATCAGCCCCAGAAACATTCGCATTAGATTATCCCCCGCAAGACATAGCCATAAATCATTAAACACCCGATGGGTTATTCATTCAGTATAGGTTAGTCTACTTTGATCTCAAGCCTATGATTCGAATGGAATAGTAACCTATGTACGTGTCCAGACTGTTTGTTCATCCGGTGAAATCACTGGGCGGTGTTTCAGTGGAATCTTACATCGTAGATCGTTTTGGCCCCCAGTGGGATCGGCGCTGGATGGTGGTGGATGAGCAGGGCAAGTTTATTACTCAGCGGCAGTTGGCGGCGATGGCGCTGATCAAGGCAAAAATGGTACAGGATAATGTGCAGTTGACGGCTGCCAGTGGCGAAGCTCTGGAGTTCTCAGCGGCAGACTTTAATGCCGGTGAGGACGTGACTGTGCAGGTCTGGCGTGACCAGTGCGTGGCCAAGTTGGGGCCAGCCCATGTCCATGCCTGGTTGAGCCGGGTATTAGGGCGTCCTTGTCGCCTGGTATTCATGCACGATGCCTGCAAGCGGTCGGTGGATGAATCCTATTCAGGCCCAGGGCATACCGTCAGTTTTGCAGATGGCTTTCCGTTGCTGTTAACGCAGCAGGCCTCGCTCGATGTTCTTAACGGTTATATGAGTATTAACGTAGGCATGGAGCGATTCCGCCCGAATCTAGTGGTAGACGGGGGGCTTGCCTGGGAAGAAGATCAATGGCGGAAATTGCGCATCGGGTCGATGCTGTTTGATGTGGTGAAGCCTTGTTCACGCTGCGCCATTCCTACCATTGACCCCGGGGACGCCAGCAAACAGCCGGAGGTGTTTAAAACCCTTAAACAATACCGTTCACAGGCCGGTGAAGTCTATTTCGGCCAGAACCTGGTGGCGCGGGGAGGAGGGCGGCTCTTTGTTGGGGATCAGGTCGAGGTATTGGAATAACCTTCACATAAAGCGCTAAGCCTACCTCAAAACAGCTCGATATCGTCGTCGGTGGAATCATCGCTCTGCAGCGACTCGGTTTGTTCAAACTGGTGACGATAGAGCTCCAATGCTTCTCTGATGGTGGCCCCTTTCATGATATGGTCAAACATGATGCGCTCGCATTCCATGGTGTAGTTGGAACGGATCTCCTGTTGGATTCGGCTCCACTCGCCGGGGTTGTAGAGGCGGCTGGCATCGCTGATCAGATCGCCCAGATGGGTAAGGCTCTCATTTACGTGGTGCAGTTTTTGGCTGAGACGATCATAAAACTGGAATGCGACGATGGCCCGCTGCATCTGCTGGTGCATTTGTTCCGAGGCGGTCATGATGTCGGAACGCTGAGTCTCCCACTTGTCAGAGCTGTCAGCGTGCTCGCACAGTGTCATGACTTTTTTGGCATCCTGAGCCATGCCAGTAAAGGTAGACGACAGTTCGTCTACGGATTTTGAGCTGTCTGTCAGGGTGGTTTCAATCTGTGCCATGGCAAGGCACAGCATGGATATGGTTTCTTTGATCTGACTCCAGTCAAGATCGGGTTTGACTGAGCTGGAACCGGGATTTGACAGTTGAGATCCGAGTGACACGCCGAGCGCTCCTGCAGTTGCGTGGTGAAAACAGGTTCATATTAGTCAGCATAGTTCAGAAACCGGTGGGCGGTGAAAAGGAAAATCATGAAAATTATGAGATGCTTGGCAATCAAAGGCTTAGCCTGGCCTAGAGCATTTTGGAATACAGTGCGGGCGGGTCTACACTGTAGGTATGAGCTTGAGGGCTACCCAGGAAGCGAGCAGGAACTAGATCATGAAAATTCAATACCGCTTTGATATCGAAGACCATTCGCTGCAATACGAAGTAGATGTGGACAGATCGTTCGATTTTCAGGCAGATCGTACGGAGGCTCCCAGTTGGGCAGAACTGAAGCATAATCAATGCCCCAATTGTCCGTTGACGGTTAAAGACTGCCAATATTGCCCGGCTGCGGTGGATCTGGCTGCGGTGGTAACGGATTTTCAACGCCTGCCTGCCGCAAAAACGGCCAGAATCAGGGTTTCTACCCCGGAACGCAATTACGATAAAGAGACAGCATTGGAAGAAGGATTACGGTCGCTGATGGGGTTGATTATGGCCACCAGTGCGTGCCCCATTCTGCATCAGCTCAAGCCCAACGCGCGCAATCACCTGCCGTTTGCCTCGCAGGATGATTTTATTATTCGCTCTACGGCGCTGTATTTACTCAAACAGTATTTTAATTACCGGGAGGGCAAGCGGCCCGACTGGGAGCTGCAAGGTTTGATCAGCCTGAATCAGGAGCTGCAAACCCTGAACGAAGCACTGTGGGGGCGCGTTAAAGAGGCCTGTGAGGGGGATTCCAACCTGAAGGCTTTGCTCAGTTTTCTGGATATGTCATCCAGTGTCAGTTATTCGTTGGAATCTCAGTTGCAAGCGGTGAAGGCATTGATGACGGACGAAACCGTGTCGCCCGCCATGGACGTGAAAACCGGCGAAACCAGTTTATTTTAGGCCGATTATTTCGAGTTTTTGCTAACCCGAACCGCAAGCACGTCAATATCGGCATGATGCAGCACAGCGTTGGCCGTTGACCCCAGCAACAACGCCAGGCCGTGGCGGCCGTGGCTGCCCATCACGATCAGATCTACACTATTATCCTTGGCAACCCGCAAGACTTCCTTTTCGGTGATGCCCACTTCCAGATGCTGTCGATCCTCGGGTACGCCCAGTTTTTGGCCCAGTTCCCGCAATTGGCTCAGTGCCTGTTTTTCCAGCTCTTTGTGCAGATCGCCCAAGTCTACCGGGAACTCGCCGCCGTAAGCGATGGAGATTGGCTCTAATACATGAACAATGCTAAGCGTGGCTGAAAACGTGCCCTTCAAGGCCGCTGCGCGTTTCTCAACAATCTCAGATTCGTTGTTAAAATCAGCCGCCAGCAGAATGTGATTATATTGGCCCATGGATAAATCCTTGTATTAGCAGTGCGGTAAGCGTTTATGAATGATCGAATCTATTAGATAATGCCCGGCACTTTCATTTCAAGCCTTTTCATTTCAAGGTTTGTTTTTGGTCAATAGTTGGAACCCTGTTCATGGTGTATGTAATTATCGCATTAGCGATGCTGTTTATTCTTGGCCCGGTGTTGATGTTGCGGCCCTCTGCCCGTGAGCGGCGGGAAGCCCGTATTCGTCAGCGTGCCATGGCCGATAGTGTGCTGATCAGCCCGATTTCTCTGGCGCGGGATAAAAAATTCAATGCACTGAAGCAGCGCAATCCTCATATCGATGACTTTCGCTGGTTTCGTTATCAGTTGGTGGCAACAGAGAAAGAGACCGGGCCATCCGTAAAGGGGGAGTGGTTGCAACGTAAAACCCGTGAAGGCCAGCTGGTGTGGGAGCCTACCGACACTAAAGTGCAAACGCCGCCGGCGGTACAGCAGCTAATTGATCAATGGCAGCAGCAGCAGGCGGAAGACTTTCTGTCGCTGGAGCTGGGGCCCCGCAG
This sequence comes from Ketobacter alkanivorans, assembly GCF_002863865.1. Taxonomy (NCBI): domain Bacteria; kingdom Pseudomonadati; phylum Pseudomonadota; class Gammaproteobacteria; order Pseudomonadales; family Ketobacteraceae; genus Ketobacter; species Ketobacter alkanivorans. Next base: position 767,709 of record NZ_CP022684.1, on the reverse strand, counting down.
TGTATCCATCGTCTGGAACGAGCGGGGTGATCTGGCAGAGGTTGAAGCACTGCTAAAGCATCTCAAGCAATTACTGGCGATCTGAATCCTGATAACGCAGGCGTACCCATTCCGGTGGTTTTACCAGAATGCGCAGGTCGCGATAAGTCCGCAGATCCCGCCACAGGCTGGCCCACTCATGCAATTGCAGGTGTATCGGGTTGTAGGGCCGCTCAGGCATCTGGGATACACCGTATACGATCTCACCGGCATCGCGCTCATCCCGAAAGGTACCGAACAACTTATCCCAGATAATAAAAATGCCGCCAAAATTGGTGTCGATCTGCTCTGGATTGCGGCCATGATGCACCCGGTGGTGAGATGGGGTGTTCAGCACCTTCTCCAGCCAACCCAGGCGTTTGACTTGCTCCGTGTGCAGAAAGAACTGATACACCAGGTTGCCCTCGATAGCCAATAGCACCCAATCCTTATCGAACCCGATCAGCGCAGCCGGAACCCACCACAGTATCCAGGCACCGTTAAAGGCGTGGGTAAAGTTCTGACGCAGAGCCGTGGAAAAATTCATATGTTCGGACGAATGGTGGGTAACGTGGCTTGCCCAGAGCCAGCGTGTTTTGTGCATTAAGTAGTGATTCACATAGAAGCAGAAATCAACGATCACAATCAGCGCCAGAATGCTCCACACGGACGCTGAGGGATTCCATTGCAGGCCGAACTGGGATACCCAGCTGTAAAAGGCCTGAATGAACAGGGCAATGGCAATACCATCGACTATTTTATAGGAAAAACCGGTGCCAAGATTGGCCAGGGTTTCCTGAAAATGGTACACGCCGATACGGCCCTTCCATCTCACGTAGCCTGCCTCCAGCAGGATCACAGCAACAAATATCGCGCCAAAGGCCAAAACAAAGAATATCGCGTGTAGAACATCAGACATGAAATCATCCCGTAAGCGGTTGTTATGGTGCTTAAGATAGACCCACTTGTCATTTAGTGATTGACCTGGCGGGGCTAATTTTTGACAATTCCCGCCAATATGCAAGCGTTATGAACATCAATCAAAAAGGGCTACACCGTGACCTCTACCATGCTGGCCGATATGAACGTGAGTGGTGATCTGGCGGCACTGCTGCTGGATTATCTGGCGGACAACCATCTACAGCTGCAGGCGCTGGAGCGAGAGCTGCGTCAATTTCAGCCTGCCAGCCGGATGCGTTTCCGTCAGTGGTGGCATCTCTTGCAGATACTACAAGAGCAGCTGCCGGAGCGTCTGGTGGGGATGGAGCTGGGTCGGGCCATTAAACCGTCCTACGTAGGGGTGCTGGGTTACCTGACCTTATCCTGCGATACCGTGGCCGAGGCGCTGCAGCGCTTCCAACGATATCAGCGCTTGCTGCACGATGGTGATACCGCTCAATTTGAAGTGCGGGGCGATCTGGCCTGCCTGTGCTGGAGCAGTGAGTTCGGGCTGTCTACTCAGTTGTCTGATGAGGTGCTGGTGATGGGCATGGTGACTAATTTGCGTACCATGACCGGTATGCCTGACCTGCAACCGTCCAGTATTCATTTCGTGTCTTCAACGCCAGCCAACCAAGATGCATATCGAGCCTTTGTCGACTGTCCTATCACCTTCAATCAGCCCCGGCTGGAGCTGCATTTCCCCATGCAGTATCTCACTTTGCCCGTCACCAACAGCGATCCTGCATTGAAGCAGTTGCTGGAGCAACAGGCTCAGACCTTGCTGGCGGTGCTGCCCCAGCAGGAGGATTTCAATCATCGTCTACAACAGGCCATTCTTAAAGCCATTCAGGAGGGGGAGCCAACGCTGGAGCAGGTAGCAGAATCCCTGGCAATGTCCCGTCGCACCTTGCATCGTCGCCTGCAGGAAAAAAACTTGGTGTTCAAGGATCTGTTGCAGCAGATACGGCTGCAGTTGGCGCGCCAGTACTTGGCAGAGCAGCGGCTCACACTGGCAGAAATCGCGCTGTTACTGGGATATTCTGAGCAAAGCGCCTTTACTCGAGCGTTCAAACAATGGAGTGGAACCACACCTTTGCAATATCAGAAGCGGGCAGCCTCCAGCCGCTGAAGCAGCAACGTGACCAAGTCACCGCTGTAGCGATGTACGATAAACGACATGGACTGATGTTCATTACGTAGCGCTTGATTCAAAAGTGGCCACTTTTCCTTCAAGGCAGCCAGATCTTCAGGTGCAGCTTGTACGCGGAGGTCGATGTCATCGGCAATGGCAGCGATGGATTGGAGTTTGGTGGCTGGCAGTACCCATGCAGGATTGAGATAACGCAAATTGACCTGCTGCAAAAGCAAGATCAATTCCATATCCGGTGTTATCTGGAATGAGCTTGAGGAGACGGCCTCGTGCAAACCTTGCCACAGTGCCAACATCCCTTCCTGATACTGGTAGCGTATTTCCTGATCAATGAAGCCTCCCTGTTGCACCGTGACCAGGCAGGCGCTGAGTGCCCGCGCAGTTTGTTGCCATTGCTGCTTCAGTTGCTGTTTTTGCGTTTCCGGCAAGGAGGATCCCGCTAGCAGCAAAGGGTCAAAATGGGTGCGAAACCCCTGCAAATGCTGCGTTAAGCTGTCGTACTGTTGCGGGTCGCCCAAGCCAGACTGATAACGTTCAAAGTCGGTGATCAAGGCCAGCAGATAGTGCTGACTGAGAAACCCATTCCAGGCCTGGGTTTCTGCTTTATTTATTGAATCGGCTCGTAATGGGGTGAATAGGCTGATCACCAGCAGAGTAAACACAACGCTGCACTTGAATAACCCCGCTCTAAAACCCATAAACACAGTCTCGGTAAAATTGTGGATATTATTTTCCTGTGCCTTAAAAAGGCAAACCAAAGCAATGCTGGCATTTAAATCTGAATTGTGACAGCTTTCTAACTTATTGAAAAATCGGAAGTTGCTAGCTTGTCTGTGGAAAACTTTTCGTTCAGATTTGGAAAAAATCGTAATTTCATCCTAAAAACAAATTAGTCAAGGAATGGATTGGCTCCCTTGACCCAAAGGCTGACACCTCTTATATATGTCGCCCTTTCAGTGAAAATGAAACAACAATATTGAATCGTAGAGGTCATATTAGGCCTCCGATGAACCCTTTTTGCACCAGTAAGGTTGGAAAGTATTCTATGGGAAAGTCACTGGTAATCGTGGAATCGCCCGCTAAGGCGAAAACCATCAATAAATACCTGGGCAAGGATTTCGTGGTGAAATCCAGCGTGGGTCATGTGCGTGACTTACCTACCAGCGGTGGCGGTAAAGCAACCGTAGATGCTGCGGAGCGTGCCAAGCAGGCGGCGCTTACCCGCAAGATGCCGCCGGAAGAGAAAGCCCGCTATAAAAAGGAAAAGGCCCGCACCGCGCTGATCGGCCGCATGGGGGTCGACCCCGAGCATGGTTGGACCGCTAACTATCAAGTGTTGCCAGATAAACAAAAAGTCGTAAACGAACTCAAAAAGCTGGCAGAACAGGCTGACACCATCTATCTCGCGACGGATTTGGATAGAGAGGGGGAGGCCATTGCCTGGCACCTGCGGGAAGTGATCGGCGGCGATGATGATCGTTACAAGCGCGTGGTGTTCAACGAAATTACCAAAACCGCCATCAAAGAAGCGTTTCGCGAGCCTGGCAAGGTCAATACCAACCGGGTTAACGCCCAACAAGCCCGCCGCTTTCTGGATCGCGTGGTGGGTTACATGGTGTCACCGCTGCTGTGGGCCAAGATCGCCCGTGGCTTGTCTGCAGGCCGTGTACAGTCTGTAGCCGTAAAGCTGGTGTCAGAGCGCGAACGTGAGATTCGTGCCTTCATTCCAGAAGAATACTGGGAAGTGTACGCCGATACTGCCACGGCCAAGCAGGTGCCACTGCGTTTGCAGGTAGCCAAACACAACGGTGACAACTTCCGCCCGGTAAATAAAGAACAGACCGACAAAGCTCTGGCGGTACTGGATAAGGCCAGTTACACGGTTGCTGGCCGCGAAGACAAACCCACCAAGTCGCGTCCCGCCGCACCGTTTACCACTTCAACCCTGCAGCAGGCTGCCAGTACGCGCCTGGGTTTCAGCGTAAAGAAAACCATGATGATGGCTCAGCGGCTGTATGAAGCCGGGCACATCACCTACATGCGTACGGACTCCACCAACCTCAGCGCCGAAGCGGTCAATAGTCTGCGCGATTATATTGAAGGTAACTTTGGTACCCGCTATGTGCCCGAGAAACCACTTTCCTATGCCAGCAAAGAGGGCGCACAGGAAGCTCACGAAGCTATTCGCCCTACGGATGTGAATGTGTCCGCAAATGGCATTTCCGGCTTGGAGAACGACGCTCAGCGCCTCTACGACCTGATTTGGAAGCGCTTCGTAGCCTGTCAGATGCCTCCAGCGGAGTATTTGAGCACCAATCTAACCGTGAAGGCCGCTGATTTCGAGCTGCGCACCAAGGGCCGCATTCTCAAATTTGATGGTCATTTGGCGATCAATATGCCCGGCAGCAAGAAGTCCGATGAGGATATTGAACTGCCGGATGTTGCCATCGGTGAAACTCTGGATCTCAAGAAACTGGATCCCAGCCAGCACTTTACCAAACCACCGGCCCGTTTTTCTGAAGCAAGCTTGGTTAAAGAACTTGAGAAACAAGGCATCGGCCGCCCCTCAACTTATGCCTCAATCATATCCACCATTCAGGATCGTGGTTATGTGAAGCTGGAAAACCGCCGCTTCTATGCCGAAAAAATGGGTGACATCGTCACCGACCGCCTCAACGAAAACTTCGACAACCTGATGGATTACAGCTTCACCGCCAAAATGGAGGAGCAGCTGGATGAAATCGCCGAAGGCAAGTTGGAATGGAAACAGGTGCTGGATAACTTCTATGCCGATTTCAGAACCAAACTGGAAAAGGCAGAAGGCGAAGATGCCGGAATGCGCACCAATCCACCAGTGGAAACCGACATTGAATGCCCTGCTTGTGGTCGACCCATGGCCATTCGTACCGGCAGTACCGGTGTGTTCCTGGGGTGTACCGGTTATGCGCTGCCGCCCAAGGAGCGTTGCAAGGAAACCATCAACCTGATCCACGGCTCAGAAACCATCAATGCCGATGATGATGAGAGCGAAGCCAAGGCATTGCGCGAGAAGCGACGTTGCCCGAAATGCAGCACGGCCATGGAAAATTATCTGATCGACGAAAAACGTAAATTGCATGTTTGCGGCAATAGCCCCGACTGTGAAGGTTTTGAGATCGAGCAGGGTAACTTCAAGATTAAAGGCTATGATGGCCCCATCGTGGAATGCGATAAATGCGGTTCTGACATGCAGCTGAAAACCGGTCGCTTTGGCAAGTACTTTGGCTGTACTAATGCAGAATGCAAGAACACCCGCAAGCTATTGCGTAATGGCGAAGTAGCACCACCTAAAGCTGATCCCATCCCTATGCCGCATTTGAAATGCGAAAAATCAGATGACTACTTTTTGTTGCGGGATGGGGCATCCGGTTTGTTCCTTGCGGCAAGCCAATTTCCCAAACATCGAGAAACCCGTGCGCCGCTAGTGGAAGAAGTAAAATCAGCGGGCGAGCAGCTTGATCCGAAATATCATTTCTTGCTGCAGGCACCTGTAAAGGATCCGGCGGGTAACAAAGCCGTTATTCGTTACAGCCGTAAAACCAAATCACAATATGTGATGACAGAGAATGAAGAGGGTAAGGCTACCGGCTGGTCTGCAACCTTTGATGGTAAAAAGTGGATTGAGAAAGCGGCGGCGACACCAGCCAAAAAAGCAGTAGCGAAAAAGTCTACCGCCAAAAAATCCGCAGCTAAGAAAACCACTACTAAAAAGGCAGCGGCGAAAAAAACCACCGCCAAGAAAAAGTAATCTTCATAAAAGTAATTATGCCGCTCCTGTGGCGGCATAAAGTCACTACCGGTTGCGCACTTGTTTTGATAGCCAGTGTGCAGCCGATATCTTCCCTGTGGTTCTGATACGTTCCTGAATGTATACCCTGTCACATTTCTAACGGCCCATAATCAACTTCTTCAACCCGACATTGTTCCCGGCCTTTTTAATTTTTCACCGTTAATATTTCTCTGCGTTGAGAGTATTGCTCTCGCTTTTATGGGCCATAGGCTCACTGCAGTAATACAGCAGTCCGGTGCTTTTGGGGCGTTAATGCTGCTGATGCTGTGAAATGTTGTTCGCTAGTATTCGGCGACCTGAAAAGGAATCAGGCACGAAAACTTTCACTTAAAAATGGAGATTAAAAAGTGAAACTTAAACATTCAATCTATGGCGGTGCTGCCGCATTGGCCTTTGCAATAAGCGGTGTTGCAGAGGCATATACGTTAATTACTTGTAATGGAAATAACATTCGCTGGAATGGCAACAGCGCCACCATGCGTGCCAGCAATGTTGGGTTTCCATCCGGTAGCAGCTGGCGATCTGCATTGGGCAGCAGTATCAGCTTGGTAAATCAAAACCCTTCAGCATTTGATTACGGTATTGTCTATGGAGACACCAGTGTTGGCTTCAATAATGGACAGAATGAAATCTGGTGGACAAGCGGGTTTGGTGCGCCTGCTATTGCGAACTGGTGGATGAACTGTAATACCGGCCGCTTTACTGAAGTGGATATTCGCTTTGATAATACGGTTGCGTACACCACCTCAACGTCCAAGTCTTCCTTGTGGCCATACGGCGGAAGTTATCGCCCATTCCATACCACCGCGATTCATGAGCTGGGGCATGGTGTGGGTTTAAGTCATACTGCCACGACTTACAGCATCATGGGGCAAGACTGGGATCATATACATGCCAATGGCAGCACAGCTCGCGCTTACTTTGGTGAGGATGCATCCAGCGGGGCAGTTGCACTATACGGTCTGAATCCAGGGACGGTGGAAGATCTTGGTGTTGCCCAGTGGAGGCATACCGGTTCAAGCGGCGAATACAGTACGCATGCTCGCACACGAGTACTGACCAGTGCTGGCGGTGGCGTGAGTTATTCTACGATCAATGGGGAGCCTCGTTATAACGTGACAAAGGGGCAGACCTATAGGCTTGAATTCAGCTTTGAGAATAATGGTGAGAGTTACCAAAGCACCAAGGTGGGTTACTATGTTTCCACCAACGATTATATCTCGACGGTTGATACTCCGCTCAAAACCATCTCGATGGGGCTGGGCCGCAATACGGTTTACACCTATCAAACCACAATAACCATTCCTAGTACCTTGAACTCGGGTCAGAATTATTGGTTAGGCACTATTATCGACAAAGACAGCACCTTGTCTGAAGTGACCGAGACCAATAACCGCACCTACTTGGCGATCCGTGTCAACTAAATGATGCTGGTGGCGGTATCTGCGTATTGATGCAGGTGCCGCCGTTACAGCGCAACTTAACGAGTTACCCAGGAATGCGTTATGTCGAATGCTATCTTAACCAAAGTTTCCAAGTCCTGTTCTGCATTATGCGGAGCCGTGATTTTTCCCCTGTTGTTTTTATCTCAAGCCGCGATCAGCAGTACGGTGGACGAAAAAGTAAAATCTGCCGATTTTGTATTTCAAGGCATTGTGGTCGATGTGCAAACTCGTTTCTCAGAGCGTCAAAGCGAATCTGATCCTGCTATACCGTACCGGTTTGTTACCTATGAAGTGAATCGAGTGCTGAAGGGCAACTATCAGAATAACCTTGTTACATTGCGTTTTCTTGGCGGAGAAAGCGAGGATGGTCAGGTGTTATTGATACCGGGCCAGCCGTTGTTCGATGTAGGTGATCGAGATCTGCTGATGGTAAAAGGCAATAATCGTTTCCCTTGCCCACTGGTGGAATGCGCCCATGGGCGCTACCGGTATCTAGGGGGAATGGTCGTGAACGAACTTGGGCAGCGACTGTATCTGGATGCCAACGGGCAGATCGTGATGGGCGAAAAGATCGAAAATGAAGATTTGAATACCAACCAGTTGTCTGAAAATGTGAAGATCGAAACACGGGAAGTGAACGAAATTGATCCCGAAGAGATTCCAAGTGTCAGCGAACAATACCCCAATGCCACCACAGCAGACCCTGACGGATTTGTGGAGCATATGGATGATAAGATTCGCCAGAATCACACTGAAGAACAGCTGGCAAACCTGCCTCCGTTTGAAAGTTCTGATCCTGATCAGCCGTTTACAGACGAAACCTATGAAATGGGCGGAGTGGCTGCAGGCATGCCACCAGAGCAGGGCGGTGAGTTTGCGGACGACATGCCTGAAGATGAGCGTATCGAAAGGGAGTTAGAGGCGGCCATTCTGGCTGATTTTGAACAGCGTAATCTAACCCCGGAGCGTCAGAAGGAGTTGTTGGCCCTGAATAAAGCGATGGAGCAGAAGCACCCTGAGTTCTATGTTGAGGAGCATGGCGTGGAAGTTATCGCCAGTGCCAGAGCAGACTCTAACAATTTAGTGGCTAGCCCAAAAGCAGATCGCGCCGTTGATGAAAGCAATTGGCTGGGCTGGTTAGGCTTGACGCTGGTGGTTGCAGGTATTGGTTGTGGGTTATGGTATAGAGCACGCCGGAGTTGACCTCGGCGTGACACCGTATCACTACACTTTAAAACGGGCGAGCTGGTCAATCAGTTCGCTCAGAGAGGCCAGCATTTCTTCTGAGGAATGCTGGGAGTTCTCTGCAGCGCTGGCTGCATCCTGTGCTCGAGAATTGATGGCCTGAATACTGGAAAGAACATGATTCACCGACTCGGTTTGTTGGAGCGTTGTGGCAGAGATGGACTGAGTGCGTGAATTAATGGCGCTTACACCTTTCAGAATTTCTTCCAGCTTTTCGGTGAGGTTGTTAGCCGTGCTTACTGATCTTTCGGTTACATCAACACTGACCTGCATCGAAGAGACGGCCTCTTGCACGCCGGACTGTATTTTGCCCAATACATCGTCGATTTCAACGGTCGCCTCATGACTGCGCTGGGCAAGGGTGCGGACCTCATCAGCAACCACAGCAAAACCTCGACCCTGTTCACCGGCGCGAGCAGCTTCAATAGCGGCGTTGAGTGCTAACAGGTTGGTTTGCTCGGCAATGCTCTTAATAACTGAAAGGATGTCTGTTACGCCACGGCTTTGTTCTGCCAGGCGCTCTACCACCTGCATAGACCCATTCACATTTGCAGTTAAATCGGCGAATCGTTTAACCGCTTCTACAACCAATTGCTGACCTTCGCGGGCGCTTTCATCTGCATCTTCTGCTGCACCGGCAGTCAGTTCGGTTTCCCGTGCGACCTCTTCAGCGGCAGAAGACATTTCCTCCATAGCATGGCTGATCTTGGAGGTTTCTTCGGTTTGCAGGCGTACGATGTCAGTGTTTTGATCGGCCAGTTCTTTTACGTGGCGTGCGTGGCTGGCAACTGAATCACTGCGCTCTCGTGCTGCTCGAATCAGCTGCTTCATTTGCTTGACCATATCGTTAAAATTGCCAATCAAGGTGGCAAATTCATCATGAGTCTGGTTTTCAACCTCTACGGTCATGTCTCCGCTGGCCACCCGGCCAGCACTGCCCACCATATTGTTGATGCTGCGGCTGAGTGTCACGTACAGGCCAAGGTAGAGGTATGAAATTACTGCCAGCAAAGATAGAAGGCTTACTACCAGAAAGATTCGGTTGGTTTCTTTGGCTTCCAGACGAACCTGTACGGTCTTTAGGGCGCGCTGGAGAATGGAGTTTTCGATCGTGTGGGCGGTGGCAATGAAACCACTGACACTGTCATTATATTGCTGCCAGGTCTGGCGATCTGAAATAGCCTCTACTACTTGATCATTAAACAGATAAAGCAACTTACCAGCAGCATCCACAAAATCGGCAGACCCGCTGACGATTGGGGCATCAGGGCGCTGCTTGCGTATCTTTTCTATGGACTCCTGAAACTCGGTAAACACGGTCTGCGTATTGAAAAACGTAGCGTCCACCTCTGTAAATGTAGCGCTGTCCATGAAGGGCGTATTGAGGGTATTGTTGCCGTAACCTCTGAGTTTGCTCAGTTGCCCCAATAGCGGGCGCACTTTCTCAAAATAGAGGCCAATATCACTGGCTAGATTGGGGTCGGTGTCGTTGGACAAACCACTGCCTTTGCTGATTTCAAATACAATGGAGTCGATTTCATTGACCAGGCTCCCATACGAGTTTATATACTCGCGAAGCATGATTTGAGAGCCAAGATCTTCTTTGTAGGCTGCGTCTCTTGCTCGCATTAGGCGTTCAATTTGAGAGGGTTTGACCAAGTGGGAGTCTTTATACTGACGGGCAAAGATCTCCAATTGCTCGTTTATGGCGCTGCGCAATTTGTATATCTTACTGGCTGTTGCCTCAGATCGGTCGTAGTTGTAAGCCATCATTACATCCCGCAACTCAGCGGCAGTGATCGAGATGGCGTTTAACTCGTTGATTACATTGATGCCCTTGGCTTCAGTTGCAGTGACCTGAAGATCCTGTTCAAGCTGGTTCCAGAGCTGGAAGCTAAGCAGAACAATAGGGCACATGAACAGAACACTGATCAGCATGAACTTATAGTTGTATGTCAGCCGGTTCATTATGAACGTGGCTAGCCACAGTATTTTCATTATGGTTATCCGCTTTACTTCAAAACTTGAAAAAAATCAGCAAACTATGTGCGAAATTCGTGCTTGTATTTGAAAGTATAGTTAAGGATTGGAAATTATCCGCACTAGTGGTTTTTTCTGGGTCTGAGTAGAATAGTGAATCATATCTAGGAGTTAGCTCTCACATGGCAAAGCACATGCTAAGCGGGTCAAATCAGAAGCGTTATTTTGCTCGCTTCTATCTGGAAGCGATTGAAAACATGGAACATGATGAGTCGGTTATCAACCGCAAAGCGCTGCTGGCTGCGCATCGGGAATCGTGTTTGTTTCACTTGGTTGGGGCTTACCGTTGCTTTATTTGGGAAGTGGCTAATACCTATGATGAGCCCTATGACGGATCAACCTCGCTGGGAGAGTTTTTGCAGCAGGCGAGCGATAGAGGTAAGTCAATCAGTGAATTGCAACGTGTTTACCAGCTGGAATCCAATCAAGGTAGTTGGTTGAATGACATGATAAGGGTTTGGCAACAGATCAATCAGGTAAACCCGCAAGCCAATAGCACACCCAAGGAAGCTGTCAATTTGAATGCCATTGAGGTTCGTGTGATGACGGACATCGATGAGTTTGCGCAACTGCATGATTGGTATAACAATCTTTCAAATATGATAGATGAAATCAGGCAACTTCTGTCTGAGTGGTAGTAATTTTGTATCAGTGAAGGGGGGGATTTATTTGTGACAGCAACACCTCGCATGTTAGTATCTCCGCCGATTGAGCAGCGCTTTTAAGGTGATTTTTCCGATAAAAATCGATATTTTTGGAATTTTTGCTGTTGCTTCAAACACTTCCATGCAAAAGGTTTGTTTAATGTCCTCTCTTTTAGAAATTGTTGAACTTGAGTCCGGTGAAATTGTATTGCGTCGAGCAGACGGAGTAGGTTCGCCTTTAGTGGAAATCAAGTTTTCCGATGAGGTTCGCGTGCTGCTATCAGAGCATTCTTTGGATGTCGGCAAAGCGATGGTAAGCGCCGGAGTGCAGGCCGTGGGTGAGGTTTATGGCCATGTGCTGGAAGCCCATGAGGATCGCAGTGACTCTTCTGCTATGGCAGAAGAGTTTGATGATGTGTCCGGCGTGCTGCATTAACAGGCATTTGTTTAGATTCCGTCACGAACGATCCCTACCGCCAATCCTTCAATTTCAAAATCATCGCTGCGACTGTCCACCTCGATGGGCTCGAAGTCTGAGTTTTCGGGTAACAATATGATTTTGTTGCGTTTGCGATCAAAGCGTTTGACGGTGACTTCGTCACCAATGCGCGCCACTATGATTTGACCTTTCTGGGCATCCTTGGTTTTGTGTACGGCCAGTAGATCCCCCTCTAAAATTCCTGCATCTATCATGCTTAGCCCTTTTACCCGCAGAAAATAATCTGCCTTGGGTTTAAAGAAGCTGGGGTTCACCTCGCAGCGCCCGAGTATGTTTTCCTGCGCCAGTACCGGTTGCCCTGCAGCCACTTGACCAATGATGGGCAGGCCTGGCTCTTCATCATCATCCTGACTGATTAAGCGAATGCCGCGAGATGAGCCGGGCAGCATTTCGATATAACCCTTGCGGGCCAGCGTGCGCAGGTGTTCCTCTGCTGCGTTGGGTGAGCGGAAGCCAAATGTAGCCGCGATTTCCATGCGAGTTGGCGGCATGCCGTCTTCTTCGATATAGGTCTTGATCAGGGCGAGAATTTCCGCCTGTCGCTTGGTCAGTTTTTCCATGCTGTCGCCCATTGATGTTAGGGGGAGTTGGAGAGTAGCTGTTAGTTTATACAGTTACTGTTATTATATACAGCAGGTTTGAAATTGAAAATAAAAATGTTAATTAATTCAGGGCATTAAAAAGGGGCCCGAAAGCCCCTAAAGCGAGGTGGGGTGGAACTCAGTAATCGTCGTAGACGCGCACGCCTCCCGACTCAAAATCATCAAACGGAAAATATTCATTGTCGTGTTCGTTACTTACACCGCTAAACTCGTGATCGTCACGATCCTCCTGATCTATTTCATAGGGGCCGGACCAGTCTTCAGGTTGATCGATTACCTTCAGGCGTAGCTGAACGAAGGCCTCCAGCTCGATTTCCTCCAGCTCACCGTCAAAATACTGCAATGCCAGCGTGCTGCTGTCGTCATCTATGGAAACCACTTCAAACAGGGTTTCCTGTTCTGTGTTTTCATACCACACGCCAACTTCTGGTTGAATACGTTTCAACATGGCAGCCTCACTTGAGTTTGATCCGCTCCATTACTATTTTGTGGCAGTATGGCGCAGACTGAAGATTCGACACGAAAATATTTAGGGTGCCGTGCCTCTAAGGATTGTCTGTAATCGCGGCGGGTCGGCTATTACTCCACCAGAAACATAGGCTTAGCCATGACAGCCTGCTAAACGCTGCTATTTTTATATACGTCTGCGCTAAACAGATGCAGCTAAGGTGCATAAAAATCTAAAGCCCGTAGGCAGGGTGATCGGTTGACTGGGCCTGATAAAAGCGATAGCGTGACGTTTCGTCATTTTGTGACAGGGTGATACTTTGGGAGTGTGTGAATGAGGTCGCGAGTCGTTTTGGTTGCATTGATTCTGCCTTGGCTGACGGTTTCGGCTGTGCAGGCGGGAGATTGGGATTTTGAGCTGGGGGCTGAATATCGATACTTGCCGCAGAATCCACCTTATGGTGTGGGTGATGATGCGGCCTCGGTCAGTGTGCGGGGGGAATACGTGCATGATTGGAATGATGGTGCGGATTTATTCCAGTTTGAGGCGTTTTATCGCTGGTCGGAGGCCGATGACGAGCGAACCCATGGGGATATTCAGGACTTGGCCTGGATTCATGTGGCAGATGATTGGGAGTTGCGCAGTGGGGTGCGAACCGTATTCTGGGGTGTTACCGAGTTTCAGCACTTGGTCGACATCGTTAACCAGTCGGATCTGGTGGAGCGCACAGACGGCGAGGCCAAATTAGGCCAGCCCATGATCAATCTTTCCTTGGTATCCGACTGGGGCATCGTGGATCTGTTTGCTCTGGTAGGGTTTCGGGAGCGCACTTTCCCTGGGGAGGATGGCTGGCCCAGGGGGCCTTTGGTGATCTCCAGCGATGATGCGGATTACGAGTCTGGCGCTGAAGACAAGCGGGTCGACATTGCGGCACGCTGGTCTACCTCCATTGAAGCATGGGAGTTGGCGTTATCCTACTTTGGTGGCACCTCTCGCGACCCTGAGTTCCGCCGTATCAATGCGCAGGGTGAGCCGGTTCCTTTCTATCCGGTCATAGATCAGTTCGGGCTGGAGCTGCAATATAACTACGATGCCTGGTTGTTGAAAATGGAGGCGTTAAACCGCAGCGGCACTGAGTCAGGGCGATATTTCGCCACGGTTTTTGGGTTTGAGTACACACTCGAAGGCCTGTTTGATGGCGTCTCGGATCTCGGAATTGTGTCCGAGTACAATTATGATGAGCGCGGTAAAGAGAGCCCATCTTCCTACTACCTGGAAAACGACATTGCCTTGGGGTTGCGTTGGGCCTTGAATGACGAGGCCTCCACCGAGATGTTAGGTGGCATTATTTATGATCACAAGACCAACGAGCGGGTCTTCAGTCTGGAAGCCAGTCGCCGCCTGGGCGACGTCTGGATGGTGAGCCTGGACGCTTTATTTTTTCACAGCAAGACCCCGCCCAGCCAGGATGATCTGGCCAATGGCTCTTTCGATCCACTCTATAAACTGGCTCAGAGTAGCCGCAATGACTTGCTCCAATTGGAGTTGATTCGGTATTTTTAATGACCGGTTTTCTTGACAGGGACAGTTTGCAAACGTAAGTTTCAAACGATCGTTTATGGTGGTTCGAAGCCCGTTGTTGAACCCCTGTCAGGAATCTTGAGTTATGGCACAAAAAGAAACGGTAGAGCGAATCCTGGATGCAGCGGAGGCACTGTTTGCTGAGCGAGGGTTCGCTGAGACCTCATTGCGCACCATCACCAGCACCGCCGGGGTTAACCTGGCAGCGGTCAATTATCATTTCGGCTCAAAAAAGGCACTGATACAGGCGGTTTTTGAGCGGTTTCTGGAACCTCTGGTGGCAGAGATTGACCGTCGTTTGAGTGAGTTGGAACAAGAGCCCGAGTCCATCAATGTGGAGTCATTACTTCGGGTGCTGTCAGGCTCCATTTATGAAGTCCATGGCCGTAATACTAATCGGGCTACCGCGTTTATGCGTCTGCTGGGTTTGGCGTATACCCAATCCCAGGCCCATGTGCGTAATTTCATCAGTCTGCGTTATGGGGACGCGTTCCAGCGCTATGCACGGCTGTTGAAACCGGCATTGCCTGGGGCTACCGCCGAGGAGCTGTTTTGGCATACCCATTTTGCTCTGGGCACGGCGATCTTCACCATGTCTAACTTTGATGCCTTGCGGGCCATGGCGGTGAACGACACCGGTCACAGGGGGTCAGTCGACTTTATTGTTAATAGTCTTACCAGCTTTATGGCGGCGGGTTTGAAAAACGCCTCCCATGCCGAACCTCCGGCCCAGGCTCGGCCCGAAGACCAACCTTTATGACTGAGCTTGAGATACGGATATCGATTCAGAAGCAATTACTGCAGCTTTGGCAAGGTGAAACCATGCTGGCCAGTTGGCCCGTTTCGACGGCCTTGAAAGGCACAGGCTACCAGTCCGGCTCCAACCAGACCCCGTTGGGGAAGCATCGTATCCGAGCCTGTATCGGTGCTGGTCAGCCTGAGGGGGCGGTGTTCGTGGGGCGTAGGCCCACCGGGGAAATCTACAGCCAGGAGCTGGCCCAACAGTACCCCCATCGGGACTGGATATTGTCCCGCATTCTCTGGCTGTGTGGCGAAGAAAAGGGCGTGAATCGCGGCGGCAACGTGGATTCCCAGCGCAGATACATTTATATTCATGGCACCCCGGACACTGAACCAATGGGCGAGCCGCTTTCCCATGGTTGTATTCGTATGCGTAATGCGGATGTTATCCACCTGTTTGAACAGGTTGGGCCGGGTGACAGAGTTATCATCGCGCCATAACCCTTGGCATTAGCCTCGGGTGTTCAGAGCACAAAATCAGGAGTTTGTTGTTGCCATGGTCATGGGCCCACTCATGCTGGACCTGGAAAGCACGGTTCTTTCCAAACAGGATATCAAACGCCTTCAGCACCCCGGCACGGGTGGCGTAATACTGTTTTCCCGTAATATCGAGTCTGTGGCCCAGGTGCGTGACCTGGTTGCTGCGGTGCGCGATGTGCGCCCCCAGTTGCTATTGGCTATTGATCAGGAGGGGGGCAGAGTACAGCGGATTCGTGATGGCGTAACGCGCCTGCCTCCGCTGGCTCGTTTGGGGGCGTTATACGATCAGGACACCGGCGCAGCATTGGTTCGGGCCCGTGACTGGGGCTGGTTGATGGCCTCAGAAATGCTGGCATTGGGATTGGATATTTCCTTTGCACCGGTACTGGATCTTGAGGTTGGCCGCAGTTCAGTTATTGGTGATCGCTCGTTACACAAAGATCCTGCGGCCGTTGTGGCGCTGGGTCGGGCCTATGTGGCGGGTATGCACGAAGCTGGCATGGCAGCCACCGGCAAGCACTTTCCGGGGCATGGCTGGGTGGAGGCGGATTCCCATGTGGCGATACCTGTGGATGAGCGGAGCCTCGAGCAAATTACATCGGTGGACATGCAACCATTTACGCAGTTGGCCGCTGAGATTGATGCGGTCATGCCTGCCCATGTTATTTACACCAATGTGGATCAGCAGCCTGCGGGCTTTTCTTCTTTCTGGCTGCAAACCGTACTGCGTGAGCAACTGCGCTTCAACGGCGTGATTTTCAGTGATGATCTCACCATGGAAGGTGCCGCAGTAGCCGGAGGTTATGCCCAGCGGGCAGACGCAGCATTGCAAGCGGGATGTGACATGGTGTTGGTGTGTAATAAACCCGATGGTGCAGATGAAGTCTTGAACTGGCTGGAAACACAAGGCAAACAGGCAGATCAGGTTCGGCTACAGGCGATGTTGGCTCGTCAGCGTCCGGTTTGGGAGGCGCTGCAGCAGAGCCCCCGTTATCAAAACATAAGACAAACCATTAACAATCCGTTGAATAATCTATCTATTGAAGAATCAGGAGCGCAGTAAGTGGATACGCTAGAGCGATGGTGGCAGCATTTGAACGGAAATCAGGATTGGGTTTTACAGGTGTTCGCGGTGATATTTATCACCTTGCTGGCCAATTTTATTGCCAAGAAATTTTACGATCGTCTTGAAATACAATTTTCCAAAACCAAAAACCTGTGGGATGACGCATTGCTGTGGGCGGTGCGCAAACCTTCGCGGGCCTTCATGCTGATCATCGGCACCCGAATGGCTGCAGAAATCATGGAGCCCATGATGGATGAGTCCATTAACAACCTCGTAAAACCTGCCTTTCTGGTGATGATTATCAGTGTGGTGTTATGGTTTGTGATCCGTATGATTTCCAAAGCCGAAGAGCTGCTGAAAACGCCCGGTTATACCCAGCAGCCTTTAGATGAAACCACGGTAACGGCCTTAGCCAAACTGCTGCGCTTATCGGTGATTATCACCGGTGGTCTGGTGATTGCCCAGTCGATGGGCATCTCGGTGTCTGGTGTGTTGGCCTTTGGTGGTATCGGTGGCATCGCAGTGGGCTTTGCAGCCAAGGATCTGTTGGCCAACTTTTTTGGCGGTTTGATGGTGTATCTGGATCGGCCTTTTTCTGTTGGTGATTGGGTGCGCTCACCGGATCGCAATATCGAAGGTACCATCGAGCACATTGGCTGGCGTCTTACCGTTATTCGCACGTTTGATAAGCGTCCGCTTTATGTGCCGAATTCTACCTTTACCAGTATTGCGCTGGAGAATCCGTCCCGTATGAGCCACCGTCGGATCTATGAAACCATGGGGGTGCGATACGATGATGTTGCCAAGTTACCGAGCATTGTCAGTGCCGTGAAAGCCATGCTTGCAGAACATCCTGAAGTTGATCACAACCAAACGTTGATTGTGAACTTTAATCAGTATGGCGCCTCCTCGTTGGACTTTTTTATTTACTGCATGACGGTCACCACCAATTGGGTCAAATTCCATGAAGTGAAGCAGGATGTGTTGTTTAAAGTTGCTGAAATAGTGCAGGAGCATGGCGCTGAGTTTGCCTTCCCAACGCAGACTTTGCATGTGATCGAAGGGGTCGCCCAAGACAGCCGTACCGTTAAGACAGAGGAGCCAGCATGAGCGTGACAGTAGCAGAAGTGGATGCTATTTGGCGGGAAGCCGATTGTATCTGGACCGAGCAGCAGATCGATCGGGCGATTGAAGCCGTAGCCCAGAAAATTGAGGTCGATCTGGCGGATAAGAACCCATTGGTGTTGGTGGTTATGAAAGGTGGGCTTATGTTTGGCGCTCGCTTGATGATGAGTCTGCGTTTTCCACTGGAGATGGATTACATTCATGCCACCCGCTATGGCATGGAAACATCGGGATCGGAGTTGTTGTGGAAGGTGTTGCCTCAACACAGCCTGGAAGGGCGTCATGTACTGGTGGTGGATGACATCCTGGATGAAGGCCAGACACTGCATAAAATTTTGGAGAGCTTCAAAACCCAAAGTGTCGCGTCGCTGCATTGTGCCGTGCTGGTTGACAAGGTTCATGATCGAAAATACGAGCCCGGTTTTAAGGCAGATTACACCTGTCTTGAGGTGCCGGATCGATTTGTGTTCGGTTATGGCATGGATTACAAAGGTTATTTGCGCAATGCCGACGGCATCTACGCAGTTAAAGGCTTATAAAAGACGTAATTGAGGTGTTGCTGGCATGAGTTTGATTGCAATAGTAGGGGGGACTGGCCTGACTGAACTGGAAGGTTTGGAACGGACTGAGTCCAGAGTAGTGGACACTCCCTACGGAGCGCCTTCTGCTCCATTGGAATTTGGGCGTTTTGGTCAGCAGGATGTAGTGTTTCTGGCTCGCCATGGCAAAGGTCATACCGTGCCTCCCCATCAGGTGAACTACCGCGCCAATATTCAGGCCCTGAAGCAGGTTGGCGTGAGCGAGATCATCGCCGTTAACGCAGTGGGAGGTATTAATGCCGCAATGGATGCAGAGAGCCTGGTGATACCGGATCAGATCATCGACTATACCTGGGGGCGCGAGTTTACGTTTGCAGGTCAGGGCAATGTAATTCATGTCGACTTTACGTTTCCCTATACGGAGCGTTTGCGTCAGGGCTTATTGGCAGCTGCCGGTAAACTGAATATCAAGATTCACGATGGTGGTGTGTACGCAGCCACCCAAGGGCCGCGCCTGGAATCCATCGCAGAGATTAATCGTTTGGAGCGGGATGGTTGTGACATTGTTGGCATGACCGGAATGCCGGAAGCATCGCTGGCCCGTGAGGCCGATCTTGAGTATGCCTGCCTGTCTTTGGTGGTGAATATGGCGGCGGGGCGAAGCGATGGCATTATAACCATGGAAGACATTGAACAGGCCATCAATAATGGCATGGGCAACGCTCGGGCCATCATTGCGCAGTTTTTAAGTTAACCGTTAGCGCAGGCTGATCGGGGTGGCATCCATCATGCTCTCTGGGGCGTCGCTTGCTGGTGTGGTGGATGGCTCATAGGGCACCACCTTAACCAGCAGGCCAAACATGGGGTTGTCCAGATAGTGCAACTCACCGCTGCGCATTCGGCGTGACTCATTCAGCACCACTGTGCGCACCGATTCATAACGGGTCACGGTTTCTGAGTAGCTGGGCTGGCTGCCAAAATCGATATCCTGATAGGCGGGCGCTGCGCTGGGTTCAGACGGATCAAAATCCCCACCAAAACTGTCGGCCACGGTGTTAGTGCTTTCCCACCACGGAGCGATCATTTCCACTTGCTGGATGTACTCTGACAGCCACAGGTCAGCCTTCATGTGTAGATAGCGGGATACGGTCAGGGTTACGCTGCCTTCCAGCTCAAAGTAACCACCAAACTCGTCACCTGCCTGAATCAGTACAGGAATAGCTTGTTCTTTGTCCAGTGCGGGTTGTTTCCAGCTGGCGCTGGTCATGATCTCATAGTTAGAGCTGAGCTGAATGCTGCGCAGGGCCTGTTGAAATCCTACATCTGTGGGCTTTGAGTTGCGGAAGGGGATCGCTGCCTGCTCAACTGGTCCAGTCTTGCCATCACCGGTTGTTGCTGGCTCCAGCGCGGGTTCAAGCTCCAGAATGCCGTGGGGAAACGAAATGTTCAGCGTGTCCGGCGTGGGCCATCTTTCATTGCCCGTAGGGCTGTTACGATGCTTGAAAATCACCAGAGAGACTTCATACCAGGGCGTTATTGTTGCCTCGTCGGGGGTGGCTGACGTTGCTGAAACGGGCAGCATCAGCAACAGGCTGCAAAGGGACAGGGCAATATGGGGTCTGGTGTTCTTCATGCGTGATGTCATGCTCAACCGGCGTTAAATATCAATATTGATAGTGTGAAAGCGTTACCCTTTGGGGCCAGCGCTGAGTTTTTGCAGCAGTTCGTTAATCATGTCCAGCCGCTGCTCGGCGGTTTCGGTCTCTATGGCGAATTTTAGCTTATCGGCACCGTCCAGTTTATAGAACTGGGGCTGAATTTGTACCATTTTTACGATGGTCAGTGGGTGAACCTGAGTGTCCGGCCCAAACTCGACCCGACCGCCCCTTGGGCCTGCATCCACTTTGCTAAGGCCAAGCGATTGCGCACGCAGCTTGATTTTGGTCAGTTGGAACAGATTTTTGGTGGATTCCGGCAGCGAGCCAAATCGGTCCACCAGTTCAACCCGCAACTCGTCCAGTTGATCATCATCCCGAGCGTTGGATATGCGTTTATACGTAATCAACCTGGTGTGTACATCCCGCACGTAATCCTCGGTGATCAGGGCGGGGATGCGTAGATTGATTTCGGCACCATGCTTAAGCGGTTTGTCCAGATTCGGGGTTTTGCCTTCTTTAATCGCTTTGACAGCGTCTTCCAGCAGCTCCATATAGAGGGAGAAACCGATACTGGTCATGTTGCCGCTTTGCTCTTCTCCCAGCAGCTCACCGGCACCACGAATCTCAAGATCGTGACTGGCCAGCGTGAAACCCGCTCCCAGATCATGGGCTTCGGCAATGGCCTCCAGACGCTTGCGGGCATCGGCGGTGATGGCTTTGGGGTTGGGGGTGAGCATGTAGGCATAAGCCTGGTGGTGAGATCGGCCCACGCGGCCTCGTAGCTGGTGCAGTTGAGCCAGCCCGAATTTGTCAGCCCGGTCGATGATGATGGTATTGGCCGAAGGTACGTCGATACCGGTCTCGATGATGGTGGTGCACATAAGCAGGTTGTAACGCTTGTGGTAGAAGTCGGACATGACCTGTTCCAGCTCCCGCTCCCGCATTTGGCCGTGAGCTACGATGATGCGGGCTTCCGGCACCAGCGCCTGAATTTCTTCGGCGCGGCGATCAATGGATTTGACCTCGTTGTGGAGAAAATACACTTGCCCCCCTCGCAACAGTTCACGCAGGATGGCTTCTTTGGTGACTGCTTTGTTGTCTTCCCGCACAAAGGTTTTGATGGAAAGTCGCTTGGCCGGTGGTGTCGCGATGATGGACATGTCCCGCACTCCAGACATCGCCATATTCAGCGTACGGGGAATGGGGGTGGCGGTCAGGGTGAGCATGTCCACATCGGCGCGCATTTCCTTCAGGCGCTCTTTGTGACGCACGCCAAAACGGTGTTCTTCGTCCACGATGATAAGGCCCAGACTTTTGAATTGAACGCTTTCCTGCAGTAGCTTGTGGGTACCCACCACGATATCTACTTTGCCGTCTTCAATCAGTTTGAGGGCTTTGGTTTGCTCTTTACCGGTACGGAATCGAGACAACACTTCAACCTGTACTGGCCAGTCGGAAAAGCGATCCTTGAAGGTCTCGTAATGCTGTTGCGCCAGCAGAGTGGTGGGCACCAGAATGGCGACTTGTTTGCCGGTCTGTACGGCGACGAAGGCAGCGCGCATGGCCACTTCCGTTTTACCAAAGCCCACATCGCCACACACCAGACGGTCAGTAGGTCGATCGGAGGTCATGTCTGCGATCACGGCGTCGATGGCGGCCTGTTGATCCGGGGTTTCTTCAAACGGAAAACCTTCACAAAAGGCTTCGTAATCCTGGCGGTTAAGGTCGAATGCATGGCCGGGTTTGGCGGCTCGGCGAGCGTAAATATTCAGCAGTTCAGCCGCGGTGTCGTGAATCTGTTCGGCTGCTTTGCGTTTTTCCTTGGTCCACTGATCGGTACCCAGTCGATGCAAGGGTGCCATGCTGTCGCTGGCACCAGAATAGCGGCTGATCAGATGCAGAGACGACACCGGCACGTAGAGTTTGGCTTCATTGGCGTATTCGAGGGTCAGGAACTCCTGTTTCTGGCCGTCGATTTCCAGTGTCTGCAAGCCCTTGTAGCGGCCGACACCGTGATCTATGTGTACTACCGGGTCGTTGGGATTTAACTCGGTCAGGTTGCGGATTACGTTTTCGGCGTTGTCATCGCCACGTTTGCGACGACGGCGCTGCATGACACGGTTGCCAAACAGCTGGGATTCAGTGATCACGCAGACACTGGGATCATCCAGTACCAGCCCGGCACTTAAAGGTGCCACAGCGATCATCACGGCTGCTTTTTTCTCTGCCAGAAAGTCGGCCCACCGTTCAGCGGGTTTCGGCTTGATGCGGATGCGTTGCAGCAGATCCAGCAGGGTGTCGCGTCGGCCGGCAGATTCCGCTACGAACAGAATCCTGCGCTGTTGCTCCTTGGCCCCCATGCAATAGGCTTCCACATGCATCAACGGATTGGTGGCTTTGGCGTTGATGGGCAGATCGGGAGGGGTGCTCAAGGGCAGGTCGGTGTGGTGATCTTTATCTACCTCCCCCAGGCCGCTGCGTACGCTCACTCTTGGCAATTCTTTGAGGGCACGGTTCAGTTCATCGCTGGCCAGAAACAGGTTTGCAGGCGGCAGGATCGGGCGCATACGGTCGTAGCGCAGCTCTTCATAGCGATTGTTGCAGTCAGTCCAAAAATGGTCGGCGCTGCTTTGCAGTGTTTCCGGTGTGAAGGCCAGCGTATGGTCTGGTAAATAGTCAAACAGCGTGGCAGTACCTTTAAAGAACAAAGGCAGATAGTACTCAATACCGGCACTGGTAATGCCATCGCTTATGTCCTGATACACAGGGCAGCTGCGGGGATCTGCGTCGAACTGTTGTTTAAAACGCTCTTTGAATCCGCTGATGGCTTGATCGTGGAGGGGGAATTCCTTGGCTGGCAGCAGGCGGACTTGCTCAACTTTATCGATGGAGCGCTGAGTCTCGGGGTCGAAGGAGCGCAGGGTGTCGATTTCGTCGTCAAATAACTCAATTCGGTAGGGCACTTGGCTGCCCATGGGAAACAGATCCATGATGGCGCCGCGAACGGCGTATTCGCCATGATCCAAGACGGTGTCAACGGCACGATAACCAGCCTGCTCCAGTTGTTTCCTGACCAGGTGCAGCTCAAACTTCTGGCCTATGTCCAGCAGCAGGGTCTGGCTCGCAAGAAACGACGGCGGCGCGATGCGGTGCATGAGTGTGGAAACCGGCACAATAAGAATGCCCTGAGTCAGTGTTGGCAGCCGATTCAGCGTTGCCAGCCGCTGCGAAATTATGTCCTGGTGGGGGGAGAAACTGTCATAGGGCAGCGTTTCCCAGTCTGGAAACGTCAGCAGCTCCAGATTTTTATCGGCGTAGAAGGGGATTTCCAGTTCCAGCTGCAGGGCGCTCTGGGTGTCCGGTGTGATCACCAGAATCAACCCTTTGTGGTGGCGGGCGGACTGTGCCAGTGCCCACGCCTGCCCACTGCCTTTCAGGTTGCTCCAAATCCGTTGATCGCCGGGTTTGCTGGGAAAATTATCAAGAAAATCAATCGTCATGGGATGCTGTACGGTGTTTGCGCCAGAGGAAAGCCCGCATTGTACATGCTTTTCCCTCCGGTTGAAGGCCATGACCCCCGCTGTCCATCAATCTAGTATGAATATTCTAAAGTGGCTTGTTAAAGTGGTACGATTGTCGTCCACATGACGAATGTAGAATCATTTAAACCGATGCCTCGTGATTTTGTCGCTTCGGTACGTGCAACACAGCAAGAGAGATCATCATGGGTGAGAAAAAGACATCAGGATCAGACAAGCAGGTAAGCCAGATAGCAGAACATATGGCGGATCGCGTAAAGGAATCGGCCAATCAAATCTGGTTGGCCGGGCTGGGTGCGTATTCAAAAGCCGAAGAAGAGGGCGGCAAACTGTTTGATTCACTGGTTCAGGATGGTGAGAAGCTAGAAGCTAAGACCCGTGCCATTGTCGATAAGCCGCTGAATGTTGCCAAGGAAAAGGTTGAAACGGTACGTGCTCGTGCCACAGGATCTTGGGAGAAGGTCGAAAAAGCATTTGATTTGCGGGTCTCCAAAGCATTGCATCGACTGAACATACCCACCCGTGCCGATGTGGATAACTTGAATCAGCGTATTGCCGAGCTGGAACAGCTGCTCGGTAAGGTGGAGAAAGCCGCCGTCAAACGCAGATCCAGCTCTGCCAACGGCGCCAAATAATAAAAAAACCGGCTCAAGCCGGTTTTTTTATGCCTCCATTCTGTAGATAGTGAAACCTAACCGACTTGTTGTTAACAGGCTGTATCACTTCCCACATATTGTTAAGAAGTTGATGTAACTTGCTGATATTTTGCTTTGGTTTTCGTAAGGTATTGAAAAATATGGATATTTTATTTGGTTAGATATTGATCAATCTGTATGGGTGTTAGATCTGCTGGAGGTTTCGGCGTCTTGTCACCAAAACATCCACAGAGTTTTCCACAGAAAATGTGGATAGTTTTCGCGTCTATTAATCGAGTGTATCGAAATATGAATTCCGTGTTGGCAACGGAGTTTAATGGGAGTAGCCTATGCGCCCATTGTTAATCCAGGCTTGGGGCCCGGCTTTCATAAGTACTGTATTTGAATGGATCAGTGGTTGGGGAAATGATTGCAGATAGCATTAACAATGAGTGCAGCATGATTGCGCGTTTTTCGTTTCGCGCAGCGAATCGCATCATCGATATTCAAAATCAGCGCGGGCGTATTTATCCGTCGCGTTTCTCGCTCAAAATGTTGCAGTATTCTGCTGATCACGGTCATCTTTCCGCGATGTCGCAGTTGGGCTGTCTCTTGTATCGTTCAGGTGTCGGGCGGGCAGTGAAGCGTAGTGGGCTCGAATACATTCGTATGGCTGCCAAGGCAGGTGATACCGAAGCCCAGTTTCAGTTGGGTAAGGCCTATTTCGATGGCAGCCTCACTCATCAGGACAGTAAAGCTGCAACACACTGGCTGGCTTTGGCCGCTGACCGGGGGCACGCTCAGGCCGCAGAGGTATTGTCAGAATGTCGGCGTGAAGATGAAGCCGGCAACAGTAGCCCAGTCGCTTTGGCATAAGCTGGATACGCAGATTCGTAACGTAGCTTCATCGCATAGTTTCTTTGACTCCATCTGGCGGTGCGGTTACTCTCCTATCCCAATAACAGCATTAGTAATATGTGAATTGGGATAGCCATGTCAGAAACAAATTACATCGTCGACGTAAACCCGCAGAATATTAATGATGTGGTGCAGTTTTCTGCGCGCATGCCGGTGCTTTTGGATTTTTGGGCCGAGTGGTGTGAGCCATGCAAGGCGCTGGCTCCTATTCTTGAAAAAATTGCCCACGAGTATGCGGGCCAGTTCATTCTCGCGAAAGTCGATGCCGATGCCAACCAAATGCTGGTTCAGCAGCTGGGTGTTCGTGGCGTTCCATCATTAAAGTTGATCGTGCAAGGGCAATTGGCTGGCGAATTGAATGGTGCCCAGACCGAATCGGAAATCCGTGCATTACTCGCACCTTATCTTGGTGACGCCCCAGAAGCTGATGACCAGGAAGAAGACCTCTCCAACGACTTTTTTGCCCAGATAGAAAGGGCTCGTCGCATGGGTGCATACGACCAGGCCATAGAAGCATTGCAGTCAGCGATTGCAGAGCAGCCCTCGGAGCTTAAACACCAGGTGTTGATGGCGGAGGTGTTGATGGATGTTGAGCGGCTGGAAGAAGCTCAGCAGGTTCTGGATAACATCAGTGACGATAAGGCTAAAGCCGCTACATTGGCACGCTTGTTTTTTCTACAGGAACTGAAAGGTTTTGAAACGGTAGAATCCCTTCAATATCGTGTCGCGCAGAACAGTGATGATCTGGAAGCAAAATATTATCTGGGTGCCAATTGTGTGTTGGCCGGTGAACCGGATGCCGCACTGGAGCTGTTTTTGGAGATCGTGCAAAAAGATCGCGAATTCAAAGAGGATGGTGGGCGTCTGGCGATTTTGAAGTTGATTGAACTGATGGGGAGCGATCCGGTTGTTGCCAGTTACCGCCGCCGCCTGTTTGCCTGCCTGCATTGATCAATACAGCCGCTGCTTTAGTGCCCTCTAGCAAGAGGGCATTTTTGTATTAGCGCACAGGTTTTTCTACTTACTATACTGTTAGAATAAAACTAATAACGCTCGCAGACAGCAGGTACATGAGTGGAAAATTCGCGACACTCCCTGTCCCCTGAAGGCCCCAACGGCCCAGACGACCACGAAAGTCAGCCTTTGGTTCGCTCAGAATTGCATGGACAATTTTATGTGAACCGAATGCGGCTGCGGTTTGCCGGTGGTTTAGAGGATCGCTACCGTCGTTACTGCGGATTGCGTGATCGACGCTATATTCGTCAATTGGTCAACATACTGGTGGCCCTCTACGCACTATACGGTCTGTTCGACTGGTTGCTGCTGGGCGCTCAAGTAGAACCTATTCTCAAGATTCGATATGCCATGGGGCTGCCAGGTCTGGTGTCCATTTGGTTTCTGGTGCACTCCCGTAAATTCGATAGTTATTTGGACAAGCTGGTGGTGTTGGGGCTGTTCTGGTTGTCTGTCACCACGTTGACAATGATAAGAGTGGTGCCGGACGAGGCCAAAGGCCTTTATTTGATCAGTGAGCTGGCGATTATTATGGCAGGTCTGACCATAGGTAAAATGCGCTTCTGGCCTGCATTAACCAGTGGTTTGCTTTTTGTGGTGAGCTATCTGCTCATATTGATGCCATTTGGTGGTGTATTTTCGTTCTTGGCGTACTACCTTTTTCTAAGTGTTGGCGCGATCGGTTTGTGTTTGCTGGCGCAATACAGCAGTGACCGTTCCAGTCGCCGAGAGTTCTTGCAGAAGTTGCTTATCCATCGTAAAAACCAACAACTCAAAAAACTGAATTCCCGATTGAAGGATCTGGCGGAAGTTGATCCTCTTACCGGGATTGGGAACCGACGGTCGTTCGATCAGGTGCTGGATGAAGAATGGCGTCGTGCTCGACGTCGGGGTTATAACCTGGCGATTCTGATGTGCGATATCGACTTCTTCAAATCCTACAATGACAGTTTTGGGCATCAGCAGGGTGATCTCTGTATTCAGCAGGTTGCTCAATGCATGAAGCAAACGGTGCGACGTCCGGGTGATCTTGTTGCCCGTTACGGTGGAGAAGAGTTTGCCGTTATTTTGCCTGCTCTGGATAAAGAGGAGGCTGCCAACGTGGCGCGAGTCATATGTCAAAGCGTCAGAGATTTAAGAATTCCGCACCCCACTTCCCATGCTAATGAGTTCGTTACTATCAGTGTGGGGGTGGCGGCCGTGTTGCCGGATGAGGAGAGTGTCGCTTCTGATCTGGTGGGGCTGGCAGATGAAGCACTGTATTTGGCCAAGAAAAACGGACGCAACCGTATCCAGGTGTATCGCCCTGCCGTTGAGTCAGGTCAGAAGTTGATGGATTCATCGCCTAAGTCTGTTGGTTAACGCTCTTTGTTGGCAAGCACGGGAACGAGGGGGTAAACTGAAATTTTACTGGGTTTCGATTGCGCGGTCAGGGATGTGGACAATAATAAGCGATACACAGAAGTAACAGAACAACTGGCGAACCTTCGTTCCGGTGCGTGGTTGGATATGGGCTTTTCGAAGGAACTTGAAGCCCGATACCAGGAAGCGCAAATGGACTGGTACCGGGAAACCATTCGTATATCGTCCTTGCTGGCGGTTTTGCTGTTGTCCACCAGTTATGTGGTGGAGTGGAGCACCGGCCTTCATCTTAGTGTGTTTACATTAGTGGTTCGAGGTGTGGCCATCGCGGCGTTCCTTGGCACCTATCTATATGCGCGCAAGTCCAAGCGCATGACCTGGAAATACTGGGTTGTCACCGTCAATACGCTGCTGGTTTCAGCCAGCCTGCTGCTGATGGCCCAGGAGATCAGCCAGCCCATAAAAATGATGTATTACTGCAACGTGTTTTTTGTCGAAGTTGTGGTGTTCACGTTTGTGCGCCTTCCGTTGAACTTTACCAACACGCTTGGGTTGGTGCTGTTGTTGATGGTGGGTGGCACAGTGTATCTCGACACCATGAGTTTGGATGTGTCGGCTCATGTGTTGTTTTTCATGGTGAGTGGAACCCTGATTGCTGTGATGGTTTCCATTAAAACTGAGAAAATGTCTCGCGGGAGTTTTCTAAAGTCAGAGCTTATCCAGCATGAGAAGAATCAATTGCGGGAGCTCAACGATCATATTAACGAGGAGGCGAGCCTGGATCGTGTGACCCGGCTGATGAACCGCGTTTCCTTCGAAGATAAATTGCTGTCCAGTTGGAGCTTTTCTACCCAAAACCGTCAATGGCTGGTGCTTGTTGCGGTGCATGTGGAGCATTTTGCGTACTTTAACGAACAGCGTGGGGCCGAGTGTGGTGATGATCTGCTGCGTGAGATGGCACGCAAGATACGCACGGTTTTACTGGATAAAGAAGATTGCGCCTGCCGCACAAGCGGTGGCCGTTTTGTAATAATGTTCACGGGGACTGAGCCGATGGTGAACAGTCAGTTAGAAAGCCTGCGTGAGAAACTGTCCCATATCAATGTGTTGGATCGCTACCCGGCGATGGGTGAGGTGGTGCGGTTATCCTGGGGTAGAGTGACGCTGGAGCCGGATACGGATCGTGATCCAAGGGGGTTGATTGATCGTATGTTTATGCATCTGGTGCCTTTAGAAAGTACTGCCCTGTGTTGTCGGGAACAAAAGCAGAGCGGCGGCGGTAATCTGTGAGACTCTCTTAATGAAACAACCTGATTTTACGGAAATTGCCGATCTGATAGACCAGTCTCACCGTATACTTTTCATTACGGGGGCTGGCCTTTCGGCGGATTCTGGTTTGCCGACCTATCGCGGTATTGGTGGCTTGTATGATGATGCTGACACTGAAGAAGGCATGCCCATTGAGGTTGCATTGTCCGGCGATATGTTACGGCAACGGCCAGAGATCACCTGGAAGTACTTACTGCAGGTAGAGCGTGCTTGCCGTGGTGCCGGTTTTAACCTGGCGCATCGGTTGATTGCAGAGCTGGAGCGTCTAAAGCCTCAGACCTGGGTGTTAACTCAGAATATCGATGGCTTTCATCGAGCGGCTGGCAGCCAACAGTTAATTGAAATTCACGGCAAGGTGGGAGAGCTTAGCTGCCCCAAATGTCACTATGAAATGATCGCAAACGACTACAGCCAGATCGATGGAATGCCGATTTGCCCCCGATGTCACGGCGTGATGCGCCCGAATGTGGTGCTGTTTGGTGAGATGTTGCCGGAACCTGCGGTGGAAGTGTTACATCGTGAGATGATGCGAGGGTTTGATCTGGTGTTTTCTGTTGGTACGACCAGTGTGTTCCCTTATATTTCCCAGCCGGTGTTTGAAGCGCGTAAGTGGAATGCCAAGGTGATTGAAATCAATCCGGGTATTACCGAGGTCTCGCCGTTTGTACACTACAAGTTGCCGATGCGTGCAGTTGAGGCAATGGAAGCGATCTGGGAGGCCATGGGGCAGCCTGTGCCGCAACAGCAAGCTGCCTTGAGTTAATACCTATGCGGCAATGATCCGTGCTTTGGTTGCCGATTTGTTCTTTGTGGCGGGGGCCGAGAGCACCTTATAGCCAGCGAGAAAATGCTCAGGCTTGAGATGCTCATCGGTGCGGAAATGATGGTACCAACACCAAGCCAACGCTTCCGGATTGTTTTCATCTTCCGGTATCTCGGCCTTATTGAGCGCATATACACCCCAGGCGATGGCCGTTGAGTAAGCCAGGTTGATCGCCAGTTCCATATCAGGATTGGCTAAAAACTCTCTTTGAGATGCAAATCCCCTGACTTTGCTTGCGAGATCGGCATCGAAGGCCAAAAATTCATCCCACACCCGATGGTGTAATTCTCGTTTGATCTTGTACACACCTAAACCTGCATCACATTGCAATTCCATACCCAGTTGAGATGCTTGTGCTGCGGAACCAAGGAGAAGATTTTCGAGGGAGGGAGTCCATGCACCCAATTTTTTCAGGGTGGGTCGAACAACATACTGGCGAAAGTCCAGCGGATTAATACCCATTCACGATACCCGGCGTTCAATTACTGCTGCTAGTTATGTAGGAAAAGGGCGTATAGAAAATTCATTCGTTTAAACCGCTTTCCCTAAAACTCAGATTAGCTCATATTGCTAACTATTTAACCTATAAGCAAAAAATATTTTGGTCTAACCTGAGCTGTTCTTAGCGTTTGTGGTTTTATTGAGCGTTTTACTTTCCACTCAGCAGATAGGCTTCGGCTGCCTCAATGGCGGCATGTTCGCCGCTTACCACCACGACGTCGTCTGGCAGCAACATCGTTTCATCGCTGGGATTCATTACGGTGTCGTTGCCCCGTCGAATGGTGTGAAGGCTTGCACCTCTGCTTTCTAGATTGAGTTCGCCAACGGTTTTATTGGCGGCGTAGGAGGTGCCAGGAATGTATATAGGTTGCAGGTGGCCTTGATAGCGAGACATACCGTAGGCGCCGTGTTGACCGGTGATAAAACCATGCAACATTTTGTAGCGCTGCTTGCGCACTTGTTCGATGGATTGAAACACCTTGCGGCCCGGCAAGCCCAGGGCCACCATGACGTGGCTTACCAACATCAAGCTGGCTTCCAATGTTTCCGGAATGACTTCCGTAGCACCTGCTTCTTGCAGCTCCACCAGATGGGCGTCGTCCCGGGTGCGCACCAGAATCGGAATGGATTCGCGCTCCTGACGAATTTCATGGATCATTTGTTTGGCAGCGTTGTGATCATCAAAGCTGATGACCACCAGATTGGCTTCCATCAGGCCAAGATGTTTCAACACTTTCATTTTTCGGGCGCTGCCGTAATGCACATGTTCTCCGGCAGCTCGTGCCCGCTGTACGCGAACTGGGTCGTCGTCAACGGCGATGCAGGGGATGTTTTCCTGCTGAAGAAAGCGTGCAATGGTTTGGCCAACCCGGCCGTAGCCGCACAGAATAACGTGATGATGACGGTTTTCGGTTGCTTCGGGGTTTTGTAGCTCTTCGACGTTTTCCTGTTTGATTTGACGCCTGGCCAGCATGCGGTCGGCAATTTTTTCACTGTTGGAAACCAGAAAGGGGGTGGCGGCCATGGAAATTACGATAATAGACAGGAAGAAGGAGGCAACATCATGTGGCACCAGGCTACCTTTTACTGCCAGGGCCAGCAGCGCGAAACCGAACTCACCACCCTGGCTAAGCACCAGACCGGTGCGAATGGATACCATGCCGTTGTTGCCGAACAGTTTGCACAGCAATGCAATCAGAATGGTTTTAAACACGATCAGGCAGGCACTGAAAAGCAAGATGCGAGGCCAGTAGGTGGTGATCAGATCTACGTCGATCAGCAGGCCGATGCTGACAAAGAATATCCCAAGCAGAACATCTCTGAATGGGCGAATTTCTGCTTCAATTTGATGGCGAAAGTGACTTTCCCCCAGCATCATACCGGCCATGAAAGCGCCCAGTGCCATGGCCAGACCCAGGGCGTGGGCGGCGGCGGCGGCCAGCAGGGCAACAACTAAAACGGTCAGTACGAATAGTTCCTCGGAGCGCGTCTTGCTGATTTCGTTAAACAGCGGTGGCAGCAGCCATTTACCGATGGCAACAACGGCAAAAAAGAATCCTATCGCCTTGGCACCGGCGATGGCCAGGGATTCCATTAATTGATCGCCACTGGCTTCACCCCCTACGGAAATCAACACCAGAATGATGATGGCCGCTATGTCCTGGAACAGCAGAATACCAATGGCTATATGGCCATGGGCGGTAGCGATTTCATTCCTCTGAGACAGTTCTTTACTGACGATGGCGGTTGATGAAAGCGCTATGGCGGATGCAGCGATCAGGGTGCCGGTCACGGTAATGTCATAGAGCATGCGGGAGAAGTAGATAAGGCCGCCAAAAATAGAGATGCATATGAGCACCTGCAAGCTGCCCATTCCGAATACTACCCGTCTTAACGCGATCAGGTGGGGCAACGAAAACTCTAACCCCAGGGTGAACAGCAGAAACGCGACTCCAAACTCTGCAATAATCTGAAACTGGCTTACGTCATTGACCAAGCCCAGTTCCTGGGGCCCCAGTATTACCCCCACGATCAAATAACAGATGATGGTTGGGACTTTGAGGCGGTGGAATAGCGCCGCGGCGATAACCGAGGCGGTGAGTATGATGATCAGCTCATTGATAATGTTGCTGTGTTCCACGAACGGGGTTCCTTAAGCTGTCAATCATTGGGGAGGCGGGCTAAAAACATGGCAACCCATTTCCAGAATCGTTCTTTTATTTTTTCATGCCAGCCGCGGACTTTCCAGCGTTCTAATGTGATTTCTATGCACTGATCTTGATCGTGTTCGAGCAGGCGGGTGATTTGCTGATGCAGTTGCGGATCCAGTGCTTCCAGGTTGGCTTCCAGGTTCCAGTGTAGATTCCAGCGATCAAAATTACAGGAACCTATGGTAACCCAGTCATCGGTTAGTGCGGCTTTCAGGTGCAGGAAGCTGGGCTGGTATTCAAGGATGCGTACCTGATGTTCCAGCAGCTCCCGGTACCAGGATCGGCCTGCGTAACGAACGCTGGGGTGATCGGTTTTATAGCCCGGCAGTATCAGGCGGACATCAACGCCCCGTTCGGCCGCCTTGGTCAGCGCCTTCAGCAGCTTGCGCGACGGGTAGAAATAGGCAGTGCAAACCCATGCTTGTATAGTGGCTTTATTTATTTCACTGATCAGCGAGCCAATGATGGGTTTGTTGCCCAGGCCCCGGCTGGCCACAACGCGTGCCTGGGGTAAGTTACGATTCATCAGGGGGGAGCTATGATCGCGACTGAACGCGAGTCTCAGCTTGGCGCGCATTTCCTCTTCATGAACGGAATCGTAATGCAGCCAGGTGCGTTCGAACAGCAGTTGCCAATCGTGTACCAGTTCCCCGGTGATCTCCACCATGGTGTCATGCCACGCAGCCTTTCCTGCATGGGTGGGGGAGAAGTTATCGGTAATACCCGCTCCGCCAGTAAACGCGATGGCGCAGTCCACCAGCACTATTTTGCGGTGATCGCGGGAAAAATTACGCAGCCGTTTGCTGCGCTTAATACGATTGAAAAAACGTAGATCCACGCCGGCGGCGCGTAATTTTTGTCGATCTTGATGCTTTAGGTTGTGTGATCCCACATGATCCAATAGCAGGCGTACGTACACATCACGTTTGCGGGCTTCCAGCAGGGTCTCGATTAGCTGGTTACAGATTGCACCTGATTCCATCAGGTACATTTCTATATCCACGGCGCTGGTGGCGGCAGAGATCGACTCAAAGATTCGGTGAAAGAATTGATCGCCATTCACCAGTAAAGTGAAGTGGTTGCGGCTGCGCCAAGGCAGTATGCAGGTAAAGTTTTCGGTCGACGCTGGAATCATAGCTTGAAACTAAAGCTAATTTGCTGACAAATCAATGGCTCAGCTGGGATACGATGGTCCACACACCAAACCCCATCAGCATAAGGGCTGCAAAGGCTCGCGTTGTGCTGGCGCGGGCAAAGTCGGA
Organism: Ketobacter alkanivorans; assembly: GCF_002863865.1. NCBI lineage: Bacteria > Pseudomonadati > Pseudomonadota > Gammaproteobacteria > Pseudomonadales > Ketobacteraceae > Ketobacter > Ketobacter alkanivorans. Next base: position 734,004 of record NZ_CP022684.1, on the reverse strand, counting down.
CAGGATGTGGCTAAAAGCACCGATACTGATCATGGCGGGGAGGGTGCCGAGTCCGAAATACAGCATCAGTAACGCCCCCCGTTCAGCCCCCCCGGCGCCCAGTGACCAGGCAAGGGCACTGTATACCAGTCCGCACGGCAGCCAGCCCCACAGAAAGCCCAGCACCAATGCTTTGTAGGGACGATCCACCGGGATGAAGCGCCGGGTCGTGGGGGCGATGCGTTTCCAGATCCGGGTGCCAGCCCGTTCCAGCTGGTTGAGTATTTTCCACCAGCCGCTCAAGTAAAATCCAAGCAGTATCATCATAATGCCTGCGAAAATCCGCAGCAAAGAAGGGCCGTGTGCAGGCAGTTGGTTATACAAGGCTGAACCGGCAAAACCGATAACAGCACCTGCTGTTGCATAGGCGCTGATTCGACCGATGCTGTACAGCAGTTGATAACCAAACAGGCGTAACATGGGATTGCCATGTTGGGGTTGTAAAGCGGTGGACAGCGCGCTGCTGATCCCGCCGCACATGCCGATGCAGTGCAGGCTTCCCATAAAGCCGACTGCAAAGGCTGCGATAAGGTCGTGACTGAAATCCATTCTAGTCCTGCTGCTTGGGCTCGGGCTGGGGTTTGCCTGATGGCGTATCTTCATCAAACAAGATGCGGCTGGCCTCGCGATCCAGGTCATCGAATTGATCTGTTCGCACTGCCCAAAAGAAAGCGGATATCGCGACGACCAGCAGCACCAGTGCCAATGGGATCAGCAGATAGATTATGTCCATTACGCGGCTTCCTGATTTCTGTTTAGGCGCAAGGCGTTCACCACTACCAGCAATGAGCTGGCCGACATACCCAAGGCACTGGCCCAGGGTGGAATAAAACCGGCGGCCGCCAGAGGCAAGGCAATCAGGTTATAGAGTATGGCCCAAGTGAGGTTCTGTCGAATAATGCGGTAGGTTTTGTTGACCAGCGCCATGCTCTGGTAGAGCGGTTTCAGGCTCTGACTCAGCAGAATGCCGTCGGCTGCTATTTTTGCCAGGTCAGACGCGCCGGCGACAGCGATAGATACGTCGGCACCGGCAAGCACCGGCGCGTCGTTGAGGCCGTCGCCCAACATGAGCACTCGGCCGTGGTTTTGTTGCAGGGTTTGGATATAGCTCAGTTTGTCCTGGGGATTGGCATTGCTGATGACGGAATCGATGCCCAGTAGGAGCCCTATGGCTTCGGCGTGGCCACTGCTGTCACCGCTTAGAATGTGACATTGGTGGCCGGACTGTTTCAGGTAACCCACGAGCTGCTTTGCATCTGGCCGCAGCGTGTCTTCTACTTTAAACCATGCGATGGCGGTGGTTTGATTGGCCAGCAGTATCCACTGGCCGCTGGTTTCGGGGGGCGTTAACACTGAGCCTTCTGGCAAGGCGAATTCTGCTTTCCCTATGCGCAGCCGTTGCTGCTCTGTGGCACTTTGACTGTACGTGCCTTGCACCCCCTGATTGGGAACGATAACCAGATCGGTGAGGGTGCCCACTAGAGTGCTTTCCAGATTCTGTTTTTGGTTATGAAAGGCGCGGGCGATAGGGTGCTCCGATACTGCTTCAAGGTTGCAGGCCAGCGCCAGCGCCTGATCCCGACTGAACTCAGGTGTGAGAGGGATCACCTCGGCCAGTTCAAATTCCCCCATGGTGAGGGTGCCGGTTTTATCGAATACCACATGATTGATATGACGTAGGCCTTCGATGGTATAGGCGCGGGTTGCCAGAAAGCCCATCTGGGCTAATTTTGCAGTGGCGGCGGTGATAGCGGTGGGGGTTGCCAGGGATAACGCACAAGGGCAGGTCACCACCAGTACCGAGAGCATGATCCAAAACGCGTCCTCGGGCCGATAATGCCACCAGAAGGTGTATACGCTGGCCGAGGTGATCAATACAGCCAGCACGAAGTAGGAGGCGATCTTGTCCGCCAGCAGATAGGTGGCCGGTTTGTCGGCTTCGGCCCGTTCCAGCAGGCGCTTGAGAGTGGAAAGTGTGCTGTCTTTGGGGTTGGTGCTGATTTCAATGGTGAGCGGTTGATCCACGTTGAGGGTGCCGCCGGTCACCGGGCTGCCAATGATTTTGTTGACCGGGAGGTGCTCGCCGGTGAGCATGGCTTCATTTACGGAGCTTGCGCCGGACAGTATGTGGCCATCACCGGGAATGGTTTCGCCTGCCTTGACCAGCACTCGATCGCCGGGCTGTAATTTCTCAGCCGGTATGAGTGAGGGATTGCCCGCGGTATCGAGCTTGCGTGCAGTTTGCATTTGGGAATGTGAGAGCCGGATGGAGGTGCTCTGGGAGCGATGGCGAGCGCGCATTTCGAGATAACGCCCCACCAACAGGAAGAAGACAAACATGCAGACAGAGTCGAAGTACACCTCCGGGCCATCGGTAAGGGTAGCCCAGACACTGGCGAAATAGGCGAAGCACAGCGCTATGGCAACAGGAACATCCATGGAAAGATGTCGGTTGCGTAAACTGCGGGCTGCTGCTGTCAGGAACGGCATGCCGGAATAGAAGAATACCGGTGTGCACACCAACGCGCTTACCCAGCGCAGGAACTGCTCATGGGCCGGTTCCATGCCTTCAAACGCACCCATGTATAAACTGACGGCGTAGGTCATGACCTGCATGGCCCCCAGACCAGCAACGCCGATGCGGGTAAGAGCCTGCTTGTTTTCTTGTTTGATGTTTTGCTCTTGCTGTACCGGGGTGTAGGGTTCTGCCTTGTAGCCCACATGGGCAATGGCTTTGATGATGCTGCTCAGGCTGGTTTGCTGCGGATCCCAGGTGACTACGGCCAAGTGGCTGCCCATGTTGACCTTGGCTTGCGTGATACCGGGTGTTTGGCTCAAATGCCGTTCAATTAGCCATACACAGGCGGCGCATGTAATGCCGCTCAGCAACAGGCTGATCTCGCGATGCCCTTCTGGAAGCTGGTGAACAAGGGTTTCCTGTAGTGCAGGATCATCCCAATTATTGAGACCTTCGAGAAAGTCTGGAACCAGCTCGCTGGCCGGTGACGCACCCGGTGGGCACTGCTGGCGGTGCTGGTAATAGGATTCCATGCCGATATCGACAATGGTCTGGGCCACAGACTGACAGCCCGGACAGCACACGGGGCGGGGCTGCCCTAGAATGGTGACGCTGATGCTGTCGCCGCATGCAACTGGCAGCCCGCAATGAAAACAAGATTGGTCCGCCATCAGCTGCTGGGAACGAGTTCCTGCCGCTTGAGTGGGTTGCTGAAGTTGACGCTGCTTTCTATTTCCCAGGTTTCGGAGGCGGTTGTCAGCAGAAGGTAGTACATGCCTTTGGGCTCAAAATCCAACTTGGCGTAGTAGCGGTCATTGGGGGCCAAATAGAGCTGCAAGGTGCGGTCGTTTTTTTCCAGGGTCGGGTGGATCAACTGCAAGGTCAGTTCAGTTTCGGTGCGCACATCAATGTTGTCGGCATCCACAAACAGGTCACCGGTCTGCTGATCCAGCGTCAGGGCTGCCTTGATGCCCATTTGTTTGGCTTTAAGGCGTTTTTCCATGCGCTGGTTGATGGCCATGCCATCCTTATACCAGTCTTTTCGTACCAGGCTGTCGTTGCCACTCATGGCCAAGTTGATCATCACTACACCCATTACAACAGAGCTGGATGGAATGGCGATCAGGAACCAGGGCCAAAATTGGCGGTACCAGGGTTTGGATTCGATTTGTGTCATTGCATGCACCACATATTCCACTACAGATAGTTAGTTGCGAGGGCTCAGGAATCGGCTTTCTTCGGTCACTTCCTGTGATGGATCGCTGGCGGATTTCACCGTGAAATACACGGTGGAGTTGCGTTGCTTGATGTCCTCCGGTTTCATTTCCAGAGTCACCACTAAGGTTAACAGTTCTCCCGCCAAAGTACTTACTTCTTTGGGTATATGGGGGATGATGTTGTCCAGGCCGGAAACATCAATGTGGTAGTCCTGGGCGGCCTGAGTTTTGTTCATGATCTTCAGCGTGTAAGTGTTTTCAACGGTACCTTGCCAGGTTTCGCGATAGAGCGCATTGCGATCCCGGATGATGTCCAGTTCCAGCGGCACGCGGGAATACACCGTGGACAGGAAGGTGATGATCATCAGACCCAGTACAACGCCATAACCAATCAGCCTTGGCCGTAAGATATGTATGGGCTTGCCTTCGATGGCGTTCTCGGTGGAATACTTAATCAATCCACGGGGGTAGTTCATCTGATCCATTATGGAGTCGCAGGCGTCGATACAGGCTGCACAGCCGATGCATTCGTATTGCAGACCGTTGCGGATATCAATGCCAGTGGGGCAGACTTGTACGCACATCTGACAGTTGATGCAGGAGCCCAATCCCATTTCATCCGGGTTGGCAGTTTTTTTACGGGCTCCACGGGGCTCACCGCGAGCTTCATCGTAGGTCACTATGAGCGTGTCGCGATCGAACATAACGCTCTGGAAGCGAGCGTATGGGCACATGTACATGCATACTTGCTCTCTCAGCCAGCCGGCGTTGGTGTATGTGGCTACAGTGAAAAAGAACATCCAGAACAGTGCCCAGCCGGACACGTTCAGGTAGAACAGGTCAAACCACAGCTCGCGCACCGGGGCGAAGTAGCCTACGAAGGTAAACGCTGTCCAGAAGGAGAGCGCCAACCACAGGCTGTGTTTCATGAATTTTTTAACGAATTTCTTGGTGGACATGGGCTGCGCATCCAGTTTGATGCGCTGGTGGCGGTCGCCCTCTGTGATGTGTTCTATCCACATAAAGAACGTTGTCCATACCGTTTGCGGACAGGTATAACCACACCAGACCCGGCCGGCCAGTACGGTGAAGAAAAACAGGGCAAAAGCGGCAATGATTAACAGCCAGGATAGGTAGAGGAAATCCTGTGGCCAGAAGGTAAACCAGAATATGTAAAATTTGCGCTCGGGTAGATCGAACAGGACCGCCTGACGGCTATCCCATGACAGCCAAGGGCCTAGAAAGTAGACGCCCAAGGTAATCCAGATCGTAACAATCCGAATGTTTTGGAAAAATCCTGAGAGGTGTCGCTGATATATCTTTTCCCGTTTTTTATATAGATCGCCGCTATCCTGCGGGTTGATTTCTTTCACTGCAATCTTATCGGGCGTTGACATCTCTTCACCTGCTCTACAGCGTGCTGATGATAAAAAGGGCGCGCACCTGAGGGTGGCGCGCCCCGATTTTAGTCAAACTTACTTGCTTAAGCTATAAACATAGGCCGCCAGAACGTGAATCTTTGCTGGGGTCAGTTTATCTTTAAACACAGGCATTTTGCCTTGGCGTCCGCCGTTGATGGTTTCTGTGATGATGGCCTCGGTTCCACCGTATAACCAGATGTTGTCGGTCAGGTTGGGCGCGCCCAGCATGTGATTGCCTTTGGCATCGGGGCCGTGGCAGGCCGCACACATCATGTTGAACTTTTCTTTACCGGCTTCGGCGTTACCGGCACCGGTACGTCCGCTCAGGCTCAGCACATAGGCCACGACATTTTTCACGCCTTCTTCACCCAGGGCTGCGCCCAGAGCAGGCATCATGCCGCTGCGTCCGTTGTTGAGAGTCTCTTTGATTTTTTCAGGAGACCCACCATACAGCCAGTCGCTGTCGGTCAGGTTGGGGTAGCCCTTGTTGCCGCGAGCATCGGAACCGTGACAGATGGCGCAGTTGTTACCAAACAAACGCTGGCCGGTTTTTATGACTTCATCGTTGGTAGCCAGTTGTTCCATTGGGATCTGGGCATACTCTTCGAACAAACGGTCATAGCGGTTTTCTGCTTTCTCTACTTCAGTTTCCCACTGGCTTACTGAGGTCCACCCCAATACGCCTTTGGCATCACCCCAGCCGGGATAGAGCGTGAGGTAGATGAACGCAAAAATAATGGTGATATAGAACAGATTCAACCACCAGTGGGGCAGGGGGTTGTTCAGTTCTTCGATGCCATCAAAAGAGTGGCCCATGGATTCGCCGTCTTTAATTGGGTCTTCGGGGCGCTTGCGCGTCCACCAGAGCAGCCACAGGCAACCCAGCAGATTGATCAGGACGATGGTTATGATCCAACCATTCACCCAGCCTTGTGTAAAATCAATACCAGTCATTCTTTAATCTCCATGCCCTTTTTCGTGCTTGAGGGTGTTCTCGTGGTTGGCGTCGTCTGCAAACGGCAGATTGGCTGCATCATCAAAACCTTTCTTGCGGCGTGCGCTGAATGTCCACCAGCACACACCGATAAAGGCGACGAATGCCAATACTGTTGCGATGCCGCGCCAAGTATTGATATCCATATGGGTTACCTCTTCACACTGAGGAACGTACCCAATCCCTGCAAGTACGCGATGAGCGCGTCCATTTCTTTCTTGCCTTCAACCGCCGCTTTGGCACCCGCAATGTCTGCATCGGTGTACGGCACGCCTACAGCACGCAGCGCTTCCATCTTGGCACCGGTGATGTCGCCGGTGAGGATGTTCTCGTCCAGCCAGGGGAAACCGGGCATATTGGATTCGGGAACCACATCACGGGGATCCATCAGGTGATCGTAATGCCACTGATCACTGTAACGTTGACCAACGCGAGCCAGATCAGGGCCGGTACGCTTGGAGCCCCACAGGAAGGGATGCTCATAGACGTGTTCACCGGCAACGCTGTAATGACCGTAGCGCTCGGTTTCAGCACGGAACGGGCGAATCATCTGTGAGTGGCAGGTGTTGCAACCCTCACGGATATATACGTCGCGGCCTTCCAGCTGCAGTGCAGTCCAGGGCTTCAGGCCTTCTATGGGCTGAGTGGTCTGTTTTTGGAAGAACAGGGGAACGATCTCAACCAGGCCACCGAAGCTCACCGCTACCAGCGTCAGGATGATCATCAAGCCAACGTTCTTTTCGACTATTTCATGTGTCTTAGCCATCTTCTCTACTCCTTAAGCTGGCTGTGCAGCAGTGTTGCCAGAAGCGGCAGGGGAATTCATGGTCTTGAAGACGTTGTATGCCATCAGGAACATGCCGGACAAGAACACCAAGCCGCCAATCATGCGCACTACGTAGTAGGGGTAGGTTGCTTTCAGGGCTTCTACGAAGGTGTAGGTCAGGGTGCCGTCGTCGTTCACTGCACGCCACATCAGGCCTTGAGAAATACCGGCAACCCACATGGAGGCGATGTACAGAACAGTACCGATAGTGGCCAGCCAGAAATGGGTGTTAACCAGGCCGACATTGTGCATTTCTTTTTTGCCATACAACCAGGGAATCAGAGCATAAATAGAGCCAATGGAGATCATGGCAACCCAGCCCAGAGCACCTGAGTGTACGTGGCCGATGGTCCAGTCAGTGTAGTGAGACAGCGCATTTACTGTCTTGATGGACATCATGGGGCCTTCAAACGTAGACATCCCATAGAATGACAGTGCCACAATCAGGAAGCGGATAACCGGATCATCCCGCAGTTTTTCCCATGCGCCGGAAAGAGTCATGATACCGTTGATCATGCCGCCCCAGGATGGTGCAAGCAGAACCAGAGAGAACACCATGCCGATGGACTGTGCCCAATCAGGCAGCGCGGTGTAATGCAGGTGGTGAGGGCCAGCCCACATGTAAATGGAGATCAGTGCCCAGAAATGTACGATCGACAGACGATAAGAGTACACAGGGCGTCCTGCTTGCTTGGGTACAAAGTAGTACATCATGCCCAGGAAGCCTGCCGTCAGGAAGAAGCCAACCGCGTTGTGGCCGTACCACCACTGGATCATGGCGTCCATGGCACCCGCGTACACGGAGTAGGACTTGGTTAACGTGACCGGAATCGCCATGCTGTTTACGATGTGCAGCAGGGCTACGGTGATGATGAACGCACCATAGAACCAGTTAGCCACATAAATATGCGAAGTTGTGCGTTTGGTAATCGTGCCGAAAAACACGACGGCGTAGGCTACCCAAACAACGGCGATCAGAATGTCGATGGGCCATTCCAGCTCGGCGTATTCTTTTGCTGAGGATATACCCAGGGGCAACGTTACTGCCGCCAACACTATGACAAGCTGCCATCCCCAGAACACAAACTTGGCCAACCCCGGAGCGAAGAGGCCGGTTTGGCAAGTGCGTTGAACCACATAGAAGGACGTTGCCATCAGCGCGCAGCCACCGAATGCGAAAATAACTGCATTGGTATGAAGGGGGCGCAGGCGACTGTACGTCAGCCAGGGTAGATCAAAGTTCAAGGCCGGGAAGGCGAGCTGGGCAGCGATAAACACGCCGACAGCCATCCCCACGATGCCCCAGACAACGGTCATGACCGAAAATTGCTTAACGACACCATAATCGTATTGCGGCGTTGCAGCTGGAGTATTACTCATTGAGTGTCATTCCTGTGTTGAGTGATTGAACACACACGGTTACTACGGTTTCTCTCACGAGAGCAGAAAGTGCCATCATCAAAAATAGCAGTCTGCATTATAGGAGTGATCGCCCTTATGTTGTTGATTCAAGTCAACTAAGGGTAATCACCTCTTGTACCCCTTATACCCCTTTGGAGGTGTCAGGGAATGCTCTATAACGGTGCGCAAATGGTCCGCGGTGCGCTTCATAAGTGCGTTTTTCGTGAAAGCTCTATCCTGAAAATTCCTAACATATTGATATATATAGAAATATCCAGATGGCCCACATTCTGCATGCTCTTTTATGGTGCAGTAGCACCACAATAGACCAATAATAAATCCGAGAATCCACCACTGTGTCTCGAGCCACAGAATTTTGGGGCGGCAATTATGAAAATGATTACGGCAATCATCAAGCCTTTTAAGTTAGATGATGTACGTGAAGTGTTAACGGAAATGGGAATTTCCGGGATGACACTGGAAGAAGTAAAGGGTTTTGGCCGTCAGAAGGGTCATACCGAGCTATATCGGGGAGCAGAGTACGTAATCGACTTTGTGCCCAAGTTTAAACTGCAGTTGGCGGTTAATGACAATCTAGTTGATGTTGTTACCGAAGCAATCGCTAAAGCAGCCAATACCAGCAAGATCGGAGATGGCAAGATCTTCGTTTCAGAGTTGGAACAAGTCGTGCGCATTCGTACCGGCGAGCAGGGGGAAGATGCACTGTAGCGCATTTCTGCGACCGGTAAATTTGTTTAACAAAGGCCAATTTATAACTATCTACCTTCAAGGGGTGTAATTTAATGTTTGGTAAAGGCAACCTGCAGCGGGCCTTGCTTGCGTCGCTGTTTCTATCTATTCCTTCATTATCCTTCGCTGATGATCTCAGTGGTGCCAACACGGCGTGGATCCTCACGGCCACTGCGTTGGTACTGTTTATGACCATTCCAGGTTTATCGCTGTTCTACGGTGGGTTGGTGCGTTCAAAAAACGTGCTGTCGGTGCTGATGCAGTGCTTTACGCTGACTTGCCTGATGTCAATTCTGTGGTTTGTGGTGGGCTACACCATGGCATTTGGTTCGCTGGATGAGCAGGGTGCCTTTATCGGTGACTTTGGTAACGTGCTGTTTGCCGCCATGACGGTTGATAGCCTTAATGGTGATATCCCTGCCGTTCTGTTTGCTGCGTTTCAAATGACCTTCGCCATTATTACCCCGGCTTTGATTGTGGGTGCGTTTGCTGAGCGTATGCGTTTTTCGTCTATGTTGTTGTTCAGTTCCGCCTGGCTGTTACTGGTGTATGCGCCGGTGTGTCATTGGGTGTGGGGCGGTGGCTGGCTGGCCGAGATGGGCTTTTTAGACTTTGCCGGTGGTTCTGTGGTTCACATCACTGCCGCGGTTGCAGCGCTGGTGGCGGCGTTGGTGATGGGCCCTCGCAGAGGGTTTCCCACCACGGTTATGATGCCTCATAACATGACCATGACCGTTACCGGTGCCGGTATGCTGTGGGTGGGCTGGTTTGGTTTTAATGCCGGCAGTGCGTTGGCGGCCAATGGTAATGCGGCTATGGCGTTGCTGGTAACCCATATCTCTGCTGCAGCCGGTTCGTTAGCCTGGATGGCGTGTGAGTGGGTGCGTCATGGCAAGCCCTCGGTATTGGGTATTGTGACCGGTATGGTTGCCGGTTTGGGTACGATTACCCCAGCATCCGGCTCGGTTGGCCCTGCGGCGGCGCTGGTGATTGGTTTGTGTGCGGGTGTGATCTGTTTCTACGCCACCATGTTTGTTAAGCAACGTTTGAAGATCGATGATTCTTTGGATGTGTTCCCGGTGCACGGTGTTGGCGGCATACTGGGCACGTTCCTGGTGGGTGTGTTCTGTTCTACCGAGCTGGGTGTATTCAGCGGTTTGGGCTTTGGTGGAGATAACGCCACCATCGGATCGCAGTTGAAAGTGCAAGCAATCGGGATCGTGGCGACCTTTGGTTATACCGCTGTGGTGTCCTGGATACTGCTGAAAGTGGTGGATGCGCTGCTGGGCTTGCGTGTCAGCGAAGATCAGGAGACAGAAGGCCTGGATATTGCGCTGCACGAAGAGCGTGGATACGACATTCGCTAGAGCACTGTCAAACTGTTGAAATTATTGAATAGTTTAATAAATGGGCGGCTTTTACAGGGCCGCCCATTTGTTTTTACGGGCAATTGACCAAAAAACACGGGTGCCTGGTGCAAAAGGCTATTGTCTTTGGGGTGGGGATTTTATAAGTTAGCTGACAGCGTCTCGAACAGTCGTTTGATTGATCAGCGTATAAAGGCTACTGGGACATCCCTGATAGCGAGAATAAAAATTCATAGGAGAAGATAATGAGTCTCAAGTTCCTGTCTGAAGATTGGTTTACCAAAGTTGCTGAACTGAAAGCGGCGGCGGGTGATCTGGAAGTGCCTGCGGCTATGCACGACCTGGTTATCAATATCACTGTTAACGGTACTGATTTCGGCGACGTGGACATCTGCCTGAATGCTGGCATGATCGAAAAAGGTCACCACGACAGCGCGCCTACTAAGATGATCCTGCCTGTTGATCTGGCTCACCGTCTGTTCATCGACAACGACCAGTCTGCCGGTATGCAAGGCTTCATGTCTGGTCAAATCAAAATTGAAGGTGACATGAGCAAGCTGATGGCTATGCAAACTGTTCAGCCTTCTGCCGATCAGAAAGCTCTGCAAAAACAAATTCTGGAAATCACTGCCGCTTAATTGCTGGTTTGATCTTCGTGAATTGAGAACCCGCCCTGGTGAAACAGAGCGGGTTTTTTTATGCCAATAACAAAAAGACACTGAGGGAAATGTCCATGGCGCAGCCTATTTCAGCGGATTTGGTCGGGTTGTCCACTGATCCAATCGATATCACATGGAATGAGAAAGATGTTCAACTGTATGCTTTGGCGGTGGGTTGTAAGCCCGAGCAGGAATTGGACTTTGTGTATGAGGCGCGCGGCCCTAAGGTGCTGCCTACCTTTGCGGTGATCCCTGGCCTGAACGTGATGGGTGCGGTTATGGGGCAGGTGCAGTTTAACCTGGCGATGCTGTTGCACGGGGAGCAGAAAATTACCCTGCACCGACCCATCCCGGCCAGCGGTAAGGCTACGGCAGTGGGCAGCATTGCGGAGGTTTGGGACAAGGGCAAGGCGGCGGTTATTGGCGTTGAATGCGCGGTGTCCGACGATGAGGGCCCGCTGTTCACGACCTATGCCACGCTTTTTATACGCGCAGCCGGAGGCTTTGGCGGTGAGCGGGGCGTATCAGCACCGGCGCTGATCATTCCTGAGCGTGATCCCGATGTCGTTGTGGAGGATGTCACCCGCGCCGAGCAGGCTGCCCTGTATCGTCTCACCGGGGATCGTAACCCCATTCACATAGACCCGAATTTTGCCAAGTTTGGCGGGTTTGAGCGGCCCTTTCTGCATGGCTTGTGTACCTATGGCTTCGCCGGGCGCGCGGCATTGTCCTCGTTGTGTGGCGGTGATCCTGCCCGTTTTGTCTCCATGAGTGGTCGCTTTTCTGATCAGGTGTATATGGGAGACAGCATTATCACCCGTATCTGGAAAACCGAACCCGGCATGGCGTTAATGCAGGTTGAAACCCAGAAAGGCAATGTGGTGTTAAGCCAGTGCCAAGTGGAGTTTCGACCTGAATAGTCGAATGCCTGGCTAATGAAGCGCTCCTTTCGGTAGAATGCGCCCACTTCTTCGTTACGGATGATGCTTCTATATGCAACAAGTACTGCTGACCTGTCGTCAGGGGTTTGAATCGGACCTGGCGGCAGAAATACAGGAAAAGGCCAGCAGTTGTGGGGTGTTTGGTTTTGTGCGCGCAAAAACGGACGCTGGTTTTGTGGTGTTCGAAGGCCATCAGCCTGATGACGGATCGAAACTGGTTAAAGCGTTGCCGTTTCAGACCCTGGTGTTTGCCCGCCAATGGTTGGTGGTGGCGGCCCATCTGGAAGATTTGCCGCCCGCCGACAGGGTGGGCCCCATTTGCGAGGTGTTGCGCGCGCAGCCATACGTGGATATCTGGATGTCGTTCCCGGATACCAATGATGGCAAGAGTTTGTCTAAGCTGACCCGTAAACTGGAAGGCCCATTCGCCAAAGCCACCGCCAAGCTGACCCGAGCCAAGGCACCGGTTCATGCTCACGTTTTTTTCGAATCCGGAACCAATATGTGGGTGGGTTATACTCCGTGCGATAACGCTTCACCCTGGCCGTTGGGTTTCCCCCGTTTGCGGCAACCCTCTTCGGCCCCCAGCCGCTCCACCTTGAAATTAGAAGAGGCCTGGCTGCAATTAATACCGCAAGCGCAGCGCGCCATCCTGTTAAAACCCTTTCAGAAAGCGGTGGATCTGGGAGCAGCACCCGGCGGCTGGACCTGGCAATTGGTGCAGCGAGGGATGCAGGTTACCGCAATTGATAACGGCCCTATGGATAAAGGGCTGATGGATAGCGGGCAGGTGGCTCATCTACGTGAGGATGCCTTTCACTATAAGCCGGTGCGTAACGTGGATTGGCTGGTGTGCGATATGGTGGAGAAGCCTTCCCGAGTGGCAGAGCTGATGGAGCGCTGGTTGATTCAGGGGTGGACCCGATTCGCGATTTTTAATCTCAAGCTGCCCATGAAACGGCGCTGGTTGGAGGTGGCGCAGATTCTGAGCCATATGCAGGAAGCGTTGGAAGCGGCTGGGTGTTCCTACGAGCTGAAGGCGAAGCAGCTTTACCACGATCGAGAAGAAATTACGGTATTTGCTGCTCCGCGCAATCGTTAGTGCGGTTTAGCCTTGCAGCATCAACTATTAGGACTGTTGATGAAGGCCTTTCGCAGATTGATAGACGCAAGGCTCCAGTATTGTGAAGCACTCCGGCTCCTTCAAAAACATGCTGATCTTGTTCTGCATTTCCATTCGGGCGGAGGAGCCAAACCAAAGCTGCCAGGCATTGATGCTTTCCCACATGGAGATGACCACGTAGTGATTGGGGCGTTTTGCGTCCCGATAGGATTCGCCACCCAGATAGCCTGGTGATTTTTCGGCATGGTTCAGTAACTCCACGATGGTGTGTTCGTAGTTGCCTTCCAGTCCTTCGGCGATGGTCCGCTCTATCAATACCTTTATCATTATGTTCCTCGGTTACAAAAACCACTGCTGTAGGGCTCTAATGGTAATCTCTTTGCTTGGATTTTCAATGACTAAGCGGGCAATTCGAGTATTATGTCTAGGCTATTTGCCAGTGAAATGAGTGTTTGTTGATGGGATCATCGCTGACTTTCCGTCTGGGGCTGTTGTCCTGTCTCTATTTTTCCCAGGGGTTGCCGTTTGGCTTTCTCAGTCAGGCCTTGCCCGCATTATTGCGTAATTACGATGTCAGTTTAGAGAAAATTGGCCTGGTGTCCCTGGTGGCGTTGCCCTGGGCGTTTAAATTTCTGTGGGCGCCGTATGTGGATCATTACGGCAGTGCCCGCTTCGGGCGGCGTAAAAGCTGGATCATTCCCATGCAGGCGGGCTTTATGTTGTGTTTGCTGCTGTTGGGTACATTGGATCCGCAGACCCTGGCGGGTGATGGGTTCTATGTGCTGCTGGTGATTTTATTTCTGTCCAACCTGATTGCCGCCACCCAGGACATCGCTACTGACGGTTTGGCTGTGTCCAGCCTGGGGCCCAAGGAGCGCGGTATGGCTAATGGTGTTCAGGTGGCAGGGTACCGGGTGGGGATGCTGTTTGGCGGGGCGGTGATTCTCGTTCTGCTGCAGCATTTGGGCTGGTTTTCCACGTTTGTGACGTTGGCGCTGTTGATTCTGCTGGTGAGCATTCCCGTTTGGCTGTTTAAGGAGGTGGCTCCCGCTGACGCTGGCCCGTTACATGATTCACCCCATAATGTGTTTACGCTGGCTTTGGCGTTTGTGCGCCAGCCTGGCATGTGGGCCTGGGTGTTGGTGATTGTGTTTTACAAGGCAGGGGATGCCTTTGGGTCTGCCATGTCCAAACCGCTGCTTATCGACCTGGGGTACAGCCTGGAACAGGTGGGTTGGATCAGTGGTGGAGTTGGGATGGCCGCAGGCATCAGCGGGGCCTTGATGGGGGGGTGGTTGGTGCCCCGTATAGGCAGAGTGCAGGCTTTATTGGGGTTCGGGGTATTGCAGGCGTTGAGTTTGCTGGGTTTCTGGTGGCTTGCCTCTGGCGGGGCGGGTGGCCCGGCGGATTTGCAATCGGTCACCCTGGTCATCGCGCTGGAGCACTTATTGGGCGGTATGTCGACGGCAGCACTGTTTACGTTGATGATGGATGCCTGTCGGCGACCCCTGGCAGGAACCGACTACACCATGCAGGCCAGCGTGCAAGTGATGGTGGCTGGAATCCTGCACAGCGTCAGTGGCTTCAGTGCCTCTGCGCTGGGTTATGAGGTACACTTTATGGCCGCATTTGGTCTGGCGTTACTGTCTATGCTGCCTATTTTGATTTGGCTGCCGAGAGCGCCTGAGATCCAGCGCCAAGCCTGGCACTGAGTGCTATTTGCAACGTTTACGCAGAACGGTTCCACAAGAGGTTTTCATGTCCGATAAAGTAGATCACCAATTTGATGCATCCGGGTTGATGTGTCCGGAGCCAGTGATGATGCTGCACGGTAAGGTGCGTGACATGCAAGCTGGGGAGGTGTTGGAGGTGATTGCAACCGACCCTTCTACCCAGCGCGACATTCCCAAGTTCTGCCAGTTTCTGGGGCATGAGCTGGTGATGGCTGCTGAGCAGGAAGGCAAGTTTATCTTCCAGATTCGCAAGAAGCAGAGTCAGGCTTAATTTGATAAATGTATCAGCATTAATTTTGATAAGCTCGAAACCCAAGAATGATAAAAACGGTAGACGAATCGGCGGGAAGCCTATTGTTTATGCAGATTCAAATTATCTCTCAATTGTTGCGGGTTGTTGCGCTACAAAGCGCCTCTAAGCAGGCTCTTTCTGTTGGAATAACCAATGTCACATCTGGCTTGTGGGTGGGGTTGTTGTGCGCTTGTCTGTTGCTTGCATCGGGCTGTGGTGGTTCCGGCTCGTCGGGTTCTAACGACCGTAATGTAGATTCCGATCGCGAAACAGAAGAGCCGGTTGATCCCCCGGTGGAAACACCGGATGGTGATGAGGAGCCTGAAGACACTCCGCAACCGGATGAGCCGCAACCGGATGACCCCGAACCGGATCTGATTTCACCTGAAGCTCTGTTTCTAGAGACAGATACAGGCCGGGTTGGCCCCGGTCGCATCCTCGATCCAACGGTGCGTATTATTGGTCGGGCAAACCCCTTTGATACCGTCATTGTTTATGTGTCGGAAACCGGGTCGGGCTCGGTTCAGGCGAATGCCGAAGGGGTCTGGGATCTGGATTTTCGCCCTTTCTTATTGGCTCCGGGCAGCTATCGTATTGATGTTTCAGCGATCACGCTTGCCGGTGAAACCCTGCAGGCGGAATCGTCGTTTGTGTTCATATATGATCCATTTCCTCCCAGCCGCCCCACGATTACAGGCATCAGC
Organism: Ketobacter alkanivorans; assembly: GCF_002863865.1. NCBI lineage: Bacteria > Pseudomonadati > Pseudomonadota > Gammaproteobacteria > Pseudomonadales > Ketobacteraceae > Ketobacter > Ketobacter alkanivorans. The sequence goes on along the minus strand of NZ_CP022684.1, from coordinate 718,019 downwards.
AACGACTCGGGTGTGGCGGGAGATGGCATTACCAACAATGGAGATCAGATCGTTCAGGGCAGTTCCGAGCCCGGTTACACCATTAATCTGTTTCTGGATGGCGAGCCCGTCGGCAGTACCGAGACAGACAGTGAAGGATTGTGGCGTTTTGATCTGGGCTCTGCCCGCAGTGCGTTGCCCGAGGGCAGCTACGCCATTACTGCTACCAGCCTTGATTTCGGCTTGGAAAGTACACTCACAGATCCTTTCCTGCTGGTAGTGGATCAATTGCCGCCCCAGCAGACCCAACTCCTGCCGCGCCCTGGCAGTACCAGCGTTGCCCAATCGCCGCTGTTGCAGCTTCAGTTTCCTGAGCCGGTGTTTATCAATGGTGGCTCTGTGCGCATACGCCGGGCCGAAGACGATGCTGTGGTTGCCAATATTCCATTGGATAGCCCCGCAGTGAGTGGAAATGGTACCTCCAGTATTGATGTTGCTGTGTCTGCGCAACTGGCGTTTTCCACGGAATATTATGTCGAGTTAAGCGGCGGGGCATTGCGTGATCTGGCGGGTAATCTGTCGGCTCTGCTGGGAGGCAGGCAGGCTTGGTCTTTCACCGTGGAGCAGCCGGCGTTTGCTCCCATCAACGTGACCAGTCTGGGGGCCAATGAGGGTTACACCGTTACTGGAATTCCCTCGGCGCGCCTGGGCGCTGACGTTACCGGCATCGCCGATATGAATGGTGATGGTTGGGATGAATTCGCGCTGGGGGCACCGGGGGTGGACTCGGAGCGTGGCGCTGTTTACGTGATTTTGGGCAGTGCGGCGTTGAGCCGCAGTAATGTGACCCTGGCCGATTGGTCTCCTACCCAAGACTTCCTTATATTGGGCGCTGCGGTCGGGGATCGTTTGGGGGAGGCCGTTGCGTCTGCCGGTGACCTCAATGGCGATGGCTATGGCGATTTGATGGTGTCTGCTCCCGGTGCGGATGTGGGCGGCAGCGACGCGGGTGTGGTTTATGTGGTTTGGGGTCGGCCCGCACTGAGTGATATCAATGTTGCCGGATGGTCTGCTGCAAACGGATTCCGCATTTTGGGGCGCGAGCCCGGCACGCGCCTGGGTGATTCCCGCGACGATGTGGCAGGTCTGACTGGTAATGGTCAGGTTTTGGCGGCTGGTGGGGATTATAACGGCGATGGCTTTGCTGATTTACTGATCGGGCATCCGCTGAGCGATACTGCCGCCAACGGCGCTGGGGCCGCCTACCTGATACTGGGGCGAGCAGGTGTCAGCCGAGGTGATGTGGATACCGCAGCTTTGGGGGCCGATGGCTTTGCGATGCGGCCCACGGGGCGTAGTGGTTGGAAGCTGGGTCAGAGTGTGACCTTCGCTTACGATTTCAATAGCGATGGATTTGATGATGTGGCAGTGGCCGCCACCGGCAGTGATCTGGGTGCCGCCAATGGCGGTGCAGCTTTCCTGATCTATGGGCGGGCGGGTACAGATTTTCCTACGCTGGATGTGAACCAGCTTGGCGCCTCCCAGGGCCGGCGTTGGGTTTCCAGCGAAATAGACTCCTATCTTGGCTATGGCCTGGCTGCCGGTGAATTTAACGGTGATGGTATAGCGGATCTTTATATTGGCCAGCCCGGCAAAGACCATGACGGAATGCAGAATGCGGGGGCGGTTCATGTCATCTTTGGTGGCACAAGCCAGCCGTTTTCTACTGATGTGGACCTGTTGCCCGCCGCCGCTGGGTTTAGTCTGTTCGGGGCAGATACCGATGACCACGTGGGGCACGGCTTGGCCGGTGCCGGTGATATCAATGCCGACGGGCTGGACGATTTGGTGATCGGTGCTTACAACGCCCGCTATGCCGGGGCGCGCAGTGGTCGTGCCTGGGTGGTGCTGGGCAGCGAAGACGCCACAATCCCCAGCTGGAATTTACAGGATTTCCTCTCCACAGATGGCATCCCGTTGCGGGGTGATGCGGGTGGGGATCGGCTGGGTCAGAGCCTGTCTGCCGCGGATCACAATGGTGATGGTTTTAACGATGTGATTCTGGGGGCTCCGGGCTACTCAGGTGAGGCCGGGTTAGGCGCAATTGTGTGGGGCAACGACTGGCTGGGAGGTGTAGTTTTTCTTAATGGTCAGGGTGGCGAGGACAATATCGTAGGCAGTGCCGCCAACGACGTGCTGGTTGGCAACGGTGGTCGCGACGCCTATTCAGCGGGGGCGGGTAACGACCGTATCGAAACCCCGGATGCCGATTTCTTCAGGCTTAATGGCGGCAATGGCGAGGATACCTTGACGCTCACAGGCAGCAACGTGGAGCTGGATTTAACACAGTTGCCTCGGGAAACCGTTAACAGTATTGAGGTGATTGATCTGGGTGACAGTAACAACCTGTTGCGGGTCAGCCGCCAGCGGGTGTTAAAGCTGTCATCGCACACCAACACACTGCGAGTTGCCGGTGGATCGTCGGATCGGTTTGAGACTGCCACAGGGGATAACTGGAATCGGGTAGGGGATGTGAGTTTGAATGGCATCACCTATGTTCACTATGCCGACGGTGAGGCCGAAGTCTTGGTACAAGACAGCATCATCCAGCCCGGCGTGGAGCGATTACTATCCAGCCAGCGCTACTATCTGGATACCACCGAAGACGGAGCCAGTGTGAGAGGCAACGTGGATAATTTTCCGTTATTGGTACGCATCAGTGATGCGGCCATTATCGATGCCGTGCAACCCGGCGCGCCCGATATCCGCTTTGTGGATGACGATGGCACCACCCGTTTAGCTTACGAGATCGAGCGCTGGGATCAGGCCACCAACGAAGCGTTGGTGTGGGTACTGGTGCCAACCGTGAACGGCAACAGCAACAGCGACTTTATCACCATGCTCTACGACGATGCGGTGGACGGCACGGTGGCCGATGGCCAGGATCCAGCCACCTTGTGGAATGACTACTCCGGCGTTTGGCATTTTGCGGAAACCGATAGTGCCCGGGATTCTTCGCCTTTTGCCAACCACGGTGTGGATGTCAATGGTGTTGGTCGCACCGAATCCTTTGTTGGACGAGGCGCCACCTTCACCAACGATGACGCGTATCGAGTGCCTTACGCCCCGTCCATGAACAGCGCTGGTGGCGCGTTTTCAGTAGAGGCCTGGTACACCAGCGACACCTGCAGTATTTCCCTGCTTGGCCGCTTGTCCTTGAGCCTTCTGGGGCGCAATGATGGCAGCGGTGGCTTCTGGCAACTGAACAGCGCCCAGTATGTGGCCAGCGTTATTCCTATAGTGGGCAGTCGGGTTGATCGTGCTTCGTTTGCTTTGGGTGAGGGCAGCTCGGACAGCAATCTCTCCGGCGGTTCGCTGATTGGTGTGTTTCTGGGGGATTGTATGGAGCATGTGGTTGCCACCTACGACCCCATTGTCGGCGCCCAAATTTACATCAATGGATCATTGCGTGACACCGATGACAGCCGTTATAACCTGGCTTCTAGCGCGGATCTGATCATTGGTGGTCATGGTACGAATTACGATCTTACCCTGGATGAAGCCCGCGTGGCCCGTCGTATGTGGGATGCAGACCGTATCCGCCTGACTCATCAGAATCAGATCGAGGATAGCGGTCTGGTGATTGCAGAATAGCGCTCAGTTCTCAATCAGCATGGAAATGGCGGCCAAGGCCTCCGGATCCTGCTCTTTGATTTTATTGGCGATGCGATGTTGGAAAAAGTACTTAAACTCCGCCTGCTCCTGGGCTGAATAGAGGCAAGGATCGCCCGGTAGCACTGGGGTGGATTTAACCTTCTCCTCATCCACCAGCATGGCGTGCACTGTGCCATCGGCCATCAGACGCCAGCTCAACACCTCAATCAAAACAAAGGATCGGAAACCGTTGTCAGTCAATACGGCGTGAGTGCCAATGGCGTCCGGAATTTCCTGCACGATGCTGCCGTCGCGGATCTGTTCCAGATGATAAAATTCTTCGGCCAGCTCAAGTTCTTTAACTTTGTGGCGGGGAGGGGTGTAGAAGATATCGTTAGTGCCGGGATCGCGATAGCCTTCCCAGCGGCCGTTGAGTGGATCGTTGATTTCGGTACAAGGCACCACCTGATTCAGCCAGGGCACCATGCCAACCACCTCGCCGGACTCCCGAATGGCCCAACACACCACTTTGAGCGAATACAGGCGATTGGGGGAGGTGTCATTGGTATAGAGCATCTCCAACCCATCCAGCTCCGGAGCCATCCGGACAATGCGGTCGACCACTTCATCAATCGGGCGCCCAGAGAACAAATCAATCACATTGGATCGATCATCCGATGCCTGTGGCTTCATTCGACTACCCTCGCGGACCTGAGCCGGGAATCCCGTGTGTCATGGTGATGCGCAGCCCGGGTCGTCATAGACTCACACTTCTACTTTATATCTAAGTACAGATGAGCGCAAAACGCCAGTTTTGCTATGCCTCTTAGGTCATTCCTTGTCAGGCTAGGGAGCAACGCCGGGATCTAAAAGGGTTAGGTAAATTGCCTGGAATAGCCTGGGTGCGGCATGGAGCGCAGCCGCCAAATCACTCGCCCGCACAGCATAATCGCAGCCGCAGTCAGCCCCACCAACAGCCCGATCCAGAAGCCACGGGCTCCCATGGCAGGCACAACCCAGTCGGTCAGGCCCAGGCTGTAGCCGATGGGCAGCCCCAGGCACCAGTACGCCAGTACCGTAATCAACATCGGCCAGGCAGTGTCTTTCATGCCTCGTAATACACCATTAGCGCTGACCTGCAGACAATCGGATATCTGAAACAGGGCAGCAAACAGCAGCAGGCCAGCGGCCAGCTCAATCACCATAGGGTCATCCGTGTAAATACCGGCAATTTGGGTGCGAAAAAGCGCCATCATGCTGCTATTGAACAGCGCTATCACCAAGATAATGGCCAAACCACTCCAGGTAGAATTATGCACCGCCGCCACGTCGCCCTTGCCTAAATTGGTTCCGACCCTGACCGTCAGCGCCAGGGACAGACTGAGCGGGATCATGAACGTCATAGAGGCTGCGTTCAGCGCAATTTGATGACTGGCAACCACCTGGGCACCGATACCGGCAATAAACAGGGCAATGATACAGAACAGGCTCACCTCGATAAAAATCGAAAGGCCGATGGGCAGCCCCACCTTGATGATATTGGTTATTTGCGGAAGCCTTGGGCCGACAAAGCGTTGAAACAGCCCGGTGCCCTGATCGCGATCGAATGCGATGCAGTATATTGACATCAAAATCAGCATCAGCCACATGACGACAAACGTCGCCCAGCCACAACCCACACCGCCTAACGCAGGGAAACCCAGCTTGCCGTAGATCAGAACATAGTTAACCGGGATATTCACCGCCAGCCCGATCAGGCTTACCACCATAATGGGTTTGGTAAATGACATGCCTTCGGTCAGCGCCCGTAAGGCAAGGAACAGCGTGATAGCCGGGAAGCCCCAGGATAATCCGTCCAGATACCCTAGAATCATTGGCTGGATGGCGTCGTCGACACTCATCAGTTGCAACACTGGCTGCATGGAGCGCATTATCAGCAAGCCCAGCAGCCCCAAGGGTATTGCCAGCCATAAGCCCTGCTGCACCACTGCTCCGATGGCGGTGTGATCCGAGCGCCCCCGGTATTGCGCCACAAATGGAGTAAGGCCCTGCATGACACCCACCAGAAACAGGAACACCGGCACCCAGATCGCAGAACCCACGGCAACCGCCGCCAGATCATCCGGGCTAACCCGGCCAGCCATCACCGTGTCCACAAACCCGTTTGCGGTCTGGGCAAACTGAGCGATCACGATGGGGAACGACAACAACAGAATGCGTTTGCACTCCTGCCAGAATGGTGATGGGTGTTTATTCATGCTCTACTAAGGTGAGTCTGAGGGTTGAGTAGTTTATCATGTTGCCCGGCGTTGTAATGGGTGTTTTTAGCCAGGCATCGCACGCAACAAGGTTGGTAATTCAGCAGTAATGTCAGGTAGTTGAATCAGAATGGCACAGCCGGAACATCAAATAGAAGACATCATCGCACTGTTCAATCAGTGCTTTCTGCAGCCCTACAACACTCGCCTTGTAAAAGGTGGTGATGAACCCATTTACCTGCCTGCCGGGCCAGGGCAGCCCAACCATGAACTGCACTTTGCCCACGGCTTCTATCGCAGCGCCTTGCACGAAACCGCCCATTGGCTGATTGCTGGCGCAGCCCGGCGGCAGCAAGTGGATTTTGGTTATTGGTACGAGCCGGATGGTCGCAGCGCCGAACAGCAAATGATTTTTGAGCAAGTTGAAGTCAAGCCGCAGGCCTTGGAGTGGATATTGTCGGTTGCCGCAGGCATTCGCTTTCAAGTGAGCGTGGATAATCTCAATGGCGAAGCCACCGATTCTAACCCGTTCAAACAGGCGGTATATCAGCAGGTGTTAACCCTTATTCAACAAGGATTGTCCACGCGAGCAGAGACGTTACGCCTGTCGCTGTGCCACTTTTATGGTCAAAGCGAGCAGCTCACCCCGGAACAATTCGATCCACTCAGTCTATGAACCGCCTTCGTCGAGGGCTTTTCAATCCACATTAATGGAACTTACTCATGACAGATAAGCATCAACAACGTATGGCGGCTAAAAAAGCCGTCATGGACGCTAAAATTGCCAAAGCCACCGAAGAGCGGGGCATTCTTATCCTGATGAAGGGCAATGGCAAGGGCAAGAGCAGCTCAGCGTTTGGCACCATGGCGCGCTCGTTGGGCCATGGCAAACGCTGTGCCGTAGTACAGTTTCTAAAAGGGCGAGAGGAAACCGGCGAGCTGAAATTCTTCCGTGATCACCCCATGGTGGATTGGCATGTGATGGGGGATGGGTTCACCTGGGAAACCCAGAACAAAGAGCAGGACATCGCCACCGCCCAGAAAGCCTGGGAAACCGCCCGCCCTTATCTCAGCAACCCAGCCTATGACCTGCTGATATTTGACGAAATGAGCTACATGTTCAAATACCATTATCTGGACGTAGAGCCAGTGGTAGAAGCCCTGCAACAACGCCCCAAGCACCAGAACGTGATCATTACCGGTCGAACCATGGCGACCCCGCTGCAGGAAATTGCAGACACTATCAGCTCTGTTGAGGACGAGCGTCATGCGTTTCGTCTGGGGGTGAAGGCCCAGGCCGGGATCGAATTTTAGGCTCACACACCAGGCTCGAACAGCATGGTGAATTCGTGATAAAGTCAGCTGAATAAGTCGCTGAACACCGACACAAGCACACCTATAAGAACAATAAAGTAGTGAGACGTACCCATGCATTACGACGCCCAGATCCAAATGATCGTGAGCACTTTCAAACTGTCCCAAACCTTGGAGGTGGATCCTGCAACCGGTAAGGCTTCCATGCGCTATCAGTTGAAATGTAACGGTGGTGCCAGATCCTCCTCGTTCGCTGAAAACCAGGCAGTGGTCACTGTGAAGGAAGTGGCCCGGCTGGAGAATCCATCCCTGGGGGTCACTGCCCCACGGGATGGCAAACTGCATATCCTGATCGCAGCCCCAAGGGAATACTTCAATGGACTGATTCAATTGTTTCCCCATTGTCGCCCTGATGATGGGGGCTACCTGTCATTCGATTTTCTTATGAATAAAATTGTGGATAACGCAGAGGAAACCCCCCAGGATGGCACCATGCAAGTGCTCAGCGCCGAATATAAAATGGTAAAACAGTTATCCGAAAACCCTGACTTGATAAGCCGTCCCTGATAGTAAATCCTGGCAGCCCTGCTGAGTGAGCTGCCCTTAAAAAAAGAAACTTAATGAGCCGATACCGACCACCCTCACAACCCGCCGCCCCATACATCACCCCGGAGGGGCGAGACAAACTCATGACGGAGTTGCGTCATATCAGCGATACAGTGCGGCCGGAAGTGACCAAGGCCCTTAGTGAGGCTGCGGCAGAGGGGGATCGCTCCGAAAACGCAGAATATATCTACCGTAAAAAGCAGCTGCGGGAAATCGATAGCCGCATTCGGTATCTTGTAAAGCGCCTGGAGGTGGTGAAAGCAGTGAACCAAAAACCCACCGACCAGAGCCGGATATTCTTTGGTGCCTGGGTTGAGCTGGAGGATCTGGATGGGGGAGGCATCGAGCGTTACCGGCTGGTTGGTGCAGATGAAATTGATCTTGAACGAGGTTGGATCAGCATTGATTCCCCAATGGCCAAAGCCTTGCTTAAAAAGCAGGAAGGGGATGACGTGATCGTGGCACGCCCAAAAGGGGAGGCCTGCTTTGAAATATCCAGGGTCAGCTATGACGGGTTTCAGTGATAAAGTACCATAGGGTGAGGTCAATGTGACGCCAGCGGCGTCGCACATTAACGGGGAGCGCGAGTTATGAAAACGATATTAATTACCGGTGCCAATCGCGGAATCGGACTGGAATTCACCCGACAGTATCTGAAAGCCGGCCAACGAGTGATCGCAACCGCACGCCATCCAGATCAATCCGAAGGCTTGCAAGCGCTCCAGCAACAGTACCCGGACGCCATGTCACTGTATGCATTAGATGTGGCAGATGCAGCCTCCCGCCAGGCATTATCTGATGCGGTTGGTGACAGGCTCATTCACGTGCTCATCAACAACGCCGGTTACTACGGGAACAGCAACCCTTTGGGCAAACTGGATGAGGCGGAATGGAGCAAAGTGTTTCAGATCAATTGTATTGCTCCCATTAAAATGGTCGAGTTGCTGAGATCCAACCTGATGAGCGCAGGCAGTGCCACCATTGCCATGCTCAGCAGCAAAATGGGCTCCATGAGTGATAACACCTCCGGTGGCAGCTACCTTTATCGCAGTTCCAAGGCGGCGCTGAATGCCGCCACCAAGTCCTTATCAGTTGACTTGGCATCCGAGCAAATCAAAGTGGTTGCCTTGCATCCCGGATGGGTGCTGACCGATATGGGCGGCCCCAACGCATTGATTGACACAACCACTTCCGTCAGTGGCATGCGCAAAATCATTGATGGACTCAAAACTCAGCAAAGCGGTGACTTTATCGCCTACGATGGCACCCTGGTACCTTGGTAAGGCGTTGTGATCACCCATAAGCCCACCAATCGTTATGGCTACCTGATTTGGGCAGCCATTGCGGTTGTCGCGTCATTCGCGGATCTTGCCCGAGCCGATTGGTTCAGTCGGGAAGAGCCCATAATGGGCACCCGAGTGTTCGTCGAGCTGTGGCAGGACGACCCACAGCAAGCCCAAGTGTTAATGCAGCGGGTCATGGATGAAATGGAGCGCATTAATCAACTGATGAGCCCCTACATCGACACGGCTGAACTGGCCAGGATCAACCGCGAGGCAGCCGATCATCCGGTATCCGTCAGTACAGAACTGTTCAAGCTTATTCAGAAATCCAATTATTACAGTCAAGTAAGCGGCGGAGCCTTTGACATCACCTTTGCATCCCTTGGACACCGGTTTGACTATCGTAATCGTGTTCGTCCTGATGAGGCGCAGCAGAAAGCCGCCGCCGCACTTATTGACTATCGCCAGCTCAAACTGAATGCTGCTGAGCAGACCATTGCATTCGCTAAACCAGGCATGAGAATCGATCTGGGCGGCATTGCCAAAGGGTATGCGGTAGACAACGCGGTTGCCATATTGCAGCAGGCAGGTGTTAACAATGCGGTGGTGACTGCAGGCGGCGATAGTCGTCTGATCGGCGATCATCGAGGTCGGCCCTGGATGCTGGGCATCAAGCATCCCAGAGGGGAGGAGCATGTGATCACCGTGCCACTATCCAACGCAGCCATATCCACCTCCGGTGATTACGAGCGCTACTTTGATGCGGACGGTGTGCGCTTTCACCATATTATCGACCCCGCTCAGGGGGACTCAGCCCGTGAGCTGTTAAGCGTGAGCATTCTGGCGAATCAGTCCATTGATGCAGACGCGCTGTCTACCACCGTATTCGTGCTTGGGCCTGAAAAAGGCATGAAACTAGTCAATTCTTTGGCAGGTATCTCTGCAATACTGATAGATAGGACAGGAAAGGTATCCTATTCAAATGATTTAATAGATCCGACCATGCATTAATCATTTGGCCATGGTATAACCGTTACTACAGCCTAATAAATAAGAACAATAACAAGCGGACCCCGTGGCTTCCTTATGAATTCGTCACTGATGCTGCACGACCCTGCCGAAGCAGGGCTACATTGCCCAAATTACGTTTTTGTTGCCGATCAGCATCAGCAGCGAATTGTTTGTTCCAATATGGCATCCCCGCAATCCCTGCTAACCCAAACGTCCCACGATACCGATCTGTATCAGGCTCATCTTCACAGTCCGTCGTCACCGGTGCTGCAGCTACGCAATATTCGCGAAGATTTGATCGACGCCATGGTAAAAGCCAACGAGTCGAATGCAGGACACTTATTTCGATTTCGGGATGAGTGCGGCTACTGGCGCTTTGGGCACTTGGATAACACCCTGCTCTTTGGTGGAGAAGCCGGTAACAAGGAATACCTGTGCGGTGTGATTTCCATGGTGCAAAACCCTGCCGTCTATAATGCGGGGGAGCAATCGGCTTTGTCCCGTTTGGTTTGGGTCTCCGACCAGAACATGCGCCTGATAAAGGTAAGTGGTGAATGTCGAACCCTGGGCTTTGATATCAATACGCTGCTGACGTCAGGCCAGATGACATTTCTTACCCAGGAAACCGGAGAGTTTCTGGAATCCGTTTGCCAGGATTTGTTTGTAAACGGAAAGCCTGAAACCCGAGTGGTTCGCCAGACCCTGCGCAGCCTGGATGGCAATGCGATATCAGCCACTATCCAGTTTTCCCTGTTGTTTAATGAGTTTGGAGACATCATCGGAACCCTGGGTATTGCAGAATATTTCCCCAGCCGTGAATTGTTGGAAAGCGAACGCCAGTTATTCGCTGCCACTTTCGATGCCGTGTCAGAAGGGTTCTTCATTACCGATCGTAGCGGCTTTATTTTGCGCGCCAATCCTGCGTTCTACGAGTTAACCGGCTATTCCCCCAAAGAGATGCTGGGCCTTCACTGCAGCCACATCTGGCGTGGCCGTTACGGGCCGGAGTTTTTCCGTAAAATACGTCATTGTCTGCAGCGTGATCGAAAATGGCGGGGCGAATGCGACTTTGTGCGGCGCAGCGGTGAACACCGACCGGCCATACTCAGTTTCAGTCAGACCCACAACCTCAAAAATGAGGTGCAGAACTATGTGGGGATGCTAATGGATATTGCCGATAAGAAGCGCAACGAAATGCGAATCTATCGGCTGGCCCATTACGATTCCCTTACCGGGGTGGCCAATCGTTTGCTGTTTAATGAACGCCTGCAGGATGCAGTGGTTGAGTCGGAAGAAAACAGCACGGCGCTAGCCGTTTTGTTCCTGGATATGGATCGCTTTAAACCGGTTAATGACTCCCTTGGGCACAGCGCGGGTGATCAACTGCTTAAATCAGTTGCCCGGCGTTTGATGTACTGCCTGGGCGAAGGGGACACCGTTGCCCGCATGGGTGGCGATGAATTCGCCCTGGTACTGCGTAACCTGGATCGGGAAGTCGCCGAGCAGACCGCCATTAAAATGGCCTCCCGAGTGCTGGCCCAGTTCTTTGCCCCGTTTCTAATCGATGGCAGAGAGGTGTACTCCTCCTGCAGTATCGGTATCAGCATTTACCCATATCACGGGCAGACCGCAGAAGTGCTGTTGCGCAGCGCCGACACTGCCATGTATGCCGCCAAGCGGTCAGGCAAAAACAACTACCAGTTCTATGATGAACAGATGAACAAGCGCGCCATGGATCGTTTGATCATGGAAAACGCCATGCGCAAAGCGTTGGTACGGGAAGAGTTTGACCTGTTCTTTCAGCCACAATATTCCGTGCGCAATGGCGTGATGACCGGTATTGAAGTGCTGTTGCGTTGGGATCACCCGGTGTTTGGTACTGTGCGCCCTCTTGAGTTTATCGATCTGGCCGAGCAGACCGATCTGATTATTCCGCTAGGGGAATGGGTGTTCCAGCAGACTTGCGAGAAGATTTCCCAGTGGCAGCAACAGGGGGTCTCGTTTGGCAGGGTGGGTGTTAATGTTTCTGCCAATCAGTTCAAGCGGGATGATTTTGCTGAATGGGTATTGTTCCAGGTACAGCGCTATCATGTTAACCCGGCCCATCTTGAGCTGGAGATTACCGAAAGCGCTATCATGGATGATGTGGAACACAGCCTGCAAATGCTGAAAAAGTTGCAACAGGCTCAGATTCGCATAGCCGTGGATGACTTCGGGACAGGTTATTCCTCATTAAACTACCTGCGCAAGTTTCCCATAAGCACCTTGAAGATCGACAAAGTCTTCATTGAAGATATTGTCGAGAACGCCGATACACTGCAGCTTGCACAAACGGTAATAGCCATCGCCAAGAGCCTTAACCTCAGTGTCATTGCCGAAGGGGTGGAAACCTGGGAGCAGTATCAGTTGCTGAGCGAGCACGGCTGTGATGAAGTGCAAGGCTACTACATGAGCCGTGCCCTGTCTGAAACAGCCTTGCTGGATCTGGTGGCCTGCGTACTCGAATAGAACACCCTTGCTAATGCGCTTTTATTCGATGTGTTAGTATGGGGCATCGACCCTTACAGCATGCGCATTCAGGCACTAAGTAATGAACGAACCCAAACAGAAACCAGACCAAACCAAAGGTAACGTGCCGCCACCCCATCCCCTTTTTGACTGGCGGCCCTTATTCTTCACGCTTTTTTTGTTCGCTCTCTATTACAGCTTTTCCACTCAATCAGAAACTGGGCCAGCTGAAATCCCCTATACCCAGTTCAAGCAGCAACTCTACAATAATCAAATTGAATCGGTGCAGTTGCGCGGGCAGCAGGTGTTTGGTCGTTATAGCGGAACGGATAAAGCAAAAGGGTACGATTTTAAAACGTATATGCCCGCACTGCAGGACGATAACCTGCTGACCGAGATCGAGACCCGAAACGTAGAGCTGATTGCAAAAAGCGAACAATTGCCAACCTGGGCTACCGTTCTGATCAGTATTTTGCCCTGGATTTTGATTTTCGGCTTTTTTGCCTATAGCAATCATGCTTTGCAGGGGCGAATGGGGGGTGGTTCAGGGCTGTTTGGCTTTGCACGCTCCCGTGCCCGCCTGTATGAGCACGTGGCCACTAACGAGATCAGCTTTGATGAAGTGGCCGGGCTGGATGATGCCAAGCAGGATCTAAGGGAAATCATCGAGTTTCTGTCTAACCCGGAGAAATTCCGCAAGCTCGGGGCTAAATTACCCAAGGGAATATTGATGATGGGGCCGCCGGGTACAGGTAAAACCTTACTTGCCAAAGCCACCGCCGCTGAAGCCGGTGTGCCTTTCTTTAGCATCAGCGGTTCCGAGTTTGTCGAAATGTTTGTGGGGGTAGGGGCAGGGCGTGTGCGAAGCATGTTCCAGCAGGCCCGCGAAAAGGCACCTGCATTGATTTTTGTCGATGAAATTGATTCAGTTGGGCGAGTGCGGGGTTCTGGTGTGGGGGGCGGCAATGACGAACGGGAACAAACCCTGAATCAAATATTGGCCGAGATGGATGGGTTTGCCGATGATGAGCCGGTGGTTGTGCTGGCAGCCACAAACCGGCCGGATGTGCTTGATCCTGCGCTTATGCGGCCGGGGCGTTTTGATCGCAAAATTACCATGGAGCTGCCTCAAAAGATGGCCCGTCTGCAGATTTTACAGGTGCACACCCGTAAAAAGCCCATTGGCAATGACGTTGATCTGCCACAATTGTCGGCTCGAACCATTGGTTTCTCGGGGGCTGACCTCGAGAACCTGGTAAACGAGGCTGCGCTGCACGCGGCCCATGACAATAAATCTGAAATAGAGCAAAGTGACTTCGAGTACGCCCACGATAAGATTCTACTGGGATCGGCACGGCAGGAAATTCTTAACGAAGAAGATAAAAAGCGCATTGCCTACCACGAATCAGGACACGCTCTGTTATCGATCAGCCTGCCCAACGCAGATCCGGTCAGCAAAGTTACTATCATCCCTCGTGGGCGGGCGCTGGGTGTCACTGAAACCATGCCGGTAGAAGATCGCGTTAATTATACCCAGGATGTACTGGAAGATCGCCTTTGTGTTTTATTGGCAGGGCGCTGCTCAGAGCGGGTGGTGTTCGGTAATATCAGTTCCGGTGCTGCAGATGATTTGAAGCAATGCACAAGGCTGGCCCGGCGAATGGTCACCCAGTGGGGCATGAGTGAAAAGTTGGGCCCGATTTATTTTCCGCAGAATGAAGAGCATCCCTTTTTGGGTATGGAAATAGCTACTTCCCACGATTTTAGTGACACCACGGCCCACACAATTGATCTTGAGGTTGAAGCATTGGTAAAGAAAAGTGAACAGCGCACCGAGCAGCTTCTGAAAGAAAAGCGCCGCCAACTGGATATGTTGGCGGAGGCTTTAATTGCACATGAAACCTTGGGTGCTGATGAAATTCAGGCGCTGTTGCAGCAATGATCCAGTACCGCCGGTATTGCTGAATCGCAGGCCCGCAGCAGGTGATGCAGATTATTTCTTGTCTGGAAAAACCTTCTTCCAGTCGTTTTTCATGCTGATAACATTCCAGTTGTTTTTCTTGGCTTTATCCATCAGCTCTTGCGAGAAATGCCCAGAGCTGCTTTCCGGCTGACCTCCGGCGGGGCCATAGGCGTATTCCCGATCTTTATCGTCATGGAATACCAGCATCATCAGTCGCGCGCCATCACCTGCTGCAGTCCATTCAAGCATCTGCTGATCCCCGTCGGAATTACCGAATGCGGCAATGGGGCGACGCCCTATATGATCGTTTATGGCAACAGGTTTACCCGTTTTATCATTAATAAACCCGATCTCACCAAGCCGAACCAGTGTGGGCTTTCCGTCTTGAACTTCGTATTGGGTTTTTATAGACGAGCCTACCACCTGTTCGGGTGGAACACCGTAGACGGATTCTGTTATGGGGCGCATAAATTCAACACCGCCACCTGAGACAATGTAGGTTTTAAATTCGTTTGCCCGTAAAAACGCCAACAGCTCCAGCATGGGTTGATACGCCATCTCAGTATAAGGGCGCTTGAAACGCGGGTGCCGGGCCTGTGAAAACCAGTCCAGAACAATAGCCTCGAAGGATTCAGTGCTCATGCCGGAGTGGGAGGCAACCACCAGTTCCAACAGCCCCTTTTCGCCGCTGGCTGCCAGGGTTTTCATGTCCTTGTCGAGCACCGCTTTGAACGGTTGCTTGGATGCCCAATCAGGATGTTGAGGTGCCATTTGAGTAATACGATCCAGCGCGAAGCTCAGTTGCGTATACATGGGCTGCTCTGTCCAGAGCGTGCCGTCGTTGTCGAACGTGGCGATACGTTCTGCGGGTGCCACGAAATCTGCAGACTGTTTATCGGTAACTGCTTTGACAAAGGTGATGATCGATGCCTTTGTTTTGCCGTCCTTCCACGAGGGTAGAGGATCAGCAGCTTGAGTGGGGGTCGTAAATAGCACAGTAATGGCTATTAAATACATCAAGGGTAGCTTGAGTAGATTTCTCATCATGTCGTGATCTCAATTTTGTGAGGAAACGATAAAGGCCCCAGACTGTCAAAATCCGGGGCCTTTATTTTAGTTACCGGTAGGGATGCCCAGTTTGAATCCTTCTTTCTCCAGTGTCTCTCGAACATGTTTCAGACGCTGGTACTGGGTGATGGTGATCGGGCCGGTATACACCTCACTCTGCAGTTTGCGTGGTGGATACTTGACATAGGTCTTCATCAAATTTTTGACTTCTTCGTTGATGGTGACCAGTGTCCAGGTGCGCTCAGTGTAGTTGTTCATGAAAATATCATAGCGTTCCTGTGGATCCTGCCACAGATCGAATATCTGAGGTACCGTGGCAACATATTTGTCTGGGCCTTTCCATCCCAGGTTCGAATCTACCGCCAATCCTCCAGTGGATTGACCATTGTCACCTCGTAGATTGAATACTGCTTTGTAGTTGCCTACTCGAGCGGCACCAGGGGTTAACTCATTCTCGGTGAAGTAGAACCAGGATTTACGCTCAGATTTTCCTTTGCCGAACAGCACTGGCGACATGTCATAGCTATCGAAAATAATAGGCTTACCTTCTCTATCTTTCTTCGGCAAGCTGATGCCTGCCATATTGGCGAAGGTTGACATTAGATCCAGTCCACCCAGGATGTCGTGATTCTTGGTGTTAGCCTTGATTTTTCCTGGCATCCAGGCAATAGCAGGAACACGGTTTCCGCCTTCACGCACTGTACCTTTGGTACCGCGCAGAGGAGTGTAGCCTGCATCAGGGTATACGTCCTGCCAGGCACCGTTATCTGTGGTATAGAAGACCAGGGTGTTCTTATCCAGGCCCAACGCACGCAGTTTGTCCATGATGCGTCCGATGCGGGCATCCATCTCTACTACCGAGTCTGCGTATTTGCTCTTAGACAGGGATTTATGTTCGTAGTCGGGATGTGGCATGTTGGGCTGATGCACTTTCATGAAGTTGGTGTTGATGAAGAAAGGCTTATCGGACTTGGCGGCTTGCTCCAAGAACTCGATGGTGGCTTTCTCAACGTAACCGTCGAAATAAGGGATACCCACAACACCTTTATCTGGGGTGTCTACATACTGGCCATTGATTTTAAATTCCTCAGTCACCTTGCCGCCGGCCTTACCGGACAACGCTCCTTTGGTTACCTTGGCAAACATCTTGCGCAGTTCTGGGTCCATATCAGGGAACCAGGTAGGATCGGCGTAAGTGTAGGCATTGAGATGGTACAAACCGGCGTACTTCATTTCGTCATAACCCTGTGCAATGGGCAGAGCGTAATCAGCTTCCCCAAGGTGCCACTTTCCGGTGAAATAAGTGTTATAACCGGCGGTTTTCAATACGGAAGCCAGCGTCCACTCTGCCTTAGGCAGGCCACCGCCTTGCCCTTGGAATGCCACTGTGGTCATACCACTGCGGTTCGGAATACGCCCTGTTTGCATCGCAGCACGGCCCGGAGTACAGCTGGGTTGGGCGTAGAACGAGAACAAGGTCATGCCTTCGTTGGCTATGCGATCAATGTTCGGTGTTGGCATGCCGCGGCCTTCACCGCCGCCATAGGGGCCCAAATCACCATAGCCTGTATCGTCGGAGACGATCAGCAGTATATTGGGTTTCGCCATTGCCAAGCCAGGCAGCGCTCCCAAACATAGCAGTACTGCGGCCAGTAACAGTTTTGTGGATTTCATAAACTCAGCTCCTTGCTAACATTAATTAAGTAAAAGTAGATTCTGTAAGATTTGTTAAGGCAAAATTTAATGTGTATTCGCTCACCTCCCAAGTTAAGCAAACCAAGCCCACTCCCTTTTTCATGTTACCCAACCGAGTAGTATTTTCCGAATATTATTTGGCAAAAATTCACGCTCTTGATTAATGTTTAACCTCTAATTCAGAAGCCGTCGCTGCCTAGAAGCCGTCACTATTTTATTTTGATTCAAGAGATCCACACGCGAACACAATGTTGGTGCTATCACCACTGATAGTGAACGGTGTAGGTGGTGGTTTTTTCCTGATCTGGTTTTAGCTCCACTTCGAACTCAATGGTTTGAGCGTCAGTTTTGTCGAATGGACTTGAATGCGTTTGAATAGACCATGTGGTCCAACGATATAGGTGTTCCACAATTGAAACGGTTACAGGTACTTTCTTGCTGTTTTTCAGCGTTATAGCAAAGGATTCCTGAGCCGAGTTCTGACGATCATTCATTTGGAAATCCAAACGTTTGCGGCTACCAACCACGTCAAATGCGTTCCCTGTGTATAATGATACCTTTGCCTCGGTTGCGGTGTGGTCGATATTGTTTTCACCAAGAAACTCAAGCTGCCCGTCGTTATCTGCTTGGTAGAATCTCACGCGGCCCTTTGGCAGAGGAATACCCAGTCCGTTCTTCTTGCTGTTGTTGAATTCCCGATAGATCCACACTTTGTTGTTGCTTTGGGTGCCGTAGTTGGGATCGCTGCGAATCCGCTCCATTCCAGGTTGATAGCGCTGATCAATCTGAGCGCCGTCATAAATGAAACGCGTATTGGAGATAACCCCGCTGGCATCCACAAAGGCCACCTGTTTGCTTTCACCATCGGCAAGGTCAATCGGGCGGCCAATGGCATAAAGGTGATACTCATCAAAATCTTTCTGAGTAACGCTTGGGGCATCCATCGCCATTTCCATCGCCATGGCTCTTGCTTTGTATAGGTTTACCGAAGGAGGGCTCAGTTTGTTGATGTCCCCAGCCATCAATTTTATTTTGGCAGCGTTGAAGCTTTTACCCGATTGGTTTTCAAAAGTGACCCAGCCATTGACGTTAACCTTGTCGGTGTTTTCTTTTGCAATCAGGTTATAGTCGGCCTTCCAGTTCAGGCCGCCAGTGAGATACGCCAATTCAGCATTTACCTCGCCTGATTTACCCGATTTCAATTGCCAGGCTAAGGTAGGTTTAAGCAGCGTGTCATCCTTCAGGGCAGGAAACAGAGGGCGTCCGGGCAAGCCGAAACGGGTTTTACCCTCCATTTCGATAATGGGCGAGCCTCCAGAGAGGCCACTGCGTATGATTTTGCCCGGCAGGTTCGAGGTTTGTTTATTGCGGATAACTTCGAAGTCGATGGTCTGGCCTTCAAAATAGTTCAGTAGCAGGGCCTCATTTACCGGCAACGACAGGTAGTTTTGTTCAAGAATCGATAATGGCCATTTAGTATCAGTTGGCCGAAACACCACAGAATCGGGCTCCAGTTGCTTGGTTATGTCCTGATACTTAACATCGTTGTCGCCTTTGGAGAGGTTAAGTTTAATGGTGTCTCTTACAACTGCGAAATTGCCGTTGTAAATGGTAAGGGAGGGCGCGGAGACAGCGGTACGGATACCAACGCTGAATAATCCGACAGCCAAACTGATCGAAATGGCGATGGATAAGGCGCTTTTGGGGGTATTGCGGTTCTGTTTCATGTCATATCCTTATTGGGTTCCACGTAGTTACTTATACGTGCCAATGCATGTCACTGTACATTCTAATGTGTTGTTGAGCGAGCTGAGTGAACATCAGGCCGATTCTGTCCCTTAGAATCGCTGCTATTATATCTTCCTACGTCAGCCAGTATATTGACCTAACATTAAAGGATAGTGAAACAAGGGAATATAGCCTTTGTATTCGATCATGGGTTTGAATATTAATGAGCCCGGTCAAAAAAGCATCTAATTGCCATTAGACAATGGACATTTCCGCCAGTTCGATGTTCCGTAGCATATACGTAAACTCCAACAATAAAGCGTCGAGTTAATATATGAGTTGAATATGCAGGTAGCGGCTCCAGGTGCGGACGCGGGGCTGCAACCTGGCGCAAGGCTACTGTTTTGGTTGTTAGATGCTCGCGCCTTAGATCAGCTTGATGGATGTGGATTAAGTATTCCGAACTAATATCTCGCAGATGATTCTGGCCCAGCCCTCAATATTATACTCGCCAGAAAGCAGCTCTTTGGGTGATATGAATCCTATTGTCTTCAGCTGTTCTTCCGCTGATGCGATACCTTCTCCGTCCAGTTCGTGAACGTACACTACTGCCAGGTGAACTCTATCTACCTCTGTTTCATCAGAGCAGATCTTCTGCGCCAGCTCTGTAGTATTAATAACTGCCGAGGTTAAATGTACCTCCTCATTCAGTTCGCGAGCCATGGTTTGGGATAGGGATTTTTCGAGATCAATAACGCTGTCTTCAACAACAAGATCATTCAAATCCCAATGGCCACCAACGGCTACAGCTACTTTGTTATGCAGTCGAGTTTCTCCGCCTTTGGATGTGCGCTCGTAAGCCCATACTTTGCCTTTGTGGGTAAAGATCGAGACAGGCAGTACTTGACGAAAATCCTCATCCAGTTCCAAGGATGCGCGCTGCCCCAGCATCAGGTCTTGATTGCTCAACTCATAGTCGACAAAGCCATGCTTGTGGTGTGTTACTTTTGAGGATTTGATGCAGACGATGTGCTCTTGATGTTTTGCCATTATGTTTGCCGTTAGTGGTTTGGTTTTGGGTAGCTTTATTCTATTCGAACCCCAAGGACTGGATATTACGGTTGCGCTCTTGGCGCAAATGTAACCCTGCATACAATACAATAAGTCCAGCCATACTCAAGTATAGATGCCACCAGAAGCTGGGGATCTCAACCACAAATTGGTCGGGTTGCTCTGGGTTGAAATATACTTTTCGGGTGCTGTCGTTGATGCTATCCGAAGGTTGAATTTCGTAGCGTTTTTCACCCACCTGATAGTAAAAGCTCTGATTCACCCGAGCAATTGTGGCGGCAGGCCAACTTTGCTTTTGTAGGGTGCTGTGCAGTAGTGCCAGGCTGAATATCAGAACGATCGATCCACCGCTGATAACCAAGTAGGCGATGGCTCGTATTATCGGGTGTTGGTTGGTTTTGGTAGATGTAGTGCTAGACATAGTGTGCCGCTTACATGAACAGTATTTGAGGTCAATGCTAGCCTGTATGATTTGATCTCACAATGAGCTAGAGCAAGAGCTTGGGTGAGCGCGTAATATCAATCGCCTGAAAAAATGCGTTTGATCACGTCACCCAGGTTCTGAGCTGACTCTTTTTGATCCACCGGGGTCAGTTCAGTGTTGGTATCCGGGGCCGACGAATCGGAGGGTTCGGCACCTAGCTCTAACATAATGCTTTGCTCGCGTATTCTTTTGCGATTTCGCTCCTGCATGTAACCAAGATCCTGTAGGCGGGCAATGGCCAACAAGGTTTTTGCGCGCATGGCATCCAGTTGCTTCTGCTGCCGTTCGATGATAGCGACCGCCAGTTTCTGCATCTGATGGCGCTGTTGGCGAAGTTGTCTGGCGGTTTCAGCTTTAAGGCCTTCCACTCGCTGGCGCAGGTCAATAACACGGGTCTCGAATCCGTAGAAGCGATTCAGTCGAACTTCTCTGGCAGCGGATACGGCTCGTATCCGGTTCTCGAGTTCGGTGAGCATGTTATTGATGGCTACTTGCTCTTTGGTGGTTTCCCATCTTTTGTCAATGGAGGCGGCACTCAGATCCCACAGCAACAATCCTTTCAATAGCTTCAGCTTATGCCATTCCTCGGCATACATATCCGGATCATTCAGTTCATTAAGTGTGCTTTCGATGGCATCGAGGCGTTCTTTCTGGGCCAGTTGGGACACATTGGCCAGCCCCATAAGGTCGTCATTGGCGATGATCTGATTCAGGCGGGTTTCGAATTCATCCAGTTTTACTCGTGAATAGGCGTAGAACTTTTGTGACTGCTCAATCGATTTTTCAGCTTGCGGAGCCAGCTCGTTCAGACGCTCAACGTGGGTATTGATCATTTCGTTGAAACTGGGGAACTGCTTTTCCCAGTGGTTTAGTACCATGTACAGCCGTTGTAATTCACGGTAATCGTGATAAAGCCGCTGGAAGTCATTGCTGGCGAAATACTGATACAAATGCTGACTGATCTCATCATCCACCGGCAACTGAAACTCGGGGAGGGTGCCCATTACATCCTGGCCGGATAAATCCACGGGGCTGATGTTTTCTATCCAGTCGGGTTGCAATACTCCGCGTTTGATTTTTTCAAGTTTGCGGCGTTGGTTGCGGAATATCTTGTAGGCCGCATTGTAACCATCCAAGGCATCTTGCAGTGCGCCGAGTTCTTCATAGACAAAAGGCACATTGAGAATGCTTTCCTGAACGGATGGATCCGTAAGAGGGCGCTCATTCAGCTCCATCCAGGGTGTTAGCGCGTCTGCTTTGCGGTCAGCGTGAAAATGAGTCCAGCCCAGCGCTAACAACGCCCGATTGGCCACCGGCCCATACAAACGAATTTTCAAAAACGTTTGTTCCGCCAAGGCCAGTTCGTTGCTGCGCAAGTAATGGATGCCAAGGGCCAGGGCCGCCTGGTCGTGCACAGTTTTATCTATGTCGGTATGGGGTTGATTGCTGTTGAGGATGTCGCGGTAGTATCCGGCAGCGCCTTCCATATTGCCCAGCTGCGCCATTGCCGAACCCATGTTAAAACGCACAAACAGGCTTTGGACTCGATCTTCTTTTAGGTATTGGCTCAGGGATTGGGCCTGATTCACATCACCCAGGCGAATGTAGCAGAGTATTTGTAACAGCACGTACTCGGCAGCACGGGACTCCACAGGCTCACTGATATTGGAAGTGAGTATATCTAAGGCGTGTTGTGGTCTGCCGCGCTTGTAATAAATGCGGGCCAACTGATACCAGGATTCATCTGCTCCTTGTGGCGATGTGTAGGTATTCAGCAGGTTGGTGAAAATAGCTTCGCCGTTATCAAGTAAGCCATAAGAAACATAGAGAGCACCCAATACCAGCTCTGCGTGTTCGCTGTTGTTTTTAAACAAACCTCGCTCTTTGGCTACCAGGATTTTGGTAATGGCAGAGAAGTAATGTTCTTGATAGAACTCATACAGTAAGTCACCATACGCCAGGTCTTCAATCGCATGTGGTTGATCGATGGGCACTGGCGGCTTGGGTTGTGGCGGTGCTTCAGTGCCTTCAACCGTAGTTTGATCGGAGCCAAACCAGTCAAATGGATCCAGGTCCAAGGCGTTGGCACGATCCGGCATGGCTATTGTCAGTGCAATAACCAAGGCAGCACTCAGGCTCCAGAGTGTCGAGGAGGTCTGGTGCCGATCAGCCAGGCGATGAGGGTTCGGTTTCAATTCAGGATTCCTCAGCCATCACTCCCACTGCTTCAGTCTGAAGCCGGGTTGCTTGCGGAGATCATCCCCTTCGATGGTTAGTTCGATATATTTGGTGCCGCTGGTTTTCTCAAACGCCATGCTGACTGCTCGCTTGTAGTCGCGTCCTTCTGGCCCGACTCCAGTCACCACCGCAACCAGTTCGTGCTCACCTACTGGCAGGTTGCCAGTGAACAGTCGCTGTACAGCGCCGCGATTCATTGCTTTCAATTCGCGCTCGGTATAGAGGTGGTTGCTGATAGGGCGATCATTGATTTTGAGCGAGACACCATCCAGCTGAAAGTACTCCAGAGCATCATAAGACACGAACACGTTCACCTGCGTGCTGCTCGGGAACAGTAGATCTTCTTCGAGGATAAACAGATCCCGGTTCACTTGCAGAATCTTTTCCTTGAGGGATTGCATCTCCTGTTGCATGGTTTCAGGATCTTTGTCTGCCATGGCAGTTTGCGCATCCCCGTTGGGGTTTTCTGTGCCGTACAGAATCATGTTCAGATCAACGAACTCTTCTTCTTCGGCTGGTGCCTCGAGATTGGCTTTGGGTATGGCAACGGTTGCTGCCGGGGCGCTGGCTTCTTCATCCAGGATGTCATCGATTTCGATGAACTCAAGGTCGTCGCCCACATCAAGATCCACGGTCTCTTCCAGATCAGCCGCAGTGGACAGGCTGCAGAGTGACACCAGCAGCAGTGCGGAAAATAATCGGGCCAGTTTGTGATTGATCGCGTTCATGTGCTTCACTCGTTTGGGTTCGCCTACTCGGATACCAGGCTTTGCAGCAGGGTATCGAATGTGTTGACGTCAGTTGGCTCAAAGCCGTTTTGCAAATGACGAATAACCCCATCCCTATCCACGATAAAGGAGGAGGGCAGATCATCTATGTCGTAGCGTTCGCTGACAACAAAAGTCTCATCATAGAGCACGGTCAGGGCCAGGCCTTTGTGCTCCTGATAGTGTTGGGTGTCGGCGCGATTTTTATCCAGAGTAATCGCCCATACTTTAACCCCGAAATCGGCGTACTTTTTCTGTAACTGTTCCAATGCCTGCAATTGTACCGGGCAGGAGCGACACCAGCTGGCCCAGAACACCACAGCGACAATATAGCCTTTTTGCTCTGACAGCCTCAGGTTGTGTGGACCGTCGCTGTGCAGTGTGAAATCAGGCGCTTTGTCACCTATCGGTGGTTTTTTGGCGAACGCTACAGGGCTGGCCAGTAAGGCCAACCCTATAATGATGCAACTCAGCGCTCTCAGCATGCTCTTACCCTTGTCATTACGACGGTATGAACGAGATGGGGTAGGTATCGTTCCATACACCCACAGCCATGGAACCAAAGTTGATGCGTTTGATCTTGAGCACGATTTTGCGCTCAAGGTCTGCATCGTTCAGCTCACTGCTGACCACGTCACACTTGGTGACAGTGCCATCTGGTTGGATTTCCATGCGCAGTACCACGGTACCTTCCAAGGCTGGGTTGTTGCGCAATGCCCGACGATATAAGGAGTAAATAGCGCCTTTATGCTTATCAAATACCAGCTGGATGTCTTCAGTGGAGCGACGAGCTTTACCATCTTTGCCACGTCGTTCCTCTTTTTGGGCAGCGGGATCGGCGATCTGGCTTTCCACTTTAGTTGAGGTGACGCCCGCCAGAGTGCCAGAACCGCCGCCGCCAGAGCTGGCCTTGGAAGTGCTGACACCGCCGCTGCTACCCAGTGCCATCGTTCCCACCAGTGAACGCTGGGTTGTTTGCTCTTGCGCACCCACAGAGGCAATCGATTTCTGCTCGGTTTTCAGATCCGCCAGATCATTGGTGTCCCTTAGATCGCTCAAGTCATCAAAGACAGCAATAGCGGCTTTGGCCTTTTCTTTCGCTGTTGGCTTGGGCTTCTCTTCTTTTTTAGGTTCTTCCTTTTTGGGCTCTTCTTTCTTGGGTTCTTCCTTTTTCTCTTCCTCTTTTTTCTCTTCTTTCGGAGGAGGAGGCGGTGGTGGCGGCTTTTGCTTTTCCATTACCAGTTTTGCCAATCGAGGCGGTATTTTCTCCACTTGATCCCGCTGCTTTTCGGGTACCGGGATATTGGGAATCACCAAAAGCATGATGACAAATATCACGATGAACACCGAGATCATCTTGCGGAACAGTTTTTCCTCTTCGGCTGCTCGATCCCAGGGCAGGCTTGGCGTTGAGTAATACAGAGGCTTCATGATCGCTTGTCCTCCGCTTTCTTGAGGACAGCCAGTGAGATACGTGAATACTCATTGTTGCTGCAGGTCATCATGATTTTGCGTAGCAGCGCGTAGGGGATTTCCTTGTCGCCCATGATGGTGACATCACGTTCTGCGACGCCCAGCTCATTCACCACCAGTGCCGGTGCTTTACTGGCCTGATAGAGCAGTTCTTTTTGCAGGGCAGGAATGGTATCGCTGCGTTGTGCCATGATGGTCGGCACTTCTTCCACGATGCGCCCATTCACCAATATGGTTTTGTCGTTCACCATAATGGTCAGTGTTTCTTTGGGCAGCTGTTCGGCAATGGACTCAGGCAGCTTAATGGACTTCTGGCTGGGCAGCTGAGTGGTATTCGATGAATTCACCAGCAGGAAGAACACCAGAATGGTAAATATGTCCATTAAGGACACCAGGTTTACGCCGGGCAGGAACTGGCGTTTGTGGCGTCGATCCATGCGTTTTGCGCGATGGGAAAGCTTCATGCCGCACCTCCTTCAACTGAGTTGATGGAGGAGGTATTTTGCTTATCGGGCGGCGCATCGCCAATGGCTATATCCGGAAACAGTTCAGCGCTTTCTGCCGTGCCGTTGATCACCTGTTTGGTCAGGCGCACTTTATCCATGGTGGTTACCAGTACGTCGTACGGCGTATTGGCTTCCAGCAGCAGGGTGATCTCGGTGATATCAGGGAAACGATTTTTCACCGCTTTCAGCGTTTTTACCATAGTGTCGTAATCGTGACTGTTACCGATATCAGGAATAATCTTTAGTGGCCCTGTCTGACGGTCGACCACTTCCAATCGGTTCTTGTATATCAGAACTTCCAGCACGATGGGTTTTTTGTCTTCCTGTTGCTGAACAGCCGGGGTGGTGGCCGGTAAGTTCAGTTCAAGAATTGAAATCTGCGAAAACACCGCTGTAATCAGCAGAAACGGCACCAGTACCACCATCAGGTTCATGAAGGCGGTAATGTTGATTTCTGCATCTCCAGTATGTCTTCGACGCGAGCGTCTACTCATAACAGCTCCTGCTCAAACGTATTCGTTTGGCCAACGCTAAACAGCATTAGCC
Organism: Ketobacter alkanivorans; assembly: GCF_002863865.1. NCBI lineage: Bacteria > Pseudomonadati > Pseudomonadota > Gammaproteobacteria > Pseudomonadales > Ketobacteraceae > Ketobacter > Ketobacter alkanivorans. The sequence goes on along the minus strand of NZ_CP022684.1, from coordinate 691,867 downwards.
CTGTCCGTTGCCCTGTGCCTTCTGGCTTTGTGCTTGACGGAATACGTTGAGGAATTTAACGGAGGCCATTTCCATGCTATCGATCAGCTGGTTGGTTTTGTTCTGCAAATAGGTAAAGGCCAGCAGGAGTGGTATCGCCGCCATCAGACCGAATGCGGTGGTGTTCATGGCCACGGAGATACTGGCAGACAGCAGGTCGGCTTTCTGCGACGGATCAGCGCTGGCTACGGCGGTAAATGCATTGATCAGACCCATGATGGTGCCCAACAGACCCAATAGCGTTGCGATGTTAGCGAAGGTGGCGATGTAGTTGGTGCGACGCTCTAGGTGAGGGATTGCTTCCATAAGGCCTTCTTCCATCGCCATTTCCACTTCGTCATGACGGGTTGCATAGGCGCTGCGGGACAGACCGTACACCAAGATTTTGGCCACTGCGCTGCCGGAGCCTTTGGCTTCCTCCATGGCTGATTTGAACTTGCCCTGAGTCAGGAGGGGAAACAGTTTCTTCCACACCATCTGATTTCGGGTTTGAGTGAGGTTCAGATAGATGAAGCGCTCCAGGGTGATGGCAAGGCCAACCAGAAACACCGCCAATATGATGTACATAAAGGGGCCGCCTTCCTGAAAGAACTGGGCGGTGGTGGTGATCAATCCTGCGCTTTGTTCAGCAGCATTCACTGTGTCAGACATTTTGGTCTCCTGCGTTACCAAATTAAGGTTTCATCTGTTCGTTTAATCAGTGTGTGTCCGGTGCCCCTGAATAGCAGTGCAGGGTGGCCGGGTTGTCGTTTCTTGTTCTTGTTGCGCTGTAAATCCTTATTGATCAATCACTTGGGGTCAGAGTGTTGCAGCAGGTTAAAATATTCCACTTGTCTGCGCAACTCGTCTTGATCCACCGGTTTGAGAGAATCATTCAGCAATTGGGAATCCAGAGTAGGCTTGGCTTCCCATGGGTCTATATTGAGCTCCCGATTCTGCCAGGGCACAACGTTCAACACGTTGGGAGCCTCTTTGGTGCCAATAATGGTGGTACCTTCATCCAGTGACCATGCGGCTTGGCTGGTGATGGCCAGCACAGTCAACAGTGGTATGCGTATCAGCTTATGTAATCGGTTCATTGTGCTCGCGCTGCTCGCCGTTGTAGTTCAATGATCCAGCCTTTGACTTTACGGTCCGGCTCGGGGATCAGGGTCTGATAGATTTCGAATTGGTTCAGGGCCATAGCGGGGTCGTGTAGATAAAGATCCGCCAGTACCCCAAGATTATAGTGGGCTGCTGCGTAGCGTTCGTCGATACGGATCGCAGATTCATAGCTGGCCTGTGCTTGTTTGAACTTGCCAAGCTGCCGACTTAACACTCCTAACTCATTAAGAAGTAACGGGTTTTTCCCATGCTGCAAGATGGATTTCTGCAACAGGTCGTAGGCTTCCTGGGTTTTACCTTTTTTTCTTAAAATAATGGCCTGGTTCACAATTGGGCCGGATAAGGCCGGATATTGCTGGGATAAGTCTTTAAAACGGGCCATGGCTGCATCCAGGTTGCCTTTGCGCAATTCGGTGATGGCGCGATCGTAGTCTGGCTGGGCCAGTTTTGCTTGTTTGGCTTGCTCGGGGTCGCGTGTTATCGCTTCCTGGCTGGGTTGATTGAGGCGTGCCAATACCGCAGCGGAGTCTTGGTCAGCGATGGTGTTGCTGGTGGACTCTGTTTGAGATGTGTCCGTGGCCTGTGTGCTTTCCGCATCGGGAATGGCGACCGCTTCTGGCGCTGCAGATTGCTCCTCAGGCACCTCGCCGGTCAGGTCAATGGTGACGGAATCAGGCATGTCGAAATCGCTTGATTCGAGGGTTTCTTTGTCGCCAAACATTGAGCAGCCAGAGAGGGCAAATATCACCAGCAGTGGGAGGGCTGATTTAGTATATGACATCAACGTAATCCTCCGTCAGTTCGGTTTTGTTGTAGCGGCCGGGCGATAGCTTGCTAAGTGATTCGTAGCTTCTCTGAATCCATTCATCCCAAACGCCATTGCTGGTTCGCTCGGAGTTGGTTTGAAATATAGCGATGGCTTTATCTTCGAAAGGCAGGGCCTGATCTTCCAGCAGTATTTCGTATTCCTCCAGGGCCAGCTCATCCAGGCCGCGGGGGCGTTCGCTTTCCATGATGCTGCGGGCGAACAGGCGATACACTTCACCGAGTTTATAGTTGGCAGCAGTGGTGAAATCGATGACACCGTATTGAACTGTTTTGGTGTAGGCCTTGCTGGCTTTCTGCATGGCGGATTTCTTTTTCTTGAGGCTGGTTTTGAGTGGCTGAGTCAGGCGTATGCTTTTGAAATCGGCAAATAAGGCATCGGCACTGTTGTAGGAGCCGTACGCGGCAAGGTACAGGGTACGGTCGGATTGCTCGGGGCCTGCGCTGGCGTGGGTTTCCACCAGTTTATTCAGCCAGAAGTAGCGTTTGTTGCTGTCGCCCTGTTTTTCATACAGGCCAACCAGTTTGTACTGGGCTTCCATGCGTGGGGCAACAGGGCGCTCGTAATCCCAGATAAACTTTTTGTACAGCTCGATTGCGCCATCGGTATCGCCGGTTTGCTCGCGCATTTCAGCAGCTTGCAGCAGTGCTTCCCGTGCCAGTTGGGGGTTGGTGTCTTTGTTAAGCATGGCAATGGTAAGCAGTTCCGCTGAGGCCATGGCCAGGTTGCCGGTTTTTTCATAGGCAAAACTGAGCTTGGCCGGAATCGAGGCGGTGAGCGCATTGCTCGGGAAGCGTTTGCGGAAGCCTTCCAATACGTTGATGGCTTTGTCGTATTCTTCCAGTTGAAGCAGTATGTTTGCCGCGTCGTAGTCGGCGTTGGCCCGTACGGAGGCGTTGGGCACGGCAACGGCAACACGCAGATATTCGCCGGCGGCTTCTGCCAGGCGGCCTTCCTGCTCCAGAATTTCACCCTGTTTGTAGATGCAGGTAGCGAGGTTTTCCTCGAACTTGACCCGTTGCTGGGGTTTGATGGAGTTGAATTCCAGCACCTTGCTGATGGCTTCCTCCGCTTTCACCCATGCCCCTTTGTCGAACATGCCGTTGGCGTAGGTGATCCAGGCTTTTTCTCTCAAGGCTTGCGGAGCAGGTGGAACCAGTTCGATGATGAGCTGGGCGGTTACGATGGCGCTTTCTATGTCGCCCAGCAGCAGCTGATCTTCGATGACGTTATCCAGCACCTTGGGTGTATTCACGTTGGCTGGGTAAGCCTTGGCAAAGCGCAGGGCGCTGCTGGCGCGCTTGGCGATCCAGCCGCGACGGGTAGGATCGTCTTTGGCCAGGGTGTTGAGGTATTCCTGATGGGCCAACAGGGCAAAATAGGCTGCTTTCTCGGCGTCGGCGTGGGGTGGGTAGTCGTATGCGGTACGCTCGAACTCTTCGATAGCGGGGCGGAAATCTTTGGCGGCAAACAGGGTTTCACCCAACAGCATATTCATGACGGGAGCGTTTTCGTCGTTGGGGAAGGTGGTCAGAAACTCGCGGTACCAGCGAGCGGCAATACCGTAATCCTTGGGTTGCTTGGTTTTTTGAGCCGAAGAGTGATAGTGCTGGGCCAGTTCGATCAGGTGTTGTTTCAGCTCTGCGCTGTATTGGTCGCGGGCCTGGGGAGTGGCGCGGGCCCAGAAGGCGCTGTATACGCCATATTGTTCAACAAACTTTTCTTTGTATGGCAATACCAGGCTGGGGAAACCGCCTTTCTGGTAGGTGTCGATTACGTTGGACGACATGGAAGGTGCCATTGGGTGCAACGGGTTCTTTTGAGAGAACATGGCGTAGGCGTCGGCGGCGTCTTTATAGCGCTCCTGATAAAGGTATAACTCTGCGAGGGCACTATAGACCTTGAACTCATAGATGCGGGAACCATTGGTGCGGAAGTACTGCGATACGCTTTCGGCACCCTCCAGATTCGAAAACGACATACTCAGTACGCGCAGGGTGTCATCCAATGTTTTTTGCTGAGTTTTGGACACTTCGGGTAGAGGAATAGCTTCAATCTTGGTTATGGTGCGATCGCGTCGCTCCGCGGCCCTTTCGGCCTCGGTTTTGGGTGGAGGGGTGGGCATGTAGCCATCCAGAAGCGCAACGAAGTCACCTACTGCCAGATCGTAATCCCCCAGTTTATAGAGGCTCCAGCCGTGCTTATAAAGGGAATGTTCGTAAAACTCCCGTGCCGGACCCGCTTTTAATACATAGGCATAGGCTTCAGCGGCGTCGGAGTATTCCCCCAGCAGAAACAGGTGTTCGCCGCGGCGGAACTGGGCCTCATAGGTGAATTCGCCATCGGGGTATTTGCTGACCAGTGCATCCAGTGTCTCACGGGCTTTGTCGGATTCGCCGTTCAGATCATAGGCTTTTGCCAGCAGATAATACTCTTCAGACAGATCGGTTCCAGCAGGTGCACCTAAAATCAGAGCCTCATAGATAGCAACGGCTTTAGTGTATTGGAGTGCTTCGATTTGAGGCGATGTGCCTGCAGTCGCGCCGTCAACCAGGGGGGATTCCTCCAAGGAGGCGATCATGTTGTCTTCGGTTGCCACCATGGTGAGGTCTGCCATGCGGCGCAGAGCCAGTGCGCGCTCTTCTTGTGTTGAAAACAAGGCCACGGCCTGTTCGTAACTGGCCAGCACCTTTTCGGCGGCAATGGGTTCCAGTTCTTGCGGTTTAACGCTGACATCACGGCGTTTTAAATCGGCCAGGGTGAGATCGCGGCCTTTACCGGCGCTGGTGGTTTGAGAAGACGGGGCACAGCCGGTCAGAACCAGAGCGCACAACAGTGAGCAGGCAGTAAGAGTAGAAATCACCCAACTTGCTTTAGTCTGTCTGATAGATTTACTCACTCGTAACAACCTGGCACTTCTTGTTATTGTCTCTCGAAGCGTAAATACCGGTGGGCCAAAGGATTAGAGACTTTAATTGTCGCTGGTTTTTTGAGATCTGGCAAAGTAGTGGGGGGCGTAAACTTAAAATTTGTGCGCCCGTTATCCAAAAACAGAAAGTATACCCTACTGAGACCTGCTTCTTTGGCTTATGCACTTGCTAGGTTATAGTGCATTTGTACGCTTTTCAGATAGTTATAGTTAGTTGTAGATAGGAATATAACAACTTTGAAAGATTCTGACACGGTTTATCTGCTGGATTCCAGTATCTACATATTTCAGGCCTGGTTTGGGTATCCGGATCACTTTCACGATCAGGCTGGCCAATCAGTGAACGCTGTTTATGGCTATATGAAGACATTACTTGCTCAATGTCGTGCCTTGCGCCCGAAATATATGCTGGCTGCGTTTGATGAAAGTTTGTTCAGTGGCTTTCGGCATCAGCTTTACCCCGATTACAAAGCGAACCGAGCCCTGCCTGACGAATCTCTGGCCAGGCAGCTGCAATTGTGTCGCGAATTAACCGAGCTGGCCGGTGTTTGTTGTGTGGGGGATGCTGTGTATGAGGCCGATGATTGGTTGGCCCTGGGAGCGCAGACGGCTAAGAGCGCAGGCCTGCGTTGTGCGGTTATCACGCGGGACAAGGATCTGGCGCAGCTGGTGGGGGAAGGGGATTTATGGTGGGATTGGGCCAAGGATGTGCGGCGTGACCACCGGGCTTTGATCGATCATTGGCAGGTGGAACCCTCGCAGATTCCGGATCTGCTGGCGTTGATGGGGGACAGCGCAGACAATATTCCGGGTGTTGCTGGTATCGGTGAAAAGTCGGCACAGGCGCTGATGAGCCATTTTGGCAGCCTGGAACATTTGTATTCAGATCTGGATGCGGTTTTGACCCTGCCGGTGCGGGGTGCAAAGCGGCTGCATGCAGTGTTACAGGCGTCTCAGGACCAGGCATTCCTGTTTCGGGAGCTGATTCGCTTGCGTCCGCCGCCTGATGCGCTGACGTTGAATCAGCTTGAGTGTGCCCCGGTCGGTCAGGATAAATGGTTGGATTTTATCAGTGCCGCTGGCCTGGGTGCTGAGTTTAAGAATTTGGTGAATCGATATTATGCTTAGACGCCCCGAAGCAGATGCAATACTCACGTGGCTAGCGGCAGAGCTGGGATGCGATTACCGCACCGCCGAGATACGGCCTTCAGGTGCTGGCTGCATTAATGCGACTTATGAAGCCTATAAGCCGGGCTTGGATTCCGTGTTTTTGAAGGTGGGCTCAATTGGCCAGTTGGATATGTATAAAAAGGAGTCGCTGGGGTTGCAATGGTTGGCATGCGGAATGGTGGTCGTTTTATGTGGATAAGCGTCTGTTGCCTCAACGCAAGTTGGCAGAGGCCAAGAGTATGCGGCGGGCGCTGCTTGAGCAATTAGATCGTTTGATGGCGTTGATCCCCGGCGCGATGAAAGGGTATGCGCCTGATCCGGTGTTATTGCATGGGGATCTGTGGAGCGGCAATATGGCAGTGGATGCCCAAGGAAAGCCAACCTTGTTTGATCCAGCGGTGTACTTCGGGGATGCCGAAACTGATTTGGCCATGACCCGTATGTTCGGTGCCCCCGGTGAGGCATTCTATGATGCGTACCACCATGCTATTGCGGTGCGGGAAGGGCATGTGCTGCGCCGTAACCTTTATGATCTTTACCATTGGTTGAACCACTTCAACCTGTTTGGTGTTATTTATTTGGGCCAGGTTGAATCAGCGTTGAATGCCGCACTGGCAGAACTCGGATGAACGGGCAGGGAAACAACACATGAAAATCGTAGTGGATGAAAACATTCCCATGGCGCAACGCTGCTTCGGTCAGCTCGCTGAAGTGGTTGCCGTGCCGGGTCGAGATATGGATCCTGCGCTACTGAAAGATGCCGATGCACTGGTGGTTCGTTCTATCACTAAAGTGAACGAGGCCCTGTTGTCGGGATCGAGTGTGAAATTTGTGGGAACAGCCACCATTGGTGTGGATCATATTGATCAGGCCTGGCTTGCTGCCAATAACATAGCCTTTACCAGTGCCCCTGGCTGTAATGCCCGCTCGGTGGTGGAGTATGTAGTGGCGGCGCTAATGGAATTGGAAGTCATTCGCGATTTCAAACTGGATGGCAAATCCATCGGGATTGTCGGTGTCGGTAATGTGGGGTCGCGCTTGCGTGCCGTGTGCCAGTCGTTGGGTCTGAAGGTGCTGGCATGCGATCCGTTGCGACAGGCAGCGGGTGAAACCGGGTTAGTCAGCAGCGATGAAGCCTGGCAAGCTGATATCGTGACGCTGCATGTGCCCTATAGCATGGACGGCCCTCACGCCACCCATCATCTGGCTGATTTTCAGCGCATCAGCGATATGGTGCAGGGGGGCGTACTGATCAATACATCCCGTGGCTCGGTGGTGAATAATATGGGGTTAAGTCGCGCGCTGGATCAACGTTATGACCTATCGGTTATTTTGGATGTGTGGGAGGGGGAACCTTTCGTTAACATCGAGCTGGCCAATCAGGTTGATATTGCCACACCGCATATTGCCGGTTACAGCTACGATGGCAAAGTGAGAGGCACCTGGATGATATATCAGGCTTTGTGCCAGCATTTCGGTGTGGAGGCATGCCTGACGGAGGCAGAGCTGATTGACCGCAAACTGAATCTGATTTTGGATACGCGGCCGGATCAGGCGGCCTCGCCAAGCTGCGCCCGTGACATCGTATCGCGCATTTACGATATTCGTGAAGATGACTTGGGGTTGCGCACCAGCCTGCAGTTATCCCGAGAAAAACGTGCATTCGGGTTTGATGCCCTACGCAAGCATTATCGGGTGCGACGCGAGTTCCCCACGGTGGTTCTGCGGGGTATTGATTACCTGCAGTCGGTGATGAATGAATCCGAGTTCAATCGACTGCAGGCATTGGGCTTGTTGATGGAGTAAGTTGTTTGGAGGCTGTTGTTGGCTCTGGTTGCAGGCTTGCCAATGTATCCACCAGTCTGCCTTTAGTCAGTACACGATGCAGGTAAAGCAAAAATACCAGAATAATGATGTGGTACCAGTCGTTGTAATGCAGGGGGCCGGTGGGCAGTTCGCCCAATGCCATTAATGACCAAACGCCACCTGCGGCCAGATTCAGAGTCACCAGAAAGATCAGCTGCCAAAACAGTTTCAGCCCCTTGGCGTAAATCAGATAGAGAGAAAACCCAATCACCAGGACATGGGTAAACAGATGGAACATAACCACCAGTGAATACTGGCTGATCACCAATGACGCGCAGCAGAAAGCAACCAGTGACGCCACCAGAGCGCCTTTCACCCAGCCCAGCCCGTAGCGTTCTGCCAGCGGGTGCAGAAATATCCGCATAAAATAATATTCAGTCAGGCCGATGGCAAAGAATGTGGCCAACCACATCCGCAAGTAAATGCTGTGATAGGAGCCAGCTTGTGAGTGCGCTGGCAGCAGATTGTTTGCTTCGTGAATCCAGCGGTGCACCAGCATCTGTTCTGCCTCCATATGGTGGGCAAAGCCACCTAACAGGGCGGCGATGGCGAACAGGGCCATATGAATGGCTGCCTCCCGATAGCGCCGGGCGCGGCGAAACAGATCCAGGCTTAAGGCGATGGCGAGGGCGAAAATAGCGTAATTCAGCGAAATCAGCATGATGAACCGTATTGGTTTTGTTTTTGGTTAACGCAGGCCAAGTGTCGCACGTTTGTGGACGTTTGACATGTCCGAAAGGGACAGGCTCATAGGCGTGGTATAGAATGCAGCCATCACGGATTATCTTCTAAAGGCAGTCAAGATTGCTATGAACCGGATCAAAATCGGTCTGATTATAAATCCCATGGCGGGAATCGGTGGCGCTGTGGGCCTGAAAGGCAGCGACGGCGAGGCCATCGTGGACGAAGCGTTGCATCGGGGCGCTATTCCCCGGGCGTTGCAAAGGGTGGGTATTTTCCTGCAGGAGCTGAAACCCTATGCGCACTACATCCAGTGGTTCTGCTGGGGCGGTGCTATGGGGGAAGACAGCCTGCAGGAAGCGGGTTTTGCTCATACAGTGTGTGGGCAGTGCCAGGATGTGACCGCAGCCGCCGATACGCGGGAATCTGCCCGTGCCTTACAGCAACGAGGAGTGGATCTGATTGTATTTGCAGGCGGGGATGGCACAGCCCGAGATATTCATCGCGCGGTGGGCACCACCATACCGGTGCTAGGGGTGCCTGCCGGGGTGAAAATTCATTCCGGCGTTTACGCGGTACATGCCAAAGGGGCTGCAGAGATTGTCATTAAGATGATTCAGGGTGAGCTGGTCAGTGTGGCCCAGATGGAGGTGCGGGACATCGATGAGGAAGCCTTTCGTCATGGGCAGGTGCGTGCCAGCCACTTTGGTGAGCTACTGGTGCCTGCGGAGGAGCGTTATCTGCAGCATGTAAAATGTGGCGGTAAGGAAGTGGAGGCCATCGCGTTGCAGGAAATGGCGGCTCACATCATTGATGATTTAGAGGATGACTGGCTCTATATCCTAGGCCCGGGCACCACTACCCGTGCAATTACAGATGAATTGGGCCTGGAGAAGACTCTGTTGGGTGTGGATTTGATGCTGAATCACGAAATTGTGCAGTTGGATGCCACAGAGCAGGATATTCTGCATTGGTTGAACCAGTATCCTGCTCGCATTATCGTGACGTTGATTGGCGGTCAGGGTCATATTTTCGGGCGTGGTAATCATCAGATCAGCCCCTTGGTTATTCGTAAAGTGGGGCGCCAGCAGATCACCATTGTGGCCACTAAAACCAAACTTAAAGAGATGGCAGGCCGACCACTGCTGGTGGATACCTGGGATGCGGAGCTGAACCAGCAACTCAACGGGTATATGCCGGTTATCACAGGTTATGAGGATGCAGTGTTGTATCCCGTGGAGGGCTGATGGGTCACTTCCGGCAGTTTCCAAGCCATGACAGCGGCCAGTAGCGAGGTGGAGCCGAGGGCTATAATCGCCATTTCAACACTGGATCGACTTATTAACGCAAAGGCCGATCCAACCAGCAGTAATACGATGCCAATGAGTGTGTTGCAGAGCGCGACCATATTGGCGCGGTTTTCGGCATTGGCCATGTCCACCAGGTAGGTGGATCTTCCCAGTCTCACGCCAGCGTGGCCAATATACAACGTGAAGATGACTGCGCCATACCACCATTCAGATGTGGCAAAGGCCAGTTGCCAGTAAAGCCCGGCGCAGACCAAAAGTGATAGCAGCCCGCATATGCTACCGGCCAGAACCAGTGTCCAGCGGCTGGAGCGATCCGATAATTTGCCCCAGACACTGCCGCTGATAAGGTTGGCCATACCGGTCAGCAATAACAGGGTGCCGAGGGCGGTGAGATCACCGGCACTATAGCGGTTTGCAAGAATCACATAGAATGGTGCCACCAGCGCAGTGCTGATAAAGAGCGTGCGCGTGATGAGAAAATGGATGAAATGGCGATCTTGCAGCAGCGCTTGGAATGGACTCAGACTGCCGCGAATGCTCTGGGGCAGAACAGTTCGATCAGTATCCGGCAGCTCCGGTACCCAGAGGTAGCAGAGGGTGGCCAGCAGCCATGCAATGCCAGCCAGAATCAGCAACACCGCGAGCGCCTGGATATTGGCATCTCCCAACCAATTGAACATCAGCCCCAGGGCAAAGGCGATCCCCACCACACCGGCCACAGAGGTAGCATAGCCACCAACACGGCCCCGCAGTTGCTTGTCGATGGTCTTGCCCTTCACATCTTTGATGACGATGGAGCACAGGCAGCGTGCCAGACTGGATAGCGCTAACAGAATCAATATTGCCAACCCTGCGGATTCACCTTTAAAACCCAACAATGGCATTGCGCCCATGGCCACCATACACAGCCCGCTGAGGAAGCTGCCAATGCACCACAGGAATTTGCGGCGCGGGTATTGCTGGGTCCAGGCAGAAATAAACAGTTGCGGCAGCAGCGACAGGGATTCCCTTAACGGCACCAGCCAGCCAATGAATGCGGCAGGGGCACCTAATGATCCCAGCAGCCAGGGCAGGATCAGTTTGACATCTGCCAGCGTATCTGCGGATTTGGTTAGGCTGAGGGTTACCACATGCACACCAAAACTGTGCTTTTGATGTTGATGGGCGTGATCTGTGATGTCGAGAGGGGATTCTCTGGCGTCGCCGGGCGGAATCAGGTGGTGGTGAATGCGCTCGAAGAGTTGTTTCACGGATTGTGCTCTAGTGGAGTTGCGCTAAAACAAAGCCCGCGAGGGGCGGGCTTTGTCAGGGCGTGCACATTACCGATTGCTGAGTGCAGCGATACGGGCATCCAGCGGTGGGTGGGAGGAGAACAGTGATGCCATCTTGGAATTACGAATACCGAAGGCCACCATGGTATCAGGCAGGTCGTTGGGCATTTCCATCTCTGCTTTCAGGCGCTGCAGGGCGCGGATCATTGCACCTCTGCCGGCCAGGTCAGCACCGGCTTCATCGGCGCGGAACTCTCTCCAGCGGGAGAATTTCATGACCACGATGCTGGCCAGTACCCCAAAGATCATATCGAACAGGAACACCACGGCCATATGGCCAAACATACCCAAGCCGCCTTCGCCTTCATTGTTGCGGAAGAACTGGTCGATTATAAAAGCAGCAATGCGGGCAAAGAACATGACGAAAGTGTTCATTACACCCTGGATCAGCGACAAGGTCACCATATCGCCATTGGCCACGTGGCCAATTTCGTGGGCCAGCACAGCCCGGACTTCTTCACGGTCAAAGCGGCGCAGCAGGCCTTCACTTACCGCTACCAGGGCGGCATTTTTGTTCCAGCCGGTAGCGAATGCGTTGGACACCTGGGATGGGAAGATCGCCACTTCCGGCATTTTGATGCCAGCCTTGGTGGACAGATCGTTAACCGTTTCAAGCAGCCACTGTTCGGCTTGGTTACGGGGCTGGGTGATTACCTGAGCCCGTGAACTCCACTTGGCCATACGCTTGGACAAGAACAGGGAAACAAATGATCCACCAAAGCCGAAAACTGCACAGAAAATAAGCAGTGATTGCAGATCCAGGTTTGTACCACTCTGTTGCAGGTAACCAGGTACCCCTAACAGGCTTAAGGTAATACTGGCGACGGCAAGCACGGCCAGGTTCGTACCAAGGAACAACAATATGCGCATCATGGCTGACTTTTAACCTCACTATAATAAGAAATCAGTTTCGAACATGCCCTACATTGGGCCGGATCGGTTAATTTCAAGTGTTTGATATCTTGAATCAACTGAGCCTTGGACTGTTCATTATCCAAAAGATTCCGACATATCATGTCATTATTTTGTTAAACATAAAAGACGAAATTAATGTGGTCTTTATCCTGGCTGGCAAGATGGTAAACTGCGCGGCATTTCTCATGGCCGTAGTCAGTACGGTGCGTTTACTTAATGACCGAGAGTGAAAATTATGGAGTTCAATCCTGTAATGCCAGCCACCATTGATGTTTTGCACCTGATTCTGGGCGCAGTGGCGCTGATACTGCTAGTGGTTGCTGTGATCCGTGGGTCTGGCAAGAAAGTGGCTGTGTCTGAGCCTGAAGCAGTGGTAGCTTCAGAGCATAAACCTGCACAGAGCCCGCAACCTGAGCCACAGCCCACGCTGAAATCCAAGGATCCTGAGTCTGCGTTGCAATTGTTGGGTTTGCTGCAGCAGGAGGCGCGTTTTATTGATTTTCTGAATGAGGATTTGACCGGTTTCAGTGATGCGGAGATCGGAGCTGTATCCCGCGTGGTGCATGAGGGCAGCAAAAAGTTGCTGGATCAGTATTTTGTGCTGGAGCCAGTGCGCAGTGAAGATGAAGAAAGCCGAGTGACGCTGGAGGCAGGTTTTAACCCCGCAGAAAATCGTGTTACCGGCAATGTGGTTGGTGAGCCACCATTTAACGGCGTTCTGGTGCATCGGGGCTGGCGTGCGCTTAAGTCGGAGTTGCCCAAACTGGCCCAGGGGCATGACCCCCGCATCATTGCACCGGCTGAGGTAGAGCTATGAGTGACGGTGCACGGTACAGCGTGGGCATCGACCTGGGTACCACCAACAGCGTGTTGTCGTTTGTTGATTTGGCCGCCGATGGGGACTCACCCGAACAGCAGGTGTTGGCGATTGATCAGCTGACCCAACCCGGCGTAGTGGAAGCCCGAAATCAGTTGCCTTCGTTTATGTATCAGGCCCACGCAGCCGAAGTGTCTGCTACAGAGCTGTCGTTGCCCTGGGGGCAAAGCGGTACACAGATCGTCGGTTACGGAGCGCGCTATCTGGGTGCCAAAACGCCGCTGCGATTGGTTGCCAGTGCCAAAAGCTGGTTGTGTCATGGGGGCGTGGATCGTCGTTCTGACTTTCTGCCTCTGGATGCACCGGAGGAGGTAGTAAAGACCTCGCCGCTGGCAGCATCAGCCGCCTACCTTGCCCATTTGCAGTCCGCGTGGAATCAGCGCTTCCCTCAGCATCCACTGGAGCAACAGGATATTACCCTAACCGTGCCGGCCTCGTTTGACCCTGCGGCCCGTGACCTGACCGCAGAGGCCGCGCGCGCGGTCGGTTTGCAGCGATTAACCTTGCTGGAGGAGCCTCAGGCGGCCCTGTACAGTTGGCTAAAAAACAGCGGTGATGCCTGGCGCGAGCAGGTCAAAGTGGGTGACATTGTGCTGGTGGTGGACGTCGGCGGCGGCACCACGGATCTTTCGCTGGTGGCCGTGACCGAAGAGCAAGGAAATCTGGTTTTGAATCGTGTCGCAGTGGGAGACCATATCCTGCTGGGAGGCGACAATATGGATCTGGCGTTAGCCTATCGGGTTAAAGCCAAGCTGGAGGCAGAGGGAAAATCCCTGCAACCCTGGCAACTTCAGGCGCTTACCCACGGTTGCCGAGATGCCAAAGAAGCGTTGTTGGGCGAGGCGGATGTGCAATCCGTGCCCTTGGTGGTGCCCAGTAGGGGCTCCAAGATGCTGGGCAGCACCCTACGCACAGAACTGACTCGGGAGGAAGTGGAGCAGACACTGGTCGATGGCTTCTTTCCTGTGACCGAGGTTCACCAGCATCCACGACAAATGCCCCGTGGAGCGCTAACCCGGATGGGTTTGCCCTACGCGCAGGACGCCGGTATTACCCGCCATTTGGCCGCGTTTCTTTGCCGCCAGTCCAATGCCGCCCAGGACTTTTTCGGCAGTGCGCAAACATTCATTAAGCCCACGGCCATTTTGCTCAACGGCGGCGTGTTGAAAGCACCTAAGCTGTCCCAGCGTTTGCTGTCAGTGATTAACGGCTGGTTGCAACAGGAAGGCGCTGAGCCTGCCCGTTTGCTCGACGGCGCCGATCTCGATCTGGCGGTGGCCAGCGGGGCGGCCTATTACGGTTACGTAAGACAGGGCCACGGGGTGCGTATTCGGGGTGGTCTGGCCAGTGCTTATTACGTGGGTATAGAAAGCGCCATGCCCGCAGTGCCTGGCATGCCGCCACCGATTCAGGCTTTGTGTGTAGCACCTTTTGGTATGGAGGAGGGGACACACACCGAACCCAGTTCGCAGGAGTTTGGTCTGGTGGTGGGGGAGCCGGTTTACTTTAGCTTTTTCGGTTCCACCGTGCGTCGGGATGACAGCGCTGGCGTGCTGTTGGATCATTGGAACGACTCCGAGTTGGAAGAGCTGCCGCCGATTCAGGCCTCTTTGCCCGTTGAGGGTCGTCAACCCGGCGAAGTCGTAGCGGTTCGCCTGGCTGCACGGGTAAGTGAGCTGGGTACGTTGTGCCTGGAAGCGATTCCCCGTGATGGAGAGCAGCGTTGGCAGGTGGAGTTTGAAGTGCGGGATAACGCATAGTGAAAAGCACCAACGTGAAAGGCAGTTTCCTGGTAGGTATCGACCTGGGCACCACCCACACCGTCGTTGCGTATGCAGAACTCAGCAGCGGGGCCACTCAGGCTACCCCAAAGCTGTTCGAAATCGAGCAGCTGGTGGGCCCCGGTGAAGTGGCAAAAAGGCCTATGCTGCCGTCTTTTCGCTATCACCCGGCCGCCGCTGAGCTGCCTCAGGAACAACTGGTACTGCCCTGGCCCCAGCAACGAATAGCGGGGGACGACGTTGCCTATCTGGTGGGCGAATACGCTCGCGAGCTGGGTAGCAAAGTGGAAGGTCGACAGATTGCCAGCGCCAAAAGCTGGTTATCCCACGGCCGAGTGGATCGATCTGGGGCTATCTTGCCCTGGGCGGCAGCAGAAGACGTGGAAAAGGTGTCGCCGGTGGTGGCTTCTGCGTCCTACCTTTTACACATCAAGTGCGCTTGGAATCACGAGCACCCTGAGGCCCCGCTTGAGCATCAGGAAATTGTTATTACCGTACCGGCTTCCTTTGATGAGGCTGCCCGCGCCCTGACCCTGCAGGCCGCTGAGCTGGCAGGTTTACCGCAGATAACCCTGCTGGAAGAGCCCCAAGCGGTATGTTACGACTGGTACTTTCGCCAGGGTGAGTCTGCCCAGGATGCCCTGAAGCGTATGCAGTTACTGCTAGTGGTGGACGTAGGTGGCGGCACCACCGACCTCAGCCTGATACAGGTCGATAGCGGTCAAAGCGAACTGAAACTCAACCGAATTGCCGTAGGTGACCACTGGATGCTGGGCGGCGATAACGTGGATCTGGCGTTAGCCCGAATTGCTGAACAGCGCATCAGTCAAAACGGCAAGGCGCTTACTGCCGCCAGCCTCAGTCAGCTGATTCAGCAAAGCCGCATCGCCAAAGAGATCCTATTGAGTGAGCAGGCACCCGCTTCAGCCAAGGTCACATTGCTGGGGGGTGG
This sequence comes from Ketobacter alkanivorans, assembly GCF_002863865.1. Classification (NCBI taxonomy): domain Bacteria; kingdom Pseudomonadati; phylum Pseudomonadota; class Gammaproteobacteria; order Pseudomonadales; family Ketobacteraceae; genus Ketobacter; species Ketobacter alkanivorans. The sequence goes on along the minus strand of NZ_CP022684.1, from coordinate 676,086 downwards.
TTCCCGCTTGATTGGCGGCTCCAAAAGTGCCGAATTCAGTCAGCAGGAAGTGCGCGAGCTGGCGCTGGATGGGTTTTTCCCTTTGGTGGCGTTTGGCGATTTACCGGTCAAACGCAGCAGCGCAATTGTGGAGTTCGGCTTACCCTACGCACCGGACCCTGCGGTAAGCAAATATATCTCCCAGTTTTTAACTCAACATCAAACAGGTTGTCGCAAAGCCCTTAACCAGGCAGAACCTGCAGTGGCTATCCCTGATGCGGTATTGATGAATGGAGGCGTGTTCAACAGTGCACTACTGTCTGAACGGGCCCAGGCTTTGCTGAGTCAGTGGCGCGGAGCACCGGTTACTGTGCTGGAAAATCGTGATCCACATCTGGCGGTGGCTTTTGGCGCGGTGTCGTTCGCGTTGGCACGCCATACCAATCAGATGCGTATCGGGGGTGGCTCAGCCCGTTCCTATTTTCTAACAGTAAATACACAAGGTGGTGCGCCTCAAGGAGTCTGTATTCTACCCAAAGGCAGTGAAGAGGGTGTCGCAGTGCCTTTGCTTGATCAGCGCTTTGCGTTGCAGGTAAATCAACCGGTGCAGTTTTCCCTGGTGGCCAGCTCCGGCGATGATGATTTTACAGCCGGTCAGGTGGTCGAGCTGGATGAAGAGGGCGAACGCTTTCAGCCGTTGCCTCCTTTGGTGGCAGCACTTGATGCAAGTGATGAGCGTAAAGAGGTCGAAGTCAGCTTGGTGACCCATCTTACGGAAGTGGGAACTCTGGATATTCAGTGCCATGCCGTGGCCAGTCCGCAGCAGCGTTGGAAGGTTGAGTTTCAGCTGCGTAAGGATTTGCAGAGCCGCCACCCCGGTCACAGTCTGCCAGCTCGGTACGCAGATGCGGTCGATGCTATTGAGGCGGTATACGGTGCCAATGATAAGGATGCCGACAAGAATGCCGTGAAACAACTGCGTCAGTCCCTTGAAAAATTGTTAGGGCCGCGAGAGGATTGGGATACCGCCCTGGCACGGTCGTTGTTTGATGAATTGTGGCAGCGCCGCAAAAAACGTCGGCGCTCTCAGGCTCACGAGCGGCTGTGGTTTAACCTGGCGGGTTTCTGCTTGCGACCGGGTTTTGGGTATCCGGCAGACGATTGGCGCATCCAACAGGCCTGGACTCTGTATCAGCAAGGGCTACAGTTTGATAAAGAGAATCAGTCTTGGGCTGATTGGTGGACTTTTTGGCGTCGCGCCGCTGGTGGGTTAGATCAGAGCGCCCAACTGAAACTTTACAAAGACATCAGTAAATTTATAAACCCGGCTTCTGCTCGAAATCTCAAAATTAAAACCGAGATCAAGAACAAAGCCTATGAAGATATGGTACGTTTGGCAGCGTCCCTAGAGGGGTTGCCTACAACCACCAAAGTAGAGCTGGCCAACTGGTTTGCCAAGCGCCTGGAGAAAGCCAGTGAAACCCAGACCAGCTGGTGGGCGCTGGGGCGTATTGCCTCACGGGAACCGTTTCACAGTGGTGTGGAGACGGTTATAGAGCCCCAAAAGACGGAATCCTGGCTTGATCTGATCACCCGTCAGGATTGGAAAAAGAATCAAAATGCCGCCTTTGCGGCCGTAATGATTGCTCGTGTGACAGGTGACAGGGTGAGGGATTTGCCAGAAACCACCCGCATGGCCATTGTAGAAAAACTGAGGGCTACAAAAGCCCCGGAGCTATGGCAGGCTATGGTGGAACAGAAACTCGCGCTGGATGATATGGAAAATAAACGAGTGTTTGGTGAAGCCTTACCGGTAGGCTTGAAGCTGCTGAGTTAATGCTATTGTATTTTTAGCAGGGCCAAAAGCGACAAAACCGTAAAAGAATGGAGCGCCATGAGCGAACAAAAACAAGTAAATCAGACCAAAGTTTGGTCAGCTACCGAGGCGCCCGTTTTACTGCAGGAACGGCCGGGTGAGGTTTTAATCGCACCCGCCTTGAGCCTGGATCCCATCAGTGAGATTCGTTCCTTCCATCGCTTCCATGTGCGCTTAACCATGCTTTACGGCAGTGTGGTGATTCTTACGCTGGCCCTGCTTGTCTATCTATTTTACAGCCTCTGGTCGTCATCCGAAGTTGAGTCGCTGCAGCAGCGTCTGTTGACCCTATCCACCAGTTTGGCAGCCACCATTGATGCAGACAAAGTCGCCACCTACCCACTTCAAGCCACTGAACTTACGCCGTTTCATCAAGAGATTTATGAGCAGTTCAAGGCCATGGCAGAGCGGGATCGCGATATTGATTCCATTTATTTGTTACGGCCATCCAACGTACCAGCAGATCTTTATTTCTTTGTAGACTTTGCCAAAGGTCAGATGGTGGGTCAGCCGGGGCAGTATTACTCTGCGGAAGATACCCCCATACTGTTGAAAGGCTTCTCCCGGCCGGCGGTAGAAAATACGCCTTATCGTGACGAGTTTGGTTATACGCTGTCGGCTTATGCGCCCTTGAAGACCAATGCTGGACAGACCGTCGGCTTGGTGGGGGTGGATGTCAAAGCTGAGCGCCTGGGTATGGTTGAACAGCGGGTGATGATGATTTCTGTTGTCATCTTTGTATTGTCCTTTCTGGTGATTGCGTTCGTGTCATGGTTTGTTTCCCGTAGTATTCGCGAGCCCCTTGGGCGGCTCATTCAGGGCACCGGTGCAGTGGCACAAGGAAACCTCGATGTGCGCATGCACATGAGCCGGGGCGATGAGTTCGGGCTGCTCGGCAAGTATTTCGACAAAATGGCCGACGAACTGAAAGAACGCCAAACCTTACGTGACCTGTTTGGTCGCTATCTCAGTGAGGATGTGGCCCGCTCCGTGCTGGCCCAGGAGCACAAAATTGATTTGGGGGGCGAGGAAGTTGTCGTCACGGTGCTGTTTTGTGATCTGAAGGATTACACCACCATCAGTGAGCGCCTGTCGCCATTGCAGATGGTGTCCATGCTCAACGAATATCTGGGCGTAATGAACAGCATTATTGATCAGCATAAAGGCTGCGTTATCGAGTTTTTGGGCGATGGCATTCTTGCGGTGTTTGGCGCACCTCAGGCTTCGCCGGATCACGCTGAAAAAGGCACCCGCTGTGCATTGGCCATGCGCGAGGGGCTGGACGCACTTAATAAACAATGGCAGGCCGATGGTTTGGCACAGCGTTGGGAAGCGCTGGGTGTCGATAAGATCGAGTTCAGGATCGGTCTGCACACCGGTGCCGTGGTGGCCGGTAACCTGGGTTCAAAAACCCGGATGAAATACGCAGTAATAGGCGATACCGTCAACGTGGCGGCGCGGCTGGAACATCTTAACAAGGAATTCACCACAACGATTTTGATCAGCGATGATGTGAAAGCCCGGCTACCGAACGATCTGGCTGAGCGCACCACCCAGATGGGGCTCAGCCAGGTCAAAGGGCGATCGCAGCCGGTCATCTGTCATTCGTTGTAGAATGCGCGCATTACCTGAGTCAGTTGCTCTGACGATTGGGATGCAATCGCGCGGCGCATATGCTCAATCATGGTAAGACGTTCCTGTGCCTCGAAGGAAGGAACGTCATCCAGTTTGGCGTCGGTCAGTGCGTCGTGGACGATGGCCGAGAGCTTGATCAAGCCTTTCGCTGTGAGATGTGACTGATCAACGCCTTCCTGGCGCACGGTGGCGCCGTACCGTAGATAACCTTCCTCAGCCAGCCACAGCATGGCACCAAAACAGGCTTCGTGGCGTTTGGTATGCAAACCGAACTCATCCACTTGATCCGGGCCGATCAGATCTTCAACAAAAAGATCCATTTTGCGGGGGAACACCCGTTGCAGGCTCATAAGGATGAGCGCCGTATCCTTGTAGAAATCCAGTATGTTCAAATCTGCCATGGCTACTGTCTCTGGATCTTATGCAACTATAGATCTTTTCTGAGCCGCTCGAAAAACTCAGCCATCTTGGTCAGAGCGGTATGAAGGTCTTCTTCCCGTGGCAGGAACACCAGGCGCAGGTGATCGGGGTTAGGCCAGTTAAACCCCGTTCCCTGTACCACCAGGATTTTTTCCTGAATCAGCAGATCTAATACCAGCTGTTGATCGTTCTTGATGGGATACACTTTTGGATCCAGGCGCGGAAACATATACATGGCGCCTTTGGGTTTAACACAGCTGATCCCGGGGATATCGCACAGCATACGGTGAGCCAGTTCCCGTTGGCGGTACAGGCGGCCAGTAGGTGCGATCAGCTCGTTGATGCTTTGGTAGCCCCCCAGTGCGGTTTGAATGGCCAATTGCCCCGGTACATTGGCACACAGACGCATGGACGCCAGCATCGTTATGCCTTCCAGATAGTCTTTGGCTGCAAACTTGTTACCACTTACCACCATCCAGCCGGCCCGATAACCGGCTATGCGGTAGGTTTTGGACAAACCATTAAAGGTGATGAATACCAGATCATCAGCCAGTGACGCTGTGCATACGTGCTCGGCATCATCGTACAGAATCTTGTCATAGATCTCGTCGGAGAACACGATAAGCTTATGCTCTCGAGCCACCTGCAGCATCGCCTCCAACACCTCTTTGGGATACACCGCGCCGGTGGGGTTGTTGGGATTGATGATAACCATGGCACGGGTTCGATCCGTGATCTTGCTGCGCATGTCCTCGATATCGGGATACCATTCAGACTGCTCATCGCACAGATAATGCACGGCTTTGCCCCCTGACAGACACACGGAGGCTGTCCACAGTGGGTAGTCAGGTGCAGGGATCAGTACTTCATCGCCGTTATTGAGCAGCGCCTGCATCGACATCACGATCAATTCACTGACACCATTGCCCAGATAAATGTCATCAATCTGAACTTCCTCGATGCCGCGCTTCTGGTAATACTGCATAACGGCTTTGCGCCCGGAAAACAGGCCTTTGGAATCACTGTATCCGGAGCCGTCCGGCAATTGATAAATCACGTCCTGGATGATTTCTTCCGGTGCCATCAAGCCAAACGGTGCGGGGTTGCCAATATTGAGTTTGAGTACGCGGTGACCTTCCTCTTCCAGGCGACGGGCTTCTTCCAACACCGGCCCCCGAATGTCGTAGCACACATTATGCAGTTTATTGGACTTCAACACTGGCTTCATATAGACAACTCTTACCCCAAACGGGCCTCTATGTTCTTAACAATTAAAAAGGTTCATAGTATGCAAGCATAGCAAGCTTACAAAGACCGGTAAGTGTATACGAAAACCGATTGTTTTTAATGTACTTTGAGTGTGAGGTGGTTACGGTGGGAAAACGCGTTGAAAAAAGCCAGGATGAATGGAAGCAAACCCTGTCGGAAGAGGCGTTCGCCGTCTGCAGACTGGCAGGAACAGAGCCTGCTTTTACTGGTAAATACTGGGATCACAAAGCAGTAGGGCAGTATCACTGCGCCTGTTGTGATGCACCCTTGTTTGTTTCCGAAACCAAATACGATTCCGGCTCCGGCTGGCCCAGCTTTTTCAAGCCGGTCAATGATGCCGCTGTGGCTGAGCATCGCGATAGCAGCCACGGCATGATTCGTACTGAAGTGGTGTGTGCCGCCTGTGATGCCCATTTGGGCCATGTGTTCCCCGACGGGCCGCCGCCGACAGGCCTACGTTACTGCATTAATTCAGCCTCGTTGCAGTTCCGTGATAATGGTCAAGAATAGTTATTAACAACCCTTTTCCCTAAGGGGCGCTCGTTATAACCACAAATTGTTAACGGGCGCCCATCTAGATTTAATCGATTAAACTATTCATCGATCACTTAAATGCTTGCTTTTTGTCGGTAATTATTTTGTACACAGTTAGTGTCTGCTATCTCTGTGAGGCTCGTAAAACGTGGAGGCTGCCGTCATGGTACGATTGTCATATAAGTTGCTGAAATATGGATGGATTATGACTGTATAAAAAATGATCAACTTGTTGGGGAAACCGCTCTGTGTGTGCTTTACGAATTTTTACATAATGTATCAACAGAGTTATCCACAGATATTGTGGAAAAGTGGGTCTTTATCCACGCCAAATATTATTAGAATTATGCAAAATATAATTGTGCACAATGTAGTTTTCCCATAAGCTCCCTAACGTCGCATTCGACATCCCAAACCCCGTGAACTGGAGGACAGCAATGACCAATGTTTATGACTTCAACGCCGTTACTATTCAAGGCAAAGAAAGGCCTCTGGCTGAATTCAAAGGTAAAGTATTGTTGGTAGTCAATACCGCCAGCAAATGTGGTTTTACGCCGCAGTTTAAAGGCCTGGAAAAGCTCTATGAGAGCTATAAGGATAAGGGCTTGGAGATTCTTGGGTTCCCATGTAACCAGTTTGGCAAACAGGATCCAGGCAGTAATGATCAGATCAACGAGTTCTGTGAGCTGAATTACGGGGTTTCCTTCAATATGTTCGAAAAAGTGGACGTGAACGGAGATGATGCACACCCCTTGTTCAAGCACTTGAAAGCGCAGGCTCCAGGGTTGCTGGGAACAGAGGCGATAAAATGGAACTTCACCAAATTCCTGGTGGATCAGAATGGCAAGGTGGTGAAGCGTTTCGCGCCTAAGGATACGCCTGCGAAAATCGAATCTGAAATTCGCAAGCTGCTGGCCTGACCCGGAGGCCTGCCGTGATACCGCTTTATGACGGTGATGATGCGCTCAAGCTGGATAATCAGTTCTGTTTTGTGCTGTACGCGTTATCCCGCAAAATCATCGCCCAGTATCGACCGTTACTGGATCAGCTTGGGCTCACCTATCCGCAATATCTGGTTATGCTGGTGTTGTGGGAGGCGCTGCCTGATCCAGAGCGGCCGCAGGGGGTGACGTTAAAGTTTATTGGTGAACGTCTGATGCTTGATAGCGGTACTTTGACCCCATTGCTTAAACGGCTGGAGGGCAACGGATTGTTGCACAGGGAAAGAGCCAAGCATGATGAGCGTGAAGTACTGATCAGGTTATCGCTTGATGGCATTCAGTTAAAAGAGCGTACCCGCCATGTACCTTTGCAGGTGCTGTGCAGCAGTGCTGTGGCACCTGAAAAACTGATTGAGCTGAAGGATGAGTTGAGGCTTCTGCTGGACGAATCCTGATTGGTTGGGTTAATGCCAAACCCGGCATTCAATCCGCTCAGAAGTACTTCTTCTTCCAGGCGTCTTCCTCTTCAATCAGCTCGTTCATGGCTTGATCCAGTTCGTTGTCCGCGTCTGAAGAGGTTTGAACCGTTTGGCCTGACTCTAGTTTCAGCTCGTTGATAATGGCGTTGATCTGCTCTATGCGCTCGTTATGCTCACCTTTCTTATTGCGTTTCTTCATTTCGGCCAACGCTTTCTCATAATTGAGTATGGCGACTTTGGTCTTCTTCTCTTGGCGGGCGCTTTCGGCGACTTGTAGCAAAAAGTTCAGGTTGGCGTCGATGAAGCTGGCCTGAATAAAGGTGAGATGTTTACGAGCCTCATCAACGGTCAGCACTTTGTTCTGGGTGTATCCTTCGATCACCTTGCTGAGTTCCTGCAGCAGCACGCGTATTTGGTTGGCTTCTTCGGGGTTTTTAAGCTGTGGTTTGGCTTGCTTGGTGGTGGCGGCGCTGATTTCGGCGATTTGCTCGTTGGTGGAATCCAGTTTCTTGCGGAACTTGTCGTTGTTTGGCGCAAGCTGTTTCAGTTTCTCCATGCGCTTCTTTATCTGCCCTAGCAAAACCAGCTGTATATCTTTGCCCAGGTATGCCGGTGGAATAGAATCCAGCAGGCGTTGCAGGCGAAACGCGTAATCGGAGAGATTGGCAATCATAAGTGCCCGTTGCCGTCGCTGCTTCTCGATGCTGTGACTGATATAGAACAACCCGATTAACCCGGCACCGCCAAGCACGGACAAAATTGCTATGAGTTCTGTGGACATGGTGTTTCCCTTGCCAGGAGCCTTCCTACTTTGTTAAGTGTAGACCTAAATTCTTGATTCAGGAGAAAGGTTGTATACCGGGCAGAGAAAACCTCATAAGCGGATTAGGTAATGGCTTAAAAACGGATTTTCCCGGTGATGATGTCCTTATACATCACCCAATCCCCCATGAAGCTATACCAGGGGTAGGTGAACGTGGCGGGCTTGTTTTTTTCAAAGAAAAAATGGCCGACCCAGGCGAATCCATACCCCACAACCGGCAGCAACAGAATCATGCCCCAGCTCGCACTGGTAACGATGTACACCAGTAAAGCCAGTACCAAAGTGCTGCCTACAAAGTGCAGCCTGCGACAGGTCAGGTTGCTGTGCTCTGCCAGGTAGAATGGATAGAATTCACTAAATGACTCATATTGCTTGGTTTCTGACATGGGGGTGCCTCAGGATTTCTATTGTTCTTGCTTCAGTGCCATCAGATTACCTCATGGCGATCTGATGGCCTAGCGGTGTAACCAACGGTTCCTAGTGATCGGCTTTTTATTCCCTAACGTTATCATTTTGCAGCGGCAGCATGGCAATGCTGTCACCGGTCAGAGTGCCCAGGTACAGGGTGCCTGCATTTTCCTGGATGGAGGTGACGAACGAAAAGTGATCGCCCTCCGGATCGTGCAAGCTGCGCAGCACATTCCCTTGTTCATCCAGCTCCAGAATGAACCCATAAGGTTGAGGCTTGGGGCTGAAAAAGCTCGGCAGTTTGGCAACCAGATTCTTAAGGAAGGGTTTGGGGTGTAGGTTGTCGGCTTGAGGGTTGCGCACAGTGGGCAATGCCACCCAGAAGGTGCCGCGCCCACTGCTGGATACGCCATCAGGAAAGCCGGGCAGGTTGTCGATAAATATCTCCGATTGGCCTTGTTTGGGGCCTCGAATCCAGTAGCGGGTGATTTGGTATCGGTAGGTTTCGTTCACCAGCACGAAATCTTGATCCTTGGATAGGGCGACCCCGTTTGCAAAGTAGAGATTATCCAGCACGGTCTTGGCTTGACCGCTGGCGGGATCATAGGCAATCAGCCGGCCCCAGGGGCGTGATTCCAGCATATCCAGCATATAGTGCTTTTGATCATACTTTATACTGGCGTCAGAGAAGTAAATGATGCCATCCTGATCGATCTCCAGATCGTCGGTAAACACCAGTTTCTGACCATCGACTTCGGTTAACAGCGTAGTCAGGGTGCCGTCTGGTGCCAGCGAGAGCAGACCTTTGAAAGCATCACAGATGATCAGGTTGCCATGGTTATCCCAATGCAGGCCAAGGGGGCGTCCACCGGTATTGGCCATGGTTGAAATGTTGCCATTTTGGTCGACGCGTACGATACGTCCATCTTCGGTGGCACCGTAGACCCGCCCGAAGGCATCCACATCCACGTCTTCTGCCCCAAAAATTTCACCTTGCCCCAATAACGTGGCGCTATCCAGCGCATGATTGACCGCATATGGACCGTCCATGGCTGGGGGGGTAGGTGGTGTGTAGGCGGCAGCGTCGATAGGAGAGGGGATCACGAGCAGAACGGTGAATCCTGCGGCCAGTAAAATCACTAGCCCGAGTAGCGCTTTTTTCATTGTTATAATTCCTAATGTGAATAGCCCACATCCTAGCGAAGTAGCTGCGTAATTGCTAACAGGCGGTTAAGGTAGGATTTGCGTATAGTGTCTTGATTATTCAGGGGTAATTGATTTTTTTGGTAAAAAAATCTTGACTGGGTTTTGATCCGTCCATAAAATGCGCGCCTCAACACAGCGAAGTGTTACTTGCGTCCCCTTCGTCTAGTGGCCTAGGACACCGCCCTTTCACGGCGGTAACAGGGGTTCGAACCCCCTAGGGGACGCCACTATTAAGTAAAAAGCAGGCTTTAGGCCTGCTTTTTTTATGGGTGAGATTTAGCTGAGGCTTGATCTACTGACACAAATCCACAAAGCGCTGTACCAGATGCCGATTGGCGTCAGCATGATCTAAAGTCGCCAATAGTTTACGAACCGGCATACCGGCCGCCAGCAGCTTTTCTGCAGCTTCAAATACATACCCACGCATAATGTCTACACTGAACTCAGGGTGAAACTGCACGCTCCATATGTTGTTCCCAATCCGATATGCCTGATGGGGTTCATAATCGTTGTAGGCGAGCAAGGTCGCGCCAGGCGGCAAGGTGAGTGCGCTTTGGGCATGAGTTACCTGGGCGGTGAATATCGGTGCCAGCCCCCCCAGCAGTGGATCCTGCTTGCCCGCATCGGTCAGGTTGATCGACACCGTGCCAATTTCCCGTCCTTGTGGATGCCAGCCTGCTTTGCCCCCCAATGCCTCTGCCAACAATTGATGCCCATAGCATACTGCCAGTAACGGCTTGCCGTATTGTTGTACTGATCTAAGCCAGGGCTTCAGGTTTTCGCTCCAGGGAGCATTGTCAGTCACCATGGCGGGCGAGCCAGTCACGATAAACCCATCGTAATCCCTAAGCTCCGGCGGCTTGTTACCATCCGCTACTTCAAATGTAGTAAAGTGCGCATGACTCACAGATTCTCGAAACCAATTATCAAAGTCACCAAAGATGCTGTGCAAGCGTGGGTGGGTGGTGCCGGTTTTGATAATAGCGATTCTGGAGGTCATAGGGTTTGCAATCCATACTGAATGATCTTCAGTTGGCTTTATAGCAAGAAAAGACTGTTTGGGGAAATTAAGGTAACACTATGCACGACAGAATGTACGGTGCGGTTCAGCGATCCAATGTGGATTGGCGTGTTTTGGCAAAATTGGTGCCGTATCTGTGGTTATTCCGCATAAGGGTCGGTTTTGCATTGGTGTTGCTGATTATCGCTAAGCTCGCCAACGTTGGGGTGCCGGTCTCACTTAAGTATATTGTCGATTCTCTGGATAAGTCCCTGGCGGTTCAAGCCGTTGCGGTTCCAGTGGCTATGGTGTTTGCCTACGGTATATTGCGTTTCAGCAGCGTGCTGTTTGGTGAGCTGCGCGACGCCGTGTTCGGGCGGGTGGCAGAACGCACTTTGTCGCGCTTGGGGCTGACAGTGTTTGAGCACCTGCACCGACTGGATCTGGAATACCATTTGAGCCGTAAAACCGGCGGGTTATCCCGCGATATCGAAAGGGGAACCAGCGGTGTTTCGTTTTTGCTTCGCTCCCTGGTGTTCAGTGTTGTGCCAATTTTGGTGGAGGTAGCCTTGGTGATTGCTATCTTTGCTCTGCAGTTTGATTTGATTTTTGTTTGGATCACCTTGTTTGCGGTGGTGGTCTACATTGGGTTCTCGGTGGTGGTTACTAATTGGCGTACAGAGTTCGTGCGGGCCGCCAACATGAAAGACAATCAAGCCAACACGCGAGCTATCGATAGTTTGCTCAATTACGAAACGGTTAAATACTTTAACAACGAACATTACGAGTCAAAGCTGTACGCCGCCAATCTGTTAGAGCGGGAGCAGGCAAAAGTCACCAACCATCTTAGCCTGGCGGCGTTGAATTCCGGGCAGGCTTTGATTATAGCGTCCAGCATCGCCGTGATGATGTTAATTGCCGCGTATCAAGTGCAGGATGGACTGATGACCCTGGGTGATCTCGCCATGATCAATGCGCTTATGATTCAGGTATTTATTCCCCTAAATGCGCTGGGCTTTGTTTACCGTGAAATGAAGCGGGCGTTGGCTGATGTTGAGGGGATGTTCGATATACTGGATGTGACCCCCGCAATTCAGGACTCTGATCATGCTGAAGCCTTACCCGTGGGCGCAGATGGCATTCGTTTTGACAATGTGAGTTTCTCCTATCATCCGGATCGACCCATACTTAAAAATGTATCCTTCACCGTACCGGCAGGCAAAAAGGTAGCAATCGTTGGCCCCAGCGGTGCCGGTAAATCCACTATTGCGCGTTTGTTGTTTCGGTTTTACGAAGCAAATGAAGGGGACATTTATATTGGTGATCATGCCGTGCGTGATCTGACACAAGATAGCCTGCGAGCTGCCATTGGAGTGGTGCCTCAGGATACCGTGTTGTTCAACGATACACTGCAGGAGAACATACGCTATGGTCGTCCTGATGCAAGCGAGCAAGAAATACTGGATGCCAGTCAACACGCAATGTTGTCTGCTTTCATCGAAAAACTGCCCAAAGGTTATAACACTTTGGTCGGTGAGCGGGGGCTGAAAGTATCCGGCGGCGAGAAACAACGTATCGCCATCGCCAGAACCCTGCTTAAGCGGCCTCGAATTTTTCTATTTGACGAGTCTACATCCTCTTTGGATTCCAGAACCGAGCAGGCCATCAATCAATCTTTGCAAAAAATTGCCCGTGATCATACCACCCTCATGATCGCTCATCGCCTTTCGACCGTGGTGGATTGCGATGAAATCATCGTACTGGAAGAGGGTGAAATAGTAGAGCGTGGCAGTCATGATGATTTATTAAAGCAGTCTGGTCGTTATCAGGATATGTGGCGCGTACAAATGCATTCCGAGACGGAGTAATCGAGATCATGGCGCAAACCGTTGCACTAATCGATGCATTAAAACAGGTATTAAAAGAGCAATCCATTACCTACAGCCAAGTGGCAGATCATTTGGATATGTCATTGGCCAGCGTAAAGCGATTGTTTTCTGAAAAGCAGTTTTCGCTAACGAGGTTGGACAGTGTTTGCGAGCTGGCAGGCATCGAGATCAGCGATTTGGCCCGGCGCGTAGAGAGGGCAAGAAAAATAAGCCATCTTACCCTCGAACAGGAACAGCAACTGGTGGAAAACGAGAAACTGCTTATTGTGGCGCTCTCAGCACTGAATCAATGGACATTTGAGCAGATCGTATCCAATTATGATTTTTCTGAGGCGGAACTGATCCAGTGCCTGGCAAAGCTCGACCGCATCAAATTGATTGATCTGTTGCCTGGGAACAGAATAAAGCCATTAATTACCACGGACTTTCAATGGCAAAAAAACGGGCCTATTCAACGGTTTTTCGAAACACAAGTTCAGCATGACTTTTTCAAGAGTCGGTTCGAAAGCCCCGGCGAGATCAGATTGTTTGTCACAGGTATGTTAACGCGAACTTCGAATGCCATTATGATGCAAAAACTTGAGCGGCTGGCTGGGGATTTTCGCAGAATGCATCAGCAGGATCTCAGTTACCCTCTGGACGATCGACATGGAACCAGTCTGGTGTTGGCCATGAGGCCGTGGGAGCTTGAACTATTTCTGCGTCATCGTCGTGCCGGATCAGAAAAAACATTCTAGGCGAGGCCTGAGACCACAGCATTATGCTCGATTGGAATTTGAATCGGGCTGGGTTAATCTGACCGTCCGGTTTTAATTTGTAGTGTATACAGGGGAAAGAGAAGTGACGACTGAGTGGGCCTATCACAGCGCCAAGCAATTACTGACGGATATGAAGAATGGCAAGCTGACCAGTCGTCAGCTGTTGGATTACTATATAAAACGCATAGAACGACTCAACCCGCAGTTAAACGCTGTTATAGCGACTGATTTCTCCGCTGCCCGGGCGCGAGCGGATGCTGCCGATAAAGCGCGCATTGATGGTAAAAGTTGGGGGCCACTACATGGTTTGCCCATGACAGTAAAAGACACCTACGAAGTGGTGGGTATGCCGTGCGTCGCCGGTGCCCCCAGTTTAAAAGATCACCTGCCAAAGAAGAATGCTGTTGCAGTGCAAAGGCTCGAAGACGCCGGAGCCATCGTGTTTGGGAAAACCAACGTACCGCTCTTTGCGTCTGATATTCAGAGTTATAACAAGGTATACGGCACTACTCACAATCCATGGAACGTTCAATATACCCCGGGTGGGTCTTCCGGCGGCGCGGCGGCTTCGTTGGCGGCCGGATTTACCTCGGTAGAGTTGGGTTCGGATATTGGCGGTTCCATTCGTACGCCTGCTCACTTTTGTGGAGTGTATGGGCACAAGCCCACCCACGGTATCATTTCGCTGCGAGGCCATATTCCTGGCCCTCCTGGCGTGTTGAGCGAGACTGATCTGGCGGTGGCCGGCCCAATGGCCAGAACCGCCGACGATTTACAGATGCTGATGGATGTGGTGACCGGTCCATCGCCGTTGATGGAGCCGGGCTGGAATCTTAAACTTCCGGCCGCGAAGCAACGTAAACTGCAGGATTTCCGTGTGCTGTTCTGGTTCGACGATCCGTTGTGCCCTATAGGTTCAGACATGCAGCCAGCGTATGCACAGTTAAAACGCACATTGGAAGAGCAGGGTGTCTCAGTTACCACTGGGTCACCTCTGGGCATGAACCTTGAGACGTTCTACCCTACGTATCTGAAGTTGATCGGTGGTGTGATGGGAGCGTCCCATAAAAAGGTTGAGCGTACAGTGATGTCGCTGGCTGCTCCGGTTTTTGAAAAGTTAGGTTCCCGTTTTAAGCTTCCCAAGTTATTCGATAATTACCTGATAGGTGCCGGTCAGTCCCATGTGGACTGGTTGCGAGCCAGTGAAAAACGCTATCGTTTGAGGGAGAAATTCAAGGCAGTATTTGATGAGTTCGATGTGGTGTTGTGCCCTGTAGCGATGACCACCACCTTCAAGCACCTCCAGCAACCAGAAATGTTGCTGCGTAAAATCACAGTAGACGGAAAGCAGCGTAATTACCCGGACTTGTTTATGTGGATAGCGCCTGCAACCCTGATGGGGCTACCGGCCACCAGTGCTCCCGTGGGGGTGACTAAAGAGGGTCTGCCAGTGAACGTGCAGATTGTGGGTGCGCCTTATGAGGACAAGACCACCATTCGTTTTGCCAAGCTGCTGGAAAAAGCAGGGATCACTTTCCAGGCGCCCCCTGGATACTGAAATAACAAAAAGCCCGGTGTAAACCGGGCTTCTTTAGTTGAGCTTCTGTGCGGATATCGCTACACCTTCCAGCGGGTCAGCATTTTTTTCACCATTGTAGGTGCTGCGCCCAGGGCGCTACCGAGGAATTCCTTGGCATCCTGTGGGTACATCATCCGCTGAGCCTTTAACAGCGCGTTGTAGGTGTTTTCATCAAACGGATACCACCAGGCATTACGCTTCATGGGCAGGATATCCCAGTTGATGGCTTTCGCGTGGGTCATTTCCAGCAAGCCTTCATGGCCGTGGGTTCGGCCCAAGCCAGAATGTTTCCAGCCACCCCATGGCATTTCAGATATGCCGTGAGTGTAAAGATGGTCGTTAATGGTGGTCACGCCTGATTCAAGTAGGCCAGCCACACGCTTGCCGCGCTTCAAATCTCGAGTCCAAATGGAGGAAGTAAGAGCCAGGTGAGACTCATTGGCTAATGCAATGGCTTCTTCTTCAGTGGAGAATTTCATGACGGGGATGATGGGGCCAAAGGTTTCGTCATTAACCAGCAACATGTCGTTGGTGGTTCCGCTCAGCAGTGTAGCGGGATGGAAATAGCCATTCTGCGGGCCAACCGGTTTGGATTGCGCCTCAATTTTCGCACCCTTGGCCAAAGCGTCTTCCATATGTTGTTCAACGGTATTGAGCTGGCCACGGGTGGTTAGGGAACCCATGTCTACGTCGAAGCCCTGACCAACGCCATGACGCATGGCTGCGGTCTTTTTCTTCATCAGCTCAAGGAATGGCTCATATACGGATTCATGAACGTAAATACGCTCCACACCACCACAGGATTGACCTGCGTTCTGGAACCCTGCCCAAGCGGCTCCATTGGTGGCACGCTCTAAATCAGCATCTTCAAATACCAGCATCGGGTCATTGCCGCCCAGCTCCAATGACAGAGGTGTCAGGGTTTTGGATGCCTGCTCCATCAGTTGTTTGCCCACAGGCACAGAGCCAGTAAAGAAAATCTTATCAATGCTGTGGTCGAAAAACGCTTGTGATACAGCGCCGCCTGAACCCACTATCTGCTGGAACAAGCCTTTGGGCAAATGACCTGCTTCGATGATTTTGTTAATGGCTTCGCCCACCAGAGGGGTCGCAGCGGCAACCTTCAGGATGATGGCGTTTCCAGCCATCAGCCCCATGATGACCTCACCAAACGGGATCGAAAGCGGGTAATTCCAAGGGCTGATAATGCCCACAACGCCTAACGGCTTACGCTGGATCACGGTCCGTTTGTTAATGAACAAGGGGCTGTCGATAGGTAGTTTTTTCTCTTTCAGTACTTTTTCTGCATGCTTGCCGTACCAATCACAGGCTAATGTGCAGGGCAGCACTTCTGTTGCCAAAGCATCTACCAGGGTTTTTCCATTACTTTTGCTGACAACTTCAGACAACTCTTCGGCATTGGCGACAATGTAATCACGCATCAGGCGCAAGGCGCGCGCACGTTCCTTGAATGATCGGTGTGCCCAGATCTTTTGCGCAGCTCGAGCATGGGCAAATATTTCAGGTAGCTGGTTCAGATCAGTATTGGGAACCTGGCCGATTTCTTCGCCAGTGGCAGGGTTGTAGGCTATGGTCAGGCCTGGTTCTTTGATGTCTTGGGGTGCAGTCATTGGGTTCAAACCTCTGAAAGACAGTTAGGCAATATTACAAAATGGATCGCCTTCGGGCGTTATTGTTCTGTTTATAAATCACTTTAATTAATTGCCCATTCTACGAGAACCGTCGAGCCGCGGCAAACACCAGATAGTGACGCTTTGTATACATATTTAACTGTCTGAAAACATGATCAAAAAACCCGCATTGCCGTGTACCCGACAGTGTACAAACCACGCTGTGGTGTAGACTCTGATAATGACCTTATATCAGCTGTGGCATAAGGAGATCCCCATAGTGGAAGCGGACAACACGGATATTCTCATTATTGGCGCTGGTATTGCCGGTATCACGGCGGCTTTGGAGTTGCTGGACAGTGGCAAACGCATACTGATCCTGGACAGGGACGAAGCGACCAATTTTGGCGGTTTGGCGAAGGAAGCCTTTGGTGGCATGGCTCTGTGTGGCACGCCGTTGCAGCGCATCAATGGCATCAAAGATGATCCGGAGCTTATGTTGCGGGACTGGCTGTCATTTGCTGACTTTTCAGCGGATGACAAATGGCCTCGTTATTGGGCTGAGGCTTATGCTTATCGTAATAAAACAGATGTTTATCAATGGCTAAGGCAGCAGGGAGTGCAGTTCTTTCCGGCGGTTAACTGGGTTGAGCGGGGTGAATTCATGCCCGGCAACTCCGTGCCGCGCTATCACATCGTTTGGGGTACCGGTTGGGAGCTGGTGCGGGTACTGGAGCAGAAATTACGTCATCACCCTAAGGCTGGGAACTTAAAGATGGCGTTTCGCCACCGTGTCGATGGGTTTGACAGCAGCAACGATCGAATCTGTGGCGTAACAGGCCAAAATGAAGCGACAGGGCAGCCATTTCAGTATCAGGCGGATATCACGATTGTTGCCACCGGTGGCATCAATGGCAACCTGGAGAAAGTCAGGCAGAACTGGCCCCCGACCTGGGGCGAAGTCCCCACCACGATCCTGAACGGATCTCACCGTTACTCGGACGGTTTGCTGCACGATGCAGCGCAGGCGCTGGGGGCAAGCGTTACTCATCTTGATTGGCAATGGAACTATGCTGCCGGTATACAGCACCCTCAGCCCCGTATGCCAGCCCATGGACTGAGCCTGATTCCTCCCAAGTCGGCATTGTGGATGGATGCTACTGGGCGCAGGATAGGTCCTCACCCACTGGTAACCGGTTTTGATACCCACGGTTTGTGTCAACGCATATGCGAATTGCCTCACGGTTATACCTGGCAGGTTATGAACCGCAAGATAGCGCGCAAGGAAATGTCCATATCGGGATCTGAGCACAATGCGGCCTTTCGTGATAAAAAGCCGGTAACGTTTATGAAAGAGATTCTTTTAGGCAATGATCGTCTTTACGATTACCTCACAAGTCAGTGCCCCGATGTGGTCACGGCGCATTCTTTGGAAGAGCTTGGGGAGAAAATGAACAGTCTAACCCCGGAGGTGACAGTGGATACAGCGGGCATGATTTGTGATGTGCGACACTATGATAAGGTCATAGACCGCGGTGAAGCCTTTCATAATGATGATCAGCTGCGGCGTATCGAGCATGCCAGACGTTGGAAGGGGGATAAGGTTCGCACCCTTAAGTATCAAAAGATTGATGACCTCAACGCTTATCCGTTAGTGGCCATTCGTGAATTCATCATCAGCCGTAAAAGTATGGGTGGCATTCATACCGATAATCACTGTCGAGTATTGGATGCAGCGGGCAATGCCTTGAGTGGGTTGTATGCTATAGGTGAAGCTGCAGGTTTTGGTGGCGGCGGTGCCAATGGCAAGAGATCGTTGGAAGGCACCTTTCTTTCCTTATGTGTGTTGACCGGTCGGGTGGCTGCGCGCTCGATACGGGGCGAACAAAATCCTTAATTAAATTGCATTGAAGGCGAGGCATCATGAAAAAGACGGGAGCTTGGTTGGCACGCTACGCGTTGGAGCAAATTGGAGTCCGTTTTACGTTCGGCATCCCCGGTGTACACAACACCGAACTTTATGATGAGCTGAACAGCTCTGAATCCATTCATCCTATATTGGTAACCCATGAGGCCGGTGCTGCGTTTATGGCTGATGCTGTAAGTCGTACGTCGGATTCAATTGGAACCATTGTAATAGTGCCGGCAGCAGGGGCCGCTTACGCTTCTGCGGGTATTGGTGAAGCTTATCTGGATGGCATACCAATGCTGGTGATCTCTGGTGGCGTACGCACCGATGTGCCGTATACCTATCAGTTGCATGAAATGGATCAGCAGAATTTCCTTGCCGAAATCACTAAGAAAACCTACAAGATAAATAGTCACAGTGAAATTATTCCCACGATCTACGAAGCGCATCGCATTGCCAACGAAGGTGAGCCCGGCCCGGTATTTATCGAAATTCCAGTCAACCTACAGCTGTTTACCGGAGAAGTAGAGCAACTGCTTGAATACAAACCACAATACAGTTCCAGTAACTTGGTTGAGTCTGGAGAGGTGGACCGTGCGGTGCAGTTGCTGGCACAGGCAAAGAAACCCGGTATTTTCGTTGGGTGGGGCGCCCGCAACGCTACAGAATGGATAACCAAAATAGCAGATCTGTTTAACGCTCCTGTGTGCACGACACTGCAAGGCTTAAGTTCTTTTCCTGCAAATCACCCGCTGCATACCGGTATGGGTTTTGGGCAATATGCTGTGCCTGCTGCAACCAATGCGTTTAAAGACTGCGACTGCATGCTTGCCATTGGCACTCGTTTTGGTGAAATAGCCACTGGCAGTTTTGGGGTAAAGGTGCCGCAAAACCTGATCCATATCGACATCAATCCATTGGTGTTCAGCGCAAATTTCCCCGCTAAGGTAGCAATTGAGGGGGATGCTCAGCAGGTATCGGAAATGTTATGGGATGGTCTGCAGCGGATACCTGAGCCAAATAACCAGCGGCATAGGGTCCGCGATGAGATTCAGCGTGATAAACAGGAGTACGCCTCGGCCTGGTTGCAGCATGACAGCAAGGATCGTGTTAACCCCTTTCACTTCTTTCGCGGTTTGCGTAGCAGCATTGCTGATGATGACTTTGTTGTTGTGGACGATGGTAACCACACGTTCTTGGCGGCGGAGCTAATGCCCATTCACACGCCAGGCCACTTTATATCGCCTACGGATTTCAACTGTATGGGCTACGCTGTGCCTGCCGCCATCGCAACAAAATTGGCGAATCGCAATCAGAAAGTGGCCGCAATTGTGGGGGATGGAGCCTTTACAATGACCTGTATGGAGATACTTACAGCGGCAACCCTTAAATTGGGGTTGGTGTTTTTTGTCTTTCACGATGGTGAGCTATCGCAAATTTCCCAGGCTCAAGAGATCCCCTATAACCGTAAAACCTGTACCGTATTGGGTGCTTTGGATGTGGCTGGTGTAGCCAAAGCAACGGGGGCTCGCTTCTTGGCTCTTGAGCGCAATATTGATGTGGATCAAATATTGGATAAAGCGTGGTCGATGGCGGAGGATAATGTGCCGGTTATCGTCGACGTTAAAATTGACTATTCCAAGCGAACGCGTTTCACTGAAGGTATAGTGGTGACTAACTTAAAGCGCTTCAATATGGGTGCGAAGGCGCGCATTATTGGAAGAGCACTGGTACGCAAAGTCACTGGATGAATTTAACAGGGTAACGTAAAACATGGCCGATCTCAGCAGCGTATATTGTGGATTGAAACTTGCTAGCCCTCTAATGGTGTCGGCTTCTCCGCTTACGGCGGATTTAGCCTCGGTCAAACAACTGCAGTCTGCTGGTGCCAGTGGGTTGGTGATGCCTTCGTTATTTGAGGAGGCAGTGCGCAGTGATGCGAAGATGTTGAGCAAGTATTCTGACAAGATCAAATCTTACAAAGATGCTTTGGACATTCCTGTATTTGCCAGCCTGAATGGTGTAACCGAAGGTGGCTGGCTGGAGCACGCAGCCACATTGGAACAGGCTGGATGCGATGCCATTGAGTTGAATATTTATTACGTAGCTGCAAATGTCAACGAGTCCAGTGATCAGATTGAGCGGCGTTATATTGATTTAGTGTACAAGCTGCGCGCGCATATTGGCGTGCCGATCTCGGTTAAGCTTACGCATCAGTTCTCCTCGGTGGCTCATTTGGTGAAGCGGTTAGAAGATACCGGTGTTAATGGTGTGGTCTTATTTAACCGATTCTACCTTCCTGACATTGATGTGGAGACGATGACAGTATCGCCCACCCTGCAGCTTAGCAACTCCAGCGAGGCTTTGTTGCGGATACGTTGGATTGCGATACTCAGGGAGCAGATTCGGTTATCGTTGGCGGCTACCGGTGGCGTGCACAGCCTTGATGACGTGCTCAAGACTATATTGGTTGGCGCTGATGCAGTGCAGCTTTGCAGCGTGCTGTTTCAAAAGGGAGTCGATGAGCTGGGTCGCCTGAGAGACGCCTTGGATCAATGGTTGGATGATAAGGGGTATGTAGGCGTTGACTCCATTAAAGGTCTCATGAGCTATGGCCGGGTAGCCGACCCTTCAGGGTTCGAGCGCGCAAATTATCTGCAGGTGCTCGAGCACAATAGTTGAGGGCCATTGCTGGCCCTCCTTTTCGTATTAGCAGAATCAGCTCAGTACAGTTTTCAGTTCATCCATCATTAATACACGAGCAATTTTGTCTTCCATCGAGGTTGGCTGATCCAATTGAACGCGCTCAAGGTATGGTGTGAATTGGGCGGGAGCAGTGGGGTTTTGCAGAGCCCTAATCATTGCTTTGATCAGGGTTGATTTGCTTTCTGTTTTAGCTTTCATCGATTTCAGGCAACGCGCCACCACCAGTTCTTCTGTGGTGAAATCGGTTCCACATGGAAACGCGGGGAACATGCCCTTGGCTCGATAGGGAGTCAATGCCGCTTCCAGCGCCTCAGGCGTGTTGTTTCGGAACTGCTCAGGAATCTGGTAGCCTTTAGGTAATTTTCCAGCCTGTTTGGCTTTCGCCATCAGCTCCGGTTGAAAGCGGGAGTCAGCAATGTTGAGCATCGCCGCTACCACGTCTTTGTCACATTTTCCACGAACATCCGCTATGCCATATTCGGTCACATAAATGTCCCTTAGATGACGCGGTATAGTAATGTGGCCGTAGTTCCAGACGATATTAGATTGGGTGTGGCCATCTTTTTCTCTGGTACTTTTAAGCATCAGAATCGAGCGTGCATCGTCTAATTCATGAGCTTGAGCAACAAAGTTATATTGACCACCGACTCCACTTACTACTTTGCCATTTTCCAGGCCATCCGAGGTGGCTGCCCCCAGCCCGTGAGCCAGAAATACAGTATTGATAAAACGGGCTTTTGTTCGTTGCAGGCGTTTGAGGTTTTCATCACCATATAGTTGATTTACGTAACTGATATTGGTCATGTTGATGGCAGATAGGGTGTCTTCGCCAAGGTTTTTCAGGCCGTCGTAAAAAGCCCGAGGGCCAAGGAAGAACCCGCCGTGCATGATTCTGCCCTGTTTTAGGGTCGATCTCAGGCAATGCTCTGCGATCGCTTGTCGTGATTGTCTGGTGTCGGCGGAGCAGGTGGTGCCATTTATGTGCAGCGTTCCGTTCTCAAGGGTTAACTCGGCTTTGAGAACACCAAAATGCTGCAGTAACCTAACATCTGAATCAGTAAGTACAGGTTGGATAGCACCGCAATCAATAAGCGCATCCAGTGTGTTGATCGATACGGATTCTGAGATGATTCCATCATTTAACAGGCGCTGGATCGCTTCGTTATCGTAGACTTTGCGGCGTAAAATATTGCTTTTGATCAGGAAGTAGAAGCCATCAACAAACATCTCACTGTTGCCATAAAGGCCTTTCTCGAAGGTGTCCGTGCCGCCAACCTGATTGATGATGTCGCCAAATTTATGCATGACGTTCATATCTTTCAATACAGCATTGTAGGCTTCATTCTGTTGCTGCCGTAATTCGCAACCATAAACGATGGCATCCCCAAGGGAGCCAATGCCGATTTGCAAAGTACCGCCATCTGCAATCAGCGCGCTGGCATGCAGGCCAATCATGTGATCCACAGTACTGACAGGCATATTGGGCGGTGCGAATAGGTCGGAATAATATTCCTTATTGTTCACCACAACGTCGAACATGTCTTCTTCGATGATGGCATCATTTACCATAAAAGGTAGGTTTTCGTTGACCTGGCCAATCAGAAGTACGGGCTCGCCCGCCTGTTTTCGCTTCATCAGCTCAGGCAACAAATCTCTGGTAGTTTCCGGGTTGCAGCTCATGCTGAATTGATCTTTGCCGTCCACGATTCGATGGGAAAGCATCTGGGCTACTACATTAACACCCAATGCCAATAGGTCTCGCACAGAGTGGGTATAGTTGGTGCTGATGTAGTTTTGCTGGGCCTGATCGACTCCCAGCATGGAACCGGATTTGAAGAAGAATTCGTGAATTTCGATGTTGTCAGGCACGGTGCCTGCGCGCAGCTCCCGCGTGTAATCAAGCCCTGGATAATTGCCAAATACCCGCTGCAGGAAAGGGCCAAGGAAGCGTTTTTGCAAGCCTTTACCTGGATCAGGTACCTCCAGCGATAGCGCAGTGGCTATGGTTAACTTCAACGTTTGATCAGCTTTTGCGCGCCGATAAAGCTCGTTGATTAATTCAGGCGGTTTGCCTAATCCCAATGGCAAACCTATGCGTATATCTTTACCGATGGTTTCAATAATATGGTCGACGCATTTTTCAACGCTGGAGTGATGGATAGGTATTGTCATTCTTCTTGTTCCCTGGATGAGATCTATGCAAAATATGCCTCATAACACTGGGATTGCATATGATCGAAGTCAGATTTTGTCCTTAAATCAGCCTTAGTCGGTCAGTATTGGGGTAACTACGATATGGCGGGCTTTTTCACTGGATACTGGCTCCTGAAACAGGTTTCCCTGCATCGTCTTACAACCCAATTTCAATAGATATTCTTTCTGGCTTGATGTTTCAACACACTCTGCCACCAGGTTAAGGTTTAATCCACTGGCCATGGCGCTGATGGCGCTGACGATGCAGGCGTCTCCACTTTGGTATTGATTGCCGATTTGCCGTAAGAATGATTCGTGCAGCTTTATGGTGTTTAGTGGCAGCTGGTGTAGGCAGCTTAAAGGTGAGTAGCCTGTCCCGAAATCATCTACCGAAATGGAAAATCCCAACCGGCTGAGACGCTTGAGCTTGGCTGTAACCAGCGTTTGATCGTGCATTAGCAGTTCTTCGGTGATTTCCAGTTCAATCTGATTCGGTGAGATATCGTGAGTTTTAACCGCACTCATCAGCATGTTTTCAAAGTCCGGATGCTCAACCTGTTTGGGCGAAAAGTTAACAGCAATTTTAAGAATAGGGTTTGCCCAATCCTGTAAATCAGCGCAGGCCCGATCCATGACCCACGCACCAAGGTCAACGATTATGCCTGTCTCTTCTGCAACCTGCAGGAAATCAGACGGTGTTAATGTGCCACGTTCAGGGTGTTTCCAGCGAAGGTAGGCTTCCAGCGCATAGACTTGGGATGTTTCGACGTTAAAGATTGGCTGGTACTCAAGAAAGAGCTCCTGGTTTTCAATGCACTGCCGAAGGTCGTGCTCTGTATTGAGCCGTTCGGTATAGGATTGATTCATCTTTTCGTTAAAAAACTGCAGCCCGTTTTTGCCATTGGCTTTGACATGATACATGGCGATATCAGCGTTCTGTATCAATTGATCCAACTGATGGCCGTGATCAGGGTTTAGAGCAATGCCTATCGATCCACTGACATACAATTCGTGTTGTTCGATGTAGAAGGGCTGTTTCAATTCGTGGAGAATCTTTTTAGCTATGGTTGCCGCATCATCCTGATTGCGAATATTGGGTAATAATAGGGTGAATTCATCACCTCCGAAGCGAGATAGTGTGTCTCCTTCGCGCAAGGTTGCGCTGATGCGTCGAGCAACTGCCTGAATTAATTGATCCCCAATGTTGTGGCCTAGTGAATCATTGATCAGCTTGAAGCGGTCCAGATCCACAAACATAACAGCGACTTTTGATCCGTTGCGCTTACCGTGTGATATGGCCAGTGATAGTCTATCCCGAAACAGTGATCGGTTGGGCAGGCCGGTTAGCATGTCATGATATGCCTGAAAACGCATGAGGGATTCGGCATGTTTGCGATCAGTTATGTCCCGTGCAATGCCATAAGTTCCTTTAAACAGTTGCTTGCCGCTACGACGGTCGGCTTCGTAAATTCCCATAGCACTGACCTCGAATGGCATGGACAGGGAAGTGCTGGAGCCATCGCCATTCAGGCAAAGCCTTTTTCTGAGGTGGATCTCATTACGTTGCGCCTCCCGCTTGACGGCACGCCGTTCATCAAACACATGAGGGTGCTGCTTGCGTTCATCTTCGCTCATCAGCACGCTGAAATGCTTACCGATTAGATCCTGCTTGCTGGTGTTCAGCAACTTTTCAACCCGATCGTTTATAAAAGAAATGTTGCCGCGCTCGTTCAATATATAAATGATGTCGGGAGAATGGTTCACCACGAACCGATGCATTTTCTCTGACTGTTGAATCCGTTCTTGCAGGGTGTTGAACTCAAAGTTCAGTCGTCGCTGTTCCAGCGCTTCCTTGATGGTTTTTTCCAGTTCCAGCGGATTGTAGGGGGCGGTGACCAGATACATGGAAGGGTGGCGCAATTTTGTCGAAAATTCGGAGAACTGTTTGGGGTCGCAGATTGTAATAACTGGCAGATGCTGGCGCTTATCGCGGATGAAATACAGTAGTTGCGTCCACTGTTCTGGCCCGTTTTGGGCGTTTAACAAAATCAGGTCGAAATTGGACTTTTGTAAAGACTCCAGTGCAGAGTCAGCGCTGTCCACCTCGCCAGCACGATGACCCAGTGATTCAATGAATCTCCTCAGGGTTGCGTGGCCATGCTGATTTTCGTTAATTAACAAGAGGTTGTGCGTATGTCCTTGCGTTATTCTTGTTGTCATTTAAGGCTCGCAGGGTTATCTGATCGAGTATGTCTGACAGGCAGCGAATTCCGGGCGCTAACCTAAGACGAGTAAAGTATAAGGCCGTGCGCGATTCATGAGCAATCCTGATGGATGACAAAATTGACAAAAGATTTGCGCAAAATAATAACGCAGCCTCAAAGCGCTGTAATAAGGCCGTAATGGGATTAGGTTAAAAAAAGAGGGTGAGAAAGCTGTCTGCCAAGTAAATCAATAACTTAGCAAGAAAAATGTTTGCCTGACCGGCGAAATATGTTCTACATTCTTAATAAATTAAACCAGAAAATGATCAGCGCGGGAACCCTTGTTCCGCAATTAGTGTTAGGGAGATCAACAGGGGAATTCAACACCTCAAACCTTCAGATATTCACCGGGACGTTAATTAGGGAGGTACAGAAGACAGCAACACGGTTATCAGCCGGGAACTAATAATTATTCTTCTTGAGGAACGCGAATGAGTGTCAACGCAGAAAGTACAAAGAAGGCTTATGTAATCGATACCAACGTTTTGATTCACGATCCGAACTCTATTCTCAACTTCGACGAACATTTGGTCGTCATTCCTATCACCGTGCTAGAAGAACTCGATAAACTAAAAAACGGAAACAAATCCATCGCCGCTGATTGTCGTTCAGCAATTCGGCTGATTGATAGTGTGATTGCCGATAGCCCTACGGAGCGTCTGCAGCATGGAGTGCCCATTCCCAGAAACAATGGCACCAGTCATTTGGGCAAGCTGGCTATCCTGATGAATAAAACCGGTGAACCACCGGAAGCGTGCCTGCCCAACGACAACAATGACAACAAAATTATTAATCGGGTGGTGCAGATGCAGTTAGAGCACCCCGAGTATAAGTATGTGTTGGTAACCAAGGATATTAATATGCGCCTAAAGGCGCGCGGGTGTTGTATTCATGCTGAGGATTACCACAACGACCAGTTGATCTCTGACGTTAAGCAGTTGACCACGGGGTATCATGAGTTTAATGGTTCGTTTTGGGATGGCGTGTCTCACGTGGATACCATCCAGCGAGAAAACGGCACTTATCATTCGTTATCACGGGATGTATTTGATGGCCCATTGTTCATCAATCAGTACATTCTGGACGATTTGGAGTTTCTGGCTCGAATCGAGGAGGTCACCGATGAGCATGTCTTGATTAAACACATCAAGCGCGAATCCATTATGCACCAGCAGGCTTGGGGGCTGAAGCCGCGTAATATCTATCAGGCTATGGCGCTGCACGCGTTGCTGGACAATGATGTACACTTAGTCAATCTCACGGGGCCTGCTGGTTCAGGAAAAACCATTCTGGCTTTAGCTGCCGCCATTGAGATGACCGTGGCACATAAGCAATACAACAAGATCATCGTGACCCGCTCTACGCCGCCGTTGGCGGAGGATCACGGTTTTTTGCCAGGAACAGAAGAAGAAAAAATGGACCCTTGGCTGGGGGCCATTACGGATAATATAGAGGCATTGCACATACAGGATGAAAGCCCCCAAGGCAGCATCGAATATGTGAAATCCAAGGCCAATATTCAGTTTAAAGCCTTAAATTATATTCGTGGTCGCAGCTTTCAGCGCAGTCTGATTTTGATTGATGAATCCCAGAATCTTACACCGCATCAAATGAAAGCCATCATCACTCGGGCAGGCGAGGGCAGTAAGGTGATCTGTTTGGGCAACCTGGCGCAGATCGATACGCCGTATTTAAGCCCTATCAGTTCGGGGCTGACCTATATGACTGAGCGTTTCAAAGGGTTCAAGCACAGCACCAGTTTACGGCTTAACGGTATTCCTCGCTCCTTGCTGGCGGAGTACGCAGAAGCTAACCTTTAACTGTATTCAGGCGAAAGCGGCCCGCTTAGTCGGGCCGTTGTTCGTTTTTAGGCTTGTATTCATTATCCAAGGGGAGTTGTTGTGCATCATTTTTTTGCCTATATATCAAAGCTTAAGTACATCGTACGCTGGGGGCTGAAGCGTAATGTGGAAAACGAGAATGTTAAGGAGCACAGCTTTGATGTAGCCACCATCGCCCATGCGCTGGCATTGATTCGTAATTGCTATTTTGGGGGTAAGCTGGATGCGAACCAGATCGCGGTGATCGCCATGTATCATGATGCTTCGGAGGTGCTTACAGGGGATTTGCCGGGGCCAATCAAATATTTCAATCCTACAATAGCCGAAGCCTACAAAGAGGTTGAGAAAGCGGCCAAGACCAAGTTGCTGACCATGTTGCCCGATGAATTGCAGGCTGATTACGCACCCTTGATTCAAGATCACTTGTTACCGACGGATACACGCAAGTTATTGAAGGCGGCGGATGTGTTGTCGGCGTATATTAAATGCATTCAGGAAGTTGAATCGAATAATCACGAATTTCAGGTTGCCAAGCAGCGGGTAGAGGGGATGCTTGGTGAGTATGATTTGCCTGAGGTGGCGTATTTTATGGAAAAGTTTTTACCCAGCTTTCGTTTGACCCTGGATGAACTTGGTTAATCGTAGTGTTTCAGTCCAACAATAGCCGGTCTATTATTAATCCGTAAAAGCCGCTGGTGCCCTCACTACTGAAATACCAGCCAATGTGCTGGTGGCACCGGGCACAAAAGCAGTGCTCCCAGGCGAACCCTTCAAACCAGCTGAACAGTTCAGTTGGTTTTCCTCCGGTTACGCTTCCATCAACGGCGCTATAGGTTTGCAGATCGAACCCTACTCCTTCCGGGTTGGTGAAGAAGTGGCTGGTCTCGCCTTCGATGGGTGTCAGATAGTCATTACTGGTTAGATAGTTCAGGCAAGCCTTGCAGCGCACCCGGTTGCGCACAGGCTTCAGCTTGTCGCCAGATTGTAGCTCTGGATCCAGCGCTAGCAGCCACTGTTTAAAAGGGGCGGGTGGTGCATCGTTATCGAGACAGTGCATGGCTTTGCTTATCGATTGGTTAGGCAAGAAAGTTTAGCACTGACCGTGAGGCTGTACCAAACTCGAATAAGACTGGATTTAATATAGCCAAAAACAAAGAGCCCCCGGAATACGGGGGCTAAAAAACGCAGGAGAAGATAAATCGACTAATCAGGCCGTTAGTTTGGCACGCAATTCTTGAGTCTTGGCTTGAACTTCACGCAGTTGGGTGGATACGGTTTCACGTACTTCAGCAATACGGGGTTTCACGTCTTTGGCGTAGGCTTTTTCAGCTTGCTGCTTGGCGTAGGCCGAAATCATCGTGGTGTTCCAGTTCAAGCGGAAACGGTTGTCATAAGTGGCGACATCCAGGTTGCGCAGGAAATCGCGTACGCTGGGGTTGGCTTTGCGTAGCTCAGTCACCAGTTCGTTGATATCAATCTTTTTGGTGCTGGTATCTACACCCAGTTCCTTGAGTATGCGCTGGCCTTCCTCTTTGGCTGCTTCCAAGCCTTTACCCAATTCAACCTGCAGCTTTTCACCTTGCTTTTTAAACTGGCTCAGTTGAACTTTGACTTTATCTTGAATCATGGGGGTTCCTCACAGGTGCGATATTGAGATTACTGAACAATGGGGGGGATCATAAGGTCAAAAATTAGAATATTCTTACTAATTTGAGTACGTTGGTTCAAACTCCGCAGTTTGACTAAGGGCAGGGTGTTCCGAATATGGGTAAATTATTGATTATTATAGGGGTTGTTGTGGCGCTGATAGGTTTGGTATTGGTGTACGCGCAGGCCTGTTGAGCTGGTTCGGTAAGTTGCCTGGGGATTTGCGCTGGGGGAACGAAAACGGCGGCGTATTTTTCCCTGTTACATCCATGATCATCATAAGCGTGGTGCTTACTTTGATCATGAATGTGCTGGGGCGGCATTAGCAGGGGTATTTTATTGTTCTGGGTGCGCCAGCTCGGCCCATAGGTCATGTTCATCGGCCTGGAATATCTTGGCGGTTACCAGGTCGCCGGGCATCAGTTCTGTTTCGCCATTGAGGAATACCAGTCCGTCGATTTCTGGAGCATCGGCTGCTGTGCGGCCAATAGCGCCTTCTTCGTCCACTTCGTCAATGATGACCTCCATGGTTTTGCCGATTTTGGTTTGCAGGCGCTTGGCAGATATGCGGGACTGTACCTCCATGAAGCGCTCAAAACGCTCTTGCTTCACTTCCTCTGGCACTGCGCCGTCGATTTCATTGGCCTTGGCCCCTTCTACCGCAGAGTATTTGAAGCATCCCACCCGATCCAGCTGTGCTTCTTCCAGCCAGTTCAGCATGATCTCGAAATCCTGCTCAGTTTCACCAGGGAATCCTGTGATGAAGGTGCTGCGCAAGGTGAGATCAGGGCAGATTGCACGCCATTTGTGGATGCGTTCCAAGGTGTTTTCAGCATGAGCCGGGCGTTTCATGGCCTTCAGAACAGAAGGGCTGCCATGTTGAAAGGGGATGTCCAGGTAGGGAAGAATTTTCCCATCGGCCATCATGGGGATAATGTCGTCAACATGGGGGTAGGGGTACACATAGTGCAGACGAACCCACACGCCGAATTCACCCAGTGCAGCACACAGTTCTTTCATGCGGGTTTTTATCGGGGTTCCTTGCCAAAAACCAGTTCGATATTTGGTATCAACGCCATAGGCGCTGGTATCCTGGGAGATCACCAGCAACTCCTGTACACCAGCCTTCACCAGTCTTTCCGCTTCTTCCATCACATCGCCGATAGGTCGGCTTACCAGATCGCCTCGTAAAGAAGGAATGATGCAAAAGGTGCAGCGGTGGTTGCAGCCTTCTGATATTTTCAGATAGGCGTAGTGGCGCGGGGTCAGTTTGATGCCTTGTGGCGGAACAAGGTCTGTAAAGGGATCGTGGGTTTTGATCTGCGGCACGTATTTATGGACGGCGCCTACCACTTCCTCATAGGCCTGAGGCCCAGTCACACTGAGAACGCCTGGGTGTATCGAAGTGATTTGTTCGGCGTCGCCGCCCATGCAGCCGGTCACAATCACTTTGCCATTTTCGTGTAAGGCTTCGCCTATTGTTTCTAATGATTCCCGTTTGGCGTCGTCAATAAAACCACAGGTATTGACGACCACAACGTCGGCATCTTGGTAGGTGGGTACTATGTCGTAGCCATCGATTTTCAATTGAGTCAGGATGCGCTCTGAGTCTACCAGGGCTTTGGGGCACCCCAGTGAGATGAATCCTACTTTCTTTTGGCTGTCGCTCATAAGTACTTGTTACTCTTGAAACTTGTTGCAGGTGGGTATTCGTTTGCCAAACTTTGGGAATGGCAAAAAGCGCAGTAGTTTGGTTATTGCGGCTAATATTGTCAAATGAATGATGTATTCCGGTGCTTGTTGAGGCCAATTGTAGCGAAGAATGCAAAGTCTTTGAAAAAATTGTTGACTCGTTTCCTGAGCCTCCTTAAAATTCGCGCCCATAACAAGCGGGTGTAGCTCAGTGGTAGAGCCCTTCGTTGCCAACGAAGATGTCGTGAGTTCGAATCTCATCACCCGCTCCAAAATATGAAAAGCCCGGGGCCAGTAATGGTTCCGGGCTTTTTGCTTTAGGTGTCTGGTTGGGGAGCTGGCAGGGGCCTGCTTCTTTAATGTTTGGCGGTGTCTGAAGCCCTTACCTTATCTAATATCTCACACAGGTCTTCTGCTGCATCAACGGTGCGCGGAGACGAGCGTGTGTACACATCCTGATTCACGAAAAACAGCATGTCATTTTTTATGGCGTCCATGCTGCCCCAGTGCTGCCATTTTTGTTTCCAATCCTTGATAGAGCGTTTGCCGTGATGGCCGCCGGTAAGCATTACCTGCGGGTTGCGAGTCACAATGGCTTCTACACTGACAATGGGCGAGGGGTCGCTGAGGTCGGCAAATATATTGATGCCACCACAGAGGCTGTACAGATCAGAAATAAAGTGGCCGCCTCCAAGGGTATAGAGTGGGTCTTCCCATACTTGATAAAACACTTTTATCGGGGGTTTGTGAGCGTGCAGGGCCCTTAGTGCCGCACGACGCTTGTCGTACGTGTCCGCTGCCTGATTCGCGGTGAGCTCGGTGCCTGCTAATACGCCAAACTGACGAATGTTGCGGGCGATGCTGTCCATGGTTTTCGGTTCGCTCAGGTACACCGGTACGTTGAGCAGGGCGAGTTTTTCAACGGTTTCTGCGCTGTTTCCTGAGTACCAACCGATGATCAGATCAGGGTTCAGGGATAAAATGCGCTCAAAGTTCACCTGGTTATAGCTGCCAACCAAGGGAATCGTTTTGGCTGCCTCGGGATAGTCGCTATAACTTACCGTACCGACAATTCGATCCCCCGCGCCAGCAGCAAAAAGAGCCTCGGTTATATGTGGCGCTAATGAAATAATACGTTGGGCTGGGTTGCTCATATGAACCCGCCGTTCTGCATCATCGGTTAGCTCGATGGGGGAGGCCTGTGAGGCGCTACTCAACGTGCCATTCAATACAGTGCCAAGCGCAGCGCACAGCACTAGGTTAAATAGCTTCACTTTGGGCTCCTAGCGGCTGGCCTTCTGATATTTGGCCTTCGACTACCCGATCCGTGGTAGCCGCTTTCTGTGTGACACTTGTCTTTGGCGTTGGGTGAATAAAGCGTGACAACAAGATCATCATGCTTGGTAAGAACAAGAAGTCGAATACCAGTGCGATTATTATGGTCATGGACACCATGATGCCCAGTATTGCATTAACGTTAAAATCCGATAAAGCCAGCATGCCAAATCCCAGGCTCAGTACCACGGTGGTGGTTACCAAGGCTGCCCCCACGTGTTCGAAGGCGTAGTGGATGGCTTGTTCTACATTGCCATGCTCCTGATAGCCACGCAGGTACTTAGCCATAAAGTGCACCGTATCGTCCACCACAATGCCCAAGGTGATACCGAAAACCACCGCAACGGCGAGGTTGACCTCACCGACAAACATGCCCCAGATGCCCAGCATGATGGCTGCCGGGAACGCATTGGGGATGATGCTGAGCACGCCCAGTTTCCATGACCCAAGAGCCAAGACAAGAATCATTGAGATGATGATGGTGGCGATGACCGTTCCGTTGATCATGCTTTCAATATTCTTTTGCCCTATGGTGGCGAACATGATGGAAGGGCTGGCACCTATCGCGGTCATTTCTGGCGCATTTTCCGCAAACCAGGCTTGTGCTCGAGCTTCCATGTCAATGATGTCCTTGGCTTTCGCGCCCTTTATACTGACAGTGATGCGCATTGCGGATTTGTTCATGTCCACTTGGTTGTTCACATCCATACCGAAGGGCAGTGACATTTCGTAAAGCAGCTGATACTGCGATGCATGCTCGCGACTTTCAGGCAGGCGGTAGAAAGCAGGATCATCTCCATTCATGTTTCTGTTTAGGCGTTTCAGCACGTCGGTGAACGTAAATACATGAGTCACCATGGGCTGTTGTCGGTACCAGTTTGCGAATTTATCTACTTGCTTCAGGTACTGAGGGCTGTTTACGCCTTGATCTGACCCGGACTCCAGCGCGTATTCGATGATGTTGACGCCGTTTAGGTTGGCCTCGGTGAAATCAGCGGCTTTGCGCACTTCCAGTGTTTCTTTGAAGTAACCGAAATTGTCGTCATTGAGTTCATTCTGGCCGATGAAACCAATACAAAAGACCGCGGTGCCCAGGCTGATGAAAAACAGCTTTTTAGGATGACGAAGCGTGAAGTCTGCCAGCTTGCTGAATTGCGCGGTTCGCTCAGTATCTATGGCAGGGGCTTTACGGGTAAACCACAGAATCAGTTGGGGCATGACTGTTAAAGTAAACAAAAAAGCGAAGAGCACACCGATTGCCGCGACCACACCCAGCTCTCTAAACGGAGGGGACTCGCTGGATTGCATGCTAAGAAACCCGATTGCAGTTGTTAGACTGGTGAGGAATATCGGCTTGGCGTTGACGTCCAGGCTGCTTTTTAGGGCCTCTATTTTATCCATTCCTTTTCTGAGGCCCATCATATAATAGGAAAGTAGATGTATGCAGTCAGCAACCGCCAGCGTAAGAATGATGATGGGCGCAGCGAAATTGATGTTGTTGATTGGCATTCCAATCCAACCCATAGAGCTGACCGCAGTGACTACGCTGAATATGATGATCAGAACAGTGATAACAGTACCGGACACCGAACGCAATAACAGGCCGACTAACATCACTATGATCAACAGCATGAGTGGAATCAGCGTTTCTGAATCCTTTTGATTCATTTCATTAAAGGCATTGTTGAGCGGCGTAACCCCTGTGATCATTATTTGCAAATCAGGGTGCTTCTCTGCAAACTCCTGGCGAATGGAGCGCACTTTTTCCATTACCACCGGAATGGCCATAGTCTGATCTTCCGGCAGATTGAGCTGGACGTTCAGTGCACTGACATGGCCTGTTGGGGAAATCAATCGATGCACCAACAGCGGCTCGTTGAGGGCAATTTCTTTACGTTGACTGATCTCTTGTGGTGAAAGAGAGAGCGCATCCTGCACTAAATCCTCTACCATGAGATCATCGCCATCAACGGCAGTGTTCTGAAAGTTGGTGATGGAATCCACGCGTTGAGAATAGGGTATCTGCCACGCTGCTTCGGTCAGCTCTTCGATGGCATGGAGGTTTTCACGGTTAAAAATATCACCGTTGGCCGGGTTTAGAACCAGCAGCACATTATCACTGGCACTGAAACGATTCTGGATCATTTCGTTGGCGACCAGCTGCGGGTTATCCGCTTCGAAAAAGATCTTATAATCGGATTTGACGGTGAGCTTGGTTGCTCCGAAGGCAAGGAACGCGACGGCGAGGATGCTCAGGATAAACAGAGGCAGCCTGTGCTGTACGAGCCAATGAGATATTGGATGATGCATGTCGATACTTCCTCTCAATCCGTTGAGTTAGGCTGGTGAAGGTGTTTGTATGCCGCTGCGATAGTGGTGCTGTAATCTTTCTCGCTGCTTAAAGGCTGCCAGTTGTAGCCATCCAGCAGGCAGCTGATCTGGGATAGCACGAGATGATGGCTGGGTGACAAGGTTAATCCATTCACCATATCGCGCGCATGATCCAGTACCAAAAGCCCGAAGTTCATGGCCCACAAACCATAACAAATGTCATCTATGGTGCTTGCCTTGGGCAATTGTAAATCACCGCACTGTACTGCATGCTCGATAACGCCGCGCATGTGGTTGATTACCAGGTTGTCCACCTGTTTCATCTTCTCCAGTCTTTCAGGAGAGGCTTTTTCGCGAATGTTGTTGGTACGTGCAGCAATCAACAGGTCGAATTCTTCTGGGTAGCTTAGTGTGTACAGTTGGTAGCCAATGCCCAGGCACATGATTTGTTCACGGCTGGTACCCTGAAAGGTTTCTGCCAGACTGAACATCTTGTGCAAGTGGCCCAGGCTATCCAGGCACAGGCCACACAAGATATCTTCCTTGCAGGTGAAATGCTTATAAACGGTGCCTTTGGCGTACTCGGTAAGCTCTGCAATCTTATCCATCGTCAGGCCGGAATGGCCGTCTTGGCGGATGATGCTGCGGGCGGTGTCGATGAACAGCTGTTCTCGCTGTTCAAACTCCCGCTGACGTCGGGTCTGGGTGTTCAAAATGGATACTCCGTCAAAGAGTGACGTTTCGTCATATTTTCAGGATTGGTATGCCAAAGTCAATACGTTAATCTGTTAAACTGTTTTAAAGTACGATACTTGATTGTGAGTAAGGGCGGTAACGATTTGGAAAATAAGGCGATTTTGGAACATCTTCATCCAACGATGATACCTTCTTTAGCGCGGGTGCCAAGGCATGTGCCCTGCGTGCTGCTGACCCGGCATTCCATTCGAGAACAACCCAAGAATCGTTTCGCCGGTTACGACATACCGCTTACTGAGGAGGGCGTTGAGCTAGCCCGTGAGTGGGGGCGAAACCTCGACAGGCCAATCAGCGCACTTTTTTCCAGCCCTGTGGGGCGCTGTATCAAAACTGCTGAAGCGATGGCGCAGGGTGCTGGTGTTGAGTTGCCCATTCTGACCCATGGCAGCTTGGTTGAGCCCGGCAGTTATGTGAAAGATCTGCCGGTGGCGGGGCCATATTTCATGAAGCTGGGGCCATTGGCCTTTGCTCGCAAGCATTTACGCAATGAGGTTCGAGGCGTGTTGTCGCCCAAGGAGGGAGCCTTACAGCTTATCGAGCATATGAAGGGTGGTTTGCAGCAACCCGGATCTTTTTCGGTACATGTTACTCACGATACCATTCTGGCGTCGTTTATCTATTTTTTGCGCAGTGAATCGGAGATTGAGGAGCCTCACTGGCCCTGGATGATGGAGGGCGCGTTCCTGTGGTTCGATTGTGATATTCTGCACTGGCTTTGGCGAGGCGAGACAGGTAGCCTCCATCTCGACCAGCTCGCTTGAGGCAGAGCGGTTACCGTCTTGCGCCACGCTGGCACCTGGTATTTGTTTCCGTATAATCCACCTCCACGCATTTATTAGATCAGACCTACCATGACTATTGCACTAGCTGTTTCAGATCTGAAGAAAACCTATTCAGGCGGGTTCGAGGCGCTTAAGGGAATCAGTTTTCAAGTTCAATCGGGTGATTTTATGGCGTTGCTTGGGCCCAACGGAGCGGGAAAATCAACCACGATTGGCATTATCAGCTCTCTGGTAAACAAGTCGTCAGGCACTGTGAGTATTTACGGTCAGGATATCGACCGCGATTTTGCTGCAGCCAAGATGAATATTGGTATTGTGCCTCAGGAATTCAACTTTAATCAGTTCGAAAAAGTTGGCGACATATTACGTACCCAAGCGGGATACTTTGGTATAGATCAGAAAACGGCAGCCGAGCGTGCCGAAAAATACCTAAAGCTGTTGGGGTTGTGGGATAAGCGAGATGATCGCTCGCGCATGTTATCAGGCGGTATGAAGCGGCGGTTGATGATTGCACGTGCCTTGGTGCATGAGCCCAAACTGCTGGTATTGGATGAGCCTACTGCAGGTGTCGATATTGAATTACGGCGTTCCATGTGGTCGTTTCTACAGCAACTGAACAAGCAGGGAACCACGATCATTCTCACCACCCATTACCTGGAAGAGGCCGAGCACTTGTGCCGCAGCATTGCAATCATCGATCACGGACAGATTATTGAACAATGCTCTATGAAAGCGTTCCTGGCTCGCTTGGATAAAGAAACGTTTGTATTGGATTTGGGGCAGGATATTTCTGTTGCTCCTGTTCTTGATGGAGCCCAGACTACCTTGGTGGATGCCCATACTCTTGAAGTTGAGGTATCCAAGCAGGCACCTTTAAATGATATTTTTACTCGTTTGAGCGAATTGGGTATTGCCGTCACCAGTATGCGCAATAAAGCCAATCGCTTGGAAGAGTTATTTGTGTCGATGGTTGAGAGGAACGCTTGATATGAATTGGCAGCAGAAATTCAACGCGTTCAATACCATCGTCACCAAGGAAATACGCCGTTTTATGCGGATATGGATTCAAACCTTGATTCCTCCTGCGATTACGATTGCGCTGTATTTTGTTATTTTCGGCGAGTTGATAGGTCGGCGTATCGGTCAGATTGGTGATTACTCTTATATGGAGTACATTGTACCGGGTTTGATTATGATGTCGGTCATAACCAATTCTTACTCCAATGTGGTGTCCTCATTTTTCAGTACCAAGTTCCAGCGTAGCATTGAGGAAATGCTGGTTTCGCCCATGCCCAACTATATAGTGATAGGTGGTTTTGTGCTCGGAGGAGTGGCGCGCGGGTTGGCAGTTGGTGTTATTGTTACGGCGTTGTCGCTGTTCTTTACTCAATTGGCCGTAGAGAACATATTTATAACGATAACGATGGTTGTGCTGACCGCCATCTTGTTCTCGTTAGGTGGCTTTATTAATGCGGTATATGCCAGATCCTTTGATGACATCTCTATAGTTCCAACGTTTGTTCTGACTCCGTTAACGTATTTGGGTGGGGTGTTCTACTCTGTAAATATGTTGCCCGATTTTTGGGAAGGGGTTTCCAAGGCCAATCCTATTGTTTATATGGTGAATGGTTTTCGCTATGGGATTCTGGGTATATCCGATGTTAATGTCGGATTGGCTTATGGCATGGTTATTATGTTTATAGTTGCGCTCTATTGTTGGGCTCATTGGTTGTTAAAGAATGGCGTGGGAATCAGAAGTTAATATGAGCGATCAACTAAATGGCCCATTAGGGCAATCCAGCGCGTATCCTGATCAATATGATCCTGCGCAGTTGCATGCAATTCCTCGGAAGCTGGGGCGTTTGGAAATTGGGGTGGACGAAGATTCATTGCCGTTTCATGGTGAGGATGTGTGGAATGCTTATGAACTGTCCTGGTTGAATCCCAAAGGTAAACCGGTGGTGGCGCTTATGTTTATGGTAGTGCCAGCTAATTCACCTAATATCGTCGAGTCCAAATCCCTTAAGCTCTATCTCGGCTCGTATAACCAAACTGTTATGGCATCTGTGCGGCAGGTGACCGATAAGATTGCTGAAGATATTGGCAAGGTGGTGGGTGCGAAGGTTAGGATTGAGCTTACTGAGCTAGCCTGGCAGGGAAAGTTTGAGGTTGTCTCCTTGCCTGGCCGTTGTATTGATGATTTGGATGTTGATGTCAGTGCTTATGAGGTCGACTCTTCGTTGCTGACAACAGAAGATCACTTTGTTCAGGTTCAGCTGCATAGCCATCTGTTGCGTTCTTGTTGCCCTGTTACCGGCCAGCCTGATTGGGCCAGTGTATTGATTGAATATTCAGGTAATAGAATATGTGAAGAAGGGCTGCTGAAATATCTTATTTCGTTCCGTAGTAATCAGGAGTTTCATGAGCAGTGCGTGGAGCGAATTTTTATGGATATTAGTCGTCAGTGCAAGCCTGAAAAGCTGAGTGTGTATGCGCGTTACACTCGTCGTGGTGGTATCGACATCAACCCGTTTCGCAGCAGTGACCCTCGGTCGATGGCAAATCTGCGTTTGGTTCGCCAGTAGTCAGCTATCAGGCTGGGCCCAGAGGTAGCCCAGCCGCAATCCAGATGGCAAACACAATACTCCAACCCAGCAGGAACGTAATGGAGTAGGGCAGCATCAGTGACATGATGGTGCCCACACCCAAGTCTGGTTTATAGCGTTGCATGAACGCTACCACGACTCCGAAATAAGGCATCAGGGGTGTAATAATGTTGGTGCTGCTGTCCCCCACTCGGTAGGCAGCTTGTACTTGTTCTGGTGCTATGCCCAACAGTAAAAACATGGGGATGAAAACCGGTGCCAATAATGACCATTTGGCAGACGCACTCCCCACCAACAGGTTAATGAACGCAGCCATCACGATAAAAATCGACAACAGGATCACCGGGGAAAGGGATAGTGCCTGCAACCAGGTGGCACCCTTGATTGCCAGAACCATACCCATATTGGACCAGCCGAAGTAATTTACAAACTGTGCTGCGAAAAACATCAGGACGAGATAGCTTGCCATGGTGGCGAAGGTGTCTTCCATATCCTTTATGATGCTGCCCTTGCTGTTATAGCGTTGCACGGTCACGCCGTAGGCGATGCCACACAGTGCGGCGATTAGGGAGATGACCGTAACAATGCCTTTCATAAAGGCAGATTGGCTGATTGAATGTGTGTTCGGATCTCTGAGGATGCCACTGTCGGGAATCAGGCCTACCGCGATGAGGGTGATGCTGACTGCGAATACCAACCCTGCATTACGCAACCCTGCTGCGTGTAACCCGGACAACGGTGTTTGGCTTGCTATCGGTTTATCCTGTTGCCATTTAGGTAGCGCGGGAAGCGTGATTTTTTCGGTAATGATTGTTCCCAGCAAGGTGATCAAAAACGTAGACATGACGATAAAGTAATAATTGGCTACGACACTGACATCTCGCTCTGGGTCTACCAAATGGGCTGCCTCAGTCGAGATGCCTGCCAGTACGGCGTCGACTGGTCCGATTAATAAATTTGCACTGTAGCCACCGGACACGCCAGCGAATGCGGCTGCCATCCCCGCCAGTGGGTGTTTGCCCGCACTGGCAAATACTATCCCGGCCAAGGGTATCAGCACTACGTAGCCGGCATCTGCCGCCAGGCTGCTCATTACTCCAGCGAATACAACAATGGCAGACAAGGTTTGTCCACCCGCTTTTGCTACCAGTTTGTGTAGCAATGCAGCCAGTAACCCCGACTTTTCTGCAATGCCTAACCCAAGCATGGCCACCAGCACGGTACCAACGGGGGCGAACTGGGTGAAGTTGCTGACACTAGCGGTGAGCACTCTGTGAAGACCATCCTGGCTAAGCAGGTTGGTGACCGCGATGGTGGTGTTCTGGGTGGGGTGTACTGCGCTAACCCCGAGCATTGATAGTGCCCAGGATAGGATCAATACCAACAGGCTGAACCAAATAAATAAGGTTGTGGGGTGGGGGAGTTGATTGCCGAGGGTTTCGACGCGATTTAGAAACCTGAGCATCGGCCGCTGTTTCATATTAGACGATCAACTTGTCACGGATACGTTTTGCAGCCTCTTCCAGTGCTTCCACCACCGTATCCTTGTCATAGTTACGGATTTTATCGATGTCTACGAACAGGGTGAACCCGTCTTTTTCGCATTCAAGGAAGCTTTGTGAGGCGCCGAGCTCTTTACGAAGATCCACTATTTCAAAAATGGGCACCGTTTTGCTGAAGCCTTTTACATTTATCTGTCCGCGATCCCGGCACATGATGACGTCACGCACCAAGTTGTAAGTGGATTCTGCGATTAAAATCTCGCCTGGTTGAGCCACAGACTCAAGGCGGCTGGCCAGGTTCACCTCGCGGCCGATGATGGTGTAATCCATGCGGGTTTCGGCACCAAAGTTACCCACTGTGCAATAGCCGGTATTGATGCCCATGCGTACTTGCAGGGGTTTGCTTATACCTTCTTTACGCCATTGCTGCCGTAATAGCTTCATTTTTTTACGCATTTCCAGCGCCATTGATACACAGGCAATGGCATCCTGTTTTTGTCCGCGAGACGTAGGATCACCGAAAAATATTAGTATGGCATCGCCCACGAACTTATCGATGGTGCCGCCATACTTCAGTGCAATCCGTGACATCTCGGTAAAGTAGCTGTTAAGCAGATCCGTCAACGCTTCTGGCTGCAGCTCCTCAGAGATTTCTGCAAATCCTTTTATATCTGAGAAGAACACGGTCAGTTTTTTACGCTGAGTTTCCAGTTTCACGTCGGTCTGCCCTGAGAAGATCGAGCCCCAGACCTGCGGCGGCAGATATTTGGAGAGTTTACGTGACAGGTTGGCGGATTCTTTCTGGCGTTTTTTCAGTTCGCCCTGGATCGACATCAGGGTTCTGGCTTGTTTGAACGAGAAATAGCCCAAAGCGGTGGAATACATGGTTACGCCGAACAGGCCCACGGTGAGGGTAAAAACGTTGGGTGGTTCAGGTGAAAACGCAGGCATCCCGACAACGGCCATGCCGATAACTGTGCCGATTATCAATGCCAGGCAGCTCACCAGCCAGCCGAAGATTCCACCAATGGTAATGGTGCCAGCGCTGACTAAGAAAAATAGAAACAGCGACAGGGCTGGATTGAAATGCAGCAGGGCGATCGAGCCACCGGCAATGGTCGAGTCCAACAGGATCAATATGGAATTGGTTTTACCTGGGTTGGAGCGCTGCCAGCGGGCAGTAATCAGATGGCTCAGCGCCGGGTATACCAGCGCAGCTACCGGAACCCACCATAGTGACTTTTGAATATCGCCAGCCAGCAGTGCGGTGGCTACGGTCAGGCAGCTCAGAATATAGGCGAAAAATCGGATATAAGACGGCGAAAGGTCTTTGTTGATTAGACTTTCGGGTGTTATGTCGAGAGCAAACTTGCTAGGCATCCATCTCCGTCCACGCCAAACAAAGCACTAGATGAATATCAATCATATCAAAGGCTTTGGTAACGAAATTCAAGTTGTTTTGTTAGTATGTTCAGAAGTGTAAGCGGTTGGGAACGCGCTAACAACTTCCTTTTTATAGGATTTGTGTTTTTACCGACCAGTGGCCGAGTGCACCAGCGTTAATTTAACCGGTGCTTCGTTATTATGGCCTGCTTCGGGGTAGAGCGCCTGTAAATATTCACGCTTGGAGAGGCTGGCGGGAATGTAGTCTAAAACCTGGGCTATAGATGCTTCCAGGCTGATTTTATGCCCGGGTGAAACCAATAGCGGGTCGGCGTTATCGATGATCCTCACGATTGCAGCAATTTGATTGTTGTCGTGGACACGCAAATAGCTGCCCCGTTCAAGGCCTAGGGTTTCCGTCATGTGGCGGGGTTTGACTGGCCGGATACCAATGGTGGGCACACTGCAGACCAAGCCCACATGAGATGCGACCCCAAAGCTTTCGTCACCGGTAACACCTCGTCCATCACAGATAAACAAGTCGGGAACGCGATTCAGCTTGTTCAGTGCGGCAATGATGGCTGGCACTTTGCGAAAGGCGTACAGCCCAGGCTCTAGCGGGAACTTGGCCGTCTTGATGGCGACTTTTCGTTCTAACAGGGTCTTGGATGGGCTTGATTGCACTGTTATGCAGGCTTGAATGGTTGCTGACTGGTCAGATTCGTTGTTGGATGTCAGCGAAATGCGGCCCACAAGCCGCGGTTGGCTGCAATCACCCTCTGTTATAATCCACGCGCGCAGATTTTTATGGATTGCTCTCGCGTTTTCCAGTGAAACATTCCATGAATGCAGGTTATGGGTTTTCATACCTGAATGCCCGACTCCGGTAAGATCATTGATTAAGTATTGACAAGAATCGGCGAGAGCTATGAGAACTGGCTCAAACTTTGGCGCTTTTCTGTGCAAAAAATGCACTAACGGCTCGGTTTGTTGGGCGAGCGGCAACATTACTTGGATAAACGCTCTTAAATGGAATCAGTTCTCATTTGAAGGTTGGGAAGCACACGATATCTTGGGGTATGATGCGCCTTAGGATCAGACACTTTGAAATTCCCATACAAGGCAGATTATGACCACTATTCTAGATGCGATGCTTGAGCGGGTATCGACGCCCAAGCTGATTGCTCCCAGCCCAAGCCGGGCGGAGCTGGAGCAAATGTTTCGGTGTGCTGTGCGGGCCCCCGATCATGGCCGATTGCGACCCTGGCGTTTTGTGGTGTTACAGGGCGCTGCACTGGAGGCGTTGGGGAGTGCGTTTGAGGCATCTCAGCCTGACGCGGATGAACAGAAGCGTATGCGATTACGTTCTATGCCATTGCGTGCGCCCATGATTATTGTCTCGATAGCGCGCTTGGACTGGGAGCATAAAAAGGTGCCCGTGTGGGAGCAGCAGGTAGCGGTGGGTATTGCTACTCAGCATTTGCAGCTAGCGGCGGGAGCCTTGGGGTTCGCCGCCATGTGGCGAACCGGTGACATGGCGGAGTCGGGGCCGGTGAGGGACTATTTGGGCCTTGCGGATGATGAGCAAATTATCGGCTTTCTGTACACGGGGACGGCGGACGGGGAACCCAAAGCTGCAGATCTGCAGCCTCTTGACGAAATCGTTGAATATCGAGGGTGATGTTCAAATTCCGTTGATATTTGGGATTAAAACCATTATCTTACGCGCCTCTCGATTGGCGTGTATGCGTTATTCGGGTCTGGTCAGGTGTCCGAGCGGTTGAAGGAGCACGCCTGGAAAGCGTGTATACGTTCATAGCGTATCGAGGGTTCGAATCCCTCCCTGACCGCCAGATTTCATCCTATCTTATTGAAACTCTTCAAGTAATTCATTTCCCCCTTTCTGTTTCGCACCGTTTCGCTGTGGGTTGGCTTTGCCGATTGTTTTGAGGGTGCCTCACATTAAGCAAATCTGCACAGAGTGGGCTGCATAAGTCTTCTGACTTGCTACAGCCCGCTTTATATAGATATTAGAGTGCGTCGAAACTCGCACTGAGTCCAAAGTGGTGGCGTGGTTCACCGACCGTTCTTACGCTTTCAGGTATTACTTGCAATGTGCTGTCGTCGTAGCTGAGTTGAATGCTACTGGGCAGCTGTACCAGAGTCAGGCCACGGTTAATCTGTTCTAAGATCACAGCCGCGATGGCTCGGGCAAAAAACAGCTTTGGTGGAAACTGCAGGCGATAGTCAAACCAGTGGCCAAGATCCAGGGTTATGTCGATCTCGGGGCTAATGAGCGCTAATGCCAATCCAGCATTACCGTCGGTTGAGAGTTGCACTGGCGCTTCCATATTGAACTGAATACTGCTTGAGGTTTCCCATTGCTCAGTTTCGTTTCTTACTTGATAGATGATCTCGAATTGATCAACTGTCAGGTAGGCAACCGAGTTGGTGTTACCGCGAAAGGTGAGCTCTGGTACGGTTTTTGGTGACATGATGATACGGGTGTTGGCGTTTTCCATTGTGGTGATGAAATAGCCACCGGTTTCTGTGAGTTCATCCAGAATCGGGACAGTAGGGGAGAGAATGCCTGCCTCATAGATTGCCAGTAAGGCTTGGTTGATGATGTTGCTGTTCACGACCAGCCCAAGGTTGGCGTTGGCATCTGCAGCGGGGACACCGGTAGGCGTGAAACGGAAGCCCAGCATGTTGGGGGTCAGGCCGGGTGCGGGCCCGAGGTTTTGAGGGATGCCGAGCAGATCCGGGAAGATATGGTCATCCAGCTGCAACACATCCGGAAAGCCTAGGTTGACCCCCAATTCCACTTCACCGGGTTCCAGTTCCGTGGTTTCTGTGCCAATGCGCCCCATGAGCGAGAGAGTCATGCGGTTGTCATTGATCACATCAATGTCTTGTATTCCCACCAGCACCGTCAGTAAGGCGCCATTGTTAACCGTGGCACCTAAGCGGATCTGCAGCTCATTGATCAAAGGGTCGATGATTAGATTGGCAATCAGTGGCACCAGTTTACCCAGCAACAGGTCTACAATTAGATCCCGTGCGGCTTCTATTCCATCCTCAATCAAATTAATGACCGCACCACCCAGCCCCTGACCGAAGTTCG
The DNA here is from genome assembly GCF_002863865.1 of Ketobacter alkanivorans. NCBI lineage: Bacteria > Pseudomonadati > Pseudomonadota > Gammaproteobacteria > Pseudomonadales > Ketobacteraceae > Ketobacter > Ketobacter alkanivorans. Next base: position 631,588 of record NZ_CP022684.1, on the reverse strand, counting down.
CGATGGCCGAGGGGATGGGTATGTTCAAGTTGAAGTCACTGTCGGCACTGCCCAGGCCAATGGCATTGATGGATTGAACGCTAACATCGACATCACCGTTTTCAGCTTCCAGACCGAAATCCGCCGCCAGGCGTAGGCGGTTGATGTGGATCCCCCCGTTAAAGCTCAGATTCAGCCCTGATGTGCTGATGCCAAGAAGATCCATCAACCTCGACTCATCTGAGTTAAAACTGAGCAGACTGGTTTGAACATTCACGCCCAAGTCGGTGTTGCGCAGCTCTGCATCCAGACCGATGCCGTCCCAGCCAGAGCCGGACTTGAGGTCTAGATCGCTGATATCCAGTTCTTCGAAAGACAGGTCTGTGAGGGTGGCTCGAACCGAGATAAGGTCAACGTTGAGAGGGCCGATGGCTACTTCTGGTGTACATTCTCGTCTGCATATGTCGGTGAAAGGCACACAGACCCTGACACAGATTTCCTCCACGATCACGTATCGCCCAAGGCCGATTGATACGGATTCGTTAAATAGCGTGTTGGCGTTGGCCGAACCCAGCAGGGCAGCCAGGTTTTGCTCTTCGGCCAGCTCCTGAGCGAAGGGCACCAGCTCATTGATGGTGTCTTCGTCCACGTCCAGCTTCACTATATCGTTCAGCACGGTGGCGCGGTCAGCGTAATGATGAGTTGCCACCTGGGCATAAGAATCTTCAGTGGCAAACGTGTAGACCTGGCTAGGTGAAACCTGTGCTTCAAAGGCATTGTTTTCCCCTAAGCTGGCCATGACGCCGTTGACTGCCACAGAATAGCCGCCGGACGGATCAATCAGAACACCGCGAACCGTCACCAGATCACCCGGCAGGGCCTCGGTGATGACCACGCGCGGGCCTTCGTTATCAAAGTAGAAGAACCGTCTGGGGCCAAACTGGTGAGGATCAACCGCGATATTGTTTTGGCCTTGCGTCAGATAAGGGGCGAGGTCGATGCCACTCGCTATAGCCTGGCCATCAGAGAATGCGAATAGATGATGTACCGGAACACCATTCAAGGTGATGCGATCTGGCATGGCATTGGCGCGAATCAAAACCCGTTGCGGTAGTTGATCGATATAGCGCGCATTCTTGATAGGCAGCACAATCTCGTATTCCTGATTGCGACAGCCGCTGGTAAAGAAAATTGAAACGAATAGAAACCCGAAAAGAAGTCGACCGGTAATTTTTGTCATGCCCCACCACCCCAAAGTTTATTGCGTAGGGCTTGAGTTTAGTGCGTAGTCGATCGGTTTGTAAAAAGAGGGAGGCAATTACTTCGCCCGGGCAGGGCTATGCAAGCTCGTTTGCTGGTTCGTGTTCAAGCATCATGTCGCGAACGATTTGTAACCGCTGGGCCTTGGAAAGGTGGATTTCATCAAACAGGAAAAGGTGCAGCATGCGCTGAACTTTTCGGCAGTTTTCTCCGGTTTGTCGCTCACGATAAAGACGCTTGTTCCAGGCAGCGGTGTCAATATACACAATCTGAAACGCCATTGCCTGATTGCGATATTGAAACCCAAAGTGGCGTTTCTTTTCGTTCTTGTTCACTTCCAATAGCACATGCAACTTTCCGATAATATCGAAGGCACTGCACTGGCTATCATTTAACCATTTCTGGGTATCGGGAGAAATTAACACTTGTTCTGAGTCTTTGGTTTTACTCAGTTCTCGCAGAAATGCGATGTCATGGCGGCGGGTTAACCGGTGCGCAAGGCGGTAGTCGATAACTGAGGATGTGTTCGAATCTCGATCCATGTCTATTGCCCCCGTTGTGCCGAAGTTTTAAATCCCCTTAACAGTAGCGCGACCGTTTCGATTGTGTCTGTTACATTTTGTTAATCCTGCTTATTAAATCGCCTGTTGCTTAGGCGATTTTTACGGGGGTAGACATAGATCTCAATTTGATATCCCTATACGGATGCCTTGAATGGGCTCTAAATTGGTTTCATACTGCGCACCAAATTAAACAGATTGATTTAGTTACAACCTAGAATACAAGGGGCGAGAGATGGCAATCAGCATCAACAGAGCAAAATTAGTAGGTTCATCGGTGTTGGCGTCGACTATACGGGGTTGGCGCGGAACCAATGCCAGCAGAACCGTGCAGCAGCCCGCCATGCTTCCAGAGCTGTTCGACCGTGAAGGTTGCGCCCATTGCCGGTTTGTACGGGAAGCCCTGACAGAACTCAACCTGGATGTGCGCATTGTACCGGTTCCCTTGGGTGGTACCCGATTCTCCCAGCGATTGATGGATATCAGTGGATCAGATCAAGTGCCCTATCTGGTGGATCCCAATACCGGAACCAAGTTGGGCGGAAGCGATGCGATTATTCAATATTTGTTCAAGCAATACAGTGATCGCATTATGCCGGAGCAGTTAAAGGCGACACCGGCGAACGTTATTAAGTCCCGGCTGGCGACAACCGTGCGCGGCTCTCATGGGCTGGATGCCGATTCTTCCAAGCCTGCCACCCAGGACATGACCCTTTACAGCTTTGAGTCCAGCCCCTATTCGCGGCCGGTGCGGGAGCGACTGTGCGAACTGGAGATCCCCTATAAATTAGTCAATATTGGTAAGCAGCAGCGGGCCGACATTGGGCCATCTAACTTCCGCCTGCATTTGGGTGAATACAAACCTTTGCCAAATACCAAGCGCTCTGCGTTTCTGGCGGAGCATGGAAATGTACAGGTGCCTTACCTGATCGATCCAAATACAGGCCAGGATCTGTTTGAATCTGCGGACATACTTAAATACCTTAACGAGAACTACAAAATCTAGGCAGATATCCATCATTATCGAGTAATAAAGATTGGCGCTTTGCGGCATAGCACCTATGATAAACAGCTTATGATAAGAGCGATGCAGCAAGCGCCCACCTATGTTTTTTAGTGAAGAACGCAATCAGTTTTTTCGACCGCTGACCAGCAAATACCGCGAACAAATCCTTGAGTGCTTGCGCCTATTGTACGAGCGCTTGTACAGCGCGCGCGCCGACTACGGCGAATCCCTGCAGCGCGATCAGATCATCGAAATCTTCGAAGAAGCCCTTGCTCGTGCCCCGCAGTTGGATTCGGGTGATTACGGCAATGAAACCCGCTTTAAATCCGAGCGTGAACAGGCCAGCTGGATTCTCAACCAGTTATTGGAATACGGCTGGATCGAAAAGCAAGTGGATCAAGCCACCTTGCAAAGCACATTCCCGTTTACCCGCATAGGGCGCATGTTCACCCAGAGCCTTGCTGAAATGGGCACAGCATCGGTACGTACCCGCCATCGCAATACCCGCAATACACTTAACGCCCTGGAGGCATTTTTATCCAGGGGCGAAGTGCACGACCTGATGGATGCCTATGAATATTCCGAACGGATCATCAGCGACTTCAGCGACGTAATTGCAGAGTTGGAAGAACGTAAACGGGAGCTGGTACGTCAAGTAGAAACCCAGCTTTTGGTACAGCAGGCGACCGACCACTTTTTTGATTTTATGGAAAAGCGTTTTCAGCCGGATGTTTCTATCCGCCTGTCTGCCGATAGCGTCGAAAAACACCGCGATGCTATTCAAACGGTTATTGATAAAATCCGTCGTAAACGCAAGGAATTCAAGCGAGAGGCTGAGCTAAAGCTCAGAGAACTGGCACCGGAACTGGTGCACCCCAATCAATCGGTTCTGTACTTTGTGTTGGATGCCATCGAAATTCGCATGCGTAATGCCGCCGATTTGATGTTGCCTGCCCTGCGCCGAGCGTTGCAGAGTTTCACCAAGCGGGCGGACATTATTATTCGACAGCTTTCATACCTGACCAGTCAACGTGACAACAGCGTAGTGGACGTGTGCCGGGAGCTGGCGCAACTGGATAGCGATCGGCAGAACCAGGTGCTGGAGCGTGCGGGTACACAGTTAGCTGGTTTGCATTTTAGATGGTTGGACCCTGATCAGCTAAGGTTGCAGATGAAGCGTGAGGAACGTGTGCTATACACTCGAATTGATGATGCAGGCGAGGTGGATGAATCGGCATTACGTGAAGTGGATACCCAGCAGAAACTGGATCAGGCTTTTATCACGCATAATGAAGGTCTACATGATTACCTGATTACGGCCATGATTGGTACTAATAAGGTCAGCACTCGGGATCTTCCTTTGCGAACTGCACGTGACGTATTGGCGATGTCCCATGCTATCGAGACGGCCTCTTATCAGGCGGTGGATAGTGATTACCAGTTTGTTGTTTCACCTACGGGCGAAACTGCTTCCAATGAGTTTTTTGATTCCTTTGATGTGTTTGACATTGAATTGATAAAAAAACCGCAACAAGAAACCGATTCCTAGACTTATGAAATTGACCGAACAATTGCAGCAGGCGTTGATTACAAAACGCTTTTCAATGGATGAATTCAGTGAACTGTTGATCCGTTTGATGGATTACGGCGTGCTAAGCCGGGATGAGAGCCAAATAGAAACCCTGTTGTACGATCGATTCGTACAGCTCGAGGAACTGGTGCTCGACTACTTAAGCCCACTGCATGTTCGGATTCAACATGACACCCGTTTTGGGTTTGTTCGCGTGTTTCCCCCAGGGGCCAAAGTACCTGGGCTGCCTGACGATGACAACCAGCCCTTCGCCGGTGGCTTGCGCGCAACACTGTCACAACAGGAGATCGCCGCAGTATTGGTGTTACGGGCTGAATACGATAAAGCATTGCGTGAGGGGCAGGTTGACGACCAAGGTTGTGTTCTGCTTTCACTCGAAGGGTTTGGTATTGCGATGCGCAACTTGTTGAATCGCTCATTGCCAGAGAAGAAAACTGAACGCACCCAGCTGTTTCGTCGTATTCGCCAGTTGCGACTGATCCGCTTCATCTCTAGCGCAGAAGAGAGCACAGATGATGCCTGGCTCAAGATCAGACCTTCCATTACCAGTTTTGTCAGTGAGGCGGTTCTACAGCAGATTCGCCAGGACTTGCCAGCATCCGATGAAAACGGTGCAGGTGAGGGTGGGGCGGTAGAGTCTACATTGTTTACCCGTCATGAAGAGGCCGAATAAGCCATGTATTTAAAGAAAATGATTTATGTTAACTGGGGTAATATTCCGCAGATGGAAGTGGAATTTGGCCGAGTGAATCTGTTTTCTGGTGGCAATGGCTCGGGTAAAACCACAGCGGCTGACGGTATCCAAACGCTGATGACCGCGGCCCATGAGAACCTATTCAACTACAACCCAGGGCAAGACGAAACCACACAGCGTGGCCGTGGCGGAAAGCAAGTGCGAACATTAGCGTCATACGTGCTTGGTTGTGATGACGGTAGTTACGCCCGACCTCAACAAACCGATGCCTATCTGGTGGGTGTATTTACACCAAGTGCAGGGGAGCAAGGCGAAGAATTCAGCGTGGTGCTGGCTGCGCGAGCACATTTGGATAGTGCCGGGCAACAGCGACAGGCTCGCCAGGATCAATTGTTGTTCTTGTGTGTGCCAGGTGAGACGCTACGTTTGGATCAGTTCGTGCGCCAGTATCAAGACGGTAAGCATGTGGTGCCGATGACGGACGTTGTTGATTTGCTGCGTCGGGAGTACCAAAAAGCCGCCGTTGAGGTATACGACAAAAAAGGAGCATACCTGCGTAGGTTTTACGGTTTACTCCGTGGGCGAAAAGATGCTGTTACGGATCGCGAAGCCAAGCACGCGGCGCGAACCTTTGCCAATTTTATGGCCTATAAACCCGTTAAGAGCATCAACGAATTCGTTGCGGATGAGATTCTTGAGCGGAAAGACTTGGGTGAAGCCATTCGCACAGTTTCCGATCTGATGAAAACCATACATGGAATGGAAGAGGAATCTCGCTCTATTATCCAATCACTGGATATTCTGGAGCGTTCCAGGGCGGCCTGCCGGACTTACACGGATGCCTGGATACAAAGACAGGTTCTGCACTATCAGGATTCTCAGCGTCAATTGCAGGTCAAGCAGCGTGCCTATGTAACTTCAAGGAAAAAACAAGCATCGCTATTGGATGAATTGAAGGAACGAGATAACCGGCTGGAGGTAAACAAAGCGCGTCGTGTGGAAACCCATGATGAAATCGTTGCTTTGGAAGCTCAGCGCCGAGGGGTATCGGTGTTGAATGAAAAAGATAAGCTCACCCGTCAAGTTGAACGGATGCAACAGGAATTGGCTCAAAAAGCTCAGCCTCTGTTGACTCAGGATCATCAAATCAATGACAACATCCGATTTGCCAATAGTTTGGCTGGCCTTTTATCGCAGCAGAGCTGGGGGGCTGACCTGCCCGCTCTGGAAGCGAAATCCCTGCGTGAGAAGCTGAAAAATGTGATCCAGTCAGGTCATTCGGCAAAAGTCGATCTGGCCGGGCTCTTTGGTAAAGACTGGGTGGACCTTGCGCCACTGGAATCCTCGTTAGATCAGGCCATTGAGGTTGAGAAGCTACACAATCAGCTTTGTGCAGAGTTGCAAGGCTCCCTGGATGACGGCAAACCCTCTTTGCGTGATCTTGTTTCACAGCTGCGGGCGGATACTGAACGTAATCTTCAGGCTCGCAGAAAACAACTTCAGGTAAAAGAGCGGGAAATCAGCCAGCTGGAGGCCCGGCAGGTCGGTTACCCTGCCCATGTGGAAGTTGCCTTGGCTGCTATTCGTGAACAATGCCCTAAAGCTGAACCTCGCGTGCTGTGTGATTATGTCGAGGTTCTGGATTCCGACTGGCAAATGGCCATTGAAGGTTATCTGGGCGGAGCCCGTTTTGGCATTGTGGTTGCTCCTGAATACGAGGCTGACGCAATATCAATAGTACGTAATTTGGCAGGACGGCGTAGCGCTGCTCGGGTGGTGCAGGGCGCTCGAGCCGAGCGAGATGCGGCGCGCTTGAGTAATTCCGCTGACTCGATTGTTGAGATTCTCTCATTTCAACATAAAACGGTTGAGTATTATCTTAAAGCCAGTTACGGCAATGTGGTGCGGGTAAATAATGCACAAGACCTCAAAAATGTAGCCCGTGGCATCACGCGGGAGGGTCTTGCGGCAGGTAACTATAGTCTTTGGCGTTGTGATATTCCTGATAGTGAATTGGTGTTCGGACAATTTGCCCTTGATAAAGCTTCGGCAGCTAAGCAAAACGAATATAACGATCTGCTGAAGCAAGCTCACGCAGCACAGGAGCAATTGACAGGCATTCAACAATTGCTAAAAGCCATCGAAAGTATTCGTCGAGTTGATTACGCCACCCTGATGCAGGGAATTCTGGTGTTGCATAGAAAGCTACGACAGACTGAAAAAACACTTGCCGACTTGGATGCAGGTGAATTTAAGGTGTTGGATCAGGAGTTGCTTGCCCTGCAAGAGAAATACGCGGCGCTAGAGGCTGATTTAAAACAGCTGGAAAACGAGAAAGGCCGACTTGCGCAAGAATATGACGCAGAGCAGGTGCTTTGCCGCAAGATAGCAGATGACCAAGATAAACTGATAGAAATTGCAGAAGATAAAGAAATGTCCGTTAGAGGCATTGCCAAACTCTATCCTCAGTTCGATGCAGAGGCGGCCCTGAAGCAGGCCGACGAAACCCTTGTTGTAAATGATCAGAATTTTTATCAGGATGAAATTCAACAGTATGATCGAATTCTAACAGGGTCAGCCAATGAGCTTTATGAAACATTACTGCGTCATAATCAACATTGTAATGCAGCCGACACAGTCATCTATGATCCCCAGATAGAAACGCTCCACATGCCTGTCTTTTTCAAGCGAATAAACGAGGTCTATCAGGAGGTGGATAATATTTCGAACCGCCTCAAGAATAACGTGCTGGTTGAAAAGTATGAGCAGTTGGCCAAACTGAAAGACCGGTTTAATGAGACCTTTGTCAGTCATCTTTGTCACAGTATTTATCAAGCCATTAATGAAGGTGAGCGTGCGCTGACGGATCTCAACAGGGAGTTGGAATCTCACCGCTTTGGAACAGATCGCGAGCGCTTTTATTTTGCTTGGAATTGGGTGCCTGAATTTAAGGAATATTGGCGCTTTTTCAAGGAAGTGTCCCGTTTACCAAATGTTGGTGATGGTTCAAGCCTGTTTGATATGGATGTGCCTAAGGCGTTGCTGTCTGTGCGCGATAAACTGGTATCGATGCTGCTGGATGAGGATGAACAAAAAGCCATGCGCGAATTGCAGCGCATTGCGGATTATCGGAATTACCGCAGCTACGATATATATAAGGAGCCCGAAGGTAAGCAACCGATCGCTCTCAGCCAGTATGGAACCGGGTCGGGTGGTCAGTTAGAAACACCGGCTTATATTATTCGTTCTGCTGCGGTTACTTCCGCTTTCCGTTTTAATGAAGGATCGACTCATTTGCGCATGGTGTTGGTTGATGAAGCATTCTCCAAGATGGATGAAACTCGCTCTCGTGAGGTAATCAACTATCTTACGGATGCGTTGGGTTTGCAGTTGCTTTTCATTATGCCAACGAGCAAGTCAGGTCCATTTATGGATGTGATCAGCCACCAAACGGTATTCACTAAATGTCCATCTGGTAAAAAGGTTGGCGAGTTAAACACTCGAGTGCTTGTTGATCGAAAGCGTTGTAATCAAGACAAGATTGCCGAACTGTGGGAGCAGTCGCGTCAGAAGATAAGGGATCAAGCGACACTGGATTTTATGGAAGGGATAAGCTGAATAATGGTAGGGGACATAAGCGCTCAGCGTGTTCAGAAATCCTTTCATTTAAAGGAGCCGGTTGGCAATGTTTGTGACTGGCTATCTGAGCAGACGGGCTTACCAAAAGGGCGCGTTAAGGTGGCCATGGCTAACGGTGCGGTACAGGTAAAAAAGCCTGGTGCCAAGTGGCAGAGATTGAGAAGAGCGACCGCAAGTTTGCCTTCAGGGTCTTCTATAAAACTCAGTTACGATCCAGTCCTGCTTGCTATTAAACCGGAGCCGCCGGAGCTGATTTCCGATTGTAGTAAGTATAGTGTTTGGTTTAAGCCGCCGGGCTTATTGTCTCAGGGAAACGATTGGGGTGATCACTGCAGTATTCTGCGATTGGTGGAGCAGTCTTTCGGAAGCAAGCGCCATGTGTTTTTGATTCATCGCCTTGATCGTGATGCTTGTGGTCTGATTCTGGTAGCCCATGATAAAAAGTCTGCAGGTTTACTGAGCAATCTTTTTTCAGGCCGAGACATTAATAAATCCTATTTAGTCCGTGTTGAGGGGCAGTTACCTCAGTCGGTTACTCGTATTGATGCTCCATTAGATGGAAAAGCCGCTGTCAGTACAGTGGAAATCATCGGTGTGGACGAAGATTCCAGTTTGCTTTCGGTTTCGATTGAGACTGGGCGTAAGCATCAGATACGCCGACATTTGTCACAAATTGGTCATCCTGTGCGCGGTGATGCGCTATATGGTGTCAAAAATCCTGGCGGATTGCATCTTGCTGCAACCAAATTGGATTTCATATGCCCTGTTCGGGGGCAACAGGTTATCTTTGAGCTATCTTCATCCCGTATTGGGCGCTATTGGCAGTAAATGTCGTTGACGGGCAAGGTTGCACGGTTATAATCAAAATTAAGCGCTTTTTTTGCTTTGGTATTCAGGCTGGATTTAACGACCTGCTTCCGCTGCGTTATTTGTAATATTCTGGTGATAAGGTGCTGTAAACTGTACTTAGGTACGCGTAAAGTAAGTTATGAAAAGCTAGGTAAAAAATATGTCAAACCCCTCTCAAGGCAAAGTAAAGTGGTTCAATGAGTCTAAAGGTTTTGGTTTCATTGAGCAGGATAGCGGTCCCGATGTTTTTGTTCATTTCAGTGCGATCAGTGGTAATGGATTCAAAACGCTAGCAGAAGGTCAGCGAGTGCAGTTTAACGTAACTCAGGGGCAGAAAGGCCCTCAGGCTGAGAACGTTCAACTTGTAGACTAAAACGAAAAAGGGTGAAGCTTAGCTTCACCCTTTTTTTTATCATTCCGCTTTGTTTACGTGTAGTTCCATCTGAGGGAACGGAATACCTATTCCTGCCTCGTCGAACGCATATTTAACCTTCTCATTGGTATCCCACAGCACAGCCCAGTAATCCCCCGAGTTTACCCATGGGCGAACCACAAAGTTTACCGAAGAATCGGCCAGCTCTGAAACCGCAACCACAGGTGCAGGATCTTTTAGGACACGCTCATCTGCATTAAGAATATCCAGCAGGATGTTTTTGGCTTTGCGAATGTCGGCGTCATAAGCGATACCTACTACCATGTCCACACGGCGAGTAGAGCGAGCGGAGAAGTTGGTTATAGTGCCACCATAGACTTGGCCATTCGGAACGATCACTTCTTTGTTGTCGCCAGTTTTCATTGTGGTAGTGAATATACCAATGTGCTCAACAACACCGGTAACACCACCTGCATCCACAAAATCCCCGTTTTTGAACGGGCGGAACACGATGAGCATTACACCAGAAGCGAAGTTTTGCAGAGAATCTTTCAACGCCAAACCAACAGCGATACCGGCGGCACCCAGCAGGGCGACCAGGGAGGTGGTGTCTACGCCGAGCTGCTCCAGTGCTGCAATGATGACAAACAGCATCAACACCCAGCGCATGATGGATGACACGAAGTTCACCAGCAGAGCATCCATGCCACCTTTTTCCATGGCGTGTTTAGCTATTTTCACGATGACGTTGATTACAATACGACCAACCAGGAAGACAACAATTGCCATTCCTATGCTGATTCCCCACTCCAAAAGCAATTCTTGAGAAAAGTCTTTTGGTAACATGCCCTCGAACATAATATTGCCCTCCTACGTTTATGAGAGGGCAATATTACAAGACAAGTACTATAAATCCACTACAAAGCTAGTAATTAACGCTAGTCTTCAAGGGCATTGGACGTGTTTGGGTGTTTTGGAACTCGGCGCTTTGAAACCAAGCAATGGAATCACGTAAAGAGATACGAACATCCCTTGGATTGTATCCCAGTTCCTTACGGGCTTTGTTGCAATCCATAAAGGCGAATTGAGAGGCGTATTTTAACTCTTTGGGGATAATATAGGGCTTACTGTGGGTGATGTTGTCTGCAATGAATTGTGCCAGCTGAGCACCACCTTCCACTAGCATACCGGGTAACGGTATGACTCGATCAGATTTGCCCAGGATTTCTGCGCAAATTTTACTGAATTCCTCACCTGTTACGTTCTCGTTGCCCAGAATGTATTTCTCTCCTTGTCGACCCTTCTCCGCTGCCAGTATGTGACCTGCTGCGACATCGCGCACGTCGACCAGGTTAAAGCCGCCGGGGAATGAAAACCGGGCACCACCTTCGATCATTTTCATAATAATGCCACCGGTTGGGGTTGGCGCTACATCCCCTGGTCCAAATGGAAAGGCAGGATTGACCACCGTTAAATTCAGCCCTTGCTCGGCGAAATCCAATGCCTCTTGCTGGCTTAGATATTTGCTCAGTATGTAGGGGAGGGCATCATATTGGTTGAAAGGCGTTGTTTCGTTGGAGGCGGCGCGGCCAGGTAACAGTCCGATAGCGGACAAAGAGCTTGTGTATACAACCTTTTTGACGTTTTTTGCGTTCATGCAGGCCCAAAGCACGTTTCGGCTGCCTTGCATGTTTACTTCCCATAATGGCTTCCAGTCAGGCATCCAGGTAGCGTAAACCGCCGCGAGGTGGAATACGGTATCTACATCTTTCACGATTTCTTTCACGAAATCTTTATCCAGCATGTCACCTCGTACGATCTCAGGCTGGTAGTGATCAATGTTGTGGGTGCGCTCGTTTGGCAATACTGCGGCGCGAACGTCGATGCCTTTCGCTGTGAGTTGATCTACTACATGAGAGCCGATAAATCCGGCGGCGCCGGTGACTAGTGCTTTCTTCATCTTCTGGTTATCCCTGTTAGTCGAATTGTGGAACTTACACAGTTTATTATGTGATTTTGAGGGGTTAATCAGTGCAAGGGGGCTTTGATAATTGCTCAAAAAGAAGGGCTTGTGAATGACAAAAACGATTAAGGATTGATGAAATATTCCAATCGGGGAGGTGGTGACCTGATAGTCAGTATTTTGCAAGGCACCTATAGTGTATTGATTTTGTAAATATGATGCGTTGGTTTCGGTGAATATTATTTCATAAAAACAAAGTGTTAGGCTTCGTGTATTTACAGGCCATACGTGGATGAATGATTCAATCGCTGTGTGAATATTGTTCGGGAATTCTGTAATGCTATGATTTAAATGGCATTATTTCCTTTTTTTAGGTAGCCTCTGTTGAAAACTTGAATGATTCTCTTTCTACGTACAAGCCACAAAAAGTAGCAATACAAAACCCTCCAAGACCTACGGTTTCTCTGGGCTCGACTATATTTCATTCATAGTTCCCTGGTGTTTTAGGGCTTATAAAGCAATTAGTTGATTGGAGGTTGGGTGTCCCAATTGGGTGCGATCCGATATTTGGTAGTTCTCGGTTGCATATTGCTCATCACCGCTTGCGGTGGTGGTGGAGGCGGTGGTTCAGACACGCGCAGTGGTTCTGAGCAAACCGAAAGCAGTGATTCAGGTAGTTCCGGTACCTCGGAAGAAGACAACAGCTCGGAGTTTAATGATTCGGAGTCTGGTGATGGCAGCGGTACCGGAAACGTAGATCCAGGGAATGAAGCAGGCGAAAATACGTCGACCAGTGATTACGTAGCACCGGCCGTGGTTTCGTTGTGGTCGGATGATGTGCCTTTTGGTGAAGGGCGGGTAATTGATGATACCGTCGCGTTCTCAGGCACAGGCGAGCCAGGGCATATTCTTGAATTTTGGTTGAACGGCGTGATGAACGCGTCAACTGTGGTGGATTCACGAGGCGAGTGGCGCATCGATTTTACCGTCGTCACTTTGATTCCAGATCGTTATGAGGTGAACCTCGTTACGGTGTCTCCTGCCGGTGAGAGCGTTGCATCCGCCAGCACCTTTACATTTCGCTATGACCCCACGGCTCCTGCGTCACCTATCATTTCTTCCATCACGGACGATTCCTATGTGGCTGGGGACGGCTTTACGACGGACGGCACTTTAGTCATCACCGGAACAGCCGAACCCAGCATGACGGTCACCCTCTATCTTAACAGTGTGGCTATCGGTACGAGTATTGCCGATGGCGAGGGGAACTGGTCTGTCGATTACAGCGCTGTCAATTTATCCGACGGAAGCTATATGTTGACTGCAGACTCCACGTTTTTGACTCTGCAAAGTGCTATTTCCCCACAATTCCCTGTCGTTATTGACCGGGTGCCACCTGCCGCTCCTTCGGTTCTGAATATCTCACTTGACTCTGGGCTGAGTGCGACGGATTACATTACCAATGACACACGTTTGGTATTTGATGGCGTCTCTGAGCCTTTTGCTCAAATTCGTTTACGCCGTGATGCTACCGTTCTGGGTAATACTACCGCTGATGCGAGCGGCAACTGGTCGTTCGATTATTCAGTCGTTGCCCTGTCCGAAGGTGCGCATAGCGTGCAGTTGATGGCGACCGACCGCGCAGGCAATCAATCGGCTTGGTCTTCTTTGTTCAACCTGATGATTGATACAGCTGCTCCGAATCCTATTGGGTCGATTGCATTACAGCCGGATACCGGTGTAGTGGGTGACGGGGTGACAGCTACTGGTGCTATTCAGTTAGTGGGTACGGCTGACGCTGGGGATTATGTTGAGGTGTTTGTTGACGGCTCCTCTGTCGGCCAGGTTCTGGTGGACTCCAGCGGCGATTGGATTCTTGATTTAAGTGCCGCGCCTTTGGTGAACGGCAACTACAGCGTAACCACTCAAGTTGTGGATCTGGCGGGGAACCAGTCTTCAGTCTCACCTGGTTTCGACATTGTGATTAATGCGTTGCCCCCTAGTATGCCTGTGATCTCGGGGATAACAACGGATACAGGTTTGGCGTCTGACGGCATAACTGCGGATTCAACATTGGAAGTGCTGGGTACTGCCGATGCAGGCGCCGATGTCTATGTTTATATCGATGGTGTTGGTGTTGGCGTAACCACTGCAGATATGTTTGGAAACTGGAGCTTCGACCATACCGCAACTGTGTTAACGGATGGCGTACACATTCTTACTGCGCAGGCTGAAAATATTTCCGGATTGCAGTCACCGATGTCGGTTGCGTTTAATTTGGTGATTGATACTGCTGCGCCAGTGGTACCGGCGATTACTTCCATGACTACCGACACCGGTGTGTTGGGCGACTTGATCACGGGTGATAACACCTTGTTGTTCAGCGGTACCTCCGAGGCAGATGCCACCATTGAAGTGTTCATCGGTGGTAGTTCGGTGGGCACCACCACTGCCAATGGCAGCGGTGTATGGACCTTCGATTACAGCGGCACCACGCTATCCGACGGTGCCTACAGCATTACCGCTACGGCGCAAGATGCATCTGGTAATACCTCGGTGGCTTCGTCTGCGTATGCCATTACCATAGATACAGGTTTGCCAGCAGCCCCTGCTATCACCGCCATGACCACTGATACGGGTGTGTTAGGTGATCTGATCACCGGCGATAACACATTGCTATTCAGTGGTACCTCCGAAGCAGATGCCACCATTGAAATATTCATCGGCGCAAGTTCCGTAGGCACCACCACTGCCAATGGCAGCGGCGTATGGACCTTCGACTACAGCGGCACTACCTTGAGTGATGGTGCTTATAGCATTACCGCTACGGCGCAAGATGCATCTGGTAATACCTCGGTGGCGTCATCTGCGTATGCCATTACCATAGATACAGGTTTGCCTGCAGCACCTGCTATTACCGCCATGACCACCGATACGGGTGTGTTAGGTGATCTGATCACCGGTGATAACACCTTGCTATTCAGTGGTACCTCCGAGGCAGATGCCACTATTGAAATATTCATCGGCGCAAGTTCCGTAGGCACCACCACTGCCAATGGCAGCGGCGTATGGACCTTCGACTACAGCGGCACCACGTTCAGTGATGGTGCCTACAGCATCACCGCGACGGCACAGGATGCCTCCGGCAATACTTCAGTAGCTTCCACTTCCTTTAACCTGACGATCGATGTTGTCGCACCTGCGGCACCTTCCGTAGATTCCATCACCCTGGACAGTGGAATTCTGGGAGATCTCATTACTAGCGACAACACACTGCTCATATCGGGTACCGCCGAAGCCAATAGTACAGTTGAATTGATGGTAGGCGGCATATCTGTGGGCACTGTGGCTGCTAACGGAAGTGGTGCATGGTCGTTCGATTACACGGGTACGGTACTTTCTGATGGAAGTTATCTTTTCTCAGCAACCGCAACAGATACCGCAGCCAATAACTCGGCGACTTCCAGTGGTTTTGCTGTCACGATCGACTCCAGCGCACCTGCAGCACCAGCTGTGACGGCAATCACCACCGATACTGGCAGCAGCGATGGCATTACCAGCGATAATTCGTTGGTGTTTTCAGGTGCCGCCGAGGCTAATTCCACGGTTACCGTCTTTGTCGACGCCGGTTCCATCGGTACCACCACGGCCAGCGGCGCGGGCGCCTGGAGCTATGATTACACCGGCACCAGCTTGAGTGATGGTACATACAGTATTACCGCGAGCACTCAGGATACAGCAGGTAATACTTCGGCACTGTCATCCACATTCAGCGTCACCGTCGACAGCTCAACTCCAGCAGCGCCAGCCATTACGGGTATTACAACAGACAGCGGTGCCAACGATGGTATTACCAATGACAACACCCTGATCATTTCCGGCACCGGAGAAGTGGGGCTGGTAGTGGACCTGATGCTTGACGGCTCCAGCATATTGACGCCTACCGTAAACGGTAGTGGTGTCTGGACTGCAGATTACACGGGCGCCAGCTTAAGCGACGGCAGCTATACCCTTACTGCAACTCAAAGTGACGCTGCTGATAACACTTCAGCAGTGAGTTCTGGTTTTGCCTTGCAAGTTGATACCGCAAATCCAACACTGAGTACCACGTCACCAGCAGATGGTGCCACCACTGTAGGATTCAACGACAATTTAGTACTCAACTTTGATAGCAACGTCTACGTGCAAAGCGGCAACATCGTGATTAAGCGCAGCAGCGACGACAGCACCTTTGAGACCATTCCGGTTGGCGATGCCAGAGTCACGGGCAGTGGTACCAGTTCCATCACGGTCAATCCTGCCGGTACATTCTACGGTGGTACTGGCTACTATGTGCAAATTGACGCCAGCGCCTTTGGCGACTTGGCGGCTAACAGCTATGCCGGGATAGCCAACACCACTGACTGGAACTTCGTAACCCAAGCTACAGCGATTGCGTCCAGCACTCCGGCAGACGAAGCTACTGGAGTGGCGCTGAATTCCACCTTAACGCTGAACTTCAACGAAACAGTGTATGCCAATACCGGTAATGTAGTGATTCACAAAACCAGTGATGACAGCGTATGGGATACCATTGCAATAAGTTCCGGTCAGGTGAGTGGTTCGGGCTCAGCGTCTATTACCATTACCCAGACAGATGTGCTGGAACCAAATACTGGGTATTACCTTACTATTGATTCTGGTGCTCTGGTCAACGGCGGCGGTGCCAGTTTTGCGGGTATTTCCGCTAAAACGGATCTCAACTTTGTCAGCGTTAATGTTTCGGTGCCTACGGTGACGAATGTAACATCCTCTACTGCCGATGGTTCCTATGGCGTCGGTAGTAGTATTAACGTATCTGTCACCTTCAGTGAGTCAGTTGATGTCACCTTGGCATCGCCCTATATAAACGTTGATCTGGATGGAGTGGATCGAACCGCTGGCTATGTATCGGGCACGGGTACGGCCACTCTTCAATTCACCTACAGTGTTGCTTTTGGTGATGGTGCAGCGGATCTCGATTACGTCGATGTCAGCTCTCTGGTGCTCAATAGTGCCCTTATCAGGAGCGTAAACTATGCGAATGCTGATCTTACGCTACCGGCTCCGACAACGGCAGGTTCCCTGTCTGCCAATAAAAACATAGCCATCACAGCCGATGTGATTGATGTGGCCACTATGACAAGCAGTGATGGGTTCCAGGTGCAGGGTAGTACTGCGGGAGAGCACATTGGTTGGGCGGTCAATGGTGTGGGTGATGTAAACGGCGATGGCTTTGAAGATTTTGTCACGGGTGCGCCGGATAACAATGGATCTGCGGGTGTTGCTTATATTGTCTATGGGCAAGCTGGATCGACCCGATCCAATTTCAACAGCTCTACCATTACCAATGGCACCAATGGATTCAAAATTATTGGTCAATCCGCTGTGGATAAGCTCGGCGGTGCTGTCGGTGGAGCCGGAGACATAAACGATGACGGCTACGACGATATCTTTGTTGCTGCACCGCTGGAGGATAACTATGCCAGTGATGGCGGTATCGTTTATATCATCTTCGGCCAAGCCAGCAACAGCGACGTTAATATCAGCAGTTTCAGCAGCAGTAATGGTTTCAGAGTTACAATATCTGAGGCCAGCGCTCGAATTGGTGATTCCTTCACTGATTTTAGTGGTAACGGTCAGGGTATTGATGCTGGTGGCGACTTTAACGGTGATGGTATTGATGACCTGATCGTAGGCATCCGATACAGCGACGAGAATGGCGCCGATAGTGGCAAAGCCTATTTGATATTTGGTGAGTCGGGTGCCACTCGAGGTGATGTAGATCTTGATCTGATCGATACCACCGGCCCTGATGGCATGCTGATTTATGGGGCCAGTGCCGGTTGGCAGCTCGGTCAGTCCGCACGCTTTGTGGGCGATTACGATGCTGATGGTTATGACGATATCGTGGTCAGTGCGATCTTCTCCGGTGCGGTGGCGTCAAATGGCGGTCAATCCTTCCTGATATTTGGCTCGCCGGGCCCGATTTTCAACGCTATTGATGTGGCAACATTATCCGGGGGCAGCGGTTTCAAAATCTCTTCTACAGAAGTGGGGAGTATTATCGGTCATTCCGTTGATGGCGGTGATTTCAATGGCGACGGTATTAGCGATTTACTGGTTTCGTCCAATGGTAAAAGCATTAATGGCAAGAGTGGTAACGGCGCGGCCTTCGTGATTTACGGTGACAATGGCGGATCCTATGGAAATATCGACGTAGACACTTTGCTTTCCAGTGAAGGTTTTGCCATCTACGGAGAAAACGACGCTGATAACATGTCTCACAGCTTGGCCAGTGCGGGCGATTTTAATGTCGATGGTGTGGATGATGTGTTGCTTGGGGCCTATATCAATGGCGAAGGTGGCGCAAACGCTGGTGCCGGTTATCTGGTGATGGGTAAAGACGGGGCCTCACGGGCTGATGTGGATTTGGCCACTTTGAATAGCAACGATGGCATTAAAATCATTGGTGCTGCTGCAAATGATCGTCTGGCTCAGGCCAGCGGAAATGCGGATGTAAATGGTGATGGATTCAACGATCTGATATTGGGTGCAACGCTGGGTGATAATGCCAGTGCTGACGGTGGTGAAACGGTTGTAATCTGGGGGCGGGAACTGAGCCAGTCCGTCAATACCAGCCTTGCCGGAGACAGCGGCGCCAACAACCTTGTGGGCACCAGTGGCAACGACACCATAGTAACCGCCGGTGGAGCCGATGCTGTTGCAGCGGGCGCAGGGGATGATGTGATTCAACTGGCTGATACGACCTTCTACAACATAGAGGGCGGGTTGGGCACCGATACATTGCAATTCACCACTACCCTGAACAATCTGGATCTTACCGCAATAGGGCCGGAAATCATTAATGGCATTGAAGTGATTGATCTGGCAGATAGCGGCAATACACTCACGCTTAGCCAGAAATCCATGCTGTCATTATCAAGAGAAACCCGCACTCTGTTTGTTAAAGGTGGGTCCAGTGATGCCGTGGTATCTTCAAGTGGCGATGGCTGGTGCTATACAGGCACACAGAATGTGAGCGGAATTAATTACGACATCTACTTAGATGAGGGAGCAATCCTGTATGTACAGACAAGTATCGATTCCAGTGCAGTGCCAAGTTTCAATAGCACCCAAACCTATTCGTTCGACACTACCGGTGGTGGTGCTAATGTGTCCGGTAGTGTTACTGACTTCCCAGTGCTGATCAGGGTGTCTTCTGGAATAGTTAGTTCATTACAAGGCAGCAAAGCAGACATACGCTTTACCGATAAAGATCAATTGACCTGGCTGCCCTATGAAATTGAAGTAGGGGCCAGTGGAGAGTTGTATGCGTGGGTACTGGTGCCGCAGGTTGATGGTAATTCCTCCGGTGATTACATCGTGATGCACTACAACGATGTGCAGAACGGAACTGTGCCTGATCGACAGAACCCGTCCAAACTCTGGAAAGATTATGGTGCTGTCTGGCACTTTGACGAGGGCACCTCAGGCACCGCTTATGATTCATCTGCCTTCCAAAACCATGCAGCACAAATCAGCGGCAGTGTTGGCGATAATCCGGATAAGTTAATCGGTTATGGTCGAAACTTCAGTGGCAACGAAGCACTTCAGGCACCCTATGATATTTCATTCAACTCCAGCAATCAGGCGTTCACAGTGGAATCCTGGGTGCGTGAGCCAGGGCTGACTTTGTTGGGGCTTAAGACAGCGAGAGAAGTTCTATCACGGGGGACCAGTGGAACATACTGGGAAATGACCTCGAACTCAGCAACTCTCATCATAGGAACGCCGCCTAGATTTATAGTTGATGATGGTGGTTTTGGACAAACCAGCTTGAGTTTTGATGGTGGTGGATTGTTATTTACATCAACACAATGGGTGCATCAGGTCGCCGTGATTGATCCAGCATCTGGCATACGTATTTATTCCAACGGAGGCCTTGCTGGAACGGCAGCTTATAAGGCTACAGAAAACGGCCAGCCTTTCAAAATGGGCAACAGCAGTGCTGATGTCCAACTTGATGAAGTGCGTTACGGTCGCTTTGCCGCCGACGCAAACCGCATCAAATTGAACTACGAGAACCAGCGCAGTGGTTCGAGCTTTGTGTCCCCCCAGTTCTGATTTCAGGCCATGATCCCGCGAGGCTATATACAAATGGCTGATATTACTTAATGGGTTTGTCGTGTCGGACTGGATGCTTATTCTTGGCTATATGTGCAAGGATTGTATGGTTTTTGTAATTTCCTGGATTTCTGCCAAAAATTTTCGTCTATCAAAATCAATAGATTAGGTTGGCTAACTGAGTTCGTAGCTAAGCTTTCATCGTTTTTATTATAAAGTTATGTGATTTTTAGATGCTCTAACTAATTGATTTGATGACACTTTAATATATTTTCTTTGTTTGGTTCATCTCAGTTTTGCTCCCTGTTCCTCTATGACTTTGTATAACAAAATTAAGCGCGATTAATGCGGCTGGAGCCTGCGTATTTATTGGCCTCGACTATATTTAAGGCAGAGCCATTAATTGTTTTTGCTTATTAATTAGTCAGTTGATTGGAGGTTGGGTGTCCCAATTGGGTGCGATCCGATATTTGGTAGTTCTCGGTTGCATATTGCTCATCACCGCTTGTGGTGGTGGTGGAGGCGGTGGTTCAGACACGCGCAGTGGTTCTGAGCAAACCGAAAGCAGTGATTCAGGTAGTTCCGGTACCTCGGAAGAAGACAACAGCTCGGAGTTTAATGATTCGGAGTCTGGTGATGGCAGCGGTACCGGAAACGTAGATCCAGGGAATGAAGCAGGCGAAAATACGTCGACCAGTGATTACGTAGCACCGGCCGTGGTTTCGTTGTGGTCGGATGATGTGCCTTTTGGTGAAGGGCGGGTAATTGATGATACCGTCGCGTTCTCAGGCACAGGCGAGCCAGGGCATATTCTTGAATTTTGGTTGAACGGCGTGATGAACGCGTCAACTGTGGTGGATTCACGAGGCGAGTGGCGCATCGATTTTACCGTCGTCACTTTGATTCCAGATCGTTATGAGGTGAACCTCGTTACGGTGTCTCCTTCCGGTGAGAGCGTTGCATCCGCCAGCACCTTTACATTTCGCTATGACCCCACGGCTCCTGCGTCACCTATCATTTCTGCCATCACGGACGATTCCTATGTAGCCGGGGATGGCTTTACGACGGACGGCACTTTAGTCATCACCGGTATGGCCGAACCCAGCATGACGGTCACCCTCTATCTTAACAGTGTGGCTATCGGTACGAGTATTGCCGATGGCGAGGGGAACTGGTCTGTCGATTACAGCGCTGTCAATTTATCCGACGGAAGCTATATGTTGACTGCAGACTCCACGTTTTTGACTCTGCAAAGTGCTATTTCCCCACAATTCCCTGTCGTTATTGACCGAGTGCCACCTGCCGCTCCTTCGGTTCTGAATATCTCACTTGACTCTGGGCTGAGTGCGACGGATTACATTACCAATGACACACGTTTGGTATTTGATGGCGTCTCTGAGCCTTTTGCTCAAATTCGTTTACGCCGTGATGCTACCGTTCTGGGTAATACTACCGCTGATGCGAGCGGCAACTGGTCGTTCGATTATTCAGTCATTGCCCTGTCCGAAGGTGCGCATAGCGTGCAGTTGATGGCAACCGACCGCGCAGGCAATCAATCGGCTTGGTCTTCTTTGTTTAACCTGATGATTGATACAGCTGCTCCTAATCCTATTGGGTCGATTGCATTACAGCCGGATACCGGTGTAATTGGTGACGGGGTGACGGCTACTGGTGCTATTCAGTTAGTGGGTACGGCTGACGCTGGGGATTATGTTGAGGTGTTTTTTGACGGCTCCTCTGTCGGTCAGGTTCTGGTGGACTCCAGCGGCGATTGGATTCTTGATTTAAGTGCCGCGCCCTTAGTGAACGGCAACTACAGCGTAACCACTCAAGTTGTGGATCTGGCGGGGAACCAGTCTTCAGTCTCACCTGGTTTCGACATTGTGATTAATGCGTTGCCCCCTAGTATGCCTGTGATCTCGGGGATAACAACGGATACAGGTTTGGCGTCTGACGGCATAACTGCGGATTCAACATTGGAAGTGCTGGGTACTGCCGATGCAGGCGCCGATGTCTATGTTTATATCGATGGTGTTGGTGTTGGCGTAACCACTGCAGATATGTTTGGAAACTGGAGCTTCGACCATACCGCAACTGTGTTAACGGATGGCGTACACATTCTTACTGCGCAGGCTGAAAATATTTCCGGATTGCAGTCACCGATGTCGGTTGCGTTTAATTTGGTGATTGATACTGCTGCGCCAGTGGTACCGGCGATTACTGCGATATCGCCAGATACTGGTATCGTTGGTGATGGTATTACTTCCGCTAATGGTATCGTGCTATCTGGTGCATCCGATCCCAACAATACGTTGTACCTATATCAAGATGCTGTTCTGATCGGTCAAACTGTTTCTGATGGTGCCGGTAATTGGAGTTATGATCACTCGTCAATTGCTTTAGTTGATGGCACATACAGCTTCCTGGCTGTAGCCGAGGATGTAGCAGGCAATAGAGCAGCGTCAGCAGTATATGCCATCACCATTGATACAGCCACACCTGCAGCGCCTGCGGTTACCGCAATTACCGATGACACGGGTACAGCATCAGATGGCATAACCAGTGGCAACCAATTGGTGATCAGCGGTACCGCTGAAGCCAACAGCAGTGTGGAAGTATTCGTTGATGCGGCCAGTATTGGCACAACCATTGCGGACGGCTCAGGTAATTGGAGCTACGATCACACGGGCACCACGTTAGCGGATGGCAGCTATACCATTACGGCTACTGCTACGGATACGTCCGGCAATGCTTCTGCAGCATCGGGTGCATTTAATATTACTGTGGATACTGGTACCCCAGCAGCACCAGCTGTCACGGCTATTACCACGGATACTGGCACAGCCGGCGATGGCATTACCTCTGATAATACCTTGGCGATCTCGGGCACAGCCGAAGCCAACGCTGCTGTTGAAGTATTTATCGATGCTGGCTCCATCGGAACCACTACAGCGGATGGCAGTGGTAACTGGAGCTACGATCACACCGGCACCACGTTAGCGGATGGTAGCTATGCCGTTACGGCCACTGCTACGGATACGTCAGGCAATGCTTCTGTAGCATCGGGTGCATTTAATATAACTGTGGATACTGGTACCCCAGCGGCCCCGGCAGTCACTGCGATCAGCACGGACACCGGTACCAACAACGATCAGATCACCAGTGACACCACGCTGGTGTTCTCTGGTACTGCCGAAGCCAACGCCACTGTGGAAGTATTTATTGACGCGGCCAGCATTGGCACAGCCAGCGCGGACGGCTCAGGTAATTGGAGCTACGATCACACAGGAACCACCCTGAGTGCGGGCAGCTACAGTATCACTGCCACTGCTCAGGATCTGGCGGGTAACACGTCCGTAGCATCATCTGCATTGAGTGTGACGGTTGATACAGCCGCACCTGCAGCGCCTGCGGTTACCGCAATTACCGACGACACCGGTACAGCATCTGATGGCATTACCAGTGACAACCAATTGGTGATCAGCGGTACCGCGGAAGCCAACGCAACTGTGGAAGTATTTATCGATGCAGGATCGATTGGTACTACGACAGCGGATGGCAGTGGCAACTGGTCTTATGATCACACGGGCACCACGTTAGCGGATGGCAGCTATGCCATTACGGCTACTGCTACGGATACGTCGGGCAATGCTTCTGCAGCATCGAGTGCATTTAATATTACTGTGGATACTGGAGCTCCTGGCGCACCGTCGGTGACGGCCATCACCGCGGATACTGGAACAGCCGGCGATGGCATTACCTCTGATAATACATTAGTGATCTCCGGCACAGCTGAAGCGAACGCAACTGTGGAAGTATTTATTGACGCGGCCAGTATTGGTACAGCCAGCGCGGACGGCTCAGGTAATTGGAGCTACGATCACACAGGAACCACCCTGAGTGCGGGCAGCTACAGTATCACTGCCACTGCTCAGGATCTGGCGGGTAACACGTCCGTAGCATCATCTGCATTGAGTGTGACGGTTGATACAGCCGCACCTGCAGCGCCTGCGGTTACCGCAATTACCGACGACACCGGAACGGCAGCCGACGGCGTTACCTCCGATAACCAATTGGTGATAACGGGCACAGCCGAAGCCAACAGCAGTGTAGAAGTCTTTATTGATGCTGGGTCCATCGGAACCACTACAGCGGATGGCAGTGGTAACTGGAGCTATGATCACACCGGCACCACGTTAGCGGATGGTAGCTATGCCATTACGGCTACCGCTACGGATACGTCAGGCAATGCTTCTGTAGCATCGAGTGCATTTAATGTTACTGTGGATACTGGTGCTCCTGGCGCACCGTCGGTCACGGCTATTACCACGGATACTGGCACCGCAGCCGATGGCATTACGTCTGATAACACTCTAGTGTTCACGGGTACAGCCGAAGCCAGCGCCAGTATTGAAGTATTTATCGATGCTGGATCGATTGGTAGTACGACTGCCGATGGCAGTGGTAACTGGAGCTATGATCACACCGGCACCACGTTAGCGGATGGCAGCTATGCCATTACGGCTACTGCCACGGATACGTCAGGCAATGCTTCTGCAGCATCGAGTGCATTTAATATTGCTGTGGATACTGGAGCTCCTGGCGCACCGTCGGTCACAGCTATTACCATGGATACTGGCACCGCAGCCGATGGCATTACCTCTGATAATACCTTGGCGATCTCGGGCACAGCTGAAGCCAACGCCAGTATTGAAGTATTTATCGATGCTGGGTCGATTGGTACTACGACTGCCGATGGTTCGGGCAACTGGAGTTACGATCACACCGGCACCACATTAGCGGATGGTAGCTACAGCGTTACCGCCAGCGCAACCGACACATCTGGCAATGTATCGGCAACCTCCAGCGCCCTGAGTATTACCGTTGATACGGGAACCCCAGCCGCTCCGGCGGTCACTGAAATCACCTCCGATACCGGTACCAACAACGATCAGATCACCAGTGACACCACTCTGGTGTTCTCTGGTACTGCCGAAGCCAACGCTGCTGTGGAAGTATTTATCGATGCAGGCTCCATCGGAACCACTACAGCGGATGGCAGTGGTAACTGGAGCTATGATCACACCGGCACCACGTTAGCGGATGGTAGCTATGCCGTTACGGCTACTGCTACGGATACGTCCGGCAATGCTTCTGTCGCATCGAGTGCATTTAATATTACTGTGGATACTGGTGCTCCTGGCGCACCATCGGTGACGGCCATCACCACGGATACTGGCACCGCAGCCGATGGTGTTACGTCTGATAATACATTAGTGATCTCCGGCTCAGCTGAAGCCAATGCTGCTGTGGAAGTATTTGTTGACGCGGCCAGTATTGGCACAGCCAGTGCGGACGGCTCAGGTAATTGGAGCTACGATCACACGGGCACCACGTTAGCGGATGGCAGCTATGCCATTACGGCTACTGCTACGGATACGTCAGGCAATGCTTCTGTCGCATCGAGTGCATTTAATATTACTGTGGATGCTGGTGCTCCTGGCGCACCATCGGTGACGGCCATCACCACGGATACTGGCACCGCAGCCGATGGTGTTACGTCTGATAATACATTAGTGATCTCCGGCACAGCTGAAGCCAACGCTGCTGTGGAAGTATTTATTGATGCGGCTAGCATTGGCACAGCCAGCGCGGACGGCTCAGGTAATTGGAGCTACGATCACACGGGCACCACGTTAGCGGATGGCAGCTATGCCATTACGGCTACTGCTACGGATACGTCAGGCAATGCTTCTGCAGCATCGGGTGCATTTAATATTACTGTGGATACTGGTACCCCAGCGGCTCCGGCCGTCACTGCGATCACCTCCGATACCGGTACCAACAACGATCAGATCACCAGTGACACCACGCTGGTGTTCTCTGGTACCGCCGAAGCCAGCAGCAGTGTGGAAGTATTCGTTGATGCGGCCAGTATTGGCACAGCCAGCGCGGACGGCTCAGGTAATTGGAGCTACGATCACACAGGAACCACCCTGAGTGCGGGCAGCTACAGTATCACTGCCACTGCTCAGGATCTGGCGGGTAACACGTCCGTAGCATCATCTGCATTGAGTGTGACGGTTGATACAGCCGCACCTGCAGCGCCTGCGGTTACCGCAATTACCGACGACACCGGAACGGCAGCCGACGGCGTTACCTCCGATAACCAATTGGTGATAACGGGCACAGCCGAAGCCAACAGCAGTGTAGAAGTCTTTATTGATGCTGGGTCCATCGGAACCACTACAGCGGATGGCAGTGGTAACTGGAGCTATGATCACACCGGCACCACGTTAGCGGATGGTAGCTATGCCATTACGGCTACCGCTACGGATACGTCAGGCAATGCTTCTGTAGCATCGAGTGCATTTAATGTTACTGTGGATACTGGTGCTCCTGGCGCACCGTCGGTCACGGCTATTACCACGGATACTGGCACCGCAGCCGATGGCATTACGTCTGATAACACTCTAGTGTTCACGGGTACAGCCGAAGCCAGCGCCAGTATTGAAGTATTTATCGATGCTGGATCGATTGGTAGTACGACTGCCGATGGCAGTGGTAACTGGAGCTATGATCACACCGGCACCACGTTAGCGGATGGCAGCTATGCCATTACGGCTACTGCCACGGATACGTCAGGCAATGCTTCTGCAGCATCGAGTGCATTTAATATTGCTGTGGATACTGGAGCTCCTGGCGCACCGTCGGTCACAGCTATTACCATGGATACTGGCACCGCAGCCGATGGCATTACCTCTGATAATACCTTGGCGATCTCGGGCACAGCTGAAGCCAACGCCAGTATTGAAGTATTTATCGATGCTGGGTCGATTGGTACTACGACTGCCGATGGTTCGGGCAACTGGAGTTACGATCACACCGGCACCACATTAGCGGATGGTAGCTACAGCGTTACCGCCAGCGCAACCGACACATCTGGCAATGTATCGGCAACCTCCAGCGCCCTGAGTATTACCGTTGATACGGGAACCCCAGCCGCTCCGGCGGTCACTGAAATCACCTCCGATACCGGTACCAACAACGATCAGATCACCAGTGACACCACTCTGGTGTTCTCTGGTACTGCCGAAGCCAACGCTGCTGTGGAAGTATTTATCGATGCAGGCTCCATCGGAACCACTACAGCGGATGGCAGTGGTAACTGGAGCTATGATCACACCGGCACCACGTTAGCGGATGGTAGCTATGCCGTTACGGCTACTGCTACGGATACGTCCGGCAATGCTTCTGTCGCATCGAGTGCATTTAATATTACTGTGGATACTGGTGCTCCTGGCGCACCATCGGTGACGGCCATCACCACGGATACTGGCACCGCAGCCGATGGTGTTACGTCTGATAATACATTAGTGATCTCCGGCTCAGCTGAAGCCAATGCTGCTGTGGAAGTATTTGTTGACGCGGCCAGTATTGGCACAGCCAGTGCGGACGGCTCAGGTAATTGGAGCTACGATCACACGGGCACCACGTTAGCGGATGGCAGCTATGCCATTACGGCTACTGCTACGGATACGTCAGGCAATGCTTCTGTCGCATCGAGTGCATTTAATATTACTGTGGATACTGGTGCTCCTGGCGCACCATCGGTGACG
Organism: Ketobacter alkanivorans; assembly: GCF_002863865.1. NCBI lineage: Bacteria > Pseudomonadati > Pseudomonadota > Gammaproteobacteria > Pseudomonadales > Ketobacteraceae > Ketobacter > Ketobacter alkanivorans. Next base: position 603,910 of record NZ_CP022684.1, on the reverse strand, counting down.
GCCATCACCACGGATACTGGCACCGCAGCCGATGGTGTTACGTCTGATAATACATTAGTGATCTCCGGCACAGCTGAAGCCAACGCTGCTGTGGAAGTATTTATTGATGCGGCTAGCATTGGCACAGCCAGCGCGGACGGCTCAGGTAATTGGAGCTACGATCACACGGGCACCACGTTAGCGGATGGCAGCTATGCCATTACGGCTACTGCTACGGATACGTCAGGCAATGCTTCTGCAGCATCGGGTGCATTTAATATTACTGTGGATACTGGTACCCCAGCGGCTCCGGCCGTCACTGCGATCACCTCCGATACCGGTACCAACAACGATCAGATCACCAGTGACACCACGCTGGTGTTCTCTGGTACCGCCGAAGCCAGCAGCAGTGTGGAAGTATTCGTTGATGCGGCCAGTATTGGCACAGCCAGCGCGGACGGCTCAGGTAATTGGAGCTACGATCACACAGGAACCACCCTGAGTGCGGGCAGCTACAGTATCACTGCCACTGCTCAGGATCTGGCGGGTAACACGTCCGTAGCATCATCTGCATTGAGTGTGATGGTTGATACAGCCGCACCTGCAGCGCCTGCGGTTACCGCAATTACCGACGACACCGGTACAGCATCTGATGGCGTAACCAGTGACAACCAATTGGTGATCAGCGGTACCGCTGAAGCCAACGCAACTGTGGAAGTATTTATTGATGCGGTCAGCATTGGCACAACGACTGCCGATGGTTCGGGCAACTGGAGTTACGATCATACCGGCAGCACCTTGGCAGAGGGTGGTTACAGCCTGACAGCCCAGTCAACAGATGGAGCTGGTAACAGTTCTGCCGTATCGGCAGGCTTTGCCATTACCATCGACACCAGTGCACCAGCGGCGCCATCGGTGACGGCCATCACCATGGATACTGGCACCGCTGCCGATGGTGTTACGTCTGATAACAGCTTGGTGATCTCGGGCACAGCTGAAGCTAACGCCAGTATTGAAGTATTTATCGATGCAGGATCGATTGGTACTACGACAGCCGATGGCAGTGGTAACTGGTCTTATGATCACACCGGAACCACGTTAGCGGATGGCAGCTATGCCATTACGGCTACTGCTACGGATACGTCAGGCAATGCTTCTGCAGCATCGAGTGCATTTAATGTTACTGTGGATACCGGTACCCCAGCAGCGCCATCTGTCACGGTTATTACCACGGATACTGGCACCGCTGGCGATGGCATTACCTCTGATAATACCTTGGCGATCTCGGGCACAGCCGAAGCCAACACAACTGTGGAAGTATTTATCGATGCAGGATCGATTGGTACTACGACAGCGGATGGCAGTGGCAACTGGAGTTACGATCATACCGGTAGCACGTTAGCGGATGGCAGCTATGCCATTACGGCTACTGCCACGGATACGTCAGGCAATGCTTCTGTAGCATCGAGTGCATTTAATGTTACTGTGGATACTGGTGCTCCTGGCGCACCGTCGGTCACGGCTATTACCACGGATACTGGCACCGCAGCCGATGGCATTACGTCTGATAATACATTAGTGATCTCCGGCACAGCTGAAGCCAACGCTGCTGTGGAAGTATTTATTGATGCAGGATCGATTGGTACTACGACAGCGGATGGCAGTGGCAACTGGAGTTACGATCATACCGGTAGCACGTTAGCGGATGGCAGCTATGCCATTACGGCTACTGCCACGGATACGTCAGGCAATGCTTCTGTAGCATCGAGTGCATTTAATGTTACTGTGGATACTGGTGCTCCTGGCGCACCGTCGGTCACGGCTATTACCACGGATACTGGAACAGCCGGCGATGGCATTACCTCTGATAATACCTTGGTGATCTCCGGCACAGCTGAAGCCAACGCAACTGTGGAAGTATTTGTTGATGCTGGGTCCATCGGAACCACTACAGCGGATGGCAGTGGCAATTGGAGCTACGATCATACGGGCACCACGTTAGCGGACGGCAGTTATGCTATTACGGCTACCGCTACGGATACGTCAGGCAATGCTTCTGCAGCATCAAGTGCATTTAATATTACTGTGGATACCGGTACCCCAGCTGCCCCGGCGGTCACTGCGATCACCTCCGATACCGGTACCAACAACGATCAGATCACCAGTGATACCACGCTGGTGTTCTCTGGTACCGCCGAAGCCAACGCTACTGTTGAAGTATTTATTGATGCAGGCTCCATCGGAACCACTACAGCGGATGGCAGTGGTAACTGGAGCTACGATCACACTGGAGCCACGTTAGCGGATGGCAGCTATGCCGTTACGGCTACCGCTACGGATACGTCCGGCAATGCTTCTGTCGCATCGAGTGCGTTTAATATTACTGTGGATACTGGTGCCCCTGGCGCGCCGTCGGTCACAGCTATTACCACGGATACTGGAACAGCCGCAGATGGTGTTACCTCCGATAACACTCTAGTGTTCACGGGTACAGCCGAAGCCAACGCTACTGTTGAAGTATTTATTGATGCAGGCTCCATCGGAACCACTACAGCGGATGGCAGCGGTAATTGGAGCTACAATCACACGGGCACCACGTTAGCGGATGGTAGCTATGCCGTTACGGCCACTGCTACGGATACGTCAGGCAATGCTTCTGTAGCATCGGGTGCATTTAATATAACTGTGGATACTGGTACCCCAGCGGCCCCGGCAGTCACTGCGATCAGCACGGACACCGGTACCAACAACGATCAGATCACCAGTGACACCACGCTGGTGTTCTCTGGTACCGCCGAAGCCAGCAGCAGTGTGGAAGTATTCGTTGATGCGGCCAGCATTGGCACAGCCAGCGCGGACGGCTCAGGTAATTGGAGCTACGATCACACAGGAACCACCCTGAGTGCGGGCAGCTACAGTATCACTGCCACTGCTCAGGATCTGGCGGGTAACACGTCCGTAGCATCATCTGCATTGAGTGTGACGGTTGATACGGCCGCACCTGCAGCGCCTGCGGTTACCGCAATTACCGACGACACCGGTACAGCATCTGATGGCATTACCTCCGATAACACTCTAGTGTTCACGGGTACCGCCGAAGTCAACGCTGATGTGGAAGTATTTATTGATGCTGGCTCCATCGGAACCACTACAGCCGATGGCAGTGGCAACTGGAGCTACGATCACACGGGCACCACGTTAGCGGATGGCAGCTATGCCATTACGGCTACTTCTACGGATACGTCAGGCAATGCTTCTGCAGCATCAACTGCATTTAATATTACTGTGGATACTGGTACCCCAGCAGCACCAGCTGTCACGGCTATCACCACGGATACTGGAACAGCCGGCGATGGCATTACCTCTGATAATACCTTGGCGATCTCGGGCACAGCCGAAGCCAACGCAACTGTGGAAGTATTTGTTGATGCAGGCTCCATCGGAACCACTACAGCGGATGGCAGTGGCAACTGGTCTTATGATCACACTGGAACCACGTTAGCGGATGGCAGCTATGCCATTACGGCTACTGCTACGGATACGTCAGGTAATGCTTCTGCAGCATCGAGTGCATTTAATATTACTGTGGATACTGGTGCTCCTGGCGTACCGTCGGTCACGGCTATTACCACGGATACTGGAACAGCCGCAGATGGTGTTACCTCCGATAACACTCTAGTGTTATCGGGTACTGCTGAAGCTAACGCAAGTATTGAAGTGTTTATCGATGCAGGATCGATTGGTACTACGACAGCCGATGGCAGCGGCAACTGGAGTTACGATCACACCGGCACCACGTTAGCGGATGGTAGCTATGCTATTACGGCTACTGCTACGGATACGTCCGGCAATGATTCTGCTGCATCAAGTGCATTTAATATTACTGTGGATACTGGTACACCAGCGGCCCCGGCAGTCACTGCGATCACCTCCGATACCGGTACCAACAACGATCAGATCACCAGTGATACCACGCTGGTGTTCTCTGGTACTGCCGAAGCCAACGCTACTGTGGAAGTATTTGTTGACGCGGCCAGTATTGGTACAGCCAGCGCGGACGGCTCAGGTAATTGGAGCTACGATCACACAGGAACCACCCTGAGTGCGGGCAGCTACAGTATCACTGCCACTGCTCAGGATCTGGCGGGTAACACGTCCGTAGCATCATCTGCATTGAGTGTGACGGTTGATACAGCCGCACCTGCAGCGCCTGCGGTTACCGCAATTACCGACGACACCGGAACGGCAGCCGACGGCGTTACCTCCGATAACCAATTGGTGATAACGGGCACAGCCGAAGCCAACAGCAGTGTAGAAGTCTTTATTGATGCTGGGTCCATCGGAACCACTACAGCGGATGGCAGTGGCAACTGGTCTTATGATCACACTGGAACCACGTTAGCGGATGGCAGCTATGCCATTACGGCTACCGCTACGGATACGTCAGGCAATGCTTCTGTAGCATCGGGTGCATTTAATATTACTGTGGATACTGGTACCCCAGCAGCACCAGCTGTCACGGCTATTACCACGGATACTGGCACCGCCGCCGATGGTGTTACGTCTGATAACAGCTTGGTGATCTCCGGCACAGCTGAAGCTAACGCCAGTATTGAAGTATTTATTGATGCAGGATCGATTGGTACTACGACTGCCGATGGCAGTGGTAACTGGTCTTATGATCACACCGGTAGCACATTAGCGGATGGCAGCTATGCCGTTACGGCTACCGCTACGGATACGTCAGGCAATGCTTCTGCAGCATCAAGTGCATTTAATATTACTGTGGATACTGGTGCTCCTGGCGCACCGTCGGTCACGGCTATTACCACGGATACTGGCACCGCCGCCGATGGTGTTACGTCTGATAACAGCTTGGTGATCTCCGGCACAGCTGAAGCTAACGCCAGTATTGAAGTATTTATTGATGCAGGATCGATTGGTACTACGACTGCCGATGGCAGTGGTAACTGGTCTTATGATCACACCGGTAGCACATTAGCGGATGGCAGCTATGCCGTTACGGCTACCGCTACGGATACGTCAGGCAATGCTTCTGCAGCATCAAGTGCATTTAATATTACTGTGGATACTGGTGCTCCTGGCGCACCGTCGGTCACGGCCATCACCACGGATACTGGCAACGCAGCCGATGGCATTACCTCTGATAACACTCTAGTGTTCACGGGTACTGCTGAGGCCAATGCTACTGTGGAAGTATTTATCGATGCTGGGTCCATTGGAACCACCACAGCGGATGGCAGTGGCAACTGGAGTTATGATCACACCGGCACCACGTTAGCGGATGGCAGTTATGCTATTACGGCTACTGCTACGGATACGTCAGGCAATGCTTCTGTAGCATCGGGTGCATTTAATATTACTGTGGATACCGGAACCCCGGCAGCCCCGGCAGTCACTGCGATCACCTCCGATACCGGTACCAACAACGATCAGATCACCAGTGACACCACGCTGGTGTTCTCTGGTACTGCCGAAGCCAACGCAACTGTGGAAGTATTTATTGACGCGGCCAGTATTGGCACAGCCAGTGCGGACGGCTCAGGTAATTGGAGCTACGATCACACAGGAACCACCCTGAGTGCGGACAGCTACAGTATCACTGCCACTGCTCAGGATCTGGCGGGTAACACGTCCGTAGCATCATCTGCATTGAGTGTGACGGTTGATACGGCCGCACCTGCAGCGCCTGCGGTTACCGCAATTACCGACGACACCGGTACAGCATCTGATGGCGTAACCAGTGACAACCAATTGGTGATCAGCGGTACTGCTGAAGCCAACGCTAGTATTGAAGTGTTTATCGATGCTGGGTCCATTGGAACCACTGCAGCCGATGGCAGTGGTAACTGGAGCTACGATCACACCGGCACCACGTTAGCGGATGGTAGCTATGCCGTTACGGCCACTGCTACGGATACGTCAGGCAATGCTTCTGTAGCATCGGGTGCATTTAATATAACTGTGGATACTGGTACCCCAGCAGCGCCATTTGTCACTGCGATCACCTCCGACACCGGTACCAACAACGATCAGATCACCAGTGACACCACGCTGGTGTTCTCTGGTACTGCCGAAGCCAACGCAACTGTGGAAGTATTTATTGACGCGGCCAGTATTGGCACAGCCAGTGCGGACGGCTCAGGTAATTGGAGCTACGATCACACAGGAACCACCCTGAGTGCGGGCAGCTACAGTATCACTGCCACTGCTCAGGATCTGGCGGGTAACACGTCCGTAGCATCATCTGCATTGAGTGTGACGGTTGATACGGCCGCACCTGCAGCGCCTGCGGTTACCGCAATTACCGACGACACCGGTACAGCATCTGATGGCGTAACCAGTGACAACCAATTGGTGATCAGCGGTACCGCGGAAGTCAACGCAACTGTGGAAGTATTTATCGATGCAGGATCGATTGGTACTACGACAGCGGATGGCAGTGGCAACTGGAGTTATGATCACACCGGCACCACGTTAGCGGATGGTAGCTATGCTATTACGGCTACTGCTACGGATACGTCAGGCAATGCTTCTGTAGCATCAGGTGCATTTAATATTACTGTGGATACTGGTACCCCAGCGGCCCCGGCAGTCACGGCTATCACCACGGATACTGGAATAGCCGGCGATGGCATTACGTCTGATAATACCTTGGCGATCTCGGGCACAGCCGAAGCCAACGCAACTGTGGAAGTATTTATTGACGCGGCCAGCATTGGCACAGCCAGCGCGGACGGCTCAGGTAATTGGAGCTACGATCACACAGGAACCACCCTGAGTGCGGGCAGCTACAGTATCACTGCCACTGCTCAGGATCTGGCGGGTAACACGTCCGTAGCATCATCTGCAATGAGTGTGACGGTTGATACAGCCGCACCTGCAGCGCCTGCGGTTACCGCAATTACCGACGACACCGGTACAGCATCTGATGGCGTAACCAGTGACAACCAATTGGTGATCAGCGGTACCGCTGAAGCCAACGCAACTGTGGAAGTATTTATTGATGCGGGATCGATTGGTTCTACGACTGCCGATGGTAGTGGCAACTGGAGCTACGATCACACCGGCACCACCTTATCCGACAACACCTATGCGATCACTGCGGTAGCGAGCGACAACGCAGCAAATGCGTCTGCCACCTCCAGCACCTTCAATGTCACGGTGGATACAGTGGCACCCGCTGTCAGCAGCTATACGCCCGCAAACGGTGCAACCGGTGTTGCCTTTGCCAGCAACCTCACCATGACCTTTGCCGACAACGTCTATGTGGCGACAGGCAACCTGGTCCTTCGGCGCTACCTCGACGACACCATCGTAGAAACCATCGACATCACCAGTGGCCAGGTGACCGGAACCGGTACCACCACTCTTACCATCAACCCGACATCGGACTTGGTTGGTGGTCGTCAATATTATGTGGAAGTTGATGCCGGTGCATTGATTGATCTGGCAGGCAACAGTTACGCCGGAATCAGCGGTAACAGCACCTGGGCTTTCACTACGTTAAATACCGCGCTGACGAGCACAACACCGGCAGACGAAGCCACCGGTGTTGCATTAAACACTGATTTAACATTCGTGTTCAATGAAGCCGTGACGGCGAATGTTGGCAACATAGTGATCAAACGAGTCAGTGACGATGTTGTTTTCGAAACCATTGATGTGGCAGTGGCTACCATCACTGGCGATGGCACTACCAGCATTACCGTTTCCCTGTCCGATACACTGGCCCCCAATACTGCCTATTATGTGGAAATCGATGCTGGGGCGTTTATAAATACAGATTCAGCCGCCTATGCTGGTATCAGTGGCAACAGCACGCTCAATTTCACTACCGTTAACGTATCCATTCCCACGGTGACCAACGTCACATCATCCTTGGCAAACGGTACCTATCGGGGCGGAGATACCGTTCCCATACAGATCGTGTTCAGCGAAGCGGTGGACGTGACCGGGACACCTCGGATCTACATCGATCTGGATGGTTCGGATAAATACGTTAATTACACCAGTGGCACAGGAACCACCACTTTACAGTTTGACTATTCAGTTGTGACCGGTGATAGCACTAGTGACTTGGGTTATGTGTCAGCGGCATCACTGAGCTTAAATGGTGGCACCATTCGCAGTGCAAATCTAGCTAACGCAACGCTCACGTTGCCATCGCCCGGCGCGGCAAATTCTTTAAGCAACAACAAAAATATTGTCATTACTGCCGCATCACTGGATATCACCAACCTAACTCCAAGCGATGGGTTCTTTATAGAAGGTTATGAGGTTGGAGATTGGTTCGCGCGCTCGGTGGGAGGCGGTGGAGACAGCAATGGTGATGGCTTTGAAGACATCGTGATCGGTGTTGCCTACAGTGATATATCGGCCGGTGATGCGGGTGCCGCTTATGTGATTTTCGGTGCAGCAGGAGCAACCCGTTCTGATATCCAGGTCAATTCATTGGCTGCCACCGATGGGTTCTTGATTTATGGCACAGATGCGGCAGATTTCCTGGGTATGACAGTGGATCTGACCGGCGACTTAAATGGTGATGGCTACGATGAAATTGTGGTGGTGGCTTCGCACGATGATACCTCAGTGGCCGATGGTGGAACCATTTATGTTATTTGGGGGGAAGCGGGTGCTACCCGATCTGATATTGACTTATCTGCAATGGGACCATCCGATGGATTCCGTATTCTCAGTCATGAAGTGGGAGATGCGGTAGGCAATACCAGTTTTATTGATCCTCAGAATGCGCAGTTCCTTGATGCAGATGGAGACTTCAATGGCGATGGTATTGATGACCTGATTATAGGGCATTCAGCCAGTGATCAAGGTGGTGGTGATAGTGGACTGGTTTACGTGATTTTTGGACAAACCGGCGCAACTCGATCGGATGTGGATTTATCAAGCTATGCTGGGCAAGGCTTTGAAATCAACACTGGTGGTGTAGGAGGGGAATTACTAGGTCATAGCGTACAGTTCATTGGTGATTTTAACGGTGATGGATTCAACGATCTGGTGGTAGGCGCAGTGCGGTCTGATGCAGTGGCCGGTGATGCTGGTCAGGCTTATGTGATTTTCGGGCACGCCGGGCCCACCTTCAATAATATCGACTTAACGGCGATGACCAATACTGAAGGATTTACTATTTCCACCTCAGAAGCAGCCAGTTGGTTGGGTGGATCGGTAGGGTCGTCTGATGTAAACGGTGATGGTTTGAGCGATGTCTTGATAGGCAATGTAGCATCGAACACTGGGTACGGTGATAGCGGTTCGATACTGGTGCTGTATGGCTACAACTCTGCCACTTACGCGGATATGACCTTCGGCTCAGTGCCCATCGGCAGCGGATTTACTATTTACGGTGAAGGTGTCTCCGATTTTTTCTCTCACGCGGTGGAGGGTGTGGGTGATGTGAATGGTGATGGCGTTGACGACATCATGGCCACCTCCTGGGTTGATGATGAAGGTGGTGGTGATGCCGGTGCCGCCTGGATTATTTACGGCGTAAGCGGTGCCTCTCGTGCTGATGTGCAATTGAACACGCTTGATTCGAGCGATGGATTTAAAATCATTGGTGACAGGGCGGTTGATTATTTTGGAATGGCCAATGCGGTAGCTGATCTTAATGGCGACGGCTACCAGGATTTGGTTGTGGCTTCGCGGCAGGGTGATAACGGTGCCGCAGATGCTGGAGAAGTGAATGTTATTTGGGGTAAGGATTTTCTCTCACTGGTTGATTCTGATCTCACCGGCACCGCCGGTGCCGATTATCTGGTGGGCACTAGTGGAGATGACACGATAGCAGCCGCCGGTGGCGCCGATGCAGTGAGTGCCGGAGCGGGTGACGATACTATTCAAGTGGCTGATCTGAGTTTCGTTCGTGTTGACGGTGGCCGAGGTGAAGACACCCTTGAATTGACGGGGACAGGGCTTTCTCTGGACTTACGTGTCGTAAATTATGAAGTGATTCGAGGTATTGAAGTCATTAATCTGGCAGACAACGGTAATGGATTATCACTGGACAAGCCAAGTCTGCTGGCTCTGTCTGACGAAGCGCGGATTCTTTACGTCAATGGCGGCAGCAGCGATTGGGTGTTTACCGATGCAGGAGAAACCTGGACACCCAATGGCAGCGCAGTAGTTAATACCATCACCTACGACCGTTACGATAACGGAGAGGCCTCTTTATATATTCAAGATGTTCTATCGCAACCGGTTACACCATCGGCGCCAGCTGTCACGGCCTTCGCCAATGATACCGGTGTCTTAAGTGATAATATAACTTCAGATACAGGTTTGGTATTCAGTGGCACCACAGGCGCCTACTTTGATGTCGAAGTGTTTATTGATGCAGGTTCCATAGGTACAACCACAGCCGATGCCTCTGGTAACTGGAGTTACGATTATTCTGGTACCGCTTTGTCGGATGGCACTTATGCCATCACCGCGCAAGCCACCAATTTGAGTGGTTATGTTTCTGCGGCGTCTTCTGCGCTTAATGTGACCGTAGATGCAAGCGCACCTGCAGCACCAGCAGTGACCGCAATCACCACCGATACTGGCAACAACAGTGATGGCATTACCAATGATAATACATTGGTAGTTTCAGGTACCGCCGAGGCCAACTCCACGGTTACCGTCTTTGTCGACGCCGGTTCAATCGGTACCACCACGGCCAGCGGCGGTGGCGCCTGGAGCTATGATTACACCGGCACGATAATTAGTGACGGCAGCTATGTGTTGACGGCGACAGCCAGTGATACCGCTGGCAACACCTCAGCCGCATCAAGCGCTTTCAATATTACGATAGATTCCAGCACACCATCGGCACCGTCGGTCACCAGTATCAGCAGTGATACGGGCACAGGCGGCGATGGTGTTACCTCCGATAATACGCTGATTTTCAGTGGTACCAGCGAAGCCAACGCCACAGTGGAAGTTTTCATCGGTGCGGGAAGCATTGGCACCACTACCGCAAGCGGTGGTGGTAGTTGGAGTTATGATTACACCGGCACCACACTAAGCGATGGCTCTTACGCCATCACGGCCACCGCGGCTGACACAGCCGGTAATACCTCGGCGGCATCGAGTGCATTTAATATCACCGTCGATACCGCAGGCCCAAGTGTTAGCACATTATCGCCCACCGATGGCAATACCTCGGTGGCTTACACAAGTAATCTTGTGATTGTTTTTGGGGAAACGGTAACGGTAGGCACTGGCAATATTGTTATCTACAACGGTGGCGGCAGCGTGTTTGAAACCATTCCGGTGGGGGATGCTCGGGTCACCGGTTCTGGCAGCAATACCATTACGATTAACCCTTCTGGCACCTTTGTCGGTGGCAGTGATTATTACGTACAGATTGCCGCAGGCACGTTTGCCGATGGATTGGGCAATACCTATGGGGGCATTGCCGATACCACTACGTGGAATTTCACCACGGTGCCAACTCAATTGAGCGCCACCATTCCAGCCGATGAAGCCACCGGCATTGATTTAGATGCGGGTTTGACGCTCACGTTTAACGAGGCCGTCACGGTGAACAGTGGTGATCTTCGCATTCGGCAGTTATCCGATGACACCCTCATAGAAACCATTGACGTTACCTCAGGGCAGGTTACCGGCAGTGGTAGCGCGGTGATCAGCGTTGCACGCAGTGCCGTACTCGATCCTGTGACGGCGTATTATGTCGAGATAGATTCCGGTGCATTTCGCAACGCTAATTCCGTCGCGTTTACTGGTATCAGCGACAACAGCACTTGGAATTTCACCACCAAATTTGTCACCACGCCCACAGTCACCAATGTCACCTCGTCCACCGCCAACGGCACCTATCGAGGGGGCGATCAAATTTCCATTCAAGTGACCTTTAGCGAGCTGGTTAACGTGACGATTTCCGGTGGAAAGCCGCGTTTGCGTCTGAGCTTAAATGCTGGGGATATTTATGTGAGTTACACCAGTGGCACAGGCACTACCACCTTGACGTTCAATTATACGGTGGCATTGGGTGATACTACCTCGGATCTGGCCTACGCCTCAACCACGTCTTTGGAATTGAACGGCGGGGTGATTCGCAGTGCGGATTACGCCAATGCGAACCTAACATTGCCATCACCGGGGGCCAGTGGTTCGCTCAATGCCAACAAAGCCATTGTGTTGAGTGGTGCGACTACCTTGGATGTTACGTTCTTAAGAGCCGAAGACGGTTTCTTTATTACCGGCGCAGAAACCTCCACAGTGTATTTCGGCCACAGTATTAGCAGCGGTGGTGATTTTAACGGTGATGGCTTTGAGGATCTGGCCATTGGGGTGCCCGACAGTAACTTGAGCAACACCAGCGGCGGTTTCGCCTATCTGGTCTATGGCAAAGCTGGAGCCACCCGTTCCGGTATTGCCATGACTTCGCTCAGCGCCAGTGATGGATTCGAAGTCGATGGTGCTGATACGGCGGATTACGCGGGCAGTGTGGTAGACATCAGCGGCGATCTTAATGGTGATGGTTACGACGATATGATCGTAGTGGCCAGTAGAGCTGATGATGGTGCTACCACTGGGGGTAATATTTATGTCATCTGGGGTAATGGTTCACCTTCAGGAATCAATTTGTCATCGGATTTCAATCGCACTTCGGGCTTTACTAACAGCAAGGGTTTTGTAATTACCGGGCACGAAAGTTCGGATGAAATCGGCATGTACAATAGCTATGAACCCAATAATGCTCAGTTTATTGATGCAAGTGGTGATTTTAATGGCGATGGCATCAATGATCTATTGATTGGTCATGAGCAGGGTGACGAGAATGCGACGAACGGGGGGTATGTCTATGTGATTTTCGGTCAATCAGGCGCGACACGAGCGAATTTCCGTTTGGATGCATATGCAACTCATGGTTTCCGCGTATACAGCTCAGAAACCGGGGCTCACGTGGGTCGCGCTCAGTATCTTGGAGATTACAACGGTGATGGTTACAGTGATGTCATGATCGGTGCTCCAGGCGTTTCCAGTGATGATGGTGAAGCCTATGTGGTCTTTGGTAATGCCGGACCAACGTTCAGTAATATCGACTTGGCAGCTTTAAATGGCACCAACGGTTTTGCCATCAGCACCACCGATTCCAATGCCTGGTTGGGTGGCTCTTTAGGGGCTGCGGATGTCAACGGTGATGGATTGTCGGATCTGATCGTCGGTGCGCCCAGTGCAACCTATGCATCGCGCACCAGCAATGGTGCGGCTATGGTGATTTATGGAACCAGCAGCGCCCCTCACAGTGATCTGACGTTGGAAACCTTGCCGGCTGCCCGGGGCTATGTCATTTACGGTGAAGATTCGGGAGAAGAATCCTCTTACACCGCGCAAGGTGTTCGCGACATCAATGGCGATGGCGTTGACGATATTATGCTTTCCAGTGGCAAGGATGACGATGCGGGCACCAATGCCGGTGCTGCCTGGGTGATCTTTGGGATCACAGGCACCAGTCGCGGTGATATTGATCTGAGCAGCCTGAGCGCCAGCACTGGTTTTAAAATCAGTGGTGATACCAGTGATGATCGCTTTGGGCAATCCGCAACGTCGGGCGATATGAACGGTGATGGCTATCAAGACATCATGGTGTCGTCGGTGGCCGGTGATAACGCAGGCTCTTTCTCAGGGGAAGTGAATGTGATCTGGGGGCAGGATTTCCTAGGTGCGGTAGACGTAAGTGGGGAAGGCACCAGTGCGGATGAAAATCTGATTGGTACTGATGGCGACGACACGGTGCAGTCCGGAGGGGGGCTGGATGCAATCAGAACCGGGTCTGGTGATGATATCGTCGAAATTGAGGATGTGAATTTTTTCGATATTGACGGAGGGCTGGGCACTGATACCATTCTGTTTACCACTTCCTTGAATACGTTCGATTTAACCTCGATTGGTGAAGAGTCAATCTCGGATATTGAAGTGATCGACCTAGCAGACAGCGGTAATGTGCTGACTGTCAGTCGAATAACGGTTTTGGGATTGTCCAAAGAGACATCGATATTGTATGTAAAGGGTGGTTCAAGTGATGCCGTGGTATCGTCAGGCTCTGATGCTTGGGTGAATACCGGAAGTGCAACAGTAGGCGGTGTAGACTATGACATTTACGAGGATAATGGTGCGTTTTTATACATAGAAAACACAGTTGACGCGACGGCGGTACCTTAAGTAATGCGTTTAGAATTGGAATTACGAAAACCACATAGCAGCTAAGGTTTGGTATCCAACAGCTTTTATTACAGATCATGATTCAGGGGTGCGGTATTGGTAGCTCCCTTATTTATCTTAAACAGATCTCTCATATTCAAAAATGGTTTTTCGATAAGCAACCAGCACAATACCCCAATAATGATAGTGATCAGCAATGCGATAATCGAGCTTAAGCTAATGCTATAAACAGCGAGCATTGTGCTGTCCAGGCCTTCTATCAGTTTTAGATTTTGGTACACATTCTGAACGCATAAGTAAATCACGATAAAATGTACCAGGTACATGGAATAGGTGAGCTGGCTGAGTGGCTGCCAGCAGCGCAGGGATAAAAAGCGTGCCAGCGGCTTGAACGTATCAATGTTCAAAAACACAGAGAGCATAAACCAGGCTACCGCACCTGCAAACAGCGTTCTATGTGCAACGACGTAAAATCTGAGAGCTGGTCCGGCTTCGCTGAATTCGGCGCTCATCACGGGAAACAACGTAAAGAATAGTATTGTGGCCAGGGCCAGCAGGTTCAACAAGGTGCTTTTTATTGGGGCAGCTGACAACCACGCCCGTAGTTCATCTTGTTTGAAACAATAGCCATAAGCTGCGATAGCTCCACACACAAATGGTCCATAGCGGGTAAGGAGGTTGTCGTACAGCTTAGTGTAGAAGGCAGGATAGACAGCCTCTGCAGATAACATTTCGCGATAATCGGCGTTCCAGATTTCCTGATAATAGTAGATCACGCCTAATCGAATTAGTAGTGATGCGATCAGCATCCAAATAAGTACACTGATAAAGGGGCGAGTCGTTTTTTTATAAATTGCACCCAGAATAAGCGGCAGAACCAGGTAGAATTGCTCCTCTACAGCTAAGGTCCAGGTCCAATGCAGGGCCATTTTATCAACAGGCAGAAAGTTGTTCAGATACAGGATATTTGTCCAAACCCATTCGTAATTACGCCCTTCGCTCAACCAATAGATAAGAACAATAACTGCATAGATGGGGGTTAAACGTAAATATCTGCGAAAATAGAAGCGTTTCAAGCTGATTTGGCCTGTTTTCCCCAGCTCTTTGAATAATATGATGCTGATCAAAAAGCCGCTGATTACAAAAAACAGGTCAACTGCTTTGTCTGCATTCCATATCCACCACAGCCAAGGGGGAGCTGTATCTGAAAGCTCGTAGAAGAGTTCCTTGCCGGTTAAAAGTCCGTAGATGTAAACGGTATGAAATACCAGAATCCACACAAAACTGAAGAATCGTAACCCATTGATAAGGTGAAAAGTCTCGCCGCCCTGCTCAAAAAGGGACTTGAAATTTCGGGAGATGGACCAGTTTTTTAGTATGGACGCCGGACGTGTATCGGTGGCTGGATTCATTATTATACTTCTCGGATATTGATGTCTCTCGACAAATCTAATTAGAAAGCCCAGCGGCTTTCAATTGAGCTACTTGAATCTATACTTAATAAGTTAGTGGCAAATTTAGGATCTGCTCCTAGCCTACAATAATCACAACCGGAATATCATGAACAATCTAAGATTCGAGGCCTCAGAGGACGGAAAAGAGATCCATTTGATTATGATCAATATGGATCAGGCATCCCTGACCGTTGAGTTTTTGCGTAACCAGTTCAATATTACCGAATTTCGCAGCTTTTATCTTCTTGAATCTTCCCTTATAAAGGCGATTTCTCTCTATAAAAACAAGGCACTAGAGCCTGGCAACGAAAACGGCCTGACAGAGCCAGTTGATTTCGTTGTGGCTGAGCGTAGAGACGCGATGATCTCTATAGAGCTTGGTGAAAACAAGATGTCCTGTTCGTTGCTGGTTGAGACAGCTTATGGCGCCCCCAATCCAACCCGAGAGAACCTGAAGGCGTATTTAACTAAAACAGGGATCATCAAGGGCATCAACGAGACCATCTTGGATTCCATATGTACAAAGATCGATAACGTAGCGCCAGGAACTGTTATCAAAGAGATCGTGGCTAACGGTAAGCCTGCTGGCCAGTCCCGGCAGGCGCGACTGGAGGTGTTGGTCATGCCGGTGCAGGATCGGCTGATGAAACCCAAGCTGCGCAATGATGGCACTGTGGATATGCACGACTTCGGCGAGATAGAGATGGTTGAGGTTGGCGAAGCGCTGATGAAACGCATCCCACCAGTGGTCGGAGAGCTGGGCTTCAATGTGATGGGTGAAATCGTAGCCCCGCCTAAGCCGCAAGACAGGGTTCTGTCGGTAGGAGAGGGGGCAGAAATCAGCGCTACTGACAAGAACCTACTGGTTGCTTCGCGGCGTGGTGTACCGCTTAAAATCGATGATGGGATTATGGTATCTGACGCGTATTGTGTCGGTGATGTTGACCTTAATACCGGCAATATTGATTTTGATGGCACTGTGATTGTAAAGGGGTCGGTTAAAGAAGGTATGTCGGTCAAGGCGACAGGTAAGGTGCTAATTACCGATTATCTCGAATCTGCACACATCTACGCCGGTGATGAAGTGGTGATAGGAAAGGGTATTCTAGGGCGACAAAAAACAACAACGAGTAATGATGACGATCCGTATACCGCCTGTATTGAAACTCCCTCTACGGTATTTTCTAACTATATTCAGTATGCAAGTATTCGCGCAGGTGGAACTATAACGGCCGCTAAACATATTATGCACAGCGACATAATGGGCACCGATATTGTAGTGCTGAGCCCGAAAAAAAACGAAGGAAAGATTATCGGTGGGGTGGTTCGCCCCTTGAATAGCCTGAGTTGCAACACTCTCGGCGGCCCCTCTTATATTCCTACTATGGTTGATTTTTCATCGCGATTCTCAGTGCAGCTTACCGAGCTTTCTGATATACGCGAGGATATGGGAGAACGGCTTAATGTTATCCGAGGGATGAAAGAAGCGTTAAGACGGATAGATGACAAGAGTGCAGGCGGCGATGTGGCTGAACAGGTAAGTAAGATAGCGAACACCGTTGCTCACTTTGAAGCAGTTATTAAAGAGTTAAAGGCGAAACGAGCTTCCATAATAGAGGAGGTGAGTAGAATCGTTGATAACCTCGAAGTGACAGTTCAAAAGGCGCTTTTTCCTGGCGTTCAGGTTACTTTTGTACAGAATGCCGTACCGGTAAAGCAGGAAAGAGATGGCTGCCGTATTAAGGCTAAAGATGACGGTATTACGTATTTCACTTTAGATTAGCAGTTGTTAACGACTGCTATGCTTTATCGCATACATGCGTTCGTCTGCCAGTTTCAGCAAGGTTGATCGGCTTCCACTTTCAGAATAACTGCTGGTTCCAATGCTTAAATCCGAATTCGGAAACCCTTCAGCTATAAGAAGCGTATGCAGGCTGGAAAGGTTCCACTGTATTTGCTGGCGTGAGAGGATTACAAATTCGTCGCCACCGATTCGGTAAACATTTTGCTGATTGCTTTGACTTGTGAGCCACTGAGCGACAAGAGACAGCAGGCGATCCCCTTCATTGTGTCCCATCTGATCATTTACCCGCTTTAATCCGTCTACATCGATAAAGGTAAGAAAAAACTCAGGCACGATTCCTTCCGAGTAATAAACTTCCCAGGCTCGCACATCCCGTTCAAAAGCTGTTCGATTGGGTAAGCCGGTTAATTGGTCAGTGCTGGCCCGTTTGTCTGCATGCTGGCGTGACTTGCGTAAAAAGTTAATGCGATCAGCTAGGGCTAGGGCCAGGGCAATAGAATCAAATAGCTGTGCCCATAATGCCCAAAGCATTTGATTATCAAATAACGTGGTACCTGCTAGGTTTCCTGCCATGGTGAACATGAAGTAGGTTGTCATTACGCTGAACCCTACTACATAGATTCTTGCAGGCCGATAACCTTTATTAAGCCGCCACACTCCAAGGCTAAGCATAATGAACATCCATGCGCATACACATACTGCCAATATCGTTTGGTATACTTCGATCGGTAGCAATAACCCCAGTAGGCCGAATACGACCAGACCTATAGCAAAAGCCCTTACTAACAGCGCCAGCCAGCCGCGCTGAGGCAGCTTTAGAAAGGCTATAGCGAACATCAGGCTGGTTGCACCTGCGATAAAGAACGGTAGATACAGCGTGCTTGCATCTAATTCAAGGCCAAAGCAATACAGCATCACCTTGAAGTGTACTGCCCATGCAAAGGTACACAGAATTTGGTAGCTTGCGTACCAGAGAAACGATGGGTCCCGCGTAGGGAAATACAGAAAAGCGTTATAAATTACCAGGGCAAGCATTGCGCCAATGGCGATCAATATCATCGAGGTGTAGTTAAAGTGGTATTGGGAATATTTGTCCTCAGGGATCACGCTGATCAGTAAGTTCGGACTGACATAAGATGCCTGAACGTTTACCCAGACACTGGTGGCTTTGTTGGATGGTAATGGCAGCGCGACGGCATTACTAAGATCAAAAGGTATTGCTAATGTGTACCCATTATGGCCGTGGTGATGGTCATTGGCATTGACTGTATATACGTTCACCTCGTTGATCAGGCTGTTGGTAACCTGAAGATACCATTTTTCCTGGTCGGACCTATTCAGCAGGTCAAAGCGGTACCATAGCGAGGTTCTGGGGCTTTTCACCTGCACTGCAGTGAGATCTTCCCGTCCTGGTATCCACAGCTCCGTTCGTTCCTGTTCGTTATTCGACGCAATCTGTGGCAATACAGATATGTAAAGCTGCTCAGCGCTGTGGATTTCCACGGGCGCACCGAAAGCGCCCCCCGTGATAATCAATGCTGTGAGTGTCGCCAGCAGGAGTCGGTAAAATACGTTCACTCTTTATGGGGTCTCAAAGCTGACTTCGTTGATGCCCGGTCGGAACAGGAATGATAATTCCTGTAATGATTCATTTAAGGTCGGCAGGAATGATTGTGCGAATATGTCCAGTATCGTGAGGGCATTAAGGGTGGATTCTGAAGCAGACGCTTTCTTTAATCGTTTGGCAATGTGTTGATTAACGATGTGTATGTCTTCGTAAACCTGCTTCAGATCGGTGAAATGGTTGCCATTTTCAGGGTCGACAGGATCAAAAAACTGAAAGAGCAGGAAGGTCGCACAGGCCCGAAACAGGGTTTCATCCTGTGTGGCAAAGGGAAGATGAAACCAGGCCATAGGTTTGAAAAAACCGGTATGGGGGCACCCGCTGGTAGCCATGACCAGGCCTATAAGGGAGCGATACGCCTCCTGGACTGTAGATTGGCTCTCGATGGTCATGTTGTCTTTGTGAACTCTAACCTTTACTGATTCAAAGGCAGGGTGAGCACTAAAACTGAGAATCGGCGCGATTCTTAGTGCCAAGGGGCAGTATTCCGAACTGCTGTTGTTGAGGGGGCAGTGGGGGCATTTGTCCACGTCAAGTTTGGCCCATTCCGGTGCGCTACCCAGGGGCGCAGAGTGCTCCAGCGATACCGGGTCGATATCTACCTCGTACTGGAAATTGTCCTGAGATTTGAAGATAAACTCGTAACGCACCCGTTTTGTATAGTTTCTGTCCATATCTTCTTGCCCCAAAGCGATAGTATTATCTGTAAGTATAGATTTATTCTGAAGAAATCAATGTAAGAGGGGGAATGAAGTCCATCTGATTCGCTTGACCAGCTGGATTCATTTCTGCTCACTGCTAAATTTGGCTAACTTGAGGCCAAAAACGGCCTGCTAGCAGATCAGGCATACTTGAATTACGGAGCAATGAAATCAGTGATCTTGGGTCTTGAAATTCGGCAACAGCTAGCAGCCATATTCGCTGAGATGGCACGTGCCGGGCAGCGTATGCCTGTGTTGGTTGAAGGTGATGAAGGGTGGACTTTACAGGCAGCGCAGGCAGTGTTGTCGATATTCGGTTCTTCGTCGGTTTTGTGGTATTCCGAGCGCGCTCCGAAAGGGAGTTGGCAACTTCCTGCGAACAAGGTCAATCATGAACTGGGCCGCGAAGCGGAAGCCGCTGTGTTTGACCTCTATTCCGGCTTTGCGCCTGATGCCATGGCTGCGATTGCGGGTGCAATTAAGGGTGGTGGTGTTCTGCTAATCCTCGGGCCGCCGTTGGTGTCGTGGGCGCACTTTCAGGACGCACTGGCTAGCCGAATTGCAGTGGAGCCTTGGGGTGTGAGCATGGTAAAGCGTGACTTTATCCAACGGGCCGCATGGATTTTAGATGCGTTTCCACACAAAATCAGATTATGCCAAGAGGGCCCATGGAAGAGCATTGATATCAATGCTCCAACCAAAGCGTCAGCCAGTGAGGACGACTGGGGTTGTATAACGGCCTGTCAGCGTAGAGCTGTGGAAGCCGTAATGCATGTTGTCAGCGGTCATCGTAAGCGGCCATTGGTGCTTGAGGCCGATAGAGGTAGAGGGAAAAGTGCCGCGATGGGGCTTGCGGTGGCGAGGCTTATGGCGCAAGGCAAGAGCATAGTGGTGACTGCCCCCAGGCCAGACTGTGTAGAAACACTTATAAAATTTGCCGAACGTACAACCAATCAGGTTGGTGGCTCATTGCAATATTTTGCGCCGGATCACCTGCTGCAAACCCAGCCGTCAGCAGATCTGCTGTTAGTGGATGAAGCTGCGGCAATCGCACCTGAGTTATTGAAAGCTATGCTGCGAACCTATTCAAGAGTGGCGTTCGCTACAACGGTAAATGGCTACGAAGGAACAGGTAGAGGTTTTGCTATTCGTTTTCAGCGTCATCTGGATGTTCATTATCCCGGCTGGAGCAAATGTAGCCTGACACAGCCTGTGCGTTGGCTACCGGGTGATTGGCTGGAAGGCTGTTTGAACAAGTTGCTGCTGTTGAAGCCAGCGCAGCAGCAAGCGCAATCGGATCAAGCCGACCCGGTCGCATTCGACGAGTTCTGCTTTCGTTGTGATGACAGGTCAGAGCATCAGCTCAATAGCGTATTCGAGTTGTTGGTCTCGGCTCACTATCGCACCCGACCCAGTGATCTACGCACGATGTTGGATGGCAGCAATATCAGGCTGTTTGTTTTGCGTCAAAATCAAAGCATCAAAGCGGTGGCGATGGTGGCACAGGAGGGCCAGTTATCAGGTGATTTGGCCGAAAGCATACTGGCAGGCAAGCG
Organism: Ketobacter alkanivorans; assembly: GCF_002863865.1. Classification (NCBI taxonomy): domain Bacteria; kingdom Pseudomonadati; phylum Pseudomonadota; class Gammaproteobacteria; order Pseudomonadales; family Ketobacteraceae; genus Ketobacter; species Ketobacter alkanivorans. The sequence continues at coordinate 582,581 of NZ_CP022684.1, read as the reverse complement.
CCGACCCCATGGCCAGGTATTATCGCAGACGCTTGCCGTACATTTAGGGCAGGATGTTGCTTTAGCGCAGCATCATTGGCGAATCGTGCGTATCGCGGTGCAGCCCGATGAACAGAGGCAAGGGCTCGGCACAAGCCTCGTGCAACATTTGATTGAACGGGCAGAGAAAGAAGGTGTTGATAATATCGGCTCATTGTTTTCTGGTGACCATCAAGTGTTGAGGTTCTGGCAGAAAATGGGTTTCTCCGTGTTGCGCGTGGGATATACCCGCGAGTCCACCACCGGTTCGTATAGTTTGTTGGTAGCAAAGGGGTGTAGTGAGCACGGTGTGCTGGTGAGCGACGCTTCAAGTCAACGCTTTCGGGAAGATTTCCCGTTGACGCTGAAAAATATTCACAGTCAGGTGCCAGTAGATCTTGTGTGGCAAATCCTGTCAGGTTCTTTCATGTCAATTGCTATGACTGGTATGAACTACTATGAGAGAGATCAACGAAGTCTAGAACAGTATGTGACAGGCTCTACACCGTATGAGAACGTGGCGGCAGGCTTGTGGCGTCTAGTGTGGTATAGCTACAGTAGGGCTGAGTCTGTAGAGCGCCTAGACGAGCGTGCACGCACTATCATCGTCATGAAAGTGCTGCAGAATTCAACCTGGGAAGACTGCGTAGCGCGCTTGAACCTTGCAGGAAAAAAGCAGGCTCACAGCGAACTTAGGCAATCTATTGAGCAATGGATGCAGTTATCAGGTCAATTGTCCGGTTAAACATTATGAAAAAGCATTATTTGACGCATTTCTTTGAGCCCTCCTCAATAGCCATTATCGGAACAGGTGATGGAGGAGACTCAATTGAATCGAAACTGGCAGAGCGGTTGAAAGAGCAGTTCAGCGGTAAGGTTTGGTTGGTGCACCCACGGCATCGAAGCTTGTTGGGCAGCAATAAAGTTTACGAAACCATTGATCAGGTACCGGGTCGGATAGATCTTGCCATTATTGTAACCCCGGATTCTTTGGTAGCAGAACAGCTTGAACGGTGCGCCGGTGTGGGTATCGACTCAGTGGTGGTGCTTTCCCATTTGGACGATCGCGATGGATTTATGCGTAGTAAGTTTGTCGAGGGTTTGCGCAAACAGGCCGAATCATTAGGCATACGCATGTGGGGGCCTGATTGCTACGGGTTTGTTCGGCCTGCACTGGGTATTCGGGCTACTTTGGATAATGTGAATATTCGCCCTGGCAAGATCGCACTCATATCCCACTCGGGCGCAATATGTCGAGCTGTTACTGATTGGGCCAAGGCTAACGGAGTTGGGTTTTCTACGATTATTTCCCTTGAACAGGCCGCTGGAGTCTATGCCGGGGATATTCTTGATTATCTGGTTATCGATCAGCAGACCGAATGTATTTTAATTTATGCCGAGGGTGTGCAGGATTCCCGTGGCTTCTTATCGGGTTTGCGGGGTGTAGCGCGCAGTAAGCCGGTTATCGTAATGAAAACAGGGCGTCACGGGGAGGATTCTGGCCAGCATCTTTCTCATACCGGCGCACTTATCGGTAACGATTACGTGTTCGATGCCGCATTGGAGCGTGCCGGTATTGTGCGAGCCAACTCCCTTACCGATCTGTTCCTTGCGGCGCGAGCGTTTCCTATTCATAGGAGTGTAAGAGGCGAAAATATAGGGATTATTTCGCATGGCTTGGGGCCAGCTATCATGGCCTGTGATAAAGCCTTCGATCTGGGCCTGCCTTTGGCGCAACTAAGCAATGAAAGCTCCGTTAAATTGGCGCAACTGCGATCCATGGATGCAAGCAGTAACCCGGTATATAGCAGCCGCTTTGGTTTAAATGAAGAGTTCATGGAAGCCTGCGAAATCATCGCTAAAGATAAAAGTGTAGATTTTTTGGTGGTTGTGCTTACGCCTCCCAGGGGAAAAGTGCTGCGGGATGTCGATGAACGATTGCATAGAATCCAGAAGGCAAGCTTCAAGCCAATTGTTGTTTGCTGTATGGGTGGAGACAACATCGCAAGTATCCGCAAGTCGCTGCAAGAGCGAGGTATTCCGGTGTTTTCGTCGCCAGAGAACGCGATCAAGGCGGCGAAGTATTTAACTACCTATTTTAAAAATCGGACATATCTGATTCAGGCGCCCGCATCCATGGAGCAGCATGTGTCCCCAGACATTGAGGGGGCGCGGCTAATTATTGAAGGCGTGTTACAGGAAGGCCGAAAGGTTCTGAATCAGATGGAATCACGAGCGGTTTTGAAAGCGTTCAATATTCCCATCAATCCCTCGTGGAATACCCATTCAGCGAATGAAGCATTGGTGGCCGCAGAATCGGTTGGTTTTCCGGTCGCTTTGAAAATTAACTCGCCGGATATCAGCCACAAAGTTGACTTCTCCGGGGTTTCTTTGAATGTTATGAACGCCCAGGCGGTACGTTCGGCTTATAAAAAACTAGTAGATGACGTGAAGCAAACCAAGCCCGATGCCCGTATAGAAGGGGTGATCGTAGAGCATATGGTTACGTCTGCTGCGAACAGGGAACTGTTGCTCGGAATTAAGAACGATTCCATTTTTGGTCCGGTTATTGTGTTTGGACACGGCGGAACCATGGTGGAAGTCATGAATGATATTGCCATCAGTTTGCCCCCTTTAAATTCCTTATTGGCGAAGACGCTGATTCAATCTCCCAAGGTCTCAAAAATGCTGGACAGCTTTCGTAATATGCCAGCAGCGAATCATGCAGAACTGGAGCGAATTATTCTGCGCTTGTCAGAAATAGCATGCGAGTTGCCGTGGGTTAGGAATCTGGACATCAACCCGCTGGTGCTCAATGATAAGAGCGCAATGGTGCTGGATGCCGTGATCGAAGTGGATTACCTGCCACCTGCGCAGCGTCGTTATGAGCATATGGCGATTCACCCTTATCCGGTTTATCTGGAAACCAACTGGCAGATGAAAAATGGTACCGATGTAGTCATCAGGCCCATTCGTCCAGAAGACGCAGAGCTGGAGAAAGCATTTATAGAAAGCCTGTCGGAGCGCTCTCGATATTATCGTTTTATGCACAATGTAAAACGGGTAACACCGGAAATGTTGGCTCGCTTTACGCAGATTGATTACCACCGGGAGATGGCTTTGGTGGCGTTGGTGAAAGAGCCGGGGGGTTGGCATGAAATAGGTGTCAGCCGTTATGTGCTCAATCCTGATGGTGTCAGTTGCGAGTTCGCAGTGGTTGTCTCAGATCAATGGCATCGTACCGGGATCGGGTATAAGTTAATGGAGTTGCTTATAGAGGCAGCTCGGAACAAAGGCCTGAAAGTGATGGACGGCATTGTGTTGAGGGATAATGTTCCTATGCGCAAGCTTGCCCGCTCCATGGGTTTTGAGATCCGTGACGACGAAAAAGACGAAGATATTGTTTATATAGCCAAGAAGCTTTAATGCCATGATGACAGCTTATATCAGCCACAAAGATTGTGAACTTCATGATATGGGGGCAGGTCACCCTGAATGCCCCCGTCGCCTCAGTGCCATCCGTGATTATCTAATGGAACGGCAGCTGTGGGATGTTTTGCTGCATGTTGATGCGCCAAAAATTGAGAAAATACATCTGTATCGGGTACACGGTCGAGAATACGTAGATGGAATCTTCAGCCAGTTTCCCATCAAGCAAACGAAAACTCTCGGCGATGATATGGTAGCCAACGCTCACACTCTTAACGCTGCGTTAAGATCAGCTGGTGGTGTCTGCAAAGCGGTGGATATGGTCATGAATGGGCAGGCCGCTAACGCATTTTGTGCGGTACGCCCACCCGGTCATCATGCAGAAAAGAACAGGGCGATGGGGTTTTGCGTATTTAGTAATGTTGCGGTGGCTGCGGCATATGCTATTCACCAGTATGATCTGGATCGAGTTGCCATTGTGGACTTCGATGTCCATCATGGGAACGGAACCGAGAATATCCTGCAGTACGATGAGCGGGTGTTGTTCTGCTCCAGCTTTCAACATCCGTATTACCCTCACACTGTTCCCGATCAAAATCGATCCAACATTGTGCACACACCTATGCACGCAGGTACCAGCAGTGATGAGTTTCGTGACTGGGTATTGCAGCAGTGGATGAATAAACTGCATCAGTTTAACCCGCAATTATTGCTGATCAGCGCCGGGTTCGATGCCCATCATTCCGATCCATTGGCTGATATTTATCTTGATGACAGGGATTATTACTGGCTCACCAGCGAGTTGAAAAGGCTGGCAGAAAACTGCTGCGAGGGACGGATAGTCTCCAGTCTGGAAGGAGGGTATCACTTAGATGCGCTGGCTCGCAGTGTGTATCAACATATACGGGTTTTAAGCGGCCTATAACGCGATCCCGGTACTTGCCTAGACCGCCCAAGCGGTGCTAAGTTGCTCGGCTTACTAATAACCATAAAAGCAGAGAGGGAACAATGAGCGTCTGTCACATGACCTGCTCATCCGGTCGCGTGCCGGTAACATTAGTTAATACTCTAATGCGGTCGCCGTTCGCGCCCGACTTGTCCGTTGAACCGGAAAAGATCAAACACTCCCGCAACAGTATGAACTTCTTTGGCAGAATCATGCCGGTTGCCCGAGGTGTTAAAATCAAGCCAATCACCTACGGTGGTGTGGTGTGTGAGGAACATCAGCCAAGGCATGCCCCAACTAATAGGGTTGTGTTGTATTTCCACGGTGGGGGGTATTGCGTAGGCTCACCGATCAGTCATCGCCATATCATATCGCGCCTTGCGAAAGAGGCCGGGATGCGAGCCGTTGCCCCTGATTATCGTAAAGCTCCCGAGCATTCTTGCCCTGCGCCTATCGATGACGCTGTGATGGTTTATAAGGATCTATTAAAGGAGGGCATTAAAGCAGGCAATATCTATCTGGCAGGGGATTCAGCCGGAGGCAACTTGGTACTGGCAACCCTGATTAAGCTCAGAGACCTTAATTTACCGCTTCCTGCAGCCGCTTGTTGTATCTCCCCTTGGACAGATCTATCAATGAGCGGTGAAACCATTTCCTCTAAGGAGGATGTCGATTTACTGCTCACGCCAAAACTTTTAGACCAGTTTGCCGTTCATTATTCAGCAGGAACCCCAGCGCAGGAGCGGGGGAATAGCCCCCAACTGTCACCCCTGGCGGCAGATTTGAACCAGCTCCCACCTTTGCTTATTCAAGTTGGCTCAGAAGAGATTTTGTTGGATGATTCCGTTCGCCTTGCCGAGAAAGCCAAAAAAAGCGGCGTTCAGGTGGAGCTGCAGATCTGGGAAAAAATGCAGCATGTTTGGCACTACACCTTTCCATTGTTGAAAGATGGGCGCATAGCCATAAGTGAAATTGCGTCGTTTTTTGACAGAAATCAGTAAACGCTAATTAGATGCAGTTGATAACAATCATCATTAGCGATAAAGTGTGTGCGCTTTGAAGGCGCACGCTGCCTTTTATATTTATCAGGAGTTAATAACATGAAATTGGTCGCACCTTTTGCCTTATCTACTTTGGCTTTTGCCATGACAGGCCTGTCTGCATCGGCTTTTGCTGATGCTGAATTTGAGCGCAAAGTCGAAGATCGGCTGGCAAAACTCGAACAGCAGGGTGCCAGCAAAGGTAATATGCTGGGAGACAAAGTGACGTTCAGCGGTCTTGTAGAGATCGAAGCGTCTATGGGTGACAAGACTGAGTTTGCAGACAAAAGCTACAGCGACCTGACCGTTGCCACCGTTGAGCTGGGTATTGCTGCAGAGATCAACGAAAAAGTCGATGCCGAGATTGTGCTCCTGTACGAAGAGGGTGAAACAGAGCTGGATGTTGATGTAGCTACCCTTTCTTTTGAGGATTTGATTGGCCCGGTTGATTTATTAGTGGGTAAGCAATACCTGCCGTTCGGACGTTTTGAAACCGCTTTGGTAAACGACACACTGGCTCTGGAGTTGGCTGAAACCAACAAAACAGCCGCCCTGTTCGGACTGGAGCAGGATGGCCTGACTATCGGTGCATACTTGTTTGACGGTTCAGTTGATCGTGAGCGTCATACTGAAAACTACGGTCTGACGGTCAGTTTTGCTCAAGACAATTTCAGCGCCGGTTTCGATTATATATCTGCGCTGTCTGAGTCTGATGCTATTTCTGAAGAAGTCGATGCAGCCGATCTTGAAAGTGACGACGGTGCTATTTCTTTGTCCGGTAGCCTGAATCTTGATGCCGTTACCATTATCGGTGAATACCTGACGGCCGTGGATGACATTGAATACAACAATGAAAGCCGTGAATTGTCCGCGTTTCAGATTGAGGTGGATTTCGCTGCCAAAATCGGCCAAAAGGACTACACCATTGGCTTTGCCATCCAGGAAACCGACGATGCTGGTGGCTGGTTGCCTGAGCAGCGTTTGTCATTCGGTGGCTCAACAGAAGTTTATGAGAACGTAGGTTTGGCCGTTGAATTCTGGCGCGATACCGATTACAGCGATGCGAAAGGCGGTACAGACGAAAAGTCCAACAACATCGTCGTGCAGCTGGCAGCTGAATTTTAATTAAGCCCACACGTTAATAACGAAGAACAGAATCTGGAGTTAGTTAATGAAAGTAGTGACACATCTGGCACTGGCTGGAAGCATTTTGGTTGCGGGAACTGCGCAGGCCGCTGTTACGGAGCAGGCTGTGGTCAAGCATTATGGCGAGATCGCCCATGCCGTATTCAGTGATGCCCTGATCACAGCGGAAGCACTGCAGTCTAAAATCGATATGCTGATCAGCAAGCCAAGTGGGGCTACTCTGGATTCTGCTCGCGCGGCCTGGAAACAGGCCCGCGTGCCTTATCAGCAGTCTGAAGTTTTCCGGTTCGGCAACAGTGTTGTTGACGACTGGGAAGGTCAGTTGAATGCCTGGCCACTGGATGAAGGGCTTATAGATTACGTTGCTTCCTCTAACTATCATCATGAGATGGGCAATGTGGGAGCAACTGCCAATATCATTGCCAACTCAACCTTGAAGCTCGGTGGTACAACTTTGGATCTAAGCAATATCACACCTGAGTTGTTGGCCAGTCTCAACGAGCTGGGAGGGTCAGAGGCGAATGTCGCAACCGGATACCATGCCATCGAATTTTTGCTGTGGGGCCAGGATCTGAACGGTACCAAAGCCGGAGCAGGTGAGCGCCCGTTCACTGATTACGTTCAGGGTGATGGATGCACAAATGGCAACTGTGATCGTCGTGCCGCGTATTTAAAGGCGGTGACCACACTGTTGGTGACTGATTTAAAATACATGCAGGGGCAGTGGGCAGCCGAAGCCGACAACTATCGCGCTGAGCTGGAAAGCCAAAAACCCCAACTGGGCTTAACCAAAGCGCTGTTTGGCATGGGTAGCCTGGCATTGGGCGAGTTGGCAGGTGAGCGAATGAAAGTTGCTTTGGAAGCCAATTCTACAGAAGACGAGCACGACTGCTTCAGTGATAACACGCATTTTTCCCATTTTTACGATGCTAAAGGCATTGAAAATGTATATTACGGTACATATAAACGCGTTGATGGCAGCACTATCAAAGGTGCTTCCATCGCACAGCTTGTAGCTGCCAAAGATCCCAAACTGGCCGCTGCTATTGACCAGCAATTCAAGCTATCTATGTCGGCCATGCAGGCATTGGTGGACAGCGCTGAAGCTAACGGCGGTGGCATGAAATTCGATCAGATGATAGCTGAAGGGAACGCTAAAGGTGCCACGCTGATTCAGGATGCCATCGGCGGACTGGTGGCCCTGACCCGTAAGATAGAGAGCGCTGCCATGGCTCTGGGTGTTGAAAATCTGTCGCCAGATAATGCTGACCATGATTTCTAGTCAATAGAATATTAGCTTAAGCGACAAGCATCAGATCATGACGATAAAGCGTTTCATTCATTGGCCCCGCAAGATGTTGTGGGGCTTTTTGCTGTTGCTGTTTGGAAATGCAGCGTTGGCTTTTGGGTTGTATTCCGGGGGCGAAACCAGTGTCAGTAAAACCGATAACAACGCATTTTCGTTGCCTGCGGCCAATATGTCATTTGAACGACGTTTGGACTTCAGCGTTGGTAACAGCTTCTTCCGAAACCCATGGGTAACAGCTCCCTCAACCACTACGGCTCGGGATGGCTTGGGCCCGCTGTTCAATACTAATGGCTGCCAGAATTGCCACATACGAGACGGTCGTGGGCACCTGCCAGAATCCGCTGATGATAATGCAGTTTCACTGCTGGCTCGGATCAGTATCAAACCTGTCACAGACGAACAGCGAGACTATGTCGCCAAACACGGTGTGATCCCTCATCCATCGTACGGTGATCAGATTCAGGATTTTGCTGTGCCCGGAGTCAATCCTGAGGCACAGCTACAGTTAGAGTATGAGAAGACGGAGATCGTGTTATCCGACGGTGCCAAGGTGACTCTACGCAAGCCCAAGCTTGTTTTGCACAACCCTGCATACGGCCCAATAGATGAGGCGGTGGTTTACTCTTTGCGTCTTGCTCCTCCGATGATTGGGCTGGGGTTGCTGGAGGCTTTGAGTGATGATCAAATCAAGAAGCTGGCCGACCCGGATGATTCTGATGCGAACGGAATTTCCGGGCGCTGGAATACGGTTTGGAGTGTTGAGCAACAGGGATACGTAATGGGGCGTTTTGGTTGGAAAGCTGAACAGCCTACACTCAGACAGCAAAATGCAGCCGCCTTCAATGGCGATATAGGTATAACAAGCTCACTTTTTCCGATAGAAAACTGTACCCGTAACCAGAAATTATGCATGGAGTCACCTTCAGGAGGTGTACCGGAGCTGTCTGATAAGCTGCTCGATCTGGTAACGTTTTACACTCGTCATCTTGCGGTGCCCAAGCGCAGAGCAGTGGATGATCCCATGGTAAAACAAGGTGAGTTGGTTTTTGTTGAGGCGGGGTGTGGCCAATGTCATCAAGTTCTGCATGTGACACCACAGCTCAAAGATCGGCCGGAACTGTCAGAGCAGACCATTCACCCATACACGGATATGCTATTACATGACATGGGTGAGGGGCTGGCGGACGGGCGAGCGGTGTATAATGCATCAGGGCGTGAATGGCGCACGCCTCCATTGTGGGGGATTGGGTTAACCAAGGTTGTTAGTGGTTTCGAGCATTATCTTCATGATGGTCGTGCCGGGAGCCTGCTGGAAGCCCTGTTGTGGCATGGTGGAGAAGCGAAACGAAGCCAAGAGTTTGTTGTCCAAGCCAGTACCTCGGATCGAGAAGCTTTGCTGGCTTTTCTAAAATCCTTATAAATATCCCTTTCAAAAATGGGACAGCCTAACGGATGAACATGAAACATTGTTATAGCTCTGATAAAAACAACGCCGCTACGATCTATATGCTTAGGATCTTATCTGTTTTGGCGTTGGTAATGATGAGCGTGGGCTGTGAGCGGGTATCTCCGGAAGAAAAATGGGTCTCTGCGCTATCAACCAGGATAGCTGCAGATTACGCTGATTTATTTCATCACAGTCAATTGTTGGTGGAGAGCGCCAACCGTTTTTGTGAGGCTAAGCGCCAAAGTGGTGATGGTACTGTTGCGTTGTCTGCCGAGCTATCCACTGTGCAGATCGAATGGCGGCGCACGATGGGAGCCTGGCAGCACATTCAATGGGTGCGCTTTGGTCCGATGGTGGAGAATAATGATGATTGGAAGATCCAGTTCTGGCCGGACAAGAAAAATATAGTGTCTCGTAAAGTGCAACAAATATTAGATAAGGAAAACAAGATTGATCAGCAGGTGGTTGCTGATGCCAGTGTTGTTGTGCAGGGGTTGAGTGCATTGGAACTTCTGCTGTTCGATGCGGAGTATGTAGCGTTGTTTTATCAAAATGCCAAGCCATCAGAGAGGCAGTGCCAATTGATTGTGGCAATTGGTGAGCAACTGGTAAGTACAATCGAGAGGGTTAAAAGCCAATGGCAGGATCAGAACTACCGTAATTCATGGGTGGCGACGGTGAATCAAGAGCAAGAGAGCTTGGCCCCTTCCGCATTAACCGACGTTGTAGCTGCCATGCTGACACAAATGGAGAAGCTGAAAGCTGATAAGTTGGGTGGCCCTTTGGGTTACAAGAATCGTAGCAAGCAGCCAAATGGCTATTTCTCTGAAGGGTGGCGTAGTAATAGTTCGCTGGATAATATCAAGACCAATTTGTTGGCCTTGCAAATATTGATTTCCAATCAGGATAGTTACGATTTGCGTCGACTGCTGGACGCCAAAGACAGTGATGCTGTAGCGAATGATATTGAATCCAGTATTAACGAAATCCTGAATGTCGTTGCGACAATAGACAAACCATTGAACGAGGCGGTTACCGATGTCGGTTCAAGGGTCCAGTTAGAAGAGCTGCATCTGGCGGTGGGAAACCTGAATTCCCAGTTAAAAACTCGATTGAGTCCGGCTCTGGGTATAACGCTCGGGTTCAACTCCAACGATGGAGACTAGATCTTGCTGAGGCGGCAATTTTGTAAAATGTCTCTGTTGAGTCTGGCTGCTGGTTATAACGTAGGCTGCACAGGTAAGCGGCCATCTTCATTTAAGGCTGTTTTCAGCGGCTGTGACGACACAGCGGGCAATCACTATATTGCACAATTAACTCCATCTGGTGAGGTTGCCGTACGCATTAAAGTGCCTCTTAGGGTGCATGGCTCGGTATTTGTTCGTGAGATCAATAGCGCACTTTTTTTTGCGCGTCGCCCAGGAAATCAACTATATCAGTTGGACGTTGGGTCAGGCAGATTAGTACACACTTTTACAAATACGCCTGATCGACACTTCTACGGGCATGGTGTTGTGAGTGCTGATGGTGAAACACTTTTTGCCACCGAGAACAACACTGCTGATCTTAGCGGTGTGATCGGTGTTTATTCCCTGGCTGGATCACCCCGGAAAGTAGCTGAGTTCCCCTCTGGTGGCATAGGCCCTCATCAATTGGCGTTGCTGCCTGATCAAAAAACACTGGTGGTGGCCAATGGTGGTATGGCTACTCATCCGTCATCTGAACGTTCAGTATTAAACTTGGATACCATGGCGCCCAATCTAGCCTACCTCAACATAAACGATGGTGAGCTGTTAGAGTTACATGAGCCTCTTCACCATAAAATGAGTGTTCGTCATTTGGATGTCGCTACAGACGGATCGGTTGTTTTTGGAGTGCAATATCAGGGTGAACTCAATGACACTGTGCCTTTGGTGGGTAGTCATAAACGCGGTGAACCCATACGCTGGTTTGATCTGCCTGTGGCAATGCAGCGGCGCGCTAAACAGTATACTGCCAGCGTGGCGATCGATAATGCTGGGCGCTACGTTGTAGTGAGTTGTCCTCGAGGTAACATGTTAGGTTGCTGGGATCTCGCCAGTGGGCATCTGATACAGCAATTGGATAGCCCTGATGCTGCCGGTCTATATCGACTGCCACATTCGGGCTGGATCAGCAGTAATGGCTATGGTGACGTGAGCCTGCTGAAGTATGCCGACCAACGTTTAGAACGGTCGGCGGTAGCTCATTCTGCCTTGCGTTGGGATAATCACTTAACGGTGATATAGCCCATCAACCCTGTCTTCATGTGTTCGATAACGTGGCAGTGATACATCCAATGTCCTGGATTGTCTGCTACGAATGCTACTTCAACCATTTCATTTTTTTGCAGCAGTACGGTGTCGGTGTGATAGGGCACTATCTTCTTCTGGTTTGAGCGCAACACAGTCCAGGTGAATCCATGCATATGGATCGGATGGCTGTGCGGGGTCACGTTTTTTAGGCGGAAAATATAAGTTTTGCCTAACTGCAGGTCGGCCAGCGGGGCGGGGATATTCTCTGCTGACATGCCCTCCCAAGCCCTGCGGTTAATAGTCCAGAACTTGTGGTTGGCTTTTCCGCTGGTATTGGTGGGGGTTATTGCGCCTTCCCACTCAAATACGAAATTCAGTGTTTCGGCATTATCCAGATCAGGGGCCGATATCGGGTTCAGAGGCAGTGGTGATATTGCTTGGGGTTGGGCGATGGCCTCACCTGCGGTTTTCAGGCTCAACAAATCAAATAAAAGCCGACCTTTTGCATTCTTGATAGCGATTCTTTCCCCTGCTTTTGTGGGCGCTTGGATTGCCACATCAAGCCGCATGCCTGGGCCGATCTCATGCTGTGTTAGCGGTGTGGGCTTTTCAATGGGATTGCCGTCTATAGCGATAATCCATGCCGCGTGTGCAGGGGCGGTGATTTTGTACATCACCGTGTTATCAACGTTCAAAAAACGGAGCCTGACCAGGGCACCCGGAGCGACTTCGTATTCTGGATTTTGCACGCCATTCACTGATTCCCAGGCACCAGGGGTTCCCATTCGAAACGCATTGCGGGGGCTGGTGAAAGGGGCAAAGCTACCGTCTTCGTTGATATGCCAGTTTTTCAATAACAGGGGTAGGTCTGTGTCGAATGTGACAGGTTCTGCCTCTGCTACCACAATGGCTCCCACCAGACCTTTCCCCAGCTGTGTCAGGCTGTTTACGTGCGGGTGATACCAGAACGTGCCGGCATCCGGTGGCGTGAATCGATAGAGAAAATCTTCGCCTGGCTGGATGGGTGGCTGGGTTAGAAAGGGGACACCGTCCATCTCGTTCTTAATACGCAGCCCATGCCAGTGGATTGTAGTGGGTTCCGATAAGCGGTTGCGAAACAGTATTTTTATTTCCTGACCCTGTTTGGCAAATATCGTCGGGGATGGAAAGCTTTCGTTGAAACACCAAGCGGGTGTGGTGGTGCCGGGGATCAGCTCGATGGGTGTGGGGGCTGCGGTGAGTATGTAGTCGTAGCCTGACTCAGCGGAGCTCTCTAAGCTAAAACGGGGAATGTGCGAGCAGGCTGATAGAGTAAGCGCGGAACCTAATCCGCCAAGGAAAGTGCGTCGAGACAGGGGCATGAGCTCACCGGAGTTGCTGTTATTTCGTTAAATTATCCATTAATTGGTGTCGATAGGCATGGCTTAAATGCATTAAGGGGTTAATTTCCTGAGGGTTTTCTACCGGCGTTTAAATAGTGACCTAACTTGAGATTATGGTGATAACGTCTATATTGTAATATTGTCAGACAATAATAATCATATAAAGCAAGTGCGCGGAGGTAGTCATGATTCTGGATTCCATGTTGCGGGGTATGCCCGCAGGAGCTCGGGGCCGGGTGGAGGAGGCCATTGATAATATCTCGGTGGTACTGCAAATGCGCAATCCAAAGGTTTTTGCCTCCATGGCACCATCGGCAGTGCGGGGCTTGGCTTTAAAGCAGGGTAAGCGTAAATCCGTAGTGCATATGAATTCGCATCACCCCGTTACCTTCGATCTTACCTATAAGATGGACTTTCCTGAGATGCGCCGACTGTACCAGCGCGCGGTGGAGAACCAGTGGAATGCCGATAAGGATCTTGATTGGACTACGGATGTTGACCCCCGTAACCCTGAGATCCCCATTATATCCAATGACTTTTTCCCGGATGACTATATCCAGCAGTTGCCGGTCAAGCTAACCGGCAAGCAGCGGATTGAACTCAACTACAACATAGCCTGCTGGATGCTGAGCCAGTTTATGCATGGAGAGCAGGGTGCGTTATACGCCTCTGCCCAGGTAACTGAAAGTGTGGGCTGGATGGAAGGTAAATTGTTTGGTGGTACGCAGGTTATGGATGAGGCGCGCCACCTGGAAGTGTTCAATCGTTATCTCACCGATAAGCTGAACAAGCGTTACGATGTAAATGACAATCTTTTTGTGATTTTGGATGATTTATTGACCGACGCCCGTTGGGATTTCAAGTTTCTTGGTATGCAGATCATGGTGGAAGGCCTGGCATTGGGGGCGTTCCGTACCATCCATAATATGAGCAAGGAGCCTCTCCTTAAGAATCTATTGAAATACGTTATTAAAGACGAGGCCCGCCATGTCCACTATGGTGTATTGGCATTGAAAGATCATTTTACCAATGAGCTGTCTGATGCTGAACGCAGGGAGCGGGAAGACTGGGCCTTTGAAGTGGCGGTTTTAATGCGCAATCGCTTTATGGCTCATGAGATTTTTGAAGAGTGGTTTGAGGGTATTATCAGTCGTCGGGAATGGAACAATCTGATTTCGAATTCCCCGGCCATGATGCAATTCCGTCAGAATATGTTCTACCGACTGATCCCCAATCTTGATTTTATCGGGTTGATGTCGCCTCGAATTCGCCCCTACTATGACAAGTTCGGCATGCTTGATTACCTGAAAGGCAAGAACGCCAGCCAGCTGTCTGAACAGGATATGGTCGCTGATCTCAGTTAGCTCTGAGCCATCTGTTTTGATCCATATTCCATTTCTGCCCAAGCGCGCAATCTGATTTCTGCGGTAATATTTTGGAAATTAGATTGCAACCTCTAATTTTAATTGCGATAAAGCTATTTGAGCGTACGCAGTAGCGGGTGCCGATACTCGACTGTGCTTGAATATTTTGATCAAACTTGGGAGACAAATATGGCAAATGCATTTGGGAACCTGAATTCCGATATGGCGAAACAGTGGGTAGAGAAAATGGAAGCGAGACTGCACAAGGCGCAGGAGAGGGTGGCAGCGGCACGCTCCAAGTTGGTACAAGCTCAGGAACGCTGGCGGATAAAGGCGACAGCCGCTGCTCAGGTTGCTGTCGAACAGGCGCAGGATGCATTGGAAACTGCTATGCATGTAGTAGAGGACACCCGCAAAGAACTGACTCAAGCCAAGCTTGAAGCCCAGGTATCGCAGCTGCGGGAGCGCTTTATTCAGACCGAACAAAAAGTGCGTGAGAAGATGATTGCCCGTGAAGAAGAGCTGCGCCATCGCTTGGAAAAAGAGCTGGAAGATGCCTATGAGAAGGCTCGCAAGCAAGTAGAATCCGCACTGGAGAGTAAATACGCCAAGCAGGTTTTGGATTACAGCAAAGGTTTGGAAGCCAAACTGAAAAAAGCAGCCGACGAATTTGAAAAACGTGAAAAAGAACTGCTGAAGAAAAGCGGTTTGTCTTTTGGCAATAAAAAACCCGTAGCCAAAAAGGCGGCAACCAAGCCAGCGGCAAAAAAACCAGCTGCCAAAAAGGCGCCAACCAAAAAGGCTGCGGTTAAAAAACCGACTGAGAAGAAAGCTCCCGCAAAGAAAGCCCCCGCCAAAAAGGCCGTGGCTAAAAAAGCACCAGCCAAGAAGAGTTCTGTTAAAAAGGCGGCTGGCCCTACCGAGTAGGCCGTTTGTTTAACCCGGTTTATGGCAGACAGTAAACAAAGGCAGCTTAGGCTGCCTTTTCTGCGTTCAGGGCTGGGTGGAATTGCCAACCACGTGAGCGTTAATGTCATTGAAACTCTTAGACCAACTGGTCACTATTGGCTGATACCAACCCGATACCTAGGAGAATAACGTGGCTGCTGCCTATATTGTTGATGCTGTAAGAACCGCCGGTGGGCGCCGTAATGGTCGCCTCAGCCAGGTCAGTCCGGCCGATTTGGGGGCCGTTGTTGTTAATGCGCTGTTAAAGCGTAACGACGTAGATCCCGCCCTGATTGAAGACGTTATTTTCGGTTGTGTGAGCCAGATCGGGCCCCAAACCTTTAACGTTGCCCGTACTGTAGTGCTCGCTTCCGATCTGCCCATTGAAGTGCCAGGTGTAACAGTGGACCGCCAGTGCGGTTCAGGCCAGCAGGCTATACACTTCGCCGCTCAAGCGGTTATGTCCGGCAATCAGGATATGATCATTGCAGGCGGCGTAGAGAACATGAGCATGACCCCGATTGGTTCACCTTTGTTGGTGGCTGCGAAAGCTGGAATGCGGACACCGTTTGATGGTGCAGCCATTTCCGCCCGCTACCCGGGTGTAGAGTTCAGCCAGTTTGTCGGTGCCGAGCGAATGGCCACCAAATATGGTGTATCCAGAGATGATTTGGATACTTTTGCCTATCAGAGCCATATGAAAGGCGCGGCAGCTTATGATGACAACCGCTTTGATCGCGAAATCGTGCCGGTAAATGTCGAAGTGGAAGGGGAGCAGGTGGTACACAATGTCGACGAAGGCCTGCGTCGTAGTGCCAGTCTGGAAGCCATTCAAGGGCTTGAGCCGCTGCAGGAAGGGGGCTTGATTACAGCCGCCTCTGCCAGCCAGATCTGTGATGGATCCGCCGCAGTTTTGGTGGTGAGTGAGCGCGCCTTGAAGCAATATGGTTTCACGCCATTGGCTAAAATCCACGATATGACAGTGGTAGGCTCAGACCCCACCATGGTTTTGGAAGGCCCGATTCCCGCCAGCCAGAAAATCCTTCAGCGTACAGGTTTAAAAATTGAGGATATCGGGTTGTATGAAGTGAACGAGGCATTTGGCTCTGTTCCACTGGCCTGGAAAAATGCACTGGGAGCAGACTTGAATCGCCTGAACGTAAATGGCGGCGCGCAGGCATTGGGGCATCCATTAGGTGCCACCGGAGCCAAGCTGATGGGGACTCTGACCTACGAATTGATTCGTCGCAAGGAGCGATACGGCCTTCTGTCCATTTGCGAGGGGCTGGGTACCGCTAACGCCACCATCATCGAAAACTTACAAATCTAGTGGCTGATTTGAGCTAGTTCCCGCCAAAATATCAATATTATCAAGCTATACAGGCTGATTCCTGTGCCTGTATAGCTTGTATTCTTCCCGTCATGATCGATACTTACCATCAGACTTCGTTATTAAGGCTGGTGTGTTACTGCCGTTTGCACCTTTCATTGTGAAATTTTAAGGCTTCGTGCCGGTAGTTCATCCTTTCGCTCGTAGAGTACACAACCTATAATGAAATAATGAGTTATAAAAATGTTCAGTACGCAACTATGCATGATAGTACCCTAACCCCTACAAAAGTTGGTGGTTTCCGGCTGCGTTCTCTTCAAGATGGTGAAGAATTCCCACTTGATACAGATGAGATGTTGGTCGGTAGGGAAGTGGAATGCAGTATTACGCTGGATAGCGGCCATATTTCGCGATACCACGCTAAAATCAGCCTATTGAACGGTGATGTGGTAGTGGAAGACTTGCGCTCTACCAACGGAACGTTCATAAATGGGCGGCGTATTTCGGCGCCCCAGTCCGTTAGCGTTGGCGATGAAGTCAGATTCCATGAAATATCGTTTCGGCTGGTGTCTGATGATGAGGGCTCTGGCGATGCCGATGCCACCGTATTTCAGTCGGCACCTGCCGTGGCATCCACTAAGGATACGTCCGCTCGCAAGGTGACCAATTCAGTCGCCGAGCAGATTCAAGCCCAGCCAGCTATGGCTGAAGCGGCCCCTGAGCCAGATGAAGACAGCACCCGCCTGCTCAGCGTTGATGACCTGAATCGCCTACAAGGTAAGTCAGAGCATGTAAATGCCAGGGTGGACAATGGCAGTGGCCCCCGTTTGGTGATGCTCACCGCGCCGATTCGCGGTAAGGTTTATTCTCTGATCTCCCAAAACAAAAGTGCCTGGGTAATTGGCCGAGATCAGAGTGTTGATTTTCAGGTAGGGGACAAAACCGTATCCGGGCAACACGCCAGGATTCGCAAGCTGGCAGATGAATGGGTGCTGGAATCCTGCGAAGGGCGTAACCCCATTTTTATAAACAACCGCTCAGTTGAATTCACCACTTTGCATCCCGGCGATGTAATTCGGGTCGGCCGTATGGAATTGATATTTCGTACCGACGAAAAAGCGCTGGTTCCGGATCACGATGAAACACCGCGTTTTGCCGCTTCACGTACCAATGTGGCGCTATTGATCGGTGCCGTCGTTGTGCTGGGCCTGGTATTAGGAATCATTCTTGTCTGACTGCGTGGCCCAGCTTACGCAGTCTGCGCTAGATAACCCTAGTTTTCTCTAGTCCGCCAAATGCTTTGAACAGATCCTTGCAAAACTTGGAAAGCTCCAGGCTCATTACCGCAAAATCCTGATCGAACTGTTGTGCTTTGCTGTCAGCATCGGTTTCGCTCGCCTGCTCGATCAGTTGATCATCAAACTTCATCCGTTTTATGGACAGATCGTCTTCAATAACGCAGTGTAAACTGTCGTTCCAGTTGACGGCTAACTTGGTGCAGAGTTTGCCGGATTCCAGCATGGACTGTACTTCATCGGCATCCAGATCCTGCGCCTTGCAACGGATCACGTTGGCGCTGTCGGCAGGGTTGCTCAACTCGCACTCTTTTTCCAGTTGGAATGGAGGGTGTGCAGACTGCTCGGCAAGCCAATGGGTCATCACGTCGGTAGGAACTTGTTTGCTGGCAGGCGGAATGACGGGCAGCGAACCCAGTGTGTCGCGCAGGTGGCTCATGAACTGCTCTGCCTTGGCCGAGCTGGATGCATCAATCAGCAGCAGATCGTCTTTGGGAGAGATGTAGGCGTATACCCGCTGCGTTTTAGAGAAGGCCCTGGGCAACAATTCCAGCATGACTTCATCTTTCAATTGATCCTGTTCTTTTTTGAACACCTTGCGGGCTTCTTTCTGTTCGATGTGTTGAGAGCGCTCCTGTACCGCTTCTTTGATGACGGAAGCGGGAATCACCTTGTCTTCGCGTTTGGCACACAACATTAGATAGCCGTTGCAAGCGTGGACGTACAATGGCTCTGCCTCTTGGTTGGTATCCTGATCAATGGGGGGTACCCAGCCGTATTTGCTCAGATCCTGGCGTCCACAGGGGTGAAAGGCCTTTTCCGCCAGCTGGCTCTGTAACTCCTCTGCGCCCATCTCAAACGGCTTGGTAAAACGATAGATGCGCAAGTTTTTGAACCACATAATCTGATTGCTCCCAACAAAATGGAGGCCGATTATGAGACAATGCAGCCTCGTTTCCAACCGCTTTGGAGGGTAAGTTGCCTTACCTGTGTGATCGCCCGCAAAAGCCGAAAAGTCACTTGACGCTGGTATTGGCTCATGGTGCCGGTGCCCCTATGGACAGTGAGTTCATGACCTGTATGGCCAGGCTTCTGAACGACCGTGGTATCAGCGTTGTGCGCTTTGAATTCCCGTATATGGCTGAGCGGCGGGAATCCGGGAAGAAAAGGCCGCCTAATAGGATGCCGGAGCTTATGAAGAGCTTTTATGCCGCTGTTGAACATTGTGGTGGCCCGCAGTTGTGTGTTGTCGGAGGCAAATCCATGGGGGGGCGGGTCGCGTCGATGTTGCTGGCCGACGGGGCGGTACAAGCGGCTGTGTCGCTGGGGTATCCATTCCATCCTACAGGTAAGCCCGACAATCTGCGCAAGGATCACTGGGGAGCCATCGAGGCACCTTGGTTGATTGTGCAAGGTACCCGAGATCCTATGGGGAAGCGCGAGGAGGTTGAGGGTTACGAGTTGCCATCCAGTGCGTTGGTAAAGTGGCTGGATGATGGTGATCATGATTTCAAGCCGCGCAAGGCCAGCGGACTAACCCAATCTCAGCATTGGGTACAAGCTGCAGACTGGGTTAGTGAATTTATTGTGGGGTTATCCTGATGTTCAAACAGTTCTATGCTGCGTTTTACCTCAAATGGGGTCAGGTACTTACGCCCCTGGTACTGGTTACCTTGTTGGCCGCCTGCGATGGGGTAGAGGTGGCTCCGGCAGATATTTCAGGGCAGCCTATTGTGGGGCGCTGGTATTTAAGTGAATCAGTGCAGGAGGGTGATGATCTTTTTGTGCAACGGGTTTATATGCATGTACGTGAGGACGGTTATGTGTTGTATGCGAACCTTCTTTGTCGGCAAATCATGTCCAGCGGCGCACGTAACCACAGCCGATTAATTCTTGAGTATTTCCCCATTAAACGCGTTAACGTAAAGAAAATGGTATTGCAGAAATACCCACTAACACCCAAGTATGAGATCAGTTTGGGTATGTGGCCCGATCAAGGGGAGGGAGTGTTCGAGGTAGACAGCCTCCCGTTGCGTTCTATTGGCGTGGATCAGGTTCCCGAATATAAGAGTTGGGAGTGTCAATAAAGTCGCGCGCGTAAGGTTTCAGCAAACAATGGGCTCAGGTCAATGCGGTTGCTTTGGTGGGGGATACTGTTGCAGCTGATCACAGAGTTTACACCTGATGCCTTCAGTGCTTGTTCAGCTCCTGCCGCAAACAAGGCGTGGGTGCAGGCCGCGTCCACTCGTGTGCATCCGGCCTCCAGCAGCGCTTCGGCTGCTTCTTTCATGGTATGACCGGAGCTGATCACATCGTCCAGCAGGATTGCGTGCTTACCTTGAAAATCAACCTTCGGTAGCGCTACCTTCACGTTGCGGTCCCCGCTGCGAACTTTGCTGGCAACGCACCATGGCATCCCGCTGTGTTTGGCGGCAACTTTCACCCATTGCTCCGATTCTTCGTCCGGCCCCACCAGAATTGTGTTTTCGGCATTGTTGGACAAGTGTGTGCCGATTAAACCTGCGGCAGACAGGCTGATCGCCTCGCAATGGGTAAAGGCCTCATCGAGTGATTTGATGCGGTGCAAGTGCGGATCGATTGTGATGACCGTATCGAAGCATCTGGACAGCAAATCACCAATGATCAGTTGGCTTATGGCCTGCCCAGGCTCAAACTCAATGTCCTGACGCATATAGCAGAGGTAGGGCGCGACCAATACCGATTTTTTACATCCGTGCTTGCGGGCAGCTGATTCGGCCAGCAGTAACTCAATCAGCTTTTGGTTAGGCTGATCGAGGCTCAGCATAAATACGACGGTTTCAGGAAGCCCGATGGGCACGGTTACACAGCTTTCCCCATCCGGAAAGCGATGTACTTTTATCAGGTCGAACGGCACCTGAAGTTGGGCGGCCAGTTTCTCTGTTTGGTCGCGGCTACCTTCAAACCCCAATACGATCATTGCGTCATCCATTACCATGTAAATTGAAGCTCCTCAGATTGGCCGATACGAAAACCGTTATCCTTGTTTGCCAGGTTGCACGCAAACTGGAAATCAGCTGAGAACTCGGAATAGATGCGATAAAGCGGCTCACCTTGCTTCACATGGTCTCCAATACGTTTAAATAGATAGACGCCAGCACCTTTATCCATGGGGGCTCCTGCCAGTCGCGCAATTCTGGCCATAGTCAGATTGTTGATCTCCACTACCACACCATCTTTGACGGCGGTTACGTCCTGGGTCTGAGTTCCCAGGGTATAGACGGTTTCCTGCTTGCCCTGAGCGGCTATGAGTTGCTCCATTTTGAATAGCGCGCGGCCGGAGTCAAGAATGTCTCGGGCAACGTCATAGCCTTCTCCGCCTCGAATGTCATTTTCAAACTCAATCAGGCGGCCAGCCAGCTGCAGTGACTTTTCCCTAAGATCATGGGGCGCGTCAGGATCGTTGCGCAGCACCTTCATTACGTCTTGGGCTTCCAGAACGGGGCCTATGCCGCGGCCGATGGGTTGACGGCCATCGGTTATGATTACCTGGGTCTCAAGCCCGATTCGATCGCCAACGTACTCGAACAGTTTGCGCAGTTGCATGGCTTCTTTCATGGTTCGTACTTTTGCCGTTGGCCCGGCTGGGATATCGATTAACAGGTGCGTTGATCCACAAGCCCGCTTTTTTGACATGATGGATGCCACCATTTGGGCCTGAGAATCGATGGCCAGCGGCCGCTCAACAGAGATGAGCACATCATCGGCTGGTGCCAGTTTGGCTGTACCGCCCCACGCCAGGCAGCCTCGCTGTTCACGTACAATTTGATGCAGCCGATTAACTGGAAGATCCACTTGCGCCAGAACCTCCATAGTGTCTGCTGTGCCTGCAGGGGAGGTAATAGCGCGACTTGATGTCTTGGGGCAAAGCAGGCCGAACGCCGCAACTATGGGCACGACAATCATGGAGGTGCGGTTCCCTGGAATTCCCCCAATGCAGTGTTTATCTACAACACGCTTTTCTTCCCAATCCAGGCGTTGCCCGGAACTCACCATGGCATTGGTAAGGTACAGAACTTCATCCCGATCCAGGCCGGCCTCAGATACTGCTACGATAAATGCGGCGATTTCAGGTTTCGAGTAGCGGTTACTGGCAATGTCTTTGATGATCTGATTAAACTTTTCCTGCGTAATGCGTTCCCCGGATAATTTCTCTCGAACAAACTCCATCGATTGCGGAGGCTCGGCGTGGTTGACCTTGACGTTTGAGCCTTCAGACACACCTAAATTACTAAATGCCTGCTCGGATAAACCCAATTGGCCTGGCATAACGATGCGTTCATCGTCTACCACGTTTAACACCGCCAGAATGTGTTTGCCATCCTGCTGGATCTCAATCTTACTCAGCGCCTGAAACCCCTCGACCTTATAGGTGGGGCATTCTCTGTGCAGATACGCTACGTTTTCATGGTAGGTATCAATGGCCACCCGTTTCAGTGTCAATATCGGTTGGGAGGTGCTTTCCATTATTATCTCCTTGTTTCTTATCCTTTTATCATAGATCTAGTAACAACATGAACCCTGTATCTACATCAATATATTGACTGTTAATTGCGGCTGTATAAATATACAGTTAAAGGTTCATTTGGGTTGGTGTGAGGGATATGGCTTATGGTGTATAAAGGCAGAGGGGCGATCAGCAATAAGAACAGCCGTTTCGACACATTAAACTCTGAATGGGATGAAGAATGTCAGCGCCCAGCCCCAAAAACCGTATTCTATCGCGAATCAGCAAAATCCATTGTCACTAAGAACCAATCACCGGATGTGCCCTTTGATTTTTCGATAAACCCCTATCGCGGTTGTGAGCATGGCTGCATTTACTGCTTTGCCAGACCAAACCACGCTTACGTGGACCTTTCACCCGGCCTGGATTTCGAAACCAAAATCTTCATTAAGGAAAACGCAGCAGAATGTCTGGAGCGTACCTTTCAACGCAGAGGGTATAAGCCCATGCCTATTACATTAGGTACAGCAACGGATCCATATCAGCCAATTGAAAGAGAAAAGCAAATCACACGTAGTTTGCTTAAGCTGATGGTTAGATATAAACACCCATTCAGCCTGATCACAAAAAGCGCATTGGTTTGTCGAGATGCTGATTTACTGCAACAAGCTGCCCAGATGGGGTTGGTGAAAGTTATGATTAGCGTAACCACACTGAGCAACGAGTTGAAAGCCAGACTGGAGCCCAGAACGGCTTCGGGAGAGGCACGGCTTCGCGCTATCGACATGCTATCGAGCCAGGGCATACCGGTGGGGTTACTGATGGCACCCCTTATCCCCTGGATTAATGATAATGAGGTGGAAGAGATTGTAAGCAGGTCGGCAAAGGCGGGGGCTGAGAGCGCTAATTTCATCTTTCTGAGATTGCCTCTTGAGGTCGCACCCTTGTTCCAGGAGTGGTTGCAGAACCATTATCCAGATAGAGCTGAGCGGGTGCTTAATAGTATTCGTCATAGCCGGGGAGGGAAGCTCTATGAGGCGCGCTTTGGCGAACGAATGAGGGGGCGAGGTGTGATCGCTGAGTTGTTAAGCTCCCGTTTCAGAAAGGCGTGTTCACGTTCGGCTATTCAGTATGCTGGAAGCCGCATCCTTGACCAAAGTCAGTTTTCTTTACCATGCAAAAACAATCAGTTAGCTCTGTTTTGATGTCAATATTAAGAAATGTAAACAAGTGTTCGCTAATTGTGTTTTAGATCAATTTTTTATCACTTGGAACTTGTTAATTCATTTTCCAATATGTATAGTCCGCCTCGCTTGAAACGCCTGCAGTATCAGGTTCCAGAGTCGAGGTGGCGTAATGTCTATTGAACAGTTTGAAGCGGTATCCCTTTATGTATGTGTATCCGGGTTGATCGCATACATGTTTTTCATCATGTATAAGCTAGCGTCCGAATCCAAAGCAGGCAAAATGGGTACATTTGCTATCTTCCTGACGTTAGGTCTGGGTATGTTTGCTTTTATCGCCAAAGAAGTGCTGACCATCGTAATGCCGGTTTAGCCACTAAGAATTAAACACAGAGAAGCCTCCGATAAGGGGGCTTTTCTGTTTCTGGGGGCGGCTTTCAGGTGTCGTCGTCTTTACGGCCAGGGTGTAAAGGCAGTTCAACTATAAATGTTGACCCTTCTCCTGGAATGCTCTCAAAAGATATGTTGCCCTCGTGCAGTTTAACCAACTCCATTGTAATGAACAGGCCAAGCCCGCTGCTGAGTTGATTCGATGTGTAGTTGTGCAGATTGGAAAACTTCTCAAACAGGTGCTTGCTGTCTTCCGGAGTAATGCCTCTGCCGGTGTCGGTTACCTTGATTAATGCAGTGTTGTTATGATGCTGCACGGTAACGCCGATTTGGATGGAGCCTTGCTCTGTGGCCCTGAACGCGTTAGAAACCAGGTTGTATATAATCTGTTTAATTTTGGCTCGGTCACCTTGTAGGTAGGCCCCGTTTCGTGGCAGCGTAAAACTGTATTGAATGTCTCGATTGCCTGCCAGTGAATGGGTATCAGAATGTACCTCTTCCACCAGCTTGCCAAGATCAAACAGTTTGCTTTCCAGCTCCAGTTTGCCTTCTTCTATTTTTGATATGTCCAGCAGATCACTGATTAGCTCCATCAGGTGATGGGTGTTACGCTCGATGGTGTTCAGTGCATCGAGGTTACGCAGTGCCTGATTGTTGTCTGATTCTGATTCTTTAAAGTACTTCTGTAAGCGACGGGTGAATCCAAGGATGGCATTAAGCGGTGTCCTTAATTCGTGAGACATGCTTGCCAGGAATTGGCTCTTTGCCTGATTTGAGGATTCGGCGATATGGCGTGCCCTTTCAAGCTCGCCCTGGGCTTGTTTGCGTTCCGATATGTCAGCTACTACCGCCAGCCAGCCTTCAATTGAATGATGCGGGCTGATGACGGCCGTTATGGACAGCATTACATCCAGTTTGACACCATTTTTACAGGTGAACGTCCACTCGTTCTCCTGGCGTTCTCCTTTGTCGAGCGCAGTGGTAAAAAGCCTGAAACCGCTGATGTTTACGTCATAGCGTTGCTGCAGGTCGACGCGATATTCTTCCATCTGCTGTTTGTCAATTAATGCATGCGGAAAGGTTTTTCCAACCAGGTCTTGCTCTCGATAGCCAAGCAATTTGGTGGTGCCTGCGTTGCAATTCAGTATGCGGCCTTGCTTGTCGAGGGTAATAATCGCCAGGTTGGCGCTGTCTAGAATCGCCCGTTGCATGGACAGGCTGCGTTCCAGTAATTTGGCCGTGACCTTGTGTTCGTTATTCTCCCGCTTAAGATCGTGGGCGCTGACCTCTGCAGAGCGAAGCGCTTGATGCAATTGTTTGGTGCGACGGTTATACCACTGTGCCAGTAACCCAAGTTCGTCATTAGCGCTGTGATCCAGGGGGATTTCCCTGCCATCGTGGGCGGATTGGCGAATGCGATCGGTCATATCATGGAGCCTGGAAAACAGCACTCGCCACAGGAACCCTGTGCACAGCATGCCCCATATCGCGATGCCTGTCAGAGATCCCCAGGTAACGGATTCGCTAATATCCCGGGCCGCTTCTATCGTATCCTCTAACGGAAAAACAGTAATAACCTTCCAATAGGTATGGGGCATTTGATACACAGTAACATCGGACTTTCCGTGTAGAAAAACATCGTCTGAAATCTCAAATCTATCCAATACGGCAATGTTACCCTCGCCATTACGGAATAAATTGTGGGCGATCAATCGCGCTTCCTGAATGTTGATTTGGTAACTTTTATCAGCAATATTTTTTGCAACGGTTTTGATGCGGTCTGCATCGCGGTTGACGATAGTGGTGTTGCGATAGCTTATAAAATCAAGTTTGTCGGCAATTTCCTGAAAGTTTGGGGCTTTTTTTGCCAGCTCTTTAGCGTAGATAAAATCCGTATATTCTTGTTGATTGTTTTCGCTTCTTTGGGTGATCACCATGTTTTGATCTGGGTAGGAAATAAACTTATTGTTTCGATCTATGACGAATGCATATCCGCTGCGTGAGCCGATCTTTTCAGTGACCAGCTTGTTCACTCCTTCCAGTTTCAAATCAACGGTTGCTACGCCCATTAGTGTATTGGCACGATGAATAGGAACAGAGCAGGTGACCATAGGTTGTAAAGAGTAGGGATCGGTATAGGAGCGTGACCAGTAAGCTGAACCTGCTTGCAGGCGGGTGGTGGGTACATACCATTCTTCGTTGTGGTACCCAGGCCCATCTAAAGCGTTATAGTCGTCATAGAATTTGAGCACACCATTGGCTTCTCGCCCCCAGAAAAAACTGGCGCGCTCTTTGTCTGGGTCGAACCGGAACGGCTCAGGCCAGAACCCTCCACCGGCGATGATGTCGCGCATGGATTCAAGATCCAGCAGGTGCGGGATGGTGCTCTTGAAAAGCTGATCCTCGGTTGGTAATGCTTCTGCTAAATTGGCAATGTCTTTAGTCAGCGTTTCTGCCTGCATGAACTGCTGATTCAATTCGGTCACAATGTTCTGACCAATCTGTTCATTCAGCTCTTTGCTTTGCTGAACCAGCAGTGGCAACCCTTTAAACCAGATCAGCCACAGGTTTGAGCACACTAATATTAGAAATAACAGAAACAGCCCCACTCCCAACTTAAAACGTAAGCTGCTGAGCCACGCTACTTGGGGCGGATTATACTGCTTGTTCTCAGGGTCGCCGGAGCGTTTCAAGTCCATTGATTGCTCATTTTGATGCATACCCAAAGTATAGGATTATAAGATGCGTGGTGACAGAATATTTATGTAATTCAACTATCTCTGTCGTAGGTCAATTGTTTTTCTCCCAATTCAACTTGCAATAACGCCAGTTTGGGACAACGATGAATACTTGTGTTCATATGGCCGATCGATGAGCAATATTCAGGGGGCGATAATAATGAGGATTCATTATGTCTAGCAATCATCATACTGATCCATGGCAGGGCCTGAATGGTGCGGACAGTATTGCTGCCAAGCTACAGTTTATACACCAGGTGATGACTGGGCATATGCCCCACATAACCCGTATTGCTGTGGCACTGCATGATTCGGATACCGATTATTTGCGCACCTTTGTATACAGCAGTCAGGAGGAGAGCCCGCTGACCCGCTACAGGGCCAAGTTGGCAGATTGTGCATCTTTGGCTGAAATTGCAGCATCTGGTTTGCCCAGGGTTGTAAATGATTTGCGTATCTTTAACCGTCATGGTGAAGAGCATGAGCACACCCAGGCAATTTACGATGCGGGTTTACGCTCAAGTTATACACTGCCCATGCAGTGGGATGGCCACTTTTTCGGGTTTGTGTTTTTTAATGGTGATGAGAGAGATGTTTTCAGTGAGCGTGTTTTAACAGAATTAGACGTTGTTGCCCATTTGATAACCCTGCTGGTGTATAACGAACGTACTAATGTGCGGGTATTGTTAGCCACGATTAAATCAGCTTTGGATTTAACTCACTCTAAGGATCCAGAAACGGGCGGCCATTTGGAGCGAATGTCGCGTTATTCGCAGCTTATCGCGCAGACCATCGCGCCCAAACACAACCTGGATGACCAGTATATTGAGCATATACTCCTGTTTTCGCCGCTGCATGATCTGGGCAAACTGGCTATACCCGATAGCATTCTGTTGAAGCAAGGCCCTTTGGATGAGTCTGAGTTGGCGGTTATGCGTACTCACTCCGAGGAAGGGCGAAAGTTGATTGAAAAGCTATTAAAAAACTGTGGGTTAAGCGGCGTTACCCATGTTGATATTTTACACAACATCGCTCTGCACCATCATGAAGCCTGGGATGGGTCTGGATATCCTGATCGCCTGGTGGGGCAGTCTATTCCGTTAGAAGCCCGTATTGTGGCGGTTGCCGATGTGTTTGACGCACTAACCAGTCGCAGACCGTATAAAGAGGCCTGGAGCAACACCGAAGCGTTCAACAAGCTCCGTGAGATGGCCGGTGTGAAACTGGATGCTGAATGTGTCGATGCTTTGGTCAGTAATGTTGAGCAGATTGAGGAAATCCAACGTCTGTTCAAGGAGAACCCTTACGGATAAATCCGCTTTACTGAGGGTAGCCGGTGATTCGGCGTATGGCGCCATAGAGCGGGCTGAGATTGTCGTAGATCTGTTTATAGACCTCGTTGTAAAGAGCGTCGTAGAGTTTTTGATTGCTGGGATCGGGGTTGAACACTGCGCCTTTATGAGTCATGGCTTGAATGGCCTCCTTATGAGAGGAGAATAGATTCGAGCCGACAGCGGCGTTGATGGCTGCGCCGAGCCCTGATGTCTCGACAGTATGGGGGCGGATGGCTGGCATACCAAAGATGTCTGCCGTTATTTGCATCGCCGCATCGCTTTGAGCGCCTCCACCGGATACCATCAGGGTTTTGACTTCGGTTCCGCTTTTATCTTCAACCCGTTCCTTGCCCTCTCGCAAAGCGTAGGCGATGCCCTCAATAATGGCTCGGTAAATATGCGCACGGGTATGCACATCGCCAAAGCCGATAATGGCACCTTTTGCTTCGGGGCCTGGAATGCGCAGGCCAGGTGACCAGTATGGTTGTAAGGTCAGCCCCAGGCATCCGGGGGGAACTGAGTTCAGCATTTTTTCGAACAGCGATTCTACCGGAATGTTTTGTTGTTTTGCTTCTGTCACCTCTTGATGAGCGAATTCTCGCTTGAACCAATTCACCATCCAGTAGCCACGGTGCACAATCACTTCTGTGCTGTATTGCTTGGGAATGGCGGCGGGGTAGGGAGGCAGCATAGAGATCGCTTCAAAATACTTGGGGCTGGTGGTGTTGAACGTGGCGGTTGTTCCGTAGCTGATGCTGCCAATTTGAGGGTTGAGCCCGCCGGAGCCAATGGCTTCACACGCTTTGTCGGATCCCGATGAAATCAGTGCCAGCCCTTCAGGGATTCCGGTGGCAGCAGACGCTTCTGCGGTAATGGTGCCAAGTTGCGCACCGGGCGGGTACAGTTTGGGTAGATGTTTTGGCTCAATCGCTAGTGCTTTCCAGCGCCAGTCGTGTTTCTTGCACCAGCGATGATGTTTAAAATCAAACGGCAGATAACCCACCTGTGATGCTGTTGAGTCGGCGTATGCTCCGGTCAGTTTGTAGGTGTGATAGCCCGAAAGCAGTAAGTATTTATGGGTGGCGCGCCAAATATTGGGTTGATAGGATTCTATCCAGTTACACTCCGCTTGAGTGCGATAGTAGTTTAGCGTGTCAGCTCCACCGGCGGCTTTTATAAGGTAGCGCCAAGGCCCTTTCAACGGAGGAACACTGTCCAGTTTACGTTGGTCCAGCCAGATCATGGCAGGTCTCAGAGGGTTTCCATCGCTGTCCAGATTGATCATGGTAGCGCGTTGCGTAGTAATTGAAGCGGCTTTTATTTTTTTGCGATCGACGCCATCCTGTTGCCACAGTAGTTGGCAAGCCTCGCATAGCTTTTCCCAAAAATATTCAGCGCTTTGTTCTGCCCAGCCTGGATGGATTGAATAATAGGGCTCAATATCAACTTTGCTTTTTGCAATCAGCTGGCCCTGCAGATCAAACAGCAGAGCGCGGATACTTTGGGTGCCATTATCAATGGCAAGCAGAGTGTCTTGCTTCATGTTGTCTCGGGCAAATAGTAGTGCTGCTGCCAAAGTGTCTGATAGCGCGTCACTTCAGCCTGCCAAGTTTCGTTATTCCAGTTTAGCTCTTCGCGGCAAATTTTTTCTATAGCAGGGAATAGTTCGTAACCGCCTTGATCGAGTAGAAGGCCAAGGCGGGTGCGGCGCAGTAGCAGATCATCAAGCTTCTGCACGCTTTCGTTTGCAGCACACCAGCGTACCTCGGCCAGGCAGAATCGGGTCCGCTTAATACATGCCAGTTCGCCACTACGTGCATTGCGTACCAGGTCTTCGGCCGCATTGCCGTAACAGCCAATCAAACGAGCCGCCAGACTGGTATCATCCAGATCGAGATCGGCAGGTGTGATATTGGCAGGGGTAATGATGCTGTTCTTGTCACTAAACAGAAAGCTTGCGTCGGATCTTCCCATCTGTGAAAGGGCGGCTTTCAGTGTATCCAGTGCGATCAGGCGAAACGTGGTAAGTTTGCCGCCGCTGACGCTGACTAATCCTTTATCTACCCATACTTGATGGTCGCGCTTCTCCTTGGAGGGTGCTTTTGTACGATCTTTACTGATGACAGGGCGTACACCGGCAAAGGTTGAAATGATGGTGTCTTTAGAGATATTGGATTTGGGGAATTGTTGTTGAGCCAGTAATAGTAGGTAGTCCAGCTCTTGGGCAGAAATACTGGGCTCTTGATTTAGATCACTGTCGTGGTCTAGGTCTGTGGTGCCAATGACGGTTGTGTTTTCCCACGGAAAGATAAACACGGCACGCTTATCTTGAGGGTGAAATAAAGTTAGAGCGTCTTCTACGGGGGCGAAACGATGAGGGATGATAATATGGCTGCCTCTGAGAGGGCGGATATTACGTTCGCCACTAACGGCCTCTCGCAAGCCATCCACCCATGCGCCGGTGGCGTTGATCACCACTTTCGATTCTAACTTCAGTGTCTCCCCGTTTATGTCATTACGTACGATGAGTCCGTTAACCTGGCCTTGGTCATCGAATAGCAAGCTATCAGCACAGCAATAATTTAATGCCTCTGCGCCAGCTTCGATCGCTTCGTGTAACACTCTTAATACCAGGCGCGAATCGTCTGTGATGGCGTCGGTATAGTAGCTCGCCCCTTTGAGGTTTTCCGGGTTAAGCCCGGATACTCTCTCCAGCAGTTTTCGGCTATTAAAATACTTTTGGGTTTTTATGCCCGCTAGCTTGTCATATATCTTCAACAGGCTGTTGAATAGTAGTTTTCCTGGAATTTGCCCCTTGCGTATAGGAAACAAATAGCCCAGTCGCTGAACCAGGCCGGGCGCTTCGCGAATCAGTCGTTCCCGTTCGTGCACAGAATGTTTGGTGAGCTTGATGTCCCCTTGGGCAATGTAACGCAATCCGCCATGCACCATTTTAGAAGAGCGACTGGAGGTGCCCCATGAGAAATCCTTTTGTTCCAATAGCAGACACTTTAGATCCAGCCGGGCCGCTTCCCTCAGTATACCTACGCCGGTTATTCCGCCACCAATCACAATAATATCCCAGATGTCGGGGTGCTCTTGTAACTGTTGCCAGGTCCGCACTTGATCAATGGGCTTCATACTATTGATCCTGAGGCAATAATTTGCCTGGGTTCATAATGCCGTTGGGATCAAATTGGTGACAGAGGCGGTCGATCGCCGCAATACCCAATTCGCCTTTCTCTGCCTTAAGGTATGGTGCGTGGTCGGTTCCAACACCATGTTGGTGGCTGATGGTGCCGCCATTTTTGATTATAGCTTGGCTTGCGGCTTGCTTTATTCTGCGCCAGCGATCCAGGGTTTCGTCATAGGTCTTCGCGCACCGAAAAACGTAGGTGGTGTATATGCTCGACCCTTGGTTGTAAACGTGGGAAAGGTGTGTGAAAACATGAATTCTCTCACCGGCTGATTTTAATGTGTTATTAATAGCCCGCTCTATGGCATCTACAGCGGCAGGTACTCGCACCCAGTCAACAGCAGTTTCAAGCGTGTCTACCGCATAGCCTTGCTCCCACAATCCGTGACGTAGATAGGGTGACTTGAAGCGATTTTCTTCCCACTTTTTGCCCAGAAGGGTGCCCGTGTTTACGCCTTCGAATTGCTTGATGACCGGTGCTGCCAGAGCCAGAGCCGACTTGCACGCGGCTTTGCTGCCGGTGACGCCAAAGGTAAACATGCATTTCTGTGTTCTAGCCCCTCTTAGCGACAAGTAGCGTTCTAGAACGTTTATTGCAGTGGCATGCCCCGCCAACTTCAATTGAGTCCAGGTTTCCTGGGGATTGCTGAGCCTCATCATCGACAGAGGTATCCGTTGCTGGGTGAGGTAGCGCACAGCCTGCACACCACTGTCCCAGTCTGGAAAAAAGACAACATAAAAGCGCTCCTGCTCCGGTAGAGGAGAGACTCGAACGGTGACGTCGGTTATGACTCCCATTCTTCCTTCGGAACCTAAAATTATCTCACGGATATCCGGGCCAGCGGATGAGGCGGGAATGGTTGGTATGGATAGAGTGCCCTCTGTTGTTTCTATATTGGCGCCAGCAAAGAGCTGCTCAATACGGCCGTAGCGAAGCGATTGCTGGCCGCTGGAACGGCTGGCAACCCAGCCACCTACGGTGGACAGCTCCCAGGATTGCGGGAAGTGCCCCAGCATATATCCATGGGGTTTGAGTTGTGATTCGATTAGGGGCCCTGGAGTGCCCGCGCCAAACGTGGCCAGGTTGCTTTCCCGATCCAGATGGATCAGCTGGTTAAAATTCAGCATGCTCAACGTAAGAGTGGGGCGCTCCGATGGGCGCGGATTAATGTGTCCGGCCACGGAAGAACCACCGCCATAGGTGATCAACTCTACATGGTTTTGAACAGCGTAGTTCATTAGTTCTCTCACCTGATCTGCGCTCTCGGGGAACGCTACCCCATCGGGGAACTGCCCGATATTGCCCGAGTGAAGGGCCAGCCAGTCTGGCAAGCTCTGGCCTCTGGCGTGGCGCACCCTGTGCTCGGCATCTGTATTGATTAGCGGGTGTTCCGGCAGGCGGGAGGCAGGCACTGACGCTATCACTGTTTCCAGACTTGCATCCGGCAGAGGGTTACCTGGCCCGATCTGTTGCCCAAGAAATTGCTTTGCTTCCTCTTTGAGGGGGTAATGATTAGATTCATCACCCCAGCCATTCCATCGTCGCATTTAGGTTACCTGTCGTGGTCGCCTGCATCCGGTTGTTAGCCGGATGCGCTGGTACTGGATAAGTTAAGTTGGCCGGTGGGTTTGTTCTATAAGCAAGTTCAGAGAGTAAGTATAGGAAAGCTTTAGAACTATTTCCGCTTATCGAGTAGGGGGTTGATGTAAGCCAAAGGAACGTTTGAGGATTGCATCCCTTAACTTGGTGGGCAGGACCCTCGCCAGCAACGGCAGGACAGTACTGCCGTTGCCAATGGCTACCTCTGCCTTCGGCTTGACTGCTTCTATATTTTTCAGCAGTGCCTTTACAAATTGACCGGTTGGTGTGGGGTTGGATTGTGAGGCCTGAGCCCGCTTTTGGATGCCGTCTCTTACCCACTCATAGAGCGAGTCTTCGGGTAGCGTACGTGTAAGCGAGGATTCAGCGCTGTTGCCAAACTCTGACTCTATTGCGCCGGGCATAACCGTCATAACGTTTATATTGAAAGGGGCAAGCTCCATGCGCATCGCATCTGAAAGAGCATGCAGTGCAGCTTTGGTGGCACAGTAAGCGCCCGAAAACGGGGTAACCAAAATGCCCGACACCGAACCGATATTAACAATCAGCCCGCCGCGTTGGCGCATATGAGGTACGCAGGCTCGTACCATGTACACTGGCCCGAAAACATTGGTGGCGAATTGTTTTTCCAGCTCATCGGATGGCATTTCTGCCACAGGCCCCATCGCCCCATAGCCAGCATTGTTGACCAGGATGTCGATGCAATGTCCTTGGGCGCTTATCTGATTCAAGGCGTCATCAATGCTGGCTTGCACAGTAACGTCCAGTGCCAAGGTAATGGCACCTTTCGCCCTTAAGTCAGCAATTTTCTCGAGTGAACGAGCAGTGGATATCACTCGATAGCCTTTATCCAGCATTGCCATCGAAAGCTGCTTTCCGATTCCACTTGAGCAGCCGGTAATGAGAACGGTCTTAGTCATTGAAGCCTCTAACTGATTGTCAATTATGGATAAATTCGATGGTAACAGGTTTTTATAACAGCAGGAGGGCAAACTGATACCTTAATATCGACTATTTACCTTTACGTAAACGTCAACTAGTATTGGCGTTAATCAGAACCCTTTATATTGATCTACATTCGGGCCCTTATTAGCGAATGCCAGCAGCGAAAGAACCCATGACGGACTCAAAATTAGAAGTAAAATCAGTCACATACACAATCAGTGATCTATCCCGCGAATTTGATATTACAACCCGTGCTATCCGCTTCTATGAGGATCAGGGTCTGTTGACCCCCAAGCGGGAAGGGCAAAAACGCATTTATGGGCCCCGTGATCGCGTGCTGCTCAAGCTTATTCTTAGAGGAAAGCGCCTCGGATTTACTCTGGCAGAAAGTCGCGTTCTCTTCGATATGTATGATCCTGATTCAGGTAATTCCAAGCAGCTTCAGCAGTTTCTTGCCATGCTTGATGAAAAGGAAGCGCTACTGGATCAGCAACTTCATGACATCGAAATTATGAAAATTGAACTAAAAGAGGCTCGCCAGCGCTGTGTAAATGCGCTTAAAGCTGGGCAATAGATAATCACGTAAAGCTTAAAGAAAGGATCATCATCATGACAACGCTCTATCCCTCCTTAAATTTTGGTTTCGGCGAAACAATGGATGCATTGCGGGATACCGTAAATCGTTTTGCCAAAGCAGAGATCGCACCTAGAGCAGCTGAAGTAGATTCCAGTAATCAGTTCCCTATGGATCTATGGAAAAAGTTTGGTGAATTGGGCCTGCTGGGTATGACAGTAGCAGAGGAGTTTGGTGGCAGCGATATGGGGTATCTTGCCCATGCAATTGCCATGGAGGAAATCAGTAGAGCTTCTGCTTCAGTGGGCCTTAGCTATGGTGCTCACTCAAATTTGTGCGTTAACCAAATTCACCGTAATGGCAATGCACAGCAAAAAACTAAATACCTACCCAAGCTGGTAAGTGGAGAGCACATTGGTGCGTTGGCGATGAGCGAGCCGAATGCGGGTTCGGATGTGGTCAGCATGAAACTGCGCGCAGAAAAAAAGGGCGATCGTTATATTCTTAACGGCAGCAAGATGTGGATTACGAACGGCCCCGATGCAAACACCTATGTGATCTACGCAAAAACTGATCTGGAAAAGGGCCCCCATGGTATTACAGCGTTTATCGTTGAGCGCGGCTTTAAAGGCTTTTCTCAAGCGCAGAAACTGGACAAATTGGGCATGCGCGGTTCCAACACATGTGAATTAGTGTTTGAAGATTGTGAGGTGCCAGAGGAAAACATCTTGGGGCAACTGAATCAAGGTGTAAAAGTGTTAATGAGCGGCCTCGATTACGAGCGGGTTGTGTTATCGGGTGGGCCTACTGGCATTATGCTGGCCTGTCTTGATGTGGTGGTGCCCTATATTCACGAGCGTAAGCAATTTGGTAAGGCTATTGGTGAATTCCAGCTGATGCAAGGAAAGGTGGCCGATATGTATACCATAACCAATGCCAGCCGAGCTTATTTATACGCGGTTGCTCAGGCCTGTGACCGTGGAGAAACCACTCGCAAAGATGCTGCTGCTGTCATTCTTTACACAGCCGAAAACGCAACCAAATGCGCATTGGATGCGATTCAGACCCTGGGTGGCAATGGCTATATTAATGAATACCCGACAGGCCGCTTGTTGCGCGATGCAAAGCTTTATGAAATTGGTGCAGGTACATCGGAGATTCGGCGGATGTTGATTGGGCGCGAATTGTTTAATGAAACGGCCTGAGGCCATATTCAATAGGGTTTATATTCATGGCGATTTTGGAAAGTAAAATCAACCCTCATTCTGCTGAGTTCATAGCGAATCAAGAAGGAATGAACAAGCTGGTGAAAGAGCTTTGGGATGTTACCGCAGCCATAAAGCAGGGCGGAGGTGAAAAAGCGCAACTGAAACACCTCGCCCGCGGTAAGTTATTACCCCGTGAACGTGTTGCACGTCTGCTGGATCAAGGTTCACCTTTTCTGGAGCTGGGTCAATTAGCGGCGCATAACGTTTATGATGAGCAGGTGCCTGCGGCAGGAGCCATAGCCGGCATTGGCAGGATTCATGGATTGGAATGCATGGTGGTGGCCAACGATGCGACCGTGAAAGGGGGCAGTTACTATCCACTCACGGTAAAAAAACATCTCCGTGCCCAAGCCATTGCAGAGCAGAATCATTTGCCGTGTGTATACCTGGTCGATTCTGGAGGGGCTAATTTACCTCGCCAGGATGAAGTGTTTCCTGATCGCGAACATTTTGGCAGGATCTTCTTTAATCAGGCCAATATGTCGGCGAAGGGCATTCCTCAGATCGCCGTAGTAATGGGGTCTTGCACGGCCGGTGGAGCGTACATTCCAGCCATGGCAGATGAAAGCATCATCGTTAAAGAGCAAGGTACGATTTTTCTTGCAGGGCCTCCGTTGGTGAAGGCAGCAACCGGAGAGGAGGTGACCGCAGAAGATCTCGGTGGGGCTGATGTTCACTGTCGTACTTCCGGGGTAGCTGATCATTACGCTGAAAACGATGAGCATGCGTTGCAGTTGGCACGGGCAGCAGTTAAACGTTTGAACCGCAAAAAACACCTCCAAATGGACGTGGCTCAGCCTGTATTGCCCCGTTATGATCCTGCAGAAATATACGGCGTAGTGCCCGCGGATTTGAAAACGCCTTACGACGTGCGTGAGGTGATTGCCCGCACAGTGGACGGTTCTGAATTTGATGAATTTAAGGCGCTGTATGGTACCACCTTGGTCTGTGGGTTTGCCCGGATCTGGGGATACCCAGTTGGCATAGTCGCAAACAACGGGGTGCTATTCAGTGAGTCATCCCAAAAAGGTGCACACTTTATCGAGCTGTGCGCGCAACGTAAGATTCCTTTGGTATTTTTGCAGAATGTAACCGGGTTTATGGTGGGGCGAAAATACGAATCAGAAGGCATTGCCAAGCATGGTGCAAAAATGGTAACGGCCGTTGCTTGTGCTCAGGTACCCAAAATAACCATCATTACTGGCGGCAGCTTTGGCGCAGGCAACTACGGAATGTGCGGGCGTGCTTATGATCCACGGTTTCTTTTCATGTGGCCTAATGCGCGTATCTCGGTAATGGGGGGCGAACAGGCTGCGGGTGTATTGGCGCAAATCAAAAAGGATAACCTGACGCGAAATGGCGAGATTTGGCCGGAGGCAGATGAAAAAGCGTTCAAGCAACCCATTATTGATACCTATGAGGCCCAAGGTCACCCTTATTATGCAAGTGCCCGGTTATGGGATGACGGTGTGATCGATCCTGCCCAGACCCGCGATGTTTTGGGGCTTTCAATCAGTGCTGCGCTCAATGCACCTATACCCGATACGCGCTTTGGCGTGTTTCGTATGTGAGGCATTGCTATGGATTATGTCAACGTACAACAACAGTCAGACATTACATTCATCACCATGAATCGGCCAACCGTTCACAATGCTTTCGACGATCAAATGATTAGGGAGTTGACGGATGCGTTCGAAACAGCAGCACATAATAACGCTTGCCGGGTGGTTGTGTTGCAGGCAGAAGGACGAAACTTTTCAGCGGGTGCAGATCTGAATTGGATGAAAAGCATGGCATCCCTAAGCCGCGAAGAAAATGAAGCAGACGCACTTAGACTGGCTGGGCTTATGCATCGTGTGTATACGTTACCCAAAATGGTAATTGCAAAAGTTGTCGGTGCGTCCTTTGG
Organism: Ketobacter alkanivorans; assembly: GCF_002863865.1. Taxonomy (NCBI): domain Bacteria; kingdom Pseudomonadati; phylum Pseudomonadota; class Gammaproteobacteria; order Pseudomonadales; family Ketobacteraceae; genus Ketobacter; species Ketobacter alkanivorans. The sequence continues at coordinate 545,030 of NZ_CP022684.1, read as the reverse complement.
TGGTGCGCTGGGCTTGATCAGTGCGTGCGATGTGGCATTCGCTGATACGGGTGCCACCTTTTGCCTGAGCGAAGTCAAAATAGGCTTGGTGCCGGCTGTTATCAGCCCTTATGTGATCGAGGCCATGGGGATACGCAATGCTCGCAGATTCATGCTGAGCGCAGAGGTGTTTGATGCAGACATGGCAGTAAGTGTGGGTTTGATTCAGGCTGCATTTCCGCGTGATCAACTTGACTGTGAAGTTATCGCATTGGCTAATGTGGCCGCTAAAAATGGCCCGGATGCAACGGCACATTGTAAGCAACTAATCAACGCTATCGCCCATGAGCGCATAGGCGATAAGACAATTACTCAGACTGCCAAGCTTATAGCAGACATCAGGGTGTCGGAAGAGGGGCAGGAAGGATTAACCAGCTTCCTTGAAAAACGACCACCTGCATGGCGGGTAAAGGGCGAGGCCAATTAATCATGTCGACGAATAAATTATTTAAGAAAGTGTTGATTGCAAATCGTGGTGAAATAGCTTGTCGCATCATTCGAACATTAAATCGGCTTGATATCGAGGCTGTTGCTGTGTACTCCGATGCGGATCGATATGCCCAACATGTTCTGCAGGCCGATGAAGCGTATTGGATTGGACCATCATCTGCAGCTGAGAGCTATCTTAATATGGATCGTCTTTTGGATGTTGCGAAGCGCTCAGGAGTGGATGCTATTCATCCTGGTTATGGCTTTTTGTCCGAGAATGCTAGCTTTGCGCAACGCTGCTTAGAAAACAATGTTGTACTAATCGGCCCTCCGGCCAGCGCAATGGTGGCAATGGGATCAAAATCTCAGGCCAAGCATATTATGCAGGATGCAGGCGTGCCACTGGTGCCTGGCTATCATGGTGACACCCAGGATTCTGCATTTTTAAAACAGCAAGCTGGCGCTATTGGCTATCCCGTGCTCTTAAAAGCATCCATGGGCGGTGGCGGAAAAGGCATGCGCATCGTTGCCAGCGAGAACGATTTTGATGCTGCTTTGAGCGCCTGTAAGCGTGAGGCTCAGTCATCATTTGGGGATGATCATATACTCATAGAAAAGTATATCAATCAGCCTCGTCATGTTGAGATTCAGGTTTTTGCTGATCAGTATGGCAATGCTGTTTATATGTCTGAACGGGACTGCTCTATTCAACGTAGACACCAAAAAGTGATTGAGGAGGCTCCTGCACCAGGTTTAGATCCGACTACTCGCAGCCGTATGGGTGAGGCTGCGGTGCGGGCGGCTAAAGCAATTGGATACGAAGGGGCCGGTACGATCGAATTTCTGCTTGCGTCTTCGGGTGATTTTTATTTCATGGAAATGAACACCCGCTTGCAGGTTGAACACCCGGTAACCGAGATGATAACCGGACAGGATCTTGTTGAATGGCAAGTGCGTGTGGCAGAAGGTAATCCATTGCCATTGACGCAGGAACAGATCAGGATTGACGGCCACGCGATCGAAGTTCGGATCTACGCTGAAGATACCTCAAAGGACTTCTTGCCTTCCACAGGTATCATTCATTACCTACGTCTGCCGGATCCATCTGTACATCTGCGAATTGATTCAGGTGTGGTACAGGGTGATGAAATCAGCGTGTTTTACGACCCTATGATCGCCAAGCTGATTGTATGGGATAAAAATCGTGATCAAGCTATACATCGCATGCAGCGCGCACTTCGACAGATTAACTTGTTTGGGTTAAATACCAACATCAGCTTTCTGGGGAGCTTGGTTGCCCATGATGCGTTCTGCGCGGGAAACCTGAGCACTCATTTTATCGAAGATCATCAATCAGAACTGGCGTTCGAAAGCGCACCAAAAGATGATATTGACTATGTGCTTGCCGGGGTCTATCTGGCGCTGAAGGGGCACTCTACCGAATCATCCGGCGAGCCCTGGCAGGTTTTGAAAGGTTGGCATGTGAATGGAGCTATTAGTCAGCAGTTTTGCTTCTTTAATAATGATCGTGCGCAGATAAAAGTGGATCTCAGTTTTTATGGTGATGAGATCGTGGCGATCTGTTCAGAACTGAGCCTGACACTTCAATGCAGGCTTGAAGGGGATAGATTGGCCGTAACGGGAGGCCTGTCCTTGACGCTGACAGTGATTTCCACTGATGACAGTGTTGTATTGTTCAAGGATTCCGGCAATTCCCATGTGCAATTATATCGATATTCTCCGGTATCAGTGGTTGATCCTCAATCAGAAAAACATCTGAGGGCACCGATGAATGGGCGTATTGTTCACGTTGCCGTTAGTGACGGCGATCAAGTACATGCAGGTGACTTGCTGGTTACTGTCGAGGCCATGAAAATGGAACATGGAATCCGTGCTCAAAAAACCGGTTTTGTGAAAGCGATATTCTTCAACGAAGGCGAGCTGGTTAACGAGGGCGATGAGCTAATTGAGCTTGAATTAAAACAAGAAGAGGATTAACTGTGGGTAGAGTGTTGTGGCAACCGGAAGGTGACTGGATCAAGGCTACTAACATAGATTGCTTCATACAGTATGTGAATCGATGTTATGGCACAGATTTTCACGAATATGCAGAATTACATCGCTGGAGCTGCGACCAAACTGAGCAGTTTTGGTTATCCATCATTGATTTCTGTGGTGTGAGGATTGAAGGGGATCTGACTCCGGTCGTTGATGATCCGTTAAGAGTGTCAGGAGCCAACTGGTTTCCCAATTCTCGGCTTAACTTTGCGGAGAACCTTTTGGCATCAGCTCATGACGATCAGTTGTCGAAGAAAGCAGCATTGGTGTTTCGTGGTGAGAATGGTCGCCGTGACAGTGTCACGTATAGCGAGCTATATCAACGTGTATTTCGAATGGCTAAATATATGCGTGAACAAGGCGTTTCAGCAGGTGACCGAGTCGTAGCGGTGATGCCCAATTGCATAGAAACCGTGGTTGGAATGCTCGCCGCAAGTAGTATGGGTGCAATCTGGAGTTCGTGTTCACCAGATTTTGGCATCAACGGTATAGTTGATCGTTTTGAGCAAATAGAACCGGTGTTTTTGCTGACAGTTGATGGCTACTTCTACGCGGGTAAGGCTATTTCTATATTGGATCGAGTTCAGCTGGTACAAAAGAGAATATCTTCTATAAAAACTACGGTGATAGTTCCATTTCTAGAGCTCGATTCAAATGCAATACCTATCACAGGCGTAGATTTCTATAATGAGATAGAGCAGTCTAACGCCAACGGTGAAATTGATTTCGCACACCTCGGATTTTTGCACCCTCTATATATCATGTACTCATCTGGTACCACCGGCGTTCCGAAATGTATTGTCCACTCTGCCGGTGGAACGTTGCTGCAACATAGAAAAGAACACGTACTGCATGCTGACCTAAAAGCCAGTGATGTTCTTTTCTATTTTACAACCTGCGGTTGGATGATGTGGAATTGGTTGATAAGCGGGTTGGCGAGTGGGGCAACGCTTGTGCTATTTGATGGTTCTCCTTTTCATCCAGCCGCTGCCTCTTTGATTGATATGATAGATGAAGAAAATATCAGTCTTTTTGGTACAAGTGCCAAATATATATCTGCCCTGGAAAAGGCGGGCATCAAACCGCGGAACACCCATAAATTGGATCAGTTGAGGGCGATATTCTCAACAGGCTCGCCGTTGGCCCCTGAAAGCTTTGATTATGTGTATCGTGATGTGAAATCTGATATTTGCTTGTCTTCAATTTCAGGGGGAACTGATATTATCAGTTGTTTCGCGTTGGGCAATCCGATCCTTCCGGTTGTAAGCGGTGAGCTGCAGTGTGTTGGACTTGGCATGGATGTGCGTATATTCGATGATAACGGCACAAGTGTCGTAAATCAGAAAGGTGAGTTGGTTTGTGTTAACGCGTTTCCTTCTTGCCCCATAGGATTTTGGAATGACCCAGATGGCACTAAGTTTAGTGCCGCCTACTTTGAGCGTTTCGAAGGCGTTTGGGCGCATGGCGACTATGGCGAAATTACAGATCGCGGAAGTATGATTATCTATGGCCGTTCTGATGCAGTATTGAATCCCGGCGGTGTTAGAATAGGAACAGCGGAAATTTATCGGCAGGTTGAGCAATTGGATTTCGTTGTTGATAGCGTAGTGATAGGGCAGGAATGGCAGGATGATGTACGTGTAATATTGTTTGTAAAGTTGGGTGAAGACGAAAACCTGGATGAAGATCGTATTAACTTGATAAAATCTACAATTAGGGGTAACACTACACCACGGCATGTTCCCGCAAAGATTGTTCAGGTTGATGATATACCAAGAACCATTAGTGGTAAGATAGCAGAGCTCGCGGTCAGGAAAGTTGTGCACAATGAGTGTGTCAATAATACGGATGCACTGGCGAACCCTGAATCTCTAGCGCTTTTTAGGAACTTACCAGTATTGCAGAGCTGATTAATTGTCATTGTTTTTATATGTTATTAATAAGTTAACGTCGGGAAGTTGGTTGGATATGATGAAATTCCATAAATATAGGCAGAGTTTACCTTCACCCGACGTTGCCCTGCCTGGTAGAGCAACCTCTGTCCATCTGTCAAATAACCATGCAGTATTAGATAAACCATTAGTTGAGCCTTATCCAAGCGATACTGAAGTTGCCTACTTCGGTATGGGTTGCTTTTGGGGAGCCGAGAAACTGTTTTGGAGTGTTAAGGGTGTATATTGCACCGCCGTGGGATATGGTGCCGGATTCACCCCAAATCCAACCTACGAAGAAGTATGCAGCGGAATGACCGGTCACAACGAGATCGTAAAAGTGATTTATTGGCCAAATGAGATATCTTATTCCTGCTTGATGAAGCTCTTCTGGGAAAATCACAACCCTTGTCAGGGCATGCGTCAGGGTAATGATGTAGGTACTCAGTACCGATCTGGCATTTATGTGACAACCTCAGAGCAACAACGACAAGCAGAACAGGCAAAGGCGGCTTACGATGGCGTGTTATCTGATCGCGGCCTGGATGCAAGCACTACAGAAATTATCAGTACATTTAAATTCTATTATGCTGAGGCGTATCATCAGCAGTATCTGGCAAAAAATCCACTAGGGTATTGCCCTAATCATGGCTGTGATGCCACAGGTTTGCCTCGGTTGCCTATGAGTTAGGCTGACGTCATGTTTCTGTAATGTTTATGTTATAAAACGGTTGCATTAATAGACTTGGAGCTTTGCACCGTTGACATTAATCCGTTCAGACCGTGTACTTAAAGGCCTACCTGAACTTTACCAAATGGATCGCTGGCTTGAACAAGCCGATTTGCCCGCCAGGGTGAATACTCTGTCCGCTGTTGAGTGCGGTGAAGAATGTTTACCTCTCTATTGTTTTGAAACAGGAAGTACAAAACCTGACGCTCCGGTAGTGATTTTTACCGGGGGAGTGCATGGTGTGGAGCGAATTGGTACTCAGGTCATATTGTCGTTTATGAACACCATATTTAACAGGATGGACTGGGATGAGAGCCTCCATTCCCTGTTGAAAGATGTGAGGCTATTGTTTGTTCCTTTAGTTAATCCAGTTGGTATGTTAAAGCGAACGCGCAGCAATGGGAATGGTGTTGATTTGATGCGTAACGCGCCTATTGAAGCGATGGGCAAGGTTCCCTTTCTTCTGGGGGGGCAGCGTATGAGTAGTCATATCCCTTGGTATCGTGGCCGCAAAGGTGACCCGATGCAACGCGAATCAGCGGCGCTGCTGCAGTTGGTTGAGAATGTTGTTGCAGACTCTAGGTTTGTGATCTCGTTGGATTGTCATTCTGGGTTTGGGCATCAGGATCAGGTTTGGTTTCCATATGCATTCACACCTGATCCGTTCGATGATATCGGTGAGATGTTTGCGCTTAGATTGCTGTTCCGGCGCACCCATCCGACATTTAGTTTTTACCTGATTGAACCCCAGTCTCGAAACTATACGACACACGGTGATCTTTGGGATTACGTCTATCGGGAAACCCTGCACAAACGGAAAGGCACCTATTTACCCTTAACCTTAGAGATGGGCTCATGGTTGTGGGTAAAGAAAAACCCATTACAGCTTTTCAATGCTTTGGGGGTATTTAATCCTGTTTTGCCTCACCGTCATGAACGAGTATTGCGTAGGCATCAGTGTTTGATGGAGTTTCTGATACGAGCCACTGCTAGCTATAAAAACTGGTTGCCTCATCCCGTTGACCGTCGTGAGTGGATGCATCAGGCCATTGAATATTGGTACTAGTCTTCCTCTGTAGCTGTTGCAGTGCTTCGTTGATTTCTGATCGTAACCCACGTACGAATACTTCCAGATTGCCTGAGGGTGCAGAGCGCACCGGCAAAAACTCCACCGTTGCGGAAACCTTGGGTAAGCCCAGAACCCTCCAGAGATGTTCTGTAAATTCATCCTCATCAATAAATGCTATTGGATTACCCGATGATGGTATCTCACTTTGATCAAAATGATAATGGATCGCTATAGGGCAGACGTTGACTGTGGTGTGGTGGGCTGCTTTAAATAGTTTGCTGTGAAATTTACGTACAGTCTTACCGTCGGATGTGGTTCCTTCTGGAAAGAACAATACTGATCTTCCATCATCCAAATAGCGGGCTATTGATTCGGACACCCGCGCGGCGTCTCCCGATCCCCGTTTTATAAATAGGGTTCCCGTTCCTTCGGCCAGTTTACCGATGAGAGGCCACGAGCGTACTTCTGCTTTTGATAGAAAGTTAAGCTGAGAAAGACCGCCAATGAGGGGGATGTCTATCCATGAGACGTGATTGCTGACGTATAAAATTCCCTTACTGTTTGTCGGCATAGGCATCTGTCCATGTATGTTCACATTGATGCCAAGCAAATGAACCATACGAGCGAGCCACCATTGTTTAGTGGATTTAACCAGCTGGGTTTTGTTGTTCCAGATAGCGCCGGTCAATGCCAGTAGAACGACGCCCGCCAGAATATGTAAAAGCAGGCGGGCAGATGCATATATCTTTCGAGTCATGCCGCTTCCCGATCTTTTAGGAAGTGTCGAGCGTAGCGATTAGCAACCTGGTTGATGTCCAGCAGCACAAACAGGTCTGCCACATTAAAATCAGGATCCCAACAGGCCTCACCGCATATTCTAGCACCCATCCGAGTGTAGGCTTTAAGCAGAGGAGGGAGTGTCGCCTTTGTATCAGGTTTGGCTTTGCGCAAAGTACAGGGTACTCGTGGCGTCACCCTGTATTCGTCATCTGCAAGGTATTTTTGTGTGATTACTGGCATTAGGGCAGCGAGTGTATTGCCGCCATCATCCAGGGAAACACTGGCGCAACCGAATAGATATTGGTAATCGTTCTCTTGCATGAATTTCGCAAGGTGAGCCCACAGTACTGCGATGGTAGCCCCATTACGATGTTCAGGGTGAATGCAGGTTCTGCCTATTTCCAGGAAGCGACCAGGGCGATTAATGATGTTGCTGATGTCGAATTCATGACTGGAATAGTAACGCCCGAATCGCTTAGCCAAATCACAGGTTAGGACTCGTGTATAGCCGATAATTTCATGGTTATTCTGGTTTCGCACCACTAAATGTAAGCAATGATCATCCAGTTCATCCACATCAATGGGCTGGCCGTTCCATATCATGTTTACCGGCAGCTGAACGTTGTATTCCTCACAGAATACATCGTATCGCATTTTTTGCGCCATGCGGATTTGTTGTTCGGTAGTGATGAATTCTGCAAATATTCCCGGTCTACCAGAAAAGTCTGCCTTATGAGAGGTGGCTGTTTGGTTCTGAAGCATCTTGGCCTCCGCAGTATGTGAAACCTCGATGCTGACTCTATGGAGTGACTGTTTCTTGTAGGTGACCGTTCTGTGAATATATTAAGACAAGGCGTGCTAGCCCCGTGGAATCAGGCACATGAGGCTCGATGCTCATGTGCCGTTTCGTAATCAGCTTTCTTGGCCGAGCATTTCTTTCCGCAACGATTTCTGGGCAGGCTGATCTGAAATCCATATGCCGAATAGCGCTTTTTTAAACTCAATTCCACTGTTTATGGATTGGGCGATGACCCCATTTTTCAGGATGGCAATACCTTTACCGGGCTGGTAGTAAAAGTCGAAAATGTCACCAGCTTTTATCGGTTCAGCAAAACTTGATAAAAATGTTTCAATTTCTGTCTGGAGGGGCTTGGTTTCACCATTTGTGGCGTGTTCAAACCCTTCAATCGTGGCGCTGGTCATTTTTTCGCTGGTGATCAAATCGGAGACCATGTGCAAGCGGATGGCCATAGGCTCATCCGCGGATAGAATTGCCGCAGCGTCCTGTTGTTTGGCTGCTAAATACAAGCCGCCAACATATAGATCCATGAACCATTTTTCTCGGATGCCAGCCCCGTTTAGTTGTAGCTCGGTATTGTCGTTTGATGTGATGGATTCAGGCATATTAATGCCGCCGATATCAAGCGAAAACGCGTTGAGACTCAGCATGATCCCTGTGATTAGTGTTGCAAATTTCTTCATCCAAACGTACTCCTGTTGGTCAAATTTGTTCAAGTTGCCGCTTTTTGGCTTATTTGATTAGGCTTTGATGTGATTCGCTCACACCTGGATAGCAGGTGGCCCCGCGTAAGTGTAAGTTATTTCATTTAAGTTATAACTCGATAAATTCATTACTGATATGGGAATAACTAAAATTGACGACCTCAGCAAATTTTGCCACTCTTTTGGTGTATCCATGGCGATGGGCCGGTAGGGTGAGATAGGGTAAGTCGCTGATTTATGAGAAGCAATTCATCCTAATGCAGTTTGCATTATTGACATCTTAGACCGCTGGCCGGGCCTGATTTGCTATTGACCTGTCTTTGATAAAGCGGCAAGATACCACGCGCTTTTAACAAGGGCGGTCGGAGTTTTGAATCTATTTCATGCTCATGACGATCGCATGGTGTTAGCTCAAAATTTAATCGTTTCTTGCCGACACCCTAAATCCACATTCTATATATAAAGCCGAGGGTTCCATGAAGGTTCTTGTTGCTGTCAAACGAGTTGTTGACTACAACGTTAAGGTACGAGTGGCTGCTGATAACAGCGGCGTCGACCTGACTAACGTCAAGATGGCCATGAACCCCTTCTGCGAAATCGCTGTTGAAGAAGCTGTTCGTTTAAAAGAGAAGGGGGTTGCTACCGAGATTGTTGCGGTGGCCGTAGGTCCTAAAGAAGCTCAGGAGCAAATTCGTACTGCTCTAGCGCTGGGTGCAGATCGCGGTATTCTGGTTGAAGCTGCAGACGCACAGCCACTGGCTGTTGCAAAACTGCTCAAAGCCATTGTTGATCAAGAGAAGCCTGAACTGGTGATTATGGGTAAACAGGCAATTGATGGAGATAACAATCAGACTGGCCAGATGTTGGCTGCTCTGGCTGGTATGGGTCAAGGCACTTTCGCTTCTGAAGTGAATGTAGCTGATGGCTCCGTTAAAGTTACCCGCGAAATCGATGGCGGTCTGCAAACTGTTGATCTGAAATTGCCAGCGGTTGTTACTACAGACCTGCGTCTTAACGAACCTCGTTATGCTTCCCTTCCAAACATCATGAAAGCCAAGAAAAAGCCGCTTGATATCAAGTCTCCCGGCGATTTTGGCGTAGATGTTAGTCCTCTGGTTAAAACCTTGAAGGTTGAGCCGCCTGCGGAGCGTCAAGCGGGTGTTAAAGTGGCCGACGTTGCAGAGTTGGTTGACAAGCTGAAAAACGAAGCGAAGGTGATCTAATGAGCGTATTAGTCTATGCAGAACACGATAATGCCAGTTTGAAAGGTGTTACCCTGAACACTGTAGCGGCAGCTCAGAAAATCGGCGGCGACATTGTTGTGTTGGTTGCTGGTTCTGGTTGTGGCGCTGCTGCTGAAGCGGCTGCGAAGATCGCTGGTGTTTCTAAAGTACTGGTTGCAGACGATGCGGCTTATGCACATCAGCTGGCTGAGAATGTTGCTGAGCTGGTTGCTGAAGTAGGAAAGGGCTATAGCCACATTCTTGCTCCTGCCACGTCAATCGGTAAGAACTTCCTGCCCCGCGTTGCAGCATTATTGGATGTCCAGATGATCTCTGAGATCTCTGGCGTGGTTAATGCCACAACGTTCCAGCGCCCGATATACGCTGGTAACGCCATTGCTACTGTTGAAAGCACACAAGCAACGAATGTAATGACCGTTCGTGGTACTGCTTTTGATCCAGTGGCCGCTGAAGGTGGTTCTGCTGCGGTAGAAGCCCTGTCTGTAGCGAAAGATGCTGGTGTGTCCTCATTCGTGGGCGAAGAGCTTGCGAAGAGCGATCGTCCTGAGCTGACTGCTGCTAAAATTGTAGTGTCTGGTGGTCGCGGTATGCAGAATGGCGACAACTTTGAAATGCTGTACAAAGTGGCAGATAAGTTGGGTGCTGCTGTTGGCGCATCTCGTGCTGCGGTCGATGCTGGTTTTGTACCTAATGACATGCAGGTTGGCCAAACCGGTAAAATTGTTGCACCACAGTTGTACATCGCTGTAGGCATTTCCGGTGCGATCCAGCATCTGGCCGGTATGAAAGACAGTAAAGTAATCGTAGCAATCAACAAAGACGAAGAAGCACCTATTTTCCAGGTTGCTGATTACGGTTTGGTTGCTGACTTGTTTGAAGCGGTTCCTGAATTGGAAAAGCTTGTTTAAGCAGTCAATACGAGTTAAAAAAGAAGCTCGGCTTTAGCCGGGCTTTTTTTTGCCTATATATTCATAATAATAAGTGGGTTGGTTTATGGGGATTCTTCGGTTCATTCTTCCGGCGGTGGTTGCAGCGCTCGGTGTGATTCACACCTCCAATGTATGTGCGGGGGCTTTCTCGGATGGTCGTTTCTATGTCGGCGGTGGCGTTGGCTACTCTTCCTATGGCTCTCTTGAAGATCTATTTGTTGATCCTGATTTAGATAATGAGTTCGATGACACTGCTGTGGGCTTTGGGGTTTTCGGTGGCTGGGAATTAATACCCAGGTATTTGTCAGTCGAATTAAATTATGTAGATTTCGGAGAGGTGGAGAGCGAGCTTAGTGAGACCATCATGAGCGGAAGCGGACCGGAACTCTATATCACCGCCATGTCTGGACGTACCACCACAACAGGTATATCTCTAAGGGGATCTATACCATTTGGCGATCGATTGTCCGCGTTTGCTAAATTAGGGATTTCTTCATGGGAATTCCAATATACCTATGAAGATGAGGTTTTTCTGAATGGGGATCAGTACGAAGAACTTACGTCTAAATATAGTGACACCGAAGACGATAACGATCTGTTCTTCTCTGTAGGGATGGAGTATAGACTTACTGAGGATCTGTTTATTTACGGAGAATACTTTTCTCAGCAGGCTGAATACAGTGCGTCGGACGGATCTTCGTACAGCTGGTTCGAAGCATCTTCACTCATGGCCGGTGTTCGTTGGCAATTCTCACCGCCACCAAGATCCAGCAGCCGGAAAAAGTCAGATGGGACAACCAAATCCTCTGGCTCCCGCGATGTGACGGCTTGCGATGAGCGATTTAAGGATGTATCAGGTTTAATGTGCAGAGGACGCGATTAGTTATAGATAAGCTTTATAAAAAGGGGCTTACGCCCCTTTTTATTGAATCATTGCCCTTCGTGATCCTTAATCATCTTATAAAGCTCATCTTTCAACTTTAAGCGCTCTTTCTTGCGCACTTCCAGATATTCGTCGCTGGTGTTTTCTACGCCAGCCTCAATTCGATGCACTTCATGATCTTTATCGTGGTATTGATCGAACAACCTGGAGAAGTGGTTGTTGTTCATTTTTAATTCATGGATGGCATCCCGGCTTTCTGGAAACTCATGGACTAAATCGTGTTTTTCCAAGGTCATCTAAATACCCTTATCATCGTTGAAATTGATCTGATTGGTTAGTACACCCACAGAATAACCTAAAGTAGGTATAGGTTTTTGACCCATATCAAGGTGATACGCACTGATGAAATTTGTCAGATGGACAGTACATTTTGGTCATTTCCTTTGCCCAAACAAACTGTGTAGACTCTTTAGTCACTGCATAGGATGACATTATGACGAAGCCAATCGTGCCTGAATCAATACAAAACGAAATCGTCTCGGCTTTGGCGCCAATGAAACGTCGTCGATTCCTGACCATAGCGGTCCACGGTCTGTTGGTGGCGGGTGCGGGTAGCTTGGTGTCCGCTTGTACGGAAAGCCCCGTAGGCGATATGGACGCCGGTAAAGCGCTCAGCTCTTCTCAAATGGCCTTTTTTCAGCGTTTAGCCCAAATCCTGTTGCCAACCGATGGCACAGAAATGGCCCCCCTTGAAAGCGTTCCTGTGCTTAGAAATTTAGATGAAATGTTCAACGGTATGTCAGCTCAGATACGCTCTGATCTGGGCAAAGCCATTGACCTGTTTGAATGTGGTGGTTTGGTCATGGGTTGGAATTTTTCCCGTTTTACCCGCATGTCAGAGCAAGATGCAGTCTTGTACATCGATAGCTGGCAGGCTGGGCATCCGGTTCTGCTAGGTATCGCAACGGTACTCAAGAAGCTGGTGTATGCCGCTTATTGGCGTGATGCACGAACCTGGGGAGCATTGCAGTTTGCTGGACCCGTATCAGAAACATGGGGGCTCCCTTCGCTTGGTGAGGCACCACTTCCACTGCTGCAGAAGGTATAAGGCATTATGATGTTAAAGGTAACCAGTGCTGCAGATGTCACGTCTGCCCATATCGACTTGGATGTTGATGCGGTCATTATCGGGTCTGGTGCGGGCGGCGCGGTAATGGCATATGAGCTTGCTGCAGCCGGAAAAAGCGTTGTGGTATTAGAGGCTGGTTCTTACGTACCTTCTACGCAATTTAATGAAACATTCCCGGACATGTTGGAACTGCTTTATGAAGAGAAGGGCAATCAGGCGACTAAACAGGGTGATTTGTTGGTGTTGCAGGGCCGTTGTTTGGGTGGGTCTACAGTAGTAAACGGTTGTGTCACGTTTCGGGTTCCTGATTTCATCCTCGAAAAATGGGGCAAGGAGTACGGGCTTACCAATTTAACCCCTGAAATTTTATCGCCTTACTTCGAGAAGGTTGAGCGTAACCTGAGTATTCATATCAATCAGCCACATGAAATCAATGAAAACAGCCGTAAGTTGGAGGCTGGGGCGAGGGCGCTTGGTTGGTCGGTCAAGCCACTTAGCCGCAATATTAAAGATTGTGCGCTCACTGGGCACTGCCTGTCGGGCTGCAAAACGGATCGCAAACAATCTATGTTGGTAACGTACTTGCCTTGGGCTTGCCATCATGGTGCGCAAATTTTTACAGATACATTTGCTGCCCGTATAGTGACTGAAAATGGTCGTGCCAAGGGCGTGCAAGCTACCATGGTTGATCCTGTAACAAAACACAAAGTTGCGGATATCAATGTTAAAGCAAAGGTCGTCATAGCTGCCGCAGGCGCAGTGCAAACACCTTTATTGTTTTTGAGAAGTGAAATTGCTAATTCCAGTGAGCAGGTAGGGCGCAACTTTGCGTGTCACCCTTCCACTATGATCGTTGCACAGTTTGCTCAGGATATTTTTACCTGGCGAGGCGCTATGCTGGGTGTGTATGTCGATGAGTTTGAGCATCCGGACAAGGGTGGATTTGTGCTTGAGGGAGGTGGTGCCGGACCTATAGAGCTTGGCATGTCCACTGAGCCTGGTACCGGCAAAGCCTATCTTGATTTTATGTCGCGAGCCAAGAATTATGCATCTTGTATTTCTCTGATCCATGATCACAATGTTGGCCGGGTCAGTTTGGTCGATGGTGAAAAACAGATTGATTATCAGATTGCTGATGCTGATTTTCCTGCCATGAAAGCTGCGTTTAAGGCGGCAGCAAAGATCTATTTTGCTGCAGGTGCTGAGCGTGTGTTTTTACCAACCGGTGATAAGCGGGTTATTGAGTCTGAAGAACAGATTGATACGGTGGTTGATGGCATTGAAAACCATCCGTTTGCCTTGAGAATGGTGTCCTACCATCCTCAGGGGACTATGCGCATGGGCAGCGATCCTGCCAAGTCGGTAGTGAACCCCTACGGAGAAACCCATGATGTTAAAGGGTTGTTTGTGTGTGACGCGAGTCTCTTCCCAACCTCGATCATTGTTAATCCACAAGAAAGCGTATATGCGTTATCTAATTATATAGCAGATCGTATTTTAGAGGATGCTAATGACTATTTTGCTTGATGCGTCCGTCATTAATGTGTGTCGTTGAATTGAATCGGTAAATGAGTTTTTATGGTGGTATCTGGGTTTACCAATAAAGAGCGCCCTATGCCTACATTGATAGATAGCCATTGTCATATCGATTTCCCGCAATTTGATGAGTCTCGGCAAGATATACTGGCTGATTGCCGACAAAAGGGCATGTCAGCGATCGTTGTTCCTGGTGTGTCGTGCGATCAGTGGCGGGGTATGGCCGAGCTTGTGGCGTCGATCAATGCGGATGCGACGGATGCGCCGCGCTTACTGCCTGCTTATGGCTTGCACCCTTATTTTATGACTAAGCATGATGCCAAGCATCTCGATCAGTTAGACGCCCAGTTGGATAACGGAGCGATAGCCGTCGGCGAAATAGGCTTGGATGCCTTCGAGACCGATAAGGACCTTCCACAGCAGATGGCACTTTTTCGCAGGCAGCTGTCGATCGCTGCTAATCATCACTTGCCCATTATTGTGCATGCTAGAAAGACTCAAGATCTGGTACTAAAACTGGTGAGGGAGAGCGGTTTCGCTGCCGGTGGAATCATGCATGCGTTCTCAGGAAGTCTGCAGCAGGCGCAACGTCTTCATGAAATGGGCTTTTTGATCGGTTTTGGGGGGGCTGCTACTTACGATCGCGCACGCCGTTTGCGCTCCTTGCTCAAGCAGTTGCCGCAGGATGCCATTGTATTTGAAACAGATGCACCCGATATTCCTCCTTCTTTTTCACGGACTAGAGCCAACAGCCCACTTAATCTGTTCAGAATCGTAGAAATATTGGCAGATGTACGGGAGGAGCCAGTTGCTGAGTTGTGGCAATTCAGTTCGAAAAATTTAATTAAGTTATTTAATTTATCCACTTAGCAGGAGGTTCACGGACAGTTTAACGCTCTATATAGCCTGACAGTGAGCCTGTTCATGGTAAAATGGCGGTTTGATTGTTGGGTGTTAACGGGTGTATACCCGGTTAGGAGTAGGTATGACCAGGTCAGTTACGGGGCGTTTGAAAGAAGACCCTTCGGTAATCGTTGAACGGCTCCATCGTATGGCGAAAAAGCACGATGTAGAGTTCAGTGGCGATGTTGAGAAAGGCTATGCAAAGGGCAAGGGTTTCCATGTGGAGTATGTGGTGTTGGGGGAATCCTGTACTTTAACGGTTACCAAGAAGCCAATGCTTATTCCCTGGTCTCTTGTTGAGCATCAATTAGAAAAGCTATTTAACGAATAGTGTTTGTTTGATCTATATCTTTTGAATCTTACAGAGGAAGCACAATGAAAGCAGTCGATGCCGCGACATTGCAAGAATACGTAGGCAAATCCATGGGTGAATCAGAATGGTTTCAGATTGATCAGGATCGGATTAATGCCTTTGCTGATACTACGCTGGATCATCAATTTATTCATGTGAATCCTGAGATGGCCAAGCAAACCCCATTTGGTGGAACCATCGCTCACGGGTTTTTAACCTTGTCATTGTTGCCCTATATGCAGTCACAGATGGCTGATCTGGTTGTGCCTGCCGGCCTTAAGATGGGGATGAATTACGGTTTTGATAAAATCCGGTTTTTGGCACCGGTTAAAACCGGTTCACGCGTTCGCGGTGTGGCAACCTTGAAGGAAATCACTGAAAAGAACCCAGGGCAGTACCTGTTTAGTGCTGAGTACACCATTGAAATCGAGGGCGAGTCCAAACCAGCGTTGATCGCCGATTGGCTAGTAATGTATTTCGCCTAATTGGGGTGGCGCTTTATTTGGTCATAAAAACGCAAGCGCGAATGCCAAGTAATAAAAAAGGGAGCCAGGCTCCCTTTTTTATTACTTGGTTGTATGCTGTTACAGCACGAACTCTTCACCGTTGGAGAGTGTAAACAGTACGCTACCATTTAAAGGTGTAACATTGCCGTAGGATGTACCTTCCAAGAGTAAATAGCCCGCGTTATCACCATCCTCTACACTTAAATCAAGATCCATGATGACGCCATCTTGATTGGTAATTCGAACCCCTCGATAAGGCGCATAGAAGTACATGATGTCATACCGTTTGCCTGCCCATTCCATTTGAATGTCTTGCAGTTGTCCTTCGGCCAGCAGGCTAGGGGTGCTGGTAAGGGTTATGACGGCGCGATCACTATAGTCGGGTAGATCTGTTTCAAATTGCAATACGATATCACTGTCTATGCCGCCATTGAGGTCGATTGATCCCTCAAAACGATCACCTCCGAAAGATTCGAATGTGCCATCTGCCGTCATTCGAAGTTCAATGGTTTCCAGCCCTGCGTAAGGGAGTTCTTGTTCGTCATCTAATTCCGTTACGCCACTTAGATCCAGAGCAATCGATAAGTCGCCGACGAAGGAGGTTGGTGCATCGACGGTATTTATATCCTGTTGATACGCGACACTCAAGGTGCCTGATGCCGTTTCAGGGAGCTTAAGGTTACGAATGTCCAGACCACCATCGAATTCTAGCTGGAAGCTTCCGTCAGTAATCTCCAGAAAGCCGATTTCAGACTCTGCTGTACCGCTGATGCTAAAACCATAACTGGATTGGCGGTTACTGGATGAAGTAAACGTTATATCCAAATCCACCCCTTCAGTGGTGCCATAAATACGAGCGACACCATCGTAAAGAGCAAAGTTCCCGGTCAGACCGTTGCCTAAAGGCAGCGTGATATCGTTTAACAGGTCGCACAGTGAGCGGCCGAAGATTACAAGATTGAGAGTGCCATTGCAGATTTCCTCCAGTGACTTTCCAGAAATCAGAACACGGCAGGTCAGCCTCGCAAAATAGTTACCCAAGCTGTCGCAAGCGGCACTCAGTGCTGCGTCGGGCAACGCCACAACGGGGCCGAATTGACCGGCGATGGACACTGCTTTCAACAGTTGTGCTAAATCGGCTCCGGTTGAAACGCCTATTGCTGAAACAATCTGTGCAAATGACGTGTCGTTGGGTGATAGGCTCAAATAACCCTGCCACAGGCTTAAGTCATCCATGAACGCTGCGATGACAGCAGCATTGCTGCCACCAGCGGTGGGCGATGGCTGCGAGTTAGTCAGGGTTCCGCTTGCGGAGTTAAGCAGGGCGGATGCTTCTTGAGCTAATGCTGCCGCAAGGCCACTCAGGTTCAGCAGTTGGGCTGTGCGCTGAGCTTCTTCTGTCAGGTCTAATAGAGTGGGAATATTGCTTGAACTATCCTGGGTGACCAGCTGTCCTGCATTGGTTTGGAACTGTTGAACCAATTGCTCCAGTACCTGGGCGAAGGCAACTTCGTTGGTTAAGCCAAGAAGTGAGCTTGAAATCAATGCGTGGCGAAGGGCGTTATCGGTGGAGTTGGCCACCGCAGTTGGGTTGGACAGGTCGACTAAAGGCGCATTCGCAAGATCGGTGATTTGAAACAGGTTCTCTAGCTGGGACTGAGCAACACTTATGGAAACGTCATTAATGCCTTGTGGATAGCTTGTAGCCAGTTGAGCAGCCAGATGAGTTAAGGTGGATACGTTCACGTTGCTGGCGCTTGTGGAGTTAGGCAATGCGGCAGTTAAGATAAAATCAGCAGGTACCTGAAATGATTCACCAAAATCAATGAGTCCGTTGTTGTTGGAATCTAAGTCAGTTAGGCCAATAAACTCCCCACAACCGCTGGCTGCATCGCATACCATCTGTGTCGAGTTACCAATGGGCGTAACTTCTATGTAAACCGGGCCTTCGTAGTTGCTAAACCTTAGGTTGTACTGGCCTTCGCTATTGGTGGTGGTTGATGTCAAAACGCTGCCCACCAAGCCGCTTTCTACTCTAAACGCGGTTACTGTGGCATTTTTAACCACACCTTTGACGACCTTGCCTTGGATGGAACTCGCTGTGCTGGTTGAACTCTCTGTTGAGGCGGAGTCACTGCTCTCTGAGCCGCCCCCGCCACATGCAACAATAAATAGGGCCAAGAGCGCAGGGGTAAAACGGGGTAACAATCGACTAAACAACATGCCAAATACTCAATTGTAAGGGTATGCCTTGGCTGGGCCAACAATGAACTGCTCAAGGTACATCACCTGGGGTAACCGTGAATCATCGTAATCAGTACGATAGTAACAAGATTAAAAGTAGACGTTTTCCGGGGCGATGCATGAAAACTGTGCGGAGGAATTCACAAATTTTTGATTTAAAAAGTGTTAGGCGGAAAAGTGATCAGAGCGGGGGCCTTGGCAGCCCCCGCGAACGAATTTATCGGGTACGCTTAAGTCTGCGTATTGCTAACAGACTTAGTGTGAGCAGCAGTGTTGGAGCTGTGGAACCACCAGCGCCACTGCTTTGGAAGGAGCCGTTATCGCCATCGGCACCTCGTGCGCTGCTGATCTGATCTTCGTAGGCTGCGACAGGATCATCGTATTGGGTGTTTTCCCATACCACAGGCAGGCTAAGGGTTGCTTGTGCAGTCGCACTGAACGCTACCGTGTTGGTTTCCGGTGTTGCCGCGTAACGCCAGTAATCTGCGTCCTTGCCATCGATTACCAGCATCAATTGGCTGCCAGCCGGTATATCCACAGAGGTCCAATAGAAATCCAGAACAATCTCTTCAACCTGTCCTGGTTCTGATGCACAGCCTTCTGATGTATGGCAGGAGAAGGGAGCATGTCCAACCCAGTTGGCGATACCAGTCTGTGGATTTAGGTAGAACAGGTAGCCAAAATATTGGGCTTTATCTTGTGCGATGATAGGCAGGTTAACCCTTGCCTCGCCTCTAAGGCGGAGTGGAGCGTCCAGTATGCCGGTTGTGAACACCAGCCCAAGTTCTTGATTTATATCGTTAATATTGAGCGTTCGGCCGGTGTGTGCCAACGCGCCGGTAATCCAGCCTGAATAGGTGATCTGTTCAACTGTGCTAAAGCTCACATCCAGATCAACGGTGTTAGTATACGCTTCTGACAACTGGCCGCCCTGTGCGCCAGATTCAGGAATGAGATTGAATATCTTCACCTCATTCTCTGGGTTCAGGCTATCATAGCTTTCG
Source organism: Ketobacter alkanivorans (assembly GCF_002863865.1). Classification (NCBI taxonomy): domain Bacteria; kingdom Pseudomonadati; phylum Pseudomonadota; class Gammaproteobacteria; order Pseudomonadales; family Ketobacteraceae; genus Ketobacter; species Ketobacter alkanivorans. The sequence continues at coordinate 525,761 of NZ_CP022684.1, read as the reverse complement.
CGCTTGGCTGTGTTCAGTACTTTGGTGCTGAAAGGCTTGCTGTTGTTTATGCCGTTATCAATTCCCTTCAGATAATGGTCAAACCACATTGCCGTATTCAACCAGATGACGTGATCTTCATTCCCCAGCAAACCGCCAGCTTCGCCAGAAGCATGCACGCCTCGGCTCAAATCAAGGCGCCACTCGCCATCGTACTGGCTCAGCATGCGAAACAGTCCGTCCGGTTGGAATAAGTAGTCGTGCAGGTTATTGGCAATATAAACCGCAGGCTTCTGTTCGCGGCTATTCACTAGGTCGATGTAACTGATGGGGGAGCGTATTGCACCCCAGATCTTGGTATCTTCGACGTTTTCATGGATCTTCATGTTGTTGTAATTGGCATCAATTTCCGGGCTCGGATTGTTCCGTATTAAAAATGGAACCGGTTGGGAGGAGAATATGAGCAGTTCCAACCAAGAGTAATTGGGTGTGAAGCCTGCCCAAAGCGAGTCAACCAAGTCAGCCCATCCGCTCATGGCAACAATGGCCTTGACGCGCTCGTCCTGAAAGCCGGTCATGAGTGATATGCCCGCGCCGTAGGACACTCCCGAAAGCCCGATGGCGTTGGCATTTACCGGGTATTGATTTGCACTGTCCAACAGATAATCGATAGCGGCGGAAGCATCGGCAGTATCCTCGACACCTCCGGTGGTGATCAGGCCGGGTGAGCCATTAAAACCTCGGGATGTGTAGCTTAGAACCACGTATCCTTTCTCAGCGAGGATTTCTGCCTGGGATGAATATTCGTGTTCGTTTAGAGCCCAGCTACTGATGAATATGATGGCGGGAAAACGTGCGTCCGGATCGGCCGATGTGGGCACAAAAATGTTGGCGGGCAGGTAAATGACGTCTGATGATGGATCGCTTGGGTCGGTAAGCGTCGGTACACCAATATCGTCGTTATAAATCCAAAGATTGTTGGGGCTAATGCGTTCCGCCGCCTGAATGGAGTGAATCTGGAATACGCAGAGTAGGGCAACAAGCCCTTTGGTGAATTGCCGCAAATTCATAATGGTTCCCTATTGCCTTAAAACAGACTTAATAAGTTACTTCGTTTTTGTTTTTACGGAGCGCGCCATTATTGTTGTAAAGCGCTACCGTGAAATCGTCGTCAGCTTCCAGCTAATTCAACCTCCATTTATAACTTTATGAAGAATAAATTACATAGATCAAAAGGACTATTTGGTCACGGTTGCCCGTGTAAAGTATTGATATAAATGAATATTTGGCATTATGGAAATTACCAGGCACAAAAAAGCCCGGTGGTGTTCCGGGCTTTACGAGTGCATTCAATATTAGAACTTTTTGTCGAATGAGAGCGCGCCAATATAGGCAATGGTCTCTGTCTTGAAGGGCATCGAATAGTAAGGGTTGTACACTACGTCGCCTTCCTGACATGAGTTCGCATTCTTGGATTCGCAGGCAGCAATATTCTGCTCGGAATAAAGAACACCAAAAGCTGCATCGATGCGTGTGGTGCTGCTCATCTGCCAGCCAAACCCGGCAGTGAAGAGGTCAGCATCGCCGATTGGGAATAACAGATCTGCTGAAGTTGAGGGAATCGCGCCTTCTCGTGGCTCGTAACCGGCTCGCAGAACAACGTTGTCGTTCAATTGATACTCGGCACCGATCGCAATAGACCATGTGTCTTCGTAAGCGCGGCGTATCCGCATCGCATCTGGGTCGGCGTTGTCTTTCAAGCCAGAAACCGAGTAAATAACACTCGAAAGATTCAAGAAGTCGACGCTGTCACTGAATTCGAACTCCAGCTCATCCCAAACACTGTATTCAACCCAACGCACATCGAAATTGATTTTGAGGTTTGGCAGGACTTTGACCGATGTTCCAAAGGCAATGTTCTGGGGCATTATGTACTCCAGCTCTACAGTGCCTTCTTCGATTGGTGTTGCGTGGAACCCTGTGCCATCAAATAGCGGTAGCAGAAGCTCGAAAGTGCCCAGGCCTTCAGCCGTGTGAATGAAGCTTTCGGTATTCTCCATCTTGTAATCACCGGACAGCTGCGAGGTGGTTTCACTTTGATAGAGGAATCCGAAGGACAGCCATTCGTAGGGCTCGTACAGAATACCGAAATTAAAGCCGACGGAGAGGAAGTCTTCCATTTCCACAGATAGTCTGCCTACCGTGTCATAAGGACGCAAAATATGCAGAGCATCTTCATCAGGAAGGATTTCGTTTATCGTCTCCAGCCATCTCGTTGTTTCCAGTGGCGCGCGGATATAGGTATCCATTGCCAGCCCTTGATATGAGAAATTTATACCTACACCGAAAGACAGGGTTTCAGATACTGGAATGGCAACGGTTGGTGAAAAATACGTCAGACGTGTTACGCCAACGCCAACACCTTGGTAACCGCCTGGATCGCCTGGATTGACGCTTGCTGCCGGATCTCCATCTTCGCGACGATAACCGATACCCTGAGGGGAATAAACCGCAGTACCGAAAGTCCAACCGCGGGCAGAATCTTCAAACGCTATACCACCTGAGGGGAACGCCAGTATAGGAATTTCGGTCATGCCAAAAAAAGGCAGCATCAATGAAGGGCCGTCAGATGATGAGCTGGTGTTAGCAATAGGGTCGGTCCCCCAGCACTCATCAGCGTTATTGGCATCCGGGCAAATATCTGGATTGTTCTGAACCAGGTTGTAGTAAAGCTGTTTGTAGTCTGAGTCGGGGCGGGTGGGCTCTCCAAACTCAGCGTCCAGAGTCATATGTGCCGCTAGAATCTTGATGTTCATCTGGCGGCCTTTGATTTTGGCCAGACCAGCGGGGTTAAAGTGGATAGAGTCTATTCCGGGTGGATCAGCGGTAACCGCGTTACCAAGCGCAAGGGCCTTGGGGTTTCCGATGGTCACGTTGTGAAGTAGCTGAGCATTGGCACCACAGCTTATGGATATGGCAGCCGCCAACGCCAGATAGCGAGCATTCTGTATATACATACGAGTTTTCTGATCCAGTCTAAGGTCTTTATCCATTCAGTGCATTCCGACCCTTCAGCCACAGCTGTTCAGCTGCAAGTGCTTCGAGTGGGAACCCCCTCTTTTTTAGTTTTTGTAAATCTTGCTATACGTTTGTTATTTGTATTTTTATTCGCTTTCACGCCATGCTTTAAAGGCATCATAGAGGCTCTTATGCGAGCTTCCGGTTTCAGCTTTTTTCTCGTCTTCGAAGGTTTTAAGCTCTTGCTCAAACTTGATGTCATCCACTTCCTCGAGATAGGAGTCAGAGTCATCGAGGACGGAGCTAACGGTATCCGTGGGGCTGTCAAGCCAACTGTTTAACGTTTGTAAATCATTAGGGGATAGAACACCAGCCGCTTTTTTCAGCTTTAATGTGTTAAGAATGTAATCGTACCTTGACGTAGCGTATTCTTTTCGGGCCTGAAACACCTTGCGCTGGGCTGCTAGGGCATCCGACATCGTGCGAATGCCGTCTTGCCAGCCTGCCTTAATGGCCCTTAATGAGCTGTTATTGGATTTCACTGCTCTAAGGCGGGCCTGCACACTGGCGACGTTTGCGTTTACTTGGGTGTGGTATTGCCGGGTTTCTCTGAGGGCGTTACGTAGGGCCAAGTCGACTTTGGAGCGAGCTTCCTGAGCGCGATAGTCTGCTTCTCTGCCTTGTGATGTGGTTATGCCGCCACTGTACAGTGGCATCGTTACCCGTACGCCAAAGGTTGTGGTGTCGGAAGAGGGTATAAAACCACCTCCTACGTCGCGATGCTCATAACGCAGGAATAAATCTGCAGTAGGGGCGTGACCGGACTTCTTTTCCATGACTTCTTTGTCAGCCGCGTCAGCTGCATATTGTGCCGAGATCAGCTGGTAGTTGCTTTTTCTGGCGAAGTCTTCCCATTCGGAAAGTTCATAGGGCTGTGGTGGCTCTATAGGAATGTCTTTTGGGAGGGGGTTGACGATCTCGATATAAGTGCCTGTCAGCAGGGCCATGTTTTCTTTAACCACTTGAACCTGACTTTGGGCAACTATTACCGCAGCTTTGGCGATGTCGTGCTGCGCTTGTAACTCGAATACGTCGGTATCGCGCATCAGGCCCAGTTTGTAGCGATTTTTGATCTCTGTGAGTTGCGTGCGTAATGTCTTTTCTTCGGATTGCGCCAAGCGCATTTCTTCCTCGGCACGAAGCACTCCGAAATAGGCCTCGGCGGAGCGGATCATTAATTCTTGTTGGTCAAACGCCAGGTTGGCCTTGGCAGCATTGTCCATGCTCTTTGCGCGTTTGTAGCGGTGCCAGCGATCCATGCGCAGCAGAGGTTGCGAGATGGTAACGTCATACATGGTGGCGCTGTAGTCTTCTTTGAGAGGCACTTCGCCGATCGAGCGATCGAGGCACAAGTCCACCCATTCGCCTATATCGGCCGGGTTTTCGTCAATAATACAATCGATCGCACCAGCCTGATCCAGGGTGGTAGTAGATCCCTCGTAGTATTGCTTGCCCCATGATCCGTTGAGGTCGGCGGTGGGTAACAAACTGCCAAAAGCCTGTTCCATTTTCTCGCGATCGGCCAGGTACTTTTGCTTCTTGCCTGCCCATTCCGCGTCGTTTTTGCGGGCGAGGGAGAAGATCTCTTCCAGGTTTTCCGCGAAGAGGTTGGTGCTTGATAAGCAAAAGCAAATTAACGACAAGCGAGATACTACGGTTATTATTCTCATAATTCTTCAGTAGTTGTTTGTTATGCTTGGTATTTTTTGTGGCCCACTGTACGCCAGAACTGTATCAAATGAAAGCCTTCCCATGGGCTTTAGAGGTGCCAAGATAAGTTAGGTCTAGTGGTGGACATTAAGGAGCCAAGCTTTTTATCATCATATAAAATCTGACCACAAATTCAGATGCCTTCTTGTATGGCTTTGTTAAGCGCCCGTAAAGCAATGTAAACAAACGTTTGAATGATGCTGCAGGCTGTGGGGATGGTGTATCCGACTGGCTTTATCTTATTGATATTTCGGGTTTTTTGGCGTATACCGCTGCTTGTGGGCATGTATACGCGGGGTCTATCTTTATTAAAAGTGAGAATTTGAATAAAGTATCCGCTGCCCTAAGGTTCTATAATTATAAAAATTAGGTGGATTCTCGCCTTTATCATCGGCTTTGACGCCTTCATTTGTATGGTGGTGTGTCGCATTGGATTTGCTTTCTGGGTCATGGATTAGTCCCTCGAGCCTCTCAAGGTGTGATTGCATAATAAGAATAAACAAGCAGGAAAATTCTTTATGTCGCTAGAAGTTGGGCCTAACTCCTTCAATCCCGCGCAGTGTGCTTCTTTGATCGAACTACTTGAAGTGCGCGCAGATATGCATGCGGACAAGGTGGCGTTTACCTTTTTGCCTGATGGAGAAGATCAGGGCATCAAGGTTACCTATGGCGAGCTACGTGATCGGGCCAAGTCAACCGCGAAGCGGTTTTCTGCGATTGCTCAGCCTGGCGAGCGGGCCTTGATGCTGTTCCCGTCGGGCTTGGAGTTCATATTCGCGTTTTTTGGCTGCATATATAGTGGTGTTATTGCCGTACCGGCCTATCCGCCCCGCCGTAATCAGAACCTGGGCCGATTGAAATCCATTATTGATGACAGCGATCCTGCCTTTGTTTTGACTACTTCCAAGGTATTGTCGGTTGCCGAGCCTTTGTTTGCCGATACGGAAGGTCTGGGTGATCTGCAATTCCTTACCATCGATTTGGATGAGGCGGTCGCGCCTGATGGGTGGAGCAGCCCTGATTCCGGCCCTGATACGCTGGCTTTTCTTCAATACACCTCCGGCTCAACCGGTAACCCGAAAGGCGTTATGGTGAGTCATGGCAACTTGATTTATAACGAGGCCATGATCACCTCGGCTTTCAAGAGTCATTCTGAGGATGTGTCCGTCAGTTGGCTGCCAATGTTCCATGATATGGGGTTGATTGGTACTACTCTCCAGCCCCTGTTTATCGGGGCCACGTCTGTATTCATGTCGCCTGCTTCGTTTCTGCAGAAGCCTATGCGTTGGCTTAAGGCTATCAGTGATTATCGAGGCACTGCTATTTGTGCTCCCAACTTTGCCTATGAGTTGTGCGTTAGTCAGATTACAGAAGAACAGAAAACCCAGCTGGATTTGTCCAGTTTGCGTATTGCGCTATCGGGTGCAGAAGCGGTGCGCCCGGAAACATTAGAGAGCTTCATCAAGGCGTTTGAGCCCTGTGGGTTTAAGCGTAGCGCGTTCACGCCCACATTTGGTTTGGCTGAAGCCACCTTGATGGTGAGTTGCGCCCTGGAAGAGAACCGCCCACTGTTTACCTCAGTTGATGCCGTTGCGCTTTCTGAGAATCGGATTGAGTTGGTTGATGCTGATACCGACAGCGATAAAACCATGAGGCTGGTTTCAAATGGCGTTTCGCCATTGGATGCGGAACTTGTTATTGTGGATCCTGTCAGTTTGAATCCGCTACCCGAAGGGCAAGTGGGTGAAATATGGTCGAAAGGTGACCACATTGCCAAAGGCTATTGGCGCAATGACGCGGCCACAGAAGAAACCTTCAGGGCTCATACGGCAGATGGCTATGGTCCGTTTATGCGTACCGGCGATTTGGGTTGTTTAATCAACAACGAACTGTATATAACCGGCCGCCAGAAGGATGTGATCATTATTCGTGGTCGCAATCATTATCCGCAGGATATCGAATTTACCGTTCAGCAAAGTCATGTGGCCCTGAAGTCCGATGCTGGTGCTGCCTTTGCCGTAGAAATAGATGGCGAAGAGCGCTTGGTGATCGTGCAGGAAGTAGAGCGTAAATACAGGATGCGGCTGGTTGCTGAAGTGGTGAGCGCTGCAATACGTCAGGCAGTAGCTGAGAATCACGAGCTTCAGGTTCACACTATTGTATATCTCAAGCCCGGTGCAATTCTAAAAACATCAAGTGGAAAAATTCAGCGTAGCGCTAACAAAAAAGCATTTATTGAAAACACATTAGAACCCATCGCTGTCTCTGCTATGAATGCGAAGGCGCAGGGCGAGGATGACAAAAAAGAAATTGAGGCTGCTCTTGATCTAAGTAAAGCGCAATGGCAGCAGTTGCCGGAGGATCAGAAAGAACCGCGCCTAATGCAGTACCTAAAAGCTGCAATAGCCAGTGAGATTGGCGAAAAAATCGAGCGTATCAGCGACGATGTGAGTCTGATGGGGTTGGGGATCGACTCCTTGCAGATCACTCAGTTGTTCACCCGGTTGCGTGATCGGTTTGAGGTGAATCTTGAGTTGCCCGCATTGTTTGATGCCCGTGATTTTCGAGCTTTGGCTGCGACTTTAGCTCATGCCATGGAAAGCGATTCCAAATCCAATCTGCCTCCATTGGAGGCGGTTCCACGCAGTGAAACCATGGCCATGTCCTTCTCCCAGAAGCGTATGTGGTTCATGGATAAACTGCGGGAGAACAACGTCGCCTATAACCTGCCTTTTGCTCTGAAAATTCAGGGAGCGCTGGATATCCAGGCGGCAGAAAAAGCGTTTGAAACGATGATTTCTCGGCACGAAGTGCTGCGTACCGTCTATACAGAGCGTGACGGGCACGCATATCAAGCGGTTTTACCGGTTGCGGAGTGGAAGTTTACCCGTGAAGACTTCACTTACCTTAAGGAGCCGGCGCTTGGGAAGGCCATTCAGGATCGAATTGACAGTGAGGCCCGTAAACCGTTCGATCTGGCGGAAGGGCCGGTCATTCGGACGCGTTTACTGCAGCTCCCCGATGTAGAGTCTGATTCATTAAAAGGCAGAGCAGCGGAACAATACTTGATTCTGGTTACCATGCATCATATCGCAGGTGATGGGTTCTCCCTTAAGGTTATTACAGAAGAAATCTCGGGAGCTTATCAAGCATTTGTTTCAGATGTTCCGGAATCATTGCCAGAACTGAAGATTCAATATGCTGATTTCGCGCATTGGCAAAAGCAGCTGTTCGATAGTGGCTTGTTAAACAAACAGTTGGATTATTGGTTGGAGCACTTGCAAGGTGTGCCTGTGCTGGATCTACCACTGGATCACCCGCGGCCACCTGAGCAGAGTTTCTGTGGCAGCAACTATTATTTCGAAATACCCAAGGAGCATCTGCAGGCGCTTAAAAAGCTCAGCCGCTCTCAGGGTGTGACGTTGTATATGTCGTTGCTCACGTCTTTCAATGTGCTCTTGCATCAATATACCCAGAGCGAAGACATTTGTGTGGGTACCCCCATCGCAAATCGAACGACTCCAGAACTGGAGAAATTGATTGGTTTCTTCGTTAATACCCTGGCGTTGCGTACAGACCTGTCTGGTAACCCCAGTTTTGTTGATCTGTTGCAAAGAGTTCGCAAGGTTACCCAGGGGGCATTCGCCAATCAGGAAATGCCGTTTGAGCGTGTGGTTGAACGTTTAGGTATTCCCCGTGACATGAGTTACTCCCCTGTGTTTCAGGTGATGTTTGTGTTGCAGAACAGCACCATAGACAAAGAATTCAACCTTGCAGGTGTTGATGTTGAAAGTCTGCACACAGCACCAGGCACATCCAAGTTTGACATGACTTTGGAGCTGTCTGAAGAATCAGGCGTGTTGAAGGGCGATCTGGAGTATTCAACGGATCTGTTTGAAGAGGAAACCATTGTTCAGATGATGGAACACTTCAAACAGCTGATAGCGAGTGCAATTGCAGACCCTCAGCAAGTTATCGGCTCATTGGATTTGCTCACAGCGGACGACAGACGCAAATTGTTGCAGGAATATAATGCAACGGATGCCGATCTTCCTTTGAGCGATTGTATTCACAGCCTGTTTGAAGCCCAGGTGCAATCAACCCCAAATCAAGTTGCTTTGGTATGCGGTACTGAGCGCCTAACGTATACGCAGTTGAATGAACGCAGTAACCGTCTTGCGCACCACCTTGTTGCTCTGGGTGTTAAATCAGAAACCCTGGTCGGTGTATGCATGGAACGTGAGACCGACTTGGTGGTATCCCTGCTGGCTATTCTCAAAGCCGGTGGTGCTTATGTGCCAATCGATCCTAATTACCCTTCTGACAGGGTTGCGTACATGCTTGAAGATGCCAGTGCTCCTTTGGTTATCTCTCATAGCGCATTATCCTCATTGTTGCCTGAGGAGAGTGAATGCTTCCAACCTGTTTTTGTAGACAAACTTGCTAATGAGCTTTCAGCGCAGTCTGCCAGCAACCTTTTGCTGGATACATCCTCAGATCATTTGGCGTATGTGATTTATACGTCGGGTTCTACTGGTAAACCAAAGGGTGTAATGATCTCTCACGGCAATGCTACTGGGCTAATACACTGGGCGCAGACAGTCTATAGCAATGAAGACCTGAACGGTGTGCTCGCGGCGACATCGATATGTTTTGACTTGTCGGTGTATGAACTGTTTGTGACGCTCGCGTCAGGCGGAAAGGTCATTTTGGCAGAGAATGTGTTGGCGTTGCCGAACATACCTGCACGTGATGAGGTGGTTCTGGTTAACACCGTTCCTTCAGCCATCGCCACCCTGCTTAGAGACAGGTCAATCCCAAGCAATGTTAAAGTCATCAACCTGGCAGGAGAGGCCTTGGTGGCAAGCCTGGTGGATGGTCTATATCAAAATACGAGTGTTGACCGGGTGTATGATTTGTATGGGCCATCCGAGGACACTACCTATTCAACCTACACCTTGCGGGAATCTGGTAAGGCAGCCACTATCGGTCGTCCGATCAGTAACACCAAGGCTTATATTCTTAATCAGCATGGCTCCCTGGTGGCGCCTGGGTTGGCCGGGGAATTATATCTTTCCGGCACAGGCGTAACTCAGGGTTATCGTAATCAAGAAGCGCTTACACAAGAGAAGTTTCTACCTAACCCCTTTGATAACGATCCCCGTTATGCTCGTATGTATCGGACTGGTGATTTAGTTCGATACATGGATAACGGCAATTTAGAGTATTTGGGTCGTATAGATCATCAGGTAAAGGTGCGCGGATTCCGAATCGAGCTTGGTGAGATACAGTCGGTTATTAACTCGGTTCCTGCAGTACGGGACAGCTTAGTATTGACTCGAGAGGATGCAGCAGGAGCAAAATGCCTGGTTGCTTATTTAGTTGCTCCGGAGGCTGAGGTTAAAACGTTGCTGGATGCAACGAGAGCCGCCATAAGAAGTGCACTGCCTGAGTATATGCTGCCGTCTGCCTTTGTGGTTTTGGAGGCGTTTCCGTTGACACCTAATGGAAAAATTGACCGGTCAGCGTTACCCGCTCCTTCCATCGATGATTTGATGGGCGATCAGTTCGTTGAACCTAGAACCGAAAACGAACGCAAGATGGCTGCAATTTGGTGCAGTGTTCTTAAGTTAGAAAAAGTGGGCGTTACCAATAACTTCTTCGAGCTGGGTGGTCACTCATTACTGGCAACTCAGTGCGTGTCGCGAATTCGCGATCAGTTCGGTGTAGAGTTTCCGGTTAAGCTGTTATTCACGATGCCCACTATTGAATCTCTTTGTGAGCAGCTGGATAACGCCGAGGCTATTTCTGATTTGGTTCCGCCTCCTGTTGAACGTTTGGATCGTGAAGGCGAGCTGCCGCTGTCTTTTGCGCAAATGAGACTGTGGTTTATTAATCAACTTGAGTCGGGTAAGTCCGAGTACAACATAAGCACCTCTTACAATATGCCCGCTGCGATCCGCTTAAGTGGGCAGTTGAAGATATCAGCCTTGCGAAAAGCATTTCAACATCTGGTTGAACGACATGAGGCATTGCGCACATCATTTCTGATTGATGACGGTCGAGCCACACAGGTGATTCGTGAGCCTAGTGATTGGTTTATGGATGTACGTGATTTGCGTCATCTGGATGCAGAAGAGCGGGAAGCAGAAGTTATTCGTTTGGCGGAAGATGAAGCCACGCGCTCGTTTGATTTGGTGCTGGGCCCATTAAACAAAGCCCGCCGTATTCGGCTGATGCGCACGCGCTTACTGCAGACATCTGAAACCGAGCATGTTCTGCTGCTGACTATGCATCATATTATTTCTGATGGTTGGTCCCTCGGCATATTGATTGATGAAGTCGGTGAGTTATATCGGGCGATAGTGTCGGGTGTCGAGCCCGATTTGGATGATATTCATATTCAGTATGCGGACTATGCATCCTGGCAGCGTAACTGGATGGATGGGCCGGTGTTCGATCATCAGTTGAAATACTGGCAAGGTCATTTAACTGGCGTTCCGGTTCTTGAACTTCCAACCGACCGTCCCCGACCTGCTTTGATGACGTTTAATGGTGCCTATGAGCCAGTCAGGATCGGTTCTGAGTTGACCCAGAAATTAAATGCCTTGAGCCGGGAGCAGGGCGTTACACTGTTTATGACGCTGCTGTCGGCATTTTATACCTTGTTGTATCGCTACACTGGACAAACTGATATTTGCGTTGGTACACCGGTAGCTAATCGTGCTCGTCCGGAGTTCGAAAAGCTCATAGGGTGTTTTGTTAACAGCTTGGCTTTGCGAGTGAACGTCGAAGATGATCCAAAATTCGTAGAGTTGTTGTCCCAGGTTCAGGATGTGACATTGTCGGGGTATGGTCATCAAGATTTGCCATTCGAGCGCCTTGTTGATGCTCTTGGTGTGTCTCGCGACAAGAGCCATTCCCCATTATTCCAGGTGATGTTTACTCTCCAGAATGCATCCAATACCTTAAACGTGCAGATGCCCGATGTTAACGTTGAAATGTTGCCGTCTGTGGCCAAGACCGCCAAATTTGATCTTACTCTAAACTTGGAGGAGGGCCCTTCAGGTCTAGAGGGCATGATTGAGTTCAATACCGATTTGTTTGATCGGGAAACGGTTCATCGCATGGTTAGCCATTTGGAACAGATTCTGGATGTGGTTGCGCAGCACCCTCATTGTAGATTGTCCGAAGTTGCTTTGCTCAGCGCTCATGAAAAGAGCACGATCCTTACTGATTGGAATCATCAACCACAACAGTACGCGTACCAAGACACAATCCATCAGCGTTTTGAAATGAGTGTTGAGGCGTCTCCAGATGCTATAGCTCTGAGTATTGCTGATGAATCCGTTACCTATGCCGAACTTAACGCACGCGCTAATCGGCTTGCCCGCTGCCTGAGAGAAAAAGGTGTAGTAACTAATCAGTTGGTCGGTATCTGTCTTGAGCGATCACTCGATACCGTGGTTTCTATTTTGGCTGTGCTCAAGGCCGGAGGCGCTTATGTACCAATTGATCCGACTAACCCGGAAGAGCGAATACGCTTTATATTGAGCGATGCTGGCGTGTCGTTATTGATTACTCAGACATCTATTCTCACTGTGATCCCTGCCGGTGAGTTCGAGCCGGTCATTCTGGATCAAATGGAAGGGGAGCTCAGCGCACAACCGGATACAAACCTCGAATCTGTGTCAGGTTACGATGATCGGGCTTACGTTATTTACACATCTGGTACCACAGGCAAGCCCAAAGGCGTACTTATACCTCATTCTAACGTGGTCAGACTGTTCTCGGCGACTGATCAGTGGTTTGGATTTGATGCCTCAGATGTGTGGACGCTGTTCCATTCGTTTGCGTTTGATTTTTCTGTGTGGGAGCTATGGGGTGGCTTGTTCTATGGCGGTAAAGTCATCATTGTGCCGACCTCTGTAGCGAAGTCGACAGAAGACTTTTATCAGCTGGTTTGTCGAGAAGGTGTAACGGTGCTAAACCAGACGCCCTCAGCATTCACCCAGTTTATTAAAATGGATGAATATAGCCGGGATGGTATTGTTCAAACAGATACACAGCTTTCACTGCGGTATGTGATATTTGGTGGAGAGGCTCTCGACTTTTCTGCGCTGCAGAAATGGAGCGATCACCATGGGCTGGAACAGCCGCAGTTGATCAATATGTACGGTATTACCGAAACCACAGTTCATGTGACCTACCATCGAATTACGAACGACGACCTGGCTCGTCGCCAAAGCTTAATTGGGCGGCCGATACCTGATCTGGATTTGTATATTTTGGATCAGCACATGAACCCTGTGCCTATCGGGGTGCCTGGTGAGTTGCATGTCGGTGGTCAGGGGCTGGCTCATGGCTATCTCAATCGGGATGATCTTACCGATCTGCGCTTCGTTGATAGCGAGTTCAGTGCTGATTTCCATAGGGAAAAATGGCTCTATAAACGCCTCTACAAAACCGGCGATATTGGTCGTTACTTGCCCAATGGTGTCGTCGAGTACATGGGGCGCGCGGATGATCAGGTGAAGATCCGGGGTTATCGTATCGAGCTGGGGGAAATTGAGTCTACAATCAGTCAGTATCAGGGTGTACGTGAAGCTGTTGTTCTGGCGCGTGAGGATGTACCTGGGGACAAAAGGCTTGTTGGGTATGTTTTAAGCGATAAAGCTATTGACCTGAGTGAACTGAAGGCGTTTCTCGGTGCATCGCTGCCTGACTATATGGTGCCGAAGGCCTATATGGTAATGGATGAGTTCCCGCTGACGCCAAATGGAAAGGTTGATAAAAGGAGCCTGCCAGCACCTGATGACGGTTCTGTTGCGAAGAATGAGTATGTTGCCCCCCGAAATGATACAGAAGAGACGCTTTGCCTGATCTGGAAGGACGTGCTTGGATTGGAGCGAGTTGGGGTAACCGATAATTTCTTTGATCTGGGTGGGCACTCGCTGTTGGCAACACAGGTCGTATCTCGTGTTCGCGAACATTTTAATGTCGAGTTGGCACTGAGCGCGTTGTTTGAGGAGCCAACCATTGAGAATATTGCGCTCCATCTGCTGCAGGCGGAATTGGCTTCCGCCGATGACCTTGAAATGGCTGATTTGCTTGCCGAGATTGAGGGTTTGTCTGAAGAGGATCTCAGAAATCTTTAATGGTTAAAGCAGCTCGCTTAAATAGTGGAATTCAGACTTAATCTGTTTAAAAATAAGGCAGGCCTTGGGCCTGCCTTAACTGGTTTATAAACAACTAGAATAAAGAAACTGGTAAATAAATACAGAGCGCCTGCCTTCATTGTTAAATACAGAAAGGGGGGCGCTATCAGAATGGGCAAATCACCGAATGACTGATAAGAAGTTACTGAGCCGTCTGGCCAGTTTGACTCCAGAGCAACGCGAAGCACTGCTGAAGCAGCTCCAGAAGAAAAAAACGCAAGGAGCAGAACCCAGAAAAGACGCGATAGTTGCCGTCCAGCGTGACAGCAACCGCATTGCTATGTCCTATGCGCAGCAGCGCCTATGGTTCATCGACCAACTTCAATCAGGCAGTGCCAGTTACAATATCTCTGCTGCGTTACGGTTAAAGGGCGCGTTGGATGTTGAAGCGTTGCGAATGAGCTTTGATGAAATTGTCCGCCGTCATGAGGTGTTACGTACTACATTTGTCACTGATGAGGGGCAGGGGCGTCAGGTTATCAACCAGCATCAACGTTGGGAGCTACCGACCATCAGTTTGGAACCGCTTAGCTCGGAAGAACAAGATGAAGTCATCAAGGCCCGTTTTAAAGGTGATGCCCACACCTCTTTTGATCTCATTAATGGTCCCCTGCTGCGCACAAGGCTAATCCGTCTTAACAATCTTGAGCACGTCATTATCGTATCCATGCATCATATCATCTCAGATGGTTGGTCCATGGGTGTGTTTATCCAGGAAATGGCCCTGCTCTATGATGCGTATCGTCAAGATAAGAATTCGCCACTCCAAGATTTGTCTATACAGTACGCGGATTACTCCTTGTGGCAGAGGGAGTGGTTGTCCGGTGACCGGCTTGATCGTCAGCTCAGTTACTGGAAAACGCGGTTGGATGGTGTCCCTGTATTGGAAATGCCAACCGACTTTCCACGCCCTCCGGTGCATAGCTACGAAGGCAGGAATCTGCATTTTTCGTTCTCAGAAGACCTTACGCAGGCATTGAACCGACTAGCCAAGCAGCAGGGCGTTACACTGTTCATGTTGTTGTTCGCAGGCTTGCAGGTTCTATTGCACCGATACAGCGGTCAGGATGATATTTGTGTAGGAACCCCTATCGCTGGTCGAGTGCGTCCTGAGGTCGAGAAATTGATCGGATGCTTCGTTAATACCTTGGCTATTCGAAGCAATCTTGGGAACAGCCCTAGCTTTATCGCATTAGTTAAGCAGGTTCAACAGAACTTGACCAGCGCTTATGATCATCAGGATATTCCTTTTGAAAGGCTGGTTGATGAACTGGGTGTTGCTCGTGAAATGAGTCATACGCCTCTGTTCCAGGTGATGTTTGTTCTGCAGAACGCAACTGCCGGCAGTACGTTATCGGTGCCTGGCTTGGATATAGAGCTGCTGCCCGAGGAATCCGAAACATCCAAGTTCGATATCACTATAAATATGCGAGAGGAGAAAGGTTGCCTTAAAGGTGATTTTGAATATCGCACGGATCTGTTCGCTGAAGACACTATGCACAGGATGGTGTCTCACCTTACAAACCTGTTGCAGAAGTTGGTTAAAAACCCAGAACAGAGTATTGATGACGTTGACTATCTGACTGAAGCCGAAAGAACGCAATTGCTCGAAGAGTGGAACGCAACTTCCACAGCATATGAGCGTGACTCGGATATCCTGGATGTTTTTCAGCTGGTGGTTGAAGAGCATGGAGATACAGTCGCGGTTCAATGTGGTGAAGCTCGGCTTAGCTACTCTGATCTGGATCATATGAGTAACCATATTGCCCATGCTTTGCGTGAAAGAAGAGTGGAGAGCAACGCGCGTGTTGGTCTATGCGCCGAGCGATCGGTAGAGACCATTGCTGCTATTTTGGGGATCTTAAAAGTCGGAGCAGCTTACGTTCCATTAGATCCCTCGTATCCGGAAGAACGCCTTAAGTACATGCTGGCCGATACACAGGCGCCAATTGTGATATGCCACTCCCATTTGATGGAGAAGTTGCCTGTGGATCAGGCATGTTTGCTGGAGCTAGATAGTTTTGCTGGCCAGACTGAGCCAGCCGCTGGTTTGGCTATCAGGGTTGGCCCCAAGGCACCAGCTTATGTGATGTACACCTCAGGTTCTACCGGTAAACCGAAAGGCATTGAAGTTGTTCATCGCAATGTGGTGCGTTTGGTTCGTAATACCACTTTCATGAATATGGATGCCAATATTGCGTTCTTGCAATACGCACCTATTTCTTTCGATGCAGCCACATTGGAAATCTGGGCGCCTCTTCTGAATGGCGGTAAGGTGGTTGTTGCACCCAAAGGTCAACTTACTCCTGAGGAAATCGGCAGCGTTATTGAGCAAGGTAATGTTAACGCAGCTTGGTTTACGGCAGCGCTTTTTCACTACATTGCAGAATATCACATCGATGTGTTGCGCCCCTTGAAACAGCTGCTTGCGGGTGGGGATGTGCTTGCGCCGAAGGTGGCGCGCAAAGTGCTTGAAGAACTACCGCAGATAACACTCATAAACGGTTATGGGCCTACTGAGAATACAACGTTTACTTGTTGTTACTCCATGAGCGCCGTGGCGGATGTTCGCCATACGGTGCCTATAGGTCGCCCTATATCTAATACAACTGCTTACGTTCTGGATCGTAATTTGAAACCGGTGCCCGTAGGCATACCTGGTGAACTTTACACCGGTGGTGATGGGGTATCCAACGGCTATTTGAATCGGGATGAATTGACGTCTGAAGTCTTCTTGGATGATCCGTTTAGTGTTTCTTCCGGTTCGAAAATGTACAAGACCGGCGATTTGGTCAGGTATTTTTCAGATGGCAACATTGAGTATTTAGGCCGCGTAGACCAGCAGGTTAAGATTCGTGGATTTCGAATCGAGTTAAGCGAGATTGAGGACGCGCTAGGTAAAATTAACACAGTAAGAGAAGTTGCCGTAATTGCGCGCGAGGACAATCCGGGAGTCAAGCGACTTGTTGCTTATTTGGTGCCAGTAACAGGAGCCAATCCAACGGCGTCCGAATTGCGCTCGGAACTGAAACAGGCGCTTCCCGAATACATGATCCCATCGGCATTCGTCTCCATGGAAACCTTGCCAGTAACGGCAAACGGAAAATTGGATCGACGCTCTTTGCCGAAGCCCGAGCAGGACTCAGATATTGCGCTGAAGCGAATCCCCCCAAGAACCGAAAAAGAGATCATTCTGGTTGATATCTGGAAACAGGTTCTTAATTTGGATGAGCTGGGTATTCGCGATAATTTCTTCGAGATGGGTGGGGATTCCATCCTCAGTATTCAGATAATAAGCCGCGCCAAACTGGCTGGCCTCCACATTACTACCAAACATATTTTCGAAAATCAGACAGTTGAAGAGCTGGCAATGGTGGCCAGCGAGGTTGAATCCCCTGTGCTTGCAGAGCAGGGACAGGTAACCGGGGAGCTGATTTTAGCTCCTATTCAACACTGGTTTTTTAACCATCGGTTTGTCAATGAGCATCATTGGAATCAATCTGTGTTGCTGGATATTGCTCCAGAGCAGGGGTTTAGCGTTGATCAATTGCGTTTGGCAATGGTGGGGCTGGTGCTTCAACATGACGCTTTGCGTTTACGTTTTGAGCGTGACGAATCGGGCGTGCGGCAGTTTTTTCTTGCAGCTCAAGATGTACGCGAACATGCGTACATTGAAGAGGTTGATCTTTCATCCTTGCCTGCTGATGCGGAGTCAGCAGGCATTACAGACCACTGTAATCGACTGCAAGCCTCTCTAAACTTACACCGGGGCCCACTGCTGGCAGTGGGGCTTTTCCAGTTATCTGGAGGTCGGCGCAAACTGCTTTTAGTGTTACATCATCTTGTTGTCGACGGAGTGTCCTGGCGCATCCTGCTGGAGGATTTCAACGCCGCACTGGAAACTGTATTGAAAGGTGAAGAGGTGGCGCTTGGTTATAAAACCACTTCATACAAGCAGTGGGTCGAATCGTTAAAAGAAGGGATAGATTACGGTCATTTCAATAATGAGATTGATTACTGGGAATCCATCACCGATAAAGAAAAACCCAATCTACCACTCGATTTTCCCGGTGGCAGTTTGAAGGTATCAGATACAACGAGTTTTAGCGTATCTTTGCCAGAGGGTCTAACCCAGTCGTTGTTGCGTGATGTACATCATTCCTATCGTACAGAAATTAATGACCTGCTGCTGACAGCCCTTGCAAGATGTATTTCAGATTGGAGCGGCAATGTCGATATATATATCGATCTGGAAGGTCATGGTCGGGAAATGTTCTCTGATAAGATTGATCTTAGCCGAACGGTAGGCTGGTTTACGTCGGTATACCCAGTACGGTTGAAATATGAGAATGGACAATCCCTGCAGGATAATCTGAAATCTATTAAAGAGCAGTTACGCCACATTCCTGCTAAAGGTTTTGGTTATGGCGCGCTTCGCTATTTGGGTGGGCCGAATCAAAATGAAAGGCTTCAGTCTGCGCCTGCAGCTGACATAGTATTTAACTATCTCGGTCAATTTAATTCTCTTCTTGAGAATAGTTCTTGGTTTTCCGTTGCTAAAGAAGACCGTGGCCATGAGCACAGCCTGGAGAGTGATGATCCCCACCCCTTGAGTATAAACAGTCATATTGTGGGTGACAGTCTCCGTGTTGATTGGATATACAGTAAGGCTATCTTCAAATCTGAAACTATTGAAAAGCTGGCCCAGCAATACATTGCTGCGTTAGAACAATTGATTCAGCACTGTATTCAGCCAATTGCCTTTGGCTATACGCCTTCCGACTTCCCGCTATCGGGGCTTAATCAATCACAAATAGACCGATTAATTGGGGCGCAAAGGGATATAGAGTCTGTTTACCCGTTGTCTCCCATGCAGGAAGGCATGCTATTCCACAGCCTTTTTGATAATGATGATGGCGTCTATTTTGAACAGCTCAGTGTTGAAGTATTAGGCGGCGTTAACCGTGAGACTTTGAAGAGCGCATGGTCGAACGTGGTGAATCGACACCCTGCGTTGCGGAGTGCCTTTGTATGGCAGGATATAGACCGACCTCTGCAGATTGTTTATCAAAGAATCGACATGGAGATCGTAGAACTCGATTGGCGCTATTTAGGCGACGGTCAAGTACAGGATCGACTCGACACCTGGCTGGAAAAAGACAGGCAGCGAGGCTTTGATTTTGAGCGGCCTGGATTAATGCGTTTGGCGTGGGTTGATATGCCTGGAAACCGCGCCCGCCTGATCTGGAGTTTCCACCACATTGTGTTGGATGGGTGGTCTTTGCCGTTGGTAATGGGGGAGGTGTTCCAGACCTACGGTTTAATGATAAAGGGCGAAGACCCCCGATTACCCCAGCCAGGATCCTACGAGGACTTTATATCGTATCTTGAAAAAGTGGACAAGGGTGACGCCCTGCAGTTTTGGAAGCTTTATCTGGGAGGGTTTGAAGCAGCCACACCCTTGCCTAATAAGCGCAGCCCAATGTCTGGAGTCGACAAGGCATTTCTTGAGAATGAATTCATACTCGATGAGAGTTTTACCGGGCGTCTTCAGCAGTTTGCTCGCGATCAGCACGTCACGCTGAATACTGTTTTGCAAGCCGCGTGGGGCGTGTTGTTGGCTCGGTATAGTGGTGACAAAGATGTTGTGTTTGGTACTACTGTTTCTGGACGCCCAGCCGATCTTGCAAATGTTGAAAACATCGTAGGGCTATTCATCAATACACTGCCACTTAGAGTTCAGTTAGATTCCCAGACGACTATTCTACCTTTGCTGAAATCCATGCAAGATGAACAACTGGATTTAAGGCGTTTCGAATATACCCCTCTGGTAGACATTCATCGTGTATCACAAGTACCAGGCGACCAAAGTCTATTTGACAGTATCTTGGTGTTCGAGAATTATCCGGTAGGTGAGGCGGTACACAGTGCTGATGAACTGCTGGATTTCGGTCATATAACGACCATTGAGCATACCAACTTTCCCATGACGGTGATCGTGGAGCCCAGCGATCAGTTGCGGGTGAAGTTGTCCTATGATGCCTCCTTGTTTGATAGTACTACTATCTCTCGAGCTTTGGATCATCTGCGTACTTTACTTCACGGAATATTATCGCAGCCAGATGTACCACTGCTTCGATTGCCCATGCTAAGTGAAACTGAACGTACACAAGTATTGCATGAGTGGAATCCGCCTGCGGCTAATTACCCGCGGAACCTGTGTTTGCATCAGATTTTTGAGCGGCATGCCAAAGCTCATCCCGAGAGGGTTGCATTGGTAGCGGGCGAAGTTGAACTCACCTATGCTGAATTGAATGCTAAGGCCAATCGACTTGCCCGCCATTTGCAGGCTCTTGGTGTTAAGGATGGCTGTTACGTCGCAATTGCGCTTGAACGTTCTGTTGAAATGATTGTCAGCATTCTTGCTACGCTAAAAATTGGCGCTGCTTATGTGCCAGTCGATCCTGATTACCCTGCTGAGCGTGTCGAGTATATGCTGAGCGATGCCATGGCACCTGTCGTTATTTCTCTATCCAGTCAGGCAGAGAAGCTGATTCAGATAGTCAAATCTGGAAGCTTGGAAACGAACATCCTGTTGCTGGATCAGGAGGAGGAGAAGATCTGCTCGAAGAGTGGGGACAATTTGATTTCAAATTTCTCCGCGCATCCCTCCAGACATGCTTATATTATTTACACATCTGGTTCCACCGGCCGACCAAAGGGAGTCCTGGTTAATCAGTTGAGTGTTCTGCGGTTGGTGCTCGATACTAATTATTTTACGCTCGATGCGTCCGATAGAGTTTGCCATGTTTCAAACGTATCTTTTGATGCGGCAATATTTGATGTATGGGCTCCTTTGTTAAACGGTGTTGGAATGGTGCTCTTTACTCGAGAGCAGTTGCTTAATCCCGACTTGTTTCTTCAGGAGATGACACGAACCAACGCTAATACTTCATTTATCACCACAGCTCTGTTCAATATGTACATGTCAACAGAGCCACGTATCATTTCACGTTTCAAGTATTTGATTGTCGGTGGTGAGCCGCTCGACCCCAGCGTTATTCGTGCGGCACTTAAGCAGCATAAGCCAAAGCACCTCATTAACGGGTATGGCCCCACAGAAAACACGACCTTTTCTACTTATAACGACATTACGTTTTTGCCAGAAAGTGCTACCAATGTGCCAGTCGGTCGTCCAATAAGTGGCTCTACCGCTTACGTGCTGGATGAGTGCATGCAGCCAGTGCCTGTTGGTGTTAAGGGGGAGCTGTATGTTGGCGGCGATGGGGTTGCGCTCGGTTATCTAAATGATCCAGAAAGAACCGCGTTGTCTTTCGTGCCTGATCCGTTCTCATCCAATCCTTCCGACCGATTGTACAAAACCGGTGATATTGCGCGTTATAACGAACACGGTGAAATAGAAATACTTGGCCGTGCCGACGATCAGGTTAAGGTGCGTGGGTTCCGTATAGAACTCAGTGAGGTGGAGGCTAATTTATCCAGAATTGATGCAGTCCAGGATGTGGTTGTATTAGTGAAATTGGATAGCGACAACCAGAAAAAGTTGGTTGCCTACGTTAAGCTTGAAGGTGAGGGCGATGCACAGACCTTGCGTCAAATGGCGTTGGAATATCTGCCTAAGCACATGGTTCCTGCATCTTTCATGATCATTGCTGAATTCCCGCTTACCTCTAATGGAAAGGTAGATAAACGGGCGCTACCGGAACCTGTGTTTGAGAAAACGGGCAGCTATGAATATGTTGCTCCGCGTAACGATAAAGAGCGTGCTCTGGTCAATATATGGGAGCAGGTGTTAAAAGCGGATACAGTCGGTATTTATGACAATTTTTTTGAGCTGGGTGGCGATTCTATACTCAGTATTCAGATTATCAGTCGCGCCAAACGTTCCGGTATTCATATTACGGCCAAGCAGATTTTTGATTATCAGACAATCGCTGAGTTGAGTGAGGTTGCCAGAGAGCTTCAAGATGTGGTGTTGGCCGAGCAAGGCTTGTTGACCGGTGAAATTCCGCTCACTCCCATACAGACATGGTTTTTTGAGGAACAGTTATCTGACAGACACCATTTCAATCAGTCTTTAATTCTGCAGCTTGATCGGCGCTTGGAGGTTGAAAAACTGAAGGCTTGCCTGGAAGCAATTGTCTGTCAGCACGATATGCTGCGCACACAGTTCAAGCTAAATAATAGTCGATGGGTTCAGCATTATATTGATCCTGAGCACATATCTCATCTTATCGAAGAATCATTCGAAGTGATTAACCTATCCGGACTGCCGGAGAATCTGCGAAGTGAACAAATTGAACACTTGTGTGATCAAGCGCAGGCCACACTCAATCTTGAAAGCGGGCCATTGATTCGATTTGTGTATTTTGATCTGGGCGATCAGGCTCAGGCTCGGTTGGCATTAATCATTCATCATCTGGTGGTTGATGTTTTTTCCTGGCGGATTTTGTTAGAAGACTTGCAGACCGCTGTTGGGCTTGCATTGCGTGGTGCCAAGATCGATCTTGGAGCTAAAACCACATCCTTCAAGCAGTGGTCAGAATCTTTACATCAATATGCTCGATCTGATGAGCTAAGCGGTGATTACGCATATTGGTCTGCATTACAACAAGACCAGTCCGGTGCTTTGCCCGTCGACCGTTCAGGTATAAATAACGTCGAATCTGTTAAGTCTGTAGAGCGAACTCTGCCGGTAGCTGTTACTGAACGTTTGTTGAAAAAGGCGGGTAAGGCATATCGAACTGAAATTAACGATCTCTTGCTGGCGGCGCTCTATCAGGTTGTTTCTTCCTGGAGCAACACAGATCGTATAACCGTGGATATGGAAGGGCATGGCAGGGAGTTCGTTAGTGATCAGTTAGACATAAGTCGAACGGTTGGCTGGTTCACGTCGATTTACCCCGTCGTGTTAAGTTCCAAGCTCGATGCTGGCATCGATGCACTTGTAAAAGGGGTAAAGCAACAACTCAGAGATATTCCCAAGAAAGGGCTTACGTTCGGGCTGTATAAGTACCTCTCAATACATTCTGAAGATGTTGAATCACAGCAATCAGCTGGCTCCGAGTTAAGCTTTAATTATTTGGGGCAGCTTGATCAGGTGGTGGAAGAGGGTGGCATGCTTTCGCGAGCTCCAGAACATACAGGAGCTGAAATATCGGCCAATGCCGAACGTCACTATTTAATTGAAGTCAGTGCTCGTGTTCAGGGTGGTGAGTTGGCTATGTCTTGGCGGTATAGCGAGAACCTTCATGATGCCGAAACCATAGAGAAGCTGGCCACACAATACCTAGAAAGCTTGATTGCGATTGTCGATCATTGCTGTAATGACGCGGTTGTCGGATACACCCCATCCGACTTCCCGTTAGCCAAATTAGATCAGGCTCAGGTTGATGCCCTGTGTGTTATGCCTGGTATCGAGACGGTGGTGCCTTTGTCGCCCGTTCAAGAGGGTATGTTGTTTCATGCGCTCTATGAGCCGGGCTCATGGGTTTACTTCGATCAGATCATTGTTCCCATTGTGGGTGCGGTCAACGAAGACGCAATGTTCGAGGCCTGGCGCACCGTTGTGTCTCGTCATCAGATATTGCGTACTGGATTCGTGTGGGAGGGTTTGGTAAAGCCTCTGCAAGTAGTAGTCGAAAACGCTGAGCTTGATATTCAACGCTATGACTGGTCCAACCTTGAGAGCGATGTGGCGCGTGCCAAATTCGATCGGCTTCTGCAAGATGATCGGAATTTGGGCTTTAATTTTAAGCGCCACAGTGTGATGAGATTGAGTTGGGTGGCGTTCCCTGATAACGAACATCGATTAGTTTGGAGTTTCCATCATATCCTGCTAGATGGTTGGTCCATGCCCGTTGTGTTTGGCGAATTGTTTGCTACCTACGAATCCATAGTGAGTAAACAGAATATTGCTCTACCTATAGCGCCCCGCTATCAGGACTTTATTGCATGGCTGAACCGGCAGGATGCAAAAGCTGCTTTTGAATTCTGGACAGAATACCTTTCAGGCTTTACTGCAACGACTCCCATCCCTGTTAGAAACTCAGCTGCTATTGCAGCTGAAAAGGCTCGCTCATTAGATGGTGCATCGCGTTACTGCGAGCGGGAGATCATTATCAGTGGGGCGCTTCTTAAAGGGCTGCAAGATGTTGCGAAGCGATATCGGATTACCCTTAACAATATATTGCAAGGAGCTTGGGGGCTTCTTTTGAATAGATACAGTGGCGAAACGGATGTTTTGTTTGGCACCACTGTTTCTGGTCGACCCGCAGAGCTTCCTGGTATCGAGGTGATGGTTGGCCTGTTTATTAATACGTTGCCGATGCGTTTAGACGTTAAGCCAGGGGCAAGCTTTATTGACTGGTTGCAGGAGCAGCAGGCCAGGCAATCAGAGATAAAGAACTACGAATATAGCTCATTAGTGGAAGTACATAAAGCTAGTGAGTTGTCCTCTAAGCAGGCGCTTTTTGACTCAATATTGGTATTTGAAAACTATCCAATCGATGAGAAACTTGAGGAGACCCAAGCATCTCTTAGCATAGGCAAAGTTGATGCATTTCAACAAACCAACTTCCCTTTAACTCTGATCGTGATCCCGGGCGCTGAGCTTGTTCTTCGATTCTCATATGACAGCTTTCTGTTTGAGGCAGAAACCATTCAGAGGATGCTGACTCACATTGAGCATATATTGCTTACTGTGCAAGGTTCACCCAGTATTCGTTTGAACGATATTCCTCTACTGAGCATGCGCGAAGAGCAGCAGTTGTTGAACTCGTGGAACGATACTGGTCGGCTATTTGCCTCGGATTCATCTCTGATAGATCTGTTCTTAAAGAAAGTAGATGATCATGGGGAGCGCATCGCTTGGGAGCATGGCGACCAAAAGGTAAGCTACGATTTGCTTAATCGTAGATCAAATAAGCTTGCGCGAGCTCTTGTTGAGAAAGGCGTTCAGCCAGGGCAGGATATCGCAATTAGCTTTGACCGATCCTTGCAGATGGTTGAGGCGATGCTCGCGGTGCTCAAGGTCGGCGGGGCATACGTTCCAATTGATCCCGAGTATCCACAGGATAGAATCGAGCATATTGTTACGGATACTGCCTCACCCGTATTGTTGACGTTTAAAGATAACATAGATCGAATGCAGGCCATGGCGTCTGCAGTCGATACGGAAGTGTTGGCTATAGAGACCTTGCTTGATCAAGCTGCAGCCTTATCTGATGCCAATCTTAACTTGGGCTCTAATAGTGGGAGTAAAGCGAGGGCATATGTTATTTATACTTCCGGCTCCACTGGAAAGCCAAAAGGAGTGTGTGTTCCTCAGATAGCAGTTAGTCGGCTGGTATTGAATACGGATTATGTGGATCTTAAGCCAGGACACAGGATGGGGCATGCATCGAACGTTTCATTTGATGCGGCCACCTTCGAATTGTGGGGAGCGTTACTCAACGGTGGTACATTGGTTTGTGTTGATCGTGATACAGCTTTGAGCCCTAAGCATTTTTCCGATGCGATCGTTAATGAAAGTATTGACGTTTTATTCATTACAACCGCTTTATTTAATGCGCTCTCAAAGCAGAAGCTCGATGTGTTTGCTGGGTTGGATTACTGTTTGTTTGGTGGCGAGGCTTGCGATCCAAATCAAGTCAAATCTGTGATTGATTCAGGAAACGGCCCCAATCACTTGCTTCATGTTTACGGCCCCACAGAGAACACAACGTTCTCTACTTGGTATGAGGTTAAGAAGGTGTTGCCAGGGTCTACGACTATTCCTATCGGTCGACCCATAGCAAACAGCACGCTGTATGTACTTGATGATTCTTTAAGGCCTTCACCCATTGGTGTAAATGGTGAGATCTATGTTGGTGGGCTTGGCTTGGCCGATGGATATTTGAACCGTCCCGAATTGACTTCATCCGCTTTTATTGATCATCCGTTTAAGCCGGGTGAGCGCCTGTATAAAACTGGTGATCTTGGCCGTCTGTTACCGGATGGAGCACTGGAGATATCTGGTAGGATTGATGATCAGGTCAAGATTCGAGGTTATCGTATTGAATTAGGGGAGATCGAAACTGCGCTCAATTTAATGCCATCTGTGCGCGAGTCTACCGTTGTGGTGAGAGCTATGGCGAATGGCTCCAAACAACTGGTGGCTTACTGCGAGAGGCAGAGCAGCGAGGCGCAGCTCTCAGTAGCTGAATTGAAAGCTAAGTTGCGACAAACTCTGCCTGATTATATGGTTCCGAGCGCGATAGTCATGCTTGATCAGCTGCCACTCAATCCCAATGGAAAGGTTGATCGTCGCGCGCTTCCGGAACCAGCTTCAGAAGATTTTGTTGTTAACGATTATGTGGCACCGCGCAACGAGTCGGAGCAAGCGTTAGTTGATATCTGGAAGGAAGTGCTTGAGTTAGATAAAGTCGGAGTATTTGATGATTTCTTTGATTTAGGCGGGCACTCTCTTTTAATTAATAAGGTTTCCACACGCCTTAAGCAGAAAACCGGCGTTGAATTGCCGTTGCGTACCCTATTTGAAGTTCCCACGATTGCTTCTCTGGCAGAAATTCTACAAAGCTTGGCGGTGCCCAATGTGTCTGAGATTGATGAAGCGTGGGATGAAGAAGATTTTGAGGAAGGTTCCCTATGACAGTTTATGAGCTGATGGCAAAGCTTGGTGCAGCAGGTATCAAGCTTTGGGTAGAAGAAGGGCAGCTCAAATTCAAGGCTCCTAAGGGTGCACTGACTCCTGAGCTTAAACAAAACCTTATTGATAACAAGCAGTCTGTAATCACATTTTTAAGTGAGGCTAGAATTTCAGAAGGTGGCACTCAGGCGTCGATTCCAAAGGCTGATCGCACACTTCCGATTCCTCTTTCTCACGCCCAGCAACGCCTTTGGTTTATTGAGCAGCTTACTCCTGGCAGCAGCACTTTTCATATACCTGCGGCTCTGTATCTGCACGGTATTCTCGACATTAGTGCGCTCGAGCGTGCGTTTCTTAAGTTGGTGCAGCGGCACGAGGCATTACGTACGATATTTACAGGTGACGGCGAAGAGCCCGCTCAGATCGTGAGCAGTGTTGAGCGTTTTGAAATTCCGGTAGAGTCGCTACTGGAGTTTGATGAATCTAGCAGGATGGAAGAGGCTACTCGCAGAGTCGAGGCTGAGGTGAGAACCTCGTTCAATCTGACTGTTGGACCTTTGATTCGGGCAAGACTCTATAAGCTGGATGATAACAAGCACGGATTAATCGTGACGATGCACCATATTGTCACTGATGGTTGGTCAATGGGCGTCTTTGTTCGTGAAATAACGGCATTATACGCCGCCGAACGGATGGGGGCCGAGGCCCCCTTCGCCGAGTTGCCGATTCAGTATCCGGATTTTGCGGCATGGCAACGACAATGGTTGCAAGGGGAAGAACTTGATCGCCAGTTAAGTTACTGGCGTAAGGTATTGGACAGGGCTCCATCCCATTTGGCACTGCCTTTTGATCGGCCACGTCCTGCTTTGCAAACTCTGAATGGAGCGACTAGAGCAGTCAATTTCGATGCTGAACTTGTGGTTCGCTTGCGTGGGGTAGCTCGCGAGTTTGATACAACACTTTATGTTGTGTTTATGGCTGCCTACAAGCTGGTTTTGTCGAAATGGTCGCAGCAGAAAGACTTGTGCGTTGGCATGCCTGTGGCTGGGCGCACAAGGGCCGAGGTAGAAGGCCTGATTGGCTTTTTCGTCAACACATTGGTGATTCGTACTCAGTTCACGGGTAACCCGTCTTTTCGTGAGATTATTCTGCAGGTTAAAGAAAAAATACTAGGTGCGCAAAGCCACCAAGATGTACCTTTCGAAGCGATAGTGGAGGAGCTAAATACTCCTCGGAATCTCAGTTTTTCGCCGCTGTATCAAGTTGCGTTATCATTAACCAGTGGCGATGGCACTGCTCAAAAGGCGGTAGTGGGTGGCCTGGAAATCGAACCGATGCCCATCGAATTGGTGGCCGCACGTTTGGATCTAACCATGATGTTAGTAGATCATGGGAATGTTGTAGATGGGATGCTTGAATTTAATACGGATCTATTTGATCCAGACACCATCGACCTTTTTCTTACCCATTTTACGAAAGTGCTTGAGTCAGTTTGTGATGATCGGGATCTTAGCCTTGATGCCTTGCAACTGTATTCTCAACAGGAGCTGTGTCAACAGCTGACAAACGGTCGCCAAGTTGATGCCGTTCTTCCCTTGTCGCCAATGCAGCGTGATTTTTGCCTTGATAGTTTGCGCAATCCTGATAGCAACCGCAACAGCATAGGGTACGCTGTTCGCATTCCGCAGATTGATATTGGTCGTTGGCGTGATGCGCTTGGTAGTGTTGCGCAAGCACACCCATTTCTTCGCAGCCGTGTGGTGGTTGCCGACCTTCGTGGGGCAGATAGCCTTTATCAATTGGTCATTCAAGACAGCAGTGTGCATCTTGAACAGCATGATTGGAGTCAGGATAAGCTTACCGCAGATCAGCTGGCAGATGCACTGAATGCGTTGGCGTTGCCTTCGTGGCAAATTGAAGATAGGTCTCTGTGTCATTACAGCTTAGTGAAGATCACTGATGCTGATTACTATTTCGTTGTGTCTGCGCACCATTCTATATTTGATGGAATCAGCAAAGTTAAGCACTTCACGCAGGTTGTGGCGGCCTATGAGGGCAGAAGCATCGATACTGTATCGCCAGCTGAGTTGGCTGACTGGTTGCGCACTCGTATTGCTTATACAGACCGAGCTGCGAGCCTGAATTTTTGGGGTGATGAGCTTGCTAACTATGACGCACCTGCGCCTAAATTACATGAGCCTGGTCCGGTGGCCGTGCAGAGTTTGCGGATTGACGAAGCCAGCCTTAACCAGTTGAGAGATTGGTGTTCCAGCAACGCTGTATCTGTCGCAAATTATATTCGAACGCTTTATACCTACGCTTTACAACGCTGCTATTATCATTCCGATGAGTTCGTTCTGGTTGATGCTGCTTCTGGTCGGAACGAAAACAGCGAGAGCCTGATTGGTTGTGCGTTTCAGTTTGTGCCACATGTTCAACATGGTACGGTTGCAAAACTTGACACTGTTCATGCCGCTTTACAGGCTAACCGAGCGTGGAAGAAGTCGGTAGGTGATGCACAGTATATTTCAATGTTACAGCGCAATGCATTCTTAACCTCGGATGCTCTGGAGTTTCAGTTTAACTATCGACTGGATGAGGTAAAACAGCCGATTGAATTGGCTGGAAAAGAGGTAGTGATCGAGCCGTTGCAACCGGACAACGCTGGCACTGTTAAGCTGTTGGTTACACCTGATGAGGCTGGGTTAACGTTAAGGCTGAGTTATAGAGAGAACGAGTTTGCTGGGTTTTCTTTGTTGGAGCGGATGTCTAGTGTGCATCAGGAGATCATGAGTGGCCACACTCATCAGTCGAAACTCGATTGGCTTCTGAAAGACGAGCGTAGTGAACTTTTAACGGTAGCGTCTGGCCAAGATAGAGAACTTGGCCCAACTCTGTTAGAGCGCTTTTCCTCTCAGGTTAATAGATTGCCTCTTCAGACAGCTGTTATCTGTGGCGAAGAACAGATGTCCTACCGGGAGCTTGATTCTCTTAGCAACCAACTGGCCAATTATTTACTTGATCTTGGTGTGGGCTTTGGTGACAGGGTTGCAATTTGTGTTGGACGCAGTGTTAACCTGCTAGCTTGGTATTTAGGTGTTGTAAAAACGGGCGCTGCTTATGTGCCATTGGACGTAAATTATCCGGCCGACAGAATCGCTTTCATCGCGTCTGACTCTGAAGCCAGCTTCCTCTTGACGGAGCGTTGCGTTAAAGCGCGATTTGATGATGCGAAGGAAACCTCACTCTCTACCGCTATGCAGGTTGTTCTTGTCGACGAAATCGTATCGGTATTAGCGAATGTTTCTGATCATGCGCCTGCTGTCACTATAGACAGTAGTGCGCTGCTGTATTTCGTTTACACGTCTGGCTCAACTGGCCTGCCGAAGGGTGCTGGGGTATACCACAGAGGCGAATCTAATCTTCTTGATTGGTATCAGTCGCTGCTGGAGAGTGATGAAGGCGATCGTTTTTTGCTAGTATCGGCCTTAGGCTTCGACCTTACTCAAAAGAATCTTTTTGCTCCTGTCTGCAGCGGCTCTACTTTGGTGATCCCGCAAAATAATGACTACGACCCGCAGCAGTTGGCGCAGGATATCAAACGTCACTGCATCACAATAGTCAATTGCGCTCCATCTGCGTTCTATCCGCTATTGGATTTCCAGCATGATATTGTTGGCCTTCGGCACGTAATTCTTGGGGGGGAGCCCATTCGGCTAGATGTGATGGGGGCATGGTTAGCTCAGGAAAGCGTAAAGGCTACGCTTACGAATAGTTATGGCCCAACAGAGTGCAGTGATGTCGTAGCATCCCATAGTTTAAAAGAGCTGCCGCCTGGATGTGCCGATTTACCGATAGGTAAGCCTCTTTCTAATACAAACCTGTATATCGTCAATAAATCTGGCCAATTAATGCCAAAAGGCGCCGCTGGTGAGCTGCGTATATCCGGGGCGGGTGTTGGTGCCGGTTATTGGAATCGTGACGAACTGAATTACCAGAGTTTTGAAGAATGTCCCTACAGTGATGGTCGATGGTACAAAACCGGAGATATTTGCCGTCTTAACGAAAGTAATCTTATTCAGTATCTTGGGCGCGCTGATTTTCAGGTGAAGTTGCGCGGCCTTCGGATTGAGCTGGGTGAAATTGATAGTCAATTGAAATCTTTTGGTGGCGTTAAGGATGCGTTGTCATTGGTTCGGGATGACAACCTGTATTCATACATGCTTTCAGATAAACACATCGATCTGACAGCAGCAAAGGATTACCTGCGACAGAAATTACCCGATTACATGGTGCCTGCTGCAATTATAAGTGTAGCGGTTTGGCCACTGACTCCAAATGGTAAAATTGATCGTAAAGCTTTGCCGCAACCAAGTGTTGGCTCTGTTGCGGAATTTGTTGCTCCGCGAAATGACAGTGAGCAAAAGATAGCGGACATCTGGTGTCAGGTGCTTAAGACCTCTGAGGTCAGTGTTACGGCCAATTTCTTTGAGAGCGGAGGGCACTCTTTACTCGCTACTCAAGTGGTTTCCCGTATCCGAAAGGAATTTAACGTCGAGCTATCTGTTAGGGCGCTGTTTGAAGCGCCAACTATTGAAAAGCTGGTTCGTTATATCAGTACGGCTTCTGTATCTGGCGTCACAGCCAGTGCTCCACCATTGGTTCGTTTGGATCCCCCCAATCGGGACACGTTGTCATTTGCGCAATATCGTCTTTGGTTTGTAGATCAGCTTAATCAGGGCAGTAGCGAGTATAATTTACCTTCTGCATTGAAGATCGGTGGCCCGCTTGATCTACATGTTCTCGATGAAGTGTTTGGAGAGATAGTTTCTCGTCATGAGGTGCTGAGGACCAATTTTGGTGAGACAGAGGGGGTTCCTCAGCTGATTGTGCGTGAGCCCAAAGATTGGCAGTCAGAACTGATTGATCTTTCTCACATGCCTGCGGAGCAGATGGGGCGTGAGATTGAACGTTTGGTTGATGAGGACGCGGCTAGGGTCTATTCGCTGCAGGATGACAGCCTGTTTTCTACCAAGATTATCCGACTGAATCAGAGTACCCACATTCTTCTCTTGAACATGCATCATATCGTCTCGGACGGATGGTCTTTAGGTGTGTTAATTCAAGAGATCCAGTTGTTGTATCCAGCTTTTTCCGCAGGTCAGACCTCTCCGCTGCCTCCATTACCGATTCAATATTCGGATTTTTCTGTTTGGCAGCGTAATTGGTTGCAGGGCGAGGTTTTGGATGAACTTCGTCAATATTGGCAAGAGGCGTTGCGCGGGGCGCCTGACGTGTTGCGGTTGCCCGCAGATAAACCGAGGCCAAAACATCAAACCTTCAATGGCGCGCATTTTCCGGTTGAGCTTGGAGCTGATTTAACTGCAACACTGAATAGATTTTGTGAGCGGAACGATTTTACTCCGTTCATGGTGCTAATGGGCGCGTATCAAATATTGCTGTCCCGTTATGCTGGCCAAAAGGATATATGTGTTGGAATTCCCATTGCAGGGCGCAACCGTGCAGAGCTGGAGGGTTTGATTGGTTTCTTTATAAATGGGCTGGTTATACGCACTCGCCTTGAAGATAATCCCTCGGTTATTGAGTATCTTCGTCAGGTCAAAGAGGTTTCGTTAGGGGCCTACGCACATCAGGATATGCCCGCGGATCTGCTTTTGGATGCGATTAAGATGGAGCGCACCGCTGATACCTCGCCAGGTGCTCAGGTTGGCTTCGCGTTGCAAAATGTTGCGCAGGAATCTATTCGTGCGGATGTGGCAGGGTTGCATATAGAGCCTGTTGCTCGAGAGCATAAGACCGCCAAGTATGAGCTGTCATTGATCCTTCAAGAATCTTCAGACAGCGGCTTGTCCGGTGTGTTTGAATACAATACCGATCTGTTTGTCGAATCTACCATAGCTAGAATGGCTAAACATTTTACGCAGGTGTTGGATCAGTTGGTTCGCCAGCCAGAGAAAATGGTTGACCATATCGATGTATTCTCACAACAGGATCTTCCTGATTTACTGGGCGTCGATTCATCGCAATACGAGATTAGAACGTTATCACCGATGCAGAGGGATATGTATCTTGATGCATTGCTGGAACCAGAATCACTGAAGAACAGTTTGGGTTATCACTTTATAACGGAGGGCGACTTCAATATTGATGACTGGATTAAGGCCAGCGAGGCGCTTGTTCAGCAGCAACCAATGTTGCGCGCTCGAATATTACGATCTGATTTGCCGTATACCGACGTGGCATATCTTAAAGTAGCCAGGAATGCGTATTTGAGCCCCATTGTTGAGGACTGGTCCACCAAGAAAACCAGCGATCAGGACGCCGCAAAATATGCCCAGGATCTTATTTGGCAGCCTTATGATATTGAAGGTGAGCTGAGTCAATATTTTATTTTCAAATTAGATTCAGGGCGTCATCTGGTTGTGTTTAGAATGAATCATATAATTCTTGACGGTGCTGGCATGGCGGTGCATCTCAAGAATTCTATTGATTGTGTTCAGTCTATTCGTGGCGGTAAACCAATTGAATCAGCACCGAATATTTTTGATCAATACGTTGCTGATAATATTCGCCGCACAGATAGTTCTGAGGTGCTTGCGTTCTGGCGCAAACAGAGTGCATCAATTGAAGCATTGGATTTCTCGATTCCTCCAGGAGGGCGATCTGACTCTGGTAGAATGGAGCAGACTATACGGCTGCCTGATGAACATTGGAGCATGCTCAAAGCCTTCTGTGAAGAGCATAGGATTACGCCGTCTCTTTATTTTAAAGCATTGTACGGATTGCTGATCAATGCCTATTGTCGGGGCGAGGCTGACTTTTATCTGTCTGAGGTTGTTGGTGGGCGTGTCGGCCAGCATAAACGCGTATTCGGCAACTATTTTCAGATCTTGCCGGTTGTCTTTCCTAAAGATCTGTTTCGTGGTGACTCCAGTGTAAATCAGCTTTTTTCCCACATCAGACAGTATCGGAAATCGTTACGCGCCAATGCCAATATCTCCTTGATGGCGCAGCGACGGCTATTACCGCAAGGTCGTCTGAATTTCATGTTCAACTATTACAACTTTATCCCTTCTATGAAGTTGTTTGGTACCGATATCAAGCTCAAAGCTTACCCGCAAGTGCAGGATGGGCCGGTTCAATTTGTCGTGCATGAGCAGGATGGATGGGTCGAATTGAACTTGATTTACCTTGCTGATCTGTTTAGCGATCTTGGCTTCTTGCATCGTATGGAATTTCTGAGTGATCAGATTCTGAGAGGCGTCAAACAAATCGATCAGTTGGAATTGCGCCTTCCAGAGGAGCAGAAACCAATTCCAGTTGAGGGTGTTTCTGCCGAGATGCTCCCGTTTGAAACGGTGGTGCACGGGTTTGTCGAGCAGGTGCAGAAAACGCCGCACTCCATTGCAGTTAAACATGGCGGCGACCAATTAAGTTATATTGAACTGCATAATATGTCTGGGGCGTTGGCAGCCAAGCTTGCAGCCTCAGGGGTGGTTTCTGGTAGCAAGGTTGGAATATGTCTGGATAGAGGTATGGACATGTTGGTGTCCGTACTGGCCGTATTGAAGTGTGGGGCAGCTTATGTGCCGATGGATTCGGCGTATCCTTCGGAGCGACTTGCGTATATTCTTGATGATTCTTCTGCACCGGTGTTGATCACGCAACAATGTGTTCGTGAACGCATGGAGCAGGCGGGCACCCAGATCCAGGCGACAGTACTTGAACTTGATTCTGACACCAGCTGGCGTGATTCAATCGCCATCGACTCGGAAGCGCTGCCAAAGGCGGCTGATCCCATTTACGTTATATATACTTCGGGGTCTACCGGAAAGCCCAAGGGAGCGGAGGTCACCCATGCAGGCGAAATAAACCTGCAGTCTTGGTATATCAATGCTCTTGGTGTTTCTGAATCAGACCGGTTCTTGTTGGTGAGTGCATTCGGGTTTGACTTAACCCAGAAGAATCTTTTCGCACCCCTTCTAGTTGGCGGGCGTTTGGTTATTCCTGATATGGACGATTACGATATCGGTGTTGTAGCCAAAACAATATCAGATGAATCTATCACTGTTGTTAATTGTGCTCCCAGTGCGTTCTACCCCTTGGTTGAAGACGGTTCGCTGAGTGGTTATCCCTATCAGTCTTTACGCTACGTTGTGTTGGGTGGTGAGCCGATTCGCCTTCCATTGCTCGCGGATTGGTTGAAGCTGGGTCAGTGCAGGTTGGTCAATAGCTATGGGCCTACTGAATGTACCGATGTTGTTGCGTTCCATCAGTATCAGCCAGGTCTCGATGGTGACGAGTTGCCCATTGGTAAAGCCATCTGTAATACCCAGCTTTATATTGTAGATAGCGCAAATCACCAGCTGCCTCCCGGGGTTGTGGGCGAGCTTTGTATTGCCGGTGCGGGTGTTGGTTTGGGTTATGTTAATAAGCCTGAGTTAACCGGGGCTGTATTTGAACCTAATCCTTTTGGTGATGGTCGATGGTATCGCACTGGTGATCTTGTGCGGATGCGACTCGATGGATCTATTGATTACATTGGACGGAAAGATTTTCAGGTTAAAATGCGAGGCTTACGTATTGAGTTGGGAGAAATTGAGATAGCGCTTAAGTCTATTTCCGGTATCTCCGATAGCCTTACGCTCGTTAGGAATGAACAGCTTGTGTCTTATATTGTTGCGCAGTCTGACGTGTCGACGGATCAGGTTCGTGCGCAACTGAGAAATTCACTTCCCGATTATATGATTCCGTCTACGGTTACGATCCTGGATCGTTGGCCGCTTACCCCGAATGGCAAGATTGATCGGAACGCACTACCTGATCCTGAAAGCAATGGGCGCCCACCCTATGTTGCCCCACGAACTGCCACCGAAGAAAAGCTGGTGGAAATTTGGAGTGAGGTTTTGGGTGTTGAGCACATAGGTGTTCACGACAGTTTCTTCGATCTAGGTGGACATTCGCTTCTGGCTGCCAGGGCAGTTGCTAAATTCAGGCAGGCATTCGAGGTTGATATCCAACTCCGCTCATTGTTTGAGCTGCATACCATCGCGGATATAGCTCAGTATCTGGATACCATGAAATGGGCAGCACAGACCGCCGAGCAGGTCAGTTCGGGTCATTCAGAAGAGGGACGGGACGAAGGCTTCCTCTAGACATCACAATCCAATCATTTAACCATTCAAGGTCGTGGTTGTTAAAGGTTATACTTGAGCAGAACCCCCTTGAATGGTTGATGATGCCCGGTGTTTTATTGATGTTGACTGTGGCTCGCAGTCTGATTTTTTTGATATTAGTGTTGCTGCCTCGGGTTGATGCAATGGCCTCAGGTGCAGGTTTTGCGGTGCCTGAATTTTTCATTCACGAGGAGCTCAATGGCACGTTGAATCCTTCTGAATATCAGGATGTTGAGTTATTAACACGCAACCATTCTTTTCAGCTTCATGTGTCGAAGGATAATAAGGGATATTCCGCTAATGCTCACTGGGTGCTGATCCCCCTTGATCCGCTGGGTATGGTTCAACCCAGTCCATACTGGCTTGAGTATGGATTCCCGCTAATTGACAACATCGATGTCTATTTTCTTAATGATCAAGGCTGGCATTTTGCTTCAAGCATGGGCGATATGCGTCCCTGGTCGGCGCGCCAGCGATATGGTCCAAATTTCTATTTCCAGATTCCGCCCGATACTACGTATGCTCTCGTACGCCTGCAGACCTTGGGCTCCATGCAATTCCACTTTAAAATTTACGATGATACAGCGCTGGACGTAGCGCTCATTGATGATGCTGTGTTCCATGGCCTCTTCTTTGGCGCGCTTATCATCATGATTTTCTACAACTTATTTGTGTTCTTGATGGCTCGTGATGAGGCCTATCTTTATTATGTGATCCTGATTGCCTCTATTACATTATTTGAACTTTCAGTGATGGGGTACGGCTCCATGTATCTCTGGCGGGACAACCCGAGCTGGATGAACTCGCATGTGCAAGCCATTACTGTTGGGTTGTGTTTGACCTTTGTGGTGCTGTTTACACGAAGTATTCTTGATGTTCAGAGTATGAGCAGTGCTCTTAACAAGATATTGCTCATTGAATGTATTCTCAGCGCCATAATGGCCATCGTTGGCGCGTTGGTAAGCAATGAATGGATGGTGCGCTTCACTGCCATTTGGCCCCTCTTTGTAGTGATAACTGTCATCATCTCAGGTGGTTTGGCTATCCTCAGGAATCGCCCCGGGGCGCGGATTTTTGTGGCTGCATGGGGGGCAGGGCTAGTGGGTGCCGTGTTGTTTTCTGCGCAGCAGCAAGGTTGGGTGGCTACCAACGAAATCACGGTTAACTCATTGAAATACGGGATAGTTTTGAATGTCGTGTTGCTGTCTTTCTCGATGGCTTCACACATTAGAAAGCTACGCCAGGAAAAAGAGAGCTATGAGAAAGAGGCTCGGGAAAATTATGAGCTGGCCCTGGTGGATAGCCTCACCGGGGTACCCAACAGAAGGGCATTTGATAGCGTTCTGGAGCAGGAGATAGAACGTTGTCGCCGTGATCGAAGATCCATTTCGTTGATGATGATCGATATCGACTATTTCAAGAACTTTAATGATAGATACGGCCATCAGCAGGGAGATGATACGCTGGTTCGTGCCGCCTTAATTATGCGTAATGCCTTGCGCAGGCCTTCTGACGCGTTGTTCAGGTACGGCGGCGAGGAGTTTGCTGTGGTGCTGCCCGATACCGATGAGGAGGGCGCACGGCACACAGGGGAGCGCGTGATATCCGCCATACGCAAGCTATGTATTCCTCACGAAGAGAGCCCCTTTAAACAAGTTACAGTCAGTATTGGGGCGGCGGTGGCCAAAAATGCTAATATTGGGGCTGAGGATTTTATCCAGATTGCCGATCAGGCCATGTATGACGCCAAGCGGAAAGGCCGAAACACCTTTGTCCTGACTGAGCAGCGCAACACTCCGGTGGTCAATATTGGCGATTATTTCAAAAACACACCAAAAGACACTTTGTAACCTCTTTAAACTTCAGGATAAATCCCCCAAAATTAAGAGTTTACCTGATACTCGTTAGCTCGGGCCCAATCAGGTGTAAACGGCACGTATACTAATAACAATAACAGCATACAACAGGAAGAATATGAACGTAGTTGAGTTTCTGGCTTCTCTATCGAAACTGGACATCCGCCTCTGGTTGGAAGGTGAAAACCTGCGCTTTAGCGCACCTGAAGGCGCTTTTACTTCAGATATTCGCGATAAGGTGGTCTCCAACAAGCCTGCTATCATCGAATTTTTGCGTCAGGCCAGAAAACTCAACGAAACGGCAATTGAGCCCGTATCCCGATCACTGCCTCTGCTAACCTCTTTTGGGCAGCAGCGACTGTGGATTCTGGATCAACTGAACCCCCGTGATGTCACTTACAACATGTCTAGTGCGCTGCGCATTCGAGGTGCATTGAATGTGACGGTACTCGAGAAAGTGCTGCGGGAGCTGGTCAAGCGCCATGAATCACTGCGTACTCGGTTCGATGATAACGATGGTGAGCCAGTTCAGGTCATTCTGCCTCCTGAGAGTTGGCACTTTCGCCGTACTGACCTCAGCGAACTACCAGAAGCAGAACAACAGGCCAAAATTGCCCAGGCGGTCAACGACGAGTCTCTTACTCCATATGATCTGAAAGCGGGTTCGTTGTTTCGTGCCCATTTGATTCAATTACAGCAAGATCATCATGTCCTTGTTGCCGGGATGCATCATATTATCTCTGATGCATGGTCAATGGAGGTGCTGGTTAAAGAACTGAGCATTCTGTATATGGCCTTTTCGGCAGGAATGTCTTCTCCATTGCCACCTCTGACGATTCAGTACGCTGATTACTCTGCGTGGCAGCGTCAGCAGATGGAAAGCGACGAGATGCAAAAGCATCTTGATTACTGGCAACAGACGTTAAACGGAGCGCCGCCAGTGTTGGCTATTCCTACGGATAGACCTCGTCAGGACATTCCCACCAATAACGGTGCCCTGAAAGTGGTGCCGCTGAACGATGCTTTGGCAGGTAAGATTAATCATGCCTGTTCGAGCCTGGATGTAACGCCGTTCATGTTCTTTCTCGGTGCGTGGCAACTGCTGCTGGGGCGTTATGCCATTAGCCAGGATGTGGTCATAGGTTCACCGATTGCCGGTCGAAGTCGAAGCGAAGTTCAGGAACTGATCGGATTCTTTGTGAATCTGCTGTTAATGCGTCTGGATTTAAGCGGCAACCCTACCGTAGAGGAATTTTATCGTCGGGTTAAAGATATGTCCCTGGGTGCATTCAGTCATCAGGATCTGCCCATCGACCGTTTGCTTGAAGCAATGGAGGTGGAACGCCAGCCCGGATATCCCCCCTTGGCTCAAGCTGCATTTCAGTTGATCAATATGCAGGATGCTGACGGCGCGAATCCCTTTGGTGATGCCCCCGTGCAGATTGAACCCATTCCATCCAGTCATGTGGCTGCTCGTATGGATATGGTGTTGGGTATTGCAAAAACGGGCGACCACTACGAGGCCAGCCTCGAGTTCAATACAGATCTATTTGATGATCATACAGTGTCAGGAATGATGGATCAGTACTTGTTCCTGCTGGATGCGCTGGCTGGCTCGCAATCTACCTGTATTGATGATATCGAGCTGTATGACTCTGTGCATTTGCTTGATCAGTTGGGTTACAGTGCTGAGGATAACGATCTGTTGAGTCTTAATTCAAATCAACGGTCGATGTTGCTGGATCAATTGGCGCACCCAGAAACCATTCAGAATGCCTACGGCATTTACGCTGATCTTCCGGGCAAACCGGATCTTGATGTGTTGCATCGTGCGATCCAGCTAGTGGTGGATGCAGCCCCTGTACTTCGAATGAAAATCACCGAATGCAATATACCGGCTGCGGATATGGCATATGCTGTGATACCGCGAAAGTCTGCAGCAAACCTGCAAACAGTCGATCTAACCAAGCAGCATTGGGATGGGTTCTCCATCCATGATGCAGCCATGAAACTGATGCATAGAACCTATGATGTCTATCAGGATGATCTGATTAGCTATTATCTATTGCATAAAGAAGAAAGCTTTAGACTGGTGGTGGCATGCCATCATATTGTATTAGATGGTGCTTCAACATATCTATTGATGGAACGGCTGCTTGATACCTACAAAGCCATTCTGATGGGCGAGGCCGTCGCGCTGCAAACCGATGTCGGTGCCGAGGCATTTTTACGTTGGAGCAAGCAGCATTCTGATCATCCTCAGGTATTGGATTTCTGGCGCCAGAAAGCAACGCTTGTTGAACCATTGAATTTTTCTTTTTCATCACGTTACCGAGACCCAGGTCGTGAAACGCGTTTTAACGACTGCGTGGACAGTATTACGCTGGACCATCGTCAAGTGGCCACCATCAGTGAATACTGTGCCGCCAACAAAGTGAACCTGCCACTGTATTTTAAAGCATTATTCGGTTTGATGATTCATCACTATTGTAGGCCTGATGCAGGCTTTTCGTTCGCAGAGTTCTACAGCTGTCGCCAGGATGCCTGGGATCGTGAACTGGGTTGTTTCTATCAGCAGTTTCCGTCCATAGTGCCTGCCGCATTGAACGGCCGGGGTGTTACTGTTCACGATTGGCTGACGTCGCTAAAAGAATCTCGAGACAGCGCCCGCAGCTTTCGAGCTATATCGCTGCAAGCCCAGCAACAGATACTCCCTGTTGGTCGCACCGTATTCATGTTCAATTACTATAATTTTGTTAGTGATCTAACGCTGGATCATGCGTCCGTGCAGCCTGTTATGTCAGCACCAAAAGTGGATGGTGGCGTTCAGTTTATTGTTAAGGAGCAAACTCAAGGGATAGAGCTTGAGCTTCGCTATGATGCTAATACATTTAACGGCCTACGGTTCCTTGAGCGAACAATACATCTGAATGAACAGATACAGTTTGAGGATTTGGCGTCCGTTGCGGATTTGCAATTTCTGTCCAGTGCAGAACAGATTGCTCAGTTGGTTAACGTATCGCAACGGGATATAGAGCCACAGGATAATGTGGTCGTCCGTTTCGAGAGTATTGTAGAGAAGTATCCTGACAACGAGGCTGTTATCAGTGCTGTAGAAACGCTGACCTATAAACAGCTAAATGAGCGCTCCAATCAGTTAGCTCATGCTCTGATTGATATGGGTGTGGGAGCCAATGTTCGAGTTGGCGTATGTTTGGATCGTAGTGCCAATTTGCTTGTGGCTATTTTGGGTGTGCTAAAGGCCGGCGGAGCCTATGTGCCGCTTGACCCATCGTATCCGCGGGAACGCTTGTCTTATATGGTCAGGGATTCTGCTGCTCCCGTTGTGGTTACAGTTTCTGAGCATGCTGATTGTCTTGGATCGATTGATGGGCATGTGCTTTGCCTGGATGCGGAAGATTCTGGCTTGTCGGGTGAGTCAGTCGTTAACCCTCAAGTGTTAATCGACCCTAGTCAGCAGATCTATGTTATTTATACTTCCGGCTCAACCGGTCAGCCCAAAGGAGCTATGGTTTGTCATGGTGGGGAGGTAAATCTCCAGAGCTGGTATCTTGAATCGCTGGACATTACCAATCAGGATCGAACCCTGATGGTGAGTGCTGTCGGATTTGATTTGAGCCAGAAAAACCTGTTTGCTCCATTAATGGTGGGTGCTGGATTGGTTATGCCCAGCATGGAACTTTATGATGAGCACGAACTGTTGGGCTTGATCAATCAGCATGCTATAACCTGGGTGAATTGTGCGCCCAGTGCATTCTATCCAATTGTAGAATTAGCAGCGGTTGATGGTTATAAAGCGCTTAAATCGTTGCGCTTTCTAGTGCTGGGTGGTGAGGCCATTCGATTGGGGCCACTTTATCCATGGCTTACCAGTGCGCATTCTCAGGCCCAGTTAATCAACAGCTACGGTCCCACCGAGTGTACCGATGTTGTGGCGTTTCATGTTCTTGATGTAATCGAAAATGATCAACAATCGATTCCCATAGGGAAGCCTGTACCGAATACACAACTGTTTATATTAAATGACAACTTACAGCAGGTTGTGCCTGGTTGTGTTGGTGAAATTTGCATAGCGGGTGCCGGTGTTGGCCTGGGTTATATCAATCGCGACGATTTGACCGAAGCTGTCTTTGTGGAATCTTCTCTAGCATCAGGAAAGTTATACCGTACAGGTGATTTGGGGCGGTTGTTGCCAACTGGCGATATTGAATACATAGGTCGCAAAGACTTTCAGGTCAAGTTGCGTGGCTTGCGCATTGAGTTAGGGGAAATCGAACATGCACTGAAGGCGCTGCAAGGTATAGACGATGCGCTGGTAGTGGTTCACCAGGATCGGTTGATTGGTTACATCGTTGCCCAGAATGAACCTGCAGGTTGGAGAGAGATGTTGCGGGATCACATTCCCGAATACATGATCCCTTCTTTGTTGATTAGCGTTGATCGGTGGCCACTAACGCCAAATGGCAAAGTCGATAGAAAGGCGTTACCTGACCCCGACGCGGCCGTTGCCGATTTGCAAGTCTATGTCGCTCCTCGTAACGCTACCGAGCAACAGCTAGTAGCTATCTGGCAAGAGGTATTACAGCGCACGAATATCGGTGTGCAGGACAATCTGTTCGATGTGGGCGGTAATTCGCTACTTGCGACCCGTATTGTGTCCAGAATAAAAAAGCAGTTTCAGATACCCCTTAGTGTTCGGGAATTGTTTGTAGCGCCTACCATAGCGGAGCTCTCCATCGCGGTTGAAAGGGCAAATCAAACCCGCAATATTCCACCAATTGAGCGTGTGCCTTCAGATAGCGTAGTTCCACTTTCATTCGCGCAGCAACGCCTGTGGTTTCTGGATCAGCTTGAGCCGGGTAGCACTGCATACAATATGCCTGGCGCATTCAAGTTACGTGGCCGAGTAGATGTAAGTGCGCTCAGGCAGGCACTTGAAACAATAGTGGCCAGACATGACATACTTCGTACCACCATGCAGTTGATAGATGAT
Source organism: Ketobacter alkanivorans (assembly GCF_002863865.1). Lineage (NCBI taxonomy): Bacteria > Pseudomonadati > Pseudomonadota > Gammaproteobacteria > Pseudomonadales > Ketobacteraceae > Ketobacter > Ketobacter alkanivorans. The sequence goes on along the minus strand of NZ_CP022684.1, from coordinate 483,039 downwards.
GAGCCGGTTCAAGTTGTTTCTGCGGCGCACACTTGGGCCTTCGATATTATTGAATTGGCCCATTTGAATCATCAACAACAGCACGTCAGAGTGGATAGTGAGGTCGATGGGTTGTACGGTCATGTCTTCAACCTTGATCAAGGTCCTCTTTTCTATGCCAAATTGCTGGTGCTGGGTGAGCAGGACTATGTGCTGCTGATCAATATGCATCACATAGTTTCCGACGGTTGGTCTAATGGAATATTAATGCGCGAATTAGGGCAGTTGTACGACGCCTATTCCAATGGCCGTCCGTCACCGCTTCCTGATCTTAAGGTTCAGTATGGGGATTTTTCCAAATGGCAGCGTAACTGGCTAAGCGGCGACGAATTAGAGCGCCAGGTAAGTTATTGGCGCAATGCGCTTGCAGGAGTAGAAGTTCTAGGGTTACCCACTAATCATGCCAGAACCACAAAGACAGGTTTTGCGGGGAATGTTCTTGGCTTTCAGTTGAACAGCCAATTAAGCGCCAAGCTGAACCTGCTGTGTAAGCAGCATGGTGTCAGTATGTATATGGTAACACTGGCGGCGTACATGGTGCTTTTATCAAAGTATACCAACCAGCGTGACATCGCCGTTGGAAGCCCAATTGCCAACCGTAATTTTGAAGAGATAGAGCCTGTTATAGGCTTTTTTGTCAACACCTTGGTGTTACGAGGTGAGCTGGATCTCGATCTGAGCTTTACTGACTTCTTGGGGCAGATCCGGCAAAAAACACTGGATGCTTTTGCCCATCAAGATGTGCCTTTTGAACGCTTGGTGGATGAGCTTGTGTCAGAACGGGATATGCTGCATTCGCCGTTGTTCCAAGTGCTGTTTTCCCTGCAAAATATCGGTATCGATGCATCAGCAACGATTCCTGGCATCAGTTTGGACTCTATTGCAAACAATCAGGTTGTAGCGAAATTTGATTTAGAATTTAGTTTGATGGAGCAAGGTGATGTAATCAATGGTGAGGTGGTGTATCGCACAGAGTTATTCCATAAGCCCTTTGTTCAAAATTTGATTCAACATTATATTAATATTCTTGAACAGGTTGTTGAAGCTCCACAGAGTTCAATTGACGACATCTCAATTATCACGCCAGCCGAGATCCAGCGTTTACATGGGTGGAACAATACTGAACGAGATTACGATCGTGATATTACTGTTCATCAACTCATTGAGCGTCAGGTTGATAGAACCCCTCACGCACCAGCTTTGATTCGTGGAGATGAAGCGCTCACCTATATAGAGTTAGATTCCAAAGCCAATCAGCTTGCTCATTATATTATGCAAAGCGGCGTTGTTGCCGGTGCTGTTGTTGCTGTGATGATGCCACGTTCACCTGAATTAATTGTGACAATATTGGCTATCCTTAAGTCAGGGGCAACCTATTTGCCTTTAGATCCAGCTTATCCTGGTGAGCGTATTGAGTACATGCTTCAGGATTCGCAAGCGTCGCTTCTTATTACTGATACGAAAGAAAGATTAGCATCTGATGTTGATGTTAATGCTCGAATCTCTTTGGCTAGTATAGAGGCTGAACTTGTAGCACATGCAGACTCGCGCCCAACGTTACAGGGGGCAGCAGATTCATTGCTATATGTGATCTACACATCTGGATCCACAGGTAAACCTAAAGGCACTGGTGCCCGTCATTACGCGGAAGTTAACCTTCTGAATTGGTATTGTCGCGAGTTCAGTATGTCTGAGAATGATCGCGTACTGTTAGTGAGTGCAATTGGATTTGATTTAACTCAGAAGAATTTGTTTGCGCCGTTGGTGAGCGGCGCTGCGCTTGTAATGCCGATGGCGGTTGAATATGACCCATATGAGTTGCTTAACGATATAGAGAAGCATTCTGTGTCATGGATTAATTGCGCCCCTAACGCGTTCTATCCAATTTTAGATGAGACGGCCGACTATAAACAGTTAGATTCTTTAAGATGGGTCTTTTTGGGTGGTGAGCCCATAGACTTCGATCGGGTGAGTGAGTGGCTTCAACACGGTAATGGCCGGCTGGTTAATAGTTATGGGCCTACTGAGTGCGCGGATATCGCGACCTATCATATCGTTCAGAATCTAGACTTATATGAATCAGGTTCGATTCCCATCGGTGCAGCGATAGATAACGTTAAACTTTATATCGTTGATGAAAAGCAAAGAATGGTGCCTGAGGGCGTTCCAGGGGAGCTCTGCATTGGTGGGGAGAGTGTCGGCCCAGGCTATTTTAATGATCTTGTGCAAACTGCTGACAAGTTTGTATTAAACGTTAATGTCGCCCACCAACCCAAAATGTATCGAACCGGGGATCTGGCTCGCTTTCTACCGAACGGTGAGGTCGAGTATCTTGGTCGTATCGATAATCAAGTCAAAATTCGGGGTTTCCGAATTGAGCCTGGTGAGATCGAAAGCTTACTCCGACAAATGGATGGTGTAAAAGCCAGTTGCGTGATAGTACGAGAAGATGTTCAGGGGCAAAAGGCGCTGGTCGCTTATGTTGTTACTGGACACAGCTACAGCCAGGCTGAATATAGGGATTTCCTTAAACCCAATTTGCCTGAATTTATGTTGCCGTCAGTAGTTGTGCCATTGGATGCAATGCCTTTAACGCCCAATGGAAAAGTCGCAAAAAATATGCTGCCTGCGCCTGATGTGGTAGCGGTTGAAGACCGGGTTATCGTTGCGCCTACAACCGAATCAGAATCGCGCGTGTTGGAAATTTGGCAGAGCATCCTAAAGCGCGATGATTTGTCTGTAGAAGATGATTTCTTTGCAGTTGGTGGTCAATCAATACTGGCAACGCAAGTGATGTCTCGAATTCGGAGGGAGTTTAACGTTAATCTTCCTCTGCGAGCACTGTTTGAGCAGCCCACGATTCGCAACACTGCACAACACATTGATGGTGCGATTTCGTCTGATGATCATAACGTACCTCCTATTGTACGCATTGATCGAGATGAGCCACTACCTTTGTCATTCGTTCAGCAGCAATTGTGGTTGTTGGATCAGTTAGATCCAGGTACGCCAGCTTACAACATGCCAGTCGCTCTGCGGATTCGAGGTGAATTGAATGTTGCCGCGTTTATAGAAAGCTTTAATGCAATCATTCAGCGTCACGAAACCCTGCGCACTAATTTTGACTCAGTTGATGGCAAGCCAACAGCGTTGATACATGATGTGCGCATATGGGATATGGCGCAGCGGGATATTTCATCGTTGGATGCGATCGCCCGTGAAGCGGAATTAAAACGCATCGTCCATACTCAAATGAGCATGGGGTTTGATCTGAAATTCGATCATTTGATGCGTGGAGAACTTATCAAAGTTAGTAACGGGCCTGAAGTTGAACATGCTTTTATCGGCGCGATTCATCACATTGTCTCTGATGGATGGTCGTTGAATGTGATGACGGCTGAGTTGATGGAGTTCTACCAGGCGGTTATCGATCAACGATCTCCATTTTTGCCCGAGTTAGATATTCAGTATGTGGATGTGGCCGCTTGGCAACGAAATTGGTTGACAGGCGATACGCTGGATACCCATCTGAACTACTGGCGCAATCAGTTGGACAATGATGGGCAGGTGTTGCAACTACAGACGGACTATCCTCGTCCTGCTGTGATGACCAGTAATGGTGGTGTCGTTAAGGGGCACATAGCTCCTCGTGATTTGGCGATGGCGCAACAATTTGCAAAAGAAGAGGGCGCCACACTGTTCATGGTGTTGGTGGCTACTTATCAATTGCTTTTGCATAAGTACACCGGTCAGCAGAGAATCAATATAGGAACTCCAATTGCCGGAAGGGACACGATCGAGTCAGAGCGATTAGTCGGGTTCTTTATCAATACAGTGGTGTTGTCTACTGAGCTTGAGGGGGCAATGTCTGGGAGATCTCTTCTGCGACAGGTGAAAGAGGTTACTTTGGGTGCCTATTCTCATCAAGCACTGCCTTTTGAAAAATTGGTTGAGGAGTTAAGACCCCCACGCGATTCATCCAGAACACCCTTTTTTCAAGTGTTCTTGAATCTGTTGAATTTGCCGCCTCAAAGTGATGATAACGCTGCGCTCAAAATTGAGCCGTTGTCGGACGATGACGCCCATAGCCATGCTAAATATGACTTCAATTTATATGTAAGTGAGGATGGTGATAATGGATTAGAGTTGGTGATGGTGTATAACTCTGACCTCTATCGCCAAGATACCGTTGAACGATTTGTTACAGACTTCTCTCGTCTGCTGGGCAGCATAAGCGCAGAATCCGATAAAGAGATAAGTGACTTGAGCTTGGACTCACGCGGTCTGCCGTGGTTGCCGGATCTAGATGTCGCTCCAAAGCTGGAGAAGCATGCAAGCCCAATCGATCTATTTCTGCGACATGCTAACAATAACCCAAGCGCACTCGCGATTCGGGAGAATAGTTCAGATATAACCTACGGCGAGCTTGCTAAGAATAGTCTCAATATTGCTTCTGAGCTGGTTCAAAGAGGCGCGGGGGAAGGGGTCGTTATTGCAGTGCTGGCTACTAGATCATCCCTGCTGATTGAGTCATTGCTTGCGGTATTGCGTACGGGGTCGGTGTTCACTATTCTCGATTCTGGTTATCCCGAAGATCGCCTAACTCATATTGTTCAGGAAAGTGAGCCTCTGCTGATAATTGATGCAACTGGTCAAGGGGTTGATTGTAGCAAGCTGGAGCAGACCTTTGGGTGTGCAGTTCTTTCTGTTTCAGCTTTGGCTGGACAGGGCTCAACAAAATGTGAACTTTTCCAAGATAATCACAATCCCGATAATGCATCGTACATTGCGTTTACTTCTGGTTCTACCGGTACCCCGAAGGGAATAAAAGCTGATTTTCAGCCGTTATCTCACTTTGTTCAGTGGTACGTAAATGAGTATTCAATTAGCAGTACTGACAGAGTCAGCATGATGTCTGGGCTTGCCCATGATCCTCTATTGAGAGATGTGTTTGTGCCGCTGTCTGTAGGTGCAAGTATCTGTATACCCGAGCCAGACTGGATGCTGAAACCAGAGGATTTGTTCAGTTGGTTTGACTCAAATGCAGTTACCATTACACATGTAACGCCGTCCATGCTGCGTTTATTGCTTGATACAGCGTCTGAAGAACAGGAACTGAATCATCTACGTTTTGTCGGTGTGGGCGGGGATCGTTTAAGTTGCAAGATCGTTGATGAGATCCGAGCAATAGCTCCTAATACCTTGGTTGCAGGCTTTTATGGGGCGACAGAGACACCTCAGGTCATGGCTGTGTTCAATGTACCTTCTGAAATTACAGGGTTGCCGGAGTTTTTGCCTTTAGGGCAGGGTATTGATGACGTTGAGTTGCTCGTGCTGGATACGCATGGCCACCTATGTGCGCCAGGACAAGTAGGTGAATTGGTTGTTCGCACTCCTTATCTAAGCCGGGGTTATATCAACTCTGATTCATCACCTTTCACCCTTAACAAGCGCACGCATTGTGAGCACGACAGGTTATACCACACTGGAGACAAAGGCCGCTATCGGGCTGACGGCACTGCGGAGTATCTCGGCAGGATTGACCAACAAGTGAAAATTCGTGGCTTCAGGGTTGAGCCAGAAGAAGTTCAACGATGTATTAATAAAGCACTTGAGAATAAAACTGACTCCGTTGTGTTGGCGTCAAGAGACCCCAGAGGCGACGAATGTTTGGTCGCGTATGTAAAAACCCAAAAGACGGATTTCGTGACTGACCTTCGGCTGAGGTTAAGGAAGCAATTGCCGGAGTATATGGTGCCGTCGCTGTTTATCAGTGTTGATAGCATACCTTTAAATCGAAACGGTAAAGTAGACAGATTCTCTCTGCCAAACCCTGCGGATTATTGGGTAGCGAAGGAGTATGTTGCCCCACGCAATGACTACGAACGTGATATTGCAGAAATATGGCAGTCCATTTTAAAAATCGATCAGATAAGTGTGGTGGATAACTTTTTTGATGTCGGTGGGCATTCTCTTTTGGCGGTTCAGATTGTCGCTCGCGTTAAGGAAAAATACGAAATTGAGTTTTCCATGAGGCGTCTGCTTGAGATTGCCAGCATTGAGGGCATGGCGAGTTATGTAGAAAGTTCGCTCTGGGTGCGCCAGTCTGAGTCGACGGATGATGATTCAGGTGACGATTTCGAAGAATTGGAAATATAAGACCAACATAATAAAGAGCGGGTGCCATGGGTTATCGCCTGCACCCGATCAATACTAATTTAACAGGAAATGTTTCGCTCTATGAATGTGCTTGATCTGCTGTCCAGCTTGCGCAAGGCCAATATTCAGATTTCTCTTGTGGATGACAAGCTTAAAATCAAGGCTCCCCAGGGTGCAATCACGCCAGAGATCAAGCAACAGCTGACTGAAGCCAAACAGGAAATAATTGAGTTCCTGAAGGAGGCTTCTGCACCGGTAGGTGGGGTTAGCACCATCCCCAAATCGCCAAGAGATCAGGCATTGAGCCTATCCTATACGCAGGAAGCGCTTTGGACGCTCGACAGGGTTAACCCGGGTTCAGTTGCTTATAATCTGCCGATGGCATTCAAGTTTTTCGGGGAGCTGCGCGTTGATCTTTTGCAACAGGCCATTTCCAAAATCATTGAACGCCATGAAACGCTGAGATTGTCTGTGCTGGAGACGGAAGATGGTAAACCTGTCGCTCATGTCAGCGAGCCTTGGGAATTCAACCTGCCCCAACATGACTTTATTCTTGATGCTGAAGGCGACTATTCATCAGAGATTAAAAAGGTCATCGACCACTATGCGATGCGCCCTTTTGACCTATCTAAGGGGCCGTTATGTCGTTTTGATTTGATTCGCGTTTCAGGTCGCTGTGAACAGCATTCTGTACTGGTAGTGTGTCTTCATCACGTGATTTCCGACGGTTTGTCTCAGAATCTACTCGTTCGGGAAATAGCAATAATCTACGCGGCACTTCTTCAAGGTGCGCCTGTCCCATTACCACCGCTTGACATTCAATATCTTGACTTTGCCGCCTGGCAAAGGGAGACCCTCGCCGGTGATAAACTAGATAAAGAAATATCTTTTTGGAAGAATCAACTGGAAGGCGTTCCACCATTACTGGCCTTGCCTACTGATCGACCTCGTCCGTTCATTCAATCCACCAAAGGTGCCAAATACCACTTTGATATACCCAGCGATACGGCGCAGGCGACTATCTCGTTCTGCCAGTCAAACGGGTACACCGTTTTTATGGGATTGATGGCTGCATTGCAAATGGTTTTGTCACGCCACGCACAGCAGACGGATTTCTGTATCGGGATGCCCACCGCTGGTCGTCATTATAGAGAGCTTGAGCAGCTTATCGGTTTTTTTGTTAATGGTGTTTTGGTTCGAGCTAATCTGCAGGGCAACCCCTCATGGCAGACGCATCTTGATAACGTAAAACAGCGTATGCTGGATGTGCTCTCTCACCAGGAGACCCCGGCACAGCTTATTATCGATCATTTGGATATATCCAGAAACCCGAGCTACCCACCTTTGGCTCAAGTTGGCTTTCAATTGCAGAACTTCTCGGGCTCGGTTCAGGGCGGTGACGAAGATGTAGTCATGATGGATACGTTCCGAAAGATGACCAATCTTTCCATGGAACCCATCAGGTTGGAGGAGGCCGAATCAAAGTTCGATATGATCGTAAGTGTGGCTCAGAATGATGCTGATCTGAGTGGTTATGTAGAGTACAACACCGATTTGTTCGATGAGTCGACCGTTGCTCGACTGGTTACGCACTTTACTGTAGCGCTTGATAGTATGGTGTCCGAAACCGCTGAGCGTATTCAGAGCATTGCGCTTGAATCAGTCAGCGCTTTGGGCGCTGAACTTGATTTGCAACAAGGTGAGGTTGTATCGCGCCTTACCACAACGCAGTTAGCGTTTGTGCAAGATATTGAACTGAGGCCCGATACCAAGCAGTATGCGGTCGGTTTTAACTACGAAATACATAAGAACGTCAGCACGTCTGTACTTGAGTTGGCCATTAATCATGTCGTCAGTCAACATGCAATTCTACGAGCACGTTTCGTCCGTTGCGATTTGCCTTGGGCAGACTCGGCGTACCAGATTTTTCAGCCTTGCAAGAATGTTCCACTGGAAGTAGTAGATATCGGCCCACGTGTTGACGCCAGGGAGTTCGTTGAGAGCCACTTTAATGACTGGTGTTATCGCACCCACGATATATTTTCGGACGAACTGATTCGGTTCCAGTTGGTTGTTAGTGGAGACCGCAGTTGGTTGTTGTTGTCATGTCATCATATAATATTGGATGGCATTTCTGGTATGGCTATGCTGACCAAGATAGTTGAGAGCTATGAGGCAAATCTATCTGGGACTGAACTAAGTATCTATCAGGATTACTTTCCGGAGTATGTCAGCTCACACAACAAAGCCGTTGATGATCCTGATTCAGTAGCATTTTGGCGTGATAGGGCGCTTGAAGTGTCACCTTTGGTGTTTTCCATTCCACCAGCGTGGCCTCATAAGAAGGATTATCAGATCCTGAGGCACGGTTTGAGCGACGATCTGCTCAGCGATATCCATGCTTACTGCCGCAAACAAAAAACCCATCCTAGTATCGTTTATCGGCTCATTGCTTCTCTTATGATCAAGCAGTACTGCCGCCCAGACAGCGATTTTGTGTTGTGGGATATTCAGTCAGGTCGCGCAGCAGGATATGAGCAGGAAATCGGAGTTTTCTATCAGCAAGTGCCTTATGTTATATCATCAAGCCTGCTGTCGGCTGGGCACACTGCAGGTGACTTCTACACTCAACAGAGGAAATATCGGAGAGAGATAAAAGATCACACCTTGTTGTCTTTATCTGCGCTCAATTCGCTTTTCCCTACGGGTTCCATTAATTTCCAGTATAACTATTTTAACTTCCTGCAACCTGTATCAATGGAAGGTTCTTCCTCATTGCCAGATACTTTCTCATCTCATGTTGATGGTACGGTTCAGATCTTTGTTAAAGACTATGGCGATTCCGTAGATTTCGAATTGTGGTTTGATGGTTCCGTTTTTACTCCGCTGCATTTTTTGCCAAGAATGGAGCAAGTTACGCGCCAGTTGGTAGCTAGCCCTCAAATGGATTTGTCTAATGTTCGGTATGAACTCCCTCAAGAGACGGCCACTCGAGAGGCCTGGAATGAGCAACCTCGCGTATTACCCTATGACGGAATAATAGATTGGTTTGCAGAATCGGTTCGAAAACACCCGGTACATTCGGCGTTGATATTCGGGGATCTGGTACTGAGCTATGAGCAGTTGGACAGTATATCGAACAGACTCGCTAACCACTTATCCCAGCAGGGCGTTGAACAGTATGATCGTGTTGGTGTGTTTCTTGGCCGTAGCCAATGGTCATTAATATCGATTTTGGCGGTGATAAAGTTGGGTGCAGTATATGTTCCTATCGAAGCTGCTTACCCCAAGGATCGGGTTCAATATATTCTGACCGATTCTGGTGCGCGAACCTTGATTACCGAATCTTGCTTGCAGATCAAAGCAGAAGAATTCGATGGTAATGTGGTTATAGTGGATTGTTTGGATGCCGTATTGGCATCAGTGCAGGATGATCCACAGTCTGTGACGATTACCAAGCATGATCCAATATATGCGATATACACTTCGGGTTCTACGGGTAAGCCGAAAGGGGCGCTGGTCACTCATGGGGGCGAAGTCAACCTGCAAGCTTGGTACACGGAGCAAAGCGAGTTTAAAGTCGGCGACAAGAGTTTGATCATAAGTGCATTTGGGTTCGATCTAACTCAGAAAAACTTATTCGGCCCTCTTTTGTGTGGCGGTGCAGTTGTTATTCCTGCTATGGAACAATTCGACGCTGATGTGGTTGCTTTAGAAATTGAAAAGCACGGTATCACGCATATCAACTGTGCGCCCAGCGCACTGTACTCTATCGTCGAAGGTTGTGATCAAAATCGGGCTGCTCAGCTCAAAAATCTCCGCTGGGTTTTTCTTGGTGGGGAGCCTATTCGCCTTGGTGCACTGCAGCAATGGCTTCAGTCTTCTGATACCAGCGCTCAGATTGTTAACAGTTATGGCCCCACAGAATGTACCGATGTAGTGTCTTTCCATGTTATTCGTAATATAGCGTCAGAAAACACGCTGATTCCGATTGGGAAACCTATTTGTAATACGCAGATTCATATAGTGGATGACAATCTCTTGCCTGTTGCCATGGGTGCAGTAGGTGAGATCGTTATCGCTGGCGCTGGTGTTGGTTTGGGTTATATTGGGCGCGATGACTTAAACAGTGAAGTTTTCGTTAATTCAGATTTGGCTGAAGGCAAGCTTTACCGAACCGGTGATTTGGGGCGCTTTTGCCCCGATGGAAGCATAGAATATATTGGGCGTAAGGATTTTCAGGTTAAAGTTCGGGGGCTTCGTATTGAGCTTGGCGAGGTTGAATCTGCTGTTAAGTCTATAGACGGTATTATCGACTCCGTGGTGTTGGTATATAACGAAGCTCTTATTGCTTACGGTCTGAATCCTCTTGGTGTTAAGCCCGAGAATTGGCAGGCTGAGCTTCGGGCTAAGATTCCCGATTACATGGTGCCAGCGCATCTTGAGATTCTGGAAAAATGGCCTTTAACACCTAACGGGAAGATTGATCGTAAAGCCCTTCCTGCTCCTAATGCTAGTGAACGATCTGTGCCTTTCGTCGAACCTCGTAACGAAACGGAGAAGCTGATAGCCCAGATCTGGGTTCAGGTGCTCAAGGTAGATCAGGTTGGTGTGGATGACAGTTTCTTTGATTTAGGTGGCCATTCGCTGCTTGCAAATCAGATAGTGTCTCGTATTCGAAAGCACTTCGAAGTTGAATTGCCTCTGCGTGATTTGATCTTACATCCCACTGTAGCGCTACTGTCTCAGCGGGTTGCTATGGCCCAGAAACGCGTCAGCCTTGGCGAATTGGTTGCTGTTTCCAGGGATCAGCGTATTCCTTTGTCGGCTTCTCAAAAGCGGGTGTGGTTACTTGATAGAATAGAGCCAGGTAATGTCGCTTATCATGTTCCCAGCATTGTAACTATTAAAGGTAATCTGAATGCCGAAATTCTTGACCAGGCATTTGCGTATGTTGTTAATCGGCACGAGGGGCTAAGAGCATATTTTAAAGAGGATGAGGAGGGGCCATTTCAGCACTTCCTTCCTTGTGGAGATTGGGCGCTTACCAAAATTGATGCACAGGATGATACCGAAGACAGGGTGAAACAGCGGGTTGCTGCCCAGGTTGTATTGCCTTTTGATATTGAGAATGGGCCCCTTTTCAGATCTGCATTGATACAGCGCTCGCAAAATGAATACATACTCCTGGTTGTGTTACATCATATTGTGACCGATGGTTGGTCTAACGGATTGCTGGTTAGGGAGTTAGGCGAGGCGTATGTGCAGATCGCATCGTCCGGACAGTTAAATGATCAGCCGCTACCGCTTCAGTACGCCGATTTTGCCGCTTGGCAACACAATATGCTTGTTGACCAACTTAGCGAAAAGGTGGCTTTTTGGTGCGACATGCTTGTCGATGTTCCTGCACTAGAGCTACCCACTGATTATCCGAGGCCCACAGTCCAGACTTTTAACGGTGCCAGCATTGATTTCAAGCTGTCCGTTGCAGCCTCTACTGCTTTGAATGAATTGGCAAACCGTTTTCAAGCAACGAATTTTATGGTGTTGCTTGCTGCCTACGGCGCTTTGTTGCAGAGGTATTCTGGTCAGGAAGAGCTTGCAATAGGAACCCCAGTTGCAGGCAGGGATATGCCTGAGCTGGAAAGCATCGTTGGATTTTTTGTGAACACGGTTGCTATACGTGTATCACCTGACTCGACTCAATCATTTGTTACGTTACTTGAACAAGTGAAGGATCGAGCCCTTCGTTGTTTTGAGCATCAGGACGTCCCATTCGAGCAAATCGTCGAGGAGCTAAATCCGCCCCGCGATATGAGTAGATCGCCTATTTTTCAGGTGATGCTGGCTTATCAAAACTTGCCCCAAAGTGAAGGTGGGCTTGCAGCTGCGCAGGTTGGTGACATCAGCCTTGAGCCTTTCCAGCTTGATATAGACACCGCAAAGTTTGAACAGACCCTCACGCTATGGCCTGAGAACAACAGATTGGGGGGGAGTTTTACCTACAATACTGATTTGTTTTCTTCGGAGTCGGCTCATCAATTCATTAATCACTTCATCGAGTTTTGTGAGAACGCCTTCAGCAATCCCAATTCACCGCTATTTAGTATAGGTGTGTTGGGTCAGCGTGAGGTAAACCAACAGGTAATCGAATGGAATCAGACTTCCACCAACCATAATATAGAGCAACGGGTTGAGGCACTTTTTGATCAGTGTGCGGCAAGGTGCACTAACGACATTGCGGTTGTTCAAGGTGGTAGTAGCCTTACCTTCGCAGAGTTGAGTAACTGTGTCGATAGTATTGCTAAACAGATGGCAGATTCTGGAGTCGGCCGTGGTGATTTTGTTGGTGTGGTGTTGGACAGAAACCTTCACTTGATGTCAGCTATCTTGGGTGTGTTGAGGCTTGGCGCGGTTTATGTTCCGATAGATGGTAATTACCCAGAAGAGCGCATTCGTTATATATGTGACCAGTCGGAAATCAAAATCATTCTTTCACTTGCTCATCTAGTTCGTAATATCCCGAATGATGTCAATGTATTGGATATCGGAAACATTCAAACCTGGCGGCAAGAGTGCAGTGGCGCACCGAGCTTTAAACCAATTGACTACTCACATGAAGACCTTCTGTACGTAATATATACCAGCGGATCTACAGGTAACCCGAAAGGGACCGGCGCATATCACCGCAGTGAAGTGAACCTGCTTAATTGGTATACTGAGCAATTCGGAATGAACAGCAGCGACAGAGTGCTGCTGCTAAGCTCTATCGGTTTCGATTTGACGCAGAAGAACCTTTTTGCCCCACTGGTATCAGGCGCTCGTCTTATTATTCCTGACTTTCAGGAGTTCGACCCTTCCAAAATTATTTCCACGATCGCAGCACAAGAAGTTACGTGGCTAAACTGCGCCCCGAGTGCGTTTTATCCATTAGTGGATAATGAATCCGATTGGGCAAACCTGAGTTCGCTTAGGTATGTTTTTCTGGGCGGCGAGCCCATTAATATGTCCAGATTAGAACCATGGTTACGGCAGTCTCAATGTCAGTTGGTCAATAGCTATGGCCCAACGGAATGTGCCGATATTGCTGCATGGCATCAGATCGATCTGACTGTAGATGGCAATAAGCGCGCTATACCTATTGGGCGGCCTAATTACAACGTAGAGCTGTATGTTCTTGGAGAGCACCAGGAATTGTTGCCTCGCGGTGCTGTTGGTGAATTATGCATTAGCGGCGCAGGCGTTGGCCCCGGATATTTGAACCAACCTGATCTTACGAGGCAAGTTTTTGTCGAGAACCCATACAAGCCAGGCTCAGTGCTTTATAGAACGGGTGACCGGGTTAGGTATGAGGAGGACGGTAAGGTTGTTTACCTTGGGCGTCGCGATCACCAGATCAAGCTGCGCGGATATCGCATTGAAGCTGGAGAAATCCAGTCGTTGATCAACCGTACCAGTTCTGTGAAAGAGTCATTAGTTGATGTTGTTAAGACTCCTTCAGGTATTGATCAGTTAGTTGCCTGGGTTGCTTTCAATGAGGGCGCAGGCGATAAGGATCAGATACTGAATTCGCTGAGATCTGCATGTGCAGATAACCTGCCGGTCTTTATGCAGCCTGATTCTTGGGTTCTTATCGATGCATTCAAACTCACTGCTAACGGTAAAATCGATAGGAAAGCCTTGCCTGCCCCCGATTGGTTAGAGCGGAAAGTCGAATTCGTAGCTCCTCGGGACGAAAATGAAGTGTTGCTATCGGAAATCTGGGCGCAAGTTCTTCATCTTGATCAAGTTGGAGTGTTTGATAACTTTTTTGAGTTAGGCGGACACTCCTTGTTGGCAACGCAGGTCGTTGCGCGGCTGCGTAGCCGGTCAGGCATTGTGTTGCCTATTCGTGATCTTATGGCAGAGCCTACGATTGCGGCATTGGCAGCCAAGATTTCTCGGATGTCAGCGGATACCGATGCTTTGCCGCTAATTCGAGTTGATCGGAACCAGCGTTTGTCACTTTCTTTTGCTCAGCAGAGACTGTGGTTGTTAGACAAAATCGAACCTGGATCCCTTGCTTATAGTGTACCTTCTATATTGCGAATAAACGGAAGTTTGAAACCGGATGTGCTGGAGCGAGCGCTTAGTAAAGTGTTGAATCGCCACGAAGGTCTAAGAACCGTTTTCAAAGAAGATGACGTTGGCCCTTATCAATTGATATTGCCTGAGCAGGATTGGTCTTTGCCTCTGGTTGATGTTGCGTCTTCAGCAGACTCGCTGGATGAGCAGGCCATACTTAAGGAAGCCAAGCGTCTCATTGCTGTAGAGCTGATGACACCATTCGATTTGGCTTCAGGGCCGCTTTTCCGCTGCAGACTTTATCAGCTTTCAGAATCCGAATTCATATTTTTAGTGCTCATACATCACATCGTCACAGATGGATGGTCCATGAATATCCTGGTGCAGGATCTAGGGAATGCATATATTCAAATGGATTTACATGGGGAGGTTTATCTAGAGCGGCTTCCTATCCAATATGCAGATTATTCTACGTGGCAGCGTCTGCATCTTGACGAAGATCGCCAAGAACAGCTTATGGGATATTGGCGGCAGAATTTGGCAGGTGTGGAGCCATTGGTGTTGCCAACCGATTACCGGCGCCCAGCCATTCAAACATATAACGGTGATACCGTTCGTTTTGAAGTGCCCGCTGTTACCAGAAGTCAGTTACACCATCTTTCGATTGAGCAGAATGCGTCTTTGTTTGCCGGGTTGCTTAGCGGTTTCTTTATTTTGTTGCGGCAATACTCTGGGCAGAATGATTTTTGCGTGGGCACCCCTGTGGCCGGGCGAGAACGTTCAGAGTTAGAAAAAGTGGTTGGGTTTTTCGTTAACACGCTTGCAGTTCGAGCTGACGTTGCTGCAAGTGACTGTTTTAATGATGTTCTGGTTCGAGTGAAACAGTCGCTTCTGGATGGGTATGCTCATCAGGAGGTTCCGTTCGAGCAAATTGTTGAAGAAATCGATCCAGCACGTGACATGAGCCGTTCCCCGCTGTTTCAGGTCATGCTTGCGTATCAGAATATTCCTATGGATCAGCAGGGGCTGGGCGGACAGGAGACTCTAGGGGATATATCGCTGGAGCCTTTTGATCCGGGCGTTGATTCCAGTAAGTATGAAATAACCATGACTCTTTGGGATACCGAAGATGGGTTCGGCGGCTCATTACAATACAACACCGACCTGTTCAGCCGGTCTACCATAGAATCAATGTCTCGTCATTTCGTGGCGTTACTAGAGCAGCTGTCATCCAAGCCGGATACGCCTATATGCGCGCTGAATTATCTATCCCAAGAAGAGCGTGATCAGCAAGTCATCGAGTGGAATCTAACTGATAGAGAGTACGATCGTGAGTTAACCCTAGATCGTGCCTTGACGACGTCTCTCCATTTGCACGCTGCACAAACGGCGATAATATGTGGAGGTGAATCGCTCAGCTACGCTGAATTGCAAGCCAGCTCAAACCGAGTAGCGCATTTATTACAAGCACGCGGTGTTAGAGCGGGGGATTGTGTTGGTCTTTGCGTAGACCGAAATCTTCACCTTATGTCGATAATCATCGGCATATTGAAAGCTGGTGCTACGTATATTCCGCTTGATGCATCATATCCTGCCCAGCGTATTCAATACATACTAGAGAATGCTCAAGCAGATTTGGTGGTAACTCAACAGCACCTGTCTGATGTACTACCGCCAAACTTATCGACCCTGATTTGGGAAGATCATTTAGAAAGTCTTGACGCTTTGCCTGAAAGCTTTGATCCGGTTACGGTTCAGCCTGAGCAACTTCTTTACTTGATCTTCACTTCAGGGTCCACAGGCAATCCAAAGGGCACCGGGGCTTATCATCGTTCTGCTATGAACCTGTTGAACTGGTATTGCGGTGAGTTCAACATGACCGCGTCCGATAAGGTGCTTCTACTTTCAGCCGTTGGATTTGATCTTACCCAGAAGAATCTGTTTGCGCCATTGTTGAGTGGTGCTGCGCTTGTTATTCCAGACTTTACCGAATTTGACGGAGAGAAAATAACAACGTTGCTGCAAAAAGAGCAGGTTACATGGTTGAACTGCGCGCCAAGCGCGTTTTATGCGTTACAGGATGAGCGATCGGATTGGGGTAGGTTGTCCAGTATTCGTTTGTTGTTTTTGGGTGGCGAACCCATCAATGTGCCGCGTCTGTCTGATTGGTTGAGGCAGTCTAAGTGTCAGTTGATTAATAGCTATGGGCCAACAGAGTGCGCTGACATTGCTGCTTGGTATCCAGTTCATGTTGATCGTGATTACGACGCACCTGCTTTACCTATTGGGCGACCCAACTACAACGTGCAACTGTATGTGTTGGGTGATCAACAGGAATTATTGCCGATAGGCGCTATAGGAGAGTTGTGTATCGCCGGTGACGGTGTTGGCCCAGGGTATATTAACAACCAGGAACAAACAGAGGCGTCTTTCCTGCCAAACCCTTATTCAAACGAAGGTACATTATATCGTACAGGCGATCGAGTACGGTATCGTGTTGACGGTAATGTGGAGTATTTGGGTAGAAGGGATCATCAGGTTAAACTGCGTGGTTATAGGATTGAAGCGGGTGAGATTCAGTCCGTTATTAATCATGCCGAAGTTGTAAAAGATAGCCTTGTAGATGTAGTAAAAGACGAAAATGGTATCCAGAGGTTGGTTGCTTGGGTGGTGGTGCCTGATGTGTCCGGCGATTGGGAAAACAAAGCCATTGCGGCCTGTGCTGATCACTTGCCCGCTTTCATGATTCCAGAAATTTGGTTGGCTTTGGAGGCGTTCCCGTTAACACCAAACGGAAAGATCGATCGTAAGGCGCTTCCTAAGCTTATGCTTGTTTCCACCGCCGAATATGTGCAGCCTGAAACAGACGCTGAGGCATCATTATGTCAGCTATGGAGTGCAATTCTAGGGGTTGATCGCGTGGGTGTTACCGACAACTTTTTCACGCTGGGGGGGCAGTCACTATTGGCCACTCAGCTTGTAAGTCGTATGGGGCGTCTGTTTGAACGCAGTATTTCTGTTAGGATGCTATTTGATTATCCAACGATTCGGCAGATCGTACATCAGCTAGAGCAGAGTGCTCATGTCGCCCAACGCCCCATCATTACGCGTCGCCCTGACATTGAGCAAGCACCGCTTTCGTTTGGTCAGCAGCGCTTATGGTTCTTTGAGCAACTCAATCCGGGTACTCAGGCAAACAATATGCCTGTTGCCATAAAAATTAAAGGTGCGTTGGATTGCGCTGTATTGCAGAAAGCCTTCTCGGAGTTATGTCGTCGACATGAATCCTTGAGGACTTCATTTCTCGCGGGTTCTGACGGTGCCCCTGTTCAATTGATTCATTCAGAATCAGAATTTGTGTTGGAAGTAGAGGATATTACCGCACTTGATCCGTCCGAGTTGGATATTAGACTTGATGACCTTATTCGCCAGAACAGTCAGAATCCCATTGCCTTAACTGCAGCACCCTTAATGCGCGCTAAAGTCGTTGTGACTTCGAATGCTCCCAATGAACAGCATCTTCTACTTTGCATGCATCACATTATTTCGGATGGCGCATCTCAGGTTGTGTTGTTTCGTGAGTTGATGACATTGTATGTCGCTTATATGTCTGATCAGCCGTCTCCCTTGCCGGAGTTGATGATTCAGTATCCCGATTTTGCTCATTGGCAACGTCAGTGGCTGGATGATGAGGCCATGGCCAGTCAGTTAGAGTATTGGCGTCAGCAGCTTGCCGATGCACCTATTTTGCTGGATCTTCCGTTAGACAAGCCCAGGCCCAAGGTGCAAACCACGAACGGGAGTACTGTTAGTCGAGCCCTGCCTGAGGTGTTAACACAGGAATTGAAAGCGCTATGCGAGCAGCAAGGTGTGACATTGTTCATGGCCACGCTCCTTGCGTGGCAGGTCTTGCTCAGTAGATTCAGCGGGCAAAAAGATGTGGTTGTGGGTGTGCCATCGTTGGGGCGTCATGCTCCCGAGCTTGAAAATATAATAGGGTTCTTCATTCAGAGCTTAGTATTTAGAAGTAAGTTTGATAACAACCCCCTAATTGAAGGTGCATTGCAGCAGGTCAAACAGACCGTTCTTGATGGTTTCTCCAACGGTGATGTGCCTGTCGATAAAATAGTTGAACATCTATCTATTCCAAGGAGCTCAGCCTATTCGCCTTTGGTGCAAGTCGCTTTTCAGCTATTGGATAATGCCGATTTTAACGCATCGGAGATGGTGGGCAACGCTTCTATCGGCGGCATGGAGATTGAAGTGGTTGGCGGTCAGACTGCATCTGCCAAGTTTGATTTGACCCTCAATTTGACTCTGAATGGGAACCAGCTCAGCGCGTCTCTTGAATATAATACCGACTTGTTCCAAGACGATACCGCAGAGTTCTTGCTGGAAGGGTTTGAGCGTGTTTGCCAGCAATTCGTTGATAACCTGCAGCAGCCACTCACGAATATTTCAATCGTAGCAGAACCCGATCTTTTGTCGGCGCTTGGGCTTGATCCAGCTGAGTGCGAATGCGTTCAACCGCTTTCTAGAATGCAGCACGATATGTTCTTGGACAGTTTAGTTAACCCCGACTCGCTACAAAGCAGTCATGGGTGGAATATACATGTCCGCAAGCCACTCGATGTTGATTTATGGTCTGCCGCAATTGAGGATGTAGCCCGTCAACAACCTATGTTAAGGGCTCAGTTCATCGCCGCTGAAAAAGCTTGCCTGGATATGGGTTACTTAGCTGTTTTCAAACAGCGCCGTCCTGTTGTTGATGTGATTGATCTTAGGCAAGAGCACATCACTGATTGTGATTTGTCCGACCGCATCAATAAATTGATATACAAACCATACGACATACAAAACGATGATTTGATAACTTTCCACGTGCTGGTGCTGGAAGACGAGCACTTTGTTGTTGTTACAGCAGTGCATCATGCGCTGCTTGATGGTGCTTCGCTTAATGTGTTGTGGCTTCAGCTTGCGAATACCTATTCCCAGCTCCTTGTTGGGCAGACGGCGAAGATTCAGTCTATTGATTTTTCTGAGTTTGTTAATCATGACCGTATGGTTATGGATACCGCTCCTGTTTTAAATTTCTGGCAGCAGCGATTGGCGTCGGTTGAGCCGCTCGGGTTTACGGTTCCTTCCCCGGTTCCTGCTCCCGCGCATTTTATTACGCGGGAGTTGATGCTTGAGCAGGATCACTGGTCTCAGGTTAAATTGCTGTGTCGCAAACACAGAATTACACCGTCTTTGTACTTCAAATGCCTGTTCGGATATTTGATTCAGCAATACTGTCGCGCAGACAGCGACTTTTCCCTGCAGGAAACAATGGGAGGCAGGATTAAGGGGCATGCGGAATCTATGGGATGTTATATCCAGGAAATTCCCTTTGTATTCGAGAAGCAGTCTCTTGTTCCGAATCAGCGGTTTATTGATGTGCTGGAATACGCTCGTCAATATCAGAAAACCATAAAAGACCAGCGTTTGATTTCTATCGGCAAACAATTAGAGTTGTCACCGAAAGGCCGTATTGGCTTTATGTACAATTTTTATCAGTTTCTTGCCACGTCCGAGTTTCTGGGAGATACCTACAGCCCTGAGGGTACCCCGAGTGATCCTGCCAATAATGTGCAATTTGTTGTCACAGAGGTTGCTGGCCGTCTTAAATTGAATTTGTTTTACCATCAGCATCTGTTTTCTGATCTTGGTATGCTCGAAAGGATCAAAAGCCTGAGCGAACAGGTACTTGATAATCCTCAAATTACATTGGCTGAATTGCAAACCGTACATTCTGCGTCAGAGCGAGTGCAGCTTGTCGAGAATTGGAATAATACCCATCGAGATTATGATCTCAGTTTGTGTGTGCATCAAAAGTTCGAGATGTTGGTGCAGGCAATGCCTGAGAATATCGCAATCATCGATGATAATGGATCGTATAGCTATTCTGAGCTGAATATTCGAGCTAATAAGCTGGCTCACTATCTGATTGAATCGGGTGTGCAAGTGAGTGACCTTGTGGGGTTGTGTGCTGATCGTTCGCGTGATTTTCTGGTTGGTATACTCGGCATCATGAAGGCAGGTGGTGCCTATGTTCCAATGGATCCGAAATATCCTGACGATCGCATTGAGTATATGATCCAAAACTCCGAAGTATCGGTTCTGATAACTGAAGTGGCTTTGTTGCAGAAGTCTGACGCTGTCTCCGCCGGTGTTACTCGGCTGTGCCTTGATCGTGACTGGAGCGATATCGAGTCAAGGTCAAGCGCTAATCCTAACTTGCCCATAACTACGCGCAGTCGAGCCTATATGATCTATACCTCGGGTTCTACTGGCTTGCCCAAAGGTGCGATCGTTCGGCACGATGGGGCGATGAATCACATTGAAGCTGAATGTGAAGTGTTGGCATTTTCGGATGCTTTTAGCTTCTTGCAGACAGCGCCGTCTTCTTCTGATATTTCCGTATGGCAGTTTGTCGGCCCGGTAACCAGAGGAGGTAAAGTTGTTGTTCTTGATGACGTTACTCATTCAAAGAAGCTATTCCAGCTGGTGAAGGATAATGACATTGACGTCGTAGAGTTGGTGCCGGTTGCCCTCCAATTGTTGATGGAGTATGTGCGTTCTTTGCCTGAGATCAACCGGGGGCTTCCGTCGCTGCGCTGGATGATGGCGACGGGAGAGGCTGTATCTGTAGAGCTGGTAAATGATTGGCTGGCTCTTTACCCTGATGTGCCTGTTGTTAATGCTTATGGGCCTACTGAGGCAGCAGATGATGTAATTCAGTGTGCCATAAATGCCCCTTTACCCATTACACAGAAGTCCGTTCCAATTGGTAAACCTCTGGGCAACCTTAAGGTTTATATTGTTGATGAGTTGTTGCGACTGGTGCCAGCGGGCGTTCCGGGTGAAATTTGTATCGGTGGTATCGGCGTAGGGGAGGGTTATTGGAAAAACCCAGATAAGACCGCACAGGCTTTTGTAACTGATCCATACACTAATGCCGTCGGTTCCATTATGTACCGAACCGGTGATCTCGGTCGTTGGCTGGCAGATGGTAGCGTTGAATATTTGGATCGCGTGGATAACCAGGTAAAAGTTCGTGGCTTCCGCATCGAATTGGGTGAGGTTGAAGCTGCACTCTCAAGTTTGCCGGGTGTGCGTGAGAATGTCGTCATTGTCCGTGACGATTTGCCTGGCGGCAAAGCGCTTGCAGCGTACGTTGTGCCATTAGATCAAAGTGAAACACTGGAGCCGCAGAGACTGCGTAGTTTGTTACGTGACGCCTTGCCCGATTTCATGGTCCCGGCTGCCATTGTCGTTATGGACAAATTACCTTTAACCCCAGCGGGCAAGATCGACCGTAAATCATTGCCAAGGCCCGTTACCATGCAACTGGGTGGATCAGAATACTTCGCCCCTAGAACCGATGCAGAGGCGCAATTGGTCCAGATCTGGGAGTCGCTAATGCCCGTGGAGCGAATCGGCGTGACCGATAATTTCTTCGAGCTTGGTGGCCATTCACTCATCGGGGTCCGGATCATGGCCAAGGTAAATAAAGCTTTTGGTACCCAACTACAGGTAGCGGCGCTGCTGACCACTCAAACGATCGAGAAGCTGGCATTGTTAGTGGGTGATGAAACTCATAGTGCTTCTCCCATCGTGCCCATCGCTGTTGGTGAAAAGCCTCCCATATTTATGATTCACCCGGTTGGCGGGGATGTGCTTTGTTATGCAGACATTGCCAGGACACTAAGCTCTGAGTTTTCTGTCTACGGAGTACGTGCGCAAGGGCTGGACGGGCATTCGGATCTTGCCCCCTCTCTGGCGGAGATGATTTCCCGATATGTGGAAGCCATAATGGACCAGCAGCCAGTCGGGCCTTATCGCCTGCTTGGTCAGTCCCTTGGTGGGATTCTTGCTATAGCTGTAGCAGCGAGGCTTGAGGCCGCAGGGCATGTGGTTAGCCATGTTGTGATGCTGGACACGTACAGCCCTCAGCATCTTAGTGCTGCTGGGGCTACAGAATCTGAGATAGTGACTAAAGCATTGGGAGTGACATCTGTTACTGGGCTGGATAGAGCCGACCAAGTTGCCAGCGGAGAAAATCACGCTGATTCAACTGCTTACCTAGCGCGATTATATCAAGTTGCTAGACAGGCTGGTGTCATTCCTGAAGAAATGCCCGCTGATCAGTTCGCGTGTATCTATCGAGTTACAGTACAAAATCATACGTTTGCATCACAATATGAAGTGGAAAATATTACCGCAAATGTGCATCATTTTACGGCTGCTGATAATGTAACGGGCGAACCTTCAGGGAATAGCTGGAAACAGGTGATGCCAACCCTGGAATCTACCGCTGTTCCTGGCGGTCATGAGTCCATGATGCGTGGTGAACATGCGGAATCGTTGGGTCAGGCTATCATTTCGCGGCTTAAATCAGATAACAACAATAATGAATGAGGCATTGAATGCTAATTGATGTGTTTCAGCAGTATGAATCCGAAGTGCGTTCCTATTGTCGGGCTTTTCCTAAAGTATTTACCAAAGCCAAGGGTGCGCATATCCACTGTGAAGATGGCACTCGCTATCTGGATTTCTTTGCTGGTGCGGGCGCTCTGAATTACGGGCATAACCCTGATTTGGTTAAGCAACGTCTCATCGAGTATCTCCAGCAGGATGGTATTTTGCATGGCTTGGACATGTATACCGATGCCAAGGGGCATTTTCTGAAGTCGTTGCAGGAACGGATTCTAATTCCCAGGAAGCTGGATTATCGTGTTCAGTTTTGCGGCCCCACCGGAACCAATGCTGTAGAAGCTGCCCTCAAGATTGCTCGTAAGGTTAAAGGTCGACGTAACATCTTTGCATTTCAGGGTGGTTACCATGGCATGACTCTGGGAGCGTTGGCTTGTACCGGTAACGCTTACAATCGCAAAGGAGCAAGTACGGCTCTGCCGGATGTTACCTTCATGCCGTATCCGTTCGGCGCAATGAAGGACATCGATACGATCGCTTATATTGATGCCGTATTGTCTGATACCAGCTCTGGTGTTGATAAACCTGCTGCCATGGTGCTGGAAACTATACAGGCCGAAGGCGGTGTGGTGGTCGCTCCTGTTGAATGGTTGCAAAAAATCAGGGCGCTGTGTGATAAACACGACATCCTGATGATTGTGGATGATATACAGGTCGGCTGTGGACGTTCAGGCGGGTTCTTCAGTTTTGAGCGTGCTGGCATTGTCCCCGATATTGTTACCCTTTCAAAGTCCATCAGTGGAAGCGGCCTGCCATTGGCCATTGTGTTGTTAAAGCCGGAGCTGGATAAGTGGCTGCCGGGAGAGCATAACGGTACGTTCCGTGGCAATCAGCTGGCTTTTGTCAGTGGTGTTGCTGGTATAGAGCTTTTCGAACAATTGAACATTCCAAAACAGGTAGAGGAAAAGTCAGCATTCGTTGGTTGTGAGCTTGCCGCCATCATTGAGAGGGTTGACCCTCGCATGGAGCTGCGCGGTTTGGGGTTGATTTGGGGTGTGGATTTATCACCACTGAAGAATGAGAAGCTAATCGACGTGATCACGGAGAACTGTTTCGACGCAGGCTTGATTATTGAGAATGCAGGCCGGAAAGGGCAGGTTCTGAAATTGCTTCCACCACTGACTGTTACCATGGATGAGCTGAGCTTAGGGTTGGAAATCATTGAGCGATCCATGAAAAAAGCCCTTTAGGGCTTTTTTCATGTAGGTTTACAGGTTATCCAGTGAGTCAGATAGCTGTTTACAGAATTCGTTAAGCTCGCTCATCGTACATGCTGATCGAGGGCAGCCAATAATGATATTTGAAATGTTGTTATAGGTGCAGGCCGCCACAAAAATCGGGCGGTTTTCAAATGGAATAGGCACGCCAAACTGGGAGAATGGTGTAAAACCGTCACAACGAAACTGATCGTTATCCACTTCACCCATATAGCTCATTATCCCTGACATCCGATAACGCTGCTCTCTGTGCATTCTTTTAAGCGAATCTGGGTGCACCCGAAACAGCGACTTGGGCAACCATTTTACGTATTTGTGGTTTTCCTTGAATGGGGCAAGGTCCAGCTTATTTCTCATTGCCTTGACAATCTGTGACCGGATCTCATTGAGCTTGGTGGTGGCTTCAATTTCCAAGTCGATTGCTCCGCTGCAGTTTGCAACGGTGAAACCCTCGCTTTCGTTCATGTAGCGGCGCAGGTCCGCAGGAATTCTGAACAATACTTTGCCTTCACCAAAGTGATTCCTTGCCAGCTCGGCACAGGCGTAGATAAGCTTTGCAGCAAGCTTGTTTTTGTCTCCAGTCCAGTCAAATCGATGCCATTGATATCCAGTGAGCTCGGGGTTTACGGAACCTTTAATGACCGGTAGGCAGTCATCTTCTGCCACGCTGTAGTCGGGGCGCTGTTCTCGCATCGCGATGTCCCACTCAGTTATGCGTGAGGTTGAACCTATTGGTTCTTCGCCCCTGAGAATGCGAAATACGTCCTGCATAAAATGCACGGTGCCGCGGCCGTCGGTGATCGCATGATGAGTTCTGAACAGAATGTGGGTGCCCTTGGCAGTATAGATTTTGGTTATTTGGCAGGGTGATTCTGTTCTCAGATTGATTGGCGCGCCCAGGCAAGGGGCACCTTCTGATGTGCTGCTGTCCCAATCGTTTGCCTGAATTTCGTCTACTGTGGGATTCAGTCCATCATCGTCCCATTGCCTCAGGCCCCAGTAGCCTTTTAATCTTAATTTCATGCCGGGGTTTGCTTCCACGGCTTTGGCCGATGCTCTTCGCAGGAGATCGCTGTCAATATCACCCTCGCCAATGACAAAAAATTGATTTACTAGGGGCGAATAGTCCGGGAGATCGGCCGCAATGTAGGTAAATTCAAGCGGTGAGGGTGTTCGATAAAAGCTCATAATATCGTTATTATTGTTCGCGCAAAGAGTAACTATACCATGTCTGGATTATAGGGTACCATTCTGGATCGAATCAAAATAATAACAATGGTCCTGTATTTAGATGTCAGGCTTGAAGCTTTTCTATTTTATTCTCTTCGGTCAATCGGTTTCATTGCTTGGGTCTTCGCTTACCGGCTTTGCGCTTGGCGTTTGGGTTTATCAAACCAGCTCTTCGGTTATGGAATTCACCTCGATTCTGGTTGCTTCGACGCTTCCAGGCATTATTCTGGGGCCGTTTGTAGGGTCGTGGGTTGATCGGCTTGATCGAAAATCACTGCTAATCGGTGCGCAGTTCGGTAGCGCCTTGGTAACCGTCGCCCTGGCGGTTCTGTATCATTTTGATGTGCTGGCTTTTTGGCACATTGCTATCATCGTATCGTTTGGTTCCGTGTTCGCTACCGTTTTGCAAGTTGGGTTTACTTCCACTGTTACCTTAATGGTGTCACCGGGCGATTTAAGTAAAGCCAATGCAGCGCTCGGAATGGTGTTAGGAATCGTTCAATTGGCAGGGCCGTTTCTTGCGGGTAAGGCGCTGGATACCATTGGAATATCGACCATTCTGTTACTGGATATCGTCAGTTTCCTGTTCGGTTTGGGCACTTTGTTTGTTGCCAGCGTGCCATCCCCTCCGCCTAAACCCAATCAAACCAAGTCCTCCGCCTGGGCGGATGTTAAGGAGGCCTACTGGTTCCTGAAGTCTAAGCCTGGAGTATTGGGCGGCCTCTACCTCTTTACGCTGATTTGGTTCAATGTATCTGCAGTCCAGGCGCTGATCACGCCGTTGGTGCTTTCCTATGCCACTCCCAGTGAAGCCGGTTTGATTATGTCCGTTGCCGGAGTTGGCGCGTTGGTTGGCGGCGCTATTATGATGGGTTGGAAAGGCCCGGAGCGAAGAATGTATGGCATTCTAGGTGCTGCGCTGGCCATTGCGGTGGTGTTGGTGCTGCTGCCGATTTATTCCAGTTTGATTTGGATAGGTTTTTGGGCGTTTGTCATTATGGCGTTAGCACCGATAGCGACGGTATGCAGCCAAACGCTGTGGCAACGAAAGGTGCCAGTGCATTTTCATGGGCGTGCGTTCAGTCTCAGAAATACAATAATGAAGGCTGCCCAGCCGGCTGCTTTTTTAAGTGCAGGATTCCTATACCAGAGCATCTTCGAGCCCATGATGGTCGAAGGAGAGCTGTTGGCAAGGGTGTTTGGCCCTGTCTGGGGCATCGGTGAGGGGCGAGGAATTGCGTTATTAATCAGCCTGTTCGGCATCTTAAGCGTCGTAATCGTGTTGCTTGCATGGAATATGCGCAGCATTCGGTTGGCCGACACCGCGCTCCCGGATGAGAACCTGAGCCAGCAGCCTTCCTAGATAAGCCTGGCTTGGCATCTTACTGGCGTTCCTGGCACATCTTTGTAAGTTGTGTAACACGCTGTTTTTAAAGTGTAAACATTTCCCATTTATCGTATCAACCGTTTGACGTCGAGCCATAGCGGGCGTTTAATTCACTTAACTATACAGAATTGCGTAGCAAATGGACTTGGGACGAACGTTCAGTTACTATCGGTTATTAATCGAGCGCAGTTAGTCATGCTATTAGTAGATGAGGATGGGGTAACCATGAGGCCGTTCATCATCATGACATGCAGTTTCGATATAAGCCTTATTAGCCAAGTTCAAACAATAAAAAAGCGGTGATGCAAGGTATGATGGCGAACCATTCAACTAATCCGGTGCGTAGTAATTGGTTTCAGGTGGCTAGACCCGTTGTCAGCCCGCGTTTGCGTCTGTTCTGTTTCTCATATGCAGGGGGTAATGCCTCAACTTATCGTGAGTGGCATAAGCGGCTCCCTGAAGATGTTGAAGTCTGCTCAATCCAGCTCCCCGGTCGTGGTAGCCGCTTCAAAGAAAAAGCCTTTACTGATCTTGATAGTCTCTTAACCAGCCTTGTTGCCGAGATTGCGCCCTATACCGAAACTTCTTATGCTTTTTTCGGCCACAGTATGGGGGCTCAGGTTGCGTTCGAGCTGGCTCGAAAGCTGCGTGATAAGGGGCTTGAGCAGCCTAAGTGCCTGATTGTGTCAGGGCGTCGTGCGCCTCAGCGCAGCAAAAAATCGAAACCCATTTATTCATTGCCTGAAGCCGAGTTTCGGGATGAGATCCGCCGTCTTAATGGAACGCCGGAGGAGGCTTTGAACAATCCAGAGCTAATGGATCTGGTGAGCCCGATACTGAGGGCTGATTTCCAGCTGATCGAAACCTGGGTGTATCAGCCATCTGATCCTATTGATGTGCCCGTATTGGCTTTGGGTGGCGTTAAAGATAAGCAGGTCACGATGGACGATCTGGAGGATTGGAAGAAGGTAACCAAAGGCCCATTCTGCTTGGAGCTGTTTTCTGGTGATCATTTCTTCATCAATCAGGCAACAGATACACTTTTGAATACGGTCAATCAGGCGATTGAAACCGTACTCGGTCGGGCTGACGGTGTGTTGGCTAACCGAAAAACTTCCTGATAATTCAATTCCTTTTGCCCCCTATATCAACTAGCCGAGTTAGCGGTTCGCTGCTAGAGTAATGAGTATCGCAAATAGTTGTCGCATCTATTTAAAAATCAACAGTATTTCGGATAAGATGCGGTACTTGGTGGTCAAGCATCCACCCAGTTAACTTCCATTGATGGCCCGGCCTGATATCCAGTCTGTAGCGCAATGAAGGATCCAAACAAGAAGATAATAAAATGAATAAAGCTTTAAAGTTTGTGTTGCCCATCGCGGCAATCGTTGTGGGTTTGGCAGTGTCCGTTTTATTGTTTGTATCCCGCCCGGAAGTTGAGCATAAGCCGCTCAATATAAAAGCGCCGTTGGTGACCATCACTGAGGTGCAGCCTCAGAGTAAAAGTATTCCAGTTTTTACCCGTGGCACGGTAACGCCAGGTACTGAAATCCAATTAATGTCCGAAGTAAGTGGTCAGGTCTTAGAGCTTTCTCCTAATTTTGCTAACGGTGGCTTCTTTCGTAAGGGTGAGGTGCTGATTCGCATCGACCCCATAGAATACGAAGTGAATATCAAACGGGCAGAAGCCAGTAAAGCCCAGGCTTACCAAGCCAAATTGCAAGCAGAGGCAGAAAAAAAGGCACGCAGCCGGGTTAAGAACACCAGCTCCAGCCGATTGGCCAATTACGATATTCAATATCGCCAGGCAGAAGCCCAGTACGAAGCTGCTGTGGCCGAATTAGAGGCTGTAAAACTGCAGCGTGATAGAACTACCGTGCGTGCGCCATTTGATGGGCGGGTTCGTCTGGCAGCGCTGAACGTAGGGCAGTACGTTCGCCCGGGTCTGCAGATGGGTGCAATCTACGCGGTCGATGTCGCTGAGATCAGGTTGCCACTATCTGATCGTCAGCTTGGGCTGGTTGACGTACCCTCACGGTTCCAGGATTCCCTGAATCAAACGTTGCCTGAAGTAACGCTTACTGAGAAATTTGCCGGTCGTACTTACACTTGGAAAGGAAAGGTGGTTCGTGCAGAGGGTGGGGTAGATGAGCGCAATCGCTTGCTCTATGTCGTTGCCCAGGTGCGTGATCCCTATGCAGCAGATCCGAATCAGCCTGGCAGGCCCGAGCTTGTTTCCGGCTCTTTTGTTGAGGCAACCATAGATGGTCGCCGTTTTGAGCGGGTGTTTGAAGTGCCAAGAAAAGCCCTGCGCAATGGTGCTCAATTATGGGTGGTTGATGAAAACAATCAGCTGCGTGAACGGGATGTGGCCATTATCTATAAAGGCAAAGACAGCATCTACGTCAGCTCGGGTTTGGAGAGTGGTGACAAGGTTGTATTAAGCCAGATGGACATCGCCGTTGATGGCATGACTGTGCGAACCAAGGTTGAGGAAGACTTCCAATACGAAGTAGAGCCAGAGAAAAATAACAACTTGTTTGGCGTAACCCAGGCACCAAAGTCGGCGGAGCCCGCATCGGTTAAACTTCCTGATCTGAACGACCCTAAAGTGCAGGAATTGGCGGCCAAGGCCAAGGATATGTATGAGAACCTTGATGCCAAGCAAAAGCAGGATATACAGCAAAGCGCTAAGGAGATGCTCAAACAAGCCCAAAACCTGCAGGTAGCTTTGCAGCCAAAACCCAGAGAAATTGAGATTCAGGAGCCAGCCTCACGGCCCGATCCAGTAGAACCTCAGCCAGTCGTACAAGCCGAACCAGAAATGTCTCCGCTCGCAGCGCAGATTGCAGCAGATATCGAAAGTAGCCCGCCACCGACAAAAGCGCAGCCTGAGATAGAGCCTGCTCCTGTAGCCAGGTCCTCTAAACCAGCTGGAGGAGGAAGCATAACCATCTCTATTGTGTCTGCTCCTGAGCCTTTGGTGGAAGCGATACAATGAATGCAATAATAGCTTGGTTTGCGGAGAATAAAGTTGCCGCCAACCTTCTGATGATGTTTGTGGTTATTGCAGGTGTTATCAGCCTGCAAGATACGCGAAAAGAAATTCTGCCTAACATTTCACTAGATCTCATCACGATTACCGTGCCGTATCCTGGCGCATCT
Organism: Ketobacter alkanivorans; assembly: GCF_002863865.1. Lineage (NCBI taxonomy): Bacteria > Pseudomonadati > Pseudomonadota > Gammaproteobacteria > Pseudomonadales > Ketobacteraceae > Ketobacter > Ketobacter alkanivorans. Next base: position 453,243 of record NZ_CP022684.1, on the reverse strand, counting down.
CCTGAGGATGTTGAGAAGTCGGTGCTCAACCGCATCGAGTCTGCAATATATGATCTGGAAGGTATCAAGTCACTTTCATCGAAAGCAACTGAGCATTTGGGGTTGCTTACCCTCGAAGTGGCTTATGGTCAAGACAGCAAGCATTTGCTGAATGAGATCAAGGCCAGAGTTGACGGTATCGGAACGTTTCCCGCTGATGTAGAGCGGCCCATAGTTCGTGAAATATCCGTTCGCAATATGGTTGCGTACGTTATCGTATCGGGTAACGCGGATGAGCGCAGCCTCAAGAACCTGGCCGCTCAGATAAAGGATGATCTCACCACCAGACCAAATATCTCACAGGTTGAGTTGGCTGCGAGTCGCCCCTATGAGATTGCCATTGAAGTATCCGAAGCCTCCTTGCAGCGATATGGCATGAGCTTTATTGAGGTTGCTAATGCAGTCAGGCAGAGCTCCATTGATCTGCCAACCGGTGTAATCAAAACTGCGCAAGGTAATGTGTCGGTTAAGGCTAAGGGGCAGGTTTATTGGGGTGACGATTTTGAAGATATTGTCATTCGTGCTCTGCCTGATGGAGCGCAGGTACTGATTCGAGATGTCGCGACAGTGCAAGATGGCTTCAAAGAAGGCGTGTCTCTGAGTGAGTTCAACGGGCGCCCAGCTGTAGCGCTGGCCGTCTATAGGGTAGGGAATCAAAGTATCCTCGATGTATCCAAGGAGCTGCACGAGTACGTCAACAGCCCAACGATGTACATCCCGGAAGGCATCCATCTCGATGTTTGGCAGGATTCTTCGGTATATTTTAAAAGCCGAATGGATCTGCTGAGTGAGAATGCCATCAGCGGCTTGGCTCTAGTGTTTATTATTCTATTGTTGTTCTTGCGGGCGAAACTTTCCTTTTGGGTGAGTTTAGGAATCCCGATCTCCTTTATGGGAGCATTCATGATGCTCCCATACTTCGACGGCTCTCTTAACATGATCTCCCTGTTCGCCTTTATTTTGGTGCTGGGAATAGTGGTGGATGATGCCATTATCGTTGGGGAGAACGTGTTCAGTAAGCATCGGGAGGGGATCGCCGGTGTGCGGGGTGCGATCTTGGGCGCTCAGGAAGTGCAAAAGCCCGTAATCTTTTCTGTGCTGACCACCATTATCGCATTTGCGCCTCTTGTCATGCTGCCTGGCCCGGAAGGCAAGCTGATGAAGGTGATTCCTATTGTCGTCATCTGCACATTGATTTTTTCGCTGATTGAATCGTTGTTGGTTCTGCCATCCCATGTCTCCGGTATTTCCTCTGACGAGTTTGACCGCATACCGGTTATCGGGTACGTACAACGTAAGTTCTCCAATGGCTTGGAGATGTTTGTCGAGAAGATCTATAGCCCGTTTCTCGAGGTATGCTTGCGGTGGCGTTATACCACCCTGTTCGGGTTTGTTGGTGTATTGATTATTGCGTTGTCGTTGATGGCCTCAGGATGGCTGAAGGTCGTGTTTTTCTCCACCATTGAAGCGGACACCGCCAGTGCCTCTATCAGTTTTGCCCAAAACACCACGCCAGAGGCTGTTCGAAGCGGAATCAAAAGAGTAGAAAGGGCTGCTTTAGAGTTAAAAGATGAGCTGCGATCGGAAACCGGTACTGAGCAGATTCTCAACGTGTTCACATCCTTTACCAGCGATACCACCGGGCGTTTAGTTGTGGAGCTGGCGCCTTCAGAGAACAGAAAGCTGTCCGGCCAGAAAATGATACGCCGCTGGGAGGATCGTGTTGGCGATATTCATGATGTAGTCGAGCTTGAGTTTAAAGCCACGTTGAATCAACCCGGTTCCATGTTGGATATCGAACTGTCCTCCAGCAGCCTCAGTGACTTGAAACTGGCAGCTGACGGCCTAAAAGAGCGCCTGGCTGGTATAAATGGCCTGTATCAGATTACTGACTCCTTCCAACGCGGCAAGCAGGAGCTTTTGATAGAACTTAAACCGCTGGCAAGGAATATGGGGCTAAGTCTGGATGACGTTGCCATGCAAGTTCGGCAGGCCTATCACGGCGCAGATGTGCAAAATATTCAGAGGGGCGAGCAGGATATCAAAGTAGTGGTTCGTTACCCTGCAGAAGAGCGCAGCTCGCTGTGGTATCTCGAAAACATGTCTATCCGGATGCGGGATGGTTCAACCGTACCGTTATTGACTATCGCTGATATTGAATATGGTGAGGGCGCAGCGCAGATCAACCGCCACAATCGCCGCCGGGTTATTCGTGTCAGGGCCAAATTGGACGATAACGTCACCAGTACACCGAAAGTCATGATGGCCATTCAAAAAGAATACCTCGATAGTATTCCAGAAAGCTTTCCTGGAATGAATTGGGATGTTTCTGGCGTGCAGAAAGAGAAGGATGAATTCAAAGACTACCTGTTCAAGGCTTATTGGATCGCTATTCTTGGTATGTATGTGATGATGGCGACCTTGTTCCGGTCTTATGCGCAACCCCTCATGGTTATGTTTGCCATACCGTTTGGAATAATCGGGGCACTAGTGGGGCACCTAGTGGTCGGCATGGATGTTACTCTGTGGTCTCTGGTGGGGATGATCGCCGTGAGTGGTATTGTGGTGAATGACAACCTTGTCCTGGTTGATTTTATGAACCGCAATAAAGAGCGTGGCATTGATCTGATGGAATCCATTAGGCGCGCAGGTGCTGCCCGATTCAGGCCGATCATGCTGACATCTTTAACAACATTCGGTGGATTGGTTCCGCTGATGTTGGAAACCAGCTTGCAGGCTCAATTTCTAATTCCCATGGCGATATCAATAGCATTTGGGGTTTTGTTTGCAACATTGGTGAGTCTGATTCTGGTGCCGGCCACCTACCACATTCTTTATGATGTCAATCTGAGCATAAAAGATGTGGCACGTTTCTTCAGTGGCGAGAAAAAGGCAGCTTCATCCATCGCAGAGGAGGTTGATAGAACCTTTGAAGGTGGTACAGAAGACGACTCAGAGAAACTTCAATGGCATGTGGGTTTGGACGAAGCCTACGATCTGGGGCACAAAGAAGGCCTTAAGGGTGACGTGCCCCGAGTATCGCCTTTTGAGTTGGAAGTACTTTCTGCTAGCTGGGAAGCCGGTTGGGATGATGGCAATGAAGAGTTTCTCACCAGCAGTAATGCATCTACCTGAGGTGAAGGTATTGAACAGTAAAAATTTGGAGAGGTCAGTGCCAAGTTTAATAATAAGGCGGCTCGGTGTGGCGGTGCTGTGCAGTGCTGGCGTGCTGATTGCTGCATGCTCGGATGATGATGGGGGCTTGGCAAAAGCCACATCTGCGGCTGCTGTATCAGGTGAGCCTACACCGGAAGTCCATCGGCTTGAAGATGGAAGCACCTATCAAGGTCAGACTGTCAATGGCGAGAAAAACGGGCAAGGCATCTATATCTGGCCCAATGGCGACCGATATGATGGTGAGTGGAAGCAGGGAGTAATGTCAGGGCAGGGCACCTTTGAAGATGCGCAAGGCCATATATATTCAGGCCAGTGGGAAGATGGTGTATTTCACGGGCGTGGCGTTTACCGTTGGCCCAGTGGTTCGCGATATGAAGGCGGTTTTGTAGAGGGCAAAAAAGACGGAGTCGGCACCTATGAATGGGCCGATGGACGAGTTTATCGTGGCGAATTCAAACAGGATCTAAAGAGTGGTAGCGGCACCTATACCTGGCCCGATGGCAGAAAATACATGGGTGAATTTCGTTACGACCAGCGCACCGGGCACGGCAAAATGCTGTTTCCAGACGGTGAGCTTTATGACGGTCAGTTTGTTGATGGTATCCGTGCTGGTCGTGGCAGTCGAACCCAAAGCGATGGCGTCGTGTACGAGGGTGATTTCGTGGATGACATGGCCAGTGGTCAGGGCGTAATGGAATGGCCCACCGGAGAACGCTATGAGGGTGAGTTTATCAATGATCTTCCACAGGGGCGAGGCACTAAAGTGTGGCCCGGTGGTAATCGCTACGAGGGCCGATTCCAGTCCGGAGTCATGGATGGAAAAGGCGTGCTGACTTTTTCTGATGGCCGCGTATACGATGGTCAGTTTAAGCAGGGCAAGCGCTCAGGTAAGGGCTCGTTGGTGTGGCCATCCGGAGAAAAGTATTCAGGCGATTTTGTTGATGGAATGCGAGACGGTCGCGGCGTGTTTACATGGCCGGACGGCAGCAAATACGTCGGTGGCTTTCAGCAGAATGCCTTGCACGGTCGTGGGGTTTGCTCGATGGATGGAGCCGATACGCCTTGTCGCTTCGATCGGGGTGTGCGAATCGAATAACAATCAGGCTTTCAGCGCGGCCAAGGCTTCCTTGGCCGTTTGGTAACGCTTATCCGGATCCGGATCAAGCATCTTGGCCACAAACAAAGATGTTTTGGCATCAGTAACGTCTAATAGAAAGTCATCAGCCTGTCTTTGGTTTGAGGCCGCAAAAAGCACCTTATCACGCTTTGTGGACCCTTCGTTCCAGCGCCGGTTTCGTAATAGCTCGTACAACAAAATTCCTGCTTGGTATAAATCGCTGCGATGATCCCATTTATCGCCACGAGCCTGTTCCGGGGAAATAAACGAAGGCTTGGCTAACCACTGGTAGGCTTCTTTATTGGCTTGTTTCTGGAAATGAGAGCAGCCAAAGTCTACAAGATAGATTTTTTGCTTGGTGTCTATCAGGATGTTCTCAGAGCTGATGTCGCCATGAACCACTGGTTTTAGGCTGGTGTGAAGATAATGCAATTGCTCCAGCAGCTGACTCACAATATCTTTTGCCAGCTCTTTCACCAGGGCTGGTGGAAAGCGCTGTTGCTCCTGAGACAGGTTTATAAGCTGAAAACCTTCAATAAACTCATAAGCATAATAGGCTTTGCCATCTATCAGCCCGCGGGACCGGTATTTTGGCAGCTGTGGGTGGTGTAATTCCCGCACTATTTGGCTTTCTGTGGTGAACTGTCTGCGCACTGCTTGGTGGTTAAGCCATTGTTCCCGCACCATTTTTACCGCTAGCTTAGGTTTGCCTTGCTCAAGAGGGATGCCCTTCATAACGATACAAATGCCCCCCTCGGTAAAGGGTTCCATGCGATAGCGGCCAATATTTAACTGAACTTCAAATGGGCGTTGAACCGGTTGTGGTGCCGGTGTGCTGGAAGCGGGCTGTTTGGTTTGAGGCCTTTTGGAGGCGGCTGGTTTCTCCTTGCTGCTGGCAGGGGGCACCGGCTTAGGCTCATCCTGCTGTTTTTTTGATCGCCAAGAGAAAAGCCAGGTCAGATTCATAGATCGGAAAAGCCCTTAAAAACGCAAACTGGAGTAATGGGTTGTTTTTGTTAGATAACATAATAGTTTACACGGTATATCGTGATTCGCAAACAAACTAAGGCGGTGTTTAATAAGTGCATTAAATCGCTTTTTTGTGTCAAATAGTCGGCGGATTGAGCGGTTCATTTTGCTCGTTCGTCGGAAATATGAGGCGGTTTTTGTATGAAACTATTGACTACTAAAGCGTCAGTACGCAGTATATCAATCATCGGTGTTTGTCTATCTTGTTGACGTCATGTTGATGTAGTGGCTAGCCAAATAACTCGAAAGTAAGTAAAGTACCCAATGAGCATGTCTCATTCGGTACAAATATAAGAAAACAACTATAAAGGGGCTAAATCCTGTGAACGTTAATATTTCTCGCAAATTATCTAATAAAAAATCCGCTGGCCAGGGTATGTCAGAGTATCTGGTTATCGTTGGCTTGATCGCTGTTGTTGGTATCGGTGCGATGGGCCTGATGGGTGGTTCTATTCGTCAGACGTTGGCAGCTTTTGCGTCAGAGATGGCTGGTGGAAACTCTGAAGCCATTCGGTCAGAAGCTTCGGATACCGCTGATGACTCCAGTGATGCTGCGATTGGCAACCTGACTACTTACGCTGCGGATAACGACAGAGTATTGCCTGTAGCTACTCCTTAGTTAATTGCCATGCTTTGATCTCGCAAGGTTATGCCTGAGGCATGGCCTTGCGTTGTAATAATTGTTAGTTTGTACTTCGTGTTTAATCGGTTAATTCCATCGCCCTATCACTTAAAATAAATAGAAAGGTTACGACAAGGTGCGGGAGAAGTTCGAATTGTCCAAAAATAAGCAGCACGGCCAGGTTATGCCCCTCACGCTGGGTATCATTGCGATTGCCTGTGTCACCTTCTTGCTTATGTTCAACAGCAGTCGCGCGGTCAACGAAAAAATCAACCTTGTTAACGCTGCCGATGCCAGTGCCTATTCCGGAGCGCAGATCGCTGCTCGCCATCTTAATTTTATGGCTTATACCAACCGTGCCATGATCGCCAATGAGGCTGCCATAGGCCATCTGTACAGCTTCCAGGTCGAAACCCAGATACTGGGCAATGTGATTCAGGAGGGAGTCAGTGGTGGAGGCCCTTTAGTAAACTTTATCATTTGGTTTATCGACCTGTTTTGGAATGGCGCTATCCAGGATTCGTTGGATTTTATTGCGGCAATTGCCCAGCCTGTGGTTGATAGCTCTAAAGTTGTTACCGGTATGCTGACGTTAATGCTGGATGCCAACAATGCAACATTCTCAAATTTCCAACAACAGGCATACCAAGATCTTATTCAGGTGGATCCCGCAACGGGGATGACTATAGTCGATCAAACAATGGGAGTGGTTGCATCCTCTTATATTGATCGAGGTACTGCACCCATACGCGTCAATGATCCCGATACACTTTATTTGTTTGAAGGCTCGGATGATCCTCATGTGTCGAATTCCGCGCGTGAGGCGGGGAGCACTGCGCAAACACTGTGCGAAATGATCCTGTTCGCCCGACCAGGAGTAGAGTCCGGTAACCCCCTTGGAACCGCATTTGGGGCAAGATCGCAAAGCTGCTCCATGTTGGTGGGTGGTGGATCCTCAACCGGGTCAGTTCCTGGCTCGTCATTGCAGCCTGAGGCTGATGGCGGCTTAATGATTGATGCCATACGTCAGACTGTTAATGAAATGGATAATGGGACTTGGATCAGGGATCGAAATGTAAATAACTACTCTCTCGGTATGGGTGGGCTTCTTCGTGGTAGCAGAAGTGGGCAAACCCAAATTGAGTACAATGCTGGCACCGATCAGCTTAACTGGGTGGCAGCAGACGACAGTCTTTCCCTTAGGCTTGCGGGTGTTCAGATTCTACGAACATCTGAGAGTGGTGATGCTGCTTTGAATGTGGCAGAGGCTACTTCGCTGATTGATAATGCTGCGATTCAAACTTTGCGGTTGTTGGGGCTGTGTGGTGACGATGATGCTGCGGTTGATTGTAACGAGCTTGCAAATGAGTCCTACGATTCTATACAGCGTTATGCGGCTTTGGATCCAAATCGGCGGCGAGCAACCGTAACGGCTTTTTTGAGTCAAGATAACTGCTCCGACGGTATTGGTTTTGATGAAAGTGGTGTTCGACAAGAAGGCTGGAGTGACGGTTTACAGCGTTTTGAAGATAAAGAGCAGTTTTGTGGCAAGAACGTGTACGCAATCGGCAAGGCTGATGTCTATTTTCAGCGGCCAGATTGTTATCAGGAGGGCAACACCACCTGCAGCCCTAATGATAATGGCTTCAGTCGTTTAAATGGAGGGGCTGTCGAGGTTCCCAATCTGTTTAACCCTTTCTGGCACGCTCGACTTGTCGCGACCGGGGGAGGGGGCTAGTATGAATTTGCAGCGCGGTCAGGCTATGTCCGAGTTTCTGATGTCGATGGTTTGGGCTATCCCATTTATATTTATGGTCGTCGCAATATCCAACATGCTTAAGGTTCAGACTGAGGCCCACAAAGCGGCCCGTTATGTTGCGTGGGAGCGAACCGCGTATTCTGGCGATGATTACCAGGCGAAATTGAGCGACCCCATTAACGGATTTGATGCGGAAGTCACGAGTCGTTTTTTTGTGAACGGTGGTGTGGGGTTTTCTTCAGGCAGTGTCGGCTCCGCCAGAAGTTGGTTAGATTGGGAGTCTAAAAACTCCATTATTGAACTTGATGGCGGAGTTCGGTTGGTTGGGGTTGCCGATGCTGATTCATTTCAGGGCCAGGCTGTTGACTTTTTAGACTCCAGCTCATCCCAGGTAAATTGGATGAGGGAGCGAAGTGGTGTGGAAATTAACACCGCTGCTGTAGATACCTTGCAGGTTGACTTCTCTACCACTAATAATTACGCGTTGTCTGATAATGCCGGGTTTGTCCCTCATGTTAATTCATCCTATGTGCTGGTAGCTGATAGTTGGGCACCCAGCAATGACAGGATGTTTTCCGATCGTGTCGACGGGCTGCGAGAGTCTATTTACAGTCGGGCTCAACGCTGGTATCAGAATACGCCTGCGACTCGGGCTATTGCGGGTGTGTTTGATGAAATCGGAGAAAAAATGTTTATTAATGAGGATGATCCAGAATACTCATTCGACATGGTATCTCCAACTCAGTCCTCAGCCTTACCTTCCTCGTTAGAAGCTTACGAGCCATAGAATCATAAGGTTTTAAAATGACTCCGATTCCAAATCGGCTTGTTGGCTGCATTGTTGTTTTATTGTGCTTTGTGGTTTCGGTGCCCTGTTTGGCCGCACAACGGGATCCTCTGGCGGTGGATCTGCCAGAACTGGAGGTGATGCCTGGTGCTCAATGGTATTGGGCGGGCAGACGGATGGCCGTGGATAATATCCCGATGTCGGTTAAGTTATTTTCCTATCCTGGAAAGGCGGATGATGTTCTGAAATATTATCTTGGCCGATGGAAGGTGCGTGGCCATGGCAAGCTTTCTCAGAAATCGATCGGTGATCTCACTATTCTTGGATACGAGCTGGATGGTTTTCAATATTCAGTTCAGTTTTCACAGCAAGGCGCGGGGGTAGATGGCAAAATAGTGGTTTCACCTACGCCGCTAAACTACCATTCCCATCGCAAAACCAGTTTTCCGCTGCCTCCCAGAACCAAGGTCTCCAGTAAGGTTGAGTCGTTAGAGATGGGTAAGCGTTCAGAGTCATTGACGCTGGATTCATCGCTGGGTGTGGAGCAAATAGTGCATTTTTATACGGATCAATTGCTTGCAGACGGCTGGCAGCAGTATTCCTCGTCGGGAGATGGCCGCACCGGTGCTGTACTTGGTTTCCAAAGGCAGGGAGAACTGTTACAGTTGAGCATAAAGGGATTACAAGGTCGCAACAGTAGTTTTAGCCAGGTGCTAATAAACTGGGTTAAATAACCTTATAAGAATAACAAAATGAATAAGTCTAATCAGTGTGGCGCGGTTATGACAGAATACCTTTTGGTGTTCGGTTTCTTGTCGATGGTGATCTTGTTCTTAATGATGGGTTCGCCATTTGGCTCAGATGAAGATCAGGATGAGCCCGATCTGTCAGTGATTTCCGTTCTAAACGATCAGCAGCATGAATTTGCTCGTGATATTTATCAGCCCTAGTGGTAGCTGTTATGAAGTCCAATAATAAAAACAGTATTATTCTTTTGGTATGTGCAGTCGCAGCGGGTGCTGGCGGTTGGTATCTTTCAAAAAATCATATTCAAAGCGAAATTTCCAGTTATAAATCCAGCTTTGAGTCTGAGCGGGAGGCACTTGAGGTTATAGTCGCTAAACGTGACCTCAGTATCGGTGATGAGATTAACACCACCAGTGCCTCTATTCGTAAAATTCCCAAAGCCTATGTTCAGTCCGAGGCCATGTCCCCGGCCCAGTTTTCAATGATCCAGGGTCGTCAGTTACTGCACCCTGTCAGGGCTGGGCAACCTATTCTGGCATTACACGTCAGCAAAGTGAAAGTGGATGGACTGTCCAGCCTGCTGCGTGAAGGGGAGCGGGCTATTACCATTCCGGTGTCAACGTTGGATACTTTCTCGGGTTTTTTAGCGCCTGGGGATTTTGTGGATCTTATGATTACGCTTAAGGATGGCGATGCCAAGCGAACAGTGCCTCTTGCCCAGAATCTTCGCATTCTGGCAACGGGCAAGGATCTGGACGATGGCATTCCTGATCAAAACCAACGTCGTTATTCTGAAATCACACTCGGCGTTACTCCACTGTACGCCACACGTCTTATCCATGCGCAGACTGTCGGAGATATTAGTTTGCTGCTGCGGCGTCCTGAGGATGAAGCACAACGCTTTGATGATTACGTAACGCTTGATAACCTTGTGGATATACCAAACGAAGCTAAAAAAGTGGAGCCACCACCTCAACAAAAGCAACCATGGGGATTTGAGGTGATTAAGGGCGGCAAACGTTCATAACCATAATAAGAATAAGGACCAAAGAAGTATGTCTAGACATTGCGCTCGTGCGTTACTCCTAACGCTGGTTGCCGTTGCATCTCTGCTTGCTTCCGCTCGGCTGATGGCTGCAGACGGCTATGCGGGCACTGTTAATATTATCCAGGGGCAGACACGACTCATGCCCTACCCCGGTGTCACCCGAGTATCAATCGGGCATGCCGATGTTGCCAACGCGCAGCCCACTGGCCCTGATGAAATACTGTTGACCGGTCTTAAGGCTGGCGTTACGGACCTACGTATCTGGAAGGAGGGTGGTTCCCAGATACGTTACTTGCTTAAGGTTATTGATAACTCGTGGGTTCAGATCCTTGAGGTGGCTAATATTGTTCTGGCCGACGTTGAGGGTGTCAACGCACGGGAGGAAAACGGCATCATCTTTATCGAGGGGCGAGTGCTAAGGGAACAAGATATCCCCATTATCGAGGACATGAAGAAGAAACTGTCGAAAGAGATTGGCAGTGGAACCGTTGTATTTAACATTGTAAGGCCGAAAGTCAGCCTTCAGGCCATGATTCTGCTGGATGTGCAGGTGGTGGAGGTGCGCCGGGATGACTTAATGAACGCGGGAATCGAGTGGGGCGGATCTGCAGCTGGCCCGTTTTATAATCTGGCAGGCCAATTTCACGGTGTGCTGGATTTTGAGAAAACCAGCTCGGTGTTTGGCATCGCTACACAGATTGGTTCTACAATCAACCTATTACAAACCAATGGTATTGCACGTGTACTGGCGCAACCCAAGTTGGTCACCAAAAGTGGATCTAAAGCTGAGTTCCTTGCCGGTGGCGAGATTCCCATACCCATCCGTGGTGGAGATGGCGAGCTTACGGTCGAGTTTAAGCAGGTCGGTGTGATTCTTGACTTTGAGCCTGTGGCGGATCCCGATGGTTTCATTAATACCAAAATCAATGTGGAAGTCAGCGCCGTTGATGACAGCGTTGAAGTTTTGGATATTCCCGGATTTATAACACGAAAGACCAATATGGAAATGAACGTACAAACAGGGCAGACCATGGTCATTTCGGGCATGCTTAAAGCTGAGGATGGTAAATCCGTTGCCAAAGTACCTGGTTTGGGATCGATACCGATACTGGGTGAATTGTTCAAATCTAGAGATTTTCGTGAAAACACCACAGAGCTGGTTATCTTCGTAACGCCCTATTTGGTCGATCCGGATAGTAAGCGTAATAAAGATATGCTGGAATATGCTGATAAGCTTAGTACCGACGCTGGCGATGATTTGAAGTTCAGTATCTACGACTGATGGTTCTCCGGGGTTGGATATATGCTGAAATTCGAAGTATTTGACAGCAACAATAATAAGTCAGTGTATGAATTCGCTGCCGGCACGGTGGTGCTGGGTAAGGGTGACCACTGTGACGTTATCCTGGCAGACAGTCACGCTTCCAGAAATCATGCGGAAATTGAAGTATCGTCAGTTGGTGCTACGTTAAGAGACCTTAACAGTACCAACGGAGTGTGGGTGAATGGTGAGCGGCTTTTATCCGATTTGAGGCTTACTGAAGGCGATCTGCTTCGGTTTGGTGATATTGGTGTTCGTATTACCCATACGCCAACCAAAAAATCCGCTTTTGAAGAAGGCGTCGATCGACGCCAGAAAGTAGAGTCGGTTAAGCAGGAAAGTGAAGAAATTATTTCGCTTAAGCGCCGAATACACTCACTTATATTGGACTATCTGGATTTAAGAAAGCGTGGCAACCTCCAGACCATGGGTCAGGATGAGCTTCGTATTGAGGCTGAAAAAGCCACCCGCGATATCATTCGAGATCACGTCAAGAACATTCCTGAGGGCATTACCCCTGAAGAGCTACAGCGTCAAGTCGTTGCTGAAGCTGTTGGGCTGGGCGCCCTTGAGCCTCTTGTTAATGATGACGATGTCACCGAAATCATGGTGAACGGCCCTGATCAAATCTATGTGGAAAAAAATGGCAGGTTAACCCTATCCGAGAGTCGGTTCACCAGTAATCAATCGCTGCTTGCGGTCATAGATCGTATTGTTGCACCGCTTGGCCGCCGCATAGATGAAAGCTCCCCTATGGTGGATGCTCGCTTACCCGATGGGTCTCGTGTTAATGCTGTGATACCGCCGTTAGCACTCAATGGTCCTTCAATTACGATTCGAAAGTTCGCCAAGAAAAATCTGTTTATGTCGGATCTTATCCGTTATGGCTCTATATCAGAAGAGATGGGCCTGTTCCTTAAGTCAGCTGTGGAGCTGAAGCAGAATGTGGTGATCTCGGGAGGAACCGGTTCTGGTAAAACAACCCTGCTCAATATTCTTTCTAACTTCATTGGCTCCGAAGATCGGATCCTGACCATTGAGGACGCGGCTGAACTTAAGTTGAACCAGCCCCATGTGGTTTCGCTGGAAAGTCGACCCGCTAATGCGGAAGGCAAAGGCAGAGTATCCATCCGCGATCTAGTAATCAATGCGTTGCGTATGCGTCCGGATCGAATCGTTGTGGGGGAGTGCCGTGGTGGTGAGGCGCTCGATATGTTGCAGGCGATGAATACCGGCCACGATGGTTCCTTAACAACCGGCCATGCGAACTCGCCCGTCGATTTTCTCAGCCGTCTGGAAGTTATGGTCATGATGGCTGGAGTGGATCTGCCTTCCAGGGCCATCAGAGAGCAAATTGCATCGGCAGTGGATATTCTTGTGCAGCAGAGCCGGCTGGCAGATGGAACCAGAAAAATCACCCATATTATGGAAGTGACCGGTTTTGATGGTGATCGGATTCGGCTTGAGCCTATTTTTGAATTCGTGCGTAAAGGCTATGATGCTAACGGCAAAATTACCGGTTTCTATCGCTCTACAGGTTATATTCCCAAGTTCTACTTGGATTCCATTGACCAAGGTGTTGAGCTTGATCTATCGCTATTTGGCGATGCAGACAAGGCCGACATTGATGAAACGGTGATTTAATGGATAAATTGTTGCAGTTAGCCCAATCTAATGCCCAATTGTTTAGTTTTGTATTGGTCGCTGTGGCGTTCTTTTGCATCGCTTGGGTAATGACCGGGATCAGCCAACAGTTATTTGCCCTTTACCAGCGGAGTTTTTATCAGCAGGTTGATAAAGGGCTGCGTGATGTCGTGGTAATGATGGAGCCAGGACAAATTTTTACGGTTACGCTGGTGACCGCCGTAATTGTTATTCCGGTTGTCTTTTTTGTTACCAACCTGATCGTAGCCGCAATTGTTGGAGCGATTATATTTATTGCCCCCGGCGTTGTTTTGAAAATCATGAAAAAGCGGCGTTCGGATGAGTTTATTCAACAGCTGCCCGACGCGCTTTCCTCTATTTCATCATCTCTCAGGTCTGGTCTTAACCTAGTGAAAGCCTTCCAGCAAGTTGCGAAAAATCAGCCGCAACCTTTAGCCCAGGAGTTCACTCAGGTTTTGGTGGAGTACCGGGTAGGGACTGATTTAAGTGACTCTCTTGATCAGCTTGCCAAGCGAATTGACCGGGAAGATATCCTGCTCATGAATTCTGCGATTAAGATTTCTAGAACGGTAGGGGGGAACCTGGCGGATACACTTGAGGTGTTGTCACGAACTCTGCGGGAGAAATCTAAAGTCGAGGGGAAAATTCGAGCGCTGACTTCAATGGGCAAAGCGCAGGGAACACTGGCTACTTTCTTCCCCGTATTTGTTGGCTACATGTTTTACAAGATGGAGCCCGAAGCAATGTCTATGCTATTTACCAGCACGCTGGGTTGGATTTGGCTCGCTATAATGGTTGTTATGGCAATAATGGCCTTTTTGATGATTCAAAAAATCGTCAATGTGGATGTTTAGATGATGGGTTTGCTATCGCAATACTTTCCGGTTTTTCTGATGGCGTCGGCTGTAGGGGTGGGTGCCTACGCATTAATTAGTCTGATCATTAAAACCAGAAGTAAAGAAAAAGAAGATTGGCGCGATCCACCGCCACTTATTTATAAATTGTTTAAGCCGGTTGTGCGTCTGTTTGCGTCTGAGGTCAGGTCTATGATGTCAGACCGACTGTACAGTAAAGTGAATACCAAATTGAGCACAGGTGGTATGAACTACGCCATCATGGCTGAAGAGTTCTATACATTAAAGTTCGTGTGTTTGGCTTTTGCTTGTTTGATCTCTTATTCGCTGTTTTCAAGCGGTTCTGACCAGGGCAGTGAAGTTAAACTGATCATTCTGGCCATAATGCCTATCGGTTTTTTCTACCCCGACATTTGGCTTAATGACAAAATTACCCATCGTAGAGCAAGGGTTGCCAAGGAATTTCCGTTCCTTCTTGATCTGCTCGTGCTTTCAATGCGGGCTGGTTTGAACTACTCCACCTCTCTAGGCCAGGCTATATCCAGTCTGCCAGATGGCCCGGTTAAGGAGGAATTCGGCAAGTTACTGCGGGAGATAAGAGCAGGCAAGGTTCGCCATGAAGCATTGCTGGGCCTTGCAGCCAGGATGAACACCAAGTCTATCAGCAATTTTGTCGCTGCTATCAATCAAGCCGAGGAAACCGGTGGTGAAATTGTTGAAGTACTGACATTGCAGGCTGAGCAAAGGCGCAGTGAGCGTTTTAATGAGGCGGAGGAGGCTGCGAATAAGGCTCCTGTTAAGATGTTATTACCGTTGGTGATGTTTCTATTCCCAATCATTTTTATGCTGATCGGTTTTGTTTTGATTGTGAAGGTGGCAGACTCCAACCTCCTACCCCAATTCATCATGGACTTGCTGGCCAGTTAAGGTATGAGCGAAGCTAATCAACGTAGGTGTTGCCGATCCGCAGATGGTGCGTTGGGTGTATTGCTGCCCGAGGTACGAATCGCCAATACATTTATGTCAAGGCTGATAGGTCTTCTGTCCAGGTCAAGTCTTGGGCTTACTGAGGGGCTGTTGATCACGCCTTGTACCAGTATTCACACGTTTTTTATGCGTTTCCCGATTGATGTGGTATTTCTCGATGCTAACAATCGAGTGCTTGGCTTCAGTACGATGATAAAGCCTAATAGAGTAAGGTTGGCTCCGCGTGGCACTAAATCAGTGCTTGAGGTTGCAGAAGGTAACGTTACTCGCACAGGAATTCGCTTGGATGACATTCTTATATTTGATTAAATGATTAATACTAGAAGAATAATATATTGGCTCGAAAGGGTCGCGTTCAAGGTAGAGTAATGAATCGTAAATCTGACAGTTTCGTTGTGGAATCCACTCCTGTACTAGACCTGAAAAAAAATGGTCTGGAAAATCACAGTGAGCAAGGTATGGGGCCGGCCCAGTCGTGGGATGCAGATCGTACTGAGGTCTACGCAGATATTGAAGATTCTGACGCTATTGCCTCGCTTGTGGCTGATACCGGTGAATCTTACCCAATAACGACATTCCCCTTTGTTATTGGGCGCGGCACTGAATGTGATCTGGTGATGCAGGGTAAGGGCATATCACGAAAGCATGCCGAAATTGTGTTTCAATCGGGGCGCTTTGTTGTTAACGATATTGAAAGCTTAAACGGCATTAAAGTTAATGGTTACAAAGTGGCCAGGGTTATCCTTGAGGAAAAGGATGTCATCAAGCTTGGCGAGGTCACACTGACCTTTCATTCCGGTGATTCATCTGGCGGTAGCGCTACAGAAGCTTCAGAAGAGCCAAAGAAAGGGTTGTTTGCAAAAAGAGATAGCGCTGGCGCCGAAAAAGACGACACATTCGGCCCCAGCCCAGTTAAAAAAATCGCTGGCATGATGGTCGTTGTAGTGGCTATAGGTGTGTTTGCGTATGTCGGCCTTGGTTTTATCCAAGGCGGAGCAAGTTCTTCTGGATTACAGGCGCCGCCACAGCAGGCGGCAGCATCTGCCCCGTCGCAGCAACAGGCAGCCTCACCAAACGTTACGCCAAGTGTTGTGACTCCATCGCCAGCAGTCGCTGCCACTCCGCAGGCTGCACCTTCCTTTGCCAGCCCCAACCCTCAGGTGGCAACACCTCCACCGGCCAGCTCCATAGCGCCTCCGCCTAGTTTGGCAATGGTTCCTAAGAGCGTTGAAACGCCAAGGGCTGCTGAAGTGGAAGCCAGTGTTCCTGATAAGCCTGCTCCGAAAAAGCAATCGCCGAATTTAAACTCCCAGGCGGATGCTGCCCGTAGCACGGCAATCAGTCTATATTCTCAAGGGAAGGCACCCCAAGCTCTTGCTGAGTTAAAGCAGTACATTGGCAATGCAGCAGTTTCGAAAAGCTATCAGGATCGGGTCAGGAGCACTTACGGGGATATTGATGGATTGTATTCTCAGTACACAGATGCCCAAAAAGCCTATGCATCAGGTGACAAAGATCGTGCTTTCAGCTCGTGGACCAACTTTATGTCGCAGGAATCTGCTTTGCTCAAAGGGCAGAAGAGCGCTTACAGTCGATCCATTGTGACCAAAGTAATGGATGAGTATGTTGAGCGTGGCAATCAGGCATTCAACCAAGAAGATTTTCATGGTGCTTATAACTACTGGAACAAAGCTATCGAGTTGGGTGACAGCGTAAGCGCCAAAATAGCGATCGATAATTTGAATAACAAGGCGCAGCAACTGTATAGGCAGGCGCTTCGTCTTGAGTATGTAAATACAAATAAATCCAAAGCTATGTGGGCTGAAGTGACAAGGTTGCTGCCCCCCGGTACAGAGTACAACACCAAAGCCAGCGCGAAATTGGCTTGGTACGAGAAATGGGGTAGCTGATGCGATCACTATTGATTGCTGTGGCGCTCGTTCTAATAGCCGGTTGTGCGAGCAATGCTAGTAAGTTAGGTGATATGCAAGCTAACGGGCAGACTGCGCAAGAAAAAATAAGAGCGCAGCTATCGACCCACTATGATTTGGGTGAGAGCTTATACAAAGCGGGCAAGCTTGGTGAAGCTGAGGCTGAATTTTTAAAGATGCTTGCGCTTACCCCCGGTGAGCCTAACGCTTGTTATAGATTGGGCACGATAGCGTTTAAGTTAGCGGACTATGAAAAATCCGCTGCTTATTTTGAGGATACAATTAGGGCTAATCCCAAGCATTTTAAGGCACACTTTAATCTGGCCTCCATTAGATTGATGCAGTCTGAGAATCATTTCAAATACTACGCTGCACTGGTCGATCCTGACACCGATATACAAAAAGTATCTCAGTTAGTGGCGGACATAGACAAGTTCAACAATAAGCAGCTTGCTCCCAGCAATGAGCAAACTCTCGATAACCTCGCCACAACCATAAAAAAATAAATACTATGGTGCATGTTGTATCAATCAGCCATAAAGGCACAAAGTCTTCGGTGAATGAAGATGCCTGTATAGCGTTAGCTAGCAAAGGTATTTTTGTGGTGGCCGATGGTGTCGGTGGCGGGCCATCTGGCGATTTTGCCTCCAGAACGCTGGTGGAAGAAATAGACAGTATGTGTCGGGATGGCGAGCATTCGGAGGAGGATCTGTTGCTCGCAATTCAGGTCGCTAACGAGAAAATTTTCAGTGCGGCGCAGGATTCAAGGTTGAATGGTATGGCAACAACGGTTGTTGCTGTGGTGCTGGATCAAGAGTCGTTAATGGTGTGTCATGTGGGTGATAGCCGTGCATACAGACTCCGTAGCGGTCAATTAACCCCGCTTACTAAGGATCATTCCAAGATAGTCGAGAAAGGCAATGATGTTCGCAAGCAAGTTGTCACCAATGCGCTGGGCATAAGAGAATCGGTGAAAGTTGAAATTAGTCGATCTGATTTTGTGTCGGGGGATTTGTTGTTTTTGATGACAGACGGTGTTTCCGATGTGCTTGATGATGCGGTTAT
This sequence comes from Ketobacter alkanivorans, assembly GCF_002863865.1. NCBI lineage: Bacteria > Pseudomonadati > Pseudomonadota > Gammaproteobacteria > Pseudomonadales > Ketobacteraceae > Ketobacter > Ketobacter alkanivorans. The sequence continues at coordinate 435,095 of NZ_CP022684.1, read as the reverse complement.
ATGCGAAATCCTAAACGGCGCGAATCGATCCGTTTCTGATCGCGTGTTGCAGTTGGTTTCAGAAAGCGAGGCTAGGGGCGGAAAGGACGATAAAACAGTGTTGTGTGTATTCTGATAACGCAGGAGAAGCTTGGCTGTGAAAAATAACAATTATAAAGGGCGTCATAAGCAAGCTGGTGTTTCGATGTTTGAGGCGATGCTGATGTTGCCAATCATGCTTATTGTTGGCTTTGGTATCGTTCACGGTGGTTTGGTGTTTCAGGCCCAGTCGAATCTAGAGTACGCTGCATTGATGGCTGCCAGGGTCGGGGCATCTAGCAGTATTAACATTCAACAGATGATTAATGAGGTTGAGTTTCGCATGAGGCCTACCACCTCAGTCGACGGCGGCGATGCTGATGTGGTTGCTGATCAGCGTGCAAAGATACAAATTGAGGTTCTTAATCCAACCCGTGGAATGTTTGCCGATTGTGGCCGTCAACCATCCAATCCAGCAGATTGTTTTTCGGCGGCTTGCGAAATTCCTTATTTCGGTATGCAGTTTTATGATAGGAATGATCCTAACAATAGCTGCCGTGGTGCGAGCATTCAGGATGCAAATATTTTAAGAATTCGCGTCACCTACACCTATGACAGCAAGGTTCCTTTCCTGAGTCGTATCCGTCTTACTGGGGCGGCGGCCCGCCCTGAGGATCAGGGTATTGATATATCCGCGGTCGCTACCGTCAGAATGCAGTCACCAGCACGTTTAACGCTAGCTAATGAGCCTTTCATTTACTCAGAGCCTTAGCTTAGCAATCGCTTAAGCAAGCTCGATGTATCCCTACGGCCGCCACCCATTTTCTGCACCTCTGAGTAAAATTGATCCACCAATGCTGCTACTGGCAAGTGTGAGCCATTTTTTCGTGCCTCATTGAGGCAGATTGCCAAGTCTTTGCGCATCCAATCTACGGCAAAGCCATATTCATACTGTTTATCGTTCATGGTTTTATGGCGGTTGTCCATTTGCCAGGACTGAGCGGCTCCCTTGCCAATCACATCAAATACCTGCTCAACATCGAGCCCTGCGTTTTGGGCAAACTGAACGCCTTCGGCCAGGCTTTGAATGAGTCCGGCAATGCAGATCTGATTGACCATTTTGGTCAGTTGTCCGGATCCTGCTGGCCCCATAAGGGTGACTTGCTTTGCGTAGGCATTCACTAGTGGGCTGATTTTTTCGAAATCATTCGGATCACCGCCACACATTACAGTAAGTTGCCCACTTTCGGCTCCCTGTTGGCCGCCGGAAACAGGTGCGTCTATAAAACATGCGTCCCGCTCCTTAAGGATTCCTGCTAGCTCTGTTGCTACTTCGGCAGATGCTGTGGTGTGATCTACTAGAATAGCGCCAGGTTTTACCGTTGTTAGTATACCCTCGCCACCGATCACTACTTCTCTAAGGTCATCGTCGTTACCAACACAGGTAAAGATTACGTCGGCGCTCGTGGCGGCAGCTGCGGGCGACGCAGCCGAAGCTCCGTTATATTCCGAAACCCATTTGGCTGCCTTGCTGGCGGTTCGATTGAAAACAGTAATGTTGTGGCCCGCGCGCGACAGATGGCCGGCAGCGGGGTATCCAATAACGCCAAGACCGATGAAGGCGAGTTTCATGTAGGGGTCCTCACGATGCTGTTGGGGTATCTAATGCTCGTATTTCAGGCAAAAAAAAGGCTGCTTGCGCAGCCCTTCTTTAATTATCGCTTGTCCACTGGTACAAAGTCGCGCTGAGGCGAGCCTGTGTACAGTTGGCGTGGACGACCGATTCGGTAGGAGCCACTGATCATTTCGTGCCAGTGAGCTACCCAGCCTACGGTACGCGCCAGCGCGAAGATTACGGTGAACATGCTGGTTGGAATGCCGATGGCCTTCAGAATGATACCTGAGTAGAAGTCTACGTTCGGATACAGGTTTTTCTCGACAAAATAGCTGTCGGAACGCGCTATATCTTCCAGCTTCATAGCCAGTTCCAGCAGAGGATCCTGGATGCCCAGGTCGCCGAGTACTTCGTGACAGGTTTCACGCATCACTTTGGCGCGGGGATCGTAGTTCTTGTAAACACGATGACCGAAGCCCATCAGGCGGAAAGGATCGTTTTTGTCTTTCGCTTTGGCGACGAATTTGTCCACGTTAGATACATCACCAATTTCGGTGAGCATATCCAGAACCGCTTCATTAGCTCCGCCGTGAGCTGGTCCCCACAGGGCGGCAATACCTGCAGCGATACAGGCAAACGGGTTGGCGCCAGATGAGCCTGCAAGGCGAACGGTGGAGGTGGATGCATTCTGTTCGTGGTCAGCATGCAGGATGAAGATCTTGTCCATGGCTTTGGCCACGATAGGATTCACCACATACTCTTCACAAGGATTGCCAAACATCATCTGAAGGAAGTTTTCAGAGTAGCTCAGCTCATTCTTAGGGTACATGAAAGGCTGACCCAAAGAGTACTTGTAGCACATTGCTGCAAGAGTAGGCATTTTGGCAATCAGGCGGAACGCAGCGATCTCACGATGACGCTCATCAGATATTTCCAGAGAGTCATGATAGAAAGCGGAGAGGGCACCGACAACACCACACATAATGGCCATTGGGTGAGCGTCTCTGCGGAAACCCTGATAGAAGTTTCGCAGTTGCTCGTGCACCATGGTGTGGTTGTTAATGGTGTTCTCAAATTGCAGTTTTTCTGCTGCACTTGGAAGTTCTCCGTACAGGAGAAGATAACAAACTTCCAGATAGTCTGAATGGTCAGCCAGCTGATCAATGGGGTAGCCGCGGTGTAAAAGTACGCCTTTGCCACCATCAATGTATGTGATCTTAGACTCGCAGGCGGCAGTTGAAACGAAGCCTGGGTCATAAGTGAAAACACCCTGACCGGTCAACTGGCCAACGTCAATCACGTCGGGCCCGATGGTTCCGGAATAAATGGGAAGTTCGAGGGTGTTGTCGCCTAGGGTTAACTGAGCGCTTTTCTCAGTCATATTACTCTCCTGTACTCGGTTTGTAGGCAGTTCAGGCAGGAATTGTGCCGAATCCACCGATTATCTTCCTGATAGGAATGTAATCGCGCCTACGTGCTCTTTAAATATGGAGCCTCTGCATTTCAAGCCCAGTGTCACAGAGGTGATTGTGGCACGGTAGCTGGCTTTGTCGTGAAAATCATGACTACTTCAGCTTTGGGCCCACATTAGGTCAATCTGAAGTGGTGGCCAAAACTAATCACTCAACGAAAGTTTGTCAATTTATTTCAGGCCTGAGCGATTGTTTTACATGCAAAAACGGCGCGTTTGAGTTACCTGTGACCATTATAGTGCATGGATGGGCCTTGTCGCCCCAAACTGGTGATAACTACTTGTATATCAACGTATACAAGGGCAATAGTTCATTTGTATTTCAATGTTCATAAGTCTATACTTCGGCCCCGAATGAGAGAGGGGCGCAAAATTCGGGGTTTACATAACTTCCTGATTTTTCTTGCCTAACTGTTCTCGGAACTTCCTTCAACGCTCCTGTTTTGGAGCCACAGTCACAGTGGTTAGAACCGTGAAAAGTCAACGACCTGTTAATCTGGATATCACGACTATCAAGTTTACGCCGCAAATGATCGCGTCTATTACGCATCGTATTGCAGGCGTGGCGATCTTTTTTGGTATGGCTTTCCTTATCTGGGGCCTTGGCCTTTCACTGGAAAGTCAGGAATCTTTTGATCAGCTGAAAGAATGTATGGACGGCGTGATCGTCAAACTCATCGTTTGGGCGATTCTTGCAGGCTTCATCTATCACTTCGTTGCTGGTGTTCGCCACTTGCTAATGGATGCCGGTTACTTTGAAACCCTCGAGGGTTCCAAGGCTTTGTCAATTGCTGTGCTGATTCTGTCAGCTGTTCTGATCGCTGTTGCGGGGGTATGGGTATGGTAACCAGCGTTACTAGTTTGGGTAAGAATGGTCTTTATGACTGGGTTATACAGCGCGCTACTGCGGTTGTGCTGGGTGTCTATTTTTTGTGCATGATGGGCTTTTTAGTGACGACTCCTGATCTAACCTATGATCAGTGGAGCAGCTACATGTCATCTACCTTTATGCGTGTATTTACTCTGATTGCATTGGTGTCCATGGCGGCTCATGCCTGGGTTGGTTTGTGGACCATTTCAACCGACTATCTCACCACTCGCCAATTGGGCGCTGCCGGTACAGTCATTCGTATTGCTTTTCAAGCCGTGTGTGCCCTGGTGACAGTGGTTTATGTGGTGTGGGGCATCCTGATTTTGTGGGGTATTTAAAAGATGGCCAATATGCGTACTTTGACGTTTGATGCCGTAATCGTAGGTGGCGGTGGTGCCGGTATGCGTGCTGCGTTGCAGCTTGCCCAGTCCGGTCAAAAAACCGCTTTGATTTCAAAGGTTTTCCCCACTCGTTCGCATACCGTGTCTGCCCAGGGCGGTATCACTTGTGCTATAGCAAGTGCTGATCCCAATGATGATTGGCGTTGGCATATGTACGATACAGTCAAAGGGTCTGACTATATCGGTGATCAGGATGCGATCGAATACATGTGTAGTGTCGGTCCTGAAGCGGTGTTTGAATTGGATCACATGGGGCTGCCGTTCTCTCGTACAGAAGAAGGTCGTATTTATCAGCGTCCTTTCGGCGGGCAGTCAAAAGGGCCGGACGATCCGACTCAGGCAGCTCGTACCTGTGCCGCTGCAGACCGCACCGGTCATGCGCTTTTGCACACGCTTTATCAGCAGAATGTGCGTTGCAACACCAATTTCTATAATGAATGGTATGCGGCTGATCTGGTTACCAACCAGGATGGTGCGGTAACCGGCGTTATCGCCATTTCGATGGAAACAGGCGAATCTGTATACTTTAAAGCCAAGGCTACCGTGTTTGCTACCGGTGGGTCTGGTCGAATTTATTCCTCTACCACCAACGCGTTGATCAACACCGGCGATGGTGTGGGCATGGCTTTGCGGGCCGGTTTTCCGGTTCAGGATATCGAAATGTGGCAGTTCCACCCAACCGGAATTGCCGGTGCCGGGGTTCTGGTCACCGAAGGTTGTCGGGGTGAAGGCGGCTATTTGGTGAACAAAGATGGCGAGCGCTTTATGGAGCGTTATGCTCCTAATGCGAAAGATTTGGCCGGGCGTGACGTTGTTGCTCGTTCAATGATGCAGGAAATACTGGATGGTCGCGGGTGTGGGCCTGATGGCGATCACGTATACCTGAAGCTGGATCATTTGGGCGAGGAGGTGCTGCATAAGCGTCTGCCCGGTATCTGTGAACTGGCAATAACCTTTGCTGCTTCTGATCCTGTGAAAGTGCCGATCCCTGTGGTGCCAACCTGTCATTATATGATGGGTGGTATTCCAACCAATATTTACGGTCAGGCGATTACCCGTGATTCCGAAGGCAATGACAAGATCGTTGATGGGCTTTACGCCGTGGGTGAGGTGGCATGTGTGTCTGTGCATGGTGCCAACCGTCTGGGTGGTAACTCATTGCTGGATCTTGTGGTATTTGGCCGTGCTGCCGGTATCTTTATTGAGAAAGCGCTGAAAGATGGTGTGGAGCATCGCAACACCTCTGAATCGGATCTGGAGCGTGCTTATAGCCGATTGAATAGACTGGAAGCATCCACCTCGGGTGAAGATGTTGCCGCGCTGCGCAAAGAGCTGCAGACCAACATGCAGAACAACTTCGGTGTATTCCGTAAGGGTGATCTGATGCAGAAAGGCGTTAAGAAGCTGGAAGAGCTGCGTGAGCGAATTGCCAATACCCATCTGGTAGATAAGAGTAGTGCCTTCAATACTGCGCGAGTGGAAGCGCTGGAGCTGGATAACCTGTTGGAAGTGGCGGAAGCTACCGCGATCGCGGCGGAAGGTCGCAAGGAAAGCCGTGGCGCTCACAGCCGCTATGATTTCCCGGATCGTGATGATGAGAACTGGTTGGCCCATTCTCTCTATGATCCCAACACCAAGACATTGTCCAAGCGCGCTGTAAACTTCGCGCCCAAGCAAGTTGAAACATTCCAGCCCAAGGTCAGAACTTATTAAGGTGATTCCCCATGTTGCAGGTTAGTATTTATCGCTACAATCCGGACACAGATGCCGAGCCTTACATGAAGGACTACCAGATCGATACTGGTGGTAAAGACCTGATGGTGCTGGATGTCCTGAATCTGGTTAAAGACAAAGATACCACCATGGCTTATCGTCGCTCTTGTCGCGAAGGCGTGTGTGGTTCAGATGGTATGAACATCAACGGTAAGAACGGTTTGGCGTGTATTACGTCCATTTCCCAGGCGACCGGAGGCAAGGGCAAGTTGGTTTTGCGCCCGCTGCCTGGTTTGCCAGTTGTTCGTGATCTGGTGGTGGACATGACAATGTTCTACACCCAATACGAAAAGATAAAGCCGTATTTGGTTAATAATACGCCAGCCCCAGCCATTGAACGCCTCCAAACTCCAGAAGAGCGAGACAAACTGGACGGCCTTTATGAGTGTATTCTTTGTGCATGCTGCTCCACTTCTTGTCCTTCGTTCTGGTGGAACCCGGATAAGTTCATCGGGCCGGCTGGTTTGTTGCAAGCCTATCGCTTTATTGCAGATAGCCGTGACACGATGACAGAAGAGCGTTTATCTGATCTGGATGATCCGTTCAGTTTGTTCCGTTGTCGCGGAATCATGAATTGTGTGAACGTTTGCCCGAAAGGGTTGAACCCCACCCAGGCAATTGGTCACATCCGTTCTTTGCTGTTGCAACAAGGCACATAAACGTTTGTTTATTGGTCAAAAGTCTATATAATTCAGCGGTCTTGGCCACCTAAGCGATTCCCTTTAGGTGGTCTTGTGAAAAGACGCTACACTTGATGTTGGGAATGCAGGGGTGCCGGTCAACTAATGTTTTGGCACGCTCTGTGAATTTCCTTGCATCCGCCCAAAAAGCGGATGCAGGTTGATTATTAAACCTTAGGGCTATCGGTAAAACCGAACTATCTGGAAGCGCATTTGGCTCAACCCGCCAGTCGCACACCTAACATGTATTAACGTGTCTGTTGCTGATTCGCGTCTTCGCAGGTAGTGTCCTAGATCGACACGGTGATCTGCAATGGATGATAGTTTGATGTATCGGCAATGGAGTACGTCGCACCTTTCAGGTTCGAATGCTACTTATGTCGAAGAGCTATACGAAGCTTATCTGAAAGACCCCAATTCTGTGCCGGAACAATGGCGCGATAACTTCGACAAACTCCCCCGCGTAAATGGAACTGAAAGTGACGTTCCACACTCTACGATTCGAGAACATTTCCTTTATCTCGCCAAGAATAAGAATCGGGTTCAACCCTTATCCGTTAGCAGTGTTTCTTCCGAGCATGAAAAGAAGCAAGTAAAGGTTCTGCAGCTGATAACCGGTTATCGGGTTCGTGGACATCAGAAAGCCAAGCTTGATCCATTGAACATCATGGAGCGTGAATCCGTTCCGGATCTGGAGCTTACCCATCACGGCTTATCCGGTGCTGATCTTGATACTACGTTCCAAACCGGCAACGTGTTCCTGGGCAGAGAAGAAGCCACGCTCAGGGAGATTGTCGATGCGCTTGAAAAAACTTACTGTACCAGTATCGGTGTGGAATATATGCACATCGTTGATACAGCAGAGAAGCGCTGGATCCAACAGCGAATGGAAAGCGTAAGATCCCATCCTAATTACAGTGCCGATGTCAAAACCCATTTGCTGGAGCGTTTGATCGCCGCAGAAGGGCTTGAGCGAATGTTGGCGACGAAATATCCAGGCACCAAGCGATTTGGCCTTGAAGGCGGCGAAAGTTTAATCCCCTGTCTGGACGAGATCGTTCAGCGGGCCGGAAGTTATGGCGCTAAAGAGCTGGTAATTGGCATGGCGCACCGGGGCCGTCTCAACGTTCTGGTTAACATTCTGGGTAAAAATCCTGCCGAACTGTTCAGTGAGTTCGAAGGCCTCAAGAAAAATGAAGTGGGTTCCGGTGACGTTAAGTATCACCAAGGTTTTTCTTCCAATGTCATGACCCCCGGCGGTGAGTTGCATTTGGCTCTGGCATTTAACCCGTCGCACCTGGAGATAGTTTCTCCGGTTGTGGAAGGCTCTGTACGCGCACGCCAGGATCGCCGCAAAGACAAAAAAGGGGACAAAGTCGTACCGGTTCTGATTCACGGCGATGCTGCATTTGCCGGGCAGGGCGTGGTGATGGAAACCTTCCAGATGTCGCAGACCCGTGGTTACAAAACGGGTGGTACATTACATATTATCGTGAACAATCAGGTTGGTTTTACCACCAGCAACCGGCACGATGCCCGTTCGACGGAATACTGTACCGACATCGCAAAAATGGTTCAGGCACCGATATTTCACGTTAACGGCGATGACCCGGAAGCCGTGCTGTTTGTCACGCAGATGGCAATTGATTTCCGTCAGCAGTTTAAGAAAGACGTGGTTATAGATCTGATTTGTTATCGTGCTCGAGGTCACAATGAGGCTGACGAACCCTCAATAACCCAACCAATGATGTATTCGGTGATTCGCGAAAAGAAAAACCCTCGCGAAATTTATTCCAATAAGTTGGTTGAGCAGGGAGCGTTCGAAGAGCAAAGAATCGCTACCATGATGGATGACTATCGTAGCGCTCTAGACAACGGTCAGCATGTGGTTAAGTCGTTGGTCAAAAAGCCAAACACAGAGTTGTTCGTGGATTGGGCACCCTACATCGGTCACGATTATGAAGCCTATTACGATACCAGCGTCGATGTGAAGGTTATCCACGATCTCGCTCAGAAGTTAAGCCTGGTACCGGATGGCTTTGCGGTGCAACGACAGGTTTCAAAGATCCGTGAAGACCGCTTGAAAATGGCCGCCGGCGCGTTGTCCATAGATTGGGGTTTTGCCGAAACGATGGCTTACGCGACCTTGCTTGATCAGGGTTTCCCGGTGCGACTTACCGGGCAGGATGTAGGCAGGGGAACTTTCTCCCATCGTCACGCGGTGATGCATAACCAGAAAGAACCTGGAATTCACGTACCGCTTAAAACAATCCCTGCGAAAGGAATTCGTTTTGATCTGTACGATTCGCTGCTGTCAGAAGAAGCGGTGCTTGCATTCGAATACGGCTATTCCACAACATCTCCTGGGGGGCTGGTTATCTGGGAGGCCCAGTTTGGTGACTTCGCTAATGGCGCCCAAGTTGTTATCGACCAGTTTATTTCCTCCGGTGAGCATAAATGGATGCGCTTATGCGGTTTGACCATGCTGCTACCTCATGGATACGAAGGGCAGGGGCCGGAGCATTCTTCTGCCAGGTTAGAGCGTTTCCTGCAATTATGTGCAGAGCACAACATGCAAGTATGCGTTCCTTCTACGCCTGCTCAGGTGTACCACATGTTGCGTCGCCAGGCGATACGCCCTTTGCGTAAACCTCTTATCGTAATGTCACCCAAGAGCCTGCTGCGACACAAACTGGCAAAATCCAGTTTGGATGAATTGGCCAATGGCCATTTCAAGGTTGTATTGGACGATGCGTGGGAACACGATCCAAAACAAATTGAACGTGTGATTCTGTGCAGCGGTAAGGTTTATTACGATCTATTTGAGTATCGGGCGCATCACGACATCAAGAACACACTGATTCTTCGGGTCGAGCAATTATATCCTTTCCCTGAACAGGAAATGCTGGCGATGCTGAAGCCATACAGCAAAATCAAGCATGCTGTTTGGTGTCAGGAAGAACCCATGAACCAGGGTGCCTGGTATTGCAGTCAGCATCACATGAGACATGTTTTCCACACCATCAGCCCGAATCTGTTGTTGCAGTACGCCGGTCGTGGTGGGTCTGCAGCTCCTGCGGCTGGCTATATGTCGCTTCACCTTGAAGAACAAAATCGGCTTGTTGAAACCGCTTTCAACATATAAACCAAAACAGACTAGTAGCAAACCCAGTATTTGGTTGTGAAGAAATTGGTAATAAAGGAACACAAATGACAACTGAAATTAAAGCTCCACAATTTCCAGAGGCGGTTGCAGACGGTACAGTAGCGACTTGGCATAAAAAGCCCGGTGAGGCCATTTCTCGCGATGAGCTTTTGGTAGATATCGAAACAGATAAAGTGGTGTTGGAAGTAGTCGCACCTCACGATGGTGTTGTCGGAAAAATTCTGAAGAATGAAGGTGACACGGTATTAAGCCAGGAGTTGGTGGGCTATCTGGAAGAAGGTAGTGGAGCAGCAGCTTCTGAGCCTGCCGCACCGGCTCAGGAAACTGCTGCGCCAGCCGCAGAAGCCGATGCTGGTAAAGTTGAAGATGGTTGGGGCCCTGCGGTACGCAAGCTGATATCAGAAAACAACCTCGATCCCAGTAAGATCAAAGGCACCGGTAAAGGTGGCCGCATTACAAAAGAAGATGTGCTCAATCACCTCAAAGGTGGTGCTGCAAAAGCAGCTGTTGCTGAATCTGCACCCAAGACTGAAACGTCAGCCGCTCCGATGCCAGCCGGGGCTGCCTCCGGCATCAACTTTGGTGATCGTGAAGAACGACGAGTTCCGATGACTCGTTTGCGCGCCAGGGTTGCCGAACGACTGCTTGCTGCACAGCATAATTCAGCCATGCTGACTACGTTTAACGAAGTCAACATGAAGCCTGTAATGGAGATGCGTAAGAACTACAAAGATATGTTCGAAAAAGCGCACGGTCATCGCTTGGGCTTCATGTCGTTCTTTACCATGGCTGCTACCGAAGCTCTGAAGAAATACCCCTCAGTGAATGCATCTATTGACGATAACGACATCGTCTACCACGGTTACTACGATATCGGCGTAGCCGTTTCTACCGAGCGTGGTTTGGTTGTGCCTATATTGCGCGATGTGGACAAGATGGGCTTTGCGGAAATCGAAGGCAAAATCGTTGAATACGGTAACAAGGCTCAGTCGGGCAAGCTCTCGCTGGAAGACATGACTGGCGGCACGTTCACAATATCTAACGGCGGGGTTTTCGGCTCTCTTTGGTCCACTCCAATTTTGAATCCACCGCAAACCGCCATTCTTGGTATGCACAAAATTCAAGAGCGTCCAATGGCTGTTAACGGCAAAGTTGAAATTCTACCAATGATGTATCTGGCGCTCTCCTACGATCACCGCCTGATTGACGGCAAGGAAGCAGTGCAGTTCCTTGTAGCTATCAAAGAGCTATTGGAAGATCCAGCTCGCATGCTGTTGGACCTGTAATATTATTTTGAGCGCTCACATTGGTGGGCGCGTTCACAAATTCATGCAGAATGATTAATGGGAAATTGTCATGGCTAAGTCGTTTGATGTCGTTGTAATCGGTGGTGGCCCAGGGGGTTATGCTGCCGCAATCAAAGCTGCCCATCTTGGTTTAAATGCCGCCTGTATTGACATGTATATCAACAAGGATGGTAAACCATCTCTGGGTGGCACCTGTGCCAATGTAGGCTGTATTCCTTCCAAGGCATTATTGGATTCTTCTTGGAAGTATCATGAAGCACAGGAAGGGCTTGCGGTACACGGCATTGATGTAAAAAGCGTTAAAATGAACGTTGCTGAAATGATTAAGCGCAAAGATGCCATCGTTAAAAGGCAGGCCGATGGTGTGGCTATGTTGCTGAAAGCAAATGGTGTAACCTGGTTGCAGGGGCGAGGTAAATTATTGTCTGGAAAGCAGGTGGAATTTACCCCCCACGAAGGTGAAGTTGAGGTGCTTCAGGCAGAAAATGTGATCCTGGCGGCTGGCTCTGAACCGATAAAATTGCCAATGGCACCATTGCATGATGGTCTTGTGGTTGATAATTCCGGAGCACTTGAGTTCACTCAGGTACCCAAAAAGCTGGGTGTTATCGGCGCGGGCATCATTGGCTTGGAGCTGGGTAGCGTGTGGAGTCGCTTGGGTTCTGAAGTTGTAGTGCTGGAAGCTATGGATACCTTTTTACCTATGGTTGATCGCCAGGTTGGCAAAGAGCTGCTGAAAAACCTGAAAGCTCAGAATATTGATGTTCGTCTTTCTGCTCGCGTTACTGGAACCAAAGTTGAAAAGAACAAGGTAACGGTTGAGTTCAGTGATTCTGAAAGCGATCAATCAATGGTGGTTGATAAATTGATTGTTGCAGTTGGACGTCGTCCTTATACCGAAGAATTATTCTCTGCCGATAGTGGTGTTAACCTGGATGAGCGCGGTTTTATATTTGTTAATCAAAGCTGTGCTACGGATGTTCCTGGCGTGTACGCGATAGGTGATATTGTTCGTGGCCCGGCACTGGCTCATAAAGCGACTGAAGAAGGTGTGATGGTTGCGGAAATCATCAGTGGGCATAACACAGCAATTAATTACGACTGTATTCCTTCTGTTGTTTATACACATCCAGAGGTTGCCTGGGCTGGCGTAACAGAAGAGCAGGTTAAAGCCAGTGGTGATGCCTACAAAACCGGTGTGTTTGCCTTCGCTGCCAATGGGCGGGCCGCCGCCGCCAACGAAACCGGTGGTTTCGTTAAGGTTATTTCCGATGAGAATACAGACCGAGTGCTTGGAGTTCACATAGTTGGGCCGCAGGCGTCTGAAATTATCATGCAGGCTATTATTGCCATGGAGTTTGGTGCTAGCACCGAGGATCTCCAAATGATGGTGTTCGCGCATCCCGGGTTGTCTGAAGTGTTCCATGAGGCTTGTTTGGATGTTGACGGTAAGGCCATTCACTCGGCCAAGCGCAAACGTAAGAAGTAACAATGAAGTTTTAAAGTTTGATAGGGTTAGGGAGACTTAACCCTATCTTTTTTGCTGGACTACGACTGTTCAGACAGTAGGCAGATTAACGTCTACTTCGCGCAATTCGCGCAAACTGGTGCGAGGGAAAATAATCGCGTCATGCATGTTTAACGTGGATGTTCCACACAAAATCAGATCGATGGTGAGCCAATGAACTTACATGAGTATCAAGCCAAGCAGTTGTTCGCTCAGTACGGCCTGCCTGTTTCCAAGGGTATTGCAGCGAGCACTCCCCATGAAGCAGCAGAAGCCGCTGACGTGATCGGGGGTAATCGCTGGGTTGTTAAAGCACAGGTACACGCAGGGGGGCGTGGTAAAGCGGGTGGCGTTAAGCTGGTCAGCTCTAAAGAGGAAATTATCGAGTTTGCGAAAGCAAAGCTTGGTACCAACCTGGTAACGTATCAGACTGACGCGAAAGGCCAGCCTGTTAATAAGATTCTTGTCGAAACCTGCACAGACATCGATCAAGAGCTGTATCTGGGAGCGGTCGTGGATCGTGCTACCCGTCGCGTTGTGTTTATGGCGTCGACCGAAGGTGGTGTTGAGATCGAGAAGGTTGCTGAAGAAACGCCAGAGAAAATTCTCAAGGCAGAGATTGATCCGCTGATCGGTGCTCAGCCATATCAAGCGCGTAATCTGGGCTACCAGTTGGGCCTGACTAATGATCAGGTTAAACAGTTCACCAAAATTTTCATGGGGCTGGCAAAGCTGTTCGAAGAGAAAGACATTTCTTTGATCGAAGTTAACCCTCTGGTTATCACGTCAGAAGGTAATCTGCATTGCCTGGATGCCAAGTTGGTTATTGATGGTAATGCTGTGTTGCGTCACCCAGATGTTGCGGATATGTATGATCCATCTCAAGAAGACGAGCGTGAGCGTCGTGCTGCTGAATGGGATCTGAACTATGTTGCGCTGGAAGGCAATATCGGCTGCATGGTGAATGGCGCCGGTTTGGCCATGGCCACCATGGATCTGATCAAACTGAAAGGTGGCCAGCCAGCTAACTTCCTAGATGTTGGCGGCGGTGCTACTAAAGAGCGTGTGACTGAAGCGTTCAAAATCATTTTGTCTGATGACAGCGTGGAAGCGGTGTTGGTTAACATATTCGGCGGTATTGTTCGTTGTGACTTGATTGCTGAAGGTGTTATTGGGGCCGTGCAGGAAGTTGGTGTTAAGGTTCCTGTTGTTGTTCGCCTTGAAGGTAATAACGCAGAGCTTGGTGCCAAGATCTTGTCAGAAAGTGGTATGAACATTATTGCAGCAACCGGTTTCAACGATGCTGCTGAAAAAGTCGTTGCATCGGTGAAGTGAGAGGGTAATCATGAGCGTTTTAATTAACAAAGACACTAAAGTCATCTGCCAGGGTTTCACTGGTGCTCAAGGTACCTTGCACAGCACTCAAGCAATTGAGTACGGTACTAAAATGGTTGGCGGTGTAACACCCGGCAAGGGCGGTACCGAGCACTTGGGTTTGCCAGTGTTCAATACCGTGGCAGAAGCAAAAGCAGCCACTGACTGTGATGCAACTGTGATTTATGTGCCTGCTGCGTTCTGTAAGGATTCCATCTTGGAAGCGGCAGATGCTGGCATCCCTTTGATCGTCTGTATTACTGAAGGCATTCCTGTTTTGGATATGCTTTACGTGAAAGAATATGTGACTCAGAAAGGCCTGCGTCTTATCGGTCCTAACTGCCCTGGTATCATCACTCCTGGAGAGTGCAAAATCGGTATCATGCCTGGCCATATCCATCAGCCTGGCAAAGTCGGTATTGTATCTCGTTCTGGTACACTGACTTATGAAGCAGTTAACCAAACTACTGCCCTAGGTTTTGGTCAGAGCACCTGTATTGGTATTGGCGGAGACCCGATCCCAGGTACTACCTTTATTGATGCATTGGCTTTGTTACAGGAAGATCCGCAAACCGAAGCGATCATCATGGTTGGTGAGATCGGTGGAACAGCAGAAGAAGAAGCTGCTGAGTTCATCAAGAATAACGTAACCAAGCCTGTTGTATCTTATATCGCTGGTGTGACTGCTCCTGCTGGAAAGCGTATGGGCCACGCCGGTGCTATTATCGCTGGTGGTAAAGGTACAGCCGATGATAAGTTTGCTGCATTGCAAGCTGCTGGCGTTAAAACAGTTCGTAACCCCTCCGAGATGGGTGTTGCGCTGAAAGAGTTGACCGGCTGGTAATACGGCCTTTTAACTTGATCAATAAGAACCGGCTGCGGGAAACTGTTAGCCGGTTTTTTATTTTAGAGATATTTGAGACAATGTCTCCACCTGCCGTGAGGCAGCTACCAATTTCTTAATAATGTATTGCTTGCGCACTGACTACGAGACCAAATATGGGATACCAACACAAACCGTTCGACACTGAATTGCTCTCTGAGGCGCAACTTTGGAAACTGACAGCGCCCTTAAGGACGTACTTCAGTCCAAAATTTTATGGGTTGGATAAGTTGGATCCAAACAAGCCGACTTTACTTGTGGGTAATCACACAATATATGGTGTAGTGGATGTGCCGGTTTTTTTGGCACAGATTTATCGAGAGCGAGGGGTTCTGGTTCGTGCGTTAGCGGATCATCAGCATTACGATATACCCTTGTGGCGTAACATGCTGGACAAGACCGGAGGGGTAGAGGGGACTCGTGAAAATTGCTCGGAGTTAATGAAGTTGGGCGAGCATATTTTGGTGTTCCCCGGCGGCGCCAGAGAAGTGAGTAAACGAAAGGGTGAGCAGTATCAGCTGACATGGAAGCGTCGTACGGGCTTTTGCAGCATGGCTATCCAGCATGGCTATAATATATTGCCGTTCGCCGCTGTTGGCCCGGATGATATGTACGACATTCTACTGGATGCTGATGATATCGTTCAGTCGCCCTTGGGTAAGCTGTTAAAAAGAACCGGCTTGCTGGAAAGGAAAGGTTTACTACGCGGTGGCGATATTATCATGCCGATTACCCGTGGCTTGGGGTTAACCTCTCTGCCTCGCCCGGAGCGTTTTTATTTTGCCATCGGTGATGAAATTGATGTTTCCGAACTTAAGGGGAGCGAGAACGATCAAGACGTTTTGTTTGAGTTGCGGGATAAAGTGGCCTTTTCAATTCAGGATCTGATCGGAGAACTGCTGTCCATTCGAGAGAATGATGTCGATAAAGGTATTTTGCGCAGAATTCTTACCCGCCTGTAGTAGAGGAATGCCATTGATCGAAGTTCCTGATGTTTTCGTATAGGTCTGCTACGCTCATGGGCTTACCGTAATAGTAGCCCTGTACGAAATCACACTGATTTTCTTTTAGGAAGTCTGCTTGTTCAATGATCTCAACCCCTTCTGCCACTACGCGCAGGCCTAGCTTGTGAGCCATTGCAATTACTGCGCTGGTGATTTCCATATCATCCTTGTCCTTGGGAATGTCCATGACAAAGGAGCGATCCACTTTAAGAACGTGAATCGGCAGTCGTTTCAAGTAATTCAGAGATGAATATCCCGTACCAAAGTCGTCAATGGCCAGGATGATGCCGAGTTGTTTCAACATGTTCAGTGTGGCAATGGTTGAGTCCACATTCTCCATCAACAGACTTTCTGTGATCTCCACCTCCAGTTGCTGACTTTCGATTCCTGTCGTTGAAATCAGATCACTTATGACGGTAACCAGGTTTGCATCATGGAACTGTCGTGGCGATATGTTCACCGCTACATGACCATCTTTTGGTAACAGTCCGCGTTCGGTAAATTGTTTAATGTGCTGGCAGGCGCTGCGTAACACCCACTCGCCTAATGGCAGAATCAAGCCGGAATCTTCTGCAACAGGAATGAAATCTGACGGGGGTATAAATCCCTTTTCAGGATGTATCCAACGCAACAGTGCCTCATAGCCGATCAGTTTTCCGGTGTTTAAATCGACTTGAGGTTGATAGTAAAGTTCGAACTGATCCTGTTGCAGCGCTATGCGCAGTTCTGCTTCCATTGCCAGCTGACGAGTGAGCTCTACATTCATTTCATCGGAGAAGAACTGATAGTTGTCCCGGCCTCTCGCTTTTGCGCGATACATTGCCAGATCCGCGTTCTTCATAAGCGCATTTGCATCTTCGGCATCCTTCAGGCCAACGCTGATACCAATGCTGGTGGTGATGATGACCTCTAAACCAGTCAGCCTTATTGGCACCTTGAGTACATCAAGCACTTTACGAGCGATCGCATCCGCTTCGTGATCGGTATGTATTTCCGGCACCAGTATGGTAAATTCGTCCCCACCCATACGAGCAACAGTATCACCTGGTCTGGTACAGAATCTAAGTCTGTGGGCAATGGCTTTGAGCAGTTCATCGCCTTGATCGTGGCCCATTGTGTCGTTTATTTTCTTGAAATGATCAATGTCCAAGAAGAGCAGGGCGATCATCGCTCCTTCACGCTCTGCGTGCTTGATGGCCTTCTCTAATCTGTTACGGAATAGGTGCCGATTGGCCAGTTTTGTAAGGGGGTCGTACAGTGCCAGTTGCTCTAACTGTAGTTGAACGGATTTCAGCTCTGATATGTCCGACAGGCTGCCCAGGTAGCCTGTAATCTCACCGTTTCCTTCGTATAATGGTTTTGCATGGCATATTACGTTTACGTCTTCGCCATCATCCCGGAGCATTCTGTACTCCATCCGGAACTCGCCACCTTTCTCCAGTGAGTCGCGCCACTTGGAGAGCACTTGGAATCGCTCTTCCGGGTGCAAGGTTTTTATCCAAGATTCTTGTGTCAGGTGGATATCGTATATATTGGTGATCTCACGCCAGCGGGCGTTCACGTAGGTATACTGGCCGTCCTCATCAGTTTGAAATACACCAATGGGAGATGAAGCCGTAAGTGTGCGGAAGCGCTCTTCGCTGTCTCTGAGTGCTACGTTGTCGTGTTCTATTTTTGCAACCATTCCGTTGAATGCATCGACCAAGTTACCCAACTCATCTTCTGTTGTTTTATCCGCTCGCAATGAGTAATTATCGGACTGTCGAATCTTGATGGCGGTATCTTGTAGTTTTCTGATTGGGACAGTTACAAAAGCCTGTAGACGCACGGCAAGCAGGAAGGTAAAAAACAGGGTGATGATGATGATGATGATACTGGTGGTAATGTGGAGGAACATGGTTTCACGCAGATCGCCTTGGTCTATCAGTAGATACAGCGTACCGATAACGGCATCATCAAAAATTACCGGCTCTCTGACTTCCTGAAACAGATCAACCTTGTTCGGTACAAACTCCGGTAGGTTTGCTGAACATCGGTGTAGGTTGTAGGAATTACGTTTGAAGGAGGCGAACAGGGCGTCATTTGCATCATATAGGCATGCCATGGTGATGGCCTTATGTGCATCGAGAGAGGCCAGGTTGTCGGTCGCACTTTCTTGATCCAGGAATTCCAGTGCTACGGTGCTTCGATCTGCCAGGATGGTGGCAATAACCCGAAATTCCTGATCGGCTTTTTTATGAGCGCTTTGATAATCGTACAGTGAAAAGAATACACCGGATGTTGTCAGGGCCAGTGTGCTGGTGATCATGGCAATCATGATGGTTTTGAAGCGCAGAGACATGGAGCTTATATAACGCATTATTCTTGCTCCTCGGCTCGGTAAACTTTTCGGGCTATTTCCAACAGTGGGGCCCGAATATTCACATTTTTATTCTGTGTATTGTTAAGGTTTATCTCTATTGTGACATGATTGTTATCATCGATCACAAATCCTATGTCTCCGGCCTGTTTGGCAAACGCGTTGGTTTCACCAACAATAACGGTATTTTCCAGAGGTGATGCCAAAACTCTGCTTACATCGGATCGAGATATATTTTTGGTAATGAACAAGATGTGGCAATCGTCTGCATTTTGATCAACGCTACGACGGCTGGTTGTAATGAGGCGATTTTTTGAGCGTTTTTGTTCCAGTTGCTTAAGTGCGTTAGATGCTGGAATACTGCCCATAATACAGATCTTATAAGGCTCTTCGTGCTCACCCTGCTCAGCTGGTGGCCAATTTATAAACTTGGTGAAATTGTATAGGTATACCAGTTTCAGCGTGTACTCGTCCGGAGCGGCACTGAAGACATCTTTACACATCATTAAGCCAAAGCAGAATAGCAGAGCTTTCAGTGATAATTTATGCCCCAAGCAATTACATACTTTCAATGTATTCTGTCCGTGTTTGGGGCCTTGGCCAGACTTTTGGATCGCGAAGCAGCATCCCAGCCCTCTTTACTAGCTATCCGTTCAAGTTTAATTGCAATCTCACATTTTGCAAATTTTACAATGGGTTACATTAGATATTGAAGTTTGTTGACGTTGATTTTTGTAGCGTCAGTCAATTCCTTCTGTCATCAAGGCTTGTATCTCTAAAATGGTTTCTTTTAACTGGGGTTTTGTGAATCTGGGCCAGGCGTGTAGCGCACCAAGCAGACCGTAGTATGCAATTTTTCCAAGCTTTCGGCCTCTTGTTTCGTCCTTTACCAGCTGAACGTAAACCGCAGTGATATAACCCAAGCGTATTCTGTCAACTCGCTCTACATGCTGTTGCACCGTCTCGTTGGTAAATGCCCATTGTCGCATGGCTATTTCCAGTTCAGCGTCGGTATTCCATGCGGATTCGAGCAGCACGCTCATTTTCAGCTTTAAATCGATGTCCTGCTGCAGCGCTCTGGCGAGAATGTCAGTGGTTTGGGTGCGTTCCCAATATTGCAGTATCAGAGCAATCAGTTCATCCATATTGGTGAAATGGTGATAGAACGAGCCCCGCGTAACGTCCAACCTACGGGCTATTTTTTCACCTGACACCCCAGTTGGGCCATACTCTTTAAGTTGATTGACACCAGCGGCGACCCAATCGGCCCTAGTTAATTTCGCCATAGAATCTCATTAATAGAAAACATACAGGGTTGTATTGTTTGTTTTACACTCCTATTCTGAGCAAATCAACAGACTGTTGAGTCACTGAGTGTTGCTGTCGTTATCACAATAAAAATCGGGAGACGAAGATGACTGTATCTACTACCTTGCATGAAAGTGAGTTTGGCAAAGCAAAGCCGATCCCCGGTGATCCGGGCTTGCCGTTGCTTGGGTATACCCTTCACTCGATGCTTGATCCTTTAGGCTTCTCCCGTAAGCGCTACGATAAATACGGTGAGATAAGCTGGAGCAATACCTTCGGTACTCGCATGGTCAGTATGTTTGGTCCAGATGCGAACCAGTTTGTGTTTCAAAATCGAGGCGATCTGTTTTCCAACAGCCAGGGTTGGGATTTCTTCATTGGCAAGTTCTTTCGCCGCGGCATCATGCTGCTGGATTTTGAAGAGCATCGGCACCATCGCAGAATCATGCAGAACGCGTTTAAAAAACCGGTATTGGTGCAATATCTTGATGAAATGAATCATCCGATCGAACGCGGAATCCAAAAGTGGTTGCCGCAAGATGATTTCTTTGTGCTGACTGCAATCAAAAAGCTGACGCTGGATCTTGCTACCGAAGTCTTCATGGGTGAAAAGCTTGGCTCGGAAGCAAGTGTACTGAACAAAGCATTTGTCGATACTGTACGTGCAGGGTCTTCAGTGGTTCGGTATCCGGTTCCTGGCGGACGTTGGAGTAAGGGGCTCAAGGGGCGCAAAGTTCTTGAAGCCTATTTCATGTCGAAGATAGCGGAGAAGCGTGCATCAACCGGTAACGATCTGTTCAGTCAGTTGTGTCGCGCAGAGACTGAAGACGGTCAGAAGTTCAGTGATGATGATGTAGTTAATCATATGATATTTCTGATGATGGCGGCCCACGACACTTCAACCATCACTTTGTGCACAATGTTCTATCACCTTGCAAAGAATCCTGAATGGCAGGAGAAGTTGCGCCAAGAAAGCATCGCGCTGGGTAAAGGGCATCTTGAACACGATGATCTTGATAAGATGGAAGGGATGACCAAGGTAATGAAGGAGGCTTTGCGCTTATGCGCTCCGGTTCCCTCTGTGCCTCGCCGAACGGTAAAAGATGTTGTGTATAAAAACACTCTGATTCCGAAAGACAGTTTGGTGGTGGTTTCGCCTTATTTCACCCACTATATGCCAGAATACTGGAAGAATCCCAAGCAGTTCGATCCTGATCGCTTTGCCGAGGATCGCCGTGAGGATAAAGTCCACCCTTATGCATGGGTGCCCTTTGGTGGCGGCGCGCACATGTGCATCGGGCTGCATTTTGCTGATCTGCAGGTGAAGGCAATACTGCACCAAATATTGCTGCGTTTTAAATGGTCTGTAGACCCAGGTTATACAATGCCCGTGGATATGACCTCATTACCTGTGCCAGGCGACAAGCTACCGGTAAGGTTGGAATTCATTTAAAGGTGGCCCATTAACAGAGGGAGAGGGTTGGTTCTTCCTCTGGTTTCTCGCTGGTGGCGAGATCGATCAGTATTTCTTTCTTCTCATAGACCTTGGCAATACGTTTGCCATCCCAGTGATACACCAGCCACTTGCTCTGCACTGGCAGTGATATCGCGGTGGGCCGAAATGCGGCGATGCACTCACCGTTAGGTT
This sequence comes from Ketobacter alkanivorans, assembly GCF_002863865.1. Taxonomy (NCBI): domain Bacteria; kingdom Pseudomonadati; phylum Pseudomonadota; class Gammaproteobacteria; order Pseudomonadales; family Ketobacteraceae; genus Ketobacter; species Ketobacter alkanivorans. The sequence goes on along the minus strand of NZ_CP022684.1, from coordinate 413,710 downwards.
TGCGCACGGAGGGGTAGAGCAAGCCGTAGCATTCGGTGGCTCTTAATTTTGCCCCAAACAACTGAGCCGATGCGTATTGCTCTGGATCGGGCTGCATGTATTGCGCGAATCGGCTGTGACGCAGGTCGATAAGCGGTTTTTCAACAGTGCCTTTATATACGCGCACATCCACTTCGCATGCTGGTTCAGCGGTGTATTCCAAAAAGCGCTCTCGGTGGTAGACGGTTTCCCTGATGGCGGTTTCCAGATCTCGAGCTGCGTAATAGACTCCGTAGTTGCCGTTGGTAAAACGGCTGGCGTAACCGGTATGGGTGAATGCAGCCATTACCACGCTTGCACCTGGGCCACTGACTCGATCCCGCAGAGCTACATGACTGAGCTCTCCCACTTGATCCATTAAACGTTCATTGGTAAGCGATTCAATTTCGAAGGCTTCCTCCATCAGTTCTGGTGGGGTAAAGCGCTCGAAGAAATTGATGGGGGGGAACTTGGTTGGAATGATCCGATATTGAGGCCCTTCAACCCAGACTTCCTTGTAGTGATCTTCCATTAATGTCCCCGCTCACCATCCAGAAAGCGGCGCACATCACTAAGATCGGTAACTCGCCCTTTCAGCATGACATCCAAGGCCGATTGCCCACCAAATAACGGTGCCACATTGGGCTTTTTAACCCATTCGGCTGCACGTTGGTTATTAGGTAAGAGAATGTTGAGGGCTTTATATATGCCCATGATATAAGAGACTCGCTCAAGGGTGTCCTGGGGCAATTTTACTGGCCTCATGGACTTGCCGTCGGCGAACTCTTTCATACGATAAAAGCTGCTTTTTGCCGGGTTGCCAAGCAGTATCATCTGTTCTTTGCTGCTCAAGCCCCATTCATCGGTAATGCCGAAGAAATTGAGTAAAGCGGCTGCGCTGATACGATCTTCACGGTTTTCGTAACTGTGTTGGGTTGCAGTGCTCGTATGCATAGGGCCATCTCCAGGGGAGTTAGCCCACAGTATAGCGTCCATAATGGGAAAATATCAATATAAATTCCATTTTGGGGCTACCTGTCTTTGCTGGCCAGCCCCTCAAGCTTCATACCAATAAGAGCTGCTTTAACCAGTTTCCAAGGGCTCTTAGTGAACTGGGCGGCAATCAGCCGATCAAAAAGCACATATTTGGATCTTGTGTATGGATACCAATTTGGTTCGATTTTGCTGCTATTTGTATCAATCAGGATGGATTTGGAGCAGGTGTAGCCTAGCAGGCCTTCGACGCCTTTTTGCCGACCGTAGCCGCTGTTTTTGGTGCCACCGAAGGGTAAACCTGGATTACCCTCGGTCAGCATGACATTGTTAATGGACACCGCACCACATTCCAGCATGCGTGCCACTCTATTGGCGCGCTTTAAGTCGGCACTCCAAACACTGGCGCTGAGTCCAAATTCAGTGTCATTGGAGAGCCGGATAACTTCTTCTTCGGTGCTAAACGGCATTATCGGGATGAGTGGCCCAAAGGTTTCTTCCTTTGTCACCGACATGCTGCTGTCTACATTCGTTATCAATGTTGGCAAGTAGAACAGTTCATTTTCATCCAATGGTGAACCCCCTGTCAGGATATGCGCACCTTTGGCGCGGGCATCCTGAACCTGGGCATGTACGATATCCAGTTGGAAGTCAGCGGTCATGCCGCCGATATCTGCGTTACCGGCATCGCCGCTGTTGATGACCAGCCTGTCGATTTCCTGTTGAGCCATTTCAACGAATTCATCGTAGATCCGTTGTTGTACATAAACCCTTTCCACTGAGCTGCAGGATTGGCCTGCGTTGGTCAGCGCTCCCCAAATAACGCCTTTCACGGCTCTGCGTAGATTTACATCCTCAAAGACGATGGCCTGATCCTTTCCACCCAGCTCAAGGTCAACCGCAATCAATGCGTTAGCACACTGGCTTAATATTTTACGCCCAGTACGCGCGCTACCGGTGAAGAACACTTTCGCTGGCTTTTGGTCTATGAGGCGTTGGGCAGTAACACCGGTGCCATACACAACCTGAATGCTTTGCTGCAGTATTGGATCGATACTGAACAGCTTTTCAAACAGCCCTTGCATGGGGGTCAGTTCGGAAGGCTTGAATACAACTGCGTTACCGCAAACGTAGGCTGCGAGAATGGAGGTTAATCCGATATGCAGCGGATAATTCCAAGGGGCGATAACCAACACTGTGCCCAGCGGGGCGTGGATAATTCTGGATTTTTTGCCCAGCAGGGTGATAGGTGTAGATACTTTCTTATCTTTTAAGACAGATTTTGCATTGTGCAGAAGCCACTCAAAATTATCCAGCACACCCAACACTTCTGAAACCAGCGCGTCAGTACGGGATTTGCGTGTTTCCCTGCACAGTACATCAATGATTTCATCCCGATTCTGAACAATATAATCTATAAGTTTTCGAACACTGTCGAGGCGCACATCGAGTGTGAGCTTGTCCAATCGTTGTTTGGCGAGCCTGGCTTGCACAAAAATATCTGCAGCTTGTGATTCGGATATGTCATCCACAAGGGCGAACGTTTGATCGGGTTGTTGCTGGGTTGTATTGGTTTGGTTCATATCTTAAAGATCCGATGTGTTGCATGTCAGGTTGAAATCAATCACATCCAGCGGGTTGGCGCTCTTACTAAAACCCTGTTTGCCAGAATAATAAAGGCTGATGACGACGCCTTTTATACCTATATTCAACTTTCTCATTAGTGGGGCAATATAGCTTGGAAAGCGTTCTGCATTGTCTGCCATATTGATGATCAATTTAACAATGGATGTTGGTGCATAGTGGCAAGCAAGGAGTAGATAGCCAAAGTCTCGAATATCATCCTTATGGGCGCTGCTCATCGCAGTGTCTACCGCTGCAATGCATCCACATTCGGAGAACGAGGGAAAGCCGTTGCCCCCTGGTAGCATGATGTCACCAATCTTTCTCAGCCCGTGCAGCTGATTTTGAGTGAACAGCTTAGAGATATGATCGCTCATGACGTGGCTTGCTCCTGTAGGCTTGCGTTGGCCCGATTGATACCGCAGTCAGCTAATATGGATTGGCTTGCTCGATGGGAAAGTGCCATGACTGACAGGGAAGGGTTGATGCCTGGGGCATTAGGAAATATTGAAGAGTCAGCTATATAGAGATTGGGGTGATCCTGTACCTGAAAGCTTTCGTTAACCACGCAATGATTTGGATTGGTGCCGATTGCGCAGCCCCCCATTAAATGCAAACCGATCTGTAGCGGTGAAGTCATCACTTCTTTAGCGCCAAGATCTTCAAATATATCCTGCACCAGCGCATTACCATTACTGGCTCGTTGTCGGTCTGCATCTGATAGCGGTTTGTTGATTACAAGGCGATCACGATTGTCTAATGTCATCGTGCCCGGGTCTTGATCTCGCACAGCTACTTCAATACAGCTCATATTGCGGTACTGGGCCATAAAGCGTTGATGATCGAATCCGTATCCTGGCTTTAACAAGCCGATGGCGATGGGGCCGGCAAACACATTCTCTAATTTAAACCCGGCTTTGCGAAAACGAGCATCTGAGGACTTAACGGTTTGGAACGCCCCTTTATGCGAATCTATGACATCATTAAAAAGTGCCACCGTCATCCATTGAGGATGGCAATGAAAGCCTTTGCCCAAGGCTGGCAGTTTATCTTGGAGCTGTGATCGTAACAGCAACTCGGTGGTACCCAAGGCACCACTGGCCAATATCACTTTTCGGCTATAGAAAGTGGTTGCTTTGTTGCCTTGATAGCCGGAAACCGCTACAAAAGAAGGGCCATGAATGACTTCTCTTGCCAGAAATTCCGATTGAATAGTGAGCCCTGCCTGCTCCGCTTTTGGCAGAAAGGTTTCAAGCATACTTTGCTTTGAGCGTCGAGGACACCCGCCAAGACACTGCATGCAATCATTACCTTCACCGCAGTTACTCTGCCCTCTACGTAATGGGGCCCATTCAAAGCCTTTATTCTCAAAGCCTTTTACGTAAAGTTCAGCGTTCTTGTTCCAATCTTTCTGTTCCATGCTGTGCAGAGTTAGATTGGATTCAACAGCATCGTAATGTTTGGCCATGATTTTACTGTTGAAAAACTTAATACCTGATTGGGTCTGCCAGCTATCCAACGCATCATCATCAAATCGATCTAATAAACACTGATTGATAACAGTGCCACCACCGACAACCTTACCTCGAATAAACAGGGTGGATGCATCGGCGCTGGCATCCATTCCTCCGTTCCACATCAGGTTTGCGTTAGCATCGAGCTCATTATCAGGAAAGCTGGCAGCGCTAAAACGTTTGCCTGCTTCCAGCATCAATACGTCAGCGCCCGCACGAGTCAGTTCATGGGCGATTACAGAGCCAGATGCGCCTGAGCCGATGATGATAAAATCATGTATTTTGTTCATAGTTGTTCCTTTGCTGGCGTGGATTCACATGAATACCCAGCCATTACCTCGGTAAGTATTGACCTCATCAATAACTTTGCCCGCGCGAATTAAATGCATGGTGTTGAAATGCTCACACAGCTCGCCCGCTTTGGCGTGCCTGAAAAATACCGGATCCCCCAGTTTCAGTGGTTGCTTGGTTTGGCCGGTATGCAGCGGTGTCTGAACTTCACCAGTGCCTTCGTTGCTATCCAACTTTAGACCGACAGGCAGATAGGGGCTGGGCATTTTGATCCTTTCGGCATTACCCGATGCAACATAACCTCCACCATTACAGGTGACGATTTTAGAGGCGGGTTGCCTTGCCACGGTAGTAACAAATCCAGCAGCAGGTTGCAGTTGAAAATTAGTGTAAAAGTCAAAAAGGTGGGAACAATAGAAACCACTACCAATGGTCACTTCATTCACCAATGGTTCTTCGATAGTTGATTCAACGCTGCCGGTTCCACCGCCGTTAACCAAGGTGATATTGGCACCGGCGTTGATCAAAGCCCATATGGTTTCGGTGCGGCGTTCCTCAATAATGGGTAATGAGCGTTTTTTTAAATACCGTACGATATGATTTTGTATGAGTTTACCTGGGATATTGTCACCTAAGCCTGCGATCTGTGCTTCATAGCCCATCAGCCCACACAGATTTATGTTTTTTAGGTCGGCAATTTTATGATAAAGCTTAAGCGCATCATTAGGGGTTTTTATACAGGAGCGGTGCACACCAAAGTTCAGCATAGGGAAGGGCACCGACATATCCAGGTCAATGCATACATTGGCGATTACGCCCCGTTCACCGGCCAGGGTGTTGAGCAGGGTCACATGTTCGAGCTTATCTACCATAAAGTATATTTTGGCGGGCTTTGTGGTGGCTGTAAGTGCCGACACAATGCTCTCAGCGCAGAGGCTTGGATAGGCAATCAGAAGATCGTCAAAACCTTCCTCTGCCAACCAGGCCGCTTCTTTAGGGTGGTAGCACATGATGCCGTTGAATTGCTCACTGCTGTTGAGGATGTAGCGCAGAAGGTGCACACAGCGAACGGATTTAGAAGCAATCCTGATTGAACGATTCTTTGCTCGCTTAAGGTTGGTCTTAATGTTTTGGTCCAGACGATCCATGTCAACCCAGGCTAACGGCTTGGTGATGCCGTTTAACGCATTGGAATACTGCTGATATAGGCTCATTGGTTTCGTTCTTTATAGTTGTTATGGAACGATGGTACCATAATGATTTATAGAAGAAAGCACTATTTCTGTGAGGCTTCTGCCTGTTTTGCCAAAATGGCCACTATACCCCCACAGATTACCAATGCCATTCCCATCAGAGACTTCGAATCAGGTGTGTGATCCCAAAATATCCAGCCGAGCAGTCCGGCGAACACAACTCCAAAATAGGTTAGGGGAGCGATGGCGTTGGCGGGTGCGTGAGTATACGCGTGGTTGTAGAGCTTCATGGTGATAAATATGGAGACACCAACGAACAGCAGGGCAGGCACAGCTTTTATTGGGATGGGGGTATAGTTGGCAAGGGCTAGTGGCGTGCTGAGCACCAGCGAAATAAGAAAGTAGTAGAACAGAATTCTATTGGAGGGCTCCGATGCGGCCAGCTCCCGAGTGTAGATCATAGATATGGCTAATGTGACCCCGGACAAGAACCCCACTCCGTGCCACATGCTGATGTTTTGACCTTCAGGTTTGAGTATAAAAAGAACCCCAGCAAACCCCACTAATATGCCGATTGCCCCTTGTAGCCCGATGCGGTTACCGAATAAAAAGAACGTAAAAAAAGGGACACAGATGGGAGCTGTGTTGCGCAGCAGCGATGCGTCTACCAGGGGTATCTTGCCGATCGCCACATAGAACGTGTAAAAACAAGCCCAGCCTGCCACGCCGCGAATAAGGTGTGCTTTTGGAAACTCGGTGGCCAGGCCTTTTAGGCCGGTGCGGCTAACCCACGGCAGCAGTGTTACCAGGCAAATTAAGTACTGGGTGCAGACCACTAAGCTGGCATCCATGTACCCAGTAAGGTATTTGGTGGCGGCGGCAGCCATGGTGGCCACCAAAGATGTCAGGATAGCGAACAGTGTAGCGGTACGAAGGTTGGTCTGGCGGCCTGACACGGTAATCCTTGCTTAAACTGATCTAAACATTTGCTATTATTGCAAATAATTTAATCAAGCGGGCAAACTTCCTTGCATACCATCATTCTATTCGATCTGACTTTAGTAGACTCTCTGGCGTTTGCCTGGTTTCTGCTGTGCTGGATTGGTTATACCCAATACTCTGAACGCACAGCATCCCGCAAAAACTGCCTGTCCAGTGTGCTGCATATTCAACGCTGCGGTTGGATGCGCGAAATGCTGGATCGTGAGAATCGAGTGGCTGATGCCTCTTTGTTGGCTAATCTGGAGCGTAACGTTTCTTTCTTCGCATCCTCTACACTCATCATACTGGCAGGTATTCTGACGGTATTGGGTGCTACTGATCGAGTGATGTCGCTGTCCGAGGCATTGCCATTCACCTATAAGGCTTCAAAAGTGGCGTGGGAGCTGAAACTGTTTCTATTGATGGCGATATTCGTATATGCATTCTTTAAATTCAGTTGGGCGCTGCGTCAATATGGGTTTGCCTCGGTGGTAATTGGTATGGCTCCCGGGGCATCTAAAGTGGATGTTGTGGATAAAGCAGCATTTGCCAAAAGTGCCGCGCGCGTGGTGTCGCGGGCAGCCTATGCATTCAACCTGGGGTTGCGATCTTACTATTTTGGCTTGGCGTTTCTGTTATGGTTTATCAACCCTTGGATTTTCATGGTTACTACCGCCTGGGTGGTTGGTGTATTGTACCGCAGGGAGTTCCACTCCAAAGCGTTGAAAGCGTTGTTAAACACGAACAAAGCCATAGTTGGTGGAGAGAGTCTGTGAGCGAAGAAAACAAGCCGAAGAGACCGTTCAACCTGGAGAAAGGTCTGAATCTGTTTCTAAAAGGTGTAAAGCACAGCATGGAACTGGGCATGACACTTGAAGAGATTACGTCAGAAGGGCTGATAGTACGGCTGCCTTATTCCGATAAAATTGTGGGCAACCCGGACACGGGTGTTATCCACGGAGGAGCCATTACCAGCCTTATGGATCAGTCATGCGGGTTGGCCGTGGCTCAGGCTATCGCCCCTGATTTTGACATTACGCCCACCATTGATTTACGCATCGATTATATGAAGCCAGCAGAGCCGGGAAAGGATGTATATGCCTATGTCGAGGCCTATCGTAAAACCCGTAGTGTGGTGTTTGCCCGCGGCGTCGCCTATCAGACCAACCGTGAAGACCCTATCGCGCACTGTGTTGCTAACTTCATGCGAATGGGCTTGAGCAAGGTGCCCTGGAAATCTAACAAAAAGGATGAGGGGGCTGCCCAATGAGCATTGAATCCATCGTTCAGCAATGTCGTGAAAGCAATGATTATGAAACTCTGGTCAACGCCATACCTTACGCACGTACTATCGGTATGGGCTGTATAAAAGCAGGCGACGAGGTGATATTTACTCTACCGGCCAACCCATCCAATATCGGTAATCCTACTCTGCCTGCGATACATGGCGGTGTGTTGGGCGGCTTTATAGAGCAAGCTGCTCAGTTACATCTGCTTATGCTGATGGAGAAACCAACCTTTCCAAAAGTGATTGATTTATCTATTGATTATCTAAGTGCTGGATTGTTTCGCGATAGCTTCGCCGAGTGTAAAGTCCTGCGCATGGGGCGGCGCATCGCCAATGTATCGGTCACCGTATGGCAGGCCAAAAAGGATGAGCCGGTGGCCACAGCGCGTACCCACTTGCTACTATCGTGACAGTTGGTTAATGTATAACCTATGACACAAAGGCGCAGCGCCACAGGGCTTGGGCCACCAATAATGAATCGATTACCAATAAATCGATAGCCAAAGGGAACAGTGTAGAAAAGCATTATGGAGACCTTACTGCTCGTCATTGCTCTGTTTTTGTTTGCAGGGCTGACATTAAATTGCCTGCATCTGGCCTTTACAAAATCCCTCGGATGGGGGTTTTTGTGCTTGCTGTTTCCTCCAGCCTGGCTCACGTTCTATGGGTTTAATTGGCGAGACTATCGCGTTCAAGGGGTTGCGCACTTAGTGAGTTTGGCTGCGTTTGTTCTGTTCAGTGCTCTATACATCAGGGCCAATCCTTTTATTTTTGATGGGCATGCCTTGGCTCCGGTGCGTGATTGGGTGGCTCCAGCGTTTGGCCAGTCTCCGCTGGAGTTTTCTGCCCCCGTATTCGCTTCGGATTATGACATTAAGCGAGTTGATGCAGATGCCCGGTACAGCTATGGGCGTTATTCGGGCAAAGATCTTCAATTTCAACAAGTGGTGTTGAGCAATGGCGTGTTGCGTTTCAAACAGCTTGAAACGCAGGAGCCTGTGGAGTTGGTGATCGATCTAAGTCATTACGATATTGAGCAAGCCGGTGGTTTAGGCATGGATGTCACTCCAGATTCCCAGGTTGTCCCAGTGGTTCATGTCATGACTTTCCAAAACAATTCAGCGGTTCCGGTGGTTGAATCTTATGATCGCGGCTATTGGTTGGAGTTGATCGTGGACCGGATTGGTACCGGTCGTTACGAAGGGCAGGTGAAATTGAAGCTGCCCGATGGCAGGAAGAGTTATCTGGCGGGCATGTTCTCGGCGACCGACAAGGATTTGATGTGGGAATTCGATGAAGTTAAGCGTTCATACGACTCTAACGACACAATTGAATATATTACCGAGCAGTATCTTGTGAATAATTTGGGATCATCTTTAGATGAGGTCGTGGATTTTAACGGCACCTTTTTCCAAACCAATCTTGAAAACTCAACCGGCCACACCAACGTGCGGATTTCTATGGTGGATGGTAGCACCCATAATATTGCGATTGAGCTGTTTAAAAATGATCAAGGCTGGGTGGTGGAGCGATCACCAGTGCGGGATTTGATTAGTGCGTTACAGACCATTCAGGAACAACCACCGGCTGCCATATCATCCAAGCCTGTGTTGGTGCAAACCCGTACTTTCTCGGCAGATGAGGTTGATGAGCTAGTGGGGCTAAATGTGACTATTGTGACCCGCGATGGCAAGACTCGAGAGGGCCTTTTAGATTCAGTGGACCGCTATAATGTCTCTTTGGTGACCTATTTGGGTGGTGGGGAAGTCGCGATGATGGTGAGGCGTCGAGAAGTTAAAGAAGTTCGGCTCAAAGACTAGTTTTATCAATCAGAATGATCGTCAGCGTGCGTGGGCCGTGTGCGCCCAATTGAATGGTTTGCTCAATATCGGCGGTTCGAGAGGGGCCGCTGATTAGGTTGATTGCCCGCGGCGTTTCAATCCTTTCCTGTTTCATCAATTGCCAAACATCTTGTTTTCCCATAACGGTTCTGCCTTGCGTTAAGAGCACTACGTGGTGTTCAGGTAAAAAGTTCAAACTGGCGGGGCTGTTTGTAGACGAGTTTAATACCAGGGTTCCAGTATCCGCAATGGCGCAATACGCTACGCTCACGCCGACACAGCCTTCTGCTGCGCAGTCCAGCCCCAGCGTTGGCCACAACGAAGATTTGCTTGAGGCATCTTCGATGGAAGGAGCGAAAACCGGAGGTTGTAGCCAATTGTTTTCAACGCTCAACTCCCTGATAAGCGCCATCGCTCTATCGATGTTTTCGGCCTTTAGTACAGCTGCTCCGTTGCGGGTGGCGGCAGTTAAAAATATACCATTATCACCGAAATTGACTGCGGAGTTATCTTGTCGCGTCTGTGTGGCCGCTTGATCCTGCCTGTGATTTAACAGAGCCAGGATGGCTGTACGTGGATCTTCAGTACTCACCGATGGGTATTCTCTTTACGTTTATTTTCGTGTCTATTCCACTGAGATATAAAGGTGTTGCTGCCTGTAGGGCGAATGATTCGCCTATGTTTGCTCCACCGTTCAAGCCATCTCGGTGCATGCTTCAGCACTCGATGTAGCCAACTCAGTGCAACCTGAAACGTTCGCGGATGGGTTGATAGCCAGCCGTATATGCTTAATCCCCAGCGCCAGGATGCAGGCTCCAGCTGTTCGGTATGTTGCTGCTCCCTTAATTGCCTCAAGAGTTGGGGAAGGGGTATACCCATGGGGCATACTTCCTCGCAGCGGCCACAAAAGGTTGATGCATTGGGAAGAGGCGTTGATTGGTCAAGGCCCATTAGCAGCGGTGTCAGGACTGACCCCATCGGGCCGGGATAAACCCAGCCGTAAGCGTGGCCGCCGACGTTGCTGTAAACCGGGCAATGGTTGAGGCATGAACCACACTTTATGCAATTGAGCATTGCCTCAAAAGGGCCACCGAGCAACTCGGTGCGACCATTATCCAGCAACACAACGTGGAACTCTTCAGGGCCATCGGTATCGCCATCGCGCTTGGTGCCGTTGAAAAACGTGGTGTAAGCGCTCATGTGTTGGCCTGTTGCGCTGCGAGCCAATACTTCCAGAATGTGGGAGGCGTCTTCCATGGAGGCGACAACCTTCTCGATGCTGGCAATCACGATGTGAGTGCGGGGCAGTGTTGCACTTAAATCGCCGTTGCCTTCATTAGTTACGATGGCCACAGATCCGTTTTCTGCCACCAGTAAATTAGCACCGGTGATACCCACATCGGCAGACAGAAAGCGTTGGCGCAATATCTGCCTTGCCTCATTTACCAATTCAGATATAGCGCTCAAGTCCCTATTTGGCAGATCGTGATGCTGCTTAAAGAGATCTGCTACTTGGCTGCGCGTTTTATGGATTGCTGGTGCGATAATGTGACTGGGTGGCTCTTGGGCCAGTTGAATAATGTATTCCCCCAAGTCGCTTTCTATCAGATCAAATCCTTGTTGCTCCAGGGCGCTATTCAGGCCGGTTTCTTCACCGATCATGGATTTGCCCTTGATAATATTTCGGGCATCCGCTTTGCGGCATAGATTTATGACCGTTTGGTTCAGCTCTTGCGCCGTTGAGGCCCAATGAACATGGCCGCCACTGGTTTCGACGTTGCGCTCAAATGCCAGCAGCAGATCGTGAATATTGTTTAACGCGTAGCGTTTAGCCGCCTGCGCCTGATGCTTCAGTTGTTCAAAATCGTCCACCATTTCGATGGCCTGGGCACGCTTTGACACAAAACCATTTTGTGCATGACTCAGGGCGCTTTGCAGTTGCGCGTCGGACAATGCACTTTCAGCATTGCGCTTAAAGCGATTTGCAGAGCATGCGGTCATTCCCTTCGACCTCGATCATTACAGGCGTCGGCCAACAGTTCTGCGATATGAAAGAACTTCATATTGGTTGTTGCGTTATTCTTCAGAGTATCCAAATGCAACAAACACCCCAGATCAGCCGACACAAGGGCAGAGGCCCCTGAATCTTCAGCACATTTAAGCTTATTGTCTCCCATACGACCGGATAGCGAGTCAAACTTGGCCGCAAAGCTACCGCCAAAGCCACAGCACACCTCCTGATCCTGCATTGCAGATAGAGTAAACCCTGCCTGCTTAAGAAGCGCCTCACCGTGCTGATGGCTCTGTGTTTCTCGGCGGCACGAGCAACTGGTGTGGTATGCCAGCGTCATATGATGATTGCTGGGCGTTGAAGTCGCTTGCCAGTTTTGTTCTATCAGGAACTGGCAAAGCTCCTTTGTCTTACCGGCCAACGCTTGGGCTTTTTTTAACCAAACGGGGTCGTCAGCCAACAAGCGAGGGTAGTGGTTGATAAACATCCCCGCGCAGGAGCCAGAGGGCACAACAAGGTAGTCATAGTTCGAAAGCGCAGCGATTTGATGTTTGGCAACGGCTATGGCTTGTGCCCGGTGCCCTCCGTTGTAGGCCGGTTGTCCGCAGCAGGTCTGGTCTGGAGGAATAAAGACCTCTAAATCTAATGATTCAAGGAGCTTGATGCAGTCGAAGCCCACATTAGGGCGCAGACTGTTCACCAGGCAGCTGACATACAGTGCCACTTTAGCCTTAACGAGGGGCGTGGCGAGCTGCTTGATTACCTTATTTGGTTTGGGCTCTGTATCAGAATAATTAGGCATGTTGTTGTTTTTGTGAAGGTATCCTCCAGGATCATAGCAAAAAAATTCAATGTGAGGGCTTGATATTGAAGCCCATGTCCCCATCTAGGCTGTGTATTTTAATTCGAACATCATTGAAGTTGCGTAAAGTTACTTCATCAATCTGTTGACGTGAGGAGCGTGTTATCACCATGACTGTCGATGCCAATAAAGAAACCCTTGGCTTCCAGGCCGAAGTTAAGCAGCTGTTGCATCTAATGATCCATTCTTTGTACAGCAACAAGGAGATCTTCCTGCGTGAGTTGATTTCCAATGCTTCTGATGCTGCTGACAAACTCCGTTTTCTGAGCCTTTCTCATCCCGATATTATGGAAGGCGATGGAGAGCTGAAGATCCGTTTGGAATTCGATGCCGACAACAAAACTATTTCGTTGTCTGATAATGGCATCGGCATGAATCGTGAAGACGTGATCAGTCATCTCGGTACCATCGCTAAATCCGGTACCAGTGATTTCCTCAAGAATTTAACCGGCGATCAGAAGAAAGATTCCCAACTGATCGGCCAGTTTGGTGTGGGCTTCTATTCTGCCTTTGTTGTAGCCGATAAAGTGGAAGTATTCTCCCGTAAGGCGGGTGAGCCTGCTGAAAACGGCGTGCACTGGATTTCCGAAGGTGAGGGCGAGTTTAGTGTTGAGGCGGTTGACCGGCCCAAGCGCGGCACCACCATCGTACTGCATCTGCGTGAGGGTGAGGAAGAATTCGCCAGTAGCTGGAAGCTGCGCAGCATCATCACCAAGTATTCCGATCATATTTCACTGCCCATCGAAATGCTGAAGGAAGAAGCTCCATCTGCTGATGATGAGCAGGAAGAAAAGAAAGAAGACGCAGCACCAGAGTTCGAAGTGGTGAACAAAGCCACCGCGCTGTGGACGCGATCCCGCTCAGAAGTCAGTGACGATGAGTACAAGGAATTCTACAAGCACATCTCCCATGATTTTGAAGATCCAATTGCCTGGACTCATAACAGGGTAGAAGGTAAGCAGGAGTATACCTCTTTGCTTTATGTGCCAAAGAAAGCGCCTTTCGATTTGTATCAGCGCGAAGCATCCCGCGGTTTGAAACTGTATGTTCAACGCGTGTTCATCATGGATGACGCCGACCAGTTTATGCCTATGTATCTGCGCTTTATGAAAGGCGTGTTGGATTCCAACGATTTACCGTTGAACGTTTCCCGCGAAATTCTGCAGTCGAACCGCACGGTTGAAAACATCAGAAACGCATTGACGAAACGTTCCCTGGACATGATCAGTAAGCTGGAGCCTGAAGATTTTAAAGTGTTCTGGAAGCAGTTTGGTCAAGTGTTGAAAGAAGGCCCTGCTGAAGATCATGGCAATAAGGAAAAAATCGCTGGGCTGTTCCGCTTTGCCAGTACTCATACGGGTACCTCCGAACAGGTGGTTTCCCTGGATGATTACATCGAGCGAATGAAAGAAGGCCAGGACAAGATCTACTATATCACGGCCGAAAACTACACCGCTGCAGCCAACAGCCCGCATCTGGAAATCTTCCGTAAAAAAGGAATCGAAGTCCTGTTGATGCATGATCGTATCGACGAATGGATGATGGGCTACCTGTTTGACTTCAAAGGCAAACATTTTATCAACGTAACCAAAGGCGATTTGGATCTTGGTGAAATAGAGACGGAAGAAGATAAAAAGCAGCAGGAGGAGGTTGAAAAGACTTCTGAAGATCTGGTCAAGCGTTTGAAAGCGGCGCTGGAGCAAAAGGTGTCGGAGGTCAAAGTTTCACATCGACTGACGGATTCCCCGGCCTGTTTGGTGGCGGGTGCTTATGACATGGGGGCGCAGATGCGTCAGATCATGGAAGCAGCCGGGCAGAAAATGCCTGATAGCAAACCGACAATGGAAATCAATCCAAGTCATCCTTTGATGGAGCGTTTGAATGGAGAAGTACAGGAAGATCGATTCGAAGATCTAGCCTCCATCGTGTTTGATCAGGCGGCGTTGTCTGAAGGTCGTGCGCTGGATGATCCTGCTGAGTATGTCAAGCGCATCAATAAATTGTTGATGGAAACACTTGGCTAAAATATGAACTGGCGCCGGTGGATAACCGGCGCTATTTCTTGTTTCTCTCCGTTCCATCTTTGCGTAACCCTGTTATGATGTTTTGAGTAATTAGCAAAGAAGGGGAGGCAATGTGGTCGATTATTCAATAACTTACCCGCTTACAAGAGAAGCTGCCGAGGAACTGCGGGAGCCGCTGCTGTCTGTTGTTCTGGATCTGATCAAATCGGTTCAGGAAATGGATGAGGGTTACACACTGGTCTTTGGCAGAGAGCCTCAGGCAGTGCAACCTGCAGCTCAACTGATGCAGGTGGAGCGTGTAATGAATCCGTTCATGCGCATGTCCTTGGTTGTTGAATCTAATGAAGGCCCAGTCAAACTGGAGTTGTCAGGCCCGTCGGGTACCAAAGAATTTTTGTACTCTGAATTTGGTTTGAAACGTTGGATTTTATCTTAACTGGATGCTTGCATGAACTCCGATGCTAAAAAGGTTGCCGTGTTGGGCGGAGGCAGCTTCGGCACGTCGATCGCCAACATTCTTGCCGACAATGGACACCAAGTGCGACTGTGGATGCGTAATCAAGACACTGTCCATGATATCGCTACAATTCACGAGAACACCCGCTATTTGCCGGGTAAAAAGCTCAACCCCTCAATAATACCCACAACATGCCTTGAAACCGCAGTTGTCAGTGCCGACCTATTGTTTGTTGCTATCCCCAGTAAAGCCTTTCAGAGCGTGGTGCGTGATGCTGCGCAATGGCTGAATGAGGATCAAATTCTGGTCAGTACCACAAAAGGTATTGGTGAGGATGGCTTCAAACTAATGAGTCAGATTCTGGAAGAAAACACGCCTTGCAAATATATTGGGGTGTTGAGCGGCCCAAATTTGGCAAAAGAGGTTGCTGAGCGCACTCTGACAGGGTCGGTTATTGCCAGTGAGCATGAAGAGGTGCGTCTGGCGGTGCAGCAGACCCTCTCTTGCGGTTATTTTCGTGTCTACGCAAACAGTGATCGCTTTGGGGTGGAACTGGGCGGCGCACTGAAAAACATTTACGCTATTGCGTCGGGCATGGCGG
This sequence comes from Ketobacter alkanivorans, assembly GCF_002863865.1. Taxonomy (NCBI): domain Bacteria; kingdom Pseudomonadati; phylum Pseudomonadota; class Gammaproteobacteria; order Pseudomonadales; family Ketobacteraceae; genus Ketobacter; species Ketobacter alkanivorans. The sequence continues at coordinate 398,013 of NZ_CP022684.1, read as the reverse complement.
CCGCCTTGGGTATGGGTGAAAACACCAAGAGCATGCTCATCACGCGTAGCTTGGCAGAAATGAGTCGTTTTGCTGCCCGCTTGGGGGGTAACCCTATGACCTTTCTGGGGTTGGCTGGAGTAGGGGATCTGTTTGTTACCTGTACATCCCCCCTTAGCCGCAATTATCAGGTAGGTTACGCATTAGCACAAGGCAGGCAGTTGGAAGATATTCTGGCCACATTGGGTGGCACTGCTGAGGGTGTGAATACCATTCGGCTTGTAAAAAAACAGTCCGAAGAGTTAGAAGTTTATATGCCATTAGTGCATGGGCTATATGATATTTTGTTTGAAGGCAAAGAGCTGAAGGATGTCATCAAAAAGCTAATGCTGGGTGAGCAAAACAGCGATGTAGAATTCGTGCTGCCCGGTCCGGACAAGCTGGCGAACCTAAAAAGGGGTTAATCCATGAATGAATCACCACAGGAAAAAGATCCTCTATTCCTAACTGCGCTGTATATGATCCTGTTTTATTTGATTTTTGTTTTGGCTGGCTATGTGTTGATCGGGCTGGGTGTGATTCAGGTTGCCGTACGCCTGCTTTCCGGGCAAGCGCAGGATGAATTGAAGCGCTTTGGCGCAAGCTTTGGGCTCTACATGTCTCAGATTGTTGATTATATTTCGATGAAATCCGATGTGAAGCCTTATCCGTTCAACGAATGGCCTGCACAGGATGATAAAAAGCGGTGACCCGGTTATACGTTATGCGTCACGGCGACGCCGAAAGTTCAGCACGCACCGACTCAGAGCGCCCTCTCTCGGAGCAGGGCAAAGCCGAAGCCGCATCGATGGTTCAATATCTGATAGCCGAGCCACCCGTCAATCTGCTAGTTAGCCCTTATTTGCGCGCTCAACAGACTGCCGCTATTGTGCTATCGGGTCTGGAAAAAAACGGTTTTAAGCCGGATGTGCAGACAACTCCCAACATTACCCCGGATGACAATCCACGGGAAATCATCGCAAAGTTATCGGACATGTCTGATGGCCCACTCATGATAGTCAGTCACAATCCGTTTGTTAGCCTGTTGGTTAGCTTATTAACACAGGGGCATACGCAGGTTGGGATGGCCATGGCGACCGCTTCGATCGCTTGTGTAACTGCCGATGTTTGGGAATTAGGGGCTGCCGATCTGCATTGGTACAATACCCCCTCTATTTAGGCCATTCTGACAAGTTGAGTTTTACGCTCCATTCCTTCATAGTCAACAATTACAGCCTATTTGTACCCCCCTGAATCGTAATTGGAAAATAAGAAAGAGTAGATGACCTATGAGTGCTACCGCCAAAGTTAAGCCCGCCAGAGACGTCAAGATCAACACAGGCATACCTCTGCCGCTGGAGCGTTTCTATCACTGGGAAAAGCACACCCCCACGAAAATTTGTTATACCCAGCCCCTGGGCGATGGGGTGATTTCAGATATAACCTGGCAAGAGGCTGGTCAGCAGATCCGTTCTATGGCCGCCTACCTAAAAAAGATTGGTGTGCAGCCAGGGGATAATGTGGCACTTATTTCCAAGAACTGTGCCCATTGGATAATGGCGGATCTTGCGATCTGGATGGCAGGCGGCGTCTCGGTGCCTCTGTATCCAACACTGACAGCGGACAGCGTCCGTCAAATCATGGAACACAGCGAGTCAAAGTATCTGTTCGTTGGTAAGCTCGATGACTGGCCCGACATGGCAGCGGGTGTGCCAGAGCATGTGTCTTGTATTAGTTTTCCTCTCAGCCCGGACAACGAATTTCCCACTTGGGACGAAATTGTTGCATCCACCGAGCCGATGCAGGAAAGTCCATCCAGAAACCATACTGAGCTTGCCACAATAATTTATACCTCCGGAACCACCGGCATGCCAAAAGGGGTGATGCATACATTTAACAGCATTGCGTCAGGCGCCAGCCAGGCAGCCAATATTTACGAGGCGGATTCTGATGATCGTGTGCTCTCGTATTTGCCTTTGTCACACGTGGCGGAGCGTATGGTGGTTGAGATGATGCAATTATACCAAGGCATGCATGTGTTCTTCGCCGAATCACTGGATACCTTTGCTTCGGACTTACAGCGCGCCCGCCCGACTATTTTTTTCGCCGTACCACGTATTTGGGCCAAGTTCCAAGCGGGTATTTTTGCCAAAATGGATGAGCGTAAACTGAATTTTTTGTTGAAAGTGCCTTTGGTCTCGGGCGCTATCAAGAAAAAGTTGCGTGAGGCGATTGGCCTGGATGACGCACGTCTTGCCTTTAGCGGTGCAGCGCCCATATCAGGTTCGTTATTGGACTGGTACAAGAAATTGGGCATTGAGATTCTTGAGGTTTACGGAATGACCGAGAACATGGGGTACTCCCATAGTTCGCGTCAGGGAATGGGCCGGGTAGGGTATGTGGGGCAGGCTAACCCTACAGTTGAAGTAAAAATAGGGGATGGTGGTGAAATCCTGGTGCGCTCGCCAACCACTATGGTCGGATACTACAAAGAACCTGAAAAAACGCGTGAATCATTGAACGAAGAAGGATTTCTTCGTACTGGTGACGTGGGGGTTGTCGAGCCCGATGGTAGCTTGAAAATCACAGGCCGTATCAAAGAGATATTCAAAACCAGTAAAGGCAAGTATGTTGCCCCGTTTCCTATTGAATCCAAATTACTGGCCGATGCGCACGTTGAACAATGCTGCGTGGTAGGCAATGCTATGCCGCAGCCCATTGCGTTGGTGGCTTTGGCGGAGGCAGATTTGGCAGCACTGAAGAATGGGGCGAGCCGCGAGCAAATACATCAGGATTTACTGCAACTCTATGATCGAGTGAATGCCCAGTTGGATCCACACGAGAAGTTAAAAACCATCGTGGTGGCAAATGGCGAGTGGTCCATTGAGAATGGCATCATGACGCCAACGCTCAAGATCAAACGTAACGTATTGGAATCGCGTTATGAAGATCGTATCGAGAACTGGTACGATTCAAAAGATAAAGTTCAGTGGGAGTGATCCTTCTGACTAAAGCGGTGCCGGGGCGGCTCAGTTATCTGTGTCGCCCCTCGTTGCTTTTGGTGTCGTATTCGGTGTTGTGATAGTTACGTAAGGCGCAGTATGTTAATCAATTTTGCTCATGCCAACGGCATTCCTGCCGCCAGTTACAAGCCTTTGTTTGAACAGCTTGCACCACATCATGTAATGTATAACGCCAGTTATGGGCTTGATCCTGCGTTCCCTGTTACCAATAATTGGGTTCATCTTGCTGATGAGATGATTCATTTTGTTGCGCAAAATGCGAATGAGCCGGTGCTCGGAATAGGCCATTCATTAGGGGCGATTCTCACTTTTATTGCAGCATCTAAGCGCCCGGATCTGTTTCGGGGAGTGTTGATGCTGGATCCGCCTTTGATATGGGGGCGATTGGGTTGGGGCGTTAAACTGGCTAAATTGATTGGTAAAATCGATGATATTACACCGGCCGGAAAATCCAAGCACCGTCGATCCAGCTGGCCTGATCGGGATGCGGCTATAGAATACTTTGCCTCTAAAAAGCTGTTTCAGTTTGAGCCTCGCTGCTTCGAAGCATTTTGTGACTCGGTAATTGAGCCAGCTGATAAAGGATCTGTTAAACTGTCCATTGGTGTTGATACCGAAGTAGCTATATTTCGCACCACTCCTGATAACCTGAAATCCTGTACACGCCCCACGGTGCCCATCAAGGTGATTTACGCTAAACAGAGTGATGCGTCGTTTGCCCGTTGTATCGAGCCATTCTGCCAATACTTTGGTATCGAGCGTCAAACCATTGATGGACAGCATATGTATCCACTACAGCAACCAGACCTCACGGTGTCATTGATCCATGAATTTATAGGCGGTCTTAACCATGCTGACTGAAGAAATACGAATCGACGTTGCTGGGCATGAGTTGGCAGCAAAGCAGTGGGGTGACGCAGACAAGCCTGCCATCATCGCGTTGCATGGCTGGCTGGATAACGCTGCGACCTACGATCGACTGGCACCGATGCTGTCGGATTACAGAATAATTGCATTGGATTTTGTCGGCCACGGCTTCAGTTCTCACCGCCCTGAAGGTATACGTTATCACATGCTTGATAACATCGATGATGTTATCGGTTTGGCTGACGGTTTGGAGCTGGAGCGCTTTATTCTAATGGGCCATTCCATGGGCGCTGGTGTATCCACTATGCTGGCCGGTGCCTTTCCTGAACGAGTTCAGAAACTGATCTTAATCGAGGGCATTGGCACCAATACCAGCGCTCCGGCGGATGCCCCTAGTATATTAAGAACGGCAGTCGCGGATATGCGCAAGGCCGGAGCCAAACGTAAACCTGTTTACGAAACCAGAGAAGAGGCGGTGCAAGCCCGCATGAAGGGGATTGGAGGTATCAGTTACGAGGCCTCCATGAGTTTGTGTGGTCGCGGGCTGCAGGAGGTGGCCGGTGGGTTTACCTGGCGTTCAGACCCGAGGCTGAAGATGTCTTCTGCGATTCGGCTCACTGAGGATATGGTTCGGGCGTATCTTAAGAAATTATGCATGCCTGCTTTGCTGGTAACGGGTAGACACAGCTTTTTTGCGGCCAATGATATTCTGGCGAAACGAGCCAGTCTGATACCTGGGCTGGAGCATGTGGATCTTGATGGTAATCACCATCTGCATTTGGAGCCAACCACCTACAAACCCGTGGTTTCAGTTGTCAGGCAGTTTCTGGAAAAGTAAGTTCTATTTCAGATGAGATTGGATTAGCCGAAGTGCCATCTGCTCTTGTTCTTCGTAGCTGTAAACATCATCTTGTTCACGCTGCATACTTTCACGATTAGTGATTAACTCGAGCCCGAATTCACCATACCTGCGTTGAATGCTTTTCTTAAGGTAAAAGGTTTCTGCCTGTTGCCACGGCCGGATGGGTTTGGTGGCCAGGATGTGATTGGCCAACTCGTCGATGCCTTTCCCTTTCAGGGCACTGGTTAAGAATATGTGATCCTTTGCAGACTGTTGATAGTCATCGTCAGCATGCAAATCCACCAGTTTTGCTTGTTTCAGTGAACTCCTCAGCATGTGATAGCTGCTTCTGGCCAGCTTTTCCTCATCACATTTATTCACTATAAAACTGTCGGGAATCTCCATAATGCCACATTTCATAAATTGGATTTGGTCGCCAGCCAGTGGCTGCATGACCAGAAACGTGTGATCCGTCATGTATTGAATGTCGATTTCGTTCTGCCCAATGCCCACGGTTTCAATGATGATGTAATCAAAAAGGTGTCGTAAAACGCGACAGGCCTGAAACGTCGCTTCTGTTACTCCGCCTAATTCGAGGTTGGATGCCTGGGATCGAAAGAACAAACGCTCTTCTTTTTTACCGTAATGCATACGGGTGCGGTCACCCAGAATGGAGCCCCCGGAAACCTGGCTGGATGGATCGATCGCCAACACTGCGATAGTGATGTTGGTGTCCATGGTCATTAGTTTGCGACACAGCTCAGCGATTAAAGAAGACTTGCCAGCACCGGGTGTACCGGTGAATCCAAGGATTGTCGCTTTGCGTAAGAACTGATCTGGGTTGTTTCTGATGTAGTGGTGGATCGCCTGTCGCTTGGCTGCGCTTTCGGGCAGTTTGCTCTCGAACAGGCTGATGAGCTTGGCTAATGGCCATTTTTTTAGAGAGCGAGCCTGGGTCAGTTTTTCTACCCAGGCTTGCTCCAGTGGTTTGGTTTGCGCTTGATCACCCATAGGAAAATAGCGTTGCGGTTAGGCGTTACGCTGTTTGTTTTCCATAACGATGTCCATGATGGTATTCATGATGTCCATCAGGTCGTAATCCTTGGGTGTGAACACTTGTCGGATGCCTTTTTTGTGCAGTTCGGGTATGTCTGCCTGGGGGATGATGCCTCCCAATATGACCGGTATTGCATCTTTGGCACCTTCTTTGTCCAACTCCTGCATCAACTGTTCGATGATTTCGTTGTGAGAGCCTGACAATAAGGAGATGCCAATAACGTCGACATCCTCTTCAATGGCGGACTGCACAATATCCACCGCACTCAAGCGGATGCCAAAGTAAATCACATCAAAACCGGCGTGACGGGCGGCTACAGAAATCATTTCTGCACCGTTGGAGTGCCCATCCAGGCCTGGCTTGCCAACAACAATGCGGGGTCGATGACCAAACTCTTCCATAAACTTCGCTACTTTTTCGCGCACCGTTTGCAGCTTGTCGTTTTCCAGTGAGAGGGTTTGACCTTCTACGCCAGTAGGTGGTCGATACTCGCCGTACACCTCACGCAGAGTGGCTGACCATTCGCCAGTGGATACGCGGGCATGGGCGCACGCGATTGACGCTGCCATCAGGTTCTTGCCAGCTTTGGCGTCGTCCATCAGCTGTTTCAGGCAGGCTTCCACTTTGCTGTTGTCACGTTTGGCTTTGGTTTCCAGCAATGCGTTAATCGTTTCAGCGGCTGAGTCTGGGTCTACTTTGAACACACCACCGTCGGCGGCATCCAGCAGGGGTGAGGCGATGCCATCGGCCCAACGATTTTTGCCAACAACAATTTGTTCGCCGGTGTTGATTTTTGCCATGCGCTCGGATTGTGAAATCACCAGTTGAGACTTCATGTATCCGGTCTTGATGGCTTCTACACCACCGCCGGCATCGAGAATTTTTTGAATTTCAGCTTTGGCCTTGGTTTTAAGGTCATTTACTTTGGATTCCACCACCAGAGATCCGTCGAACAGGTCTGGGTATTCCAGCAAATCGGTTTCGTAGGCCAGAATCTGCTGCAGACGCAGGGACCATTGCTGATCCCAGGGGCGGGGCAGGGAGAGCGCCTCATTCCATGCCGGTAGCTGCAGTGCCCGGCATCGTGCATTGCGAGAAAGCGTGACACCCAATGCTTCTATTAAGATGCGCCACGCATTATTCTCGGGCTGCTCTTCTGTGAGGCCCAGCGAGTTCACCTGCACACCGTAGCGGAAGCGTCGATACTTAGCGTTTTTTACGCCATACCGTTGCTGGCAAATCTCATCCCAAAGTTCAGTGAAGGCGCGCATTTTGCACATTTCTTCGACGAACCGCATGCCAGCGTTCACAAAGAACGATACCCGCCCTACGCAACGTTCGAAGTCCTCGTCGCTGAAACAATTCCGTTCTTTAATGGCATCCAATACCGTGATTGCGGTCACCAGAGAATACGCCAGTTCCTGAACCGGCGTTGCGCCTGCCTCTTGCAAGTGATATGAACAGACGTTGGATGGGTTCCATTTTGGAATGTTGTTCAAACAGTATTCGTACATGTCCACGATGAGCTTGATGGACTGATCCGGCGGAAACACGTAGGTGCCCCGTGCCAGGAACTCTTTGATCAGATCGTTTTGGGTCGTGCCCTGCAACTTAGCCAGATCAATGCCGCGCTCTTCGGCCAGGGCAATGTAAAGCGACAGTAGCCACATGGACGTGCCGTTAATGGTCATGGAGGTGTTGATTTCATCCATGGCCATTTGATCAAAGAGAATGGCGAAATCGTCCAGGGTATTGATGGGTACGCCGACCTTACCGATTTCGGGGCGGGCGATATCCTCATCTGAGCTGTAGCCGCACTGGGTGGCCAAGTCAAAGGCGATGGATAGACCGGTTTGGCCTTTCGCCAAATTGCTGCGATAAAGTTCGTTGGATGCGCGGACATTAGTGTGCCCAGCGTAGGTGCGGAAAATCCAAGGGCGGTCTTTGCCGGGTTTGCCGTCCTGATCGTAAATGATGTGCTCTTTTTTATCGCTCATAGGGGTATCCAGATAACTGTACTTGGCTTAACCGCGTTTTTTAATCACTAGACGGCGTTCGATTTCAAAGATTTTGTCTGTGATTTTATCTTTGCCCAGTGCTTTTTTATCGTTCTCTTTGATAAACAGATCGGCTCCGTGCTTTTCTAATGCCGCAGCCGACGTGATGTTTTTAACGCCAATAAATTGCAGGGTCACCACGCTGGCGTGATCTTGCAGTTCTGCGGGGGCATCCTCAACTGCCAATATTCGGGTCAACGCAAATACGGTGTCTCCGGCAAAGGCGGGTTGCGTATGGTAGCCCTCTGTAAAGCCTAGCTCCCAAACTGCGTTCTCCGATAGATCGCGGCTGGCCAGACCTTCTAACCATGCGTACACCAAGCCGCCGTACACAATGGGGTTGCCGCTCATTGGGCCGCTGAGGCTCTGGCTGAAAACCTTGTCGTAATGTAGGGGATGTGTGTTGCCAACCTGGTAGGTCAGGGCGAAATGTTCATCGCTGATGGTACGGCCGTTGTTGTGTACGATGATATCGCCGGGGCTGAAGTCCTCGGCGTAGGTATTCCAGCCGGTAACCGATTTGGTAGCGTGGCGCAGAGCGGTGGGTAGTGCTTCTGGCAGGTTGACCGATGCATCTTCCTGCCAAGGGAAAGCAGGTACTTGGCCTTCTGCGACAGGTACAGTGGGCAGACGTTCGCCACGATAGGCCACCATCAATTTCCGTTCGTACTGCAGTACAACTTCGTCGCGTTGATTAAGGCCCAAGGTACGAATGGTAACGATGCCGGGTTTGTCGGCACCGCGTTCCTTGCGATCCACAACCATGGTCATGGCTCGGACAGTATCGCCCGAATACACTGGGTTCAGGAACTGGGCGTTGTAGTAGCCCAAATTAGCAATCACTTTCTCGGAATCATTCTGAACGCCCAGCGACAGTACCACGTTGAATACCATCTGCGGGGATGCTGGCATCTGGTTAAAACCGTGTGCCTTAGCGTATTCCAAATCCAAATACAGTGGGTTGCACTGCATATAGGTTCGCGAGAACGAATCGATGTTGGACTGGGTGAATGAAAAGCCCCGCGGATGCACAAATAATTGCCCTGGCACGTACTCTTCGAGGTAGCGGCCATATTGCGGGTGGCGTACGCTATCGAGGTTAACGTCGGCGCCCGGCGCAAGTTCAGTTTGTGCAGAAAATTTGATTGCCATACTGTGTTCCTTATCGATTGAACTGCGATGCTTATGCCGCGTTATCCACCAGTGCCTTTGCGATCACTTTCAGAGCCAGGGTTTCTTCGGCGCCCTCGAAAATTGACAGCACTCGGGAGTCGATGAAGTAACGACTTACTGAGGATTCTTCTGCGTAGCCCATGCCGCCGTGAATTTGCATGGCTTCGCGGCACAACCATTCAGATGATTTGCAGGAATAGAGCTTAACGAGGCTGGCTTCCATCTGGCCTTTGCCTTCGTCCATCAGGCGGGCAACATGATAGGTGAACTGTCGCGACACTTGCAGCATCATGGCCATGCGTGCGATTTTCACCAGGGTCAGTTGATATTCGCCAATGGCCTTGCCGAATACTACGCGCTCCCTTGAGTAATCCAGCGCGCGCTCAAACGCAGCCTGCATTACACCTGTGGCGCGTGCAGCGGTTTGGATGCGGCCACCTGCAAAACCGGCCATGGTGTAATAGAAGCCTTTGCCGATGCCTTCTGCGCCACCCAACACGTGAGAATCAGGCACAAAGTAGTTATCGAAGAATACGGTGAAAGAGTGCATGCCCCGATAGCCAATGGTCGATATAGCCTTGCCGGTAATGGTGCCCCCATTGGGTTGTTCGTAGGCAAAAGCATGCCCGGGGGATGTCGGTTTTTCTACCAGGAACATGGTGAGGCCTTTATGGCCGGAACTCATGTCTGGGTTGGTGCGGGCCAGTGTTAGTAACACGCCAGCACGACCGGCGAAGGTACACCAGGTTTTTTCGCCGTCCAACACCCAGCCACCGTCTACCTGGGTCGCCTTCAGTTTCATGGATGCCACATCAGAACCGAAGTTGGGTTCGGTTACTGCAACCGCGTTCAACGGCTCGGCCTGCGCCAGTTTGGGCAACCAATGTTGTTTCTGTTCTTCGGTGCCACCTTTAAGCAGCGCTCGGGCCATGATCTCGGGACGGGTGATCAAGCTGCCTGCTGCGCCCAGCGAGCCACGGGAGAGTTCTTCGGTAACGACGATCATGCCCAGGTTGTCTTCGCTGTCGTCTGGCTGGATGCCACCGTATTGCATAGGAATAGACAGACCAAAACAGCCCAGTTCAACCAACGGTTTCAGTATCTCGTCGGGGATGTCGAGATCTTTGGTGTGAATGTGCTCCGCCAATGGCATAACCACATCGGTGGCGAAGGCACGGAACTGATCCCGCATCATTTCCTTCTCATGATCCAGCATATATTCGCCGGTGAAGCCTTCGTTTTGCAGGATGGCCTTACCAACGGCCTCTAGGCTTTCGGTGGACAGGTATTGGTTGATGAATGCGTCGACTTCATCGGAATCCAGGGTGGCGGCCAGTTGCTCACGGGTAAAGCCGTAGTCAGCCCGACGTGCATTGAAGCGACCACGCACATTTTGCAATGCTTCTGCTGCGTACTGCAGCGCCAGGCGTTCTTCGATGCGATCTGTTTCGCCACCTTTTGCGGCTGAAACCTGATCGCTGTAACCCAGCATGACTTTGGCAGCGGTGATCTCAGCTTCACAGTATGCGACTTCGTAACAAGCCAGTTGCTTCTCATCCAGTTTGGAGCCAGACACACGGCCATCGACGCTGCTGCAGGCTTTCAGGTGGCTGAGAGCAGCGTTTAATGAGGTCTGAGCTTGGTCGATCAGGGTACGTGCTTGTTCGATAGAAGACATGTGGATCTCCGTTGAATGGGTAGTACAGGGTACGACTATTGCGCACCCTTAATATCAGATCAATATCAGTGTTATATCGTCTATTTTACGTCCAGTTTTCAGACGTTGGCCCACTATGCGTGGGCGCGATTGGCAACGATATGCACAAAGGAACGTGACTTCAGTTCTGCCATGGTGATACCGGTGGAGGCGGCTTCTTGCTCTGTGATGGCTCCACAAGCGATACCACGCAGGAAAAAGTTCAGCAGACCTTGGCCAGTTGCAGCGTCATCGAATGTATTGCCTACCAGAGTGGCTTGTGCAGCTTTACCGATGAAGGCTTCCAAGCGCTTGGAGGCATCCGGCAAGCCTTCGAGGAAGAAGGCGTATACAGCCGCATAGCGGATGGGCAATTGGCCTGGGTTCAGATCCCAGCCTTGGTAATAGGCGTGGCGCAGGGAATGCTGGATATTGTCGTAGTGCAGTTTCCAGGCTGAGTGGGTCACAGCGGTGTTTTCCAGAACTTGCTGCGTAGTCAATTCGCCTTTGTGGGGGCCGATGGGCATTACAGTGGTAGCACCATCACTGATGGTGAGACCGGTACCGGCACACGCTACTTGCAGGACATGACGGGCGAAATCAGAAGCCGGATGGGTATGAGTCTGATGCGCTGCAGTGATGTTGCAGGTGGCTGTGTAGTCGTAAGTGCCGAAAATGGCAGATCGGCAGCGGCCACGGGCGGCAGCGGCGAGTACACGAACCTGGTTGGAACCATCGGCATCAATGATGGCCTGAGTGGTTTCAATCATGATCTCGAGTTTAAGAGAGCCTGCTTCGTAGCCGCATTTTGCTTCAATTATGTCCAGCAGGTCTGCCAGGGCGGCCACTTGCTCTGGATGGGTTACCTTGGGCAGGGTGATGATAAAGTTCGCTGGCAGTTTGCCACCGGTTACTTCAGCCAAGCGGGTCAGGAACAGATCCAGGGTACGCACGGAGCGCTCACGACATTCCTCGGTAAAGGTTTTGATGCGAATACCGATGAAGGGGGGCAGGGTGCCTGCTTCCATGCCTTTGGCGACTTCTTCTGCAGTGCGCACGGCGTCGGCGTCTTCTTCTGCATCAGGGCGGTTGCCGTAGCCATCTTCAAAGTCGATGCGGCTGTCTTCAATGGGCTCGCTGCTGAGCTTTTTCACCACTCGATCGTATACGGTATAAGCCAACCAGGCTGCGGGGTTGGCTTCTTTCATTTTTTCAGGTTCGGCTGCCACGGCTTCGCCCAGCACTTTGGCCTCTGCGGCTGTGGTGGGCAGGGAGTCTGAGCCGGTCATGCCCAAAACCCGGGCAAGTGTACAAAAATCAGGGGCGTAGGTGTCCAGTGCCCGCAGAGCCAGGCTGCCCAGCTTTTGTGCTGCGCCGGCTTTGTACAGGTTGGCTCCACCATACACGGTGTGCACCTGTTGTCGGTCAGATGAATCGCCCGGGTAAAGGGTGCTGTGTTTCTGGTTGGATTCAGCCAGTCTGGCCAGAATGGATTGGGTGTCAGAATCGGTCAGTGTCAGTTTCATGCGTTACCCGTGCCCTTAAAAGGTCCTTTAAACAAGCGTTTTAATTTCAACTCAAGCCTCTGCAAATATCTGATGTTAGACGATTTTTTGCAGTGTTGAGGTGAAAAGACAGAATAGAAGAAGCCACACATTTTACCGGCCCCCACTTAAGAAGGGTAGATTATATAGTGGACCAACAGTCACGACTATATAGATTAGCGCATAATTGAAACTCACCCAAACGGGTGATAGTTCATTTAGCCAGCTTGTTGTTATTCTAACTAGACGTAATTTTGGCAAAAAAATCATCATCAAATTATAAAAAAGGACTTTTAAATGGGAGCGTTGGGGCGTACCTGCTGTTTGGTGTGGGCTATATGTGTGTGTTTAGGATTGACCGGGTGCGGCGGTGGAACCGCGCCAAAAATGGAGTGGGGTGGATCAGAGTTTCTGGGGTTTCCATGGCCTAATGACTTGCGCCGTAACCCTGATGGCACCGTAGATATCGAGGGCTTTCCCGGAACGGGGAATCCGTTGCTCAAGGCCATACTGGATAAAGGCGTTCCGTACATGCATGGTTTTGGCACGAACTCCGGTGTGATATTTCAGTTTAATGGCCCTTTGGATACCGATTCGCTACCCAGCGCGCTGGATTCACTGGAAGATGACGCCGTTGCGATGTTGGTTAACCTTGATCAGAATTCGCCGCTATATCTGCAGCGCATTCCACTTCGTGTTCATTTCGATCCACTCAGCACCCTGTATCAACCTGGCCACCTCCTGACCCTCTTACCGGTTCCTGGTTACGCGTTAGAGCCAGATACCCTGTATGGCGCGATCCTATTTTCCGGAATTCTCGATGACTCATCCAAGCCGATACTGCCGGCGCCGTTGATCAGCGCGCTTACTGAAAATGAACGCCCAGCCAGCATCAACGCAGACACTTGGGATGTGCTGCAGCAACAGTGGGGCAGGGTATCGGGTTATGTATCCGGGCATACCGAATGGGACGTTGGTCAGCTGGCAGGGTTTACGGTGTATCGCACCATGAATCCAACCGAGTATACCTTCCCGGTGGCGCAGGCCGTTGCTGCTATAGACGATGAAACCATTATCAACTCCGTGGAAATTGTGCATGAGGGTTTAATGTGCGGTTATTACAATCATATTCCTATGGTGGCGCAGGTGGCTCTGCCGGTGTGGCAACAGGGCACTCACCCTTACTCGTTGGGTGGTGGAATGGTGCAGATAGATGAATCCACAGGCCTAGCGGTGCAGCAAGGCGTTGAGTCGGTTGATATGTCGATTGATATTGGTTGTACCGGGGGCGCTACCCCCAAAATTCCGATGATTTTTGCAGAGGGAACCGGCGGTACGCATTATTCTGCCACTAACATCTCTGGCGGTTTCTACGAACAGGATCCTTTCGATCATGTTGCTCTGGCCGTTGCACCTCATTACTCCGGGGATCGCTCCTCTCCTGTGTTAAGCGATTTTGCCTCTTTCCTGGGTGAGTTTGGTGTTCAGGTGGATTCCTCAGATCTACAGGGGATAACGTTTTACAATCTTGTGAATCCAGCTGCGAATATCGGCAACCATATTCAGAGTGCCGCGGATCAGCTGTACTTGCGGCGGGTGGCGACGCTGCTGCCGCAAATATTGGAGCGTCATGGCCCGATCACAGAGCCTCTGAATTTCGATTTCTCTACTTTTAGCGTACGTGATGATATCGCAGTGCTGGCAGGCCACAGCCAGGGCGCCAGTGTGATACCGATGGCTATGGCCATGGATAACACCTTTAATATCGGGTTTTTGAGTGGTGCGCCTTCTCATGCGTATTTTCAGGCTGTGCACCGAGGCTCGATCCGGCAGCTTCTGCCATTGATACTGGCAGGGTTGGTAGACAATGAAGTGGATTACCACCACCCGTTAATGCAGATACTGCAGATGATGCATGGACCTGCGGATTCAGTAAATTACGTGCCCTTTATGAAGCCTGATTATCTGATGCAGGTGGCGGGTTTTGACGACGCCTGCGTTCCCAGAGAGGCATCAGCGGCGCTTGGCTTGGCGTTTGCCCGGGCTGGATTCATGGAGCTGGCACAGCGAATCAGTTGGCAATATGATTATTTCGACCCCGATTTTGTGTTGGGGCTGACCGAAGACGATCATGTGATGTATCCAGTGATGGAGGGCAATCTTCCCGGTGGCGGGGTTGGCCTCTTTATCCAGTTGCCTGGAGGGCATAGTTGGTATGGGGCTCAAAAGTCGGGGTTGGATTTTCTGCAGCGGGCGATCGGTGCTGAACCTGATCGCATAATCAGAGAACCAAGTAACACCGATTTCAGCCTTGACTGTGATTTTCGCAGGGAGCAGGGCAGTGGTGGTGCCTACTATTGATTAATGAGGAAACATAATGGGTATAGAGTCAGTAGGGTGGTGCTGACTCTATACCCTCCGTTGCAGTAACGGTCAGAAGGACAGTACAACCTTGACGTTTGCGGTCACCATATCAGACGGTATGTAACCGAGCGTATTTGGATTTTTGGAAATGAGTTCCAGTACCTCTGCCTCGGAAGCCACTTCTTTCGGAGGGGTGCCTTTACCTGAAAACATCAGCATGGCCCAGTACGAACGTACTTGGCTATCCGTTTTTCGAATAATCGTTTCCTGAAAATAATCGCGATGAGTGGAGGGTTGCTGTATTTCAATTGGCACGGCCGGTTGGCCATTAGTGAAGGTTTTTTCCTTGGATAGGAATATCCGTTCCACTGTACCTTTATCAAACTCGGCACTGTTGCTGGGGTGTACAATAACCGAATAGCCTTCCGCCATAGCGAGTGGGCTAAAAGAGGAGAGCATAACTGACAGTAAAAGCAGCGTTTTAAGTTCCCTAATCATGATCCACCCCTCCTTAAAATATGAAGTCTAATGCGACAGAAAGAAGCTCTGAGCGATATTCGTCAGCCTCAACAGGCCCTACTACTGTATAGCCACCCTCAGTCTCATAATGGAAGTTTGAATATTCAACTTTGAGCGCCGCAGCGGGTTTGAAATCCCAACGCAAACCAATGGTGTGAGTTTGTTTCTCTTCAACCGCTTCGTATTGGGAGTAGGTGTAATGAGGGGTTAGGGTTCCAAACTGGTAACCCAATGAAACGTAGCCGCTTTTCTCCTTTTCACCGTTATCGACCTCAGTGTATTCACTGCGCCAAAGGATGGATTCATAGTCAATCATGAAAGCCGCTGCTTTATAGGTGATATCGGTATTGGACGCCTCTGGATCTACCTGGATTAGACCACCGGGCGTATTAACCAGTAGAGGTTTGGGGTCTATTCCCAGCTTCAGGGTGTGATAAACGCCTCGCAGTCGCATCCACTCATACTCCACCATCAAGTTGATGCCCTGGCTTTTGGTGATATCCGCCACCACGTCTTCAGTTTCATCGGTTTCTGCGCCATACCAGATCTGAGTGGTGAGCCCGACATTATTGAAGTAGTGGGTGTTTACCAGATTCACACCGGTGAGGGTGGATACGGGGATACCGTAGGTGTCCGCCGGGGGGCGTACCCAGTGATAGGCGTAAGCAGCATCAAGAAAGTCAGAATAGTAGAACAACGGCAACCGGAAACGCCCGGCATTTACCACGGTTTCCGGCGTGAGCTGATACGACACATAGGCCCACTCAATAAAGGCATCGCTGCCCTCGGCTCCCTTTCCAGTGATTTGTACCGTCGCAGTCATTTCATCGTTGATGTCAGCAACTGCCCGCAACGCGACAAGGGTTTCTGGTTCAAAACGGATTTCATCATCGTAAGTACCGCCGGACACTGCATCGGCAGTATAGGGTTCATCCCCTTCGCCCAGTAACGTTCCCGCTACGATTGAGCCGTAGCCGTTGAAACGCACGTCGAATGCCTGTGCTTGCCCAGAGAACAGCAAAAGTGAACACAAGCATAGAGATGTAAACGCTGGCTGGACTATGTTTTGAATTTGCCTTAGAACCATCTGGCACTGCTCCCTTTGATATGGATATTGAGACGCTAGAAATGTGATGCATATCACAAAATCCAGCCTGGTCGGTAACTTCTGACTTGTCGAATATCGGGAGGCGATGGTTAAAGGGGGGCGCAGGCTCTAATCTGAGCGCTGCGCTTGATCTTTCACCTGCTGAGCCAGTGGCAACTGCGCCTGTAGGTGCTTATCCAGGTCGCGACACTTGTAATCCCAGGCCTTGCGGGCTTTGTCGTGGGGCATTACCAGAAACTGGCTTGATTCAACTGCTTCATAAACCGCCGCCGCAATGTCATCGGCACTGAGTTCGCTTGCCCCTTCCACCAGTTTCTCGAGTTTGGCGGAGGTGGTTTGGTCGGGCGAGCGCATGGATTCACCCAGGTTGGTTTTGAAGAAAGAAGGGCACACACAGGTTACCCCGATCCCATGGGGTTGCAGCTCGCATGCCAGGGTTTCCGATAACGAAACAACAGCTGCTTTGGATACGTTGTAGTTGCTCATGCCGGGAGGGTTCAGCAGGCCGGCCATGGATGCAATATTGACAATATGCCCAGCAGATTGATTTTTCATCAGTGGAATGGCCGCCTGGCAGCCCCGCAATACACCAAAAAAGTTAATGTCCATGACCCATTCCCAGTCCTCGCTGCTGATCCAGTCAAATGGGCCACCGGCAGCAACACCGGCGTTATTGATCATGACATCCAGTCCGCCCCAACGCTTCTGCACCGTGTCCACCGCAGATTTAATGTCCTCGATATTGCGTACGTCACAACGTTGGTATAACGCGTCTACTTTATAGGCATTCAGCTCGGTCAGAGCGGCTTGGCCGCGCTCATCATTTAGATCCACGATGGCGACATGATGGCCGTGTTTAGCGAACGTCATCGCCATTGCTTTGCCAAGTCCGCTGGCACCCCCGGTAATTAATACGCGCTTTGCACCTGAGCGATCCATTGCTGTGTCCTTAAGGTAATTGAAGTCTGGAATGGCGATTGATGGTAGAGTAATTTGCACCGTAGTTGAACACTGCTTGAATCGAATACTGCGCTCTGCTAGTTTCTAAACCGTTGAGTGGACAGGAAAATTATGAGTATTCTGAGCAAACTAATATTTGTTACTGCATTTTTCGGGGTTGCGGGCTGGGCCCAGGCTAACGTTGCCGAGGGACTGTTTCAACAGCCGCGCAATGTCTCTGAGGCGCTGGATCAGGATCGGCAATACAGTTTGCCCCTTGGTAAAGTGCGATTTGATCGCTCCATTGGGCGCGATGTGCCCGCGCGGGTAAAGCGTCTGAAAGGTGAATTTAAATCGGTTTTATGGGAGTTGTCCGGGGCTGAGTCTCTTAATGAAGCGCAGACCCGGGTAGACAACCTTACTCAAGAGCCGCAGTTCGAGCAGCTGTATTCCTGTAAGGGCCGCGATTGCGGCGAAAGCTTTGCCTGGGCCAATTCGGTGTTCCGGCAGCCCAATCTGTACGGCAATGACCGCAACCAGAATTTATGGGTTGTCAGAGACAAAGGCGCCCAGCGCTATCATGTTTACTATTTGGTGGAGCGCCCCAACCGCCGCATCTACTTTTACGAAGAATCCTTATCGGTGCCCGACCTGATGCTCGACGAAGCCCGTTTCAAAGATATGTTGGGTCATCAGGGATTTGTGATCATAGGGGAGGCGGTGATTGATGGGGGTAAACCGGATATTAAGCCTCTGGTAGACAAACTCAGCCCATACATTGGGTTAAAAGGCGGCAAACAGTTGGTTGTACATCGGCACGGCCCGGCGCTGAACGTTGATATTGCCAGCCCGTTAAAGGCAGCGCTGCAGGCCGCCGGGTTCAGCATCGAAGTGGTGGATGTCGGCAACAGCGCCCCTCGCTCCGAGGCCCCTGGTGATGCCTGGATAGAGTGGGTTGATCCTGTCTGGAATCCGTAACGGGTCGCTCTGGTTGTATTTTGATCAAATTGGTCTATTTTTTATTGAATCAAAAGCCGACCCAGAGTGTGCTACCCATGAAGCCAGCCACCCCTATGCCGCGCAATATCAAGACCAATCCTGTTTCCCGTCAACGCCGTCAGCGTACTCGAGCTCTTATTCGTTCCCGAATGCGCACAAGGCGTTAGAGCATTTCGCCTTAACCATGTAAAATCCCGCTTTTTGCAGCGGACGAGACATCATGGTTGCCCACACAGATATCAGTCAGGACATCATAAACACCGATGAGGCTATCGCCGAGCTGGTGACCATTCGTGATTTTTTGCGTTGGTCGGTCAGCTTGTTTAACGAGCATCAAGTGGTGCTTGGACACGGTTTTGATGATCCTTGGGATGAGGCCGTTGCGCTGGTATTGCATGCTCTGCACCTTCCCTGGGACATTGATGTTCGCATTCAGGATGCCCGCGTGCTGGCCTCAGAGCGCAGCGCCATTTGTCGTCTGTTGACGCGAAGAGTGGTAGAGCGGGTGCCCACCTCCTATTTAACCGGCACCGGATGGTTTGCCGGGATTCCGTTTAAAGTCGATCAGCGGGTGCTTATTCCTCGCTCGCCCATTGGGGAGCTGATTGAAAACCAGTTCTCCCCTTGGGTGGATCCCGATCAGGTCGAAAGCATTCTGGATATGTGCACTGGCAGTGGTTGCATTGGCATTGCCTGCGCCCAGTATTTTCCCGATGCCTTGGTGGATTGTGTGGATCTCAGCGAGGATGCACTGGATGTGGCGGAGCAGAATGTGCAGTCCCTGGGTGCAGAACACCAAGTTAATGTCATTTATTCTGACTTGTTCGAAGCACTGGATGGGCGCACCTACGACATCATCGTCTCCAACCCTCCTTATGTAGACAAGCAGGATATGGACGCGCTGGCGGACGAGTTCCATCATGAGCCCCGCATGGGGCTGGAAGCCGGTGCTGACGGACTGGATATCGTGCGTCGAATGTTGCCCGAGCTGTCGCGCCATCTCAACCCTGGCGGTATTGCCGTGATCGAGGTGGGTAACTCCTGGGAGGCGCTGGAGCTGGCCTATCCGAACGTGGGGTTCACCTGGCTGGAATTCGAGCGGGGTGGCATGGGTGTATTTGTCCTCACCAAAGAGCAGATCGACCATCATCAAGCTGATTTTGTACTTTAATAAAGCCCAATAAGTTATTGAATTTCAAATACTAGACACAGTCTAAATTGCTTTAGCATGTTGCAGGGGTGACCGGTATAATGACCGGCGCATCAAACTCACCAATCTCAGAGCGTATCATGTCAGGAAACACATTCGGAAAGCTGTTCACCGTTACTACCTTTGGAGAAAGTCATGGTATTGCTCTGGGCTGTATCGTTGATGGCTGCCCGCCTGGGCTGGAATTGACCGAGGCTGACCTGCAACGGGATCTGGATCGCCGTAAGCCCGGCACATCCAAATACACCACCCAACGGCGAGAGGATGATGAAGTTCAGATCCTGTCCGGTGTATTTGAGGGTCAAACCACTGGCACGTCCATCGGCCTGCTGATCATGAACAAAGATCAGAAATCCAAAGATTACTCCGATATTAAAGATACTTTCCGACCGGCTCATGCAGATTACACCTACCACCAGAAATACGGCGTGAGAGATTATCGCGGTGGCGGTCGTTCTTCTGCCCGCGAAACGGCCATGCGTGTCGCCGCTGGGGCCATTGCCAAAAAGTACCTGAAGGAAAAGTTCGGTATTGAAGTCCGAGGCTATGTGTCACAGATTGGCGACATCAAACCCAAGGCGTTTGATTGGGATGCAGTTGAACAAAATCCGTTCTTTTGCCCTGACCCTGCCGTAGTGCCAGAAATGGAAGCCCTGATCGACCAGTTGCGCCGCGACGGCAGCTCCATCGGTGCCAGGGTGACCGTAGTGGCAAGCGGCGTGATGCCTGGCTTAGGTGAGCCCATTTTTGATCGATTGGATGCGGAGCTGGCCCACGCCTTGATGAGCATTAATGCGGTAAAAGGTGTTGAGATTGGCGCAGGTTTTGAGTGTGTTACGCAGCGTGGAGAGCAGCATCGGGATGAAATCACCCCGGCTGGCTTCCTTTCCAATAACGCGGGCGGCATCCTCGGCGGCATCTCATCCGGGCAGGACATTATTGCGCACATCGCGCTAAAACCCACCTCCAGCTTACGTATACCCGGGCGCAGCATCGACAAGGCTGGCAACCCTATCGAAGTGGTCACCACAGGCAGACACGACCCTTGTGTGGGTGTGCGCGCTACCCCCATCGCCGAGGCCATGATGGCCATGGTGTTGTTGGATCATGTACTGCGTCATCGCGGCCAAAACGCGGATGTGGCTTCCGGTACCCCGGTGGTTCCTGGAGCTGTCCAGGGGTAAGTGGTGTCGAACCAGGTACCCTATTGGCGTCTATCCGCGTTCTACTTTAATTACTTTGGATTGCTGGGCGCCATGCTCCCGTTCTGGGGTCTGTTTCTGCGTGAACAGGGTTTCAGCTTGGCGCAGATAGGCCAGTTAATGGCCATTCTGGTGGGCACTAAACTGATTGCACCCAACATGTGGGGCTGGCTGGCAGACCATACCGGTAAACGCCTTTGGGTGATCAGGCTTGGGTCAATGCTGGCGTTATTCATATTCTGTTTTATTTTCCTTGAGCCAGGGTTTTGGGGTGTAGCCTTGGTGATGGCAGGTTTCAGTTTCTTCTGGAATGCCATTCTGCCGCAATTTGAAGTGGTGACTCTGCGCCATCTTGATCGCGCCACCGAACAGTACAGCCGTATTCGGTTGTGGGGGTCGGTTGGATTCGTGTTGGCGGTTGTGGGGCTTGGGTGGTTTTTCGAGCGCCATTCGTTGCAATTGCTGCCAGCCATACTCACCGGGCTGTTGGCGTTGATTGCGATTTCCAGCTTCACGGTCAGCGGCTCAGGGCAAGGGGCCCGGCAGCGGGGCAGTCTGTCAGCGTTCCTGCAGCAACTCAAATCACCTCAACCCATTTTGTTTTTCAGTATCTGTTTCTTGCTGCAAATATCGCATGGCCCTTATTACACCTTCTTTTCGATCTATCTTGAGGATTACGCCTACAGCAAAACCGCCATTGGCTGGCTATGGGCATTGGGGGTTATCGCTGAAATTGGTGTATTTCTGATCGCCCACAAACTTTTTGATCGCTATAGCGTGCGCAGTCTGGCGTTTTATTGCCTATTGATTACTGCGCTGCGCTGGCTGGTAACCGGGCTGTTCCCGGATCAAGGCTGGATTATCTTTTTAGCGCAAATCAGTCACGCCGCAAGCTTCGGAGTGTTTCACGCCATCGCCATGCACTTGATTCACCGATATTTCAGCACCCAGGCATCCGGGCAGGGCCAAGCCATGTACAGCGCCCTCAGTTTTGGTGCCGGTGGAGCAGTGGGTGCCTATCTTTCAGGATTCATTGTTGAAAACTGGGGTGGTTCCATGGCTTACTTTATGGCAGCAGGAGTGGCGCTGGCGGCTGGCATACTGGCCATGGCGCTGTCCTCTCATTCAACCAACAGGATATCTCATGACGGAACTGAATCAGCTTAAGCAGGATGTTATCAATATCGGAAAGTGGGTTGATGCCCATAACTGGTGCCCGGCCACCAGTGGCAACCTGTCCGCTCGCATCGACCAGCAGCGCATCCTGATCACCGTTTCCGGTAACGCAAAAGGTGAGCTGACTGAAAACGATCTGATGGAAGTGGATTCCAAAGGTAACCCTTATAACAGCGATAAAAAGCCCTCTGCAGAAACACTACTGCATGCGCTTATTTACGGTCATGCACAAGATGCGCGTTACATTATTCATACTCATTCCGTATACGGCACGGTGTTCAGTCGTGCTATCTGGAACGGCGAAATTCGCTTCAACAACTACGAGATGCAGAAGGCGTTCCGGGGGGTTACCTCCCATGAGCAGGAAATCTCAGTTCCGGTTTACGGCAATAACCAGGACATGATGGCGCTTGGGCGCGAGATAGATACCTATCTGGCATCTAACCCCAGTTGCCCTGCATTCATTCTTGCAGGCCATGGCATATACAGCTGGGGCAGCACCGTTGCCGAAGCCAAACGCCACAGCGAGGCGATGGAGTTCCTGATGGAATGCGAATACAAAAGTTGCTTGCTGCTTAAATAACAGGAGAAACCCATGAGCACTCTGTATGTGTATAACGATAAAGACGCAGGGCAAGCGGATCTGACCACCGAAGATCAGAATGAAATAGCCCGAATCCTGGGCCGCAAAGGCATTCAGTTCGAGCAGTGGGAGGCTAACTTCCCTATCACAGCGGATTCCACAGCCGACGATATTCTTAACGCCTATGCCGATTCCATCGAAAAATTACAGCAGGAGGGCGGTTACCAAACGGCTGACGTGATCAACATGACGCCCAATCACCCTGACAAAATCGCCCTGCGCAATAAGTTTCTGAATGAACACACTCACTCCGAAGACGAGGTGCGTTTTTTCGTCAAAGGCGATGGTGTGTTCTATCTGCATTTGGATGATGGAGTATATGCCGTGCGCTGCTGCAAGAACGATCTGATCAGCGTTCCGGCCAATACCCGGCATTGGTTTGACATGGGTGACAGCCCTAATTTTACTGCGGTGCGACTGTTCACCAACCCTGATGGCTGGGTGGCCAATTTTACCGGTGAGAAAATCGCTGATGAGTTTCCCCGTTATGAGGCATTAGCCAAGTGACCGAATCCTCACCCGTTAAAGCCATCGTGACCGATATTGAAGGCACCACCACCAGTATTTCCTTTGTGGCAGACGTGCTGTTTCCATACGCCAAAGCCAGAATCCAGGATTATGTCGTTGATAATGCAGCAGTGCCGACAGTGGCAGCCGAAATCAGCGCCGTTCGGGCAGAAGCAGGGGAGCCAGACGCCAGCGTGGAGCGGGTGGGCGAGATCCTCGTTAATTGGATCGAGCAGGATCTGAAAATCACGCCATTAAAAACCCTGCAAGGTATGATCTGGCGATCCGGTTATGAAGATGGCAGCCTGAAAGGGCACTTATATCCTGAAGTGGCCACCAAGTTGAAGGGCTGGAAGCAGCAAGGCATTCAACTCAGTATTTATTCTTCAGGCTCCGAGGCTGCCCAGAAATTATTGTTTGGCTACAGCGAGGCAGGGGATCTCACCCCACTGTTTGACCACTTCTTTGATACACGGATTGGTGGCAAGCGCGAATCCGCTTCTTACGAGCAGATCAAACAAACCCTTGGCCTGCCCGGACATGAGATTTTGTTCCTGTCGGACGTGGTGGCGGAGTTGGATGCCGCAGCAGAGGCGGGTGTGTTAACCCTGGCACTGGATCGAGAGTGCATTGGTGAAGGCTTTGGTGCTCATCCACACGTTACTGATTTTAATCAGATCGATCTTGCTGCCCTGCGTTAAAGCATGATGCTGCACAATCTGTTTGCCTATGGCACCTTACAGCTTCCTGAAATCACAGAACGGGTAATGGGTAGAGCGCTGCAGGGTGAGCCTGCAACCTTGACTGGTTATCGGGTGGGCTTGGTAGCGCGGGCCAACTTTCCAGGAATCGTACCTGAGGCCACCGCCTCTGTACCGGGTATGCTGATCTCCGGCATTACTCAGCAGGAACTGGTGAAACTCGATCAATACGAGGGCGAGCTTTATCGCCGAGTCAGGGTGCAGGTTTTATTGGATCAAATGAGTTGTGGTGCGCAGCCAGTTGCAACGAAATGCTGGGCGTATCTTATTGCCTACTGGGCGCAGGATAGAGTTACCGCCAAACCCTGGACGTTGGACTGGTATCGCCAGCAAGGTATCAAGGGGCGCCTTACCTACCGCAACTAAAGTTTGCGAGCGACCCGCTTATGTTGAGCCCCGTAGAGCTATCCATTTGTTAAACCCAGCCTTGTTTATTGGTATTCGCTAAAATCATTGGTACATCCCTATGGCACGAAATACTAGCGTCAACCTTGGCAACCACTTTGATGACTTTATAAAACAACAGCTTAGCTGCGGACGATATGGCTCTGCAAGCGAGGTGATCCGTGCCGGCCTGCGCTTGCTGGAGGAGCATGAGGCCAAATTGAACGCCCTTCGCGCCAAGCTAAGCTAACCGAAGGCGCGTAGTTGGATTCGAGTACAGCAAATTGTTATATGCCTTGCGGCACAGCCTGTATGCACATATTATATGCGCATAAACCACGCACAAGGCCCGACTATGAACCCTGTTTTTGATACCCAAGCCCCCAAAAAGCCAACAAACGTCAGTATAAACAGTGACTTACTCGCTAAAGCCAAGGACTTGAAGATCAATTTATCATCAACGTTCGAGGCGGCCCTAGTTGAATTAGTGAACGCCAAGCAAAGAGAACTTTGGCGGAACCAAAACAAGAATGCCATCGAAGCATACAATCAGCTAGTTGAAGAACATGGCACTTTCAGCGATGAACTGAGGAGCTTTTAATGGCTCAGTTTGTCGCTTACGAGAACCCAAATAAAACAACTAAGAAAACCTACCCCTATCTTTTGGACATTCAGTCCAACCTATTAGACGACCTGAGGACCACAGTCGTTATTCCACTATGTCCAGCTAACTTCGCAGGTAAAGCTGCCATTACCAAGCTTTGTCCCGTGCTCGAAATTGATGGAAAAAATTTCGTTGCGCTAACCCAGCAGATTGCGGGTATTGATCGAAAATCACTTGGCAAAAAAGCTTTCGATCTTTCTCAGTATCGATCAGAAATTATCGCCGCGATGGACTTTATTATCTCTGGCATCTAACGCCTCAAACACCGGGCCAGCGGAGTGGAGCGAGTTTTGTGGTATAAAGGAGCGTAGCGACACCACAAATAATTGCGCAACGTAGCTGGCTCCGCGTGCCTTGGATTGTTATTGCCTGCTACTTTAGCGAGCTGACAACTGATGAATAATCTGATTTTCGCACGCTGATTTCGGACCACGAAGATGGTTCTTTTTCTGATGCTATGAAAATAGTGCTGAAGTTATCCGTATGAACGACAAAACCAAAGCAGTCATCTTTAACATTTAGTGGCTCTGGTTTATTCGTCCCTTTTTCTGCTTCTTTGAATCCATTTCTCAGGGCTTGAATAGATGTGAGTGACCCATCTGTATTCTGAACCCTTTTGATACTGCCCAAGAGTTCATTTTTCTTATAAACTAGAACTTCATTGTCTGCAAAGTCTAGAGTGTCGAACGATGACCCAAGTTCAATGTCTACGCCAAGAACCGGTTTAAAGCTAATGGGCTCATGCGTAGAACAGCCACACAACAATGAGATAGCAAAAATAGTAAATAGATTTCGAATCATTTTTTTAAACCTTAGTATTTAAGCGACATTACAACTTCCGTTCTTAGTTGTGCTGCTCGAAAATTCTTGCATGCAACCGTGACCTTCGCGCTACCATTTATGAATGGCTTTCCAGCGTTTCTGATTAAACGAAGCGCCCACTTTTTTAGGT
The DNA here is from genome assembly GCF_002863865.1 of Ketobacter alkanivorans. Taxonomy (NCBI): domain Bacteria; kingdom Pseudomonadati; phylum Pseudomonadota; class Gammaproteobacteria; order Pseudomonadales; family Ketobacteraceae; genus Ketobacter; species Ketobacter alkanivorans. The sequence goes on along the minus strand of NZ_CP022684.1, from coordinate 372,309 downwards.
TTTTGGTCGGCATTAAGATGTCGCTAGGGTTTGGGACGGCGTCCGTCCACTGACTACAATCTACCGTTTCGGCCAAAAGATACGCAATTTGCTTGACCGTGTCGTCGCTTATTGTGCTTGATGTGAAACGAGCAGCTATGCTTGGCCCATAGAATGCGTCTACAATGGCTTTGATCATTTCGACGTCTTCAGCCGATATTCCTTCATATTCTGATACTTCACTCACTTTCGTGATCTCCTTGTAAATTGAAATCCAATCTTACTTCAATTATTCCATTTGTATAGTGTGGGTAAATTGCACACCCGCATATAACGCCTGCATCACAGGAGACAATTGGTGGCGTGTAGTTGGCTTCCTGTGATGCACGGTCACATAACGCTTTGTCCCTTGCAGCAATTTGTTAGACATATTTGCATTAATCCCTAATGTTTCTGGAGCGTTTTTTGAGGCTGCTTTTTAGCTTCGGCGAGTCGTTTCTCTCGATTTCTATCTTCAAGTTTTTGCTCTAAAATCATTTCGATTGACATCTTAATGACATCAAACACTCTGCTACATTCATCTTCTGTCAGCTCGTGCACGCCCTTACTTAATAGAGAATAAAGCTTAGGATGTTCAACGATAAAACTAGGCAGATACTCCCTTATTGCGCTGATTTTTTCATTCATTCTAAGTGGAGTAAATTCATCTTCGGATATTACTCCATCCGAAATCGCATGATCTGCTGCCTGCTTGATAAGCTTTTCGAAAACACGCCTAAGATAAACAAATCCGCCTATTGCTGTGTCGTGGGACCCTAATAGAACACCTTTGGTTAACTCACTTAAAGAATCTTTCCTCGCTTGATTTCGTTGTTGCTGGGTCCCTTGCTGCAACTTGTTAACTTTTGCCTGCTTTCTCATTGTTTTGATCTAAACTATTTACTTCGCTTCTCGACCATGTATAGATTTGTTCGGAAAAATCCAAGAACTGCGAAACTTCTTTGGGGTTATATCCCCCAACCAAGTAGTGCTCTCCATCTGAGAGCTGGACTGTTAGCGAATTATCTGAATTTTTTATCGCAAAAGGATACTTGCCGCTCCATATTGAATATCTAGTTAGAAAAGCCAATATAAATTCGGAATTTATGTCCATGACAAATTTAGCCCTATGTGCCAAATCCACTAAATCATGCCCTAATATCGTATTTGGAACCCTTTCATTTACCAAGACATGACTTTTTATCGAATCTCTATTTAGTGCTGAGATTACTGCTTTAAGTGAATTCTCGATACTAATAGCACAATGAAAGAAAAAGACGCTTGTAACCATCGGCGGAAACACTGCAGACCCACCATTAGACATTAGCTCATCAATCTTCTTTTGCTGTTCGCTAATAACCGGAAGAATAAGCTGGGCTGTGTATAGGTGGGCTCCTGCACTTCCCAGCCATTGCTGCCAAGTAACTGCCAATATCGAAAAATGGGTGTTATCTGACACCCAACCTTTGCCACCATGATGTCGGTATTTATCAGCTTGAATGCTCATAACTATCTTTTAAGTGGTGTTCCCCACAAAAAGTAGACACCCTAACTATGCAGCCATCGCTGCTTGCTCTTCGAATGCGACAGGGTTCATACCATCATTCGCAGAATGTCTTCTCTTGCGGTTATAAAAGATTTCAATATAGGCAAATATGCCCGATCTAGCTTCCTCAATCGTCCGGTAATTCTTAGGATATATCAACTCAACCTTAAGCCGACTGAAGAAAGATTCCATTGGTGCGTTGTCCCAGCAATTACCCTTGCGACTCATGCTGATTCGGATCTCGTTAGCCGTCAGGTAGTCAATATATGCCTGTGAACGATACTGTGTCCCTCGATCTGAATGAACTATCAAGCCTGGTGCGGTGGTTCGCTGGCTCAATGCCATCCCCATTGCCTTGGAAATCAAGGCCTCCTTCATCGAGGTATCCAGGCTCCAGCCCACGATTCGACGCGAGAACAGATCCATTACCGTCGCCAAATACAACCACCGGTCTTTAACCCAAATATAGGTGATATCAGTCGTCCATTTCTCGTTAGGCCGGCTGGCAGCAAAATTACGCCACAACAGGTTATCCGAGACATTATGCATGGTCAGACTATGGTGGGAATAGTTGAACCCTTTGCCGTTTAAGGCCTTTATTCCGTGATCAGACATGATCTTAGCTACATAGTTGACTGAGCAAGGGTGACCCAGATCTGTCAGCTCCTTGGCCAATCGAGGCGCTCCATACATGGCTTCAAAGGTCTCATAGGTATCTTTGATTAGGCCCTCCATCTCCGTGCGTCTCGCTTCTCTGGTACTAATGGGACGTTCAAGCCAACGATAGTAACCAGACCGTGATACACCCAAAACACGACACATCAACGTAATTGAATATAGGCCAATATGCTCATAAATGAGCGCGTACTTCACTCTTGGTGGTTCGCAAAGTACGCAGCTGCCTTTTTTAAGAATTCAAGCTCCTCTTTGAGCTTCTTGTTCTCCCTACGCAGTTTCCGCGTTTCTTCGCTCTCCTGCTTGGAGTAATCAACCCCTTCTACGGAGTTGAATTGCTTATCAGAAAGCCTAGTAAACTGACGACGCCAATTATAGATTTGCTGGGCGCTCACACCCAGTTCTTTCGCAACTTGGGCTGTGGTTACGCCTTCTTTCTGTGCTCTGTTTACAGCCTCTCGGCGGAATTCTTCGGTATATGCTTGGGTCTTCTTACGTGCCATCTCGGACACCTCCATAGGGGTATTTTCTAACTATAAAGGATGTCTACTAATTGTGGGTAACACGGTTGTATAACGCCTTGCTTACCGGCCCAACGTAGCAGAGTAAGCTTGTGGCAGAGTTTGCGCAGCAAATCACAAGCTTGCGGCGCGTAGTTGGGTCCGAGTACAGCAAATTGTTAGGTGATGAAGCTGACTTTGACCCAATCACCTTGATGTAATGTGTGTTCAAATAGCTTTTTACCTGCCTCTTGATGCCTGATTCTTGAAAGCTCATTTGAGGTCAAAGTGACCCTAATTTTATCGGGCTTAAAATTCTGCCACATTGCCAGGCAATGATAAGACCAATCAGATTCGCTAGTCTCAAAAATACTGACATCCCCGCGCGATGTTTCAGTTTTGTACTTAAAATTCACGCGAGCTCTTGGAAGCCCCTCTAGATATTCAAACGTTTGCTCCATTGTTTCCGTATTTTGGTCGCCGGAATCATCTTTTGTATATATCTCTTCGATTGTTTTACCTTTCGATTCTAACGTCACAGCATCTACGAATCGAATTTCTATCGTATCAGTGCAAGCAACATCTACGTCATTTACCCACAGCAAATGACAATCTTTGTCGCCACAACCATAAACTCCGCCAAAGAAATCCAAGGTAGAAAATTCTTCTCCACTCACATCGCCATGCAAGTTAACTGTCATGATATTGAATGCATCAGTGTTAACCGCTGCCAACTCAACTCCATTTTTTAGAACAACAATAGCTGGCATGATCTAATTTTCACCTAACAACTTAGTGATCCGAACCTTTAGTGATATCCAAGCCTCATTCCCCTAAGTCTTTGTTTTAAATAACGTATTGATTAGAATAGGTTATAAATTCATCTGGCAAAAGCCGAAGGTTTCGAGATATCCAGGCCTGCAAATGCAGGAACCTTCGAGATATCCAAGGAGCAAATCACGATACCTTCGGTATATCCCGGAAGCAAATACCGAAAGTTCCGGTATATCAAAATTAATGGTCTTGCTTTGTGCAGCCCTTGTCTACTGTTTATACGTACATCGAATGGGCGCTTTTGAGGGCTGATTTCTGCCATACAAATCCCCCTTTTTGAATGGGGTGCAGCGGGCGCGTAAGTTACCTGCTGTTTTGAACCGAACGGAGATGAAAGCGGCCCAATGTCAGTTCAGCAAATCCAGAATCGCTTTGGCCGCGTTAGACAGTGAATGTCCAGGGTGATACACCACACCCAAACTTCGACTCAAGGCAACGCCTTCAACCTGTAACGGTTTGATGTCATCGTCCAGCATGGTTGCCGGTAGCACAGTCCAACCCAGTCCGATGGATGCCATCATTTTGATGGTTTCCAGGTAATTGGTGGAAATGGGCACATCAATTCTTAGGTTGTGCTCCTGAAACATACCCTCAACGATACGGCGGGTGAAGGTGGACATGCTGGGTAGAATGGCCGGGTAATCGGCCAGCGCTTGCAACGGGATCTGCTTTTTCTTTGCTAATGGGTGATCGTTACCCACCATAAAGGCCAGCGGGTCTTCCCACACGGGGATGTTGCGCAGGCTGCCGTTATCATCGGGGGGCAGGGTAACGATACCCAGTTCCAGTTTGCCTTGCATCACCAAATCAAACGCCATCTCGGAGTCGATAAACTGGATGTCCAGCGTGACTTGAGGATACTGCCGTGAGAACGATTTCAATACCGGAGGCAGCCGATGCAGGCCAATGTGATGGGAGGTACCAATTTTGAGGGTGCCACTGACCTCTCCGCTGAGGTTGGACATGGCCCTGCGCATGTCCTCCATTTCCTGCAGGATGCGATTGGCGCGCGGCATTAGATCCCGGCCTGCCTCTGTCAGGATCGTTTGGCGACCGATACGGTCAAACAGTTGGCAGTTCAGGTTGGATTCCAGCAGGCTGATGCGCTTGCTGATAGCGGGCTGTGTCAGGTGCAACTGTAGGGCAGCCTGAGAGAACGACCCCGCTTCGGCCACCGCCACAAAGGCTTTCAGCTCGGCAATCTCCATTCCTGTCCCCCAAATTAAAGCTTTAAGTATATGTATAACTAATGGTAATCCATTGAATAAAAAATATGAATTTGTTTTATGTGATGTCGAGGCTTAGGATTACCAGAATCAGATATATCAGTTTAATGAACACCAGAGAGGACACACCATGGCAGGCAAAACCTTATATGACAAATTGTGGGATGCCCACGTTGTCAAACAGCGGGAGGACGGCACGGCGTTAATCTACATTGATCGTCAGCTGTTACACGAAGTGACATCGCCCCAGGCGTTTGAGGGTTTGCGCCTGGCTGGCCGTAAGCCGTGGCGTCTGGATGCAAACATCGCCACGCCGGATCACAATGTGCCAACGACTGATCGCAGCGGCCCTATAGCCGATGAAGTGTCTCGCATTCAGGTGCAAACCCTGGACGATAACTGCGACGAGTTTGGCATCGTTGAGTTCAAAATGCATGATGCTCGCCAGGGTATCGTGCATGTGGTGGGGCCGGAGCAGGGCGCTACTCTGCCGGGTATGACCATTGTATGTGGTGATTCTCATACTGCTACCCACGGTGCTTTCGGTGCGCTGGCCCATGGTATCGGCACTTCAGAAGTCGAACACGTTCTGGCCACTCAGTGCTTGATTCAGAAGAAGATGAAGAGTCTGCAGATCAAGGTGAATGGCGTATTGGGCGCTGGCGTTACGGCTAAAGATGTGGTGCTCGCCATCATTGCCAAAATCGGCACTGCCGGTGGAACAGGCTACGCCATCGAGTTCGCTGGATCGGTGATCGAAGGCTTGTCCATGGAAGGCCGTATGACCGTTTGCAATATGGCCATCGAAGCCGGTGCCCGAGCCGGTATGGTTGCGGTGGACAATAAAACCATCGAATACTTCAAAGGTCGTACCTACGCGCCCAAGGGCGAGCAGTGGGATCGTGCTGTGGAGTATTGGAACACCTTGCACAGCGATGCCGATGCTGAGTTCGATGCAGTAGTTGAGCTGGATGGTGGCGCTATCAAACCTCAGGTTAGCTGGGGCACTTCACCTGAAATGGTGGTAGCGATAGATGAGCAGCTGCCCGATCCAGATGCCGAGTCTGATCCAGTAAAAGCAGAAGGTATGCGCCGTGCCTATCACTACATGGGCCTAAAGCCCGGCATTACCATGGCGGACGTGGTGCCGGATCGGGTGTTTATCGGGTCCTGCACCAATTCCCGGATCGAAGATTTGCGGGCGGCGGCGGAAGTGGCCAAGGGCCGCAAAGTCTCGGCGAAGGTCAAGCAGGCCATGGTGGTGCCCGGCTCTGGTTTGGTTAAACAGCAGGCCGAAGATGAAGGCTTGGATAAAATTTTTGTAGAGGCCGGTTTCGAATGGCGTGAACCAGGATGCTCCATGTGCCTGGCCATGAATGCCGACCGGTTGGGTGATGGCGAGCACTGCGCCTCCACCTCCAACCGAAACTTCGAAGGGCGTCAGGGTTATGGGGGGCGCACCCATCTGGTTAGCCCTGCCATGGCAGCAGCAGCGGCAATCGCCGGTCATTTTGTCGATGTGCGCGAACTGAGCAACTAAGCCAAAGGAGATTCTAACGTGGAAAAATATACCCAGTTTGAGGGAATCGTGGCTCCATTGGATCGTGCCAACGTAGACACGGATCTGATCATTCCCAAACAGTTTTTGAAGTCCATCAAGCGTACCGGGTTTGGCCCGAACTTGTTCGATGAGTTGCGCTACCTGGATGAGGGTCAGCCGGGGCAGGATTGTACCAACCGCCCGATTAACCCTGATTTTGTGCTCAATCAGCCTCGTTATAAAGGTGCCAGCGTATTGTTGGCTCGTCGCAACTTTGGCTGTGGTTCCAGCCGTGAGCACGCGCCCTGGGCGTTAACGGATTTTGGATTTCGAACCGTTTTAGCCCCTAGCTTTGCGGATATATTCTTCAATAACAGCTTTAAAAATGGATTGTTACCCATTGTTTTAGCTGAAGATATTATTGAGGGTCTGTTCAAGCAGGTAGCTGCCCATGAAGGCTATGCGTTAACGATCGATTTAGCCAATCAGCAAATCCGTAAGCCTGATGGCAGCGTCATCGAATTCGAGGTCGATCCGTTTCGCAAGCATTGCCTGTTAGAGGGGCTTGATGATATTGGCCTGACCTTGCAGGATGCTCAGCTGATTAAAGAATACGAGGCCGCGCGCCGCCAGACAGCCCCTTGGTTGTTCGACGCCATAAAGTAAACAAGTTTTAAGCAATCAACAGATTAATCGGAATTCAAAATGTCCAAGAATGTATTGATCATGGCCGGTGATGGCATCGGCCCGGAAATCATGGAGCAGGCGGAAAACGTTCTCCGTTTCGTTAATGAGCAAGAGAGCCTCGGGCTCGAGTTCGATCACGCGCTGGTGGGCGGTGCCTCAATCGACGCCGCCGGGGTTCCCCTGACTGAGGATGCACTTAAGCTGGCCAAGGCCTCGGATGCCATTTTGTTTGGTGCCATTGGTGGCCCGAAATGGGAATCTCTTGAGATCGCCATCCGCCCCGAAAAGGGCCTGTTGCGTTTGCGCTCCGAGATGGAGTTATTTGGTAATCTGCGCCCGGCAATGCTGTATCCCCAGCTGGCAGAGGCATCAAGCCTCAAGCCTGAGTTGGTGTCCGGGCTGGATATCCTTATCGTACGGGAGCTGACCGGTGGCATTTATTTCGGCCAGCCTCGTGGCATCCGCACGCTTGAGAACGGCGAGCGTCAGGGTTACAACACCTATGTTTACAGCGAATCTGAGATCATTCGTATAGGCCGGGTTGCGTTTGAAGCTGCCATGAAACGGGGCAAAAAACTCTGCTCAGTGGATAAAGCCAACGTGCTGGAAGTCACCGAGCTGTGGCGCGAGATCATGACTGATCTCAATAAAGAGTATCCCGAAGTTAAGTTGAGTCACATGTATGTGGATAACGCCGCCATGCAGTTGATCCGGGCTCCCAAACAGTTCGATGTGATAGTGACGGGAAACATGTTCGGGGATATTCTCTCTGATGCTGCTGCCATGCTGACCGGTTCAATCGGCATGCTGCCTTCTGCCTCACTGGATAAGAACAACAAGGGCATGTACGAACCCTGTCACGGCTCGGCGCCCGATATAGCGGGGCAGGGCATTGCCAATCCACTGGCCACCATCCTGTCGGCAGCCATGATGCTGCGTTATTCCCTGGGTCATGGTGCCACGGCAGACAGACTCGAAGCGGCAGTAAGCAAGGTTCTGGATCAAGGTTATCGCACAGCGGACATCTACAGCGAGGGCACGCAAAAAGTGAGCACCTCGCAAATGGGCGAAGCCGTATTAAACGTATTGAAATCAAGCAACTGATAGTTGAAGAAGGACATTATGAGTAAAACTTACGATGTAGCAGTAGTGGGTGCAACCGGTGCAGTGGGCGAAACCATGATCCGTGTTCTGGAAGAACGCGATTTCCCGGTGGGTAATCTTTACCCTCTGGCCAGCGAGCGCTCCGAAGGCAAGATCATCCAATTTAAAGGCAAAAACATCCGGGTCCAGAACCTGGCAGAGTTCGATTTCTCAAAGGTTCAGATCGGCCTGTTTTCAGCCGGTGGGTCTATCTCTGAGGAATTCGCCCCGAAAGCAGCGGCGGCAGGTTGTATCGTGATCGATAACACCTCTCATTTCCGCTATGACGATGACATCCCTCTGGTGGTACCCGAGGTGAATCCGCAAGCCATTGCAGAATACAAAACCCGCGGCATCATCGCCAACCCCAACTGTTCCACCATTCAAATGCTGGTGGCACTGAAGCCCATATACGATGCAGTAGGCATCGAGCGCATCAATGTTGCCACCTACCAGGCAGTATCCGGAACCGGCAAAGAGGCCATCGAAGAACTGGCGGTGCAGACCCGCGATCTACTCAATGGTCAGCCCATTAAAGCCGAGGTATACCCTAAGCAGATCGCATTCAACGCACTGCCCCAAATTGATGTGTTTCTTGAGAACGGCTACACCAAAGAAGAAATGAAGATGGTGTGGGAAACCAAGAAGATTTTCGGTGATGACAGCATCCAGGTGAACCCTACTTGCGTACGCGTGCCCGTATTCTACGGCCATTCGGAAGCAGTACACATCGAAACCAAGGAGAAAATCAGCGCAGAACAGGTCACTGAATTGCTGAAAAAAGCGTCTGGTGTAACCGTGCTGGATACCCGCTCACCCGGTGGTTACCCTACAGCTGTGACCGAAGCGGCAGAGAATAACGACACCTTTGTTGGTCGCATCCGCGATGACATATCTCATCCCCGCGGCATTGATATGTGGGTCGTGGCTGATAACGTCAGAAAAGGTGCAGCCACCAATAGCGTGCAAATCGCCGAAGAGTTGATAAAACACTATTTATAATTGATACTTACCTCACTATTGTCAGGCTGGTTCTAGATTAATCGGGTAACTGGGTCACGATTATTCAAGATTTTGCCTGACAACCACAAATTGAAAGCTATCCTTGTTAGGGGGTAGCTTTCAAAAATGAAAGCCTCTCCTAAGCAAGTTAATAAGTTAGTAAATCAGCAGGTTGCTGGATGCGTATTTGTTGCAACGGGTTGTGTGTCAGCTGGTTCGAAGGTTAGTTTGAACGGAAATGCCTAGACTGCCCTCAGGCCATGCCGAGACCTGAAGTAGCAAATTTAAGAAAAATTAAAGGGCGGCTCTGCTGTCCAGTGGTCACATAAGCGAAGGAAAAGATAATGGTTCGTAAACTTGCCGCTGCAATGCTTGGTGTGGGTGTGCTTATCCCTGGGTTGGCCAACGCACTGGGTTTGGGTGAAATCAAGCTCAATTCAGCATTGAGTGAACCTCTGGACGCCGAAATTGAATTGGTACAGGTCAGGGAACTCACCGCTACAGAGATCCTGCCATCCCTGGCCGGATCAGATGATTTCCAGGCTGCCCACGTCGAGCGTTTCCATTTTCTGACTGATCTCAAATTTGAGGTCATCGTCAACGCGCAAGGCAAATCGGTCATCAAGATCCGTTCGCGAAAACCTGTGAAGGAACCCTTCCTTAACTTCCTGGTGGAAGTAAACTGGCCCGCCGGTAGGTTGCTTCGCGAATACACCTTGCTGCTTGACCCTCCTATTTATAGCGCCCAGCCAGCCAGCCCCGTCAAAGCGCCGCAGACTGCCAGCACTGCCCCGAAGCCAGCTGCACCGGTTTCAACCTATGAAGGTGTATCGCAATCTCAACCCAGCTACAGCAGTGGTGGTTATGCAGAGGCTGCCGAAGGCACCCACACCATCAGCGGCAACGATAGCCTGTGGGCCATTGCCAAGAACATGAAGCCATCCGACCGCGTCAGCATCCAGCAGACGATGATGGCCATCCAAAGAATTAATCCAGATGCATTCATTGACGACAACATCAACCTTCTCAAGAAAGGGGCCGTGCTGCGAGCACCTTCTGAAGAGGAAGTGATGGCAATGACCAATCGCGATGCCATCGCACTTGCCGCCGAGCAAAATCGGCGCTGGCGTGAGCGGGTAGCAAGCAAGTCCGGTGCTACCGAAGCTCGTCAGGTTGATCTGAGCGGCCGTAGCGTCTCACGTGAGCAAGATCCTTCCAGTGGCCCTGCAACTGATCGCCTGAAGCTGGTGTCCGGCGGTAGCGACAGCGGTGATTCCGGCCAGGGTGGCAGTGGTCAACAGGGGCAACTGCGTGATCAATTGGTGGTTGCCGAAGAAAACGTAGACAAGTTCAAAATCGAAAATGAAGAACTCAAGCTGCGCATGAACGATCTGGAAGATCAGCTCGATACTTCCGAGAAAGTGCTGACTCTTAAAGACGAGCAGATCGCTGCGTTGCAAGCCAAATTACGTGAGCTGGAAGCGGCACAGCAACAGGCTGCCCAAACCGAATCGAGCATCGGGTCTGAGCCGGTTGAAGATACCACTTCAGAACCAACTGTTGCCGAAGAGCCTGCGGACGAAATCAAAGCTGGCGAGTTAATTGCGCCAGAAGAAACAGCAGAAGAAGTGGACTATAACTTCGCCGAAGAGCCGCAAGACACATCAGCAGAGCCTGTGGCTGAAGAGCCGCAAGATGCCATGTCGCAGGAGCTTGCCGGGGTTCAGGTGGAAGATACTGCACCAGTTGCCTCTACACCTGCCGAGCCTGCGGTAGCGCCGCAGCCAGAACAACCGAAAGACGATATATTGAGCCAGATAATGGCTAACCCAATGTATCTGGCGGCAGGTGGCGGCGCCATTTTGCTGTTGATCGTGCTTGGTTTGGTGGCGGCTCGTCGCAAACAAGCTGATGCGTCCGCCGATGAGGATTTCCCCGAAGAGTTCGAGCTGCCAGAATCCCAGGACAATGACAGCTTAATGGAGCTGGACTCCGTTGATCTGGAAGAAGACGACGCCTTCGAAGAGGCCGTCGAAGCCAGCGCAGTGGAAGAAACGGTTCCCCAAACCACAGACGTTATCGGCGAAGCGGATATTTATATCGCTTATGGCCGTTTCCCTCAGGCCATCGAAATGCTTGAAAAAGCCGCTCAGAATGAGCCTGAGCGTGCCGATATCCGCCTTAAACTCTGTGAAGTTTGTGCAGAGGCGGGCGAGCCCGAAGTATTCATGAATCATTATCGTGTGCTGCAGGATATCGGCACCGACGCCGACATCAGCCGAGCCGATTCAATGCGTGGCAAGCTGGGTGACATAGAAGATTCGTTGGTTGCAGACGAATCACCGGCTTCTGACTTCGACGGTGATGAAACCCTGTTGGCAGAAGGTGCGGCGGAATCCTTTGATTTCGACGAAATCGATGCTGCCAGCGATGAAGAGACATCCTCACTGGAAAGTGAGCTGGATCTGGATTCAGATACTGGTTTGGATTTCGATCTTGCAGATCTGGAAGACACCGGGGCAAGCTTCGGCGCAGACCAAACCGAGGCAGCAGGTGAACCACAAGCAACCAGCGATGTGGCAGGTCTGGATTTTGATTTGAATCTGAATTTGGACGATGAAACCACAGACGAAGGTACTGCTGTCAGCGATGATCAGCCTGAGGCTGCATCCGACCCAGCTGCAATGGATTTCGACCTGGATACGGCGTTCGGGGAAGATGTACCCAGCGAGCCTCTGACCACGCCTGAGCCCACTGACGGCGAAAGCACCCTCGATGAAGGTGCCCTTGATTTCGATGCCGACTTCTCTTTGGATGATGTCAGCAATGTCGAGACTCCAGATACTGATCTGTCACTTGATTTCGAAGCTCTCGATGCTGAATCAGCACCGACCCCAGAAGCCAGCACAGACGAAAGCATGGATTTCGATTTGGACTTCGATGCGTCGACGACAGAGCTGGATGAAACACCCAGTTTGGATTTCTCCGAAGACGAAACCGTTATTCAGCCACCGTCAGACTCCGAGCCTGAGCTTCCACTGGCTGAGGTGCCATCACAGCCTGAGTCGATCCAGCCTGATTTGCAGCCAGAATCATCGTCTGATGACGAACCTGTTCTGGATTCCATGTCTGCCGCGCAGCTGGCTGACGAATTGGATTTTGACCTTGAAGCAGACTTCCCTGAAAGCAAGTCTGAACCGGCCGACCTCAATCTAGACGACGACCTGGATGCAACTGTGATTGCTTCAGGTTTGGGTGCGGCTCCGGCAGCAGGTGCCGCGAATGACAACGATGACTCATCTGAAGAGATGGATTTCCTGTCCGATGCGGATGAAGCCTCCACCAAGCTGGATTTGGCGCGAGCCTACATCGACATGGGTGATCGTGATGGCGCCAAAGACATTTTGGATGAGGTAATGGTGGAAGGTAATGACAACCAGAAGCAAGAGGCCAAGGATCTGTTAACGCGCCTTGAGTCTTGATTCCTTTCTAGCTTATTCGTACCATTCTCGTAAGGGGGCCTTGATGGCCCTCTTTTCGTTTTGTTGCGACTTATCTTTGTAGGGTAAAAGTATGCGGGTGGCTTTGGGGGTTGAGTACGATGGCAGGCATTACTGTGGCTGGCAGCGACAAAAGCATGATCCACAATCCGTCCAGCAGAACCTTGAAGCCGCTTTAAGCAAGGTCGCCAATCACCCGGTTCAAGTTATCTGTGCAGGCCGAACCGATACCGGCGTGCACGGTGTTGGACAGGTAGTGCATTTCGACACGGAATCCCTGCGCAAAGATAAAGGTTGGATTTTCGGCTGCAATACCAATCTTCCGGATAGCATCTCGGTTCGTTGGGCCAAACCGGTGTCGGATCTTTTTCACGCGCGCTTTTCGGCGCTTTCACGCTCATATCGATACGTGATTTATAATCACCCAGTCAGACCCGCTCTGGGTATGCAGCACATGACTTGGAACTTCCGACCTCTTGATGCCGATTTGATGCACCACGCTGCCCAGGTTTTGGTGGGGGAGCACGACTTCAGTTCATTCCAGGCGCAAGGCTGCCAGGCCAAGTCCCCGGTTCGTACAATTCACCACATCAGCCTTTATCGTCGAGGTCATTTGATCGTGATGGATATACAGGCGAATGCTTTCCTGCAGCACATGGTGCGCAATATTGCTGGGGTGCTGATGGCCATAGGCAGCGGCAAAGAGCCGCTCACATGGATCGAGGATGTACTGGGTCATCGCAACAGGAACCTCGGTGGCGTCACCGCACCACCGTACGGGCTGTTTTTTATGCGGGTGGGGTATCCCGAGGAGTTTAACATTCCCGAGCCGGAACCTGATGCCCCGTTTATGCCACTCAGTTAGACGCAAGTGAATTCCTTGCCTTAGGCCATAGCGATTCTGTTAAACTTGCGATCTTTACAAGCAGCATGAAAGAGTTAGCCTTGTGACACGGGTAAAAATCTGCGGAATCACCAATCTTGAAGATGCTCTGGCGGCTTGTGGCGCGGGTGCGGATGCCCTCGGCTTCGTGTTCTATGAGCCCAGTCCCCGCAACATCGACATTCAAACAGCCAAATCCATTTTGGAACAACTGCCGCCATTTGTCTCCACTGTAGGGCTGTTTGTGAATGCTGATCCTGGTTTTCTGCGCTCTGTGCTGGAGGCGGTACCATTGGATTTGCTGCAATTTCATGGTGATGAATCAGAGGCCGAATGCAGCGCCTGGGGGCGGCCTTATATCAAGGCAATTCGGATGAAAGCGGGTACGGATTTGGCCGCACAATGTCAGACATATCACAGCAGTCGTGGTATTCTTCTCGACACCTTTGTGGCGGGTCAGCCCGGTGGCACCGGCCAGACATTTAATTGGCAGGCAGTGCCCAAAGGACTCAGTAAACCTATCGTTCTAGCCGGCGGACTTGATCCCTCAAATGCAGCGGATGCAGTTCGCCAGGTTCGGCCTTGGGCGGTGGATGTCAGCGGTGGCGTAGAAGCCGCCAAAGGCAAGAAAGACAATGCGTTGATGCAAGCTTTTATCACAGGAGTACACAGTGTCTCAAAATGAGCGTGATTTTCTGACTACGCCGGATGATTTCGGAAACTTCGGCCCTTACGGTGGCCGCTTTGTCTCTGAAACCCTCATGTCTGCGTTGGATGAATTGGAAGAGATCTATAACAAACTGTCCAAAGACCCTGAATTTCAGGCCGCCTTTGACTATGATCTTGCCCATTATGTGGGGCGTCCTTCGCCCCTGTATCACGCCGAGCGCTGGTCGAAGCAACTGGGCGGTGCCCAGATATATCTAAAGCGCGAGGACTTAAATCACACTGGCGCCCATAAGGTAAACAACACCATCGGTCAGGCACTGTTGGCAAAATACACCGGTAAGCGTCGCGTCATTGCCGAGACCGGTGCCGGGCAGCATGGCGTGGCCAGTGCTACCGTAGCAGCCCGTTTAGGTTTGGAGTGCGAGGTATTCATGGGGGCTGAAGACGTAAAACGTCAATCCCTGAATGTATACCGAATGAAACTGTTGGGTGCGAAAGTGACCCCGGTGACGTCTGGCACCAAAACCCTTAAGGACGCCATGAACGAAGCGTTGCGCGATTGGGTAACCAACGTGGACGACACTTTCTACATCATCGGTACCGTTGCCGGACCTCATCCTTACCCCAAACTGGTACGCGATTTCCAGTGCGTTATAGGCCGCGAAGCCCGCCGCCAGTGCCAGGATCAAACCGGCCAGTTGCCGGATGCTCTGGTTGCGTGTGTGGGTGGTGGTTCTAACGCCATTGGCTTGTTCCATCCCTTCCTGTCTGATGAGTCGGTCAAGATGTACGGTGTTGAAGCTGCCGGTTTAGGGTTGGCAAGCGGGCAACACGCCGCGCCACTGTGTGCTGGCCGCCCTGGCGTTTTGCATGGCAATCGCACCTATCTTATGGAAGACGATGCAGGCCAGATCATGCATACCCATTCCGTGTCCGCTGGCCTTGATTACCCTGGTGTTGGCCCTGAGCATTCCTGGTTGAAGGATTGTGGCAGAGTTGATTATGTGGCGGCCACCGATGACGAAGCGCTGAGCGCATTCCGAACCCTCACTTTAGTGGAGGGCATCATGCCGGCTCTGGAATCAAGTCACGCATTGGCTTATGCCGCCAAGCTTGCGCCCACGATGGATAAAGACCAGATCATAGTAGTGAACCTGTCTGGCCGTGGTGACAAAGATATTCTTACCGTTGCCGAGATCGACGGCATCACTCTCTAGTACGGTACAGTAAGGAGTTTATTGGATGAGCCGTATCAAGGCGTGTCTTCAAAATCTGAAGCAACAAAATAGAAAAGCACTGATCCCATTTATCACTGCCGGTGATCCTCAGTTGGACGCCACAGTGCCCTTGCTGCACAACCTGGCAGAAAATGGCGCAGACATCATCGAGCTGGGCATACCATTTTCCGATCCAATGGCGGACGGCCCGGTGATTCAGCTTGCCGATGAGCGTGCTTTGGCAAATGGCGTCACCACCGTCCACGCGCTGGAGATGGTAAAAGAATTCCGCCAAACCAATCAGCAGACGCCTATCGTGTTGATGGGTTACCTGAACCCGGTAGAAGTTTACGGTTACGACCGTTTTGCCACCGATGCCGCAGCAGCCGGAGTCGATGGTTTAATCATTGTGGATCTGCCACCGGAAGCGGCTGTTGAACCTATAAAACTGTTTGATGCAGCAGGTTTGGACACTATCTTCCTGATCGCACCCACGACCAGCGATAAGCGCATTGCAACTATCTGCGCAGCAGGGCGCGGCTACCTCTATTACGTGTCATTAAAAGGCGTAACCGGTGCCGGACACCTGGATATAGACGGTGTAAATCAGAAGTTGGAAACAATTCGTAAAACAACCGATTTGCCCATCGCGGTAGGCTTTGGTATCAAGGACGCTGAAACCGCGCGCCTGATCGGTGAGAATGCCGACGGCGTGGTAGTGGGCAGTGCACTAGTTAAGTTGATTGCTGAATCCCAGAACGATCGCGAGGTTATGATGGCGCGCGTAACGGAGTTCACCCAATCCCTGCGGCTGGGCCTGGATCAATAAATAATAACCATAAGAGAATCAGGATGGCGTTGTTATGAGTAACAGCTGGTTAGGAAAGATTCTACCCAGTGTGGGCAGAACTTCGAGCAACAAAAAAACCGAAGTACCCGAGGGCTTATGGAAGAAATGCGCAAAATGTGGCGCCTTCCTCTATCGCCCGGAGCTGGAAAAAAACCTCGATGTTTGTCCTCAGTGTGATCATCACATGCGGATCAACGCCCGGCGTCGTATTGATTTGTTCCTGGATCAGGACGGCAGGGAAGAGCTGGCTGCCGACCTGCAACCGGTGGATCGTCTAAAATTCAAAGACAGCAAACGCTACAAAGATCGCCTTGTGAGCGCGCAGAAAGGCACCGGGGAGAACGATGCCCTTGTTGCCTTTAAAGGTACCCTCGAAGGCTCGACCGTTATCGCCGTCGCCTTTGAATTTGAATTTATGGGCGGGTCTATGGGCTCGATCGTTGGCGAGAAATTCGTCAGAGCGGTGAATGCTGCTATCGAAAACAGCTGCCCTCTGGTGTGCTTTGCTGCCAGTGGTGGCGCTCGTATGCAAGAGGCGTTGTTCTCCCTCATGCAAATGGCTAAGACCAGCGCAGCGTTGGAAAAACTCAAGGAGAACCGCTTGCCGTTCTTCTCAGTGATGACGGATCCTGTTTACGGTGGTGTGTCCGCCAGTTTGGCCATGTTGGGAGATATCAACATTGCCGAGCCAAACGCCCTTATAGGCTTTGCCGGCCCCCGGGTTATTGAACAAACGGTGCGCCAGAAATTGCCTGAAGGTTTTCAGCGCAGTGAGTTTCTGCTGGAGCACGGCGCTCTGGATATGATCATTCATCGTCATGAGATGCGTAATACATTGCATCGTCTGATGGGCAAGCTGCTTCCACAGAATGCAGCTTAAAGACTGGCTTAGCCGTCTGGAACGGCTCCATTTCAAATCAATCGATATGGGATTGGAGCGAATCCAGGCGGTGGCACAGCGTCTGGATCTGATCAGTAATACCCCCTTTATTTTTACCGTCGCCGGCACCAACGGCAAGGGCTCCACGGTCGCGTTGATCGATCAGTTGCTAAGGCAGGCTGGCTACAGCACCGGGCTCTACACATCACCCCACTTGATTGATTTTAATGAACGCGTATGCGTGAATGGAGTTCAAAGCACCGACGAACAGCTGATCAGCGCTTTTGAGGCGGTGGAGGCGGGGCGCGGTGCGATCAGTCTGACGTACTTTGAATTCACAACCCTGGCTGCGATCTGGTTGTTTCGGCAGCAGAAGCTGGATGCCTGGGTGCTTGAAGTGGGTCTGGGTGGTCGGCTTGATGCGGTGAACATCTGGGATGCCAGCGTTGCTGTTGTGACCAGTATCGACATCGACCATCAGGCTTGGTTAGGAAACGATCGTGCCAGCATCGGATTTGAGAAAATTGGTATCGCTCGCAGCAATAAGCCGTTGGTAATGGGCGAACCCGATCCGCCTCACGAAGTGGTTAAAAAATCCCTTGAAATGAACACTGCCCTTTATCAGCAGGGCCAGCACTTCACTTATCAAGTGGATGAAATCGATCACGTTGATACCAATACATGGTCTATAACGCTGACTTGCGGGGATCAAACCACCCTAGACCATAAGCGCTTACCGTTGCCTGACATTTATTTGCAAAATGCCGCCACAGCGCTGCAGGCTCTGGCTTTGTCGCCCTTTAACATTGAACGCACTGCAATGGAATCTGCATTGCGGCAAGTTATGGTTGCCGGTCGAAAACAGTTTATACATCATCAGCCCGATATTATGCTGGATGTGGGCCATAACCCCCACGCAGCCCGCGCGCTGGTGTCCCATTTGGCTAGCGATTCCACCAGGCGCATACATTGCATCGTGGGTATGCTGGCCGACAAAGACATCACGGATACCCTAATGGCTCTACTGGCTATAGTAGATCGCTGGTATCCGGTTGAGCTGGATTGCGAGCGGGCACTGCCTGCCATTAAGCTATTTGAGCAACTGACTGAAATGGGGGCGTGCTGTGACAAGCCCGCCTTAAGCGCTCACGGTGTCTGCAACCGGTTATTGCATTCGGTTTCCAACAAAGATCTGATACTGGTATTCGGATCGTTTTATACCGTGGCAGACGTTATACAATATGGCCCCAAGCTCAACATGACAAAAGGGTAAACCATTGGATCAAAGCCTGAAACAACGATTGGTCGGTGCTATCGTATTGATTTCGCTGGCGGTAATATTCCTTCCGCTGGTGTTCGACGGTCAGCAGCAGCGTGTGAACTCAAAAGATTACGAATACCCCGAGCAACCGGCCATGACCATCGAAGCCGTGGACTTCTCTCCGATAGAGGAGGAGGCCAGAGAGGTTATTGCCGCTGTTGAGGCCGTTAGCGAAGCCAAGGCACAGCAGGCGGCGCAATCCAGTGAGGCAGAAGTACAGCAGGATGCAGTTGCTGCAGCACAGGCCAGCTCATCACAAGCCACAGTAGAAGACTATATTGAGCAAGAAAAAGCAGCCGACCAAGCCATTCGTGCGGCCCCCCAGGATCCTTTGGAGCTGGCAGATGCCTGGATTATTCAGGTCGGTGCCTTTTCCAGTAAAGCCAACGCCGATGGCCTTCGCGACAAGTTAATAGCGGCTGATTACAAGGCCTATAGCAAGAAAGTCGGTGCGCTCTATAAGGTTTATGTGGGCCCTGAAATTCGAAAATACCGATTGGATCAGCAAAAAATTGCCCTGGAGCGTGATTATCAGGTTAAGACGCTGATTTTAAAGTATATTCCTTGATGTACAGACATTAGTTTTTTGGAATTAGCTCTGTTAGAATGCGCCCTTTCCCAGAACTCTCACTGTTGTCCAGGTAATCCCCTGTAATGAGCATTGCTGATTATGTCATTCTCGGCAGCATAGGCCTTTCAATGGCCCTCAGTTTGCACCGCGGATTCTCTCTGGAAGCCCTATCACTGGTGACCTGGATCGCGGCGTTTGTTATCGCCAGGCTGTTCAGCGTGCCGTTGGCCATTGTGCTGGCCGATTGGGTCGATCCTCCGTCTGCCCGTCAGCCTCTGGCGTTCGTGGCCCTGTTCATCCTCACCATGATCGTAGGCGCGCTGATTAAACACCTGGTTAAAGAAGTCGTCAAAGCCACCGGCTTATCCGGCACTGATCGAGTACTGGGCAGTGGTTTTGGTTTGGCGCGGGGCTGCCTGCTGGTGGTGATTGCCCTGTCGGTTCTTTCTCGTATGACCCAGATGCCCGCCGATCCTTGGTGGAAACAGTCGGTTATGATTCCACATTTCATGAAAGTGGAGCAGTGGACCACCGATACCGGGCAACTCATCTGGACAAAGATCATGAACATCGGCTCTGAATAGAGCAATCTATTTGGGCTATTATAGGTAGATCCAAGCACACGACGTATCGAGGTATAAGCGAATGTGCGGAATTGTCGGCATTGTTGGCCGCTCCAATGTTAATCAGACTCTCTATGATGCTCTGACTGTTTTGCAACACAGAGGCCAGGATGCCGCCGGTATAGTGACCTGTGATCAGGACAAGCTTTACCTCAGAAAGGATAACGGCATGGTGAGGGATGTGTTCCGCTCCCGTCATATGCGCCGTTTAATGGGCAACATGGGAATAGGGCATGTGCGCTACCCAACAGCGGGGTCATCCAGTTCCGCTGAGGCGCAGCCATTTTACGTAAACAGCCCCTATGGGATCACCCTTGCCCACAACGGTAACCTGACTAACGCTGCTGAAATCGGTGAGGATCTATATAAAACGGATCTTCGCCATATCAACACCAATTCTGATTCTGAGGTGTTGCTGAACATTCTGGCGCACGAGTTACAGCGCTTAGGCAAACTGGTGCCTACCGAAGAAGATATCTTCACTGCGGTAGAAGCAGTGCATCAACGTTGCAAGGGTGCCTATGCAGTTGTAGCCATGATCACCGGTTACGGCATTGTTGCATTTCGCGATCCCCACGGCATTCGCCCAATCTGCTTCGGCGAGCGCGAAACGCCTGAAGGCATGGAATACATGATTGCCTCAGAAAGTGTGGCATTACAGGCAATGGGTTTCGAGCTGGTGCGCGATGTTGCCCCAGGCGAGGCGGTTTACATTAATATGGAAGGTCGACTCTTCACTCGCCAGTGCGCGCCGGGTGCAGAATATCGCCCCTGCATTTTTGAGCATGTATATCTGGCTCGCCCTGATTCCATCATGGACGGGATATCAGTTTACAAGTCCCGTTTGCGAATGGGTGAAAAGCTGGCTGATAAAATCAAGCGCGTATGGCCGGATCACGACATCGACGTAGTCATTCCTATCCCTGACACCAGCCGTACCTCTGCGTTGCAGTTGGCTTACAACTTGGGTGTTAAGTTTCGGGAAGGTTTTATCAAAAACCGTTACATCGGGCGCACCTTTATCATGCCCGGTCAGAACGAGCGCAAGAAGTCTGTGCGCCAGAAACTAAATGCAATCGGGCTTGAGTTTCAGGGCAAAAACGTGCTGCTGGTAGACGATTCCATCGTGCGGGGCACTACCTGCAACCAGATCATACAAATGGCCAGAGATGCAGGTGCCAGAAATGTGTATTTCGCTTCTGCTGCGCCGCCGGTTTGCTTCCCGAATGTTTACGGCATCGACATGCCTGCTGCCAAGGAGCTGATTGCTCACGGGCGTACTGTTAAGGAAATTCAGGAACTGATCGGTGCCGATTGGCTGGTGTATCAGGATCTGGAAGATTTGGTGGCAGCATCACGTGAGGGTAATCCTGATATCGTGAATTTCGACTGCTCTGTATTTGATGGCCAGTACATTACTGGAGATATCAATTCGGGTTATCTTGAGCGTTTGGAAGCCAGCCGTAATGATGATGCCAAGAACCAGAAAGTAGCCAAACTGATGGTTAATAGCGAAAGCATTGATCTTCATAACACTAACTAGGTAAAGGTAGGAACTTCTCACCATGGATCAACTTGATGACCTTTCATCCCTGCATTTAGAAACGCTGGCATTGCGAACCGGCCAGCTGCGTACGGATGAGGGTGCCCATGGTGAGCCGATTTTTACCACATCCAGCTATGTGTTTAAGAGCGCTGAGCAGGCGGCCGCACGTTTCTCGGGTCAAGAACCCGGCAATATCTATTCGCGTTTCACCAACCCTACCGTTCGTGCTTTTGAGCAACGCCTGGCGGCGATGGAGGGCGCAGAACGTTGCGTGGCGACTTCGTCTGGAATGGCCGCCATACTTGCTACCGCCATGGCTTTGCTCCAATCAGGCGATGAAGTGATCTGCTCCCGCAGTGTCTTCGGTACCACCAATGTTCTGTTCGAGAAATACCTGAAGAAGTTTGGGGTCAAAACCACATTTGTATCCCTGACCGATATCACCCAGTGGCAAGCGGCTATCACAACGAACACTCGTATGTTCTTTCTGGAAACGCCATCCAATCCACTGTGTGAAGTGGCCGATATCGCTAAAATGGCGGAACTTGCCCATAAACATGATGCTTTACTGGTAGTGGACAATTGTTTCTGTACGCCAGCATTGCAACGCCCATTGGAGATGGGTGCAGATATCGCCTTGCATTCTGCCACCAAGTTTTTGGACGGGCAGGGTCGCTGTATTGGTGGAGCGGTTTGTGGTCGTTCTGAGTTAATGGAAGAGGTGTTTGGCTTCCTGCGCAGCGCCGGGCCCACCATGAGCCCCTTCAATGCCTGGGTTTTTCTCAAGGGCCTCGAAACCCTGAGCCTGCGTATGCAGGCCCATTCTGCCAGCGCGTTGCGTTTGGCTGACTGGTTGGAGCAGCAACCAGCGGTAGAGAAAGTGTTCTATACCGGACTTCCCACTCATCCTCAGCATTTGCTGGCCAGGGCACAGCAATCCGCATTTGGCGGGGTGTTGTCGTTCCGGGTTAAAGGTGGGCGTAAAGAGGCCTGGAGTGTGATTGATGCAACTCGTTTTCTGTCGATCACTGGCAATCTTGGCGATGCAAAATCCACGATCACCCATCCTGCCACAACTACCCACGGTCGGCTGTCAGATGAAGCGAAAGCGGAAGCAGGCATTACCGAGAACCTGATTCGCGTGGCAGTGGGTCTTGAGCATATAGACGATATCAAGGCGGATTTGAACCGGGGGCTGACTAAGCTGTCTTAGGATTTGATCACAGGCTGGATCCGATAAGGCTGCTAAACTGTAACCTAAGCGGTTACGTTCAGTAGCCTTTTTATTTGGATGGTTATCAGGGAGAACCCGTGTCTAATTCTGCATCACCCTTGATCAAGGCGTTATCAAATATCCTGCTTGGCAAGGAGGAACAGGTCAAGTTAGCGCTGGCCTGCCTGTTGGCCAAAGGCCATCTGCTAGTAGAAGACTTGCCCGGCATGGGAAAAACCACCTTGTCTCACGCTTTGGCACGTGTGCTGGGCCTTGAATATCAAAGAATTCAATTTACTAGCGATTTGCTGCCAGCCGATATCCTCGGCACCTCCATCTTCAATCAAACCAGTGCAACGTTTGAGTTTCGAAGCGGCCCGATCTTTTCACAAGTGTTGCTAGCAGATGAGATCAATCGCGCCACGCCAAAAACCCAAGGTGCACTTTTGGAAGCCATGGAAGAGAGGCAAGTGACGATTGATGGTGCCACTTACCCCTTACCACAACCGTTCTTTGTCATTGCCACTCAGAATCCAACCACGCAGATGGGAACCTATCCATTACCTGAATCCCAATTGGATCGTTTTCTGATGCGGATAAGCTTAGGGTATCCAGATCCAACCGTAGAACGGAAACTGTTGAAAGGGTTTAATCCGCGCCAGGATTTAGAGAAGCTCACACCGTCAACCAATGGAGAGAAGCTAGCTGAACTTCAGGATCAGGTGACGAAGGTCTTCGTATCTGATGCGCTGTTAGATTACGTTCAACGTATTTTAGCGTTTACTCGACAGTCCAATCAGTTCAGCTTCGGTCTTTCTCCCAGAGCCGGCATGGCACTGGTAAAAAGCGCACAAGCCTATGCGTTCGTTGCGGGGCGCGAACATGTGATTCCAGAAGATGTTCAGGCTATCCTGCCTTCTGTTGCCGAGCACCGTCTGGCTGGATCCCGTGATATTACAGGCCACGAGGGGCAGCGACTGGTGGATACCGTGTTGAAGCAGGTCGATGTCATCCCGAGCCGGTAATATACTGTCTGTCCGCCGCCTAATCCGCAGCCGCTGGCAAGCCTGGCTGGATCGACGCTTGCCGCCGCAAAACCGGATCGTATTGAATCAGAAAAAAATATTTATTCTCCCTTCGTGGATGGGGATAGGTTATCTGTTTACGACACTGTTGCTGTTCTTGGCTGGCGTGAATTACGAAAACTCCCTCATACTGAATTTCAGCTTCTTTCTCGGTAGCCTGTTTGTGGTTAGTATCCTGCAGACGTTCTCCAATCTTTCAGGATTAGCCATTAGCGCGGGCCACACCGAGCCCGCGTTCGCAGGTGCCGAAGCCAAGTTCGTTATTCATCTATCGAAAACAAAACACAAAGATCATCACTCCATCTACTGTGAGTGGCACGGTTACAAAAGTGATCCTCATAATTTGATAGCCGAACAGGAGACGCCCGTGGCGATGTTGCTGCGCACCAGCAAGCGAGGGCGTTACCGTCCCGGGCGATTAAAACTCCATACCCTGTATCCGTTTGGTTTGTGTCGAGCTTGGACCTGGGTCGATTTGGATATGTCGACACTGGTTTATCCCAAGCCCATCGAATGTGAACTGCCAAAAAATCCGACCGTTAATCGAGAGCAGGGCAACGTGATAACGCCTGATGGGCATGAGGATTTTGACAGCTTGCGGGCCTATAACACTTCAGATTCACTGAAAACAGTGGACTGGAAGGCCTATGCCCGCCGTAACACTCTCTATAGCAAGCAGTTTCACGGTTATGAAAGTAAGACCCTTTGGCTGGACTGGCATGATGCACCTACTTCCGATTTTGAATTGAAACTATCGTATATCTGTTTCTGGGTTGTGCATTTGGCAAATGGGAATGAACCTTACGGTGTCAATTTGCCGGGCCACAGGGTAGAGCCATCAACAGGAAAACAGCACGAGCAACAGTGTCTGGAATTGCTGGCGAGCTATCATCATGGCCGATAAAAAAATCAGACATACGTTTCCTATGCCCAGAACGGCCTTCGTTCTGTTGCTGGCATGTGTGGTGTTTTCGGTTTTACCCCATATTGGGCGCGTGCCCACGTGGATGTTGGGCGTATTCATTATAGTGCTTGGTTGGCGTATACAGGTGTTCCGCGAGCGCATGCGTTTTCCGCCGCGCTGGATTCGTCTGCTGCTTGTATCCACTGGATTTCTCAGCGTCATTTTTCATCATGGTACTATTTTCGGCCCTGATGCAGGGGTCGGTTTGCTGATTACAGCGTACTTGTTTAAGCAGCTGGAGATGTACACCAAGCGGGATGCATTTCTTATCGTGATACTGTCATATTTCGTGCTGGCCACTGAGTTTTTGTTCTCCAAATCTCTGTATACTTCTATTTATGTGTTTCTGGTTCTTATCCTGATTACTGCCGCGCTGGTTGCGCTTAACCAAACTGATCGCACCATCGCCATTTGGAAACCCGTCAAAACTGCACTGGTCAGCGTGCTTCAGGCTATGCCTTTAATGTTGGTTTTGTTCTTTCTGTTCCCCCGAATTGGGCCCATTTGGGATCTTGGAATGCAGGCAACAACGAACCGCACCGGCCTAAGTGATAGGATGACACCGGGTGATGTTGCAGAGTTGTCGCAGTCAACCAAGCTTGCGTTCAGAGTGGAATTCGAAGGCGAGATACCTGCGCCCAAGGATCGCTACTGGCGCGCGGTAGTGTTTGATCGGTTCGATGGGCGCACCTGGTTTGCGTTTGATGACAGCTATCAGCGGCCATTTGATCCGACTAAGCTCAATGTTAGAGGCGATCCGCTTCACTACAAAGTGTACATGGAGCCAACAGGCCAGCACTGGTTGTTTGCTTCTGCCTGGGCCAAAATTACAGGCATTAAGCATTTCAGTGCAAACAGCTTGATGAACAATGCTGCCGAGTCTATCGATTACCCTGTCTCGTATTCGGTGGAAACCTATCAGAATTTCGATTACGAAGCGCAAGGGCTAACTCACTCGTCTTACATTCACTATACAGCTCTGCCGCCCCAGGGTAATCAGCAAGCCAAGGAATTTGCAAAGCAAGTGTATCATCAGCTTGGACGTGACCCTGACCAACTCTCCTCGACAATCCTGCAGTGGTTTTTTAAAGAGAATTTTGTCTACACACTGAAACCCACAAGGTTGGGCGCAAACTCTATCGACGATTTTCTGTTTTCGACACAGCGCGGCTTCTGTGCCCATTATGCCGGAGCGTACGTATATTTAATGCGCTCCGTTGGCATCCCTGCGCGCATGGTGGGTGGCTATCAAGGTGGAAAGCCGCACCCAATTGGCAATTATCTGCTGGTACATCAATATGACGCCCATGCCTGGGCAGAATATTGGGTGCAGGGGCGTGGCTGGGTAAGAGTCGATCCTACCGCTGCGGTAGCGCCGCACCGCATAGAGATGGGGTCATTGCAGGACAGTCTTGATGAGGAATCGCTGTTGGATTCACCTTTCTCGGGCCTCAACGTCAGAAACATCGCGCTATTGGAGAAGATGCGCTTAATGGCGGATTATGTTGATTACTTATGGTTTAAGAATGTCGTGTCGTTCAATGAGAACAGCCAAAATCAGCTTTTCAAAGATCTACTGGGTGAGGTAACGCCACAGCGTATTGCAATACTTCTAGGGACCACCGCTGGTAGTGTCATACTGATCCTTGCCGGTTGGCTGTTGTTAACTCATCGACCAGTAACCAAGCTGGATGTGTTCGATAAAGCTTATTATAGGTTTATCAGAAAGCTTGAGCGTAAAGGGTTGGAGCTGGTTCCGGGTGAGGGCCCCCTGTCCTATGCATTAAGAGCACAAAAAAAGTTTCCCGATCAGGCAGATAATATAAATAAAATCAATCAGTTATATTGTGATATCAAGTATGGCTGTAGCGATGCTTCCTACGCTGAAAGCGACACATTGGTAGCGAGAAGTGATAAACTCAGGCCACTAGAAAAAGAACTCTTAAACGCCGTCGCGCGCTTTAAACTATAACAGCAGTGGAATCTTCTTCATGGGGCGGTTTCAAAAACCCATTATTCTATCGGTCATCCTGGGGATCGGGCTTTATTTTGGCGCGATGTTTCTTGGTGATTTTCAACAAACCGGAGCAGCCATCGCCAAACTGGGCTTAGTTGGCTGGATTGTCATTCTGTCGTTGTCGCTCGTTAATTATCTGCTCAGATATTGGCGGTGGGAATGGTATTTAACAAAGCTCTCCGGCACTAGAATGCCTCGCCGCCGGCATCTGGCTTACTACGTAAGTGGCTTTGCGCTGTCCACCACGCCCGGGAAAGCCGGTGAAACGGTGCGTTCACTGTATTTGAAACAGCACGGGATCAGCTATTCAAATACTTTCAGCACTTTTTTTGTGGAGCGGTTTCAGGATCTGCTTACCATTGTTCTGATGTCCAGTGCGGCCGCTGTATTATTCGAAGGCTACAGCTACTTGATCATAATCAGTGCTGGGGTAGTGTTTGCCAGCCTTCCGGTGTTACACAGCCGCTTGGTGCTTTCCAAACTCGACCGAATGTCTTCTGCTCTGCCGACCAAGTTCGGGGCCGCTTTAGGCCACCTGATTGAACTGCTAAATACCTCTGCAGTGTTGTTGAAGAACAAAGAGCTAATGGGTGGCATCCTGCTGGGGATAACCGCATGGATGGCGGAAGGAATCGGATTCTGGTATTTGCTGGAACGGTTGGGTCAAGATGTGGATTTGCTGGCTGCAGTGAGTATCTACGGTGTTGCGGTGCTAATTGGTGCTATATCGTTCTTGCCGGGCGGACTTGGCTCAACCGAGGCCGTTATGGGGCTGTTGCTGATCAGCGTAGGTGTGCCGGAGCCGGTCGCAATTGCTGCGACTTTGATTTGTCGAATCGCAACGCTTTGGTTTGCAGTTTTTATCGGGTTGATCGTCGCCGGGATCATGGCCGCAAGAGGCATTGTCCCTGTTGCAGCGAGTGAAGTAGTGGAACAGGGTTGATGTATGTCTAACAATAAGAAACCATTAGTAGTCGATCTGGATGGAACCCTTATCAAAACAGATCTGTTACTTGAATCTTTCATGTTGCTCATAAGAAGCAACCCTTTTAATGCAATCTACGCAATACTTTGGCTGCTGGGGGGTAAAGCCAACCTCAAAGCCCAAATCGCCCGACGGGTTGATATTCCTGTTCAGTATCTGCCGTACAATGATGAGGTCATCCAGTATGTGAGACAACAGCGCGAAGAGGGTAGGGAGGTCATTCTTGCCACCGCATCCCATTCACGTTATGCCCAATCCATATCACAACACACCGGACTTTTTGATGACGTGTTAGCGTCTGATGATAAGGTGAACCTGTCCGGCGCCCGAAAACGTGCAGCGCTTACTGAACGATACGGAGAAGGCAACTACGTCTATGCAGGCAATGCCAATGTGGATCTGAAGGTATGGCAGCACAGCGACAGTGCCGTAGTAGTTGGTTCTGATGGCTTGGCAAAAAAGGCGGAGGCCTTGTGTGGTCTGGAGCGCCACATTGCAGTCGCTATGCCATCGGCTAAAGTCGTGATAAAGGCCCTGCGTGTTCACCAATGGGTTAAGAATGCTCTGATATTTATACCGCTACTCACGGCCCATCAATTCCAGAATGTACAGATGCTGATCACCAGCTTGCTGGCATTCGTTGCATTTTCACTGTGTGCATCCAGCGTATATTTTCTTAACGATTTATTGGATCTCAATGACGATCGACAGCATGCAACCAAAAAGAACCGACCGTTTGCCGCAGGCACGCTCTCACTCCTGGCTGGAATTGCAGGCGCTCCCTTGTTGTTACTGGCGGCCATCGGTATTTGCCTGTTTTTACCGGTCGAGTTTCAGATCGTATTAGCAGTCTATTACGTGCTGACTCTTGCCTACAGCTTTAAACTAAAGCGACTGGTGATGGTAGACGTAGTCGCACTCGCGTCGTTATATACAATCAGAATAGTGGCCGGGGCCGCTGCCATCAGCGTAGCGCTTTCATTCTGGCTTTTGTCCTTCTCGATATTCGTGTTTCTGAGCCTGGCAATCATTAAACGCTATACCGAACTTATGAAACTAAGAACCAAAAGTGCAACCAAGGCACTTGGCCGAGGCTATCAGGTAGAAGATCTCGAACTGCTTTCGTCACTGGGTGGGTCCAGCGGCTATATCTCGGTACTGGTTTTAGCGCTTTACATCAATAGCCCTGAGGTTAAGGGTATGTATGGCGATCCATCCTTAATGTGGCCTGCCTGCCTGGTGATGTTGTATTGGGTAAGCCATATCTGGATCATTGCTCATCGCGGCGGTATGGATGACGATCCAATCGTGTTTGCCCTTAAAGATAAAGCAAGCATAATCTGCGGCGTGCTTATTGCAGGCTGCATGGCATTGGCGGTATAACGAATGACTAAACCCTATATCTCTTGGGGCCGATACCCCTACCGCGAACAAAAAGGGGTCGATTTGCATTGGCGGCCCACTTCGCTGCCCAGCGATGAGGTATTCTTGCCGCAGGGTAATGCTCGTAGCTACGGAGATAGCTGCATGCTGGAAGGTGGAAATGTTCTTTCCACCCGCTTTATGCGCCGGTTTATTGGATTTGATCCCGATACGGGGCTGATACAGTGTGAAGCCGGGGTGACATTGGCGGACATCCTTAACGTGGCAGAACCGCAGGGCTGGTTTCTTCCCGTTACGCCCGGTACAAAGTTTGCGACCGTAGGCGGTGCACTTGCGAATGATGTTCATGGCAAAAATCATCACGTTGCAGGTACCTTTGGTTGTCATGTAACTCGCTTCGAGCTGCTGCGTACCGATGGCTCCGTTCGAGTCTGTTCACCCTCAGAAAATAGCGAATGGTTTAACGCAACTGTTGGCGGATTGGGCATAACAGGATTTATAACTTGGGTAGAGATACAGCTTAAGAAAGTTGGTAACTCTGCTATCAATGCTGAGAACATCAAGTACCGCAATTTGTCCGAGTTTTTTGAGTTGTCACAGGCGTCGGAACAGGATTACGAATACACGGTTGCATGGGTGGATTGTCTGGCATCCGGGGATAAGTTAGGGCGTGGCCACTTTTCCAGAGGCAATCACGCTCGCCCGGTGCAACCGCGCCCATCTAAACCGGCAATGGCACTGTCAATGCCGATTGATCCACCTGTTTCATTGGTAAACAGTGCCTCCCTTAAAGCATTTAACTGGCTTTATTACAATCGACAGATAGAACCGGTGCGTTATCAAACCACACATTACGATCCGTTTTTCTATCCCTTGGATCATATCCATGACTGGAACCGAATGTATGGCCCTAAAGGTTTTCTACAATATCAATGTGTGATTCCTATGGAGCACAGCCACTTAGCAATAACCGAACTGCTTCATAGAATTGGCCGTGCGAATTACGGCTCGTTTTTGGCTGTATTGAAAGTGTTTGGCGAGGTTGCCTCCCCTGGTCTGATATCGTTTCCACGGCCCGGCACGACCCTCGCGTTGGACTTTCCATATCGCGGCAATAAGACAATGCAATTATTTGATCAGCTGGACGAAGTCGTGGTGCAGGCGGGTGGGGCTTTGTACCCGGCAAAAGACGCCAACATGAAGGCGGAGCATTTCCGATTGTTTTATCCCGGTGCGAATCAGCTGGCAAAATTCAAAGACCCGAATATTACTTCCAGTTTCTGGAAGCGAGTAATGGAAGCATAATCATGAAGAATTGGATCATTATTGGAGCCACCTCCGCTATTTCAGAATCAGTTTGTCGAATCTGGTCGGTTCGTGGATATAAATTGTTTCTGGTAGGGCGTGACGAGAAAAAGCTGGCCACACTGCGTGACGACTACAGCGTACGAGGTGCCAGCGATGTATATACGCACGTGATGGATGTAAATCAGTTCGAAGCACATGAAGCCTGCTGGAATGCAGCAGCGGAGCAAATGGGGCGCATTGATGGTATCTTCATCGCGCATGGCACGTTACCGGATCAGAAGGCGTGTGAGGCGTCCTTTGGCACCACACAATTAGAAATTAACACTAACGGTATGAGCGTTATTTCTCTGTGTACCATTGCAGCGAATGAATTTGAGAAAGCAGGTAAGGGTGATATCGCGGTGATTTCCTCTGTGGCCGGTGATCGGGGAAGACAATCTAATTACGTATACGGTGCAGCCAAAGGCTTGGTCAGCATTTACCTGCAGGGTTTGCGGAATAGATTGTTCAAATCCGGTGTTCATGTCACAACGATTAAACCGGGTTTTGTAGATACCCCTATGACGGCAGAATTCGATAAAGGCGGGCCTCTGTGGGCATCAGCAGACCAAGTGGCCAATGGTATAGTATCTGCGGTTGATAAACGGCGTAATGTTGTGTACTTGCCGTGGTTTTGGTGGGGGATAATGAACATTATCAAACATATCCCCGAAATGATCTTTAAACGATTGAGCCTTTAGACATGTTGCGTAGTTGTTTTGTTGTGTTCGTCTCGCTGCTTTGCGCTTCCTGTTACACCGGAAGCAATGATTCCCTGCGAAATCCTGTATCTCAACAAGGTGTGTCCGCTACTATCCAGGCGAACCTACCTTTTGGCGCAATGGAGGCTCAGGTAGCAGCATCCTTGTATAAGGATGGAAGAAAGCAGGCGTTGGTGGGTGGCGATATCGTGGTGGCATCCAGCGACAGCGGTTTGCATTCCTCTATTCTACGTTCCATCGAAAACCTGGGTGGTGATTATATTGCGAACATCCAAGTGGATGATTCCGGGCAGGGCGTTGAGTTTGCTGTTGAGCATGATCCGGTGGCGGCCCGTGAAGATCGCTGGTATCCCGTTGATGAATTGCTTGTAGATCCCGGCCCAGGTGAGTTAGTAGGCTACGCTTTCGACGTAAACTTCCCGTCTGAAATAATGCTCACCAGTCCATTGCCTACAGACACGTACACGAGCCGCGGGCAGACAATAGCGCTCAACTGGAACACTGAAACCAACGGCGACCAGATTAGGTTGACCAGTGTTCAGACCTGCTTTTCGGGTGATCAAAGTGTGCAGTGGGCTACATCAACAATCATTAATTCTACGGATACCGGATCACACGATATCAGCGTAGGTTCGCTTATTCCTTCCACCACTGTCGTTAATGCTATCAGCGATTTCTTCCAACAAATCAGCGTTATGATCGTGAGTTCTGTATTGGAGGCCTACACATTTGGGTTGGTTAGCGCAGATGATATAGATCTTGGTTCTTATAACCTGGATTATTGTACGATTTCGCTGACGGTATTCCGGGAGATCAGTAATGATCTAGGGGCCGATATCAGCGGCGGATACGCCATCGGTAGTGCAAGTGATACAGTTACAGTGCGGTATGAACCATGAATCAGATGTTCAAACTATATTGTGCCGCTTTATTGATGGCATGCTGGAGCGGTACTGCGCTAGCCGAATCATCAGAAGGTCAAGTTGTTAGTGGGTTTGGAAAGCTTGGCTTTGATTGGGTCGATGTATCATCGGCCGACTTTGATGGATCTTTGACTCTTGAAGCTGGGTTGCGCTTGCAACTGGAAAACAACCTGTCTCTGGAGGTTGCCTTGACTGGCATCAATGATTCCCAAACAGATGTGGTTGAAGACAACACTGGATCTTACCAGTTAACGATAAACAGCCTGGATTTGCTGTTCGGTGGTGCATATCGGTTCGATATTCAGCCTCATATATCGGCTTACGTTAGAGGTGGCGGATTAGCATATTCCATGGAGGTTGAAATCGAAGAGGGCTTCTATGATTTAAAGCCATCAGGGACGGACTCAGCCGACGACCGTGGTTATGGTTTCTATGCCGGGTTGGGTGGCGAGTTTAGATTAAGATCAGATTTTTCTTTGCTGGCGGAATTTTTATATAAATCTCGTAAAGATTTCTTGTCATCAAGCAGCCGGCCATTCGATGTTACGAGTTATGGGTTGTCTGTGGGTATTCTGCACCAATTTTAAGGTGTCTCTACTTGAAATTGATTTATCAGGGTTGGGAGAGCTATGTCTATAACCGGTGAATGCTTCTGTGGAAGTATAAAGTATGAGATAAGTGGCGCTCTAAAGGATGCCAGATCATGTCACTGCTCCCGTTGTCGCAAAACATTTAGCTCTCAAGCGTCGGCTTATGCCCTGGTAGACCATAATGAATTCAAATGGCTTCAAGGGGCTGACTTGCTTACCAGCTATTCATCTCAGCAATCGTTTGGTCTGCAGTTTTGCAGTAAGTGCGGTTCCACTCTTTGCGGTACGTTCAATGGTTTGATTCATGGGGTTACGCTGGGTTGTGTCAACGGCGACCCTCACGTTGAGATCGGTTATCACATATTTGTTGGTTCTAAGGCAGCGTGGGAAGTCATGCCTGAAGGTGTCAAAACATACGCCGAAGGTGCTCCAGACAATGGGTAGTATTTGATTCGGCATATGCAGTTTGAGCGCCTCATTAATACCCACAAAAAAGCCTCGCAATGCGAGGCTTTTTTGTGGGTTAAGGCTTTACCGCTGTTTAACCTTCTTGTGCCATCGGGATTTTCACTTTATCAGCTACTTCCTGATACTCTGGCATTTTGTCGAAGTTCATGTAGCGGTAGATATCTGCAGCCATGCTGTCGATATCTTTCGCGTAAACCATGTACTCTTCAGCAGTAGGCAACTTGCCCAGCACTGCAGCAACAGACGCCAATTCAGCAGAACCCAGATACACGTTTGAACCCTGCCCCAAGCGGTTAGGGAAGTTACGGGTAGAGGTGGACACTACAGTGGTGTTAGGTGCAACGCGGGCTTGGTTACCCATGCACAGCGAGCATCCTGGCATTTCGGTTCGTGCTCCGGCACGGCCGAAAATATTGTAGTAACCTTCTTCCATCAGCTGATGCTCATCCATCTTGGTAGGCGGAGCCAACCATAGACGAGTGCTCAGGGAGCCACTGGGAATCTTCTCTAATAGTTTACCGGCAGCACGGAAGTGACCAATGTTGGTCATGCACGAACCGATAAATACTTCATCAATCTTGTCACCAGCAACGTCAGACAGGGTTTTAGCATCGTCTGGATCGTTAGGGCAGCACAGGATAGGTTCTTTTATTTCGTCCATGTTGATTTCGATAACTGAGTTGTACTCAGCATCTGCGTCAGCACGCATCAGGCTTGGGTTAGCCAGCCACTCTTCCATACCGCGAATACGACGTTCCAGTGTGCGGGCTGCGCCGTAGCCATTGGAAATCATCCACTTCAACAGAGTGATGTTGGATTTCAGGTACTCTGCAACGGAGTCTTCGGACAGCGTGATGGTACAACCAGCAGCAGAACGTTCTGCAGACGCATCCGACAATTCAAATGCTTGCTCAACGGTCAGATCTTCCAAACCTTCGATTTCCAGAACGCGGCCAGAGAAGATGTTCTTTTTGCCTTTCTTCTCAACAGTCAGCAGGCCATCTTTGATCGCATACAAAGGAATCGCATGTACCAGATCGCGCAGGGTGATGCCAGGCTGACGGGTACCGGTAAAGCGTACCAGCACAGACTCAGGCATATCCAACGGCATAACACCGGTGGCCGCTGCGAACGCTACCAGACCAGAACCAGCAGGGAACGAAATACCGATGGGGAAACGGGTGTGTGAATCACCACCGGTTCCTACGGTGTCAGGCAGTAGCATACGGTTGAGCCAGCTGTGAATGATGCCGTCGCCAGGGCGCAGGGAAACACCACCGCGATTCATAATAAAGTCGGGCAGGGTGTGTTGCATTTCAACGTCAACAGGCTTGGGATAAGCGGCGGTGTGACAGAAAGACTGCATGGTGAGATCGGCAGAAAAGCCAAGGCACGCCAAATCTTTCAGCTCATCTCGAGTCATGGGGCCGGTGGTATCCTGAGATCCAACAGTGGTCATGCGTGGTTCGCAGTATTGACCAGGGCGAACACCATCCACGCCACAGGCTTTGCCAACCATTTTCTGTGCCAGAGTGAAACCTTTGCTGGAATCGGCTACGGCAACCGGAGAGCGGAACAAGTCAGTCGCGCCCATGCCCAGCGCTTCGCGAGCACGGTTGGTAAGCCCACGACCAATGATCAGGTTGATACGGCCGCCAGCACGTACCTCGTCCAACAGTACGTCTGATTTCAGTTCAAACTCAGATATGACTTCATCAGTACCATGCTTTTTGATCTTGCCTTCATAGGTGTAGATATCAACAACATCACCCATGTTCAGGTTGGAGACGTCTGCTTCAAACGGCAGTGCTCCGGCATCTTCCATGGTGTTGAAGAAGATAGGTGCAATTTTGCTACCGATACAAATACCGCCTTGACGCTTGTTTGGAACAAACGGGATGTCGTCACCGGTGAACCACAATACAGAGTTGGTTGCAGACTTGCGGGAAGATCCCGTACCCACAACGTCACCGACGTAGGCAACCGTGTGGCCTTTGGCTTTCAGTGCTTCAATTTGACTGATTGGGCCGATTTCACCGGGCTTTTCAGGGGTGATGCCGTCGCGCTCGTTCTTCAGCATGGCGTTAGCATGCAGTGGAATGTCAGGGCGAGACCAAGCGTCCTGAGCAGGTGAGAGGTCATCAGTATTGGTTTCGCCAGTCACTTTGAATACAGTAATAGTGAGCTTTTCGGGCAGTTCAGGTTTGCTGGTGAACCACTCGCCATTCGCCCAGGATTCTAATACTTTCTTGGCATTGGCGCTGGCTTTGGACTTCTCTACAACATCGTGGAACGTATCAAACACCAGCAGTGTTTTGGAGAGCGCAGCAACCGCAATATCGCCCACTTCGGCGTCATCCAGCAGGCTAATCAGCGGTTCAACGTTATAACCGCCCAGCATCGTACCCAGCAACTCAGTTGCTTTCTTTTTGTCTATTAGAGGGGAGGTAGCCTCACCTTTGGCGACTGCTGTCAGGAAACCGGCTTTAACGTAGGCTGCTTGGTCAACACCAGCAGGAACACGATAGGTCAAAAGCTCTACTAGAAAATCTTCTTCTCCGGCAGGTGGGTTTTTTAGCAATTCCACCAGTTCGGCGGTTTGCTTCTCGTCCAATGGCTTCGGTGGGATGCCTTGGGCGGCGCGTTCTTCAACATGATTACGATAAGCTTCGAGCACGGTATGACCTCTCTACAGTGTGACTTCGATTGCGTTGGGCTGGATATTGCCAGCCAGCGTAAACCCACATGGATAATAGGTGGGCCTTCGATACCGAAAATTTTGCGCGCGCATTATATCAAACTTCAAATCAGTTTACAGCAGCCTATACTTTCGTCTTCACTTGAGGTTTTACACATAACCTATTGATATAAAGGCAGATGAAGCCAAAATAGCATATGACCGGATAGTCACTTGTAGAAACCTGGCTCTCTGTTTGGGCGTCGTTTGAAGCGTTTGTATTCCCATTGATACTGCTTGGGGTCGCGATTGATTATTCTTTCTACGCAACGATTCATGGCGGCGGCGGACACCATAATGTCATCACTGTAGAAATCAGCATCCACTGGCTCGTAGAAAACATGGAAGGATTTGCCGTCAGGGTTACGCTGACAACCGAAGCCAATGGCGATTGAATTGGTGTCGTTAGTGATTTTGCTAACCAGCCTGGGGGTCAGTGCTGTGACGCCGAAAAAGGGCACCCACACACCACTTTTAACCGTGGGCTCCTGGTCTGGCAACACACCTGTGGCCATACCGGAGGGGAGCGCCCGATACAGGGCCACTACACCACGCCGGTCGGCAGCAACCATTTGCGTGTTCTGCGAGCGCGCCTTATAGATCATTTTATCCAGGGCGGCGGACTCTGCGGGTTTGTACATGGCCAACAGGCGACATTTGCTGGCCATGTAATAATTTGCCAGCTCCCAGTTGCCGAAATGGGGCACTATGAACACAATGCCCTTCTTTTGCTCAAGCGCTTCATTCAACAGCTCTTCACCGCAGGCATGGGTAATCAGTTTGAGCAGTTTTTCGGGTGGTTGGTTCCACGCAGTAGCAACTTCAAACGCGGTACGGATGGTTTCGAGCATGGAGGCCTTGCCCAGTTTTCTGCGTTCATGCTCGCTAAGGTCTGGATAGCATAGTTCCAAATTCTTTAAGGTGACTTTCTTTGGTGTGGCGGCAAACATCCACACCAAATGGCCCAGGATGTGTCCTAAGCTCCCGGCGACAGGTAAGGGCAACCAACCGATCAACTTCACAAAAAATACTAATACAGACCCTTTAATGTCTTGGTCTTCTACTTGCTTGCTCACCGTGGTGATTAACCCCACTAGAATTCGAAGGGTCATAGAATAGGATAAAAATCGATTTCGCTCTATGGTATCCGTATAATCCTGCGCTCAATAATGAAATCAGGTACGGTAAAATGGCTGAGATGAGTGAAGTCCGCACATTTCTGGGGTGCGCAACCCCCAAACGCTGGATTGAAGTTGCTCTGGAGAACTTGCCAACACTTTTGATTGATCATGCTCATTGTGAGAAAAAAGCCGCGTCCACAGCCCTCAATCTGCTGTTTAGATACGTTGATCGTAGCAATTTGCTTACTAAATTGTCTCAACTGGCCCGAGAAGAGCTGCTTCATTTTGAGCAAGTGTTAGAACTGATGACAAAGCATGGTGTTCAATACGATCACATGACGCCCGCCCGCTATGCCATGGGGCTGCGTAAACACATTCGTCATACCGAACCTGAAAAGCTAGTGGATACTTTGATCATCGGTGCCTTTATAGAGGCCCGCTCCTGTGAGCGCTTTGAGGCGTTGGCACCCTATCTGATCGAGAACCCTGACACTCAGGATATCGGCAAGTATTATCAGTTCCTGCTCAAATCAGAAAGCCGCCACTTTGAAGACTACTTGAATTTGGCAAAAGAATACGCGCATGAGTCGATCGACCAGAGAGTCCACGAGTTCAGAGATATCGAAAAAGACCTGATCGAGTCGGATGACACTGAATTCCGTTTTCATAGTGGCGTGCCTGCAATCGGCTCATGATCTGACGGCAACCGATTGCAGACCTCTATTGTGGGAATTCAAAGTCAATCAATTCAAGGCTGTGCTCACCTGCCAAAATATACCAGCCTTTTTCATGCCAATCGCCAAGCACGATGCGTTCGCAAGATCCATTATCCGTTTCAACTTTATGTCGGGCGGGTCGGTGGGTGTGGCCGTGAATGAGTAGCGGCACATTGCTTTCGGAGCAAATCCGAACCACTTCATCCTGATTCACATCCAGGATTTCATAGCTTTTGTTTTTAGTGTCTTGCTGGCTTTGGCTTCGTGCCTGCCTGCCGAATGCAATGCGTTCGGCAACAGTTTTTCCTAGAAAAGCGGCCTGCCAAGCGGGGTTGCGGACCATTTTCCTGAAGTTCATGTACTCTGTATCATCAATGCACAGCGTATCACCATGCATGAGAAGGCAAGGGCGGCCAGCGATGTTCAGTGTCGCAGGGTCTGCTAATAGGCTCGCGCCGCAGCTGGCAGCGTAGTGACTTCCAATCAGAAAGTCCCTGTTGCCATGCATGATAAACACTTCAGTGCCGGACGCAGAGAAACTCTGTAACCGTTGGGCAACCTGTTGCGCGGTTTTAGTGAGCACGTCATCGCCAAGCCATATTTCAAAGAAGTCACCGAGAATAAAAAGGCGAGCGACCTTTCCCTCAAATTGATCCAGAAGATGAAAAAACGCCCGGGTGATGTCCGGGCGGTTATCTTCCAAATGCAGGTCTGATACAAGCAAGGTCTGCATAGGTGTCTGCATGGTTACTTGGTAACAACCTCGGCCGTTTCAATGAATACGGGCTCCATTGGCACGTCTTGATGGAAACCGTGGCGGCCAGTTTTTACCGCTTTGATTTGATCAACTACATCCATACCGTCCACGACTTTACCGAATACCGCGTATCCCCAGCCCTGCATGTTTTCACCAGAGAAGTTCAAGAAGTCGTTATCTTTTACGTTAATAAAGAACTGCGCCGAAGCGGAGTGGGGATCCTGGGTGCGCGCCATGGCCACTGTGCCCACTTCATTTTTAAGGCCATTGTTGGCTTCATTTTTAATGGGGGCATTGGTGGGCTTTTGCTGCATGTCTTTATCAAAGCCACCACCTTGAACCATGAAACCATTAATAACACGATGAAACACTGTATCGTTGTAGTGGCCATCATTGACGTAATTTACGAAGTTCTCCACGGTAACAGGAGCCTTTTCTTTGTTCAGCTCAAGTTTGATGTCGCCCATGCTGGTGTGAAGAATAACTAGAATTGCATCCATTTTACTTTCCCGTCGGTTGAGTGTTTGGGTTTAACTTAGATTGTCGTATAACTTATGGGTGTAGATCGCGTGCAGCAATCAGCGTGTTTTCCAGCAGAGTAGCAACGGTCATTGGCCCAACACCGCCAGGTACTGGGGTTATCCAGGCGGCCCGCTCAGCTGCTTTTCCAAATTCAATATCACCCCTTAGCTTGCCATCAGCGCAACGATTAATGCCAACATCAATTACGATTGCACCGGGTTTTACCCAGTCGCCCGGTAGGAATTCAGATTTCCCGACTGCAACCACCAACAAATCGGCGCGGCCAACATGTGCTTTCAGGTCTTTGGTGAACCTGTGGCATGTGGTAACAGTGCAACCTGCAAGCAAAAGCTCCAGACCCATGGGGCGGCCCACAATATTGGACGCACCAACTATAACCGCATCCAAGCCGTACAATGAAACACCGGTAGATTCGATCAGCTTCATAATCCCTTTGGGGGTACAGGGTCGGAGCAGGGGAATGCGTTGTGCCAAGCGACCCATATTGTATGGGTGAAAGCCGTCAACATCTTTATCCGGGCGAATCGCATTGATGATGGTTTTGTCATCGAGGTGTGGCGGCAAGGGCAGCTGGACCAGTATGCCGTCGATTTCAGGATCGCTATTTAGCTCTTCAACAAGCTCGTTTAGGGCTGTTTGGGTAGTGTCTGCCGGTAGATCATAAGATTTGGAGACAAAACCCACTTCCTCACAAGACTGGCGTTTTTTACTTACATAAACGTTAGAGGCTGGATCAGCACCCACCAAGATCACCGCCAGCCCAGGTGCGCGTTTTCCTTCGCTAATGCGCGATGCAACGGCACTTTTAATATCAGCTTTCAGATTGGCAGCAATGGCAGTACCGTCAATGATGTTCGCAGTCATAGTTCGAAGTCAGTTTCCAGGCAAGTAAAGGTCAATAATCAGCGGGCCGGTGGGCCGCGGTAATTCAGGGCCGGTATTGTCTCATTATAGATGTCATGGGGTAAAGATCTGCCATCAAGGGATTGATCTCATTGAATTTTATGAAAGTGTTTGACGTGTGCATTTGGGATGTATATCATGCGGCCCTCTTCACCGTTGAGGTGTAGAAACGGGGCATAGCGCAGTCTGGTAGCGCGCCTGCTTTGGGAGCAGGATGTCGGGGGTTCGAATCCCTCTGCCCCGACCATAAAGTTTAGTTAATTCAGATGATTAGCAGTGTACTCGAGTTAATGCGCTCGTAGCTCAACCGGATAGAGCATCGGCCTTCTAAGCCGAGGGTTGCAGGTTCGAGTCCTGCCGGGCGCGCCAGCCTCTTCATCTGAAGTGTCAAAACGGGTAGAGTACTCGGGTTTGATTGAAAGTTTGCTGGTGGGCGTAGCTCAGTTGGTAGAGCCCCGGATTGTGATTCCGGTGGTCGTGGGTTCGAGCCCCATCGTCCACCCCATTTTCCCGGATGCTGATTTGATCGGCATCGGTTGGGGGTAAAAATCGAGACCGGTAATGTCCTGCGGATATTGCCGGTTTCTTGTTTTCAGAGCACACAACCGAAAGGTGAGGTTACTATGCAAGTTTCTGTGGAAACCACCTCTGGACTTGAGCGTCGACTGACCGTTGGAGTTCCAGCTGATAAAATCGACACTGCCGTTGACGAGAAATTAAAGGACGCCGCTCAGCGTGTTCGAATCGATGGTTTCCGTCCGGGCAAAGTACCTCTTAAAGAGGTGCGTCGTCGCTTTGGCAAATCCATTCGCGAAGAAGTCATTGGTGAAGTTGTCAGCAACTCCTTTTATGACGCCGTCACTAAAGAATCACTGAATCCTGCAGGTTACCCTTCTATTGAGCGCACCAAAGATGAGCCAGGCCATGACCTGGAGTTTGTGGCGACATTTGAAGTGTACCCCGAAGTGCAGGTTCAAGGTCTGGATAAGATCTCTGTAGTACGCCCGATTGCCGAAATCGAAGAATCCGATATCGATGCCATGATCGAGCGCCTGCGTGAACAACGTGCCAGCTTTGCTGAAGTCGAGCGTGCTGCTGCCGATGGAGATCAGGTTAACATCAACTTTGAAGGCACCAAAGAAGGCGTAGCCTTTGACGGCGGCACAGCAGAAGGCCAGGACCTGGTATTGGGTTCCGGCAGCATGATTCCAGGCTTTGAAGATGGTATCGTCGGCATGTCAAAAGGTGACGAGAAAGTAATCGACGTTACTTTCCCCGAGGATTATCACTCCGAAGAACTGAAAGGTCAGCCAGTCCAGTTTAAAATCACCGTGAACAGCGTTTCTGCGCGCTCACTGCCTGAAGTGAATGAAGAATTCATCAAAAACTTCACGCAGAAAGACGATTCCAACCTGGACGAGTTCCGCGTAGAAATCCGTAAGAACATGGAGCGCGAGCTCAAAAATGCGGTTAAAAACCGTGTTAAGAAAGCAGTGATGGACGGTGTTCTTGAGCATAACGAACTCGATGTGCCCAAGGCGCTGCTTGATTCTGAAATCAACCGTCAGCGTCAGCAAATGCTGCAACAATTCGGCGGCGGGCAGAACTTCGATATGAGCATGCTACCGGCAGAGCTATTCGAAGGTCAGGCTAACCGTGCTGTTAAGTTGGCATTGGTACTGGGTGAGCTGATCAAGGATAAGGAAATCAAGGCAGATGCCACTCGTGTGCGCAGCACTATCGAGGAGATGGCTCAGCCATACGAGAATCCTGAGCAAGTAGTTGCTTATTACTACGAAAATGAGCAAATGCTCCAGCAAGTAGAAGCGATGGTGCTGGAAGATCAAGTGGTTGATGTAATTCTAGAGCAAGCCACTGTTGCTGATCAAAAAATGAGCTACGAAGAGGCCGTAAAGCAGCCTCAGGATGAAGCTGAATAAGCTTTAGACTGCTCCAAAAGAACGCGGCCATATTGGTCGCGTT
This sequence comes from Ketobacter alkanivorans, assembly GCF_002863865.1. NCBI lineage: Bacteria > Pseudomonadati > Pseudomonadota > Gammaproteobacteria > Pseudomonadales > Ketobacteraceae > Ketobacter > Ketobacter alkanivorans. The sequence goes on along the minus strand of NZ_CP022684.1, from coordinate 330,621 downwards.
TTTTTTTGCTCAAAGCATGTGATACTGGTGGTATAGGCGCTATAGTTAATAAAAGTGAGCCAAGGTATTGAAATACCTTACAAAGGCCCCATCTAGCATTTTGAAGATGTATCATTTGCCATAAGACCATAACATTACTCGCAATTGTAAGGATTACGACATGTCCCACCGATACGAAGAGCTGTTGGATCGCAACCCAATCCTTAATACTGGCCTGGTGCCAATGGTTATAGAGCAGACAGCCAGGGGGGAACGATCCTTCGATATCTATTCCCGCTTATTGAAAGAACGCGTTATTTTCATGGTGGGTCAAGTCGAAGACCACATGGCGAACCTGATTGTTGCTCAGCTTCTGTTTATGGAATCTGAAAACCCCGACAAAGACATCCATTTCTATATCAACTCACCCGGTGGCTCGGTGACTGCAGGGATGGCCATTTACGACACCATGCAGTTCATCAAACCCGATGTGTCTACAATGTGTATAGGTCAGGCGTGTTCCATGGGGTCACTGCTGCTCACGGCGGGTGCCGCAGGCAAGCGTTATTGTCTACCGAACTCCAGGGTGATGATTCATCAGCCGCTAGGTGGATTCCAAGGCCAGGCCTCAGACATCGAAATTCACGCCCGTGAAATCATCCAGATGAAGCGACGTCTGAATGAGATACTCGCAGGCCATACCGGGCAGAAGATTGAAAAGATCGAGCAAGATACAGATCGTGATAATTTCATGAGCGCTTATGATGCAAAAGAATATGGATTGGTTGACCAGGTGCTTGAGAAGCGTTAGTTTTAAATTCAAAAGGTTATGATCAAAACCTAGAATATTTCTAAGAAATGCGGGAATCCCGTACTTGCAAAAACGGGGTTTTCGCTGCATCTTTCTAAAGAAGAAGATGCTGGTCCGATGAGGTAAGTAAATGACTGACGAAAGAGACGGCAAAGGCGAAGACAGCGGCAAACTGTTGTATTGCTCTTTTTGTGGCAAAAGCCAGCACGAAGTGCGCAAGCTGATCGCTGGGCCCTCTGTGTTTATCTGCGACGAATGTGTCGACCTGTGCAACGACATCATTCGTGAAGAAGTACAAGAAGAAAGCAGCGATAGCTCTACGGACAAGCTCCCTACGCCGACAGAGATCAAGCATATTCTGGACGATTACGTTATCGGTCAGTCACGGGCCAAGAAAGTGCTCTCGGTTGCTGTATACAATCACTACAAGCGCCTTCGTTCAGGCTCTGCAAAATCCGCAAAAGGCGGTAGCGCAGAAGTGGAGCTGGGCAAAAGTAATATTCTGCTGATCGGCCCCACCGGAAGTGGTAAAACACTGCTGGCAGAAACGCTCGCTCGTCTTTTGAATGTACCGTTTACGATTGCGGATGCAACGACCTTAACGGAAGCCGGGTATGTAGGCGAGGACGTTGAAAATATTATCCAGAAATTGCTTCAGAAGTGTGATTACGATGTCGAAAAAGCCCAGATGGGTATCGTCTATATCGATGAGATCGACAAAATTTCACGTAAATCAGACAACCCATCCATCACCCGAGATGTTTCAGGCGAAGGTGTACAACAAGCATTGTTGAAACTGATTGAAGGTACCGTTGCATCGGTACCGCCGCAAGGCGGCCGCAAGCACCCGCAGCAGGAATTTTTGCAAGTTGATACTTCCAACATCCTGTTTATTTGCGGTGGTGCATTCGCCGGCCTGGATAAAGTAATCAGCGACCGTTCGGAAAAGAGTGGCATTGGTTTTTCCGCTACGGTGAAAAGCAAAGAAGATAAAAAGAACGTAGGCGAGACTTTGAAGGAAGTTGAACCGGAAGATTTGGTGCGCTACGGCCTTATCCCTGAATTCGTAGGGCGTCTGCCCGTCATCGCTACCCTCGAAGAGCTGGATGAGGAAGCGTTGGTTCAGATTCTTACCGAGCCCAAGAACTCACTCACCAAACAGTACAGCAAGTTATTCGAGTTGGATAACGTGGTGCTGGATTTCCGTGAAGATGCTCTTGTCGCTGTTGCTAAAAAAGCAATGGAGCGTAAAACCGGCGCTCGTGGCCTGCGATCTATTCTGGAATCAGTCCTGCTGGATACCATGTATGACGTACCCTCCATGACCAACTTGGTCAAGGTTGTTATAGACGGTGCGGTTATCAAAGGTGAATCAGAACCGCTGATGATTTATGAGAACAATGACCAGGCGAAAGCCGTTCCTGACGACTAAGCACTAACCCAAAGCTAAAAAGGGGCCACAAGGCCCCTTTTTATTCAGAGTTTTTATCTAATCCCTTGATTATGGGCCACATTGTCCCCATTGTGATTAGATACGTATATCTGGCTGTCCGGCAGAGCCCACAGCCCGTCAAACCCCGTTGATAGCAGGTATTGGCAATGGCATTTCCCAGCGAATCAAAACAATATCCTCTTCTGGCCTTGCGCGATGTAGTGGTGTATCCCCACATGGTGATCCCCTTGTTCGTGGGCCGTGAGAAATCCATCAAGGCACTCGAAGAGGCAATGGAGACAGACAAGCAAATTGTTCTGGTTGCTCAGGTCAATGCGTCTGACGACGACCCTGCACCCAGTGACCTGTATCAAGTAGGTACGGTCGCCACCATCCTGCAGCTATTAAAGCTCCCCGACGGCACGGTGAAGGTTCTGGTTGAAGGGGCGGATCGGGCCTTTACAAGAAATGTAACTTTGAATCATGGTTTTCTGAGCGCTGAAATACGCGAAACGCCGCATTCTCAGATCGACGAACGCGAAGGAGAGGTTCTGGTACGGTCGCTGCTCTCGCAATTCGAACAGTATGTAAAGCTGAGCAAAAAGGTTGCGTCAGAGATACTGACTTCGGTTAGCAACATTGAAGAAGCCGGGCGTTTATCGGACACCATATCAGCGCATCTGGCACTAAAAATCCAGGACAAACAGCGAATCCTCGAAATATTCGACATCCGTGAGCGCATCGATCACCTGATGGCGCTGATGGAAGGTGAAATCGACCTGTTGCAAGTGGAGAAGCGTATTCGCGGCCGCGTTAAAAAGCAGATGGAGAAGAGCCAGCGTGAGTATTATTTGAATGAGCAAATGAAAGCCATTCAGAAAGAGCTTGGGGATCTGGAAGAGGGCGGTAACGAGCTGGAAGATTTTGAGAAACGCATCGAATCGTCCGGTATGACCAAAGAGGCAAAGGAGAAGACTCGCTCCGAGCTGAACAAGTTAAAGATGATGTCGCCCATGTCAGCGGAAGCCACGGTGGTAAGAAGCTACCTGGACTGGATGGTGAACCTCCCCTGGCGCAAAAAGAGCAAGGTACGCAATGACCTGAGCAAGGCAAAAGAAATTCTTGATCAGGATCATTATGGTTTGGACGAAGTGAAAGAACGGATTTTGGAATACCTGGCCGTTCAAGCACGGGTAAACAAAATTCGCGGCCCTGTTTTGTGTCTGGTGGGGCCGCCGGGCGTGGGCAAAACCTCTCTCGGGCAATCCATTGCCAAAGCAACCAATCGTAAATTTGTCAGAATGGCATTGGGTGGCGTGAGAGATGAAGCAGAAATTCGCGGTCATCGACGCACCTATATTGGTTCAATGCCCGGTAAGTTAGTGCAAAAAATCTCTAAAGTCGGTGTAAAAAACCCGCTCTTTCTTTTGGACGAGATCGATAAAATGGGTGTCGACATGCGTGGAGACCCGGCGTCCGCCTTGTTGGAAGTGCTTGATCCAGAGCAGAACAACACCTTTAACGATCACTATCTGGAAGTGGATTACGATCTGTCTGATGTGCTGTTTATTTGCACCTCCAACTCTATGAACATACCCGCACCGCTTTTGGACAGAATGGAAGTCATTCGTATTCCTGGCTATACCGAAGACGAAAAACTTAATATTGCCCAGCAGTATCTTGTACCCAAGCAAAGAAAAATGAACGGGCTTAAGGATCAAGAGCTCGAAATGAGCGACGAGTCAATACGCCACCTGATTCGCTACTACACGCGAGAGTCCGGTGTTCGAGGGTTGGAGCGGGAGATCGCGAAAGTTTGCCGCAAGCATGTGAAAGAGAATGTGTTAAGTGCAACGTTAGACCTAGTAACTGTATCTCCCGAGCTTTTGGAAGAGTACAGTGGTGTTCGCAAGTTTAATTACGGCAAGAAGGAAGACGAAGATCGCATTGGCCAAGTCACCGGTTTGGCCTGGACCTCTGTCGGTGGAGAGCTGCTCACCATAGAGGCTGCAGCGGTGGCCGGTAAGGGCCGACAGATTCGAACTGGATCATTGGGTGATGTTATGCAGGAGTCGATTCAAGCTGCTCTGACGGTTGTGAGGAGTCGGTCTCATTTGCTTGGAATAAATCCTGAATTCCACGAAAAAAATGATATACATATACACGTTCCGGAAGGTGCCACGCCCAAAGACGGCCCCAGTGCCGGTATAGGGATGTGTACCGCATTGGTTTCAGTGCTGACGAATATACCTGTGCGCTCTGATGTGGCCATGACTGGGGAAATAACCCTTCGTGGACAGGTGTTGCCAATTGGTGGGTTGAAAGAAAAACTACTGGCGGCACATCGTGGTGGCATCACCACTATCGTCATTCCAAAAGAAAACGAAAGGGATCTCAAAGAAATACCTGATAACATCAAAGAGGATTTAGATATCCACTGTGTTAAATGGATTGACGAAGTGCTGGAGTTGGCTCTGGTTCGTATGCCTCAACCAATACCTGAAAGTGCTGGCACGGCAAATGTTGAGCTTGCGAAGTGTGATGATCCAGAAGAAGATGATTCAGATCGACTTAGTACGCACTAAATTTGGTTGTGTCGGGTGCACTGTTGAGTGACACCTGACACAATTTAGAGCACGACAAAGTTATTAGATTTTATAAAATAGCCATAAAAATAAGATAAGAAGCCCGTAAAAATGACTTGCAAAAAAATAATTACATGCAGCGTGAGAGGTCTGCTTGACAGCCCTTTTTAGCAGTTGGTATAAAGTTGCTCCGCCGCAAGGGACGGGGCTTCAACGGCCCTAAGGCCGAAATATTTCACCCTAAATTGTGCCAAGATCCTTGGTAAAATCCGCAGACAAAATTCTTTTATAAGGGGAGTCTTGTGAACAAATCTGAACTCATCGACGCTATCGCCGCCTCAGCGGACATTCCTAAAGCCCAAGCAGGTCGAGCTTTGGATGCAGTTATCGAAACCGTTACCGGTGCGCTGCAGCAAAACGATCAAGTAGTATTAGTCGGCTTTGGTACTTTTGCTGTTAAAGATCGTGCAGCTCGCAGTGGCCGTAACCCACAAACTGGTCAGCCCATCGAAATTCCAGCTGCCAGAATTCCTACGTTCAAGCCAGGCAAAGCACTTAAAGATGCAGTAAACGGTTAATCATTGCAGCCGTTTTACCAGGCCTAATGATCATTGAAGACGATAATAATAACAGTTGAATAGACCAGGCACGGTCAACTAGGGCACCCCAGTTTGGGCAAATATTGTTCTAAATCATTTAATTGTGTTCGGAGTTATGGAGCGGTAGTTCAGTTGGTTAGAATACCGGCCTGTCACGCCGGGGGTCGCGGGTTCGAGTCCCGTCCGCTCCGCCATTCCTCTATTGTCCGATTTTCTGTGATTACTGCCTGATGTAAGATTGAAGAGAAGCGCATCTATGATACGCTTCTCTTTTTTATTTTCGGGGCCCTCTTAGGGGCAACCCTCTAGATGACCTCTGATTGGAGCTATCAAATCATGCAGCAGTTTCGAAATTTGCTAAAAGGATGGGTGGGAAAGCTTCTGCTTTTTATCTTTATTCTTCCCTTCGCGTTCTTTGGAATTGAAGGCATCTTCAACTCCAGCGGCAGCCAGGATGTTGCCGTAACAGTGAATGGCGTTGAGATACCCAAGATCGAGGTCAGCCGGGCCATAGAGAACCAGCGTCGTAACCTCAAAGAACAGATGGGCGGCAATATAGACGATTCATTTTTAACTGATGAACTGCTGCGACCCCGTGTAGTTGAAGGGCTGATCCAGAAGGAGTTAATCCGCCAGTCATCTGAGCGTGATGGCATGGCGGTTTCATCTAACCTCGTCAAATCCTATGTGCGCTCGTTACCTCAGTTTCAGGATGATACGGGACAGTTCTCCAATGACAAACTGGAAACACTTCTCGTTCAGGCCAACTTTACCAAAGCCCGCTTATTTGATGCCGTTCAAGAAAGCATGGTTCTCGAGCAGCTGCAATCAGGTATCGGTTCCACCGCGTTTATTACTTCCGCAGAGCTTGACTACATTGTTAAGCTGAATGATCAAAAACGAGTGGTTAGTTACGCAACGCTGGCGGCTGCACCGCTAAAAGATGGCATTACGCTAAGTGATGAAGAAATCAGCGCCTTTTTCGAGATGAACAAACTTCAATACCGAACCGAAGAGAAGGTAAAGGTCAACTATATTGTCGTCGCAATGGATGACTTTGCTGATGATGCCGAGGTAGAAGAATCTGAGCTACTGGCTGCATATGATGATTATGTACAAGGCGTGAAAGACCAGGAGCGTCGTAGAGCCTCTCACGTACTGGTGGAGATCAATGACGACCGTTCGCAGGCCGGTGCCAAGGCTCGGATCGAAGAAGCGCTGGCACGTTTACAGGCGGGCGACAGCTTTGAATCCGTTGCTCAGGAATATTCTGATGACATCGCCACAGCTACTGCTGGCGGAGACCTAGATTATGCAGGTCGAGGCCTTTACGACGAAGCCTTTGAGGAAGCACTTTTTGGCTTAAAAGCAGAAGGGGATGTGACAGGTGTTGTGAAAACCGAGTTTGGTTATCACGTAATCAAGCTTACCGGAATCGAAACCCCTGAAATTGAAGATTTTGATACCAAGAAAGCTGAGTTGATCGCTGATATTAAAATTGATCACGCCAGGATCAAACTTGATGAGGCCATTGATGAGATTGGCCGAATTGCTTATGAATCCGGCGACCTTCAAGCCGTGTCTGAGCGTTACGGTAAGCCGATTGAGACAACACCATTCTTTACCCAGATGGGTGGCAGCGGTATTGCTGCAGATCCAAAGTTTGTTACTGCGGCTTTCTCGGATGCTGTCATCAAGGAAGGTCATAACAGTGAGATCATTGAACTGGGCGACAGCCGCGTCGCAGTGCTGCGGTTGGCCAAACACCAGCCAGCGAGAGATCAGGAACTGAGTGAGGTTGAGGAACAAGTTAAAACGGCGCTGATCCAACAAAAGCTGCGTCAGTTAACCGATGAGAAAGCCACGGCCATTGTGGCTAAACTCAAAGAGGGTGGCGACCTCGCCAGCGTGGGTGAAGAATTCAATCTAACCTGGCAAGAAAACGTTGAGATCACTCGTCAGAGTGGAGATCTTTCCAGATCCATTATTTCAACGGCGTTTGAGATGCCAAAACCTTCAGATGACGCCGTAAGTGCCAAAAAAGTTGCTCTGCCCAGCGGTGATCAGGAGATCGTTGTTCTCTCCAAAGTTATCGACGGTGAGAACTCGCTGACCGATACAGAAGCCTTGCAAGCCAAGGCCTCGGCATCAGAGCAGTTTGGTACCCAGGACTTCAATAATTATGTTGCATCCTTAAAAGACAGTGCCGAAATCGAAATCCGATAAATAATTTTATTCTGCACAAAAAGGGCCGCCAGCGTGTTAAACGTTGCGGCCCTTTTGTTATATGGAAAATGCTGAGTTTAGTAGCTCTTTGGTATATTCGTGTTTAGGCTCAGCAAAGATTGACTCGGCCCCGCCTGATTCCAGAACTTTACCTTCCTTTAGCACCAGTATCTCATGGGCAATGGTTTTAACCACTTTCAAATCATGGCTGATAAAGAGATATGAAAAGCCATGTCGCTGTTGCAGATCCCTTAGCAAATCCATCAGTTGGGCTTGTATAGATCGGTCAAGGGCAGAGGTAGGTTCATCCAGTACAATGAGGTCAGGCTCAAGAATCAATGCGCGCGCTATTGCGATACGTTGTCGTTGACCGCCTGAAAATTCGTGTGGAAACCGGTGGCGAGTCTCCGGATCCAATCCGACCTCCTGCAGGGATTGAATAACTTTTAGTTCTCGCTCTTTTTTTGTGCCGATTTGATGAATGAGCAGCCCTTCGGAGATGATCTCTTCAACACTCATTCTTGGTGACAGGCTACTGAATGGATCCTGAAATACTATTTGCATACGTCGCCTGAGCGGCCTGACTTGAAGCGAGCTGAGTTTACTTAACTCCTGTTTTTCGAAGATGATGCTGCCGTCACTATCGATCAGTTTAAGCAGAGCCTGAACCAATGTCGTCTTGCCAGAGCCACTTTCGCCGACTATGCCCAGTGTGTGTCCGCGTCGTATTTCGAAACTAATATCATCGACTGCTTTAATGTACCCAACAGTGTGCTTGAATACGCCTCTTTTTATGGGGAACCAAACCCGTAGCTGATCCACGGTCATAACCGGGATGGCATTGGCATCGGTTTCCACTGGATGCCCACAGGGCTCTGCAGCTAACAACGCTTTGGTATAGCTATGTTGAGGTGTTTCAAACAAGGCCGCTGTTTCGTTAACTTCTACCAGGCTACCTTTTGTCATTACCCCAACTCTATGGGCATAACGCCGCACCACACCAAGATCATGGGTTATTAAAAGAATAGTCATGCCGAGCTTTTGCTGCAGTTCTTGTAGCAGGTTCAATACCTGTTTTTGTATAGTGACATCCAGCGCGGTGGTAGGCTCGTCGGCTATGAGGATCTCTGGTTCGTTGGCAAGCGCCATTGCGATCATGATGCGCTGTCGTTGGCCACCTGAAAGTTGATGGGGATATGACTTCAGCCTGCTTTCAGGGTTAGGTATGCCAACTAGCGTCAGTAGTTCAAGGATGCGTTCTTTTGCTTTCTGACCACTAAGACCTTGGTGAATTCGCAATACTTCGCTTATTTGTTTGTAGACATTGTGTAGTGGGTTGAGGGCTGTTAACGGCTCCTGAAACACCATACCGATGCGATTGCCACGAATCTTTCGCATTTGCTCTTCATTTTTCAACAGCAGGTCTTCTGCTTCAAACATTACGTTACCGGCATCATAGTGGGTAATGTTTTTGGGCAGTAACTTGGTTAATGCCATTGCGGTTACGGATTTTCCTGACCCGCTTTCACCAACCAGTGCGAACGTCTCGCCTTTGAGCAGTTCGAAGCTCACATCTTTTACTGCGTGATTAACCGTAGCACCCTGGTGAAATGAGACAGACAGTGAGTCAACCTTGAGTACAACTTGATCGCTCATCTATTGGTTGCCTCCTTATTGTGCTCGTGGATCAAACGCATCGCGGAATGCCTCGCCAATGAATACCAGCAATGTCAGCATAATACTAAGCACGCAGAATGCCGAAATACCAAGCCAAGGGGCCTGTAAGTTAGATTTACCCTGAGAAACAAGTTCTCCTAGTGATGGAGAACCCGGAGGCAGACCAAAACCTAGAAAATCCAGTGCGGTTAACGTGGTAATGGAGCCTGTGAGGATGAATGGCATATAGGTGATGGTGGCGACCATGGCGTTGGGTAAAATATGTTTAAACATGATACCGCTGTCGTTCAGGCCCAATGCTTTGGCCGCTTTGACGTATTCCAGGTTGCGGCCGCGAAGAAACTCGGCCCGCACCACCGGCACCAGGGTCATCCAGCTGAACAGGAGCATAATGCCGAGTAGCCACCAAAAGTTTGGCTTAACTATGCTGGAGAGAATGATCAGCAAAAACAAAGTCGGCAGGGATGACCATATTTCGATAAACCGTTGCCCGAACAAATCGGTTTTGCCGCCGTAATAACCTTGCATTGCACCAGCCATTACACCTACCACGGAACTGAAAATGGTAAGCACCAATCCAAATAGAACGGAAATTCGAAAACCGTAAATCACGCGGGCCAATACATCGCGTCCTTGATCATCTGTTCCAAGCAGGTTTGCCTCATCAGGAGGCGAAGGGGCAGGGGTGCTCAAATCGTAATTAATGGTATCAAAGCTGAACCGTACCGGCGGATAAATCATCCAGCCCTTCTCATTGATGAGGTCAATCACAAACTCATCGCGATAGTCTGCTTCTGTTGGCAAATCCCCACCGAACTCGGTTTCTGAATAGGTTGCTATAACAGGATAGTAATACTGGCCATCAAATTGGATCAGCAAAGGTTTGTCGTTAGCGATCAGTTCTGCGAATAGGCTGACAAAGAACAGCAGCGTGAAGATCCAGAGAGACCACCAGCCACGGCGATTGGCTTTAAAGCGCTGAAACCGTCTTTGGTTGATTGGAGTTAAGGTGCCAAACACTGCTTAAGCCCTCGACTCGAAATCTATGCGTGGATCCACCAGTGTGTAGGTGACATCGCTGATCAGGTTAACCACTAATGAAATAAGGGTGAATATAAACAGGGTTCCAAATATGACGGGGTAATCACGGGATAATATGGATTCAAACCCAAGTAAGCCCAAACCATCCAGAGAAAAGATAACCTCGATCAGGAATGCCCCTGTGAAAAAGATGGACACCAGTGCGGCGGGTACACCTGCAATAATAATCAACATCGCGTTGCGGAACACATGCCCATACAACACCTGATTCTCTTTTAATCCCTTGGCTCTTGCGGTAACAACGTACTGCTTGCCAATTTCATCCAGAAATGAGTTTTTGGTTAGCATGGTTAAGGTTGCAAAGCTGCCAATAACCAGTGCCGTAATGGGCATTGCCAGGTGCCAGAAGTAATCTAGGATTTTGCCCGCCAGACTCAGCTCGTCAAAGTTGGGGGAGGTTAGACCTCGTAATGGAAACCAATTCAAATAGCTGCCCCCCGCGAATACTACTATCAGAAAAATAGCGAAAAGAAAGGAGGGGATGGCATTGCCTATAATGACCACAGAACTGCTCCATACATCAAAGTTAGTTCCGTGTTTAATGGCTTTCCGAATACCCAGTGGGATCGATATAAGGTAGACGATCAGGGTTGACCAAAGCCCTAAGGAGATTGAAACCGGCATTTTTTCCAAGATCAGATCGGTGACACTTTTGTCACGAAAAAAACTATCACCAAAGTCCAGCGTGAAATAGTTTTTAACCATGATTAGAAATCGTTCCCAGGCTGGCTTGTCGAAGCCATACATTGTTTCGATCTTTTTTATCAGCTCAGGATCCAGTCCCTGGGAGCCCCGATAGGATGAATTGCTACTGGTATTGGTTCTGACCTCAGACTGTGCGCCACCACCAATGCGAGAAGCCGCGCCACCGTCTATTCCCTCGAGCTGAGCAATCATTTGTTCTACAGGGCCACCGGGAGCCGCCTGAATAATCACGAAGTTGAGGGTGAGTATACCCAATAGCGTCGGAATAATGAGTAACAGCCTGCGTATTATATAGGCGAGCATAATTTATTGCTGCCCACTGGTTTTAACTGGCGTTAGCCACCAGGAGAAGAAGCCAACATCGCCGTATATCGGTGTTATCTCTGGATGTTCAAATTTATCCCAATAGGCAATGCGATGTTTGTTTATGTGCCACTGCGGTACCACGTAGTGATTCCACAGCAATACCCGATCAAGGGCGCGACAAGCTGCAATCAAATCTGCCCGTGTTTGTGAGCGAATAATTGCATCGATCAATACATCAACGACAGGGTCCTGCACCCCAATGTAGTTACGGCTGCCCTTATGATCAGCAAACTTGGAGAACCAGTAATCACGCTGTTCATTGCCCGGGGAGTTTGATTGACCAAAGCCGCCGATGATCATGTCGTATTCGAAGTCTCTTACGATACGGATATAGTTTGTAGAATCAACGATGCGGGCGTTGGCTTCGATACCCAGTTTTTTAAGATTCTTAACATAAGGTAAAACGATGCGCTCAAAATCTTTGCTGTAGAGCAGTATTTCAAACTGAAAGGGTTTGCCTGTTTCTGCATTAACCAAATCGGTGCCTTCAAAACGCCAGCCGGCTTCTTTCAATAAATTGATTGCCGCTCTTATATTCTTACGATTATTGCCGCTTCCGTTGGTTTTCGGTGAGACGTAGGGCTTGGTAAAGACTTCTGCTGGAAGGTCGTCACGAAATGGCTCCAGCAGCTTGAGTTCACCCTCTGAGGGCAGGCCGGTAGATGCCAGGTCTGAATTGGAAAAATAACTCTCAGTACGATTATAGGCGCCATAGAATAGCTGTTTGTTCGTCCATTCAAAATCAAACGCCAAATCCAAGGCCTCGCGCACTCGGGCATCTTTAAACAGGTCCCGCCGCGTGTTCATTACGAACGCTTGCATTCCTGTCGGGTTCTGGTGGGTCACTTCCAGTTTGATGATGTCACCGGAGGCAAATTTGGGGCCTTCGTACTCAGTCGCCCAGCGCTTGGACTGCTTTTCTTCTCTGTAGTCGTAGCGACCGCCTTTAAATGCCTCAAGCATAACGGTCTGATCCCGATAGTATTCGACTTTGATGTTATCGAAGTTGTACATACCCCGGTGCGAAGGCAAATCCGCTGCCCAATAGTCTTTGACCCGCTCGAGCTCGATGCTTTTGCCCGTGTCAAACGACTTTATGCGGTACGGGCCGCTGCCCAATGGGATATCCAGCGATGCCTGGCTAAAATCACGCGGCTCCCAATAATGCTTGGGCAGCACCTTAAGCTGACCAAGTACCAGTGGAAGCTCTCTGTTTTTGTCGTCTCTTGCGGTAAATTTGACGCGCTGTGAGTCGAGGGCTTCAACATTTACCACGTCGGCGTAATAGGCCCGATAGAACGGTTGTCCATCTTCCATAAGGCGCTTGAAGGTAAATACCACGTCCTCAGCTGTGATGGGTTGTCCATCGTGGAATTTTGCTTTGGGGTTGATGTGAAAAATAATCCAGGAGCGGTCTTCTGGGTATTCAACTTTTTCTGCGACATGGCCATAAACCGTAAACGGTTCATCCATGGCTTGAACCATGAGTGTGTCGTAGGTCAGCTCCATGTAGGCGGCTGGATCGCCTTTGATCACATCAGGATTAAACGAATCAAAAGTACCGTAGGCAGCCAGCACGACAGAGCCGCCTTTGGGAGCGTCTGGGTTGGTGTACTCAAAATGGGTGTAATCCGACGGATATTTCATATCACCATGCATTGCTATGCCGTGGCTGGTGATGACTTCACTGGCGAGCGCAGTCACGGTGGTAATGGCTACGCAGGCTGTCAGAAATAGCTTTATGAATACGTGCATTGAGTTCCGCTTCCCATCTATGTGCATCTGTTCGTTTTCATTACTTCAAATCATTCAACCACCAGGTCTGAAAACCCAGTGTCATTGCTGAAGAGGTTTCTGGTCTGGCGAATGTGTTTTTGTAGGCTAGCCGATGATAACCCAGATGCCAGTGCGGTATCGTGTAATAGTTCCACAATAACACGCGATCCATTGCCCGAACCGCGGCAATCAGGTCATTTCGGCTCTTTGCTGCGGTTATCTGTTCGATCAATGCATCTACCACTGGATCTTGAATTCCTGAGAGGTTCTTTGCGCCTCTGACATTGGCTTGTGCGCTGTGAAAATACAGGCGTTGCTCCTGGCCAGGTGATGCCGATTGAGGCAGGACGTACACCGTCATATCAAAATCAAAGTCATCCAACCTGACTTTATACTGGGCCCTATCCACAATGCGTATGTTGGCCTCTATGCCAATTTTGCTCAAGTTCTTAACGTAGGGGTGTAACACCCGCTGAAACGAAGGGCTATTAATGAGCATTTCAAATCTGAGCGGCTCGCCGGTTTCAGCGTTGACCAAGCGTTTATTGTTATAGACCCAACCTGCCTGTTTCAACAAGCCAATGGCTTCACGCATCGCCTGACGTAAATCTTTGGCGCTGTCGTAGCGGGGGTATTTGAACTCTTCAGTAAACAGCGCGTGAGGGAGTTGCTTTCGGAACGGTTCCAACAGCGCTTTTTCTGCTGCGCTCGGCAGCCCTGTGGCACCCATCTCTGAGTTTGGGAAATGCGTGTTGTTGCGAGCATAGGCGTCACTGAATATGTTGCGATTGGTCCACTGAAAATCAAACATTAGTGATATTGCTTTACGTACCCGCACATCTTTAAACACGTCCCGGCGCATATTCAAGAAAAACGCCTGGGTGCCTGAAGGTATGCTGTGTTGTAATTCTTCTTTAATAATTCTGCCGTCTCGAACTGCTGGGAAGTCGTATCCAGTCGCCCAGCTTTTGGAGACGTTCTCCACCCAGAAGTCGACGCCACCTGATTTCAGCGCTTCAAAGGCTACGGTACGATCACGATAGAATTCAACGCGCACTTCATCGAAGTTAAACATCCCTTGGTAGACCGGGTGATCCTTGGCCCAGAAATCATCAACGCGCTGCAATGTCACGTAGCTTCCCAATACAAAATCGCTGACTCTATAGGGACCACTCAAGGGCTGCGGAGTTCCAGAGGACGCGCCAAAGCTATGAGACTCCCAGAAGCGCTTGGACATCACGGGTATCTCGCCCACCCGCAGCAGATTGGAGCGCTCGGGTTGGCCTTTGAAGGTAAACCGCACCCTGTGAGTATCAAGCACCTCAACGGACTCAACTGCGGCCAGATTGTTAGGGAACATGGGGTGAGCCTGATCGGTCATCAACAGTTTATAACTGAAGGCCACGTCTGCAGCGGTGATCGGGTCACCGTTGTGAAATCGCGCTTTAGGGTTTATCTGGAAGATTACCCAGCGGTAATCGGCCGGATATTCTATCCACTCACAAATAAGGCAGTAGGCGGTTTGTGGTTCGTCACCGCTTTCCAGGTAATAGTGCGTGCCCATCATTAACGGCTCATTGAGCTGAGTTATGCCGTACATCGCCGAGAATTCCGATGGGCTGATGCCCTTCAGCACATAGGGGTTGAGGGTATCAAAACTGCCTAAGGCGGGCAGGGTGATCTTGCCACCTTTTGGGGCCTCAGGGTTTACAAAATCGAAATGCTGGAAGCCTTGGGGGTACTTGGGCTGGTCGTACAGGGCGATGGCGGTGGCCACCAACACGTCTGCAGCTGCTGTGTTGCGAGCGAAGCCATTCAGACTGATGGCGAGGATTAGCAATAAAAACGCAGGAAGACAACGGCGAGGAGGGGTTATGACTCGCATATCATCACCGCAGTGAGCCGCCGGGTTTAGTGCCATAAATGTCATGTAACCTATTGGTTTTATTATGGGTATTAATAGTTTAGCGAATTGAGCACAACCTTTATAACCGGTTACCACAATAACTTCAAACAAAACAAGCACATCCTTTGAAAGTGGCTAAACTTTAAGGTAAACAGGATTAATAGAAAGCGAGTTGGAATGCTGGTGGAGAGAACGAGTTCTGTCGATGAGTGGGTGGATTTCCTGGGGAAGGAGCACATGCCGGCGCTGGCCGAAACTGTGCAGAAACTGAGCAGACTGACAACGGATGACGATTCACGCGTATCCCAGTTGACTGAGCAGGTTCTGAAAGATCCAAGCATCACTTCCAGGATATTACAGATATCCAATAGCGTGGTTTACAAAGGGTTTGGTGGCAATATCAAAACCATTACCCGCGCTATAGTCATGCTCGGGTTTACCACGATCAGAGACATTTCCATGTCGATGCAGATCCTGGATAACATCCTCAAGCAAAACCCTTCAGATCATTTAATGACCCAAATTGCCAATTCGTTTCATGCCGCCATGCAAGCCCGGGGGTTGCTACGAACCGCCAAAACAACGGATCAGGAGGAGATTTTCATCTCCACCTTACTGCTGCATTTTGCTGAACTTTCCATGCTGTCTCGGGACGACGAGGTTAGTCGTAAGCTGAATATGCTGCTGCGGGATAACAATATGTCGGTGAATGATGCCGCTGTAGAGGTGTTAGGGTGCAGCTTTGACCAGATCTCTGTTGCCCTTGCCAAGCAATGGGAGCTTGGGGATATTTTGCTTGAGGCGCTGAGCAAGCCCAAGATGCCGAGTCGACCCGCGCAAGCCGTGTTGCTGGGGGATGAGTTGAGTCAGGTGGCCATGTTGGGCTGGAATGCCTCACCGGTTAAAGACGTGGTGAAAAAGATCGCCAAGTACCGCGACATTCCCTTCAAGGACGCCATGGTGGAGGTGAAGCAGATGGCGGACATGGCTCAGGATCTGGCAGTGCATTATGGCGCATCAAAAGTTAAACACTTGATCCCAAACTCTGAAACCCGATCAGAAGATACGGAAGCCAAACCATCCGTAGTTGTGCCAATTAACGTTGAGCCTAAACCTGATGCGATAGTGGTTTCAGACACGCCTCCTGTTAGCGAATCTGCACCGGAGTCGACCGCCTCTAATGAAGATGACGGCATCGAAGATTTGATCGAAATGGCATTAAGTGGTGGTAGATCCCCCGAGCCACAGCCTGTTCTGGACCGAGAAGATACGGAAACCCGTGCGCAAACGGGCGTTTCCAATGTTCAGCTTCAGATGGACATTATGCAGAAGTTAAATATCTTGATTGCAGACAAACGCATTGACGTGAACTCTATGCTGGATCTGGTATTGAACGGCATGTGTGATGCGATCGGGTTGGATCGCGTGGTGATGGCTCTGGTTTCTAAAGACCGTAAAGCCATGGTTCCCAAGTTTTTTAAAGGGCAGGTGGATTTGGCGTTTAAGGAGCAATTAAAAATCGACCTAACTGAAGAAAACGCGTTTGCCAGCTCGATTCGTCAATCACAACAGCTGTGGATGGGATCAAAGTTGATGGCGGGGCGGGCTTATCTGCATACTGCTAAGCTGCAGGAGGCCCTGGGTTACCATGAATACTTTGTGGCACCGATTATCGTATCCCGGCGTCCTATTGGTGTGTTTTACGGTGACAAGGCCATTTCGAAAGCGCCACTAAACGATCAGCAGTACGCTGGTTTTTCTATGCTGGCGCAGCAGGTTGGATTGGCGCTAACGGCCAATCAGGGTTAGCCTCAAGGCGCATTTGCCACATCCACGTAGAGCGTGAGCATGTCCCCGGGCTGCAGATACTTTCGGGTATCAATTTTATTCCACTGCTTCAGCTGCCCTAATGATACGTTGAACTTCCCAGCGATCCCCGCGTAAGAATCACCGCTACGCGCCCTATAGCGTATTTTTCGCATGCGTTGATCCTTCATCCCTGTGGCAACCTGTTGTGGCTGTTTTGTCCACACTACCAGTTTTTTCCCGGTCGACAGGGTGTCGGTGGGGGCCATGCTGTTCCACTTCGCCAATGAACGATGGTCAACGCCGTAGTGTCGGGAGATGGACCAAAAGCTCTCACCTGATTGCACCGTGTGCATGATTTTGTTCTTGCCGGAGACAGAGCGATTCTGCTTGGTTTCAAGACGCTGATCGGCGCTAAGGCTGTAGTGATTGAGGGGCTCGGATGATTGTGGAATCAGAAGGGTTTTTCCGGCTCTGATGGTGTTGCTGTGGAGCTGGTTTACTTGTTTCAAAAGTTCGGGCGTGATGTTGTGCTTGGATGAAATGGACAAAATGGAATCACCGGGCTTAATGGTGTAGCGAGCCCATTCCACGCGCTTGTTCGGCGGTAATTGTGCCACGGCGTCTCGCATGATCTGGGCTTTTTCAACCGGCACCAGCAGGCGATGCGGGCCGTCGGGGTCAGTGGCCCAACGGTTAAAACCCGGGTTGAGTCGGTATAGCTCATTGATCGACATTTCAGCCATCTTTGCGGCCAAGGCCAGATCCAGTTGAGCGCCTATATCAATAGACTCAAAAAACGGCTGATACGGGTAATCTATCAAGGTAATGCCGTATTTCTCCGGGTTATCGAATAGCTGTGCGATGGCCACCAGTTTGGGGACATAGGCCCGAGTCTCTTTGGGCAAATCCAGTGACCAAAAGTCGGTGGGCTTGCCCAGCCGCTTGTTCTTGCGAATGGCATTGCGCACTGTACCGGCACCGGAATTGTACGAGGCCAAAGCTAACATCCAGTCTCCATCAAACTGGTTATTGAGGGATTCCAGATAGTTCATGGCTGCGTCGGTTGCGGCAACAATGTCACGCCGGCCTTCGTACCACCAGGTTTGCTTCAGCCCGAATGCGCGCCCGGTTCCGGGTATAAACTGCCAGATGCCGGCAGCGCGACCGTGGGAGTAAGCAAAAGGATCGTAGGCGCTTTCTACGATTGGCAGCAGCGCCAGTTCGCTGGGTAAGCCCCGCTTTTTGGACTCTTCGATGATGTAATAAAGATACGGTTCGGCCCGCTGGGTGACCCGGTCAAGATAGGATTGGTGCTTGGCGTACCAGTCCCGCTGCACTTTGATGCGAGGATTATCTGCATTCAGGTCGAGGATGGTGTTCTTGCGATACACCTCCCACATGGAGACAGCAATCTCTGCGTTGCTCTCCCCAGAATGACTATCCATAAGGAGCACGTCATCGGAGGCATCGGGGATATAGTATTCAGGGCCATCATAGAAAGTTTCTTCGGCGGCCGCTTCCTCTGCATCCAGGATATCGTTAATCAACGGGGCTACGCTGGCCTCGTAGGTAACAATTTCGGGTTCCTTAGTCATGTTCGAGGTACAGGACAGTGTGAACAGCGATGATACGACAATAAGGCTGGGAAGCCTGAACAGCAATTTAGACGAACTCAACACGTAGGATTCCGGAAGTCATGATGCCAATAGGTTAGGCGGGTATTGTATGGACAGTGCCTACCTAGAACAATTCGGTGAAAAGCGTTAGAAATTGTCTTTCCACTGTCGCAGTGTAGCAAAACTGGCCAGGACATTGGCGGGACGCTCTCCGCATTTTGATTGTAAAGTCCGCAATACCGACTCTTTATCTGCTCGAAGAAAGGGGTTCACCTTCAGCTCCAGACCAATAGAGGATGGCAAGCTGGGCAAATTTTGATCACGCAACTTCATGACCTCTTTTATACGCTTGGCCACGTCTTCGTTGTCGGGCTCCACCGCTTGCGCGAATTTGAGGTTGGCGGTGGTGTATTCATGGGTGCAGCAAACGGTGGTCTCAACCGGCAATGCCGCCAGAGTCTGAAGTGAGTCATGCATTTGTTCAGGCGTGCCTTCGAACAGCCGTCCGCAACCTGAGGAGAACAGAGTGTCACCACAAAACAGCAGGGGGCCTTTGGGTGTTTCTTTAGCGTAGTAGGCAATGTGGCCCAAGGTATGGCCCGGCACATCGATTACCCCAAATGTGATTCCCCATGCCAGCTCAATGGTGTCACCACCAGACAGCGGTTGAGTGCAGCCAGGAATGGTTTCTGTCGCCGGGCCCCAAACGGGTATGCCGGGATAAGCCGCCACAAGAGGGGCAATACCGGATACATGATCCCAGTGATGATGGGTAATCAAGATCCCTTTCAAATCGAGCGAGCGATCCTTTAGATAGTCCAGTACCGAATCGGCTTGCCCTGGGTCCACTACATAGGCAGTTTGGTTGTCATGAAGACACCATATATAGTTATCAGTAAACACGGGTAACGGATGAAGAGTCAGCATGGATTATGGTAACCTGATGTTTGATTGTTTTATTTAGCCTACTCATCCAGCCACTGAACGAGCCATAGCAGGACAGCCGAGAGACTATGAGTTTACCCAGACTATTCAAGCCGTTTCAACAGGTGCATGGTGCATCGGTTCATCCGCTGCTCACCAAATGGTTTGAATCAGAGCTGGGTCAGGAACTGCTCGAAGAGGAGCAGGACATCCTTGATCGGGTGCTGCCCTCCATGTTTGGCTATCATTTAGTGCAGACCGGTATTGGCAGACCCCATTGGCTAGCGGGCACGAGCACCATTCACAACAAACTTTACGTCAGTGAAAAGCCGCAACACCATGATCAATATCGTTGTGTATGCAGCCGTTTGGATGAACTGGCGCTGGCGACAGAAAGTGTGGATGTAGCAATTTTGCACCATAGCCTGGATTTCGATAGCTCGCCTCATCGTGCTCTGCGGGAGATTTCCCGTGCGGTGATTCCCGGCGGGCGTATTGTCATTGTCGGCTTTAATCCGTGGAGTATCTGGGGGTTGGGTCGTTTCTTTCTGATGCAAACCGCAGGCATGCCCTGGAGTGGCAACTTTATTAGCCCCTATCGCCTGTCAGACTGGCTGAAGCTGCTGGATTTCCACGTCGAAGGATACGAGAGCACAGCGTTCGGCCTGCCCACCGCCAATCGCCGCACTCGCAAGCTGTTTAACTGGATCGCCTATCTTGGGCAGCGCATCTGGCAACAGCGCGGCGGCGTTTACGTCCTTGTGGCGGTCAAACAGGTTTCAACCCTTACCCCAATCAAACCCCGCTTCCGTACCGTGAAGGACACCTTGGTTAACATCCCCATAGCGGGAATCGCCAAGCCGTCCACACGACACCAGTGCAACCCGGGAAGCAGTTCGGAGTCATAATGGATTTTGTAGAAATATTCACCGATGGTGCCTGCAAGGGAAACCCAGGGCCAGGTGGCTGGGGTGTTCTGTTGCGTTTTAACGGCGTTGAAAAAAGCCTGAAAGGCGCAGAAAAAGACACCACTAACAACCGCATGGAGTTAACGGCCGCGTTAGAAGGCCTGAAAAGCTTGAAGCGCCCCTGCAAGGTCAGCCTCACAACGGACTCTCAATACGTGCGCAAAGGTATTACCGAATGGATACATGGCTGGAAAAAGAAAGGCTGGAAGAATGCCAGCAAACAACCGGTGAAAAATGCCGACCTCTGGCAGTCACTGGATGCTGTTCGCCAGCAGCATGAAGTGGAGTGGCATTGGGTAAAAGGGCACAGCGGTCATCGAGAGAACGAAATAGTGGATCAACTGGCAAATCAGGCCATCGATGAAATGTTAGGGCGTTAGGTTATGAGACAGATAGTACTGGATACTGAAACCACAGGCCTGGAGCCTGCTGAAGGTCACCGAATCATTGAAATCGGCTGCGTGGAAATGGTCAACCGCCGCCTGACCGGGAACAACTTCCACCGCTATTTGCAACCCGATCGAGAGATAGACGACGGCGCAATCGAAGTGCACGGTATCACCAATGAGTTCCTGGTGGACAAACCTCGCTTCAAAGACATCGCGCAGGAGTTTCTCGATTACATCAAGGGTGCTCAATTAGTCATCCATAATGCCGCATTTGACGTGGGCTTTATGGATCATGAGTTTCGGCTGGTAGGGCCGCAGCTGGGCAAAACTGAGGATCACTGTACGGTTCTTGATACGCTGCTGATGGCCAGAAAGATGCATCCGGGCCAGCGCAACAGTCTGGATGCTCTCTGTAAACGCTACGAAATAGACAACTCCCACCGGGATCTGCACGGCGCACTGCTGGATGCCGAGATATTGGCTGACGTTTACCTCGGCATGACCGGTGGCCAGACCAACCTAATCCTATCCACCGGTGATGGCGGGGAAGAGGGCGGAATAACCGGGGCAGCCATCAAACGTCTGCCAACGGACAGGCCCCCCTTGCGGGTGCTCCAAGCCACCCCTGAAGAATTGGTGTTACACGAAGAAAGGCTGCAGAGCCTCGACAAGATCAGCGGTGGAAACTGCGTCTGGCTCAAGCACTAATATTTTTCCGGTTCTGTGCGGTGGTTCTATTGTTTAAGTTGTCCAAATCTCAATTAAAAGATACATTTAAACAATAGGTTAGCTGTGTTTATTCACGCTCCACCTAAACAACCCCAGTAACATGCGGTCGGGGTGGCTTTATCTCATTGAAGTAAAACAAGAAAAAGAAACTATAATGAGATAAGCCCTGTGTAAACATTCTTAGGTTAGGTGTGCCTTTAAAGCAGCCTGATCCATTGAGTCCGCTTTTAAGAACAAGAACGGTGTCAGCATGCTAACAATTGAAGGTTCAGCCTCACTAAACCTGGTCAAAGAACAGATTGATGAATCACTGTCTATTGCAGAATCCAATCTTGAGCAGTTCGTTGAGGAACCCGAGAACGAAGCCCGTTTAAAAGCGGCAATTGAGCAATTTGCTCTCATAAAGGGCGTGTTCAAACTCATAAACCTGCCAGGCTCTGCCATTCTGTCAGAAGAGCTTGAGCTGCTTGGGCATAAAATACTGGCTCATCACGACAAAAATAATGAACCGGAACTGGCTGCTATCAGCAACGCCATTATGGTGCTGGTTCATTACCTTGAATACGTTGAGGTCAAAAAGCAGGCATTGCCAGTATTGCTGATACCCACCATCAACGAAGTTCGGTTTTTTCTCAATCGCCCCATGATCACCGAAAGCGTATTTTTTGATTTGGGGGAGAATCCACCACGCCCATCGAAAGGCGCTGCGGCAGCACCGGACATGGAACAACTGCAAACATCCGGTCGACGCTTGCGTCATATGTATCAGGTTGGATTGTTAGGCATATTGCGTAACGAAAGTGTTTCGGCCAACGCCAAAATGATGTCCCGCGCGGTTTCCCGTATCGACGCTCTAACCGGAAACGCTCCCATATCCAAGCTGTGGTGGTTAACCCTTGCCGTGCTCGAAGCAATCGGCAAAGAGGCTGTGGAACTGAACGTAGCGCGCAAATCGCTTTTGGGTTTGGTGGATCGGCAAATTAAAAACGTCATTCATCTGGGGGAGTCTGCGCTTAACAAAGAGCCCCCCAAACCCACCGTTCAGGAGTGCGTTTACATCGCATCCCTGGCTGGCCCGGTTGGCGATCATCTCAAAGAGGTGATGGATCTGTTTAAACTGGAAACAGGCGGACTGACCGATGCCAATCTGCGTCAGGAGCAGGAAATACTGCGCGGCCCTGGTGGCACCGTAATTCGCTCAGTCGCTGAGGCCCTGACCGAAGAATTGAATCACATTAAAGACTCGCTGGATTTGGGTGCACGTGGTGCCTCCACCGATGACGAAGGCTTCGAATCCATCGCTGAAGCCATGAGAAAGGTGGGAAATACCCTGATTATGCTCGGCCTGAGCAAAGCCGCTGGCTTGTTCAAAGAGAAGGCAGACATCGTGCGCAATTGGAAAGCCGAAGACGTTGACGCCGAGTCCGATGAGTTCAACCGGGTGGCGGATGCCTTGCTGTACGTAGAAAACAGCGTGGCCACCCTGTCGCCACGTCGCGGCCCAGATAGCAGTCTGTACAGCAGTAAAGCCGAAGAAGCCATGTCTGACGGCATTTCAGTCACCCAGCTTGATGATGCCCGTCGCGTCGTCGTCGGAGAGGCACGGGCCGGGTTATCCCTAGCCAAGCGAGCCATCACCTCATTTATGGACTCTAACTGGGATGGCATGCACCTCAACAACGTACCGGTCACTCTTAAGTCCGTATGGGGCGGCTTATTGTTTTTACAGCTGCATCGAGCTGCCGCGGTGGTTGAAGCCTGCGAAGCCTTCATCGAGAATCAATTGATCCGAGATCGCAGTGCGCCCCCTACAACAGCCTTAATGGAAACCCTGGCCGATGCCATCACCAGCGTGGACTATTTCCTCGAAGGCATGGAGGACGATAAGCCCATCGGCGAAGGCATCATGGAAGTAGCGGAAGAAAGCATGCAGGAACTGGGTTATCCGGTTAAAGCGGCATAACGGTTGAATGTAATGGATTTTGTACCCGGAGTCATTGCCCCCGACGATCACGAAGGCGAAGCCATATGGTTTGCATTTCATAAAGGCAGGCTTTTGATGGTGCAGGATCAGTATGGGTTGATGGTGCCGCAGATTGACCGTTTCTCACTGCTGGGCATTCCCCATCGTAGCCCCCATTATTTAGGCCAACTGCAAAGCAGCCCCTGCTATGCCGTTACGCTGGAATGTGAGGGCCCGTTGCCACCCAACTACATGCTGCACGACCTACGTCGCGTGGCCATGATGGTCGACCCGAATCTGTTTATGATCGCCGGTAAAGCGCGACAGGTTCTGGATTGGGATACCAACCACCGCTTTTGTGGCCGCTGCGGCACAGAAACAGTGCATCACGACAGGGATAGGGCCAAACTGTGTCCTAGCTGTGGCCACACCCAGTACCCCCGTATTTCGCCTTGCATCATCGTGTTGGTGACCAAAGGCACTGAGATACTGTTAGCTCGATCACCGAATTTCCCCCAGGGCATGTTCTCAACCCTCGCAGGGTTTGTGGAGGCGGGTGAAACCCTCGAAATGGCTGTGCATCGTGAGATACAAGAAGAGGTGGGGGTACGGGTTAAGAATTTGGAATACAAAGGCAGCCAACCGTGGCCTTTCCCCCATTCACTCATGATTGGGTTTCATGCTGAATACGCAGGTGGCGACATTATCCTAGAGGATGATGAAATCGAAGAGGCGGGGTGGTGGAACATCAATGACCTGCCATCTATCCCACCGCGAGGCTCAATTTCCCATGAGCTAATTGCACAATATCTGGCAACAATGTCAACCTGACGGCTAATTACAACGGAATCACTCTATGCAATATCAATGGATCACAGCGCCGTTTGCCATCTTCAGCCTTATCTTGCTGGTGATCGCTCTGTTCATGTTATTACGCAAGGATTGGATTCTGGGCTGGATCAAAGGCACAGCAGGATTCCTCTTTCTCACTCTTTCTATCATCATGGGCCTGACCGCCCTGAACGTAAACGCATATCGGCCTGTGGACAAAGAAGTCACAGTGGCCACCATCAGTTTTGACAAGCTCGATAACCAGTTTTACAAGGCCAACGTCGTCATGTCCTCCAGTGGCTCGGAAATGCCATTCGAGATCAGCGGTGACCTTTGGCAAGTGGATGCCCGAGTAATCAAGTGGAAAGGGCTACTCGCAACCTTGGGCGGGCGTCCTGGTTATAAGTTGGATCGCATTCAGGGCCGCTACTTCACACTTGAGGACGAGCGCACCAAGCCCCGCAGCATCTACGCTCTCAGCAATCCTGATGTAGGCTTCGATCTGTGGAATGCGCTGGATAGCCTGTCCAATCACTTTGCGTGGTTTGATGCTGAATATGGCAGCGCCACCTTTCTCCCCATGGCCGATGGTGCCTTGTTTACCATCCAGCTCACCAACAACGGCCTGATTGCACGCCCGGAAAACGACCGTGCAATCATTGCCATCAAAGAATGGGAATAGGTAGGATTCCCATTGCCTTTGCGGTATCTTATGGCCTCGAATAACATTCAGGATCCATCCTAGCTACGAGGTTTTTACGTGATCGAATTTTTGTCTGAATACGGCCTTTTTCTTGCCAAGGCCGTAACCGTCGTTATCGCCATCATCATGATCATCAGTGTGGCGGCAGCCAGTGCACAATCCCGGCAGCGACGTGACCACAAAGGCGAAATAATGGTTACGCCTCTCAATGATTTTTTCGATGATCTTCAAGACACCCTGCGCCATTACCTGCTGGACAAGCACGAGCTGAAAGAGCTTGAAAAAGCACGCAAAAAGGAAGAAAAGGCCAAGAAAAAAATCAAGGATGAACCACGTCGAAAGCGTATTTTTGTGCTGGATTTTGATGGTGATGTCAAAGCCTCTGGTGTAGAGCATTTTGCCAACGAAATTACCGCCGTGCTGACGATGGTTGAACGCCAGGACGAGGTGGTGCTCCGTCTGGAAAGCCCAGGCGGGCAAGTACATTCCTATGGACTGGCATCCTCACAGTTAGAGCGCTTTCGCCAAAGAGAGATCCCGTTAACAGTGTGCGTCGATAAAGTGGCTGCCAGCGGTGGCTACATGATGGCATGCACCGCCAATAAGATAATCGCGGCACCCTTTGCCATACTTGGTTCCATCGGAGTCGTCGCCGAACTGCCGAACTTCAATCGCATTCTTCGTAAATACGATGTCGACTACGATATTTATACCGCTGGCGAATTCAAACGCACTGTGACCATGCTGGGTGAGAATACCGACGAAGGCAAAAAGAAATTCGTTGAGGAAATCGAAGAAACCCACGTTTTGTTTAAAGAGCTGATCAAACGCAACCGCCCATCATTGGACGTCGACACCGTTGCAACCGGAGAGCATTGGTATGGCAATCAATGCTTGGAAAAAGGCCTGATCGACGACATTCAAACCAGCGATGATTATTTATATGCCGCCAGCAAGGATTGCGACATCTACGAAGTCTCGTATGAGATGAAGAAGACCATGGCAGACCGTCTGGGGTTCGCAATGGAAGGTGCCCTCACCAAGTCGCTCACCCGACTAATGGGATCACTTACCTCACGTGGCAAGAGCCTGGTATAAGGAGATTCAAATGACGAACACATTCAAAGCATTTCTGGTTACCGAATCCGATTCAGGCTTCGATCATTCTATTGTTGAGCGTAAAACAGAAGAGCTGCCTGCTGGGGATGTAGTAATAGATGTTGAATATTCGTCATTGAACTATAAAGACGCGTTGTCTGCCTCTGGCAACCGTGGCGTTACCAGAAAATACCCTCATGTACCCGGTATTGATGCAGCGGGAACGGTAGTGTCTTCCACCGACTCACACTATAAACCCGGTGATGCCGTTATCGTCACAGGATACGACCTGGGGATGAACACTTCTGGCGGTTTTGCAGGTCGGATTCGGGTGCCTGCCAACTGGGTGGTTTATCGCCCTGATAACCTTAGCGCAGAAAACGCCATGGCCTTTGGTACCGCAGGGTTTACCGCAGCCATGAGCGTGGACACATTACTGCAAGTGGGAATTTCGCCGGAGCAGGGGCCAGTCCTGGTGACAGGTGCCACCGGTGGTGTTGGTATCATTGCGGTGTGGTTGTTGCACAACCTTGGATTTACGGTAGTTGCCAGCACTGGCAAGACTGGTCACGAAGAGCTGCTGAAAGCCGCTGGTGCCAGCAGCGTTGTGCAGCGTGAAACCCTTTTGGAAAACGCTAATCGCCCCATGAACAAACCCCAATGGGCCGCTGCCGTTGATACGGTGGGGGGCGCAGTGTTGGGTAACCTGCTCAAATCGATCCAGTACGGTGGCAGCGTAGCATGCTGCGGCATGGTTGCCGGTAATGATCTGAACACCAGCGTATTTCCTTTCATACTGCGAGGCGTGAATCTGCTGGGTGTTGATTCAGTGGAGTTACCCCTGGACGTTAAACAAGACATCTGGAACATGATCGGTAAGCAATGGCTGTTCCCGAACTTTGGCGAATTCAAGCAGAAAACCACCCAGACAATCGGCCTGGAACAACTACCCGAGGCCATCGCCCAGGTGCTAAAAGGCCAGCATACCGGGCGCTATCTGGTAAAAATCTAGTCTCTGCGCAACCGGTCGGATATAGCGATGGGTGTGGGAAAGCGGAACACCACAATATAAGTGGATATCAAAAATGTCAGAATGGCGGTAGCTTGAATCACATGAGCTGCTACCACCCCGATCAAACCCTGCGCACTGGCGATAAAGGCAATCAACAAAGAGAATTCGCTGGTTTGACCTAGCCTGAAACCTGCCTCCCAGGAAAGAGACTTCGATTCCCCTGTCACACTCAGTAATTTGGCGTGCAGCACCGGCTTCAACACCAATACCAGCGCAGTGATCAGGATACTGGGCAGCCAAATCTGTTCGATTAGCCCTAAATTGAACCCAGCGCCGATGGAGAAGAAGAATAATATCAGGAAAAAATCACGCAATGGCTTCAGGTTAGTGGCGATGTATTGCGCAATCGGACTGTTAGCAAGGCTGATTCCCGCAATAAAGGCTCCGATTTCCAGTGATAAACCCAAGGCTTGAGCCAGTTCCGCCACCCCAAGGCACCAGCCGATGGCCAACAGAAAAATATATTCGTGGAAACGATCGAACCTGGTCAGTAGCGGCAATATGATCCAGCGTACGGTATAGCGAGCACCAATCAATAACCCGGGTAACGATATCCCAACCCCAAGCCATGCGCCAACGTCACCAATATGGTCAGTACCAGAAAGCAATATCAAGGTAATGATGGCGAGAATATCCTGTATCAACAAGATCGCGATCAACACCTCACCGGTATGCTTATGATGCAGCATGGTGGTGGGCAGCAGCTTAATACCAATAATGGTACTGGAGAACATGAGGGATATGCCAATCAACCCGGATTCAAGCCAGCTGAATTGAAACTGCCGACAGATCAGCGTGCCCAGTACGCATAGAATCACCCCACTGGTGATGGTGACAAATGCACTGCGACCAATCAACTTACCAAAGTTTCTGGGCTGTAGATCCAGCCCCAATAGAAACAGCAGGAATATGATGCCAATGTGGCTGATCTGCTCGAGAATTTTACTGTCAGACACCAAATCCAGGCCGAAAGGGCCAAACAACCCACCCAGCACAATGTAGCCAACAATCAAGGGTTGCCGTGTGAGCAAGGCGAAGGAAGAAATCACCGCAGCGCCACTGAAAATCAGGAATATCGAAAAAACGATGGACTCAGAACCCATGGAAACAACCCCCAGACATTTCTATCAGTTTAGCAAATTGAATTAGCTGAGGGGCGTCATTTTTAGCAACAACCTCCGCCGCTGGATTCCACTACGTACTGATCGAAGGGAAGAGAGGTGCCGCAACCTTCGAAAATACCATAGTGATTATCCCAGTTACCGATGAACTCAAAATGTGCGCTGAAGCGAGTGTCATTCAGCATGCGATAGGTATTACCACAAACCGGGAACACCTTGCCGGTTTCAATAAAGTGGTGCTTATCCAGCACAAAGTGATTGGGTTGATGCGGGATGGAGCCTTTATAAATAACCGCCTGGCCATAATCTTCACAAGCCGGTTCCAGCTGTTCAATTTTGAACAGTCTGTAGGTAGCACTGAAAAATTCAATATGGCCGATACGTTGTTCAATTGCCGGGTTATCAATGGTAAGAGGTCGATCTTCCACCAAGCGCGGATCGGCAAATCCGCAGCGCTTGGCCAGGTTAACGAAGTCATTCCAATACAATGCACCGCTGAGGCATTCGCCATACAGCAGTGGATCAGACACCAAATGTTCAGGAACCCGTTTATTGGAGTAAACGTCCGAAAAGTACATTTCGCCGCCGGGTTTCAACAGACGATGAGCCTGCTTCAGTACTGCCTCTTTGTCAGGAGACAGGTTAATCACGCAATTGGATATGATGATGTCGAATGAAGCATCTGGCAGATCAAGTTCATCCAGTTTTTCAATATAGCCTTTTAGAAAACGCACGTTAGGTTGCTTAAAACCAAACTGCTGTGCATGGTATTCCTTGTGGGCATCTGCCACGGCGAGCTGCTCGTCGGTCATATCAACGCCCACCACAAAACCGTCTTCGCCTACTAGGGCAGACAATGCATAACAATCACGGCCAGAGCCGCTGCCCAAATCGAGGATTTTCATACCCTCCAATACATCGGGAGCAATCAGGCCGCAGCCGTAATAACGGGTCATCACTTCATCGTGGATTTTTGACAGTATGGGCTTCAGATAATCAGGCAGATCGCTGTCGGTACAACATGCGCTGGTCTGCAGATCGTCGCTGCTTTGAAGGGTCTTGCCATAATAGTCTTTTACTTGTTCATGCATTATCTGTCTCCACAATTCAGATACGATCTAAGACCATACTGTTGTCGGTTTTCTCCCAAAAGAAAAGCCGCACAATTGGCGGCTTCTCATTTTAACACTGCTTTCGAACACTCGACATCATGAACGTCGCTGGTAAATAGGGCGCTTCTCGAATGCATCAGCCTGATACGTCACGGTGAAGTCGGTTAATCCGTTCAGTGCGTCCTCGATGCAGCGATCTTCTCGCGTCTCAAAGCTACTGAAGCCACAGCGCTGCAGATAGAACAGCTGATCCCGCAATACATCACCGCAGGCCCGTAGCTCACCGCCATAGCCCAAGCGCTCACGGATGATGCGAGCCAGTGAATAGCCACGACCATCGCGGAACACTGGAAACTCAATGGCAATAAGATCCAGCTCTTGCACATTGGCGGGCAACTGATCGATTTCAGTATCGCCTGTAACTTTTATGCCAATCTTGCCAGTGCGGCCTGCCAACTGAGGTTGAAGCTCTTCCCATATGGCTGCGTCAATAAGTGCATCGCCAACATCGGGTAACTGACCAGCTTCGGTCACCAGAGTATAAGTATCTTCAACAATCTCTCGATCTTTGATGATTTTACGCGGCATAGACACGCTCCTTGAATGGAGCCATTCCGACCCGCTCATAAGTAGATTGGAAAGACTCACCCTCGATACGTTTCTCGACATAAACGTCAATTATTTTGGTAATAACGTCGGCAATATCGTTCTCGAAGAATGAAGGGCCGACGATTTTACCGATCTTGGCGTCGCGCCCGGAATTACCACCCAATGATACCTGGTAGTATTCTTCACCTTTCTTGTCCACACCCAGGATGCCTATGTTGCCAATATGATGATGACCACAGGCGTTCATACAGCCAGAGATGTTCAGCTCGATCTCACCCAAGTCATAGAGATAATCCAAATCGTCAAAACGACGCTGGATCTGCTCTGCAATAGGAATCGACTTGGCATTTGCCAATGAGCAGAAGTCACCACCTGGGCAACAGATTACGTCAGTCAGGCAGCCGATGTTAGCGGTTGCGAAGCCAAGTGCTTTCAATTGTTGCCAAAGATCAAACAACTGATCCTGTCGCACATCGGCCAATACCACGTTCTGCTTGTGGGTGCTGCGTATTTCACCGAAGCTGAATTGATCAGCCAAGTCAGCGATGGCGGATAGCTCTTCAGTTGTCACATCACCGGGGGCAATGGAGGTTGCCTTCAGCGATAGGGTCACGGCCATATAACCCGACTGCTTGTGTGCGGTGCAGTTGCGCTTGATCCAGGCGTCGAATCCTAGATTTTCTGCTCTGGCTTCCACCATTTCTGCAGGGTTATCTGCCAGAGATTGATAGGCCGGGGCAGGGAAGAACCCTTTCATGCGTTCGATTTCAGCGTCCGGAAGATCCATTTCTGAATCTTTCATTTGCTGCCACTCAGCATCAACTTTTTCACGGAATGCATCTACGCCGAGTGCTTTCACTAAAATTTTGATACGGGCTTTGTATTTGTTGTCACGGCGACCATAACGGTTATAAACCCGCAACACAGCCTCCAAGTAGGAGAGCAGATATTTGCGGGGCAGGGCACTGATGATTTTTTCTGCCACAATCGGTGTACGACCCAAACCACCACCAACCCATATATCAAAAGCGGTGTTGCCTGCGGCATCGCGCACGATCTCAACTCCAATATCATGGAACTTGATAGCGGCGCGATCGGATTCGGCGGCGTTCACGGCAATTTTGAACTTGCGAGGCAGGTAGGCAAACTCAGGGTGGAATGTGCTCCACTGACGAATGATTTCGCAGTAAGGGCGAGGATCTTCGATCTCGTCCGTAGCCACACCGGCGAACTGATCTGTGGTTACGTTGCGAATGCAGTTGCCACTGGTTTGAATGGCGTGCATTTGCACCGACGCCAGTTTATCCAGAATGTCTGGAACCAGCTCCAAAGCAGGCCAGTTGTACTGGATGTTCTGTCGGGTGCTGAAATGTGCATAGCCCTTATCGAAATCACGGGAGATTTCAGCCAGAACCCGAACCTGAGCACTGTTCAGCATGCCGTAGGGAATAGCAACCCGCAACATTGGCGCGTGGCGCTGTACGTACAAGCCGTTCTGCAGCCTCAAGGCCAGAAACTCTTCATCGGACAGCTTGCCGCCGAGATAACGTTCGGTTTGATTGCGATACTGGGCAACCCGTTCTTTCAGCAACTGCTGATCGTATTCTGTATATGCGTACATAACTAAGTTCGTTTACTGCGTTTGACGGTGCGTAACCACATGAAAAATATGGCTTAAGCCGAATTAAACAGGGGTCATGGGATTTTGAGGCGTGCAGGTTACCAGTATGGCTTTATTCATAAAAGGAATATTTTGAAATATCAATATATCGATTTATGAATAACGAGCATTACCCGCAAGCAATCTGCGGGTCATTTGGCAGCGGAATCCAGGACACTATTCACCACTACGATCATGGTGATCACAATGCCAACAACGGCAATGATGCCCATGGTGATAAACTGAGAGGCATCACCTTTCTTAAAGTCTTGTTGGCGGTTTTTATCGCTCTGAATGCCAAAAATTGCGGCCAGCGTACTCTGCACCAACCCCCAAAAGCCTCGGTCGGCGCTATTGCTATCTGGCGCGCCAGTACTATTGTCAGGTTTTTCAGTCATTTAACCCTCCAGATATCCTATATCTTGATGGTCGCCCAGGTCCGCGACTTCCACTGCCTGGCCATTATAATGGCCTGCAGCAACCTCTGAATCAATTGAAACAGCCAAATTCCAAGCAACCCGTATCCCAGAACCGGACCCACAATGAATGCTGCCGGTATAAAGAACGCCCATTGAAGAATGATACTGATTTTCATTACAGCGCTACTGGCACCCGCACCCAGCAGTGCCTGAGAAAGGATAATGCCGCAGGCGTCCAGGCCAATAAACAACCCGGTAATCTGTAGGGGGGCTCTGGCCAAATCGATCAATTCGGGCTCATGGAAAAAAGTGCTCAAAATCAAATCGGGCACCACAACCAAGGGCAGAGCAATCACCCATAGCAGTACCATGCCTAAAAGAGTTATGTTAACGCCCCAGCGATGAGCATCTTCTGCATCGCCACGCCCTAGAGCCTGACTCACAAGGGAGGTGGCTGCCATTCCCAGTCCCATTGAGGGCAGAATCAGAAACAAGATGATGGTGATCAATACGTGGCCAACGGCCAGCTCTGGAGTGCCTACCCGGGCAATGATCCAAAACAGCATGGTAAGGCCGCCGGCGAAAAACACCTGTTGGATGGAGTTGGGCAGCGCCAATTTCAAGGTGTCACGAATCTGTGGCCAGCGCGGCATAACGGCCAGAAACCCATGCCCTCTTGAGTACATCCAACACTGTATTAAATAGAGAACGCTGGCAATATAAAGTGCCAACGATGTACCGAGGCCGGCACCGTAAACGCCAAGTTCGGGAAAGCCGAAAGCGCCAAATATGAAGCCGTAACTGAGCACCACATTGCAGACATGCATTACGATCAAGGTACGCATATATACCGTAGAGCGATTGACGCCATTCCAGTAGCCGCGAAAGCTGAAATTCATGCCCAGTGCGAAGATCCCAACAATGCGGATGCCAAAATAATCTGCAGCAATCGGCGCGACCAACGGATCATCAATCAGGAATGCCATAAGAGGAGCTGCGCCGAGGTAAAACACCAGGAACAAAGGCAACGCCATCAACAATGCAATGCTCAAGCCTGCATTCAGGGGCAGGGCCATGGCGGTTTCGTTGTTTTCACCGCGGCGGCGCGCCACCATAGCCTGCACCCCTGCGCCCAAGCCAATCACAGCAGCGGAAGCCAGGTAGTTGGTGTTACTGGCCATGCCCACGGCGGCCAAAGCATCACTGCCTAAACTGGACACCATCCACGTATCGACGATATTCAGAATGCTTTGGGATAGCATACCGGCCATAATGGGCAGCGCCAGCACCATTATTTGCTGCAGGCGCGCCCCTGTTGGCCAATATTGCGTCACGATCTTTATGGCTCATACCCAAGATTGGGGCTTAGCCAACGCTCAGCTTCTGCTAACGTCATACCCTTGCGATCGGCATAGTCTTCCACCTGATCTCGATTGATTTTGCCTACTGCATAGTAGCGGGAGTCCGGGTAAGAAAAATACCAACCACTGACTGCTGCCGTTGGGAACATGGCAAAATGTTCAGTAAGGGTGACATCGGTATTTTCGGTTGCGTCCAGCAGGTTAAATAAAGTTTCCTTTTCAGTATGATCCGGGCAGGCAGGGTAGCCAGGCGCGGGGCGGATGCCTTTATATTGCTCTTTAATCAATTGGTCATTACTGAGCTGCTCGTCGTTGGCGTAGCCCCAAAATTCTTTACGAACCCGTTCGTGCATACGCTCGGCTAATGCTTCTGCCAGGCGATCAGCCAGAGATTTCAACAAAATGGCGTTGTAATCATCATGGTTGGCTTCAAACTCAGCTACTTTCTCCTCGACACCGTGCCCTGCGGTCACAACAAAGCCGCCGACATAGTCACGCTTGCTGCCAGCGGGCGCTACGTAGTCTGCCAGGCAAAAGTTGGGGCTATCGTTGGCTTTATCTGTTTGCTGGCGCAGATGATGCAGTACTGCCAGCTCGGAGCCGTCTTCATTTAATAGCGCAACATCATCAGTACCGATACGTTGCGCAGGCCAGAAGCCTATTACTGCTCGGGGGCTAAGCCATTTTTCTGCAATGATTTGCTGCAGCATGGCTTGCGCATCGGCAAACAGCTTGGTGGCTTCTTCTCCCACCACTTTATCTTCCAGAATCTTGGGATACTTTCCTGACAATTCCCACGAAATGAAGAATGGCGTCCAGTCGATTCGATCTACCAGTTCCTGTAAAGGATAATCTCGAAAGACCTTAACACCGGTAAACGTTGGTTTGGGTGGGGTATATGCATCCCAGTCAATTTTATGTGCATTGGCCTTGGCGGCATTATAGCTAAGCAACTTGGTGCGGTTACCGCGTTTAGCGTTGCGCTCACGAATGACCTCATATTCTTCTTTTACCTTGGCATGCAGTTCATTGCGCTGGACTTCATTCAACAGGTTAGAAGCGATATTCACACTCCGAGAGGCGTCCGCCACGTATACGACAGGAGCCTTGTCGAACTGAGGGTCGATTTTAACGGCTGTGTGTGCTTTCGACGTGGTGGCACCGCCAATTAACAGCGGTAAATTAATATCCAGCCGTTGCATTTCTTTAGCCACATGCACCATTTCATCCAGCGATGGCGTGATCAATCCACTGAGGCCAATAATGTCAACATCGTGTTTTTTTGCCTCCGCCAAAATCTTATCGCAAGGCACCATTACACCCAGGTCTATGACCTCGAAATTATTGCATTGCAGCACAACGCCTACGATGTTTTTACCAATATCATGCACATCACCTTTAACGGTCGCCATCAGGATCTTGCCCTTGGCTTTGGTGTGCTCATCCTTTTCGGCCTCTATATAGGGAATCAGATGGGCCACTGACTGCTTCATCACGCGTGCGCTTTTCACCACTTGCGGCAAGAACATTTTGCCCTGACCGAACAAGTCACCAACCACGTTCATGCCATCCATCAATGGGCCTTCGATCACTTCAATAGGGCGCTTGGCTTGCAGGCGCGCTTCCTCTGTGTCCGCAATGATGTGTGTGGTGATACCTTTTACCAAAGCATGCTCAAGGCGCTTGGTTACCGGCAGATCCCTCCAGGCTTCATCCTCTTTGACTTTTTGTCCGCCTTCCCCGCGGAATTGTTCTGCGATCTCTAGCAAACGATCGGTTCCGTCATCCCGTCGATTCAGAATCACGTCTTCCACTCGCTCGCGCAGATCGGCCGGGATGTCTTCGTATATTCCCAGCTGGCCTGCGTTAACGATACCCATGGTCAGGCCAGCCTTGATGGCGTGATACAGGAACACAGTATGTATGGCCTCTCGTACGGGGTCGTTACCTCGAAATGAAAACGACACATTACTGATCCCGCCGGAGGTGAGCGCGTAGGGCAAATTCTCTTTGATATAAGCGCAGGCCTCGATGAAATCCACAGCATAATTGTTATGTTCATCAATGCCGGTGGCCACCGCAAATACGTTAGGATCAAAAATTATGTCCTGGGGCGGAAACCCGATGCCAACCAACAGATCATAGGATCGCTTGGTTATCTCACGCTTACGTTGAACGGTATCTGCCTGGCCCACCTCATCGAATGCCATGACCACAACCGCTGCACCATATTCCATGCATAAACGGGCCTTTTCCAGGAACTCGGCTTCACCTTCTTTCAGGCTGATCGAGTTCACGACCCCCTTGCCCTGAATTCGCTTCAGGCCTTGCTCGATGATTTCCCACTTGGAAGAATCCAGCATGATCGGCACACGACTGATTTCCGGCTCGGAGCCAATCAGGTTCAGAAAGGTGATCATCGCTCCCTCGGAATCCAACATGCCTTCATCCATGTTGATGTCGATGATCTGGGCACCATTTTCCACTTGATCACGAGCAACCTGAAGGGCCTCTTCGAATTGCTCCTCTTTTATCAGGCGACGAAACTTGGCCGACCCCGTCACATTGGTGCGCTCACCAACATTCACAAACAGGGAATGCTCATCAACCGTAAACGGTTCCAGGCCGGAAAGACGCAACGCAGGTTTGATCTTGGGAATCGTGCGCGGGGCAAGACCATCCATCGCTTTGGCAATGGCTTCAATGTGGGCAGGGGAGGTACCGCAGCACCCGCCGATAATATTGATAAACCCACTGCTGGCGAACTCCTTTACGATCTCGGCCATTTCCTCAGGGGTCTGGTCGTAGGCACCAAACTCATTGGGTAAACCTGCGTTCGGGTGCGCGCTGACCCGGCAACTGGCCACACGGGACAATTCCTCTATATAAGGGCGCAGCTGCTCGGCACCCAGGGCACAGTTCAGCCCGATACTGATAGGGTTGGCGTGAATGATCGAGTTGTAAAATGCTTCTGTTGTTTGCCCCGACAGAGTACGGCCGCTGGCATCGGTAATCGTTCCCGAAATCATGATGGGCAGCTCTATGCCATTGTCTCGGAAAAAACGACGCACCGCGAAGATCGCAGCTCGGCAATTGAGGGTATCGAACACGGTTTCGATTAAGATGATGTCCGCACCACCGTCAACCAGTCCTCGAGTTGCTTCTGTATAATTTTCAACCAGCAAATCAAACGTAACATTTCGATATTCAGGGCGGTTCACGTCAGGAGAGATAGAGCAAGTACGACTGGTTGGCCCTAACACACCTGCAACAAAACGAGGCTTATCCGGATTCTCCGCAGTCTTTTCATCGCAAGCCTGGCGAGCCAGTTCAGCGCCGATCTTGTTTAATTCGTAAACGATCTCTTCCAGGTTGTAGTCTGCCTGTGAAACAGCAGTTGAATTGAACGTGTTGGTTTCGATAATATCCGCACCCACGTCCAGGTAGGCTTTGTGAATAGCCGCTATCACATCTGGCCGGGTGAGCGACAGTAAATCGTTGTTTCCCTTGAGATCTTCGCCATGTTCGATGAAGCGATCGCCCCTGTAGTCCTGCTCCTGAAGCTGGTAGGCTTGGATCATTGTCCCCATGGCACCATCCAGAATAAGGATGCGCTGAGCGAGGGCAGAATTAAGGCTTACAAGACGGTCTTCTAGGTTTTTCATCTTAAAATCAGGCTCTTAGAATATACAATGTGCGGAATTCAAAGGGCGATAGTGTACCAGAATGTCTACATTGCATCGGTATCGTTAGGTTGATTATTTTTCATGTTGGCTGCGGTTTTCTTCATCCGCACCATGAATACCCGAGCGCAGTACTTGGTTTTAGATCATCAAAACGCTATGCTACAGATGCACTTTGAATTAGAAGCACCTCGAATTAAAGGTTCAACCATGTCAAATAGTTCAATTACTGTGACCCCATCCGCCCAGGAGTATTTGATTGGGCTGCTCGCAAAGCAAGACAGCGAAGGGATGGGTGTACGTATATTTGTAGAACGACCGGGAACGCCCCATGCGGAGTGCTGCATGGCATACTGCGCCAGCGGAGAAGAGGACGCTACTGACACCAAATTACCGTTTGAGGGATTTAGCGCGTATATCGATGCAGAAAGCCTTCCTTTTCTGGAAGATGCTGTTATTGACTATGCTAAAGATCGCATGGGGGGGCAACTGACCTTCCGCGCACCCAAATCTAAAGTACCCCAGATCGATGACGACGCCAGCATTGAGCAAAAAATAAACTACTACCTGTATAGTGAAATCAATCCTCAGCTGGCATCCCATGGCGGAAACGTTCAGTTAATTGGCTTGGTGGAAGACGATACGGTTGCTGTTCTCAAGTTTGGCGGCGGCTGCCAAGGCTGTGGAATGGTCGATGTTACTTTGAAAGAAGGTATTGAAAAGACGCTGTTGGAGAAAATCCCCCAGCTGAAGCGTGTCACCGATGAAACGGACCACAGCGTGACGGACAACGCCTACTTTAAATAGCGGCAGACGCTCGAAAGCTTGTAGCCCACGCATAAAAAAGGCCCTTAATACGGGCCTTTTTTATCATATGTTGCGGCGCGATTAACGACTGGGCAACACGTCTTTAAGCTTTTCACGCATCTTACGGATACTGGATTCAGTGGTTTCCCAATCGATACAAGCATCCGTTACCGATACGCCGTATTGCATTTGGCTATGATCTTCAGTGATCTTTTGCGCGCCCCAATTAATGTGGCTTTCCACCATCAAGCCAACGATGGACTTGTTGCCTTCCAGGATCTGGTTGGTGACGTTTTCCATTACCAAAGGCTGCAGGCCGGGATCTTTATTGGAGTTGGCGTGACTGCAATCCACCATAATATTCTGAGATAGCTTTTCTTTGGCAAGTTCCTTCTCAGCCAGAGCGACGCTCACTGAATCGTAATTGGGCTTGCCGCCACCACCGCGCAACACCACATGGCCATAGGCATTTCCCTTGGTGTTGATGATGGCTACCTGACCTTCCTGATTGATACCCAGAAAGCTATGGGGGCTGAGAACCGACTGCAACGCGTTCACAGCAACAGTCATAGAGCCGTCTGTTCCGTTCTTAAAGCCCACAGCAGAAGACAAGCCGCTAGACATTTCCCGGTGTGTTTGAGACTCAGTGGTGCGCGCACCAATGGCTGACCAACTGATCAAATCCTGGAGATACTGCGGTGAAATAGGATCCAGCGCCTCAGTGGCAAGGGGCAGCCCGATCTCGGACAAATCCACCAGCAATTTACGCGCTATGTGCAGACCATCCTGAATCTTGAAGGTATCATTCAAGTAAGGGTCATTAATCAAGCCCTTCCACCCAACAGTCGTACGTGGCTTTTCAAAATACACCCGCATTATGAGCAAAATCGTGTCAGATACTTCAGCCGCAAGCTTTTGCAGCCTTTGCGCATAATCTTTAGCGGCATCGACGTCATGAATAGAGCAGGGGCCTACCACTACAAACAAGCGGTGATCCTTACGGTCAAGAATGTTGCGCACGTCCTCACGACCTTTAACAACCACATCGCGGGCTTTATCAGTCAGGGGGATTTCGGCTTTCAATTGACCAGGGGTTATCAACAACTCCTGTGAGGCGACATTTAAATTGTCGACACTATTCTGTGACATCGTTTTTGAATCCTATTTAATCTAGCTTTCAGGTATCATGGGCTGAGGGTCGATTCTAGCCCAATCGACGCTGCAGTTGCATACTTACACCATCAGAATTCGAAAAATATCTTCATAAATCTGATAGTTTTCCCATATTAACGGTTCATTTTAACGGTTAAAGGTACCGGTGACGCTGACGACACTTGATCTGCAAAGAATTGGGGCAAACGACCTCATACTCACACCTAACCGCCGCCTGTCCGCCTGGCTGCAAAGGGATTGCAATGAGCTGATGTTAGGCTCAGGCAAGCGTGCGTGGAATAGCTTGAAAGCGATGCCCGTGGATAGTTGGCTGTTGGAGCAATACGATGCTCTTGCACTGATCCATACGGGCGATAACCCGTTACCGCGCTTGCTGTCTCCACAGCAGAGCCGGTTGATCTGGCAAAAACACCTGGCGCGGAACATGGAGGAGGGCACAGATCGGGAAGGGATGGTGCAGCTTTGTATTCAAGCGCGCAGCCTTGCCTGCCGCTGGCAGCTACGAAACGAAGACTGGAACCAGGGTGAAACCGAGGAAAACCGCGTATTCGCATGCACTCACGAAGCGTATCTTGCGGAATTACAGGCACAGAACTGGGTTGATGCTGCCGGGTTGGCTGCGTTGCTTTTGCGCGAAAGCCATAACCATCTTAAGTCTTACGACAGGGTGTTCCTGCACGGGTTCAATGATCTGTCTGAACCGCAGTTGCTCAGCATTGGCAAATTATTTGAGCGTCACGGAGCCTCCGTACACTTTTCTGGCGCGGCCACTCACCCGCTCAATGCTCACACTATCGGCCTGCCAGACCACCAATTACAGTTTAAACAGGCATTACTGTGGGCCATCAATCAATATCATAACAACCCGCAGGGGCTGTTTGCGATTGTTATACCCAACCTGCAACAACAGCGCAGCCATCTCGAAAAGCTTTGTCACGATTTGGCCCACGCCAACCCCGGCAGTCTCCCTGCTGCATGGCAGAACGCTATCAACATTACTGCGGGGCGTCCGCTATCCAGCTACCCCATAATCAGCCATTTACAACTGTTGCTTAGAGCGATGCATAACGCCTTACTCTTGAATGAATGGGCCGTGCTGATCAAAAGCCCGTTTGTAAAAGGTGGTATCCGCCAGTTTGAACTCAGAGACAGCTTCGTGTGTTGGTTGCGCAGCAACAACCGGCCACAGCTAAGTTGGCTGCAAGTACAGCAGCAATGGCATGCTTTTAACTCCGGGCGTGGAGAAAACCAAGAACAGAGTGAAGCACCGTTATCGCTTGCCGACGCATCACTCAGCCAAGTCCGATTCAAGAAAAGCGTGTCACAATGGTTGCAGTGGCTGCAGCAAACCTTAAAACAGTTGGGTTGGCTAAGCGAGTTTACTCTGGATAGCGAAACCTACCAGGTAAATCAGCGACTTCAGGAAACACTTCAATCCATGGTGGAGCTAGAGGGCTTCTTAGACAACCTCAGCTTCAGTGATTTCACCCAGGAGCTGTTCACCCAGCTGAAGAACACCACATTCCAGCCACAAACAGACACAGCGCCCATCCAGATTATGGGTGTATTGGAGGCGGCCTCTCTGAATTTTGACGGGCTATGGGTGTGCGAATGTGAAAGTCAGCAATGGCCACAAGCCGCAACCTCAAACCCGGCACTGCCCCGCCAAACTTTGCGTAAATATAATATGCCGGGATCAGGCCCTGATCGTGAATTGCAGTATGCAAAATCGATTTTAGAGGGCTTTCGCCGTTGTGCACCGCAGGTTGTGTTTAGTTGGGGGCAATTTCAGGGGGATTCGCAACTTCTGCTGTCGCCACTCCTGGAGGATCTGCCTGCCACAAACGCGCAAGCAACCTCATTGAATGCACAGTCGCGGGAGCAACGATTATATGAGCACCGGTCTGCCGTGCTGAGTGTAGCGGCCGACGAGGTCGGTGTACCGCTTTCCGAGACTCATAGCAAGGGCGGCAGCGGCTTGATAAAAGCTCAGTCACTCTGTCCCTTTAAAGCTTATGCAGAATATAGGCTTGGTATAAAACAAGAAGACGACTTACAAGACGGCGTTAAAGCCAGTGACCGAGGCACATTGGTGCATCGGGTATTAGAAGCCTTCTGGGAACAAGTGGAAAATTATTCAGCGCTACAACATCTGCTGTCCAACGAATTACGGTTAAGCGAGTTTTTGCATGAGTTAATAGAGAAAGAGCTGATTCGTTTTAAGCAGGATGTGTTTTTACAGCCTGAGGCTCTTTACGCTTTAGAGCGGGAAAGAACGTTTAATGCAGTTTCCCAATGGCTGCTGAGCGCAGAAAGCAGCCGATCCAATTTTGTTGTAGATAAACTTGAAAAGCGTCAAAAGATCTCTCTCGCCGGTTTGGAGCTTTCCCTAACGGCAGACAGAATTGACGTGCTTGAGGATGGCAGCCGTATCATTATTGATTACAAAACAGGGCTGAAAACAACCTCATCCCTGTTGGGTGAGCGGCCAGAGGAACCCCAGTTGCCGCTTTATGCTTTACTGGATCCCACCAACACCACGGGCATTTACTTTGGCATCGTGCGCCCGGACAAAGCCGAATGGCATGGCCTGCAGTCCACAACAACTGCGTTTAGCGCCAGCGCCCTGCGTACAGTGAAAAACCCAGAGGAGGGGTGGGAAGAACAGGTTTCTGCCTGGAAGTTAAGCCTTGAGGCGATTGCTATCGAGTATCAGCAAGGGGTTGCGCGTGTAGCACCCCTATCAGATAGTGTGTGTCAATTTTGCCATCTTGGGCCAGTATGTCGGATCAAGGAGCACAATCATGACGATGAATGACCATAAAGAGCGGGAGCAGGCTCTGGATGTTGGTGAGAGTTTCATCGTACAGGCTCCAGCAGGGTCCGGTAAAACCGGCGTATTGACGCTGCGCATTCTGCGTTTACTTACGATCGTTGACAACCCTGAAGAAATACTTGCTATCACCTTTACTAAAAAGGCCGCAGCGGAAATGCGGGTGAGGGTGATGGAGGCACTCGAGCTGGCAAGTCACGCCACGCCACCCGAAAGTGCGTACGATCAGCAGTTCTACTATCTGGGTCGGAGCGTGCTGCAACGGGATGTAGAAAGGTCATGGGGATTGAAGCAAAATCAAAGTAGACTGCGTTTGCTCACCATTGATAGCTTCTGTAATGGCATTGTGCGGAACCGACCACTTGGTTCCGGCCTGGGTGTTCAATTCACTGTAGCAGAAGATGCCAGCGAACTTTATCAGAACGCTAGCCGTGCATTATTAGCATCTCTTGACCAAGACGACGACCTAGGTAGCGCATTGCGCAGGGTTCTTGGGCAGTTGGACAATCAGTTCAGCAAGCTCAGCTCACTGGTTAGTCAAATGCTCTCACAACGGGATCACTGGATCAGCGACGTTACCAATATTCATGGGAACATGATCCAATTCCGGTTACTGCTGGAACATTCACTTCGAAACCTGAATCAAGATGCCCTCGCTGCAGTCAAAGAAGCCTTTAACCCCGATTTTTTTCCCGAATTAGACAGCCTTGCTGTCTTTGCCGAAAACCAGCTACGCTTGCAACAGATTGAACATTCGCTGTTAACAGCGAAGGCAAGCTCAGCCCAGCACCAAAAGGAGCAGCTAAAACTATTGCTCACGGCAAAACTTGAGCCACGCTCTCGGCTGGATAAAAATGGTGGTTTTCCAACCGGAGATAACGCAGCAGAAAAGAAAGAAAACAAATTATACAAAGAACGTGCTAAAGCGTTAATCGAGCAAATTCATAGAAGCGGATCACCCGGACTGACTGCGATTCAGGATTTTATCAATTTGCCCGACGAATCCCTCACAGAATCTCAATGGCAACTGTTGGAAGATCTTGTGCTGATTATGCGCTTCGCCGCAGCGCATCTTAAACTGGAGTTTCAATCTCAGCATCGTGTCGACTTTAGCGAAATTGCGTTAGCCGCATTGGCAACATTGGGCAGTGCAGACGACCCATCTGACCTCACATTAATACTGGATAACAGAATCAGCCATATACTGGTTGATGAATTTCAGGACACATCCTTCATCCAGGTTGAACTACTGGATAAACTGACTGCTGGCTGGGAGCAAGGAGATGGTCGCACGTTGTTCTTGGTGGGTGACCCTATGCAGTCGATCTATGCTTTTCGGAAGGCAGACGTGGGCCTATTTATACGGCTTTGGTATCAGCAGCGGCTTGGCCAGGTGCCGATTACGCCTTTGGTTTTATCGACCAACTTTCGCTCATCTGAAACCATCATATCCTGGGTCAACAATGTTTTCTCACGGGTATTTCCCAGCCGGGCTGATACTCGAAAGGGCGCTGTTACTTATTCGCAGTCTAAGGCAAATCGTACTGCAAAAGATGAGGATATCGTTGCGCTTGAATTTTTTAGCCATGAAGAGAAGCAGAAGGCATGCGCAACCAAAGATGAAGCTCGATGGATTGCAGATACCATTGCCAAGACTAATGCATCTGATTCCATCGCGATCCTCGCTAAAGGAAAAGCTCACGTCGCCCCAATCGTTGCGGAACTGAAATCCGCAGGCATCGCCTATCAGGCAGTGGATATTGAATCATTGGCCCATAGCCAGATGATCACAGATCTGATGTCAGTGGCCAGGGCTTATCTTTCTCCGAATGATAAAACAGCGTGGTTTGCCTTAATGCGCGGCCCATGGTGCGGTATATCCTTGATAGATCTTCAGCGTGTGGCGAGCGTTGCGGCTACCCCCTGGCAGGCATTGCAGATCCTATCGAATTCTGATCAATGGAGTGTTCACTTTGAGGCACCGGTACAGCATAAGCTGCAGCACCTGCATGGGTTGTTTGTTAAAGCTTATGGTGATCGACATCGTTATTCCTGGCAACAATCTCTAAGAGAATTGGTTCTTGGGCTTGGTTTGCCCGCCACGGCAAACAATGCTGCAGAACTTGAATCGATCGATCTGTTTTTTGCGCTGCTTGATTCTATTAACACCATAGCGGACACGCCCGACTTCAACGCATTGCAGCGCAAGCTAACCGATTTCTTTGTGCCACCCGAAGTGTACCCAGAAGATCAGCGGGTTGTTCAAGTGATGACCATGCACAAATCAAAAGGCCTGGAATTTGATGTTGTTTTTTTACCGCAACTTAATCGCAAGCCCAGAGGCGACGACAAACCGCTCATTCTGTTGGATAAGCAGACAGCCATCGCCAGTGAGGAGCAGGAACTGTTTTTGGCACCACTGGAAAGCAGAACACTGCAGTCCACTGGTTCGGTGTACGATTACTTATGGAAACTAAAGAAACAACGAGCGCTGAACGAAGCCGCACGGCTATTATACGTTGCCTGCACAAGAGCAAAACGCAAACTATACCTGAGTGCCTGCGTGGAAAAAAAAGATGGCGATTTCAAAAAGCCAGAAACCAACAGCC
Organism: Ketobacter alkanivorans; assembly: GCF_002863865.1. Taxonomy (NCBI): domain Bacteria; kingdom Pseudomonadati; phylum Pseudomonadota; class Gammaproteobacteria; order Pseudomonadales; family Ketobacteraceae; genus Ketobacter; species Ketobacter alkanivorans. The sequence goes on along the minus strand of NZ_CP022684.1, from coordinate 285,969 downwards.
TTCTGGCACTGCTGTTTCCCATTCGAGATGTTATTGACAGCAACGTCCATACCTGCACTCTATCGGAATTGGATTCACCGAAGAGGCCTTTCCGCATCACCTCAGATGATTTTATAAATATGCTCGGCCAAAGCGACCATTCAGCTATTCATCAACCTGTGGATGTCTCAGTTATCGGGGAATCTGAACAAGAAACCGGCCAGCAGCATAGACGCCTTGCAGGTATATTAACCCATCGGCTATTTGAGCAGCTTAGCAATAACCCCTCCCTGTATGCTTCACTCTCACCAGAACGCTGCGCTCATTCCTGGCGGCAGGAGCTTATTCGCATGGGAGTTATGGAATCCTCCCTTGAAGCAGCCCTCGACATCGTTACAAGGGCTATTGTCAATGTGCAATCTTCAGATAATGGCCGTTGGTTATTCGGCAAAACCCGTACTCAGGATCAGGCCGAGCTGTCACTTATTTATCAAAGTGAAGACAGTTCAAATCCTCTTCAGACCGTTTCGAAGAATATTATTATTGATCGAACGTTTATTGAAAACGAAACGCGATTTATAATTGACTATAAATTATCGGAGCCCGAAGGCGATACAGATGCTTTTATTAATCAGGAAGTGGCCCATTATCGCGCGCAGTTAGCAGGTTATCACCAAGCACTTTATGCAATGGAAGCATCACCCACCAAATTGTTCCTCTACTTTCCACTGATCGATCATCTCCAGGAGGTAACCCTCTAATGCCTATCACCTTCGACGGAAAACTGGTTATCGCAACATCATCCAGCGCTCTGTTTGATTTGTCAGAAAGTCATCGCATATTCAACGAGCAAGGGCTGGAAGCCTATCGTCAATATCAGATCGAGCAAGAAGACACGCCACTCGAAGCTGGGGAAGCATTCCCGCTGGTAAGAAAGCTTCTGGCGATCAATGATATGGTGAACAGCAACAGTGGAGTAGAGGTAATATTGCTTTCACGTAACTCGGCTGATACTGGGTTGCGGGTATTCAACTCAATTGAACATTGGGGCCTGCCGATTACCCGTGCTGCTTTTTCTGGCGGCAAAAGCCCTTATCAATATGTTGAGGCATTCGGTGCGCATCTGTTTCTGTCTACAAACCCCGGAGATGTTCGTGCTGCACTAGATCTGGGTTATGCCGCTGCCAGTATTATCTCCCCAAGCAGAGCCACAACAAAAAATCTTGCGGCTGAGTTAAAAATCGCCTTCGATGGTGACGCGGTATTGTTCTCTGACGAATCCGAACAGATTTATCAAACACAGGGGCTCGCGGCATTCACAGCCTCAGAGCGTGCAGCAGCGAAAACCCCCATGCGCGGCGGCCCATTTAAGCCGTTTCTACAAGCATTACACAATCTGCAGTCACAGTTCTCTGAAGAAAGTTGCCCTATACGCACAGCGTTAGTTACCGCGCGTTCAGCACCAGCCCATGAGCGAGTTGTGCGCACACTTAGGAACTGGAATATTCGAATAGACGAATCACTGTTTCTTGGCGGGCTTGATAAAGGCGCGTTTCTTAAAGCGTTTGGGGCGGATGTTTTCTTTGATGATCAGGAAGGGCATTGCGTCTCTGCAAGTGAACACGTTGCAGCGGGGCATGTTCCCCATGGGGTGGCAAACAAGCCGCAGGAATAGAGCGCTCTACCAGCTATAGTTGATTGCAACAGCGCCATCAACCACGAGCTTGTCGAGCAGCTTTTCAGGGCAGAGCTCCACCTTTTCGCGAATTGATTTGGAAAAGTCCATCGCCTGTTGAATCGGCGCATGCAAAGTGAATGAGGTACCGACCGAAACAACGTCGATTTGAGCGGAGTTTGAATTCAGCGTCCAAGAACTGTAGTTTGCGCCTAATTCAAAAGCGTTTCCTTTCATAAGGTTTGTTTCAGCAGTAAATGTCAAACTGATCAGGGGAACAGCAGAAACGGATCGCGTTGACAGACTGTTCATATCGAAGTTAGCAAGTGCGGGCTGATGATAACCATTCAACAAACGACTTTGTTCGTCCGTTAGCTTTACGCCAAGATGGTGCGATTCTGCAGACAAGACGCTTGTGGAGGCAATACATAAGATGCTTCCGGCAAGCGCAATAACCCTGTTCCAAAATCCGATGAATTTCATACAGCAACGACTACCTAATACGTTAATGAAAAATGCGGCGTTTTCGTACCTTAAAAGTAGTTAAGCATCTCAAACTAAACCAATTTGTAATTTCCAGAATGAGCAGTAAGTCGCTATTTTGATCAGAAGTATTGTCTGCGTTTACTGCATCTCACCTAACCGAATTTAGTTACCCCTTCTTTATTATTTACTGTGCGCATAACAGGCAAAAACGACGTCACCTGCTATGATCTAAAGATGGTCAATAAACATACATTTCGCCGTTGAAGTTCTGTTAATTAATGTTAAATAACATCCTCTATGCTGCCGATCTCGGCTTGTTTGGCCCTTTCATTCTGGAGCATGTGTGTGAGCTTGCGAGCAGGCACAATGCCCAGGTTACCGTGGTGCATGCGGTAGAGCCTGTTAGTGTGTTTGCAGGGGCGTTGTTGGAAACCTATGTGCCGCAGAAAGATAAGGCTGCGTTGAAACACCATGGTTACGAGGCTGTGATGACCACCATCAGAGCCCGTGTCAGGCAGGCGTTCGAAGAGGACTTTATTGACTTCAAGGGGTCTACAGAGTGTATATGTGATGTGCAGGTCTATGACGGTGACGCCTGCCAAGTGATTTTAGATACAGCGGAGAAAATTGATGCCGATCTGATCGTGATGGGCACCCATGGCGGCCACTCAAACAGGAGCACCGCGATAGGATCGGTCGCAACCAAAGTGCTGCAGTTGTCTCAAGTGCCAATCTATTTAGTGCCTACTACTATGATGAGGGAGAGCCAAACCCGGCCTCGCCTCAAAAAAACGCGTATTTAACCCCCAATAACAACAACATACTTGCCAGCATGGGCTGTAAAAACTTCTCAGGAAGGCGGGTAGCCACTTTGGTACCTATATAAATAGCAGGCAGTGAGCCAATCAACAGCGACCCCAGCAGATAAAAATCGACATTTCCCAACAGTAAATGCCCTGTACCCGCCACCAGCGTTAACGGAACGGCGTGGGCGAGATCAGTGCCAACCACATGTATGGACGGCATACGAGGGTATAACAGCAGCAAGATAGCAGCCCCAAATGCCCCGGCTCCTACCGAAGACAAAGTAACCATAATGCCCAAGGCAATTCCCATGACCCAGGTATAGCGGGGGGAGTGCCTTTGCAAATGAGCCAGAAAGCCTGTGGCCTCATGATCATGAGACTCAGCAATTATCTTCTTACGAAACAACAGCACGATGGAAGTGAGTATAAGCATTACTCCAAGCATGGAGGTCAGCACGTGCCCGTAAGATTCCGAATCCTGAAAGTAGGTATGCAGGACATAAATGGTTGCTAAACTGGCAGGCAGGCTACCGGCAAACAGTGTAAATACGATGTTCCAGCGTATGGTGCCTTGACGTTTATGGACAAAGACGCCACCCGATTTGGTGATGGAGGCATAAAGAAGATCAGTACCGATGGCAACATGAGGCGGAAAGCCGAACAGTAATAAAAGAGGGGTCATTAATGAGCCACCGCCAACACCGGTAACCCCTACAGCAAAACCAACAGCGGCTCCCGCCAGTATATAAACTACGATATCCATAGACGATGCCGACAATCTCTTCTAAGTTGAAATGGCGATAACAGAAAATTATTTAACAATCTGAAGTTTTGAGGTTGGTAAATTTAACGATTCTGTCCTATTCTGCAAAGGAATATATTTTCATATTGTTATAACCCCGAAGCCAAATAACAAAAGGAAAGGGGAGGGAGATCAATGAAACTTCAGCAATTGCGTTACATCTGGGAAGTGGCGCGACACGATCTGAACGTCTCGGTTACCGCGCAAAGCCTATATACTTCGCAACCCGGAATCAGTAAGCAGATCCGCTTGTTGGAAGATGAACTGGGGGTAGAGATTTTCTCCAGAAGCGGCAAGCACCTGACTCGTGTTACACCCGCAGGGGAAGCCATTCTCAGAATCGCTGGCGAAATACTGCGTAAAGTGGACAGTATAAAGCAGGTGGCTCAGGAGTTCAGTGACGAGAGCAAAGGCAGCCTCTCACTGGCCACAACCCATACTCAGGCTCGTTATGCGTTGCCTGGCGTAATAGAAACCTTTATCGATAAATACCCCGACGTTTCCCTGCATATGCACCAGGGCACCCCAATTCAGATTTCTGAAATGGCTGCCGATGGTACAGTGGATTTTGCTATCGCCACAGAAGCATTGGAGCTGTTCGGTGACCTGATCATGATGCCTTGCTACAGCTGGAATCGGGCCATCATTGTGCCGCGCAACCATCCGTTGGCGCAGTCATCCAAGGTCACCCTCGAAGAAGTATCTCGCCAGCCCATCGTAACCTATACCTTTGGGTTCACTGGCCGCTCCAAACTGGACGATGCGTTTTTGGACAAAGGTTTGTCACCGAAGGTGGTTTTCACAGCGGCCGATGCTGATGTGATCAAAACCTACGTCAAACTGGGACTGGGTGTTGGAATCGTGGCGAAAATGGCCTGTGATGTAAACGATCCTGATCTGGTGGCGCTGGACGCTTCACACCTGTTTGAGCCCAGCGTAACCAAGATTGGTTTCCGTCGCGGCACCTTCCTGCGGGGCTTCATGTATGAGTTCATCGAATTGTTTGCACCACATTTAACCAAAGAAGTCGTGGATGAAGCAGTGGATCGCCATACCCGGTCTGAACTGGACGAATTGTTCAGCCATATTCAACTGCCCACCCTTTAACCAGCTCCTCAGCAAAAAGGCCCTGTAGATATACTTCTACAGGGCCTTTTTATTGCCAAAACAAAGGCGGATATCAGAGAAAATCGAGATCCGGGTTGTTATGCAGGATTTCTTTTAATTCATCTTTCTCTTCTGTCTGCTGATCCAGCACTTCCTTCACAAACTTGAAGTAAACCGTGTAAACACTCTGGCGACCATCATCATAATCCACCACAAAGAAGGGGGCACGATCAACGTTCAGCTCAGCAGCCAATAACATGCCGGCGCTTGTAGGGTCACGCTCATCGGCCACCAGAATTTCGTTGATTCGATCGATTTGGCCTGAATCTTCCAGTCGGCCGATTACCTCCCCGCATTTCTTGCAGGGTGAGCCATCCGCTAGAATTTTCTTAACCAGAGTAATTTTCATCGCTCTATCTCGCTACTTTTTATCGACATTAATGGCGTGCAAGCCACACTCTTTGGCGGTTGCTTCTTCCCACCACCAGCGACCTTCACGCTCATGCTGGTTAGGCAGAACTGCTCGCGTGCATGGCTCACAGCCGATACTGGTGAAACCTTTTTCATGCAGTTCATTATAAGGAACTTCATTGGTGCGGATGTAGGCCCACACTTCCTCGGAACTCCAGTTTGCCAGAGGGTTGAATTTAATCAACTGATTGGATTCGGTGGAGAATGCACCATCAATCTGGATCACAGGAATATCCACACGAGTACCAGGGCTTTGATCCTTGCGCTGGCCGGTTACCCATGCGCTCAACGTAGACAGTTTGCGGCGCAGAGGGCCAACCTTGCGAATCGCACAGCACTCTTTGTGATCATCCTGATAGAAGCTGAACATGCCTTTCTCTTCGATCAGCTTTTCAACCTGGGCCACTTCAGGGAAGGTTGCCTCGATCTTGATGCCGTAGTGAGTTCGAACCTTTTCCAGAAAACGATACGTTTCCGGGTGCAGGCGGCCGGTATCCAGCGTGAATACACGGAACGGCTTGCCAAGTTTGGCAGCCATATCAACCAATACAACGTCTTCAGCGCCGCTGAAGGAAATTGCCAGGTTATCATCAAACTTATCCAAAGCGGCTGCCAGAATTTCCTGGGGGCTCTTGGATTCCAGATCACTGTTCCATGCTTGCGCGTCTGCTTGGGTTAAACTCATGCTTGCCTCTCTACTCACTGCTCTTGATTCGTCATACCTCTCGGAGGGCGCGTATTCTAGCAAAGAAAGTGAACAGACCGAAATATAAGAATGAAACTGATATATAACCGGATAGAATATAAAAACCGTCTGAAAGTGCCCTTGTGTATCAATCAGTGCACATTGCAAGCGGACTCGAATATCGCTAGAGTTGCGGCCAGCGAAAAACCTCAGATCAACTCGTTAACTGGAGAACGTTGTGGAAATTGCATGTCTTGACCTGGAAGGGGTTCTGGTACCGGAAATTTGGATCAATTTTGCCGAGAAAACCGGTATAGAAGCACTTAAAGCCACCACCCGCGACATTCCCGATTACGATGTGCTGATGAAACAGCGCCTTTCTATATTGAACGAGCATAAACTGGGGTTGAATGAAATTCAGGAAGTGATCGATTCCCTGGGGCCGATGGACGGTGCACTGGAGTTTGTGGATTGGCTCCGGGAGCGCTTTCAGGTAGTCATTCTGTCAGATACTTTCTACGAGTTTGCGCAGCCTTTGATGCGCCAATTGCGCTGGCCGACCCTGTTCTGTCATCGCCTTGAGGTGGCTGAGGACGGTCGCATTGTAGATTACAAGCTACGGCAGGCCGACCCGAAACGCTCCTCTGTGAAAGCATTTCATTCCTTGAATTACCGCTGCATAGCGGCAGGGGATTCTTACAACGACACGACCATGCTGAGTGAGGCAGAAGCCGGCATTCTGTTTAAAGCCCCCAAGAATGTGATTGAGGAGTTTCCCCAGTTCCCGGCGGTTCATACTTATGAAGAGCTGAAGCTGGAGTTCATTAAGGCTTCCAACAGGGATTTGGCCTTATAATTCAATGCATTACTGAAGGGACTTAAGAAGGTTTCCAATCTTGTCCTGGATCTCTTGATACTCGGCATCACAGGTGGAGTCAGCCACGACTCCGCCGCCGCCTGAGCAACTGATCATTCCCTGTCGCGCCACCAAAGATCTAATCAGAATGCTCGAATCCATGCGGCCGCACACGTCGACATACAATAAACTGCCGCAATAAAGCCCACGCCCGTTGGGTTCAAGCTCTTCGATCACCTCCATAGCCCGACGTTTGGGGGCTCCAGTGATAGAGCCACCAGGAAACGCACCCACCAGAAGATCCAACACATCCAGATCCGGTTTTAAGGTGCCAGTAATGGTGCTAACCATATGATGTACCGCACTGAAACTTTCGATATCAAAAAGCTTATCAACCCGCACCGAGCCAATCTCGCAGGTGCGCCCCAGATCGTTACGCAACAAATCCACGATCATCAGGTTTTCAGCACGATCCTTGTCGCTGTGTTGCAAGTCGTATTTGAGCTGCGCATCCATCGTCATATCGGCACTGCGTGGTCGAGTGCCCTTAATCGGCTTTGCTTCCACCGAACGGTCGGTACAACGAATGAAACGCTCAGGTGAAAGGCTCAACAACGCCCATTGCTCAGTTTCGATGTATCCACCCATCGGGGCTGTCTGCTGTTGACGCAGCTTGCGGTAGGCCTGCCAAGGGGAACCCGTGAATGGCGCCTGAAAACGTTGCGCAAGATTGATCTGATAACAATCTCCACTGCAGATATATTCCTGCACCTGAGAAAACAGTTGGCGGTACACGGCCGGTGGCATGTCGCCGACGAACTCGTCAACAAGGCTGAATGCAATATCGGCTGGAGAGGCGTGCGGCGGCTCGGGAGTCGCAGACAGGTATGCCGCCTTCAATTGTTCGCCCTGGGCTTCGAAGCCCTCTAATGTGACCAGCTGCGTCTGCCTGGTGCGATGATTGCTGACAATCAGGGCAGGGTAAAACCCCATCCACAGCAGCGGCAAGTCTGAATCATCACGCTTGATTCGAATGGATTCTGTAATTTCACCTAAATCATAGCTCCAGACACCAAACCAACCAGGGGCAGGATGGTTTGGACGCGCCTTAACCTCGTAAGCCTTCAGTTGGTGGCGTAAGTCCGATAGGGCTTGTGGTAGATCCTGATTTTGTGCATTCAACACACAAGTGCGCACTGGCGCAGCAGTGTAGACGTCAATATGATCCTGGTAACTGTCGCCACTATCCAGTAGTACTGCATGCCCCAATGGACGTATTTGCGCAAAGCGATCCAGTGAATTTCCGTAGGGTAGTTCGCAAAACAACAGCGCTCTATCAGGTTTCATTATATAGAATCAGCTTCAGGTATGATCTTTAAGTAATTGATTTTAAGCTAATCTACGCTTGATGCCAGCTGCTTCAATTACCTTCGTGGAAATCTCTTCAATAGAAGCGTGGGTACTGTTTACGTAGGGGATTCCAAACCGGTTAAAGATAGCCTCGGCACCGCGAACTTCGCTTTCACATTGGTTGATCGAGGCGTAACGACTATTAGGTTTGCGTTCGGTGCGGATGGCAGCAAGGCGCTCGGGCTCGATGCTCAGGCCAAACAGCTTGCTGCGATGCTCGCGCAACGCCTTGGGTAAATTAAGGTCATCCAGATCGTCTTCGGTTAGCGGATAATTGGCCGCCTTAATGCCGAACTGCAGGGCCAGATACAGACAGGTCGGCGTTTTACCACTGCGGGACACACCAATCAAAATCACATCGGCCATATCATAATGCCGGGTTCGGGCACCGTCGTCGTTGTCTAAAGCATAGTGAACCGAGTCAATTCTCACCTTGTAGCTCTGATCATCCACTATAGAGTGCGATTTACCCACAGAATACGAGGATTCAGCCCCTAGCGCGCCTTCAAGCGGCTTCAGAAAGCTGGAGAAGATATCCAGCATGAATGCCTTGCTTTGGCTCAGCATGACGCGAATATCGTCGTTAATGACCGTGCTGAACACCAAAGGTGGCATATCGTCCGACATGGCTGCCTTATTAATTCGGGACACAGCATCCCGCACCTTTTCCTCATCCTTCACATAAGGAATGGTAATTTGATCGAAATCGACGGTATCAAACTGGGCCAGGAGAGAGTGCCCGAGGGTCTCTGCTGTAATCCCTGTGCCATCTGAAATAAAAAATACCGTACGCTTCATAAGTGCTTCCTGGGCTTGGCAAAATCGTCGCAATAATTTAACGTGAAACCCCATTTAGAACGAGTAATTTATTGCCTTTTTTAGTAGAATCTTGCGTCTCAAAAAGAAACGCCGCGCGGCTGCTAATGGCTGAGAGTACCTTCTCAGTACATTATTCCTGCTCATTTCGGCAGCGAACGACCGGTCGCGCTAACGGAGCGGGCACTGTACTGTGCTTGTTTTAGGCCAGGCACCAAAAGTGCCTAGATTCCACATTTTACAAGGTAGGGAGAACGACCTTGAGCGATTATGTAATCTGGTTCCAGGAACTGTCCAAGAACGATGTCGAGAAAGTAGGTGGTAAAAACGCCTCTCTCGGTGAAATGATCAGTAACCTGTCTGGTGCGGGTGTATCTGTACCGGGTGGCTTTGCCACCACAGCCCAAGCCTACCGCGAGTTCCTGGAGCAAAGCGGACTTAATAAAAAGATCAACGATGCCCTCGACAAGCTCGATGTTAATGACGTGAACCAGCTTGCCGAAGTCGGTAAAGAGATTCGCGAATCCATCATTAACACGCCATTGCAGCCCGCACTGGAAAGCGCCATCAAGGAAGCTTATTCCAAATTGCAAGACGGCAATGAGCACATGTCTGTGGCGATTCGCTCATCCGCCACAGCAGAAGATCTTCCTGATGCATCATTTGCAGGCCAGCAGGAAACCTTCCTCAACATCCATGGTGTCGATAACGTTCTCCATGCGGTAAAAGAAGTATTTGCATCACTGTACAACGATCGCGCTATTTCCTATCGAGTACACCAAGGCTTCGAGCATCGCCATGTTGCCCTGTCTGCAGGCATTCAACGCATGGTGCGCAGCGAAACCGGCTCCAGCGGCGTCATGTTCTCACTGGATACCGAGTCCGGTTTCCGCGACGTTGTGTTCATCACTGCAGCCTACGGGCTGGGTGAAACCGTTGTGCAAGGCCAGGTTAACCCTGATGAATTCTATGTACACAAACCCACGCTGGCAGCGGGTAGACCTTCGATCCTGCGCCGAAACCTGGGTAGCAAAGCGGTAAAAATGATTTACGGCAGCGCAAACACCACCACCAAGTCCGTTGAAACGGTGGATGTGGAAAAAGAAGATCGTCAGCGTTTTTCTATTACCGATGACGAAGTTCAAGCGCTGGCTAAACAGTGCATGATCATCGAAAAGCACTATGACCACCCGGTTGATGTGGAATGGGCACGTGACGGTGATGACGGCAAGCTGTACATCGTTCAGGCTCGCCCTGAGACAGTAAAAAGCCGTCAGACCAACGTGATGGAGCGCTACCTGCTGAAAGAAACTGGCAAGGTTGTGGTGGAAGGCCGCTCCATCGGGCACCGAATTGGCAGCGGTAGTGTGAAACTGGTTACCAGCCTGCGTGAGATGGACAAAGTTCTGCCTGGCGATGTGTTGGTAACAGACATGACCGACCCCGACTGGGAGCCGATCATGAAGCGTGCTTCAGCCATCGTCACCAATCGTGGTGGCCGTACCTGTCACGCGGCCATCATCGCCCGTGAGCTTGGTATCCCAGCGGTAGTGGGCTGTGGTGATGCCACAGACATTCTGCAAGAAGGCCAGGAAGTTACTGTATCCTGCGCTGAAGGTGATACCGGTTTGGTGTATGACGGTAAACTGGTGTTCGATGTTCAGAAGAATTCCATTGAATCCATGCCAGACCTACCGTTCAAGATCATGATGAACGTGGGCAATCCTGATCGTGCCTTTGACTTCCAGGCTCTGCCAAACGCCGGTATCGGCTTGGCCCGACTGGAATTCATCATCAATCGTATGATCGGTGTGCACCCGAAAGCACTGCTGAACTATGAAACACTGCCAAAAGATGTGAAGCAAGCCGTGCAACGCCGTACTTCAGGCTATGCCGGGCCGGTTGAGTTCTATATCGAAAAGCTGGTTGAAGGTGTTTCCACGTTGGCCGCGTCTTTCTATCCCAAGAAAGTCATCGTGCGTCTTTCGGACTTTAAATCCAACGAGTATGCCAACCTGATTGGCGGCAAATTGTACGAGCCGGAAGAAGAAAACCCCATGCTGGGCTTCCGCGGTGCATCCCGTTACATTTCCGAAAGCTTCCGCGATTGCTTCGAGCTTGAATGTCGTGCCATGAAAAAAGTGCGTGAAGAAATGGGGCTGGATAACGTCGAACTGATGGTGCCCTTCGTACGCACAGTGGGTGAAGCCGAACAGGTCATTAAACTGCTGGAAGAAAACGGCCTCAAACGCGGTGAGAACGGATTGCGCGTCATCATGATGTGCGAACTGCCCACCAATGCATTGCTGGCTGAGCAGTTTCTGGAGCATTTCGATGGCTTCTCCATCGGCTCGAACGACCTGACACAGCTAACGCTGGGCCTGGATCGTGACTCTGGCATTGTCTCCCACTTGTTTGATGAGCGTGATCCGGCAGTAAAAGCGTTGCTGCAGAAAGCCATAGAGGCCTGTATCAAGGCCGATAAATATGTGGGGATTTGTGGCCAGGGCCCATCCGATCATCCTGATCTGGCGCGTTGGCTGATGGATATTGGTATCAACAGCGTATCTCTGAATCCTGATTCAGTGTTGGATACATGGTTCTATCTGGCTGAAAACCATACCTGATCAGCAGTAAGCGCAACAGGAAAAGAGAAGGGGAGCATGATTGCTCCCCTTTTTTATCGACATGTAGATCGACATAAGCTTATTTTTTGTACAGCTCATCCGGGGAAATCAACACATCGGCGTTAACAGTGATCTCACTGCCATCCACCTGGTAAAAGAAACAACTTCGTCGACCGGTATGACAAGCCGGCCCCTTCTGATCTACCTGCATCAAAACAGTATCGCCATCGCAATCCAAAGCCAGCGTCTTCAACAGTTGAATCTGCCCGCTGCTTTCACCTTTGCGCCACAAGCCGCCTCGGGACCGCGACCAATAGCACACACGCCCCGTATCAAGGGTCTCTTGTAACGCATCTCTATTCATCCAGGCCATCATCAACACTTCCTTGGTGTCGAATTGTTGCGCCACCGCTGGAATCAACCCTTGATCGTTGAACTTGATATGGCGCATCATTTCATCCAAAGGTGTCCGAAATCCAACCTCACTTTTTTCTAACGCTTTAAATCTATTCATAGTGTTTTTTTACAGGGCTCGAATGTTTTGTATACTTAGAATCATACCGTACATCCATTGCTGTGGGCCAATCACTTGAATCAAGATCTGCCAGATCACATTGTCATCATGTTTGCTGATGTTTCAGGCAGTACCCAGCTCTACGAGAACCTGGGTGATACCGATGCCCATGATTGCATCAGCGAAAGCCTGAACCGCATTGTCCACCACGCCTCTCAACATAACGGCCATTTGGTTGAAACCATTGGTGACGAGGCGATGATCATGTTTGCTAAAATAGAAGACGCTGCATTGGCCGCTATCGATATGCAGCAGCATTTCTTTCAAACCCCCGTTGCTCACGATCACTTTATTAAAATTCGCATTGGATTCCATTACGGCCCCATTGAATATGACGAAGGGCACCCATTCGGCGACACCGTGAACGTGGCTGCACGGGTGGCTGCGCTGTGCGAATCAGGTCGAATTATAGCCACAGATACCACCGTATCCGGATTAGCTACGCAGCAGGAATTTCAGTTGCGCCCCTATCAGACCGCTCGAGTCAAAGGCAAATCAAAGCCCATTCGAGTGCAGGAAATCGTGTGGGACCGTGAAGACTCCACGTCCATGATCAATGCCACACAGATGACTCAGCTCACCCAATTAGAAAGCCAACCACTGAGTTTGCAAATTTATTATCGGGGTAAAGTGTATGAATTAGCAGCCGGGCAGGGGGCATTCATCATCGGACGGGAAACCCACTGCGATCTCGTAATCGACAGTGCGCTAGCTTCGCGGACTCATGCGCGCATTGAATTTCGCTGGGGTGAAGCTATTCTGACCGATCACAGCACAAACGGAACCTACGTAGAAGCCCAACGTGGCAAGCGCGAGGGCGATGGAACCTCAATCAGACTCCATCGAAGGGAAGCGGCTCTGCACGGTACTGGCAAGATCGCCATTGGTACCACTGTACAGCAGGCTCAAGAGGTGAACCTGCTGGGATACAAAATAGATCAGCATTAACCCAGTTGAGGAGCCTTATTGAGCAAGCTCATGTTCGATACGCTCGATTGCCTGCGTTACCTTCTGCAAGTCCTCATTGGTTACCCGGCTTATCTCAGCCAGAACCTCAGCGTTTTCAAGCTGTAAAGCCTGCTCCTCAGAATCGGCCGACAGGCCATTGGCGTAATCCTTTTTAATCGCATCCAGCCGATTCAATAGCTCCTCTCTTTTACTCAATAACTCGGCCTTCTTCGCCTGAAGATCAATCGTCATGAAAACTCCTCCTAAATGTTACTCATAGGTTATATCAACCCAAAACCAACTTATTGATTACTATCAATGTAACGACAACATCAGCCCGGTTTGCCATCGGCCCTGGCAGAAGTCAGAACCGAAGCGTATCGCCACACAAATAACGCAAATGGAATCACCCATAACAACGCCGTAATGCTAATGCCCAGGCGCCAATCGACAGCGCCCAGCCCAGTCACAATCCTAACCAAAACGCACAACTGAATGAGCACAAAGGCAGAAACCATCCCCTGAGGCAGCACCAGTGGACGACCAGTATGGCCAAGAGACACGCGGGACATAACCCCCAGTATTAGTGTGGCTATGGCGCCGATGCCGCCACCATGTAGCCACAAGTTTGCCGGTATCCATCCAGCAATACCCAGTGCCAACATAAACAACGAAATGGGAATCCAAAGTAATGCCAGATGCAATATCCACAACAGTGGCTCGCTCCTTACCAGCCAGCCGCGCCATAACACAATTCTGACCAGATGCAGCAAGCCACAGGCAACCGCACAGACCAAAATGACAAGATCCCAAGGCGTAAGCAACAACACGCCCAGCGCCAAAGTAGCGATCAACGCAATAAGATCCAGCACCGTGCTGCTGTACACGGCATCGGCATTACCACCCCGCTGACGCAACCAGCCAGCAGAAAATCCAGGCGTGATTCTGCCACCAATCACCGCCATAACGGCAAAAATAATGATCATGGCACTTTTATCGAAACCACCCATAGGGAACAACAACAAGCCGCATTCTGCCGCCCACACCATCGCTAGTGCACCCAATAGGACATACTGTCGTCTTTGGCGAACCTGCCATACACGGCGCCCGGCATCCAGAATCACCATGGGCAAGAACAGTAAATTTATGGCCACCACCACAAATGGAGGCAGCCCCAGATCGAACAGCATCACCAGCCGACCGCACAACCATAGCAGCCACAATATCAACAGAGGTGTGCCGTGGGTCCGATCTGTGCCTGTCCAGACACAAACCGCCGTCAATAAAAAGCCAGCAATCGCCGGGTTTAGAAACCCAAATAACATTTCGTGCTGATGCCAACTTAATAAGGGCAGGGCAGTGGGCAGCGACGCTGCTCCCGTCACACCCAACACCCACAATGGAATAACCAAAACGGCCCAACACCCAGCAGAGAGGAAGAATATTCGAAAAGGATAATCAATCACTCGCACAAATCTGTTTTCCATTAGCAACCACCCGTTTTATACTCGTTTCAGCTGTACCGCGATGCCCCTAGAGATTAGCTCTCATCAATCACCAAGTTATTGATCCAGATGAGGTAAACGCTTAGTTACTCGACAAAGATAGAGCAGATAAGCATGGTTAATTTCAATATTTCCAACCAACCGTCTGGACAGACTGCACAGTGTGAAGTCTGTTGCTGTGAGATCACCCATCAAACTGACTTCAATCATGCCAGTACCGTATGTCAGAACTTCGAGTGCAAACAGCTTTACAATCAACGATTCACAATGAATCCTACATTGTATAAACCACATTTTGAGTTTCGGAAAAAGTTAATATTAGAACGAAAAGCTAAAGAAGAGCATGACAAACGTCATGCCGACAGTATTGATGCCCACGAAGCCCTCGATAATCAGAAGATATTGGATGCCTATATCAACACAGATAAATCCATCCCACCTGAACAAATCAAACTGGTTATGATACCCACGGGCCTGGCACATACAGTGCCGCTATCCTCTGCACGAAAAGCCCAGTATCAAAAGCACTTGGAAGAAACCATAGAGGAGGCCGTTCAGTACAGCAACGCGGATGATGCCGTTAGAGATCAGCACTACGATGCCCACGAACGCTTAAAACAACAAGACGAGTTCTTGCAGTCTCATCCCCATATCAGTGCTGCCTCCGATACACTATGCGGACTATGCAAAGGCGGTTGTTGCTCAACCGGTGGAGACCACGGTTTTATCAGCGCGGTAACCATCAGGCGGCTAATGGATAAAGACCCAGATCTAACGGCCCAATCAATACTGAACAGCTATCTTTCCCACATTCCTGATCACAGCATCGATCATTCCTGCATCAATCAAACAGAATCCGGCTGCGCACTCCCCAAAGCGATGCGTTCAGATGTGTGCAATGTATATTTTTGTGATGAAGTAAAAAGCCATCAGACGAGGATGGCTGAGAATGATAGTGAAAAGGGCGTAACTTTAGTAATACAACGATCTAATACTAACTGGAATCGCTATGAGGCAATCGATTTCAACAAGGTTGTTAGCATCACACTGATTAATGGCGAGAACAGACTGGACATCAAACCATAGTGCACGGGCAAAGTTTCTAAACAATCCGCAGTATGGCAAGATGTCACCATATCTATATTTATCAGGTCACAACAGCATGAAAAAGAAAGCAAATAAAATGGTAGTAGGTGCGCTGGAATGCTGCGATCTACCCGAACTTGGCCTAACGGATCTACAAATGAGAGTAGATACAGGAGCAGCTACGTCGTCTTTGCATGTGGATAATATTGAAGAATTTGAGAAAGATGGCAAGGCTTGGGTTAAGTTTGACATCCACCCGGACGTTCACAATGTCGATAGAATCGTGACGACCACTGCCCCCTTAAAGGGTAAAAAAATAGTTAAGAGTTCATCCGCAGACAAAGAAAAGCGTGTAGTGATCAGAACTGACATTCAGCTTGGCGGAAAAGTCTGGAAGATTAAGCTAACCTTAACGGATCGCTCGACAATGACCAACCTGATGCTGTTGGGTAGAGAAGCCATGAACGGTCGAATATTGGTTGATCCAGGTGATGAATTTCTTTTGTCGAAAAATAATTAAAAGCTAGGAGCATAGATTAATGAAACTTGCCATATTGTCCTGCGGGCCAAACGCATACAGCACTATTCGATTTAAAGAGGCCGCTCTACAACGTGGCCACGATGTGAAAGTGCTCAATACGTTGAAATTTGCCATTGATCTCCAGCGAGGTGTGCCTGATCTTTATTATCGCCAAAAGCCCCTGGATGACTACGATGCTGTATTACCCCGTATCGGTGCTTCCATAACCTACTATGGAACAGCCGTTGTAAGGCAATTCCAAGAAATGGATGTGTTCTGTGCTAATACAGCCCATGGCATCAGTAATTCTCGCGATAAACTTCGCAGCCTGCAGATTTTAAGTCGGCATCATATCGGCATTCCACGCACAACATTTGTCCGAGATAAACGGGATGTTTTGCCTGCCATTGAGCGAGTAGGCGGGGCACCGGTCATCATTAAATTGATCGAAGGTACTCAGGGCATCGGCGTTCTTTTGGCAGAATCGGTTAAAGCGGCAGAATCCATTATCGAATTATTGCAAAGCCAAAAGCAAAACGTGCTTATTCAGAAGTTTGTGGCGGAAAGCAAAGGTAAGGATATAAGAGCTTTTGTAGTTGGTGATCGAGTTGTTGCAGCCATGAGACGCGTTGCCCAAGGCCAGGAATTTCGCAGTAACGTTCATCGTGGCGGCGTTGCCGAAGCGGTTGACCTGCCAGATGAGTATATCGAAACAGCTGTTCGCGCAGCGCAAATTATGGGCCTAAGGGTAGCCGGCGTAGATATGCTGGAAGGTAAAACCGGCCCTCAGATCATGGAAGTCAATTCATCGCCTGGATTGGAAGGCATCGAAAAGTGCACTGGCTTGGACGTTGCGGGCGCAGTTATAGAATACATTGCGGCCCAAGTAGACTTCCCCGAAATTGATGTTCGACAAAGACTCACAGTAAGCAAAGGCTACGGAGTAAGTGAAATCTATATACCAGACGGATCGAAATTCGTAGGCACCAGCATTCAAGATACCAAACTGCGTGAGCAGGACATTAACGTGCTCACGCTCTACCGGGGCGCGAAAACCATCCCGAATCCAAAGCCAGAGCGCGCATTGGAAGCTAAAGACAAATTACTCTGTTTTGGTAAACTTGAATCCATGCGCGAGCTGGTGCCTGCAAAAACACGTCGTCGTCGCCGACCTGATATAGCAGATTTGCCTGCTCATCTGCCTGAGGACACTGGCCCAGAAGATGCCTAAAGCATTCCAGACAGCAACGTGGCAATGCCTAAAAAGGCGAAAAAACCCGCGATATCCGTTACTGTAGTCAGTATGATCGAAGAGGCTTGTGCAGGATCCTGCCCAAGCCTCACTAGCATTATAGGCACCAAGGCTCCTGCAAATCCCGCCGCAATCATTGCAAGAATCATGGATGAACAAATTACAATTACCAATCCTAATGATTGACTCCAAACATAAACACCGATTCCGCAAGTAAGCGCTATGCAAAGCCCGTTCATCAATCCAGTGCTTACTTCTTTCCACATCACTAAACCCCACTGGCGAATAGTGATTTCACGTAGCGCAAGGCCTCGCATGGTAACCGCTAACGCCTGAGCACCAGCATTACCGGATTGGCCGGCAACCACCGGAAGCAACACAGCCAATGCAGTAAACTGAGCAATCGTGTTCTCGAAGATTCCTACTACAGAAGCAGCCATAAATGCCGTGATTAAATTAATCTGTAACCAAGGCATCCTTTTCTTTACCGCGAAAAAAGGCGTAGACAGAGCCCTTTCTTCCCTGCTGGCACCAACCATTGCTAACAGATCAGATGAAAGCTCTTGCTGTGATGCCTTTAAAAGATTAGCGTGATAGATGATTCCTAAAAGATGGTTATCAAGATCAACTACTGGCAAGTCTAACAGCTGCTGGCTTTCAAATAGTTCTGTGACTTCTTCATTGGGAGCCATGCTTTGCACTGCAGTTACAATGGGCTGCGCTAGCGTATGCAGTGGAGTATTCGGATCAGCAACAGCAACATCCTGCAAATGCACTTTACTTGTAAGACGGCCATCATTATCCACCAAGAACAGCGCTCTTGCCGTTTTCAATTTCGAGTTACGTAAAATTGATAAGGTTTTTTCGGCCGTCATATCACCGCGAAAATGCGTAATACGAGTATCCATAAGCCTGCCCGCGCACTCATTCGGGTAGCTCATTAGATCATTCAACTCCTTTTGAATTCCAGGGCTCAAAAGGTTCAAGAACTCCTGCTGACGCGCCTCATCGAACTGCCCCAGCACTTTCACTGTATAATGTGGCGGTAATTCGGTAAGTATTTTCTGGCAGACATCCACAGGCATTGCATCAAGCAACCGTGATGCTGCGTGGGGAACCAATTGCTGCCACGCTGGAAGCTGAACATAGATATCTTGATTACTTAATACATCCGCAACAGCAGTTACGTCTGACTCTTCAATAATCTGCGCAGCGTCTCTGGGGTAATCGAGCAGAAAACGATGCGTCAATATGTCATCGACCGCATCGATTAATACCTCAGTTTCAGTGGTTGAGTTCATTATTATCATCCCCACCTAGGCTCACTCTTCCTCGTTTATTGACTAAAATCGACAACAAACCTGAAACGCTGGCCATCATTGCTCTGCTCAAATGCGCAAGCAAAGAGTCGCGCAGCGGCACAGATGGAGCAGGGCTGTCCTTATCCAGTGCATGGTAAAGTGTTTGACGACTCAAGGTACCAAGAAAAGAACCGTTGCGACCTCTTACCGGTAGAGTATTAAAACGTTGCCACTCCTCTACATCTTTCACTTTCGCCAAACGGGCTTGCGCAACTAAAGGAGCACATTGACGATCAGCCAACTCTCTAAGCGTTCGGGATGGTTCACTGATGAGCAGCGCGCTGACCGGGATGATTCCATCGATTCCATGATTGTCATCTACAGCGACAACAAGTTCAAATGTCTGGTTTAATTGCCTGAGTAACGCAACACATTCAGCTACCGACAAATCCCGCGAAAAATGAGGTGCAGACCTATCCATCCAAGCACCAACAGTGTCGTCAGGGTAGTTTAGCGAACGGCTAAGAGTGCGAGTCAACTGTGTTGGCAAATTTGTTAGCAGGGCATTGCGCGTTGAATCATCCACTAATCTCAACACAGCGGCCGCGGCGGGAAATTTAACCTTACACAGAACGGCACTGCTTTGTTCGGTCGGCATCAGTTCAATAATTCTAGCTGCGGGCCAGCTTTCTATACGTTCGATGACCGGAGCAAGCACCCGTACGGGAACGGTTGAAAGATAAAGGGCAGCCTGACGAGAATCAAGCGTTTGAATCACTCTCGCCGCTTTACCAGGCTTCTGTAACAAAAAATCAAGGCTGAATGGATTTGTTGTGCTCATCCTTCACCTCGGTAATGATGATATCCAGCGTTTGGTCCATGCATAATTTTGCCGGGATCAATGTGCGCCCTTCGATGGTTTCAAGTACCACGCAAGTAGGCGTAAACTCAAGCACTCGACCTTGCACGGAACCACAAACTATCTGCTGGCCCGGCTTTATCATTAACTTCATATGTTGATTAGCAATGAGGTTCTCAACCATCGACTTCGCACCCAGGCCAAACGCTAAGGAGAACCCTGTCAATATTGCGGCAAGCACGATGCCAAACAGCAGAATGAGGAGCGTGACATCTACCCCTATCTGACCCAGCCCTATAACCAACCCAACAATGACAAAAGTGAACTGGGAAAAACGACCCAATAGCTCCGCGTTATCAATTTCTGCCGCTAGAGCCGCATGATTGATGAATTTTCGGGTAACGCCACCAACAACAACGCCGCCAACAATAATAAGGCCACCACCGATCAGTGAAGGCAAATAGACAACTACCCGCTCAAGCCATACCGCTGCGCCAGTGAATCCCGCCACTCGAACCGCCACTGCAACAAAAACGATATTTGTCGCCCAAAAAACCACGGAACTTAGGATGCGTTGTAAAGAAGGGGAGAGACGCGCGAACTCTAACGTAGAGCCGTAAAAACGCCGCGCTAGTAGGTTATTGAGCGAACCGGTAAGCCGAATTGTCAACAATTTTAAGAACCTGGCGAGAATCCAACCAAGTAACAACAATGCTAATGCACCTGCGAAAGTCGGCAATAGTGCCACTACGGTATTGAACACTTCCACAGTTTGGAGCTTGATCGTTTCTAGCATAGTGACTCCGTTCACTGGCAACATCTCGATGGTGGAACCATGCCTGAGCTTACCATCTATTTGCGACTATTGTGATAAAGCTTTTGTAGGAAAGTATAGAGTGAAGTAAATCTTAGAATGGGCGGATATCTGAGTAAGATACAGCCTGTGCCTAATGTACCCTATCAGGTTGGTATATGAATGTGTTTGCCGCTTGAGCCAAGCAATGATCGAGATACTCCTTTCAATCAGCTGAAATAGTTGGCTGAGAAAACCCGAACGAAGACTGTAAACAGGCGTTTGGTGGTGTCGGCCCGACATTGACTGAAGCTGGAAAAGATCAATAATATCAATTATTTACTAGGAGATAGAAGGGTGGGTGAAGCTTGTTTTATATCCGAGTTTATCGGCCTTTTAGCTCGGATTATCATGTGCTTTCCATTTAAGATCCCAACCTAGTACAAAAACAAGGATCCTGAAGTATGCAGACTCCACACGATAACAATGAAGTAATTGCGCCTTCCTATCTTTCCGAAGAAGAAATCAGCCCTTTTTTAAATGGTATTGCCGGATTTGTGAGAGATCCCAAGGTTGGATTGTTTGGTCCGGATTCCGTTTTTTGGGAGGTGAATCGCCATACGCTGGTTTACTTCCTTGGTGCCGTTCAATCGGTGCAGATGCAGCTGTGCCACCCATGGATCGCCACTGCTGTATTTGAACATTCCAAAATTATGTCCGATCCCAAGCAGCGCGCCCAGCTGACCTATACTTATTTGTGGTCCCTCATCTACGGCGATTTGAATATGGTGCAGAACAAAGCCAAAGCTCTATTCAAGGTGCATAGCCGGGTGCAAGGTGAGTTGTCTCAGCCCGCTGGTCGTCATCTGACAGGCAATCACTATCAGGCAAATGAAGTTAATGCATTGCTTTGGGTGCATGTAACGGCCTTCTACAGCCGAGTGAAATTATATCAGGCATTGATAAAGCCTTTGACGCCACAGCAGCTGGATCAGTTCTGTCAGGAAGCCATTCGTTACGCGTTTTGCTTTGGTATCCCTGAAGACATGCATCCGCAAACCTGGCAGGAAGTGGAGGACTATATTGCTATGGTGAGCCAATCGGACACACTGGGTAGAACCGATGCTGGGTTCGCTATAAGAAGTTTTCTGGAAAACACCCTGCCACGACCCATACGATCCCCTGTATGGACGTTTTTGTGCGTATCACTGCCTCAATCAATTCAAGTGATGCTGGATCAACCTCAAGCCACGCCCAACAATATGAGAACTGCCAAGCGTGTTCAGCGTTTTTTGAAAGTGATCAACAAACTGTTGCCGAGAAAATTGGCCAACGTACCTGCGTATCACGAAGCCATTTTGCGGATTAATGGCAATACGAAACGGGATCGTATGCTGGAGAGGCTGAACCAGCAAATGATCGGCAGGCCCAGCCTGGTTAGATAAAGATTATTTTTTGATGCTGCGATTAACATTGGTAGAAAGCGTCCTGCACGTCTTGCTTAGACAGGATTATTGGGTCATCCATGCTGCTATTTTGTTTGCGAGCTGATCCAGAACCCTTTCTTTATCAACATAAGGCGATGGAGCAAAGACAAGGCCTGTGAGCGTGCCTGCTGTGGTCGTAGAGATAAGATACAATATCTCTGGGGTCACTTCTAACTTATACTGATTCTGTGAACGGGCTGCTCCTTTCATCACGATATTGAAAAACTCGGTTGTAATTGTATCAAAAGGAATAATTTTAAAACTGTAAGGCACATCAAATACCAATACCTGTACCAGCCGTTTGTTTTCCTGAACTAAGTTGAAAAGTAATCCAACCCAGTGGCGCATGGCGTTTTCATAACTGTTATTGTGTTTAGCCGTTATCTCAGATTTGAGTGTCTGGAAATAGCGGTCTGCCATATCCCTTACCATGGCGGCAACCACAGCCTCTTTTCCTGGAAAATACTCGTACAATGACCCTACGCTGACACCAGCCACACGTGCTATTTCATTAGTGGTGAGGGCTTCGTATCCCCGCTTTACCAGTATTCGTCTGCAGGCTTGAATGATCGCATCAACAGAAGCCTTAGAGCGAGCTTGGCGCGGAATCTTCCTCATTTTTAGATCGATTTGTTCAGTCGTCATATGTTTGCTTGCATCCTGCTCGGGTTTGCAGCGAGAAACATTACGGAATGTTCTGGTATGACCGCTCCGAATGGTTAACTTGCTAAAACATGAGTTTTGAACGGAGTTGGAAGCCCTTTCTTAGCTGAACTTCACTGTAGAACACAAAATATAACCCTTAATTACAATACGTTAGACGAATAAACGCTACCGCCTAGAGTACATCCGATATCCGAGTTTAATCAAGCTTAAGCTCGGATTATCATTGTATCCCTTCATGCAGCTGAACGTTCTAGAGCTGTGCAATAGTTAAAGCGTGGATCCTAAACATCGGAGCATATGATGAAAACAAAAAAGCAGATGTTTCTTAGCGTATTGAGTCTTACTGTATTTCTTTTTTCAGTCATCGCAAATGCCGACGAATACGCCAAGACCCGTTACCCCATTGTGCTTGTTCATGGAACGTTCGGTTTCGATAAAATCGGCCCTATTGACTATTGGTATGGAATTCCCCAGGACATGGCAAAACATGGTGCTGATGTTCATGTCGTTCAAGTATCACCTTTTGGCCTGAATGAAATGCGTGGCGAGCAATTGTTGGTTGAAATTGAGACCATTCTAGCAATAACCGGTGCAGATAAAGTGAACTTAATCGGTCATAGTCAGGGAGGCCCGACCGTGCGTTATGCTGCGGGGGTTGCTCCTGAAAAGGTTGCATCTGTTACCACGATTGGTTCACCGACCTTTGGCACCAAAGCGGTGGACTTAGTGATTTCCGCATTGGATACACCGGTTATCGGCGTTGTGGTAGACGGTGTTATGGAATTGGTGACGTCACTCTATAACCGACTGCTGGAGACAAACAATGATATATCCCTGCCCAGAGACCCACGTGGCACCCTATATTCTCTATCCACAATAGGCGCCACAGAATTTAATGCCAATTACCCTGCTGGCGTTCCATTGGAGGAATGTGGTGAAGGTGAACCTGTCGTCGATGGGGTACGTTATTATTCATGGAGCGGTACCAAGCCGTTCAATAATTACTTTGATCCTGCGGACTATGTATTTGCGCTGACTGCAACGCTGTTCCCGACTGAAAATGATGGACTAGTGGAACGCTGTGGTAGTCATCTGGGCACAGTCATCAGAGACGATTACCGTATGAATCACCTGGATGAGATTAATCATTTCTTCGGGATGGTCGGTATGTTCAATCCAAACCCAAAAGCACTGTTTCGCCAGCACGCGAACCGTTTGAAACTGCAAGGTCTTTGACATGCGTAAGCGGTTTTTATTTCCGGCACTGTTTGGTGTCATTTTCGGCACTACATTGTTCATCTTCCACCAAGAATCCGGATCGGGCATCGTGTTCAATCCCGAACCCGGTAGCGACAATCGTTCGGACACCAGGCGCCTTATAAATCGGACTCCTTTTACTACTGGACTGGAGTCATTGCCTAACTCCTTGCAAGGTATTCAGGTGGACGGTGAATTGCAGCCCGATACGGCGGGTAACCTGATTTTGAATTCCGATGTACGTCGCGTATTTGATTTTTTTCTGAATGCAGTGGGTGAAGAACCGAAAGATCAGATCATCGGACGTATTAAAGCCTATATTAACTGGCAGCTCCCGGATTTAGCCGCAGTACAGGCTTTACAGGCCTTAGAGGAATATCTTGCATTACGGGAAGCCATGGGGGATGAACCAAGTAACATGAAGATCGATTCATTTCGATTTTCTGATGAAAGAGAATTGACTTCTGCTACTCTCCGCAATAACAAGCAGCTGATTCTGGAATTGCGCTCTCATTATCTTAGCCCTCACGTGGATCGCGCATTTTACGAAGAAGAGGATCTATTCGACGAATACACCTTGGCAAAGCTGGCGTTAGTAGAAAATACAGAACTACCATCCACCGAGAAGGCCGCAGCCATCGCCGAACTCGAAGCGGCGCTGCCTGAGCCTATTAAACAACAGATAGCTTCGGTATCCCGGCTTCAGCTTTTGTCTCAACTTAAAAAGGGATGGAAAATGGAGCAGGGTGATGCTGCTGCCTTGCGCCAGATCCGGGAGAGTGTAGTGGGTTCGGCGGCTACGGATCGCTTGGAAAAGCTGGATCAACAACGCTCGGATTGGCAATCCAGAGTGGATGCATGGATGGTTATGCGCGGTCAGATTCTTGTGGAAGAGTCTCTGGCATCTCAAGATAGGATGGTAGAACTAGACAGAGCCCGATCTGAGTACTTCAGCTCCTTGGAATTGAAGCGGGTACAGGCACTGGAGTATCTGCGCGACTATACTCATGGGCTATAACGACTTTTGAAAACCCATGCTTACAAAGAGCTGAATGTTGCTGAATCAGCCAAAGCTGCGGGAGTGACCACGCTACCCTCTATGCCTATGCGCACGCCGGCTCTGATCACTAGAAAAAGAAGCGATAACTGGCTTCAAATAAAATGACCTCGAAGCTGGCCGTGATTTCGTTACCGGAATATGGGTTATAGATTAATTTGGTGGGATCTTCCGAATTACCCAGCTCGGTCGTGTTGCCAGGCATCGAATATTCAGATTCCATCATGCGCCAGCCAAAATTCCTTGATTGGTTGATCGAAGATGAGTTGGATGTTGCGGGTGAGCTGTTGATTCGGATGTTAGTCTCTGCAGTAATAAGCCCTGGTGGGCAACTGGGTGATGATGGTGACGGACTGCGACGGGCTGCAGAATACTTGTTGAAACCCTTATTGCGTCCACCAGGTGCAGGTTGAGCATCAACAACAAAATAATATCTTGGAGTGTTCATGGCTATTAGCCTTCGATCCTTACAACGTCAGGAGCGTAACCATTTGACTATCGTGATTGGGGGCCATTCTGTCGGCTCGACGAATTTAACATAATATATATTATGCCGAATGCTATATCCTGGGAACACCAGGTAGAAGCCCCAAATGGATGACCAAGTAAAACAGTGAAGATTTCCAGAACAAATGGTGAATTTCCAAGACAATTAGTAATGTCGTCGTCCAGATCCACAAGTATGGCTATTACTAAGGTTTGGGATAGAGTTAGATATCAGGTATGAGTGGCTAGAGAGTTAAAGGTTGTGCTGTTCGCCCCAGGCGGAGAGATAATTTCGAACCTTTTGAATATCTTCAAGCTTTCCAGAGATCATCACATCCAAAGCGGATAGCCCGTTCCAATCGCTGTTTGGCTTTCTGACCCAACCACGCCATTGGCTCTCGTCAACAAACAAGGTCTGTAGTGCTCCGTAGATTCCAGCTATCGTGGAAATTTTCAATATATCTTCTTCGGTTAATTGGCGATCATCGATGTCTCCAGTGCCACCGAGTAAAGCGTTTATCTCTGCGGCTGTAAGGCTCCATTCACTAGCGATTTTATGGAAAAGTTTCTTGGCGACTTCGATATCGATCTCAGATTTCATGTTCGATCTCCGGTTTTTTCCCGATAAATCATGATATTGGTTGTATTGTGGAAAATTGCAACTCTATGTCAAACCTCACTATCGAAATCACTATAATCCGTTAAAATCTTATTATTACGGATTTAATCTATCCCTACTCGGAGGTCAAAATGCCCAAGTCTGGACAAGCCAGAGTTCCTACCGTAGAGCAGCAGCGATATCTGTTTGATGTTATCAAACAACATCGATACCCTGAAAAGAACACGGCCATCATGCAGATTAGCTTTAAGCTCGGCCTTCGTGCCCAGGAAATATCGCTCCTCCAGATTAAAGAAGTTGCTCGACTTAATCCTAGCGGAACGGATTTTCATCTATACGAGGTTCTTAGTTTGCCAGCTTCCTATACAAAGGGGGCTGATGCGATGAAACGCTCCAAATCCAAATATCACCGTCATACGATTAGCTTCGATATAGACAGTTTTAATAAACTGGTTCGGCAAATCGAATCGCTTGCTAAATCGGGCGCTGAAATAGATCCAGAAAACTTTTATCCGCCAGTGAAGAAACATCGTGGTAAGTCTCGAGATTTACCAATGGTTGATGCTGATCTCAGAGAGGCATTGTCTGAATACTTACATCTTCGCTTGGTTAAAGAGGAACGACTCAAGCCCTCCTCCCCTCTTTTTATCACCCAAAAAGGCGGCGCATATTCTCCAAACACGTTACAAGAGCATATGGCATTAATGCTCCGTGATTGGGCTGGAATAGAAAAAGCCAGCTCTCACAGTGGTCGGCGATCGCTAATCACCAATGTGATCCATAAACAGAAAAAATCGGTGAAAATAGCGCAAAAAATAGCGGGGCACGTTAATCCATCAACCACGCTTATATATGAAGAGCCACCTGAAGAGATGATCGAGGATGCGCTAAAGAACCTTTCCCCAACTAACGGCCATAACTAATCAACTGGCGGTACACGTTGATTACTGAGCCTGATCGGGAAAGGGGACTTCGGGGCGCTCTACGAAGTACAAAAGCGCCTGGACTCTCTCAGAGGACATGAATGGTAGTGGAATCACCCTCAATCTCTATTGACGATGTAGGAGGTTTTCAATTTGCCCTGACGCCTTGATCGTTTATCAATATCTCTTAGACAATTTTGAGATCATCCCACACTTTGGATTCAACCCACTTCTATGCCCATCCCTGTAAGAGGTCCGGCCGGTAAAAGCGTTGAATTTAGCCACTTGGAATGCAACCATTTGAATTTAAAGCATTAATCAACAAGAAGCTCAAAAGTCATGGGCTTGACCTGCCTGGTCAGATCTAGCTCAAAACTTCCCAATCTGCCTAAGTGTTCGGTGTGGTACGGCGAGAATGCGGCCATGTGGTCGCGAGTGATATTGTGCCCTTCCGACTTCAATTGATTAAACACCTCGGTCATCGCGTTTACGTTGTATAGGATCGCGAAGTTGGCCAGCAAATGATTGTATTTCACGATTTTGCTTTGTTCGTGTCTTAAGTTTGCGGGAATTTTCCCGCCATTAGCAAAAAACAACCACCGGGCAAACTCATTGAACTCTTCGCTCTTACAGGTCGCTGCCTGGATTGTTTTGCGTAGATCAACGTCGGTAATGTATTCCAGCAAAAACATGGTTCTAACCACGCGCCCAAGCTCTCGGAACGCAAAGTACAGCTTGTTTTTCCGGTTCTTGGTGCCGAACCGGCGCAGGATTGTCGAGGCGGTGATTTTTCCTGCTTTAACGGACATGGCCGTTCGCATCATATCCGCATAGTGCTTTTCAATGAGATCCCACTTGATCGGTTCCTTAAACAAGGACTGAACATGCTTGAGCACCATGGAGCGATCAGGTTTATAAAAGCTGAGATCTTTGATATTTCGGATACGCGGCATGAGCTTGATGCCCAGCAGGTACGCCAGGCCAAAGACGGGTGTGGATTGCGCCTGTGTATCGCCGTGAACGGTGTCCGGATTAAAATCAGATTCATCGTTGAGTAGGCCGTCCAGGATATAAATCGCCTCGTAGACACCGCAGGGAATAAACCGGCTGAACAATGCAATATAGGTGTCCGAAACGTGGTAATAGGCAATGCCGCCGTAGCTGCCATACCGAATATGGTATTCAGATAGCAAATTATCTTCGTAGAGATCCCAAAGTTTTCCGTCGGCCGACACACTGTTGCCTGATCCCCAACACTCTATGAGCCGGTATTTTTTGTACTCGCTATTGATTTTCGCAATGGCTTTATCGAGACGGGCCTCTGTGGTGCGCTTTAGGTTAAGCCAAGCGACTTGCTTGCGAGATATGCCCTGCACCGAACGTACGGTTTCGGTGGGGCCGATATTAGTGCCATAGCAAAATATGGTCAGAACAAAACGTAACACTGGGTCACTGATACGTGATTCAAAACCCGACAACGGCCCAAAATGTTTATTCAGGTTCAGCCATTTTTCAACATTGATAATCACATCAAGCACATTGATTTTGTCCAATCGATCGCGCAATAGCGCTCCAATTTCTTCGACTTCTGGTGATGGTTGATCCGGTTTTGGCTTTCCAATAATTAGATTCCCATTTTCAATGCGAACCAGTTCGTCATCAGGGAATCGGCTGTCAGCTTTACAACAGCTTTCCTCCATCGACTTCTTCAGGGAGCTTGTAAATTCTGTATCACCGGCGACGAGCCCTACTTCCTCGCAATAGGTAGGCAACTGCGCTTCGTATTCTTCCCAGGTGATCATCTGCTCCCGGTAATCATCGAAGGTTTCACTGTAGGGAACGAACAAGTCACCGGTACTCAGTTCTTCAGCGATCCGTTCAAACACACACAGCTCAAAACAGCTTTTATTAACCTCAGTCACCTGTGCTGATTTGGTTGATTTTCCCGTGACTAATTTCCACCAGCTTTCTCGAATCCAGCGAATATTGATGACATTCCTGGAAGATGGATCGTTCGGATCGTTCTGAATGGACAGGAACTCCGTGCGACGCTGTTTGTGCTTCAAAATAAACTGAAAAGCATTGAGCAAATCCTTGTCTTCCGTGGCCGATGCCAGGTTGAGTATTTCAATCGTGCGATATAAGGTCGATCGTTGTTTTTTGTAGAGTTGAACCATGAACGGCAAATAGTTGTTGCCTGCGAATGCCATATATTGCTCGCACATTTGCAGTAGCTGATCACTGTTCTTTCCCAGTACCGGATCAAAGGCCGTCACCGAATCGGGCTTATCCAGATACACCTTAACTGTCCCAGACAGCACAGAAATCAAATGATCGGTTTGCTTTTGATGGTCTGCCAGATATTTCTCCAGCAGCTTTTGCGCCGAGCGATCCATTTTTAACAGCAGCTTGATAAATATATCGGCGGCATTATCCAAAGTTTGTGCGTATTGGTGGCGAATTAAGACGATGACGAGTGCAAATCGCTTATTCAGCCGGAGCTTTATCAGCTCAGCGTAATCCAGGGCCTTGGCTTCGTTGATAAATTGCTGGTGTTTCACCGGCGGCAACCCCAAATCCGTGGGTAAAAGGGTTTGCAGAGATGTCAGCCACTCCAGGTATTGGATGTACGCGTGGATATTACGAGGGGTCGGGCGTTTGGGTTCATTTTTCAGAGTACTCCAACCAAAACCATTTAACCCCGTGCTGGATCGAAGAATATCGTTAATGCACTGGCGACTTTCAGACTCTAAAAAATCACACAATTGATCGTAATACCGAGTGTTGACTTCAGCCCTGGCCGCCTGACAGATACGCTCAAGTACACTGAACGCCGGGAGTTCGTATCGCTCTTTGACCAAATATTCCAGCGTGACATTGATAATATCCGGTAATGCCGCCTTGGTGGTCGCTGCTTCCAGTGCCCAAGTCTGCGCCAATGCAGATGTCTTAGCGGCATCGTAGGCTTTGATATTGAGATGGCGTCGAATCAGCTTTACATGGCGGTCCTTCGCGCCCGATGTGTAATAGGTATGGAGGTCCTGCTGTGTCACCCGCGAGCGACACTGGGTTTTGATATGCGCGATAATCGGTTTGGGAATATCGCCAAGACCAACGAATCGGCCCAAACGTTGTGTCGTCTTCAATTGAACCAATAATCCCAAAAAAGAGGCGCTTGACCGTCTACAGTGACGCAAAGCCCATCGCTGATCTTCCGTTGTAGGTGTATAAATATCCCCCAATTCGTCTTCTGTGATATCTGACTTGATTCGAGGATAGGCTGTCTGATAGATGGCTGCCATCGACTTAGATTTCCGCTGATAGTGGCATCAACGGATGACGCAGTCTGGCTAACAGGTTTTTAGCGGTCATCATTGGGATTCCAAGTATTCAGTTTCGCCGGCAATTTCTATAGCTCGTTTCTATTAGAGTTTTCGATAAGCGACCGTGTGGCAGCCTTTTCGCAATCAGACGCTATTGTAATAACGAATGGACGACATTAAAATACCTAATAGACGTTTTTCAACCATCAATTAGCTGGGATCCCATTCATGTATCCACGTTATTCTGATCACAATGTCAAAGAGGCGCTGAGTGATACGCCGGTGGTGTTCATCATGGGCCCTCGCCAAGCCGGTAAAACCACCTTGGTGAAAACGCTGATCACGGAAACGGGAGCTGACAACTGGACCTTTATCACCCTGGATGATCAGGCCCAATTTGAGATTGCCCGGGCTGATCCGGTTGGGTTTATCCGCAATCTGCCGCCCACTCGGATTGCCCTCGACGAAGTACAACGTCTTCCCGAACTGTTTGTGTCCATCAAGCAGGCCGTGGACGAACTGCGTACCCCCGGCCGGTTTCTATTGACGGGCTCCGCCAATGCTTTGTTGTTGCCCCGGTTATCGGATTCCCTGGCAGGCCGGATGGAATCGATACGCCTGATGACGCTATCGGAGTGCGAAATCCAGGGTCGGCAAGCGGGCTTTCTGACCAAACTGCTGGATCAGAACGTACCCACCACCCAGGACATCCGTGTGCGGGAGCATCTGCTCCATCGCTTGGTGACCGGTTGCTTTCCAGAGCCTTTACAACGGACCAGCGAGCGGCGTTGTCAAGCCTGGTATCAACAGTATCTGAGCACCTTGATCCAGCGGGATATCCGCGATCTGACCCACATCGATCACCCAGATCTCATGGCCAAGTTGCTCAAGCTCACCGCGTTCTATGCCGGCAAGCTGGTTAATCTGACTGAGCTGGGCAGCAAACTGGGCCTGGATCGGCTGACCATCAAAAAATACATGGCCTTACTGGAGCAGTTGTTCCTGGTGGAACAGCTGCCGGCCTGGCACTCCAACGAATATAAGCGCCTGGTGAAAACGCCCAAACTGCACTCGGTCGATACCGGCATGATGTGCGCCGTGCGGGGCCTCAATCGGGAGCGTTTGCTGAAACATCCAGGCGATTTTGGGTTGGTGTTGGAATCATTCGTCTACAACGAATTGCGCAAACAGGCGGTGTGGATCGAGGAGCCGTTGAACTTCTACCACTACCGCGACAAGGACAAAGTGGAAGTTGATGTGATCATCGAAAACGCCATGGGCGACTGTTTTGCCATTGAGGTCAAGGCTGCGGCAACCTTGAGTGCCAAGGATTTTACCGGCTTGAAACGCTTTCAAAGTGTGGCCGGAGAGCGCTGCAAAATCGGTGCATTGCTCTACGATGGTGATCACACGACGGCCTTTGGTGACAATCTCTATGCTGTCCCGCTGGGAGCGCTCTGGTCATGAACGAAAACTACACCATTGGCCAGTTAGCCAAGGCAGCAGGTGTCAACGTCGAAACCATCCGCTACTACGAACGCCGTGGTTTGATCCGTCAACCACCCAAACCCGCCGAGGGATACCGTACTTACCCAAACGCAACCTTGGCTGGAATTTTATTCATCAAACGTGCCCAGGAACTGGGTTTTACGCTGGAGGAGATCAACAACCTGCTGTCATTGGGCGAGTCGCATTGCTCGGAAGTCCAGGAACTGGCCGAAGCAAAGCTGGCCAGCGTGCGTGAAAAAATTAACGATCTGCACCGCCTGGAACAGGTGTTGGAAGAACTCGTCACACAGTGCCGGACCAATCCTGATAATGCGGCTTGTCCTATTGTTGAATCCCTCCAACCTGATCCTCGTCAATAAAAGGCATTGGGCTTGACTCCGTACCTTGGTACGGCATTTACACTGATTTCATCAGGTCAATAAAGTGGAGTCGGCGATGGCAGGAAAAGAGTCATTCACCAACACAAGGCTACCTATCATCGGTGGCATTACCGCTGCCATCGGCGCGAGCCTATGTTGTGTTGGGCCTTTCCTGCTCTTGTCACTGGGTATCAGCGGGGCCTGGATCGGTAACTTGACTGTATTGGAGCCCTACCGTCCCGTATTCATCATGCTTGTTATGTTGTTGTTCAGTTGGGCGGGCTGGCAGGTTTATCAACCGGTCGAGGTCTGTGAACCGGGAACCGCCTGCGCTGTGCCGCAAACTCGGAAACGGCGGCAAATGGTTTTCTGGATCGCGGTAATCGTCGCGCTGGTTCTTGTTACCAGTGCCTACTGGATTCCTCTGTTCGCATGAACACTCTGGAGCTAACCATACAGAAAATCATTCTCAGTCTCGCATTGACCATCGCCAGCTTCTCGGCCTGGGCCAAGCCACAAACCATCACGCTGGATCTGCCAACCATGAACTGTGCCATGTGCCCGATCACGGTTAAAAAGGCGCTGACCAGGGTCCAAGGCGTGACAAAAGCCGAGGTCAGTTATGAGCATAAGCAAGCCGTAGTGACCTTTGAGGATTCTCTGACCAACGTTGACAGATTGGTCGAAGCGACCACCAATGCCGGTTATCCGTCAACCATCGTAAAAAAGGAAACACCATGATGCCAAAGGTGATTTTGCAGTCAGAGTTGACTTGTCCCGAATGCGGCCATAAAAAAATGGAAACCATGCCGACTGACGCCTGCCAATGGTTCTACGAGTGCAAACAGTGTCAAACCTTGTTGAAACCCAAAGCGGGTGACTGCTGTGTATATTGTTCTTATGGCTCCGTGCCTTGTCCGCCGATTCAACTCGCACCAGAAAGTAAGGGCAAAGGCGACTGTTGCGGCGCTTAAATTCGCTCGCAATTTTTCAGAAACGAACGGCTTCTGGTTTCCCTGGTATTTTTTAAATACTGTCCAAATTGAAACACGAGAAACCACAGGCGTCCGATTTCAAGCGCGCAAGTATTACCGATTTTTATGCTGATCAGTGGTTAACGTCTGCAAGATGCCGCACTGTTCGATCGTCCTTTCACTGGAGCAGCTGCGGCGAAGCACTTTCAAATGCTTGCGCAGTTCAACCAGCTCCTGAATGCGTGTTTCTACTTGTTGAATGTGCTCATCCATCATGCGATTGACTTGATCACATTGCGCGCCCGGAGAGCGTTTTAATGTGAGTAACTGGCGGATCTCGGACAAACTGAGATCCAGGTTGCGGCAGAGCTTGATAAATAGCAGCTGTTCGATAGCAGCTTCATCGTAAAGTCGAAAATTGCCGTCACTACGCTGAGTCGTGCACAGCAACTGTTCTTTTTCATAGTAACGGATAGTTTGCACCGAGCAATCCGTCCTTTTTGCCAGCTCGCCAATCTTCATTTACTCAATCTCTGCGCTTGACTCTATAGTGACTATAGAGTTTAAACTGCACACCTTGGATAGAACAAGGGCTTTTTATGACAACCAGATGCGGTGGCCATTGCCAAAGTGACGCGACGGAGAACACGTCCCAGACTGCCGAGATACACGATACTGCTCATGGCGGCTTTGTTAGTGAGTATCATGTTCCCAAGATGGACTGTCCTTCAGAGGAAGGCATGATCCGTATGGCATTGGACAGTACGGAACCTAAAGTCACATTGGAATTCGATACCCCCAAGCGCAAGGTGCGTGTCTACCATGGTGATAACGCTGACCTTATTGAAAAAAGAATGCAATCAGTCGGTCTGGGCGCGAGGCTGGTAAGCACAACGCCCGTCGCCAGCGAGCCCCTCGTCCGTGCACAGGCCTCCGCAAAGCAGGAGGCAGAAAGAGAAGCTGGTATTCTCAAGTGGCTACTGGCAATCAATGGCATCATGTTTGCCATTGAAATCACCGTTGGCTGGTGGGCACAATCCACTGGTTTGATTGCGGACTCCCTGGATATGTTCGCTGATGCCGCCGTTTACGGCGTGGCGCTGTATGCCGTAGGGCACAGTGTGCGGATGAAGTTGCGCGCAGCTCATTTTTCCGGTTGGCTTCAGATCATTCTCGCCTTGGGCGCTTTGGGCGAGGTGGTAAGGCGATTGGTATTTGGTAGTGAACCGGTTTCCACTTTGATGATGAGCTTCGGCCTTGTCGCCTTGGTGGCCAATGTGACCTGTCTGCTGTTGATTGCTAAAAGTCGGGATAATGGTGCCCATATGAAAGCTAGCTGGATATTCTCCGCCAATGACGTGATTGCCAATCTAGGGGTGATCCTTGCCGGTGGATTGGTGGCTTGGACCGGTTCTCGCTATCCGGATCTGTTGATTGGTCTCATTATTGGTGTCGTTGTCCTAAACGGAGCACGACGTATTTTGCAGCTAAAATCCTGATTAAAAATGAGCATTTGGGGAATTCTTCTATAATATGATAGTCTCTATCAGTGTTTTGAACCGAATAACATAAGGGCTCCACAATTCACATGAACATCCGCCATTATTTAACCTTGTTGTTAGCCGCACTGATTGCGTTGCAATCCGTGGCTGCCATGGCGGACGCCCACCGATTTCATCAGTCTGGAACAGAACACCTAAACTTCGATCATGAGCATGATTCAGCTCCTGCTGATTCAGTCAAGAAAACCTCCATGGAAGCAACCAAGGCCGCCGATCCCGCCAGCTCAGTTCTCCAGGATTGTCATCACTGCTGCCATTGCCATGGCATGACGTGTTTATATCTGGGTGGCCATCCGGATAACCTGGAACTCACAACGTTAGGTAAAGGGAGCTCGGACTACCGCTTTATCTACCATTCTTTCGCCGGAGCACCGGATAACCCCCCTCCCATTGGCTAGTCGAATACTCAGGCATTAATACCGACCGGACTTGTTGTCTCGGTTATCGACTTGTTCAATTGTGAGGAACGAACCATGAAAAAATTTCTTGTCTCCCTGTTATTGGGTTCTTGTGTTATTGCGTCTGCTTGGGCGGGCGAAAACTATTCTGTTGAAATTGTCCCGCAGCCAGATCAGGAATGGCGCTTCCAAAAGCTGATGGCTTATTCGGCCGATGCCTCCACCAAGGTATCGGGCCGCCTGACATCCAGCCTGCCCATGGGATTGCCCCGCGGCCATGTGGATGTAGCAGCTTATTCACAATCAGGTCAACTCATCGCCGAAACGACGACAGATTACGTGCCTTCCATGCTGACCCATACCATGAAGAAAAAAGGCGGCGTACAGTTTTCCGCAGTATTTGACAAGCCATTACCTTCGGATGCCGTGGTCAAAGTGGCTTTTCACCGTGATCCGCCCAGAACCGAGGTAAACCCTTCCCATAGCGGCAATATCGCCAAATAAAGGGTGGTTCTCTGTCCTCTACAAGCGGACAGAGAACCTTATTGCCAAACCGTTGAAAGGTTTACCTATGTTAAAAAATTATTTAGTGCCACAGCAATGGGGTGCTGCGCTGATACTTGCCATGAGCTGCGCACTCATCTCGTCATTCTCCTATTCAGCAAATACACAACAAGCGCTGACATTACAAACGGCTATTGAAAGAACTCTGCAACAAAATCCACAGTTGCATCAGTTTGAGTTTGCAAGCCAGCGCTTGGCATCGGAGCGCGAAACCTCTGATTTGAAGCCCGCGTATCAGTTGGGTGTGGAACTAGAGAATTTCGCGGGTACGGGTGAGGTATCGAGCTTCGATAGCGCTGAGCTGACCGTAGCCCTTTCTTCGGTAATCGAGCTTGGAGACAAGCGACAATCACGCGTTGCCTTAGCGAATGCAAGAATGAACACGCTAGAACTCGAACGACAGGCGCAAACCCTTGATGTCCTCGGAGAGTTAACTGGCAGCTTCATTCAACTTATGTCCACGCAACAGGAGCTGAAACTGGCAGCAGAAGCGGTGGAACTTTCAAAATCGTTGCACAACACCGTCAAAAATCGCGCCCACAGTGGCGCAATATCGGACGCTGAAGTGATGCGTGCTAAGGCCATGCTCACCCAATCCAACATCCAGCAAGAAAATTTACGCCGACGCCTGGAACGGCAGAAGATCGCACTCGCGCGTTTCTGGGGAAGCACGAAGATCGAGTTCTCGAGCGTCGAGGGAGATCTGTTCGCTTTTGGTCAGAGCCAAGCTTTTTCTGACCTATACACAGCGGTTCAACAATCACCGGCCATCATGGTTTTTGCTTCTGAACAACGCTTGAAAGACGCCGAAGTACGTCTGGCACAGACTCAGAACCGTGCCGACCTCGGTTGGCAGTTTGGCATTAGACGCTTCGAGGAGACAGGGGACTCAGCGCTCACGCTCGGCTTTTCCATGCCCTTGTTCAATGAAAGTCGTAACAGCGGTACCGTAAAATCCGCGCTGGCAGAACGCAATGCACTGGAGTATCGGCGCAGCGACCGGTTATTGGCGCTGCATAGTCGGCTTTATAGTGCTTATTCGCAACGTGAGCAGTTTATTGCGGCCCATCAGCAGCTGAAGCAAAGCGTGATTCCCGATCTGGAAAAAGCTCTGACGATCACTCGCCAAGCCTATGATCGGGGACGCTTGAAGTATCAAGACTGGATTACTGCGCAACAGGAGCTACTGAACGCCAAGCAGCAGATGATTGAGACGGCAACCGTCGCACTGTTGAATCAAGCGGTCATCGAACAGCTTACGGCGCAGCCGCTGACGGAATAAACCTTACTCGCCGCGCTGTTCAACATTTGCGAAACGGTGCGAGCAAACCAGACAGGATTTTTTAATATGAAATTGACCCTGATATTATCCGCAATACTTGTGGGGTGGCTGAGTCAGAACCCTGCATTTGCCGCTGAAACACCGGACAAAAAAAGCCACTCACACGCAGATCATGCGCCCCAAACCAGCCATCAGGAAGGCGAAGAGGTTCACGATGACGAAGCGCACCACGAAAATGAAACGGATCATACGCATACTGATGAAGAACATCGCAATGATGAAAAGGATCATGACGATCATGAGGGAGAACATGGTCACGGTGGTGAACACGGAGAAGAACAAAGTACCCGTATTGATGATGTCATGGCCGCCCAGGTGGAAATCAAAACCGCCAGTGCTTCGTCCCAACTGCTGCGCCAGAGTATCGTTGCCTACGGCCGTCTCACCACCGACGCCGGACAAATCAGCCATGTGAGGGCGCGTTACTCCGGCCTGATCAAATCGGTTAAGCACACCATCGGTGACGCCATCAAAAAAGGCGATTTACTTGCTGAAGTGGAATCCAACGAAAGCCTGAAAGTCTATCCGATCCAAGCTCCTATCAGTGGGACCGTTATCCAGCGCCACGCCAACACCGGCGAAATGACACAGGATCAAGTGCTGTTTTCCATCGCGAATTTCGACACCTTGTGGGCGGAATTCCGCATTTATCCGTCACAACAATCCGTTGTCAAGGCAGGCCAGTCAGCGCACATCGATGTGGATGAGCGAGAATTCAGTGGCCAGATCCAGCACATCATTCCTGCGCTCGACAAGCCTTATCAGTTGGCGAGAGTAAAACTCGATAACCGCTCCAGCGGATTGACGCCCGGTTTATTGGTAGAAGGACAAATTATCGTGGGGGAATTCCGAGTGGATCTGGCGGTTGAGAAAGCGGCCATTCAAACCCTAAACGAACAGCCGGGTGTATTTGTCAAAAACGCATCCGAATACGGCTTTGCGCCGTTACGACTTGGTCGTGCTGATGACCGTTACGTCGAAGTGTTATCAGGTCTGAACCCCGGGCAGTCCTATGTCAGCAAGAACAGCTACCTGATCAAGGCCGACATCGAAAAATCCGAAGCGGAACACGAACACTAAGAGGCGCATCATGATCGAGTCCATCTTGCGCCTTGCCATTGCGCGGCGCTATTTATTCCTGAGTCTGACTCTGGTGATCCTGGGCATCGGGATCTGGAGCTATCAACACCTGCCCATCGACGCTGTGCCGGACATCACTAACGTCCAAGTACAAATTAATACGGCGGCTCCCGGCTATTCGCCGCTGGAGGCCGAGCAACGCATTACCTACCCAGTGGAAACCGCGCTTTATGGGTTGCCGAATCTGGCCTATACCCGATCGTTGTCACGTTACGGCCTGTCGCAAGTAACCGTGGTCTTTGAGGAAGGCACCGATATCTACTTCGCACGCAACTTGATCAATACTCGGTTGGGCGCGATCAAGAGTGTGCTGCCACCGGGTATCGAGCCTGAGATGGGGCCAATCTCCACAGGCCTGGGCGAAATCTTCATGTACACCGTGCAAGCCGAGCCGGGTGCTTTGCAGAGCAATGGCAAACCCTATGACGCGACGGCGCTACGTGAAATCCAGGACTGGATCATCAAACCGCAGCTGGCCCAGGTGAAAGGCGTGATCGAGGTCAACAGCATCGGGGGCTATAACAAACAGTATCATGTGCTGCCCGATCCGAAAAAACTGTTGTATTACCATGTCAGCGTCGAGAACCTGGTGCAGGCCCTCCAAGCCAATAACGATAACCGCGGTGCCGGCTACATCGAGCGCAACGGGCAACAACTGCTGGTGCGTTCCCCAGGCCAGTTGGCGACGCTGGAAGACATCGGCAACGTCATCATTACCGAACACGACAATGTGCCCATTAAGATCCGCGATGTTGCTGAGATTGGCATCGGTAAGGAACTGCGCACCGGGGCCGCAACCCAGGACGGCCAAGAAACAGTACTGGGTACAGCGATGATGCTGATCGGAGAAAACTCCCGCGCGGTATCAAGGGACGTGGCCAAAAAGCTGGTGGAGATCAAGGCCTCGCTACCGGACGGCGTGGTGGCTGAAGCGGTCTATGATCGCACTGCATTGGTCGATAAGGCCATTGCTACAGTGACCAAGAATCTGCTTGAAGGGGCGTTATTGGTTGTTGTCGTACTGTTCCTGCTGCTTGGCAATCTGCGTGCCGCGCTTATCACCGCTGCTGTCATTCCACTCTCGATGCTAATGACCATTACCGGGATGGTGAAGACCGGAGTATCCGCCAACCTGATGAGTTTGGGCGCACTGGACTTCGGGCTTATTGTGGATGGCGCGGTTATTATTGTCGAAAACGCGGTGAGACGCCTGGCCCAGGTCCAGCACAATGGCACCATCCAGTCCTTGCGAGAGCGGTTGAATACCGTCTATGAGGCCACGGCTGAAGTGATTCGCCCCAGCCTGTTTGGTGTCGCCATCATAACGGTGGTGTACATTCCCATCTTCTCGCTGACGGGTGTCGAGGGCAAGATGTTCCACCCCATGGCCGCCACCGTGGTAATGGCATTGCTGTCCGCCATGGTACTGTCTCTGACCGTAGTACCGGCAGCCGTGGCCGTATTTTTGCGCGGGAGGATCAGCGAAAAAGAAAGCGTTTTTATCGGTGTCACCAAGAAGGTCTATGCACCGCTGTTGGAACTTGCTCTGAAGTTTCGCTGGCTGGTCGTAGGGATGGCGACCTTGTTGGTCGGTTTGTGTCTATGGCTGGCCTCGACGTTGGGCTCGGAATTCATTCCGCAACTCAATGAAGGCGATATCGCCTTGCACGCCATGCGCATTCCGGGCACTGGCTTGGAGCAAGCCGTTGAAATGCAGGAGATTCTAGAGCAACGTATCAAGTCGTTCCCCGAAGTGGACAAAGTGTTTGCCCGGATTGGCACAGCTGAAGTGGCTACCGACCCGATGCCGCCCAATGTGGCCGATAATTTCGTGATTCTAAAACCGCGCAGCGAATGGCCGGACCCGGCCAAAACCAAGACAGACTTAGTCAGGGAGATGGAGGAATCCCTGGAGGAGTTGCCTGGCAACAATTACGAGTTTACCCAGCCGATCCAGATGCGCTTCAACGAGTTGATATCCGGCGTGCGGGCCGATCTGGGCATCAAGGTCTTTGGTGATGATCTGGATCAATTGGTTGTGACCGCCAATCAGATCCACCAAGTCCTGAGCAAAGTGCCGGGTGCCGCTGATGCCCGCGTGGAACAGGTGACCGGTCTGCCGACACTCTCGGTCATTCCCGATCGCACCGCGCTGGGCCGCTACGGGCTGAACGTCGTTGAGCTACAGGATTGGGTATCAGCGGCAATTGGCGGTGAGTCCGCAGGCATTCTCTACGAAGGCGATCGTCGCTTTGAATTGATTGTGCGGTTACCTGAAACATTGCGTCGCGACCTTGAAAAACTGGCTTTTTTGCCGGTGCCTTTGCCCAACGGAGAGTACGTCCCGCTTGAAGAAGTGGCGGAGCTGGACATTTCACCCGCACCGGCACAGATCAGCCGTGAAAACGGCAAGCGCCGGGTGGTAGTGACGGCCAATGTTCGTGGGCGGGATCTGGGCAGTTTTGTTGAGGACGTCAAGGCGCAGATCGCCGAGCAGGTTAAGTTGCCCGCCGGTTATTGGCTGGATTACGGGGGAACCTTTGAACAGTTGGAATCGGCCAGCCAACGCCTCGCTATCGTGGTGCCCATTACTTTACTGCTAATTTTGGGCATTTTGGTGATGGCCTTTGCCTCGTTGAAGGACGCCCTGATCATTTTCAGTGGCGTACCCTTGGCACTGACCGGTGGTGTGCTGTCGCTCTATTTGAGAGGTATGCCACTGTCGATCTCTGCGGGAATTGGTTTTATCGCCCTGTCCGGCGTCGCAGTGTTGAATGGTCTGGTTATGGTCGCATTCATTCGTGATCTCTGGCACGAAAAGGGAGATCTGGTGTTGGCCGTAACAGAAGGGGCTCTGACCCGTCTGCGTCCCGTGCTGATGACCGCGCTCGTGGCTAGCTTAGGTTTTGTGCCCATGGCGCTGAACACTGGCACCGGGGCCGAAGTGCAACGCCCGCTGGCGACGGTGGTGATCGGCGGCATCATTTCCTCAACCCTGCTGACCCTACTGGTGTTGCCGGTATTATATCACTGGGTGCACCGACGCGATGCTGCTGAGCGAAAACCAAAATAGTATCCTGATTGCGTCGTTGCTCTGAGCAGCGACGCAATCTGTGGGAGTATTCATGTATAATCATGACCATTCCAGCAGTTCAAAGCGAATTGGCTGGGCGTTTTTCCTAAACCTGATCTTCACGATTATTGAATTTATCGGTGGCTGGCTGACCAACAGCACCGCCATCATGGCCGATGCGGTGCACGATCTTGGCGAC
The DNA here is from genome assembly GCF_002863865.1 of Ketobacter alkanivorans. NCBI lineage: Bacteria > Pseudomonadati > Pseudomonadota > Gammaproteobacteria > Pseudomonadales > Ketobacteraceae > Ketobacter > Ketobacter alkanivorans. Next base: position 244,473 of record NZ_CP022684.1, on the reverse strand, counting down.
AGCCTCTCCATTGGCAGTGCATGGCTACTGAACCGTCTGGGTCAGAAATCCTCCAATCCTGAGTACACTTATGGTTATCGGCGGCTGTCGCTGTTTGGCGCTCTGATTAATGGCCTGGTGTTAATCGCGGGATCGGTCTGGATACTGGTCACGGCCATTCCCCGCTTGGCAGACCCCGTCATGCCACATACCGAAGGAATGTTGGCCCTTGCCGTGCTGGGCGTGGCGGTGAATGGCTACGCCGCCTATCGCCTTAGCCAGGGAAAAAGCTTGAACGAAAAGGCGCTCAACTGGCATTTGCTGGAAGACGTGCTGGGTTGGGTGGCTGTGCTGATTGTGGCGACGGTCATGCAATTCGTCGACTGGCCCATTCTCGACCCGCTGCTGTCGATCGGCTTCACCTTGTTTATTCTGATCAACGTACTACGTAATCTATTGGCAACAGGGCGGTTATTTTTTCAGGCAGTGCCTGATCCAGATTTGCTGGAGAGCATTCGCGAGTCCCTGATGTCACTCAAGGAAATCGACGACGTACACCATTTACACCTCTGGTCCCTCGATGGAGAACATCACGTATTGACAGCTCATGTTAAAGCCGTGCTGACGCAAGATCTGGCGAGATACGCACAGCTCAAGGCCATCATCCAGTCAGCCCTGGAAACGTACGAGCTGGCTCACACCACAATTGAAATCGAGCTGGCAGAAGAAGCATGCAGGGATCAACCCGTGCCCAGCCAAACGGACCAGCACTAATAAGAGAACTTCGTATGTCCATACTCTCCACGCTCGGTTTGTTCATCATCACTGCTATTGCGGAAATAGTTGGCTGTTATCTGCCATACCTCTGGCTGAAGAAATCCGCATCCGTATGGATTCTGTTGCCGGCAGCGTTCAGCTTAGCGCTGTTTGCCTGGTTGCTCTCTCTTCATCCGACCGCTGCGGGGCGGGTTTATGCGGCCTATGGCGGCGTTTATGTTTCGGTGGCCATACTGTGGTTGTGGGGTGTGGATGGGATTCGCCCGCATCTGTGGGATTTTGTAGGCATGGCCATCACCTTGTTAGGGATGGGTATGATCATGTTTGCACCGAGATGATTTCGATCCTGCGGATTTACTTTCCCTTTTTTAGGGATTGAGCGTTCAGCAACAAGCTCATTTTTTCCATCAGAATTATTGATGCGTTATTATTGAACTGCTGTCCTTCCTCAATGTACTCCCAAACGGTAGCATCACTTTTCCAGCCTCCTTGCTTTTTAATTAGTTCAAAGTCCACGCGCTCCCGAGCCGCTGAGGTAGAGAGGCCGCGGCGAAAACTATGACTGCTTAAGTCAGGTACGAAATCGAACTGACAGGCCTTGCCCAAAGTCTTGAGTAATTCATTAATGCCACCGGGATTCAATGCTTTGGGTTGAACCCTATCCCAACGGTTAATGGGACGAAAAACCGGACCTTCATTGATATCAGCCAATTCTATCCAGTTCTTCATGGCCATAGCAGGACAGCAGCCTGGTGCACCGAAAGGTAATGCTCGCACTAAGCCCATGGCTTGTTGATCGGTCTTGGAACGAGACAGCCGGATGAGAAGTCCTTCTGGTTCCCACACCAGATCACCGATTTGAATGGCCACCAATTCACTACGGCGAAAGGCACCGAAAAAGCCGGTCAACACCAGCGCGATATCCCTCAGTTTCTTTTTGGTGTCTGGCAGTTGCCGCAAATGATTCACCATTTGGACGACGTGCTCCAAGCGCAATGCCTTGGCTTTGCGTTTGGGTTGGCCATGGGTACGGCGGACGCCTTCCATGGTTTTGCGGACCAGCGGATCACTTACCGGATCGATGAGCCCTTGGTAATGGTGCCATTGGCTAATGGCGGTCAGATGTAAATCCAGGGTTCGGGGATTGAGCGCTTCGGCTCTTGCCAGTAGATAGCGCACGACGGCATCCCGATCCGAAGGCAGGCGACCACCCCATTTTTCAAATTGCCGGATGGCTGATCGATACGCTTTGCGGGTGTTGTCGGAGGTGGCTGCCTGGAGGTATTGCTGTAATGACTGGGCTTCCTGGCATGCAGCCAGGCTCGAATCCTTATTACGTAACGACAATTCATGGACCTTTTTTGGTGATTTGCTGCTCATGAATAGGCTTCCTCTAAGAGTCGCTGAAAAGGCGGCTGTGTACCGGTGTTACAAGTCGAGAATTTACGGTTCAGCCTATTAACCTACGATAAGTTAGATTATCGTTGGTTAATAATTGATATTCAAGCAGCCTAGAAAACAGTAAAGATAATGTTATATTACGTGTTACGTAATACATTACCAAATAATTTGAGAGGAACCTGCCATGGCCCGTGCCGGAGTCACTTATCACGATATTGTCAAAGCCGCCGAAGCCATTAGCACGCACGGCCAGGAACCCACGGTGGACCGGGTGCGCGAGCACCTGGGCACCGGCAGCAAAAGCACCATCGCGCCGTTGCTCAAACGCTGGCGGTTAGACAATGGGGCGGCGGCCGATGTCAGTGGACTACCGAACGACCTCGTCGAAGTGGTAAAGTCCCTGTATGAGCGGGTGCAGCAGATGGGCGACCATCGGATCGAACAGGCTCGCGACGAATTCAAGGTTTCGAATGATGAACTCCGAAAAGAACTGACCGAGGCCCACAACACTATCGCGCAGCTTACCGCTCGCCAACAGGATCTGAACAACCAACTATCACGTGTTATTGAGAAAAAAAGCCAGCAAGACAAGTCCCTGGAAGACGCCCGTGTCGGCCTGGCCAAAGCCGAGTCCCAGCGGGATGAAGCTCTTGCACGAACCACTGAATTGAAAGAAAGCGTTGCCGAACTCAAGCAGGAAAACCGGGATATCCGCGATCATTTCGAACATTACCAGCAGCGCACTGCCGAAGACCGCCAGCAGGAGCGCGAACAGTTCCGTATAGTTAACCAGGGGTTAAATGATCAGATTCAGGATCTGCAACACCGGCTCGCACAGACTGAGTCGAGAGCGTCCGAGCTATTCGACATCAACGCGCAGTTACAACGAAATGCCGATGAATTAAAACGGGCCAATGCGGCGCTAAATAGCGACTTGAACGCAAAGATGGAAGATATCCAGAACCTGGAACACGAGTATGAAGAAGCCGTGACAAGGTGCCGGGAATACCAGCATAAAAATGAGCAATTGTCGGAAAACATGGCCGCGCTCACCACTCAGAAAGCAGATGTCGATAAGCAAGTGGCCGTGTTATCCCACGCACTGGAGACCACCAAAGCCGAACTGAAAACCGCCCAGGATAAAGTGGCATTTCTGACCGATGAGAATAAGGTGATTCTTCAGGAAAAAGCAGTGATCCAAGGGCAGTTTAAACAGCTTCAAAGTTCGCTATAACGATTTAATGGATGTGTTTTGATCGTCTGGCTGCAAATGCAGAAATCGTTGCCAGCCCCTAAACGAGCAAACTTGGCAAATTTGTCGGTTCTTCCACAAGACCCTGCAGGCCAAGGAGAAGCATCGATTCGACAAACGTCAGGTGGAAAAAGAATATTGATATTCCTACATATTATCAATGTGTTATAGGTTTTGTGGCTAATTTCAACGCTTTTACCGGCCGAATGCAGCCGAACCTCAAATACAGGGATTAACGGCTATCAAACGAAAACCTACGGTTACGAGGGTGCCACAGGATTCAAAACCGTAGGTTTTCGTTCAAATGCCCCCGCTGGTCCATTTAAGGTTATTTGAAATTTGCCAGTATGGATTAATCCAGATACTTTTAGTTACTTGATTTACAGTCTGACGCATAACGCTTGCTCTGTGGAGCAATAGCTGACTCTGCTGGTCGTATCAACCCTCGACCCTTACGAAAACGTTACTGGTGATGAATAATAGGAACTTGGGGCTATGGAAACCTTGATAACTCAGCAGTCATGGGCTGGTGGCGTGTCATTGTCGGCAGGAATTGGCCTGTTCTATGGCACGTCCGGGGACAATAAACCGCACAAGCACTGGGCGCACCAGCTGGTTGTTGGTCTCGACGCTAATCTCGACATCATTGTTGATGGCATCCGGCATAAGGGCGATGGGCTCTGGATTCCAGCGGGGTTATCTCATCAGCTTGGGCATGGTAAAGTGGTGAGTCTGTATATCGATCCTACCCACCTTCTCTGCCCTACGCTACGTGCTTCTTCCTCTCTAGCGAGCGACAAATCCGTTATCCTGGTACACCCATCAATAGCCGCCCGGCTCACGTCATGTGTTTATCAGGCAGACAATCTTCAATCGGCATTGGACGCCTTTCAGGCCCACTATCAGCAGAGTGAAAAGATAGAAATCAATGATCGGTTGCTTCGAGTTTTATCTCGGTTGAAACAGGATGTTATTGACGGCTCGAACAGCCCCCTAAACGATTTAGCAGGGCTAGTGTGCCTGTCCCCTAGCCGGTTTTCTCATTGGTTTAAGGAACAAACGGGCCTGCCTCTGCGAAGCTACAAAAAATGGCTAAAGTTAATCGTCTGCTTCGAACTTTCGCGTCAAATGCCGTTGGCGGTTGCCGCAGTCTCCGCAGGGTTTTCTGATCAGGCCCATTTTTGTCGTACCGTCACGCAAGCCTTTGGTGTCAGTTCACGCACTATAATGCGGCTTCTTACTTGAGATTAGCAGTTTCGTTCAATGTTTCTGCCCATCGTTCTGACACACTAAATCAGTCAATGTGAACCAAGAGAACTTTGAACGATGCGCCAAACCATTGAATTATTGGTACGCACTCTGTACCTGCCGTTTTTCCTTTTGATAGGCAACGGCGTCGCCGTCTACTGGATATCTGAGGGTTATTCGAAACCCTGGCTGGTAGCCTGGGTTTTAATCTTTATCGGTTTTTCCTTTCTGGCTGAACAACTGGCAGCCTATGACATTGCGTTCAATACACCCGCAGGGGATCAGAAGCGCGACACCCTGCATGCCACTATTAATGAGTCGTTAACTATAGCAGGCCTTTTTAGCCTGCCTTTGGTCGGTGACTCATTAACTCTGGGGGCCATCTGGCCGAATGACTGGCCCCTGGCATTGGAGTTTATCCTAGCTATTTTGATCGCAGATGTCGGGATTACGCTGGCGCACTATGCCAGTCATCGACTTCGCGTACTGTGGCGGCTACACGCGATTCACCACAGCGTTAAGCGAATGTACGGATTTAATGGGCTGATGAAGCACCCACTACATCAGCTAATTGAAACAACCGCCGGAGTAGCTACTTTGCTGTTAATGGGGGCACCAACGGAGATAATGGTATTGCTCGCAACGGCGGTCACCCTACAGCTCCTGTTGCAACACTCCAACGTTGCTTACTATGCGGGTCCTTTAAAGTTTGTGTTGGCAATCAACGCAGTGCATCGCTTCCACCATTTGAACACTGCAGAAGAAGGCGATGTAAACTTCGGTCTTTTCACAACCTTTACCGACCACCTGTTAGGAACGTGGTACTATGATGGTGACCGCGTGATAGGCAGCGACGATCTGGGTATTGCATCTGAGCCAGATTATCCTGTCGGCTATATGCCACAACTCCTTGAACCGTTGCGAAAAACTCGGCACGAATGACCACTTTAACACATGCTTTATCCAGTAATACCCAACGTACAAAGCCCCTTTTGCTTAAGTGCCATGCGTTGATAAAGCAAGAACTTGCTGATCAATTAGATGTTTTACGGGGGAAGCTAATGCTGAATGAGGTTCGTCCTCGTTGGGAATTTGCATCAACGGTGCCACCATGCGCTTCCACAATGGAACGGACAATCGCTAGGCCAAGTCCTGCGCCTTCGCTTTCCCGCTTTCGTGACGGATCAACCCGGTAAAACCGATCAAACAACCGTGGCAGGTGTTCACCTGGAATTTCGGCACCAGGGTTTTCAACAACCAAGTTCGTTGATGCAGTGCTATCCGATACTCTTACACTCACGTCTTTGCCACGGGGTGTAAACCGAATAGCATTGGAAAGCAGATTCGATAATACCCGTCGCAACATCGCTCGATCTCCGGTCATTGAGCTGGCCTTACCCTCGACTTGTAAGCGAACACCTTTCTCATCTGCCAGCGCTTCAAAGAATTCAAAGGTGGCTCTGACTTCCTGCACCAAATCTAACGATTCCCAATCGGGATCGAGTAAACCATTGTCGTTCTGGGCAAGCCATAGCATATCGTTGACCATCTTTGTCAAGCGTTCCTGCTCTTCCAGATTGGAATACAGTAACTCCCTGTATTCCTCAAGGCTTCTTGACTTGCCAAGCCCCACCTGGGTTTGGGTTATCAAGTTGGTAAGGGGTGTGCGTAATTCGTGGGCAATATCCGCCGAAAAGTAAGACAATTTTTCAAAGCTTTCCTCAAGCCGGCTGATCATGCGGTTAAAGGAATCGACCAACGTGATCAATTCCGCCGGTACCGTGTCCGTATCCAGTCGCACATCTAAACGATCAGCTTGAATATCCCGCATGGCCTCACTTAAAGCGCGTAGTGGGGCATGGCCTTGATGGACTCCGAACCAGGCAGCCAGTAAAGTCACGACTCCTGCCAGGATCATAATGAGCCAGAGCGTGTGGCTAAAGCTCTCCAGAAAATGAATATGGAAGCCCATGTCGATAGCAGCGACAACCCGATAACGAGCATCACCAATATGCAGGAGTGATATTGCACCACGGTACACTTTATCCTCTATTTCCCATTGGTATAAGTTGTCAGCATGAATGCGACTTAACGGTGCGAGCGTCGGTAAATGTGCTGGTGGCTGGAAATCGGCTGAGCCAAAAATTAACTGATAGTTTGCATCCCAAACCTGAAAATACACACCATGATGACCTGAGACAGCCTTATCGAGAATACTTTCCGGTGTAACTCGCTCTTTACTGGCTTTTTCAAGCGCCTCTTCCACCGCATGGGTAATTACCACCAATTCATCAGCATCCTGTTCCTCAAAGTGACGTTCTACCGTTTTTTGCACCAGGTAACCAATCAACAGCAAACTTAGGGTAATGGCAATGGCAACGAATAGCATCACACGATTGTTGAGTGATAGCGGACGACGATTTGCCAGGCTAACGTTCGCCATAATCGTCCTCGACATCCAGTTTGTACCCCATGCCTCTCACCGTATGAATAAGCTTTGGCTCAAAGTCGTCATCGATCTTGGCTCGCAGACGGCGGATTGCCACATCGATGACATTGGTGTCGGAATCAAAGTTCATATCCCACACCTGCGATGCTATCAGGGACCGGGGCAATACCTCGCCCTGGCGGCGGGCCAGCAGCTCCAGCAGGCAAAACTCCTTGTGGCTCAGATTGATTTTACGTCCGGCGCGAGTTGCTCGATGGCGCGGCAGATCAAGGGTTAAATCCGCCACCTGGATCTGATCTGTTAACACCGGCGCTGTGCGTCTACGTAACAGGGTGCGAACCCGGGCCAGCAGCTCGGCGAAGGCAAACGGTTTCACCAGATAGTCATCAGCACCCATTTCAAGACCTTTCACCCGGTCTTCCACACTGTCGCGAGCAGTCAGGAAGAGCACCGGCGTCTGGCGCCCGGCCTCGCGGATCGACTCGACGATGCGCCAGCCATCAACATCCGGCAGCATGACATCCAACACCAGTAGATCGAATGTTTCAGTCATCGCCAGATGGTGTCCGTCCAGCCCATTACGCGCTAACGTGACCATAAAGCCTGCCTCTCTCAGGCCCTGCTGCAAATAATCGCCCGTTTTGACCTCGTCTTCGACCACTAGCAAGCGCATTGCTTTACCGCCTTAAATTCCAGCATTTTTTAACATTGCTCTAAGCTTATCGGCTGTATTCCAACAGGAACATGACTCCAAGATTACATGTTTGTAATCTTGGAGTCATGTCGGGGAAAGCTGCCTGCCGTTAATATGAGCGGTCTATCCGAAAACACTCCTGGCTTAGCAATAACTATTGCGAGGGGGCGACCATTTAAGGAGGAAACAAGATGTCAGCACCTAAAACCGCGCAACTGTACCGTATGGTGATGGACGACCATCTCTGCCCTTACGGACTGAAATCCAAGCATCTGCTGGAGAGTCAGGGGTATGAGGTTGATGATCATCACCTGAAAAGCCGTGAAGCGATCAACGCGTTCAAGAACGAGCATAATGTAGATACCACGCCCCAAACCTTTATTAATGACGATCGGATTGGCGGTTTCGATGAGCTGCAAGCCTATTTTGGCAAACCATCAAAGAGCGAGGATGAAACCACCTACTGGCCAGTTATCTCATTGTTTTCAATGACCTTTTTAATGGCAGCCGGTGCTGCTTCGGTGGTCGAGGGTCAATGGTTATCTCTACGCACCTTTGAATGGTTTATCGCGTTTTCCATGTGTGGTCTCGCCTACCTGAAAATACGCGATGTGGAAGGCTTTTCCACCATGTTTCTCAACTATGATCTCCTGGCGCAAAAATGGGTGCCCTACGGATACGTGTACCCCTATGGAGAAGGTATGGCTGGGCTGTTGATGATTGCCGGGGTGCTGCCCTTCGTTTCCATACCGATCGCGCTGTTCATCGGAGCTGTCGGTGCCGTATCGGTGTTTAAGGCGGTGTACATCGACAAAAGAGAGCTGAAGTGTGCCTGCGTGGGAGGCGAGAGCAACGTGCCGCTGGGTTTTATCTCACTTACTGAAAATCTCATGATGCTGGGCATGGCGATCTGGATGCTCGTTAAGCCGGCTTTGCTGGGGTAGCGACCACCCGGATTACCGCATTGTCATGCTGGGGTCATGCTGCTGACAGTTTTCAGTCCCTAGAATGTACGCATTACGAGTGTGACACTATGAATAGAGGCTTTAGAGGACACGCTATGACCAAATCGTTAAACAGGATCCCTGACCACCTGACGCGGCGCCGCTTCGTGCAGGGGGTAGCGATCGGCGGCGTACTGGGTTTAACGCCCGGTTGGTTGCAGGCCGGCGCCCAAATTAAAGCATCGCTACGAGGTCACAACAACCCGCCAGTCCTTAGCGGGCGCGAGATCAATCTGGTCGTTGCCGAAAACCCGGTCAATTTCACCGGCGTAACCCGAATGGCAACCACCATTAACGGATCAATCCCCGCCCCTACCCTACGGTTACGCGAAGGTGATGAGGTAACTATTCGGGTTACCAATCGATTATCGGTACCGACGTCTATTCACTGGCATGGCATTCTGTTGCCCTATCAAATGGATGGGGTGCCCGGCATCAGTTTCCCGGGTATTGCACCGGGGGAAACCTTTACCTACCGCTTTAAGCTCCGCCAGAGTGGCACCTACTGGTATCACAGCCATTCCGGGTTTCAGGAAATGACAGGGATGTACGGAGCACTGATCATAGAGCCCAGAACAGGTGAACGGCACCCTGCCGATCAGGATCACGTGATTCAGCTCTCAGACTGGACAGATGAAGACCCGATGCACGTTTTCAGCAAATTAAAGGTACAAAGTGATATCTATAACTTCAGCCAGCCCACCTTCTTCGATTTTTCCGAAGATGTAGCCAGCATGGGGCTACAGGCGGCTTTAGGAAAACGCCGAATGTGGAACCAGATGCGGATGAACCCCACGGATCTTGCTGATCTGTCTGCAGCTACCATGACCTTTCTGATGAACGGAGCTGCACCGGCCGGGAACTGGACCGGCCTGTTTAACAAAGGTGACCGGGTACGCCTGCGGTTTATTAATGCAGCCAGTAACAGTTTTTATGATGTGCGTATTCCCGGCTTAAAGCTAACGGTCATTCAGGCCGACGGTCAGGATGTGGAACCCGTTACGGTGGACGAATTCCGGTTTGGCCCTGGCGAAACTTACGATGTGGTGGCCGAACCGCGGGAAGACGCCTATACCATTTTCGCCCAAAGTATCGATCGCAGTGGTTATGCCAGAGGTACGCTGGCCACTCGGCCGGGGCTGGATGCACCGGTACCCGAGCTGGATCCGGTCGAATGGTTGACCATGAGGGATATGATGGGCGCAATGAACCACGGAAATAGCGATGGTGGAATGGACCACAGTCAGATGGATCACGGCCAACATCAGCACCTTGATATGCATGATATGACACAGGGCAAACACCAGCTGAAAAAGCCGTCTTCCACTGTTCGTCATGCACGCACCGAGTATGGTCCGTCCGTGGATATGCGAGTGGATATGCCCCGGACCAACCTGGATGATCCGGGTATTGGCTTGCGTGATCTACGCCAAAAGGGGTTGCGTCCGAAAAGCCACCGGGTATTGACACTGGCGGACCTCAAATCCATTGACGGTATCCTTGCTGATCGTCGGCCCCCTGCGAAGGAGCTTGAATTGCATCTGACTGGTAATATGGAGCGCTATAGCTGGTCTTTCGACGGGCTTGAATTCGGACAGAGCACACCAGTTTCCCTGCGCCATAATGAGCGGGTCAGGATCATCCTCCAGAACGACACCATGATGACCCACCCCATGCACCTGCACGGCATGTGGAGTGAACTTGAAACCGACCAGGGTGAACTGCGGGTGCGTCGCCACACCATTCCGGTACAACCGGCGCAACGTATCAGCTTTTTAACCACGCCACACGATTTGGGGCGTTGGGCCTGGCATTGCCACCTTCTGTTTCATATGGATGCGGGGATGTTCCGCGAGGTGGTGGTGTCATGAGATTGAAACCGATGAAATGCTTGCCAGCTCTTGCACTCGCCTTTAGTTATCTGCAAGCAAATTACGTATTGGCCGAAATGGATCATGGCGCTCAGACGCATGACATGGGGCAAATGCAAGGTGGCAGCGCCCCGCCGGATGCCCGGGATCCCCATGCTTACTCAGGAGGATACACCCTCACCGAGGGCCCTTACGCATTACCCGGCCCGAGACAGCTCACACTGGCTGATGAACATGCGTTCTGGGCCGTGTTGGGTGACCGAATTGAATACCAGAAAGACAGCGAAACCACCGTCTATGACCTGCAAGCCTGGTACGGCACCACCTATGATCGCCTGGTGATCAAGGCAGAAGGCGATATCGCAGACGACACCCTGGAGGAAAGCTCAACTGATCTGTTATGGGGCCGTGCGCTGAATGGCTATTTCGATACGCAAGTTGGTATTCGCCTCGATCAATCGAGCGAAGGCCAGAACCGTCAATGGCTGGCGTTGGGCGTTCAGGGGCTGGCACCTTATTGGTTTGAATTGGATATCACTGCCTATATAGGCGACAACAGCCGAACGGCACTCGCTGCTGAAGCAGAGTACGAACTGCCGTTAACACAACGGTTGGTGTTGCAACCTCGGGCCGAACTGAGTCTGTATGGCAAGGATGATGCCGAAAATGGCATTGGCTCAGGCTTGTCAGACATCGCATTGGGCTTGCGCCTGCGTTATGAAATTAGCCGCCAGTTTGCGCCTTATGTGGGTGTTGAATGGACTGGCGCGTTTGGCGATACAGCCGATTACCGACGTGCCGCAGGAGAAGATCGCTCAACGACTCAAGCTGTTGCCGGGTTGAAATTCTGGTTCTAAGCATCGGTTTGTCACCACTAATAACTTAAAAGGAACACAACATGAAAGTTAAATATATGCTATTGGTTGCTGGATTGAGCTTGCCATTGCTGGCGCAAGCCCATGACCCGAAAGAACACATGAAAGATGCGGAGAAACCGGATTGTGCTGCCATGAATAATATGGATCACAGCAAAATGGACCGCAATGACCCCGTTATGCAGGCCATGATGAAAAAATGCATGGCTGATACGCACCATCAAGAGGATACCGATGTCAAAGCGAATCACCGGGGCCACAAAAAGGCATCTGGAGAGCAGCATTTGGATCACGGGCACTAACGTATAAATCAAGGATATTCACATGCCAACGCTTGCTGACTTTATCAAGAGCTTGATGATTGCCGGTGTACTTGCACTGGCTGCGGGGGGCGCGTTTATTTATTCGGGTCTTTATCCCATTGGTGCAGACGTACCCCATTTCAAAGTAACCTACTGGCTACTGGAAACCCTGCGGGAGCGGTCTGTTGCCCGTGCTACCGGTGATATTCAAATACCGACAAACCTGGATTCGCCAGAACGCTTGCTTGCCGGTGGCGCTGATTATAACGACATGTGCGCCGGCTGCCACCTGAAGCCCGGCAAAACCGAAAGCGATTTTTCAATCGGATTATACCCCTCACCGCCTAACCTGACGGTAACCGCAGATGCCCATGGTCATGACCATGGCAACCATTCAGGCTCCAGTGAAGCCGCGTTACAACGTCAGTTCTGGATTATCAAGCACGGCATCAAAGCATCGGGCATGCCGGCCTGGGGGCCGACCCACAGTGACGAGCGGATTTGGGATATGGTGACCTTCCTGCAACGTTTGCCGACCCTCTCTGAGGCGCAATACCAGATATTGACTGCCCGAGGCGCGCCTGAGGAACATTGATATTAAATGGCGACCCATGCCTGATACATATGATTAACCTGTGACGCCCATTTCTATTTCAAAGACTGAAAGGAGTTTATGTTGAAAAAGTCTATGTCTTTCCATGCGTTTACATTAGCGGGCATGCTATTCATTCCCACATTAGCATCTTCACACTCGGCTCATGACCCGATTAAAGACATTCAGGAATATAATCGTGATGTGCGGCAGCGACAGTCCGATTTTCAAACCGCGACTAACCCTGAAGAGCAATTAAAAAATTTACAGTTTCAAGTGGAAACAATAGAGCGCAAACTCTTAGTCCTGAGAAACCTGATGGCTAGCGATTACCCACACATCAAAGAAAAAATGAGCAAGTACAAATATGACTACATGGAAAGCGTCGACGACACCATCGTCCAGCTCAAAAACACCTTAGAACAGGCCGAAGTGCTGCTGGACTAAGTTCACTACGGGCATTACTCAACGTATTTTTCTGGATTTTCAACAAATCGCTCACGGCATCGGCGGGAGCAAAACGCATAGCGTGACTTTTGATAATCCACAAAATGTAAGGCGCGCCATTCATCAACCCGCATACCGCAAACCGGGTCTTTTATCCATTGATGGGATTCGGCCTTGCGGTCAATAATTTTACCGTCTTCAAGCCATAATATCCGATCTGCGATATCTTCTACTCTTGGGTCATGAGTAACAATCAGCACCGCCACACCCTGATCCCGAGCGACATCATGCAACAGCATCATGACTTCCTGGCCGGATTGGGAATCCAGGTTCCCGGTCGGTTCATCAGCTAAAATCACCTTCGGTTGATTGATGAGTGCACGGGCTATGGCAACACGTTGTTTTTCCCCGCCTGAGAGTGTTTGGGGCAGCGCTTTTCGGCGATCCTGTAGCCCTAACTTTCTAATCAGTTCGCCGCAACGTTGCCTTACGGAGTCCGTTTTCTCATCAAGCAGTGACGCGGGAAACAGAATATTCTCTTCGACTGTTAGAGCATCCAGCAAATTAAAGGACTGAAAGATAAAGCCGATGGTTTTGGCCCGGATATCCGGTAACTGCGAAGGTTTCAACTGCGTGATATCCACCCCATCAATGAGCACTTCACCTTCATCGGCACTCAGCAGGCCCCCCAGCATTGACAGAAAGGTTGTTTTGCCGGAGCCAGACGGCCCCATAATAAGTAATATTTCACCCATTCTGATCTGGAGCGAAATTTGGTCGACGGCGCTAACTTTAGCAGCTCCAACCCCAAAAGATTTGGAAATACTGCGTGTTTCTAAAATGATGCTCATCGATTACCCATTTTTGTAGGCCAGGGCCGGATCCAGGCTAATCAACTTAATCGCCGGATAGACTGACCCGATAACGGCGATTACGAATGCCAATGGCACTGGTTTTAGTATTAGCGACGGCGTTAGCGCCACCGTGATCTGTGGTGCTATCAAGGGCATCGCCACACTCAACAGCACCAGGAAATTAATAGCTAACAGATACGCCAGTAAAGTGACGGCTATCGACTGCAATAAAACCACTATAACCAATTGGTAATCCCTGGCGCCCACAGCCTTGATAATGGCCAGTTCCTTGCGCTTTTTAATCGCCAAGGAATAGCAGGCGTATCCTATGATCAACGCCGCCAGAGTGCTACAGATTAGCGTCATGATCAGAATGGTTTCGGCGCCCATCTGGGTTGCCATTTCGTAGTCATTGGCAATGAATTCCGCTTGAGTGACCACATTGATATTGTCAATCTCAGTCATGATCTTTTGCTGAAGCGCTTTTATATCGACATCAGGCTCGGTATCCACCAGGTAATAGGAAAGCGTACCATCGGATGACAAAGAAGCTTGCAATCTATCCTTGAGCACAAAGAAAACCGGGTTTGCTGAGGAATATGTACCCTTGGAAAACCCCACTACCCGATAGCCCTTGTCCACTATCCGAACCGTATCGCCCTGCGCCAGACCAAAGACAGAACTCAGAGTATCAGGAACGATAATCTCATCCGGGTTTTCCAGGTGCCTTCCATCACTTAATGCCCAAGGCCCAGCGCGATCTTTTCCATCAGATAACCCCACCACAAAACCGAACAGCTTGTTATCCTGGACCTGTATCACGGTATTGAGATATAAAAACCCCGTCACCTGCTCAACACCTGCCATCTTTGCGATCGCCTCCCCTTTCCAGTCCCAAACAAAGGACGATGCCATGTGCATGTTGGATACGCCGTCCTGCATAACCCAAAGATCGGGATTCATTTTATTGGGATAGGCGACAATTTGCTGAGTTTCACCCTGCCATACCGCGGCAAAGAACAAAGCAAGTAAAAACGAAAACGCAATACCAACCATGCTGGCCAGCGTTGCGGCCTTTTGCATAGTGAGTGTTTTGTATCCCCATCGCAGTATCATTTTCATCTTTCAGGAGGCCCTGTGAAGCGCAGTTATTGGGTCAGACTTGCGGATAAGCCCATAGGGGGCCACGGCGCCCAGCAGGGCAAAGAGCCCAACGATAATGCCTGCCTTAGTAAGTACCTGAGGGTGAAATACAGCAAAATAATAAACCGGTCGCGCCGATTCAATTAAATGACCGATAAAGTCGGCAAGCAACAAGCCAAGTACAGCCGAGAGCAACAGCAATACGCTGGATAGGCATAAAGTGAAACCAAACAAATGATGGGCTTTGAAGCCTAACGCCAACATGACTGCAAAATCCCTTTGTTGCCGGTGAGCGGCCGAAAACATCAACAGGCCAATCAACAAAGACCCCAGCAAGAACCCCACGCTCACCAGCAAACCTAGGATGGGTTTATAAAATCCCTGGCCCAGCTTCACGTCATTTTTTGCCATTTCCGAAAGCGTGAACAGATCAACCGAGGTCACCTCGCCCTCGATAGTTTGCCGTATTTTTTCCAATGGTGCCTTGGGATCCGTTTCGATCAATAAAAAACTGACCAGCGGAAAGGTGCTCAAATCCGATGCAATATCAGAATCCAGAAAAAAATCGATCAATCCATCATAATTTATGAACGCAAAGGGTGTCATGAACGCTGCTTCACTGGTTATCCCAGATATGCTGAACGCAAAATTCGCCACAATGAATTCATCGCCGATGCTCAGGTCGTACTTTTTGGCTAAAGAACGATCGATAACAATGCCTTGGCCTCGGTTCTTTGCTTCGCCCGCCAGCAAATTCGATGGACCACCGGCGGTATCAAACACAATAAGGTAAATCGGTGTTTGCATGCTTTTATGCCGGTAAATGACCGGCAGCGTGGTTAAGGGGTGCGCAGCCTTAACGCCGGGAACAGCTTCGATCTGTTCCCGCGCCAACTGTGGAATCACCGAGCGAGTGGCCATGAAATTGTTCACTTTCGACTGCACGGCAATCAGGTCTGAGCCACGATTAATGGAGGCAAGCTTGAGCTGTTCATATTGCCCCTGCTCGAAACCTTGCAATACCACAATCACTGCAATAGAAGCAGACAGCGCCAACACGGTAATAAAGGTATTGGCTTTGTCGTGTAGTAGTTGCTTTATAACAAACTTGAGCATCGGATGCGTTACGTGTAAGGGCCCGATCAGTAATCTTCAAGCCGGTTGGACGCATGAGTCATGCGCATCATTTCATGCTCTTCCAGTGCCTGGAGTGTTTCCAGCAGTTCTCTGGCTGCGGGTATATCAGCCCGCGAAGCAAGATGCCGGTAAAGCTCAATCACCTGTTGGTGCTGGTCTGACACCACTTCCATGATTTGGGTGGCATCCAACTCGGCGAACGGCGCGTCGCAGTGTACGTGTTGGGTAATCGGGTGCCGGTTGACAAATTCATAGCACCAGGTGTTGAGTGCATGTTCGTTTCCTGATTTCTCAAAGCCGCTCACGACACCGCTTAGCACTTTCTCGTGCTCAGACAGATAATCCAACATTATCCTGGCTCTCTCATCTACATTCTTGTCTTCACAATGAGATAAACATTCACTCAAATTGTGATGAAACTGCTGAGTCCAGTGGAGCACATCTTTTAGAGTTTCAATCTGCATATTTTTGCCCTTTAAAAATGATCAGTTTTTGCGTTTATTGCCCGGTGGCGACTGGTGGCAACTCCAGGGTTCATGGCCCGCATTGTCCTTTACGTTATCATCGACAAACCGGTAGTAGCCTGTTTTAAAACGCGTCCACCAGTCATGGCTGACTTCAACCGCATGCTTTTTCAGGACATCTTCAACCCCATCAAGGCAAAGCCGCGATGCATCGTAAGCGATGTTGAGTACGTGAGACCTGTCGTCAAAGGAAATATCATCTAATCCGTAAAGTTCATCAATTTCAGCAATGGCATCGAGCAAGCGGGAGCCGTCCGCCGGTTCAAGCTTCAAATGACGAACCACTAGGTTTGCTTCAGAAACCCCTAAACGATGTTCTTTTTTACCGGTCATATTTAATGCTCCCTAACCGTATAACCCATTACGAATGATGGTGCTCATGGGAGTGGCTCTCATGCTGTTCCTGCTTTCGTGTAGCCGATCGCAAGAACCAAACCTCACCCAGAGCAATCAGCACCATCGTGATTAATGCGACTACCAAAACAAACGGGTCCGAGTTTAACTTCACCCAGCAGAACCCAACCAACGCCAACAGATCCAATACAATGGCCACAACCGGAATCCAGCCTTTAGCGTTGATATCGTCTTTCAGATAGCGAATGACACCCCAATGAATCGCACAATCCATAACCAGATAGAATATAATCCCCAGCGCGGCGATACGAGAAAGATCAAAGAACGCTGTCAGGATCAGCCCTAAAACAACCGTATATACCAATGTGTGTTTCTGGATGCTTCCCGGCATACCAAAATGCCGATGAGGAACCAGCTTCATTTCCGTCAACATCGCCAGCATACGGGAAACGGCAAAGATACTGGCAAGGATACCGCCGGCAGTTGCCGTGATGGCAATGGCAACCGTAAACCATACACCGTATTCACCGAGCGCTGGTCTGGCCGCAGCCGCCAGCGAGTAGTCGCGGGTCTCGATGATTTCAGCCAGAGAAAGATTGCTGGCAACCGCAAAACCAACCAGCGTGTAGATCAGCACGCAGGCCGCGATGGAAATAATAATGGCGCGGCCAACATTTTTATGAGGATCGATGACTTCCGAACCGCTATTAGTTATAGTCGTAAAGCCTTTAAAAGCCAGAATCCCTAAGGCGGTTGCGCCAAGGAAATTGGCCATCGTACCGGTTTCCCCTACACGGTTGAAATCAACCGCCAGACTATCCGCCAGCCAAACACCGACAACACCAAAAATCAAAATACCGCCAATTTTCAGGATGCCGATCAGCCCGGCAACTCCCTGGATCAACCGATTGCCAAGCAGGTTCACGATAAAAGCACTGATAATTAATACAACGCCGAGTATCGGCACCATACGGCCTGACTCATCGCCGCCGAACAACTGCATGGTATATGAGCCAAAGGTACGAGCCAGAAAACTTTGCGCAATAACCATCGAAAAATACATTAACAGGGCATTAAAGGCCGTGGGTAACCGATCCCCATAGGCTTTGTGGAGATACATGCCGATGCCCCCGGCTGAGGGGTAGGCATTGGAAATCTTGATATAGGAATAGGCACTGAATGAAACGATCACGGCAGCAGCCAGAAATGCCAGCGGAAACAGGGCGCCAGTCATTTCGGCCATCTGCCCGGTTAGGGCAAATATCCCGGCGCCGATCATAACGCCGGTGCCGAGCATCACGGTTCCGGTCAGCGTCAAACTGCCCTCATCGTATTGTGTGGTACGATCCTGATCTTTCATCCAATCTCCTTGGTAGGGTGCATTATTGCGATGAATCGGAGGATTTAAACCCGCTATTTCTTATGACGGTGACGCCGTGTTTTTCTGCTCTCGGACTCGTGATCCATCATCTGCCCCATCATCATTTGCATCATATTCATGCGTTGCTCCATCATATTCATCCGCTTCATCATGGTTTTTTCATCCATTTTTTCCGCCATACCTTCTTTCTTGTGTTTGGCCATGTTCATGCCTTTTCCCATGCCATGGTTCATCATCTGCATGCCTTTTTGCATGGCCTCCATGTGCTCTTGCATTAACTTATGGCGTTTATCCGGGTCGGTTTCGCTTTTGATTTTTGCCATTTGATCATGCATTTCCTGCATATGTTTATGCATCGCCATCATTTGATCATGGCTCATCATACCCATCATCATGCCGCCTATGGCACCTTCTTTACCATCGTCATGATTGTGCCCTTTCTCGGCAAAGGCAGGTGACGAAATTGCGGCTGCGAAGACTAATGCTGGAATCAATTTTTTCATTGGAATTTCCTCTTGGTGCTGGTCTCGTTTACTTTGCTTTGTAGAGTTGTTGTTACTCGCTTGAAGCTGTTTCACTGGTGCTGAGTTTTGGAATCCATGCGGGCGTTGACGCCATATAACGGCGGTACTCATCGCCAAACTCTTCTATAGCTATACGTTCCTCCCGTTTTGCCAGGCGCACATACACCACCACCAATATGGGGAACATCACCACCGTGGGAATGGTGGGCCATTGCAATAAAAAGCCAAACATAATCAGGATAAACGCGACGTACTGAGGATGCCGGCACCGGGCATACCACCCGGTTGTCGCCAGTGACCGGGTTTGCTGGGCTTTGTGCAATACACTCCATGCGGAAGCCAGCAGAAAGAAACCCACCACAATGAATAGATTGCTGGCGATATGCAGTGGATCAAAATGCGGGTCACCTTCAAACCCCATCAGTGTATGTAACAGGTGGCCATTCTCATGGGATAAAAAGTCAATACTGGGGTATTTTTCTGCGAGCCAGCCGGACAAGAAATAGATAGTTAACGGAAAACCATACATTTCTGTAAACAAAGCAATGACAAAGGCTGAAAAAGCACCCAGGCTGCGCCAGTCTGTTTTTGTTTGCGGCTTGGTAAAGCTGAACGCAAAGAAAATGAAAATGGCTGAATTGATAACGACTAACGTCCAGAGCCCGTAAGCGGAATCACCGTGCATGTATGTTCTCCCTTGGTAACGTTATTCTAATGATGATGGCGGTGCTGGCTTTCCTTGCGTCCGTCTTCCAGTCCCTGTTGATAAGCATCTTTCTCGGATTCATCACTATGATCAGTATGATCTCCGTGCCCCCCGTGTCCGCCGTGCATAAAGAGATGCATTAACGGACACAACAACAGAATCAGGAAGGGTAAGAATTGAAAAAGATGCTCGCGGTGCTCCATCAGCAGAAAATAGCTGACGGCACCGATAAGCCCCAAAGCCGCCAGTCCTTTGGGCGTAAACCAAAAAGATTGTGGTTGCTGAGCCATGATGACCTCCGACTAATTAACGTTGATTTTCGCCCGTTTCAACAGAATAGAATTGCCGATAACGGAGAGCGAACTGACCGTCATTGCAATGACACCAATCATCGGGTGTAGTAACCCCACCGCAGCGACGGGGATTGCCGCAAGATTGTAGAACCAGGCCCAAAACAGGTTTTGTACGATTTTTCTGAAGGTTGCCCGCGACAAGAGTATGGCTTCCACCAGCTTGGTTAATTCGCCTTTGACCAGGGTGACATCGGCCGCTTCTATTGCCACATCAGCACCCGCACCTATCGCAATCCCGACATTGGCTTGCTTTAACGCAGGTGCATCGTTAATGCCATCGCCCACCATGGCCACACTGTTACCGTATTTAGCTTGTAATTGTTTAACCGAGTCCACCTTTCCTTCGGGCAACACATTGGCCAATACTTGGTCGATACCCACCTGATCCGCCACATACTTGGCGGTTCGTTCGTTGTCTCCAGTCACCATGACCACATGGATATTCAGTTCATGCATGGCTTTAATAGCAGATTTGGAGTCTTCTTTAATGGTATCCGCCACCGCGACAACACCTGCTGCCTGTTTATCGATAGCAACGAGCATGGCGGTTTTACCCTGAACTTCGAGTGATCTTAAGGTCTCATCCAGTTCACCCAGATCGACACCCTGCTCACTCAGCAGTCGGCGACTGCCCACGTGGACGAGTTGACCATTGACGACCCCTTCTACACCGCGCGCGGTGATAGACCGAAAATTCTCCAAAGGGGGAATGTGTAATTGACGCTCTTTAGCGCCTTGCACAATCGCTTGCGCCAAGGGGTGCTCTGAACCAGATTCGACCGCTGCCGTGGCAGCTAACAATACCTCACTGGAAAAGGCTGATGTGGGTATCACATCGGTGAGCGAAGGTTTACCCGCAGTAATGGTGCCTGTTTTATCCAGTACTACGACTTTTATGTCCTTTAGAGTTTGAATGGCTTCCCCTGAGCGAATTAACACCCCTTTTTCTGCCCCCATGCCGGATCCGACCATGATGGCGGTTGGGGTGGCCAGGCCTAAGGCGCAGGGGCATGCGATAACAAGCACAGCAACGGCCGCCAGTGTAGCGGCAATTATCGGACTAAGTGACGGATCTACCCAAGGGAGAAACGTGGCGCCCCATTCCAGTATCGGACGAAACGTATCGGCAAATACTATCCAGGCCACGAAGCTCATTAGTGCGATTGCAATCACCGCGGGAACAAAGCTCGCAGTGACTCTGTCAGCGAATTCCTGGATCGGCACCTTGGAACCCTGCGCCTGCTCAACCAGTCGGATAACCTGGGATAAAAAGGTATCCGCACCAATCTTGGTCGCCTTAACCTTTAACAGCCCTTCTTTGTTGATGGTGGCACCCAGAACCAGGTCACCCGGCCCCTTCTCTACCGGTACTGATTCACCGGTAGCGATAGACTCATCCAGATGGCTGTTCCCTTCCACGATTTCGCCATCGGTCGGCACTTTGCCTCCGGGTTTGACGACCATTACATCGCCGATGATCAATTCTTTAACAGGCACTTCCAGCTCAGTGTTGTTTCGAATGATAATGGCTGTTTTTGCACCCAGATTGATAAGTCGCTTGATTGCCTGCGATGCACGGCCTTTTGCGCGCGTTTCCAGGTAGCGGCCCAGCATATGAAACGTCATGATGGTCGAGGCCATTTCAATAAACGACGTCATGGGATAGAAAAAGCCAATTAAGCCAATAAGATAGGGCGGCATGCTGCCTAGTGAAATCAGCACATCCATGTTGGCAGTTCGATTCTTGAGGGAGCGCCAGGCTGATCGGTGAGTGGCTTTCCCGCCTCTAAAAAACACCACGGGGAATGCCAGCAGCGCTACGATTGCCAGGTAGCCGGGTATAGGTTGCCAGAACATCTCCGGTATCATCAGCAACATGATGATCGTTGTTGGAATCGCGGCAAACCACAGGTTGCGCCACGCCTGCGCAAGGTATTGCTCTTCTGCGTCCTCCGCTGCCTGGTGCGAGTCGCTGGAGGCGCTTTCAATGCTGGCCACATCATAGCCGGCCTTTTCCACCGTCGCTTTCAGTGCCTGTCGGTCCACCAGTCCAGGATCAAAACTCACGGTCACTTGATGATTGGCGATGTTGGTTTGAATATCCACAATTCCCTGTAGCCGTTCCAGGGATGTGCGCACCAACCCGGCACAGTGGTTGCTTCCCATCCCGGGCACCGTCATCGCCACCTTTTGTGCATCGCCATTGAGCGATAATTGCGCATCAGCAACGTCATAACCCGCGCTTTCCACCGCGATTCGAATCTCATCCAGATTCGTCTTGTTCACATCAAACACAATATCAACCTGGTGGCTGGCGATATTCGTTTGAATCGTGGCAACGCCCTGTAATCGTTCGATCGAGGTGTTGACCAGGCCAGCGCAATGATTGCTGCCCATACCGGGTACAATGAGCTGAGCTGTCGCATTCTGGCCGCTTTGCGAAGGTTTTGAAGTATCCCGATTAGCCTGTGGTTTCGGTTGAGTGCCGGCGCTGTCCGGTTTGTCTGCGCAGCAGCAATTCTTTGAGTTCATTTCTTTTTCCGTTTTCGGTGTTGCCATGCTCAATTCCCCTCGGCAAACTCTTCGATCAAATGACAGATCATATGGCCTGTCGGTGCTTTGTCCGGTTTCTTACTCCACTGTGTTACAGCCTCCTGCATGCGGTTTCGAAGCCTTTGCGTCTCTGAAAATCGCTGCTCGGTCTCATGGAGGCGTCTTTCTATCAGCCGCCTCACCGTAGGACAGGGTGATCTTTGCCTGTCCGCATGAGCGAGAATTTCCTTGATGTCGTCCACGGAGAAACCCAGTTGCCTGGCGTTCAGTACAAACCGCAACCGCCTCAGATCCTTATCACTGTATATCCTGTAGCCATTAGCACTATCCTTGGTCGGCCTCAATACACCTATCCGTGTGTAAAACCGCACGGTTTCCGCCGTCACACCCAGTTGTTTTGCCAGTTCCAATACTTTCATAGGCTTTCTCCTGGATCACATGTGGATGCCTGCGTTGTCGTACCTTGCAGAACCCGGGTTCGAAACCCAGTTGCCTGCCTGATCTTCCACCCTACACCTATGTCCCGCACATAGGTCAAGCACCTCGCATAAACACATTGCCAGACTTCGTCAGTTGCTCCTGAATCCTGGATGTTTAAAGCGATAAGGCAGATTCAATCAAGTGCCTAAGGGGCAAGTGACACCTTTCCTGTCAATCATCATTGTAAATAAGCCTCGCTGTCACCCAAATTACGCCAACATTACAGATCTGTAATCTATGGCTCATTCTTTTGATTTGCGTCAATAAAGTTGGCGGTGCGCAGCCCCACTCACATCCTTTACCAAACATCGACAAAAGCGACACTCAAAAAAACAATGCATTGCATCGACGATTATATTGAGAAACATATTTTGAGAAACAAATAGTTCCCTGCTATAACTGGCAACAGGAAGCAAAATCAGAAAGTAGCGCACGGTTACGCGGCGAGCAGTGATAGCGCTTATCGAATGATCTCAACGGATCGGTTTAGCTTCAGAGCAAAAACCCTGGATTGTCGTCACCAGGTTAACTTTTTCCTCATAGAGGTAGATGTTCGTTGTGTTGACATAGGTCCTGGGCATAGGTGTACGATCACCACACAGATCAGAATAAAACAGTGACTACATTCAAAAGGAACCGTAAATGTCTGCCTCAAAAAACAAATCTAAAAAAACCACACAAAACGAAATCAGTAAAACGACAGCAGCCCACAACGAGCTCAATGATGCTACTATTACTGACAGTAAAAAGGCACAAATGATTGCTGAGGCAGCTTACTACAAAGCGGAAAAGCGCCAGTTTTGTGGCTGTGATGAAGAAAAATTAATGGATGGGCTGGAAGCTGAAACGGAAATAAATTCGCAACTTTCTGAAAAGTAAATCCAGTCGTCTTAGACGTATTGGTCATTATACGGGTTTAAAATACCTGTAACGTATAAATTCAAGGCCAGGAAGGACCCATCCGACTGCAACCAGAAGTATTCTATCAATGGCAACACCATCGAACAGCGCCGATGTAGAATCCAGCGCCTGGAACGGTTTTCTGGATGGCCCCTTCGCTATGTAATCGTTGAAGGATATACGACGGATTTAGAATCGGCGCATGCGTTAGGACGATTCCTGAGTCCGATGAAAAACGTCGAGAAAGTTGAGCTTTTACCCTATCATGCATTAGGTGAATATAAATGGGCTGCTTTGGGCGAGCATTATGAACTCACAGGCGTTAAACCACCCGCTTCCGAAACCGTTATAGAGATTGCTGATGTGCTTGAAAGCTATCATCTGGAGGTTAGCCAGCCATCAAACGATACTTTCAGCAAACAGACGAAAACGTCGGGCTTTTTAAAGTGACTTTTACCGTATATGGTATGAGCGGCCCCGATCACTGGCCACTTGAGAAATTATTCAAACAACCTCAATTACAAGCAGCGGAAAAAATCAGCAAATTGCGCCCGACTGGCCCTGATGTAGTGCCGCCCCAATCTTATCAGCGAGGTCACTCCCGGCAGGTATACGCACGCATTGACAAGCTGACTGAAGGGCAATCATTGATCGCGGCTAAGCAGTTAATGTCTTCGCCTGTGATCACGGTCAGCACGCGGAATTCTATTCAGGATGCGCTCAATCTATTCAAACGTTTTGGCTTTCGTCATTTGCCTGTACTCGGGAATAATCAGATTATCACTGGCATATTATCCGATCGTGATGCACTACACTTTTTATCGGGCATGGACTTACCACCCAAAAAATCACCAAGCCCCGACCTATCGATTGTGAACATCATGAAACGGGAGGTGCTAACGGCCAGCCCGGATACAGATGCCCGATATATTGCACGTCTTTTTGTTGAGCGTCGTATTGGTGCCATGCCCATCGTAGATAGTGGTACATTGCACGGTATATTGACACGTAGTGATATACTGACGGGTATCATGAAACACTTTTCACTCAATCTGTGGGCGTAGCCAAAAAACGATGAGGCTTGAATCCGTACCCTTTATATCTGCTTTTCATATTGAATATCTATGGAAATCTCGAACCAAAAGTTTAAGAGGGAGTAGGCATTGAAACTGACTGGGTTGGGAGCCTCAATGGTCATGTTGGGCTGGGCGATTTGTTATCCTATGATAACGTTAAGCGAGCCCTATGCGCCGATTATGCTAACCGCGACCCTACGTGCTGTTTTTGCTGGCATCCTCTTAATCGTCGTGGCCGTTCTGTTTAAACGTCCAGTGCCGAAAACGCTGAGAGACTTTGTGTATATTCTGGCGATTGGGCTCACAGCCACCAGTTTAGGTTTTTGGGGTATGTTTTATGCCGGTACACTCGTTGCCCCAGGTTTAGCCACCGTGATATCGAATACACAGCCACTGATTGCTGCCGTTCTGGGGTGGTATGTTCTTAACGAGAGAATGAACAAGCCAGCCGTAGTGGGTGCTATACTTGGTTTTTCTGGCATCGTTGTGATTAGCGTGGATACATTACTAGGGACAGGACATTCTCTGCTAGGCATTGCCTACATTTTGTTGGCAGCGCTTGGGGTTGCCATTGGCAATATTTTACTAAAACTGGTGGTCAACAAAATCGATATACTTTACGCCATGGGGTTCCAGTTAGTGTTGGGCTCTATTCCATTAGGGCTGTTGACTTTAATTCAGGATCAACAGTCGGCACATTGGTCTGGTGAATTCCTGTGGGTGTTGTTTATCCTGGCTCTGCCGGGGACTGCGCTACCTTTGATTTTGTGGTTTTGGCTAATGGACAAGGCTCCCCTTTACAAGCTCAACGTTTTCAGTTTTTTAACGCCGGTTTTCGGGCTAACAATTGGGTATACCTATTTTTCTGAATCATTTTCATTCAACCAGTGGGCTGGTATCGGTCTGATTATTGCCTCTATTATACTGGTCGCTACAACGACGAATCAACCACTTGGCTCGAAACACACAATGGCAGACTAAGACCAACCAGCCATGTACAACTACTTGTGAGTTTACCCCTCTATAGCAAGCAATTGTAACTATAGAGGGGAGCTACCCCATTCGCCTACTGTTGCTGCGCCTGGACTAACTGTTCAACCGCCAACACCAGCAAGCTGAGTTGCGCATCGTCGGTTGATTCCACTTCAAAGCATGTTTCTATGTCCGTTGGCAGGTTCTTTTCAGCCTCAAGACAGGCAATATTCTCTTCTCTCTTCTCCTGTTGGCGTTTCTTGATGAGTGCAATGCTCTTTTCCAATGCGGCAAACTTCGCTGCTGACAGGTTTGGGCTACCTTCAAAAGCTTTCAATGCTGATCGCTGCGCCTGCATCTGCTCTTTCAATGGATCATCGGCATAAGAATTCGTGGAAACAGTCAAGTATGCCATCAATACCAGAATGATGTTAATCGCGATGTTTTTCATGGTTATCTCCAAAATATAATCTTTATAGTCTTCATATTGAATCTCAGGTGTCACAAGCACAATATGTGTTTGGGGCGACACCAATATCGCTAATATGTACAACACGCTATAACTGAGGCCAGCGCGTGACATTGTGACAATCAATAATTGATTGTCACAGTCACGCGATCGGTGGTTTATAGGGTGGCAAGGAATGCGCTGCCGCAATACCAGAGCAATCAAAACTATAGGTTTGGGATCGCGGTATCGCCTGATAGATCAGCATTACCGAAGTAATGGTGGGAGCGGTTGCGCAATGGAACAGTTCACAATCATTACAATTATCACATCTGCACAAACGTGGTCTTACAGCTTCGTGACAGCGTTTACTATTAAGCGTTGTCGCGACCTGTTTATCAGATTTGGAAGTGTGATGGAGGATGTGAACAGGCACAGACAAATGATTCACATAGGTGTGATCAACGGTTATCGATAGTGCATTGCTGCTTATAAAAAGCAAACCGACTATCACTAGTTTTCTGGTTGCCGAATACATTGTTTCCACAATATATGTCCTGTGCGCCTGTATCTATTAAGACTACCAAACATCAACGAGAGTTCAATTGAATCTTGCGCCTTTTCGTGACACGCCATGGTTTAAACCTGAGCCAGTACATACCTAAGGTAAGGGTAAAATAGCATAAGGTATGATTTAATCATTACCAAACCGCATATTGGTTTGCTCGAATTGAATGCCATGTTGATTCAGATCATTAATTATTTTCATAGGTTCGAATAACTGTTCTATGTGGAAAACCCCATGGGGGTAGTCAGTCTTCATCATTTGATGGGCGAGTAATGCGGTGGTAATACCCGTGATTCTTGCTTCTTCATGGCCTGTTATTGAACAGCTAAACGTCGCACCATCTGTGGCTTGTTGCCGATAAACCACCTTTACAGAAAAACGATCGGTACCAAAACGGAACTTTTGCAGGCAATATGTCATTGCATTACGGGCGAACGGCAGCTTCAATACTTTTCCTATCCCGCTAGCGCTCATGAAATAAAATAGCGCAGTGATGAAGCGCGATTCAAAACACAGTCTTGTGGTGGCTGAACTGATCGATAATGTGTGGGGAAGCACGTGCTGGTCAGAGAAATTAAACTGGTAGGCATTTCGAGCAAAGCGGTCTCCGGGGAAAGCAGTCTGCTTTGCGTTCGCAAAGCTTTTCGTACGATTCCCGAGGCTATCCACATATTCGGCATTCATTTGCTCAATCGACCAATGAATAGCCGCTTCGCCATGCGCTTCCCCCAACCCCAGTAATACATATATTTCCGCAACGCCTCGGTTGCCGCACGTATTCACACAATGTTTTACTAACAGATTACTTAAGCCGGGCACGATCCCTGCGCTGAGTAAAAAGGTAGCGCAACCCTTTTCAGCACTGTTATGCAAGCGCTCAATCTCTTTCAAATAATCATAGCTGGCAGAGGTGTCGAGATAATGTATGCCTCTCTGCGCACATTGCTTGGCTGTTGGTGCATTACGAGCTTCAATGCACATAATAAGGATCGCCACATCATTCAGTCTGGCGTCATTCTCTGACAATGTATCTAGGTCAAACGCAAGAGGAATCACTGTGTTATTCAGTGCGCTTGCCAAGGAAGATGCTTTTTCCCCATTTCTACCGGCCACGATAATCTGATTCGGGTAGATTTTCGCCAGCTCTGTGGCTATGTGTTTGCCAACGGCACCATAACCACCGAGTATCATTATTTTTCTCATTGGGCACTCATATATGTTTTGGCTATTTCATCGACGGTTCACAGCCAATACCTAAATAGCCTTGCAAAGCGCTCAAGGGAACGCGTTGCAAGGCCACGTTTTTTCCATTGCTGCTGACCAATTTCAGCAGATTCCGCTAAGTCAACCAGGAACTGCGCTTTAAGATTGGTAGCCAGATTTGGGCTTGTGCTTACAAGATTCAGTTCGTAGTTATGAAACAGGCTGCGATAATCCAAATTGGCCGTGCCAACCATGGACCAGCCATCGTCGACAACGATGGTTTTTGCATGAAGCATGCGTGGTAAGTATTCGAACACCCGCACCCCAGAAGAAAACAGCCCGGCATAAATGGACTGCGCTGCCCAGCGAGCAATGGGAACATCGGATTTTTCAGGCACCAGCAGGAACACCTCTACGCCCCGGGAAGCGGCATGGTATAGTTGACTGAGAATTAGTTGATCCGGCACAAGATAAGGCGTTGTTATATAAATATAGCGCTCTGCCCGTTTTAGGGCGTCAATATAGACACACCTTAACCTGTGGTTGCAGTTTCGTGAGTGATTGTGCAGTAGTTGATCACCAGAACCGGCGCTGACGGGTGACCAATGCAGTGAGCCTTCCCAAAATGCCTCAAATAATTGCGAGGCTATCTGGCTGAGCTGGCCACCGACCCTGACATGCGAGTCACGCCACCTTGCTTCACCAAAATTACGCCTTGAGCTTTCCTTATGGATATTGAACCCACCCAGGAACGCAGTTTCTTCGTCGACAATCAATAGTTTGCGATGGTTGCGCCGATTATAGCGCCAGGGATTGCGCCAACTCCATCGGTGAAACCAGCGTAGCTGAACACCATCGTGGCGCATCATGTTTTCCAGGCGGCGCGATACCCAAAACAGGGAACCGGCCGCATCAAGGTGAACTTTCACAGTTATGCCCTGCCTGGCTTTATCTACCAGAGCACGCGCAAAGACCTGGCCAATGTTATCATCCGCAAAGATATAACTTTCAAGTTGCACACTATGCTGCGCTTTCCTGATCGCAGCCAACATCGCATTATATAAATCATCACCTTCTATAAAGAGTTGGAAGGTTTCATCTGTAATGTCAGGACCGTCCAGGCCTCTACTGCAGGTTGGCAACAAAGCCATCGTTGTGGTGTAGCTATCAGGGTTCATCTGTCAGAGCTTGAAGATGACGCCTGGAAAAACTCGCGCCACTGGTTTTTATTTGGTATGAACATAGGCACCTGGCGTTGGTACTGTCGGTAAAATTCCCCAAATTCAGCCAACACTTTCCGTTCTTCTCTTCTGGCCAGGAGGTAGTATGCAAACACGACAAGAGGAAACAGGCCCACTGAAAATAAGGTTGGCCAATGTACAACCCCTTCACCAAACAACGCGATAAAAAGTCCGGTATACTGGGGATGGCGAACGTACTTGTAGAGCCCGTCTGTAACCAGACGGGAATGCTGTCGCGCTCTGTGAACCTGCTGCCACCCCTTAAAAAAAATCCCAATGCCCAAAAAAACCAACGCATACCCAAGTATCATGGAAACCATCATGCCTGTATCACCCAGGCCCAGCAATGATGACCACAAGCTTGCATCCATATCGCCACGATCCAGACCAAAGAACCGGGAAAGTAAATAGATCGTAAGCGGAAAGCCGTACATTTCCGCGTATAGCGCGATGATAAAGGCCTGCACCACCCCTGCGCTTGCCCACTCGTGCCAGGATTTGGGCGCAAAGTACTTATAAAATATCCATGATACAAACACTATCATGATGAGAGCCAAGCCCCAGGCTCCGGAATGGCTTACTGTTTGTTCCATAATCAATCTCGCCTTTATATTTGAGTGGTCGCTTAGTACATAACACCAGCGGTATGCGGTTACAATTAGAGCGTTTCAAGCAGATCCAGTAAACGGCAGGCATAGGCATATTCGTTGTCGTACCACACTTGGATCTTGACTGTGCGATCACCAATTACGCGGGTCGATAATCCATGCACAATGGCTGAGTGAGGATTACCGATGATATCGCTACTTACCCACTCCTGCTGCGTGAAGTCCATAACACCTTTCAGCTTGTCCTGGCAGGCATCTGCTAAACACTGGTTAATTTGCGCTTCGGTGACTGCCTGTTGAAGACGGACTGTCATATCCGTCAGGCCACCATCAGGGATCGGCGCCCTGACCGCCAGCGCACAGAACTTACCTGCCAGCTCAGGTAACACGGCCGTAACCACCTTATCCGCGCCGGTAGATGTCGGAACCAGATTGACGGCTGCTGCACGTCCTCGAATACGCTTTCGTGATGCGACATCAACCAGCCCTTGCGAGGAGGTGTAGGCATGGATAGTCGTAGCGGAGGCGGTTTCAATACCATAGTGTTCGAGCAGGACCGACAGCGCTGGAACCAGTGAGTTGGTCGTGCAGGAGCCATTGGAAATAACACAGTGCGCGTCAGGCTCGAATTCGTGCTGATTGACACCATAAATAATCGTCAGATCGGCTGACTCTGAGGGTGCACTGATCAGTACTTTCCTGGCGCCGGCCGTAATATGTTTGCTTGCGTCTTCAAGTTTCCTGAATTTACCGGTGCCTTCCAGTACCCAATCCACTGCAAGGTCGGACCAGGGCAGTCGCTCTGGTTCCGAATGGTGGTAAACAGGAATTTCATTATCGGAGACGCGAAGTTGACAATTTGAAGATTCAACCGGCCCGGCCAGCCGACCATGCACAGAGTCGAATTCCAATAAATACGCCAGGGTATCCGTGTCGGTTAGATCGTTGATCGCAACTAATGTCAGGTTATCGGGTTTCCGATGCAGGTACTCTCGAATCACCAGCCGACCGATCCTGCCGGCACCATTGATAGCAAACCGTTTCATGGTATGAACTCCTCGTTGTTGTTCCGCATATCTGTTATTACGATTACCGGTGGCTGACCTAACCCGGCAGCACGACCAGTTTGTTGGGTAACTCGTTCTTCTCCTGAGTCGCCGGATAGCATTGAGCTAACAGCTCGCCGCAGGACTCAATACACTGTATAAACCCATCGGCTATCTGGTTGCGCTTCACCTGCAACACGAAGGCGGCAACGATATACCGCCATTGCTCATCCGATATCTTTGCTGCGATGCCGTGATCAGCAAGAATTTCCACGTAGCGCTCCTGTGCCGAGACGAAAATCAAAAATCCGGCCCCATCTCGTGTATGATGTAGGCCGTTCTGCAAAAATTGTCGTCGAGCCATGTTGCCTGCGCGCCAGTACCTTACGGATTTGGGAATAATGCGCTGGAACACCGGCTGCCAGCGAAAGCCCAGCCAGGCCAAGGCAAAAACCCCCAGCTGTAGTAGCGACAGCGTATTGCTGTGCCCCCACCAGGGAGTCAGCGATAGAGGCAATGGAAACAGCAAGGCAACCAATGCTGCCCATAAAGCAGGAATGTAGTCATAATCATCGCTGCGCGGTGCAAGCACACACATCACCTCAGCGTCGGTGAGCCGTTCAACGTCGCTAATCGCATCGCTGATTCGTTTCTGTAATTCTTCTGAAAACTGCATCACCAACCTCCTGAAGCGCCGCCACCACCGAAACCACCACCGCCGCCGCTAAACCCTCCGCGCCGCGAACCGCCATGATGGCCTCCGTGGTAACCGTAAAATCCGCCCAGTCCAAACCGTCGTAAAAATATCAGGGGGATAAAGAAGATCACCCACCAGGGAGGTAACTCGTCATTAAGGGGTGGCGGCGACCTAAACTGGTACTGCCCGCCCAGCGCCTGGATAACGGCCTCGGCACCATCAACAATGCCTTGATCAAAATTACCGGCGCGGAATGCCGGCAGAATCACCGCCTGGATGATGTTGCCGGACAGGGCATCCGTCAGTACGCCTTCCAAGCCATACCCAACTTCAATACGCACCTTGCGAAGACCGGGTACCACTATCAGCAATACGCCATTGTCCTTGCCCTTTTGACCAATACCCCATGCTCGCCCCAATTGATATCCATACTCCTCAATACTGAGGCCCTGGAGGTTATTAAGCGTCGCCACCACAACCTGGTTGCCAGTAGCAGCCTCGTGGGCCTTTAGGCGCTGTTCAAGCCGGGTAGCCGTGGCTTGGTCTAACAGACCTGCTTTATCCACCACCCGCCCTGATAGTGGTGGAAAGGTGACGTCTGCGGAGTTAGCCAAATCCGACCACAACAAAAACAAAGCAATGCAGCAAAGCCTGACGCTACTCATTAAAAATCCACCTTGGGCGCTTGCTCAGTGTTTTCACTGGTCGCCTGAAAGGTTTCACGTAATTCCATATCGTCGTACAGTAGCCAGTACCATATTCTGCCTGGGAACGTTCGGAGTTCCCGGTTGTATTGATTCACGGAATTTATAAAGTCTCGGCGGGCAACACTGATCCTGTTTTCTGTACCTTCCAGTTGCGATTGCAATGCCAGAAAGTTCTGGTTGGCTTTTAGATCCGGGTACCGTTCAACGACTACCATCAACCGCTGCAACGCCGAACCCAATTCACTTTGTGCTGCCTGGAACTGTTGCAGCTTTTGGGGGTTATCAAGCAGTCCCTTTCCCAGCTGAATGGAACCGACTTTAGCGCGGGCCTCCGTAACCGCTGTCAGTGTCTCTTTCTCATGGGCTGCATAGCCTTTCACGGTTGCCACCAGGTTTGGCACAAGGTCAGCACGCCGCTGATATTGATTTTCCACCTGTGCCCAGGCTGCCTTGGCCTGTTCGTCGTAAGTAGGAATATTGTTAATGCCGCAGCCACTGAGCAAAGGTAATGCAAGCAGTAAGCACAGCAGTGATTTTCTTAACGTTAGTGGCATGACCCTGTACCGGCTAAGCGAACTATTCATGGAGCGTCTCCGTTTTTGATGAACGTGAATACTGCGTGAGGTAATGGCAATGCGTTTTCGTATTCATTCATTGATTCCTTAGCACAATAATCTAATGAAGCTTAAGAGGTGGCCGCAGGCGGCGGTTGATACGCCCGACCAAGGCTAGCAAGGCGGTTTTTAAAACGCCGTGTAAGGCAATCTGGTGTAGCCGGTACAGTGATATATACAGGTATTTCGCGATCCCACCTTCCACGAAAAACGTTTTACCAACCAGCCCTGCCAACACACCCACCGTACTGTAATCGGCAAAGGACACCAACGAACCGCGATCACTGTATTGAAAGCGAATGCTGGGGGATCCATTCAACTGATTATGGATATTCCTGTAAACGCATGCTGCCATTTGGTGAGCCGATTGGGCACGAGGTGGTACCTGTGAACCATCTTTTTGGGTGAAAGCGGCACAATCGCCCAATGCATAGATAAATTTGTCATCAACAGAACGCAGCCCCTGATCAACAACAATCTGGTTGACGCGGTTGGTTGTAAGGCCATCAATGTTTCTCAGAACATCCTGGCATTTGACACCTGCACACCAGACCACCACGTCTGCCGATATCTTTTTACCGTCTTTCAAAATGACAGCGTTGCTGGATATCGACGCTACCACCGCGTTGGTCATAAGTTTTGCCCCCAAACCGGTTAAAATCCGGGTGGCTTTATCTGATATATGCGTGGGCAGGCTTTTAAGTATCCGATCCGAGGCTTCGATGACATGAACAGTCAATGAACCGCGGTCAATTGTCGGAAAACCATAGACAGGTAAATAATCGGTGATTTTGTACAGCTCAGCCGCAAGCTCCACACCAGTCGCCCCACCGCCAACAATCACCACACTGAGGGGCTCTTCACGGCCAAATGCCTTCATTCTAAGAAAGTGATTGAGCAACATCTCGTGAAAATGATTAGCGTCTGCGGCACTATCCAGGGTAAAGCAATGCTCACGGACACCGGGGACAGAGAAATCATTACATACCGACCCGATTGCCAGCACCAAAATATCGTAATTGATGGTCCGTTGAGGAACGAACACGTCACCGTTGTCGTCGATCAACGGACACAACTGGATTTTGCGGTTTACGCGATCCAGCCCTGCCAGTGCCCCTAATTGAAATTCAAAGCCATGATTGGCCGCATGGGCACGGTAATCAACACCATCCATATCTATGTCCAGTGAACCAGAGGCAACCTCATGGAACAGGGGTTTCCAAACGTGAAATGGCTGCTTGTCGACCAATAACACAGAGATTGAGGGTTGCTGACGGAACTTACGCCCCAACCGCGTCGCCAATTCCAGTCCCCCGGCACCGCCACCGACAATCACAATTCGAGTCTTCTCAGTCATCACTGCAACTCCTGAATCGTGCCATCATCCAAATCCAGTTTACTACCAAGGTCAGGCAGTCCGTAACGACCCTCATGTATCAGTCGTGGCACAACGCTGGCGATGGTATCCACCGGCACGGCAAAGCCTATTCCGGCGCTCGCTCCTGAAGGGGAATAAATGGCGGTATTAATACCAATCAGCCGGCCGGCACTGTCCAATAACGGGCCGCCCGAATTGCCTGGGTTGATGGCAGCATCCGTCTGAATCACACCACGAATGGTCTGTCCGCTGGTTTCGCCGATGCTGCGGTCAAGGGCGGAAACAATGCCGGTGGTTAGCGTATAATCAAGACCGAACGGATTGCCAATGGCGTAGACTTTTTGGCCTACCTTTAAATCGCTACTGCTGCCCAATGGAATGGGTGCTGGTGCCCCCAAAGTAGACTGTACACGCAGCACTGCCAGGTCATGTTCCGGGCTAACGCCGACCAGCGTCGCATTAAAGGTGCGATCATCAGTCAATCGGATTTGGGCACCGCTGGCGCGCTGGATAACATGGTAGTTGGTAACGATATGGCCTTTGGCATCCCATAACAAGCCGGAGCCCGTGCCCGCCGGCACGCTGAACACGCTTCGACTCCAGGGATTGACGATTTGAGATAGCGTCGTAATAAACACGACGGATGCCCGAGCCTGTTGGAACACTTCAATCGTATTCTGCTCTTCCGCTCCCAGTTCACCGCGAGCCGTTACCGGCCGGTATTCCAGGTCACGATGGCTCAGCCAGTCTTGCCAGCAAGCCCCTAACCAGAATACGGTTACCAAGCCGATGAGAACATAGACAAGTGACACCTTATTGGAATGCTGGTAGATCAAGCGTCCTCCGTTGAGCGATAACGCGAGAATGCTGCCTTCTGGATCCGATCTGAAACGCACCGCTAAACCCGGTTGTAAGCGATGCTACCGCTGAGATACTGACGGCTTCATCGGCCTGAATTTTCTTCAAATGCACGCGCAAAATCTGTTCCCGACCGGCTTTATCCGGGCGGCCCACCAACAGTATACCTTTGGGGATACGGGCGCCCAGCCGGCTTTTGCGAAACAGCAGAAACCACACCAGAAAGAATACCAAAGCCGCAAACCAGCCGATCAATGTTGCCAAGGGGCCACCAGTGATAACGCCTTTATAGTTCACGTTATAGGGTGCCAGCTTTTCCGCAAGATCTTTAAGCCACCCCTGTTCCAGGTAGCGCTCAAATTCATTATAACTAAGCTCAACCTGACGCGTGGTATGGCCCAGGAAGCTTTGAAAGAGCACAACCCCCCATATCGCAACAAACAAATACACGAGGTTTAATTGCTTTTCTCTGTCCATATCTTTTTCCTCAGCGTTCACCTCGTTGCAGTAGGTTTACACCCCTTGGATGAACTCGTTGGCCGTGCGCAAGCAACAAGCATTATGTTTCCAGGGGCTTATCATTTTCGGGGCTGATTGACACCGTTCATCAACCGATAGAGCTCGCTTTCCGTTGTCAGCACCAGTGTCGTTGACGGATCGATCACTTTTTTATAGGTTTCCAGTGTTTTGACCAGATCATAAAGTTCACGTGCTGCTTGTGACCGATTGTAAGCGGCAGAGTAAATATCGGTGGCCTTGGCATCGGCCACGCCCTGAATTGACTGGATTTCTCGATAAGCTTCTGACTCTATGCGCTGTAAATCCCGCTCTTTATTACCGATAATCTTGGCAGCCTCCCCTGCCCCCTCGGATCGGAATCGTTCGGCGATTTGCTGACGTTCGCTGATCATTCGCGCGTATATCTTTTGCCTGACGCTTTCGTTGTAATTGATCCGCTTGAAGCGAATGTCCAGTAATTCAATTCCGAACTCGGACAATTTCACCGACGCTGCAGCCAAAATATCCTCTTCGATTTGTCGGCGACCCCGCGTTATAGGAAGTAATTTACCTACATCCGCCTTCTTTAACAGCGGATCGATAGCAGGCGATCTACCTTTCGTGCTACGAACAATTTCGATCAGCTCATGTTTGGCAACGGCATTCCGCGTTTCACTTCCCAGGATGTCTTCAAGTCGTGACTGTGCACTTCGTTCATCACGCAGACGCAAAAAATACTGCAAGGGATCCTTGATTCGCCATCGCCCAAAGGTATCAACGGTGATATAAAGTTTGTCTTTGGTTGGCATGTCGTTCGCTGAACCATCCCACAGCAAAATACGCTTTTCGATCCTGTTAACTTCCTGGATAAAGGGTATCTTAAGCTTCAAGCCAGCTTCCTCGACAATATTGCCAACCGGCTTACCAAACTGGGTAATGATTACCTGCTCGGTTTCATTAACGGTATAGAAGGCCTCATAAACGACAATCAGCGAGGGAAAAAGAATCGCCAGTGCGATATAGATACCACGGTTCATTGAGTACCTCCTTGCATGCTGTTGAGCTGGAGTAAAGGCAGCACCGATGCCGCCTTATCATCGAGAACGATTTTATTTTTTACCACAGGCATCACTTCCTGCATGGTTTCCAGGTAAAGGCGGCGACGTGTTACATCAGGAGCCTTAATGTATTCCGCCAGCAGCGCATTGAATTTTGCTGCATCGCCTTCCGCCTGATTGACACGCTGAATGGCGTAACCTTGCGCAGCCTGAATGGTACGTTCCGCGGTACCCTTGGCACGGGGTACGGCTTTATTGTATTCACCGCGTGCCACGTTTATCATGCGCTCTCGCTCTTGTTGAGCTTCATTGACTTCGTCAAACGACGCCTGGACAGGCTGTGGCGGGTTGACATTTTTTAGCTGAACCTGATCTATGCGAAGTCCCATCTCATACATGTTCACCACCTCCTGCATTTTTGATTGCGCATTGGCTTCAATATCCTGACGACCAATGGTGAGCACCTCATCCACTGTGCGATCACCCACCACTTCACGCATCACCGACTCAGAAATATCCCTCAGCGCATCACCGGGATCGCGTACTTTAAACAGAAAATCAAATGCGTCTTCGATACGGAACTGAATAACCCACTCTACTAAAGCAGTGTTCAAATCGCCGGTGACCATGATGGTTTCCAGTCGCCATTCCCGAGGGTCTGACATCTGTTGTTTGAATGTCGCGCCCGGTGTGCCAAAGCCAAATTCTTCTTTTAACTGGCGTTTTACGGGTACCTGCGTTATCTGATCAACGCCAAATGGAATTTTGAAATGTAAACCCGGATCAACGACATAGTGATAGTGTCCGAAACGCTGAACAATACCAACAGATTCCGCCGACACTGTGTAATAGCTACTAAATCCCAGATAAACGGCGAGCACGACTATCAAACCAAGCGCAATCTGACGAGGCGTAGCCGGTATATCCGGTAAAGATGGGTGAGTATTATCATTCATGTATATCTCCTTTTGGGCGTGCTTTCGCTATCGTACTTGTAGCAGGCGGCCTTAATTAGTTGAAGCATCGGTGCCAATCTCCAATACGTGGTTATCAAGGTACTGATGCCGAGGAATAATCAAAAATGAAGTAGCGCCAATCAGAAACCGACGCTGGCGTTCATTGACATCGTTCATGTACCTACCTTTATCGATTCAGCAACCGGTTATAAACACTGGCAAGCAACCACCCGGAGAAACCAGCCGCTAACACCCATGCCAGCAACCCGAGAAGCGCGCCTGCCAGATTCAGGTGCCATCCCATATCCTGCAACTGCATATGCACCATAGCCCCGGTCATGGAAAGCATTAACGACGGCATCGCCAACACGAGAATGGTACAAAGAACCCAGAGCAGTGCTGCGGTGATTGCGCAGGCTGTACCAAATTTGACTTCATGCAGTTTCATATAAATCCACTCCTGTCTTGTTTGATTGTCGGTGTTGACCGCTGCCTTCATCACAAGCGGTGTTGTGGAAATGAGCCGCTGGTGGTCCTTGGTTTTTCATCTGATGGTGCTGATTGTTTAATTAAAGTCGCAGGATATCGCGATAACCGGCCACGCTTACGTGGAATTCAGTGTGTCCCTGTAAATACATGCGCAATCCGTCCAGCGCCTCTGGATCGCCATGAATCAGCTTTATTGGCGTCTTTTTGGGTAATTTGGATTGAAACAACCATTCGGTTAATTCTAGATAATCCGCATGTCCAGAGAGGCCGGAAATTACATCGACTTTTGCCCTCACAGGGATCCAGCCGCCATGTATTTTTACAGCATCCGCACCGGCTATCATTTTCGCTCCGCGAGTACCACCGGCTTGATGGCCGGTAAATAATACGGTTGTTTTGCTATCGCTAAGTAGCCGTTTAAAGTGATGAAGAATACGACCGCCGGTGGCCATACCGCTGCCTGCAATAATGACGTGGGGAAAAGACTGACCCGCCAGAGCCTTGGATTCATCCACTGTACGGGTATAGGTCACCAGATCACACATGCGGTGGCATTGGTCGTGATTTAAGCGGTGTTGGTCGCTGAATCTACAAAAAACGTCCGCTACCTTGATAGCCATCGGGCTGTCGAGATAGATGGGGAGCTTCGGAATGGTACCCATATCCATAAGGTTTGCCAGCAGGTGCTGTAAAGCCTGCGCCCTACCGACAGCGAAAGCCGGCACGAGCAACACACCACCTATCTTTGCTGTTCGGTTTACGATTGCCGCCAATTGCTGTGCGGCATCGTGAGGAGCATGCGGTCGGTTACCGTAGGTGGACTCCATCAGCAACAGGTCAAGCTCCGGTAGGGGGCGCGGCGGGAGCATCAGTACATCATCGAAACGCCCCACATCCCCAGAAAAACCAACACGCTTACCTTCTGCTTCAACAATAATGCTTGCCGCACCCAAGATGTGCCCCGCCGGTTGCAGATAAAAGCGAATATCACCCAGGTCAATCAGTTCGTCAAAGTTAATTCCCCGAAACAGCGCCATGCTTGATTCAGCGGTTTGACGGTCGTAAAGTGGTTCCGGTCGCTTGTGCTTGCTTAGCTTATGTTTACTGTAGTATTTGGCATCTTCCTCCTGAAGATGACCGCTATCAGCCAGCAATATTTGGCACAGGGCTTTGCTGGCGTGATGGGTATACACCGGGCCACGAAAACCGCGTTTATACAAGGCAGGTATGTAACCAGAGTGATCCAGGTGCCCATGAGTGAGCAAAACTGCATCCAACGTGGTGATATCCAGTGGCAACGATTGCCAGTTTCGCTCGCGTAACCACTTATATCCCTGGTACAGGCCACAATCCACCAGCACTGAGGTTCTGTCTGTTTCCAGTAAATATTTCGATCCCGTGACTGTTTCAGTGCCGCCTAGAAAAGTAATTTTCATGATCGCAATCCAGATGATTTTAGTAAGCTGATGACGGGCGGAATTAGCTGTGGTGTTATATCAATGGCATTTGATGAGTGACGAACGGTATTGGTGGTTACCAGTTGATTCAAACCAGCCTCATACAGTGCTTGATCAGAGTCGCCCGCAAAAATACCGTGAATGGCCACGCATTGAATGTTGCCTATTCCCTTGGATCTGAGGGTTTTTATACATTCGAGAATGGTCTGGCCGCTTGAGATGACATCATCAATAATAACGGCAGCTCGTTCCTGATATTTTTCAATATCAGGAAGCGTCACCTCCACATGGCGATCACCGTAGCGTTGCTTTTCTCCAATCACGTAGGGGTGTTGACTGAAAGCGGCGATATTCGACACCCACTGCTCACTTTCACTATCTGGCCCCACCAGTAACAGGTTGTTTTGCGTCTTCAGCCATTGCGCCAAGGCTGGCGCCCCTTGCACCACGCGGTTTGGTACGGAATAAATCTCATCCAGTGAGTGGTAGCGATGCAGATGAGGGTCGACAGTTACCAGCCAATCGATATGCTTTGAAAGTGCCTGGGCAAAAATTCGCGAAGTGAGCGCTTCTCCTTCGACAAAACGCCGATCCTGGCGCATGTAACTCAGATAAGGTACGATCAATCCTACTTGCGAGGCACCGAGTTCTCGCAGTGTTTCCAGTAAGAACAGTAAGGGTAAAAACTTGGGGTCAGGGTTTGACAGATCAGCAACGACAATACAAGGGCGACCTTCCAAATCAGATAGTATTCGCAAGTAAGATTCGCCATCAGGAAATTGGCGGGTATCAAGCTCACCTGGGTACGCTCCGATGGCTCGACCCAATGAATCGGTCAAGGGGTGACTAACCAGGTCAAATATAAGCGGCCAATGATCAAATGTCTTTTTTTGCGAATCATTCATGATGTTTCCCCAATGGAAAAAATATCCGTCTGCTGATAATACGCAAGCGCATATTGCCGCTCACCCTCGGTATCGCTATACAGCGTAAATAAGGCGTCTCCTTCGTGTATCGTTTCGCCAACACGCTTATGTAATCGCAATCCCGCCGCAGCAGTGGCCGGTGCGCCCGCCAGTTTTGCTAACCTGGCGAGCCGACGATTATCAATGCCCTGCAATACTCCGGTTGTTCTTGCGGTTTCGGTGTGTTGATAGTAGGCCTCGGGCAATGGTTTCAAGCCGCCTTGTGCTTTCATAATGCGCTGAAACTGCGTCCAGGCTTTACCGCTATCAAGGATATCGGTCGCCTTGATCAGCCCTCGCGGATAGGAAATGTCGTCGGCCATTGAAAACAATTGCGCCGCAATTATAAGCGCTCGCTCGCGCAGGTCCTTGGGTGCGGTATCTGCTCGTTGCAATACCGCCAATACATCCCTCGCCTCTTCCACAGGGCCAATGCCTTCGCCAACAGGCTGTATGCCATCGGTAATTAAACAGCGGATGTGTACGCCACAGGCAGCTCCAACCTGAGTAAATAATGATGCAAGTCGCTCGGCATCTTTGTGGGTTCGGACTTTAGCAGTAGGACCTTTAGGAATATCAATGACGGCGTGAGTCGAACCCGCGGCTATCTTTTTGGAAAGCACAGAGGCAATTAACTGGCCTTCGCCGTCCAGATCCAGAGCGCGTTCTATGCGAATCAAAAGATCATCGGCAGGACTGAGATTCACCGCCCCGCCCCAGACAAGGCAGGCGTGTGTTTCGGCGACCACCTCTTGAATCCTGGCGAGATCCAGATTGACGTTGGTCAAAGACTCCATGGTGTCGGCAGTCCCTGCCGGTGAGGTGATGGCGCGCGACGATGTTTTCGGTATGGTTAACCCGGCAGCGCTGACCATGGAGACTACCAGCGGCGTGGTACGATTTCCCGGCAATCCGCCAATGCAATGCTTGTCCAGTACCATGGCAGTGCCTGGCCAGGTTAAGCGTTTACCACAGGCAACCATGGCCTGAGTCAAGGCGATTATTTCATCAACATCCAGGCGGCTCCCCGCACATACACTGAGAAAGCTGGCGATTTCGATATCCGTGTAGCGATGGGCGCTGATATCTTTGATAACCGCCCCGATTTCTTTGTCAGAGAGTTTATGACCGAAGATTTTTTTGCGCACCGCGCCCAATGAGTTCACCACCGGCGCATAGCTAACGCTGATCGAGTCCCCCGTGGCAACACCCAATCGCTCCATGGCGATTTTAGACAGCCCTGCGCTACCCGGTGCCAGTACCTTTTCATCCACGACATTGATCGTGGCGATCACTCGATTCGTGTTGTAGATCAGCAAGACACGGCTGTTAGCCGTAAAGCCTTCAGAGCGGCAAATATTGCAATCGGCGCGCATATACACTATCGGCTCTTGATGGGTGTCGATGCCGATATCCAATACTTTTAGCGTATTCCCATATCTCATTGACCAATCCTTACTTGGCGCCACAAGCTGCCTGTCGTTTTAGACTATTGATTGAAGGGAGTGTCCCTGATTCCGTAAAATCAAGGTATGGAACGAGGTTATACACCTATGTCCTGCACACAGCTCAAGCAGCATTTGTGATGGGGCATGAACCATCGATTTCAGTTGTTTATGCTAATGGGGAGACGCTTACGCTGGGGTTACCCCAACATTACACGCGTGTAATGTTGGGGAGTTTTGCTGACTCA
The DNA here is from genome assembly GCF_002863865.1 of Ketobacter alkanivorans. Classification (NCBI taxonomy): domain Bacteria; kingdom Pseudomonadati; phylum Pseudomonadota; class Gammaproteobacteria; order Pseudomonadales; family Ketobacteraceae; genus Ketobacter; species Ketobacter alkanivorans. Next base: position 202,141 of record NZ_CP022684.1, on the reverse strand, counting down.
AATCAAAAAAATCGCGTAAATGTATTCAAGATACGTTTACTTTGGATCGTTTCCAAAGCAGGTAGGTGGCTGGCAGGACCAATAACGTCAGTATGACCGCGCCAATCATTCCGCCCACCATCGGCGCTGCAATGCGACTCATGACTTCAGAGCCGGTGCCTGTGCCGTACATGATCGGTAACAGTCCCGCGATAATCGCTGCTGCAGTCATCATCACTGGACGCACCCGTAATCCGGCACCATGCAGTACAGCATGGCGTAGTGTGTTCAGTCTCGGCTCCACGCCTTTCTTTTCACACTCTTCCACCATATGGTGATAAGCCTGATTAAGGTACACCAGCATGATGACGCCGATTTCTACAGCCACACCCGCCAGCGCAATAAAGCCTACCCCGACCGCGACTGAGAAGTTGTATCCCAACAGATACATCAGCCAGATCGAACCTACCATGGCCAGGGGCAAGGTGCCCATGATGATGGCTACCTCGGCAAAACTGCGGAAGTTGAAATAGAGCAGCACAATAATGATGGCTAATGTCAGAGGCACCACATAAGTCAGTTTCGCCTTGGCGCGTAACATGTATTCGTACTGCCCTGACCAATTCAAGGAATAGCCTGCCGGTAAATCAACCTGGTCGGCCACCACAACCATGGCCTCTTTGACATAGCTGCCGATATCAACCCCGTCAATATCGACAAAGGTCCAGCCGTTAAGGCGCGCGTTTTCACTTTTGATGGCGGGCGGTCCGTCTTCCACATAGACATTCGCCACGTCAGCCAATGCGATACGCTGGCCAGTGCCGGTCACAATCGGTAGTAAGGCGAGCTGCTCGGGGGAATTGCGAAGATCCTGAGGGTAGCGCAGGTTCACCGGATAGCGTTCAAGCCCCTCAATGGTTTGAGTGACATTCATTCCACCGATCGCCGTGGCAACCACCTGCTGTACATCTGCAATGTTAAGCCCGTAACGTGCGGCTTTTTCACGCTGGATGTCCACTTTAATATAGCGCCCTCCTGCCACCCGCTCAGAGTAAACGGACGCTGTGCCCGGCACATCGTTTAAGACCTGCTCCAGGCGCTTGCCAATTTTTTCAATTTCTTTCAGGTCGGGGCCGGCCACTTTGATGCCCACCGGGGTTTTGATGCCAGTGGCCAGCATGTCGATACGGGTTTTGATGGGCATCACCCAGGCATTCGTCAGCCCGGGAAATTTCACCAGCGCATCCAACTCTTTTTTGAGCTTGTCGGTGGTCATCCCTTCACGCCATTCATCTCTCGGTTTGATCTGGATAAAAGTTTCGATCATGGTTAAGGGCGCGGGATCGGTGGCTGTCTCTGCCCTGCCGATTTTGCCGAAAACACTTTTTACTTCGGGCACCGTAGCAATCAGCTTGTCGGTCTGTTGCAGAATCTCCCGCGCTTTACCGATAGATAGTCCAGGATAGGTGGTTGGCATGTACATCAGGTCACCCTCATCCAGCGGCGGGATGAACTCGCTGCCGATCTTGTTCACCGGCCAAAACCCCACCACCGTGATGATTAGCGCCAGTACGAGCGTGGATTTGGGGTATTGGAGTACGGTTTTCAATACGGGCATATACACAGCAATCAGCGCCCGGTTCAGCGGGTTTTTGTGTTCAGGCAACACCTTACCACGGATGAAATACCCCATCAGTACCGGCACTAGGGTAATTGCCAGCGCGGCACTGGCCGCCATCGCGTAGGTTTTGGTGAATGCCAGGGGCGAAAACATGCGCCCTTCCTGGGCTTCCAGGGTGAACACCGGCACGAAACTTACCGTAATGATCAACAGGCTGTTAGCACTGCCAGCCGACTAGTGGCCGAAGCGAACAAAAGACCCGAGTTGACACGCGTGCGCACTACCTTTTCCGTTAACACACCACAGTATTTCATCACCCTTGACCGGGAAAAGGCACGAGCACTGAAAGTGCCAATCGATCAAGTATTTGCAACTATGCAAAGCACCTTCGGTAGCCTTTACGTCAATGACTTTACCCTGTTTGGCCGTAACTACCGCGTCAATCTGCAATCGGAAGCTGATTTTAGACGCTCCCCCGAAGACTTGCGCCACGTTTTTGTCCAGTCTGAGAGCGGACATTTAGTGCCTTTGGATTCGCTTGTAACGGTGAAACGCATTATTGGCCCTGATATCGTGGAGCGTTTCAACATTTTTCCCGCGGCTAAAATCATGGGCGAACCGGCACCGGGTTACAGCTCCGGCCAGGCCCTTGCAGCGCTTGAGACTATCGCGGACGAGGTTCTCGGCGAAGATTATTCACTAGGCTGGGTCGGCTCGGCTTACCAGGAGAAGGTGGCTGCTGGTACTGCCGCTTTTGCATTTTTGTTCGGCATCGTCATGGTTTTTCTAATCCTGGCGGCGCAGTATGAACGCTGGTCGTTACCTCTGGTGGTCGTCACCGCAGTTCCATTTGCTGTATTCGGCGCTATCTTAGCAACCTGGTTGCGAGGATTGGACAATGATCTCTATTTCCAGATAGGTCTTATTACGCTAATCGGTCTATCCGCCAAAAACGCGATTCTGATCGTTGAATTTGCCATGCTCCATCGGCGCGAGGGGTTATCCCTTGTTGATGCGGCGATTGCAGCGGCGCGCCTGCGGTTTCGTCCGATCGTTATGACCTCTCTTGCCTTTACGCTTGGGGCCGTCCCTCTGGCCATCAGTTCCGGGGCAGGTTCGGCCAGCCGCCATGCCATCGGTACAGGCGTTATCGGTGGCATGCTGGCAGCCACGTTCATTGCGACATTCTTCATTCCGCTGTTTCTTTGCATGATTGGTCAATTCACTGATCGTCGGCGTGAAAAATCACTCTCCGCAACAACACCATACAAGGAACCCTCCGATGAGTAGACTCATTTTGCTGACAATAACCGGCTTGCTGATCGGCGGTTGTTCGTTCGCGCCCGAATATGAACAACCGCAGGTACCGCTGCCTGAACAGTGGAACGATCCCAGGCTGGATGATCACGAAACTCGAGCCGAACAATGGTGGCAGAGGTTTGGCGATCCGGCTCTCGCGAAGTTGGTGCAAGAATCCCTTGACGCTAACCTCGACCTTCAGATCGCAGCTGCTCGCGTCACCGAGGCTCGCGCGTTTCTCTTGGGTCAAGAAGCGGAACGTTACCCAATGCTGAGTATCGAAGGCAGCGGCACTCGTCAAGGGCCGAGCGAAGAAGCAGCGGGTTTTGGGCCCAATCAGGCTAAACCCTTTACAGACTTTCGAGTTGGCGGTCTACTGACCTATGAGTTTGATATTTGGGGACGACAGGCAAATGCCAGCGAGGCTGCACAATATAGGCTGCTGGCCAGCGCTGCTAATCACGAGACGGTGCGCCTGGCTATTATCTCAGAGGTGGCGACCGGCTATATCAATTTACTCGCGCTGAATCATCAGATAGATATAGCCGAAAACACCATAGCCACGCGACGTGAATCAGTTCAGTTGCAACGGGCCCGCTTTCAAGGTGGCGATATTGATGAGTTGGCACTGCGGCAGGCGGAAGCGGAGCTGGCGGCGGCACAGGCAGAGTTGCCCGCTTTACGTCTTCGACAAACCATTCAGATCCATGCAATTGCTGTTCTATTGGGAAAACCACCTCACGCAATGAAGCAAGATTCGCTTACAACTTACAGTTCAATCGAATCTCTCGAGGCACCTGCAACATTTCCTGCAGGGACACCTGCGGCGTTGATTGTGAGGAGGCCAGATATAAAAGCCGCTGAACAACTCTTAAAAGCGGCTAATGCCGAGATCGGTGTCGCCCGTTCTGCCTATTTGCCGACCATTTCATTTGCGGGGCTTATCGGTTTACAAAGCGCCCAAGTAGGTGATTTGTTTTCCAGTAATGCCGCAAATTGGCAGTTAGGAGGTTCCTTGCTTTCGCCACTGGTGGATTTCGGTCGCACCGAGGCACTTATCGCACAAGCCGAGTCACGACAACGTCAGGCCTATCTATCCTATGGGCGCGTTGTTCAAAATGCCTTTCGAGAAGTTTGGGATGCGTTAGAACAAGTCCAACGCACCGACGAGCGTTTACAATCAAAACATATTCAAGTCACTGCGCTAAAAAAATCGACTCATTTGGCGCGCGAACGCTTCGAAGGGGGATACTCAAGCTACTTGGAAGTGCTGGATGCCGAGAGAAACCTTTTTAACGCGGAGCTAGCCCTTGTCGAAATCAAGCGTGATCGATTGCTAGCGGCCATTAGTCTTTTTCGTTCCCTGGGTGGTGACTATTAATCGTCCCTGGGATGTAATTGGTTCACCCTTTGAACTTAATCAACAACCACAAGCCTCAACAATAAATGAATGGAATTTAAATGTGGCTGACGATCGGGCTGCATTGAATCGGCACTCGCTATGGAAAACATCAAACATATTCAGCTGTTATCCAGCACGGAAGTCGAAGAGCTATATGCTCGCCCTGAATTCAATGCCCATGAACAGTGCCTGTATTTTTCATTAAGCCCGGCAGAACTCGCCGCACTTGAGCAGTTTCGCAATACCCGGACCCGCATCCACTTTATTCTTCAATTGGGTTATTTCAAGGCCAAACAGCAGTTCTTCAACTTCTCATTCGACGAGGTCAGCAGCGATGTTCAGTATATCATTGCAACCTATTACAGCGATGCGGTTGCCACCCAGTTCAAAGGAAGCCTATCTCGAGGTCTCTCTACAGAAGCGGGGCCAGATTTCCCGCGATATAGCCTAATTGCCTGTTTTTATTGATATAGTTCTGAATGAAGAGTTAAAAGCTATATTCTCAGAAAAACGAAGAGCAAATTCTCAATGACTCAGCGGGTAACAGGGTTTTGTGGGAATCTGGCCCCGCTTTTGTAGAGATACCCATTTTTGCATCCGCCAAAAGAAAAAACAATAAAAACAACGCCATAGGAGCTGTTGGCGTACCCAAACCCGAGGAAGGCGACCATGACAGCCAATGAGCAATTCCTGACGAATCAGCAGCGCTATCAACCTTTAACATTACCCCAGCGATTTTCCGATGAAGAGATGGTACGTGACTGGACGCTGAGCCGCCGGGATGGCCAAATGGTCAACCGGTACCGCAAACAGTATCGCTTAGGTCTCGCCATTCAACTTTGCGCCATGCGCCTGTATGGTCGGTTTCTGAACCAGCTCAATGACCTCTCGCCCAGGGTCATCAGCTACCTGAGCAATCAGTTGGAATTGCCGCCCACGTTGACGGTGGCAGTACCCGAGCGGGAGGCCACCTTACTCGAGCACCGGAATAATATCCTTCAATATTTGGGTTTTAAGCGGTTCGACGAGAAGGCCGAAGCGGCGCTTGATCGCTGGATCGAAGAGCATGCCCGTCAGGGACTGTTGCCGGACGAACTCTTTCACCGGGCGGAACGGCATCTGTTGCTGAAACGCATTGTACTGCCTGGCCCCACCACGATAGAGCGGCAGATTATTCGTGTTTGTAATCAGGTCCATGCCCAGCTCTATGAGCAGGTCTTCGAACAGATGTCGCCGGAACTGCGCGCCGCGATCGATGATCTGTTGCAAACCGCCGGCGGCAATCAACGGACCTATTTCAACCAATTGAAGGAATATCCGCCGGGCGCCAAAATCTCATCGCTGAAACGCTATTTGGAACGTTACGAAAATCTAGTGGCCACCGGGATTAACGCGTTCGAAGAAAAGATCATTGATAATGCTTTTCTTCACTATTTGTACCGTTTGACCAAACGCTACAGCGCCCACGATATGAAGCGGTTCAAGGATCATAAACGCTATGCCTTGATGGTGTGTTTTCTATTGGAGTCGCGCAAACTGTTGCTGGATCACTTGGTCAAAATGCACGATCAGTACATGACGGAACTGTGCCGGCAGACCAAAAACAGCCACGACAAAAAGCACAAAGAATTTCGTAAACGGCAAAAGAAAGCGATCGACGCGGTACTCGATACGACTCATGTACTGTTGGAATGGCCGGATGAACAACCGCTCTATAAGCAAGATTTATGGCAACGCATCGACGAAAAGCAGTTGCGTGCATCCATTGACGATTTGTATATCTTTAAACGACTGGAAGAACGTGGGTACTGCGATTTATTGCTGACCCGTTATCCCAGCTTGCGTAAGTATTTTGCTGATTTTATCCGGTTGCCTTTTGACGTTGCGAAAGGATCGGGCGCCTTATTGCGGGCCATTCGACTGGTTCGTCAGTTGGACGCCGGCGAAATAAAGAGGCTGCCCGAGAATGCACCGATTGCGTTTATTCCACGCGAATTACGGCGCAGCTTGAAGGATTCATCCGGGAATATCAATCGCAATGTGTGGGAAATGGGGTTGGCATTGGCGATGAAAGACGCTTTGCGTTCCGGAGACCTGTATTTGCCGCAGAGCAAGCAGCACGTGTCCTTCTGGGATCTCACACTCAACGAACCGAACTGGGATGAAACCCGACACACGGTCTATACCGAACTCCAACAACCATTCCCGCACCAAATCCGCTCGGCCATCTCTTCTCAGTTCCACGAAGCCGTATCCGAAGCCCAAAAGCGTTTTGGTCTGGATAACTTTGCCGAAATACATAATGGCCGATTAAAATTGAAGCGCGACGACAAGCTGGATGTACCGGATAAAGTCTCTCAGCTACAAAAAGTCATCGACGCCCATATGCCAACCATCCGCATCGAGCAGCTGTTGATGGAAGTGGATCAAATGACCCATTACAGTCGCCATTTTGTGCCTATCCAACACCATCAATCGCGCCCGAAAGCGTTTTATAAGAGTCTGATTGCCGCCATTATCTCGCAAGCCACCAATTTAGGCGTGGTTTCCATGAGTGCCAGCGTCAAAGGGGTTACCGTGGATATGTTACGGCATATCCTGCAATACTATATCCGGGAAGAAACCTTGATTAACGCCAGCGCTGAAATCGTCAATCAACACCATCTACTGCCATTGAGCGCCATGCATGGCACCGGTACCTTATCTTCATCCGACGCCCAACGTTTTAAAATTCGCGCTGACAGCCTGTTAGCCTCTTACTATCCGCGCTATTACGGTTACTATGAGAAGGCCATCGGCATCTACACGCATGTATCCGATCAGTATTCGGTATTCAGTACCAAGGTGATTTCCTGTAGCCCACGGGAAGCCTTGTACGTGCTCGACGGGCTGCTGGAAAACAATACCATTCTTAAAATCCGGGAGCATACCACCGATACGCATGGCTACACTGAAATCGTCTTTGCCCTGTGCTATCTGCTCGGGTTCTACTTCATGCCCAGAATACGGGATCTGAAGGACCAACAGTTGTATCGGGTTGATAAGACCGCTGATTATGGTGACCTCAACCAGTTACTCACCAGAACGGCCGATTTGGCGATCATCGAGGAACAGTGGGAATACATGATGCGGGTGGCCATTTCGCTTAAGCAGAAAACTGCTCCGGCACATGTCATCGTGCAACGGTTAACCAATGGCTCGCCCTCGGATCGCCTGACCAAAGCGTTCACCCATCTTGGGCGTATCATCAAAACCGAATATATCTTGCGATACCTCACCGATCCGGAGCTGCGCCGTACCGTCCAGCGGCAACTGAATAAAGGCGAATACCGGCATAAGCTGCCACGCTGGATCTTCTTTGCTGACCAAGGCGAATTCACTACCGGTGACTACGAAGAAATCATGAACAAGGCCAGCAGCCTCAGTTTTGTATCCAACGCCATTTTGTATTGGAACACCATCAAAATAAACGACATTGTTGAGCAACTCAGGCAGCAGGGAGAAGCGATTGATGATGAGACCTTATCCCATATCTCCTTGTTGCCGTATAAACACGTGTTGCCCAACGGGACTTACTTTATCGAGGATGAGGGGAAGGAGTAGTTGTAGTTGGGCGCAAACCTACGGTTACGAGGTGGCCGTGGAAATCAAAACCGTAGGTTTTCGTTCAAATGCGCCCGCTGGTCCATCATGTAAATTTTGCCTTGTTGGATCTGTTTGGCTACACCTTTGCCCCCAGATATGCCCAGTTCGGCAAGGTCATTGAAGAGATGTTCAAAGTCAGTGAAAACAAAGACCAGGGCGTAACACTGAGTTTAAAAAAGCCGATTAAAACAGACCTCATCATTGAGCACTGGGATACCATCCAGCGTATTGCCATCTCGCTTCAGGAGAAAAGTACCACACAAGCGATTCTGGTTCGCAAGTTATCTGGTTACAGCAAAAGCCACCCGTTATTACAGGCCCTGACTGAGTACAACCGTATGATCAAGGCCATGTACTTACTGGACTATATCGACGATGCTAGTCTCCGGGGATATGTACAGCGAGCACTGAATCGAGGCGAGGCCTACCACCAATTACGCCGTGCTATCGCATCGGTTAATGGTAACCGATTCCGAGGTTCGTCAGATTATGAAATCAGCTTGTGGAATGAATGCGCGAGGTTGCTCACCAACGCCATTATTTACTTCAACTCAATGATACTGACCCGTTTACTGAGGCACTTCGAGGGCATTGGCGATGAAGAAAAGCTGGGGATTACAAAGCAGGTGTCGCCGGTGGCTTGGCACAACATTAATCTGAATGGGACTTATAGCTTCGACTTTGAACAAAACCTGATCGATATCGAGGAAATAATGCGGCCGATTACCGAAACTGGAGGAAATGTCTAAGTTAATACCCCTCTGGAGACCAGGAACCACGGGGGCTGTGTAGTATTATGTCTTTTTAAGACGGAAAATCCCCAGGACCCCAAGGTGTTGCTTTAGCGTGATTTCCACTTTTCTTTTGGCGGTTTTTATAAGGCGCGTTTGATTGATTGGATTTTGCCTGTTTTTTCGGTCTTTTTGTGTTCTCCGGACACAGCTTCCCCAACCCCCACTGTTTATCAACGTGCCGGGGCAGCACTCCTTGTGGGCTATGAGGTGTTCAGATGCAGGGCCACGCTGCGGAACAGATCCTGATGCGGACAGGCACTGCTCAGCAGGATGCGGATTCGGCGTTTGTTACAGACGATGACCGTGTCGATTTTTAGCAGTGTCAGCGCAGCGTATTGGGAGTGGCGCTCGCCAGGCGGGTGTGCCGCAAGGCGCGGCATCGCAACCCTTCAAACAGCGTGTAAGCCAGCCCCGAGAGCAACTGCCGGAACGGTCCACCAGCGACGGCTGGACGTGCGCCCGGCAAACAGATCCAGCTGCTGATCCTTGATCCGGTTCTCCATGTCGCCCCGCGCACAGTAGAGCTTGTCGTATAGGTACAGATCCGTCTGCGCCAGGTTGGTCACCACGAAGCGGGGGTTGGCACCCAGGCGATTGTGCTCGGCCTTGACGATGACCCGTCGCGGCTTGTCTCAGCTGAGCGCGCCGTAGTGAATAGAGGCAAACAGACGCTGCTTCTTGCCAGTCTGTTTATGCAGGGAATCGGCCCGATCGATCCACGGCGCCACTTGCGCCTTTCCCCGACCATTCTTGGCCAGCCCGACGATATAGCGCACGTCGTGTCGCTCACACCAGCGCAGGATTCTCCAGCGGCAAAAGCCGCTGTCGCCCCGAAAGATGATCTCCACCTTCGGCCAGTGCCGCCGCAACGCCTTGACCAGCAGTAATCTGTGGGGTTGTTCAGAGGTTCCTTAGTTCACTATGCGGATCACTCAATGCTTCTGCACTGACGCTCTTACGATGCTGAACCAGCTGCTTGCCAACCATGAAAGCCACCGGCATATTCACCGCGTCAACAGCGATGACTTGGCCCTCTCGTAGATAGAACACCGCAAATTCCTCTTTCTCGAAACAGCCGCGTACAACACGCTGGTCATGATTTTGCGACAACCCAACCATCTGTAATCGAAGGTCATACTGGTTCGACCAGAACCACGGGGCGCTGTTGTAGGGCTTCTCCTCGCCCATTAGGGTGGCGGCTGCAATACGGGCCTGATCGACCGCGTTGGCGACTGATTCAAGCCGCTGCATTTTCTCAAAGAAAAGATTCCGGTGGCGGGTACAGTCGCCAATCGCCAGGATCTCAGGATCACTAGTACGGGTAAACTCGTCGACGACAATACCATCATCACAGGGTAGCCCAGAAGCTTCGGCCAGCGCGGTTTCCGGTATAACGCCAATCGAGACAAGCACAATGTCGGCCTGCACTTTACCTCCATCCGCCAACGTCACGCCAGCCACGCGCCCCTGATCACCTGCTTCGAAACCGGTTACTGCCGCGTTCAGACGTACATCCACGCCAGCCGCATTGTGCTTGGCGTAAAAGAAAGCAGACATTTCTGGGCCAGTTACGCGCTGCATAAGACGATCGGCGGCTTCCAGAACTGTGACTCCCACCCTTTTCTTGATGGCGCTGGCCGCCACTTCAAGGCCAATATAGCCGCCGCCAACGATGACTAAACGCTTCCCGGGGATTAATTGGTCACGCAGGGCATCTGTGTCAGCGATGTCGTGCAGATAATGAATGCACTGCAAGTCTGACCCGGGCACCTTCAAGCGTCGCACGTGTGACCCCGTTGCCAAAACCAATCGATCGTATTTCAACGTGCTCTGGTCCGACAATCCGATGATCTTGTTGTCCCGATCAATTTGTTCGGCACGTACGCCCAGCCGTAATTGATAGCCGCCGTTCTCATACATCGAGCGCGGCTTCAGGTACAGCGACGCCTGATCAACCTCTCCTGCAAGGTAATTCTTGGACAGGGGCGGACGCTGATACGGCGGATGGGGCTCTTCACCCACCAGAATCACATCATGTTGATATTTTTTTTGCAGCAAGGCTGTCATAAGGGCACCTGCAGCATGTCCACCGCCCACAATGACTGTCGTCTCTTTTCGTTTGATTGCCATAGCCTGTCTCTTTCAATTGTGTTTTAGGATCAGATTGATCAGAAGTTAAGACTCCAACTGTGCCCTGTGACACCCTCACAGGGCGCTCAGATGGCCGCTTCCCCGGCATCCTCAAGTATCATCGCGGCGCCCTTCTCGCCGATCATGGTCGTCGGCTGATTGGTATTGCCACCCACCAGCGTTGGCATGATGGAGGCATCGACCACCCGCAGGCATTGCAGGCCATGCACACGTAGACGCGGATCGACCACCGCCATCGGATCGACGCCCAACATGCAGGTGCCGACTGGGTGATACGCCGACTCGCCGCTGCGACGCACCCAGTCGGCCAAGTCGTCGTCATTCTGCAAAGCAGGCCCCGGCGACACCTCGACCTCATGGTGCGGTGCAAAGGGCGGCTGCGCCAAAATCTTACGCACCAGATGCACCCCACGAACGAGCTGCTCGACATCGGCGGACTCGGCCATATAATTGGGATCGATCAACGGTGCCGCGAACGGATCGGCGCTGTGCAAACCGACGCGACCGCGCGACAGTGGCCTTAGCCCGTAGATCATCACCGCGTAACCATAACCGCTCATCGCAGTCTTCAGATCCCGCCCGTGATCAGCGTACAGCATTGGCGCGAAATGCAACTGCAGGTCAGCCAACGGCTCCTCGGCTCGGGAACGGATGAATCCGCCAGCCTCGGCACCATTGCTCGACAGCACACCACACCGCCTGCTCATGTATTGCAGCAGGGCCCGCAGCCCGGTGAGCCAGTAGCTCGCATGCATCGAGATGCTCTGCCGACTGCGCGCTTTAACGCGAACAAACACGTCAATATGGTCCTGAAGATTTTGTCCCACGCCTTCCAGCGCATGGCGCAGCTTAATTCCGTGCCGTGCCAGTTCCTCAGGCGGGCCAATACCGGACAGCATCAGCAATTGTGGCGAGTTGAACGCGCCACCGCAGAGTACAACCTCGCGTCGGGTACAGACCTGCACCAGCCCCTTTGCGCTGCGGTACTCAACACCGGTAGCGAGGGTGCCTTCTAACAATACACGGGTAACTTGCGCATCACTGCGAACCGTCAGATTGGAACGGCCAGCTGCGGGTTCAAGATACGCCTGTGCATTGCTGCAGCGCATACCGTTCTTCTGATAGGCGTAGTAAAACCCCACGCCCTCCTGTTCACTGCCGTTGAAATCCGCATTGCGCTGGTAGCCCGCCTGTATCGCTGCGTCTAAAAACACCACGCTTAGTGGATTGGTATAGCGACGCTCCGCTACATTGAGCGGTCCGCCCTGACCGTGAAATGCTACGTCAGCCGACGCCAGCTTCGGCTCGAAATGTTCAGACCTGCGGAAGTAAGGCAACACCTCAGAGTACGACCAGCCGTTGCAACCAAGGCGGGCCCACTCATCATAATCCGAGGCATGCCCGCGGATATAGACCTGCGCGTTCATGCCACTAGAGCCACCAACCATCTTGCCACGGGGCTGTAACAATGCTCTGTCATACATATGCCGCTGGGGTTCGGTATTGAACTGCCAATTGAAGCGGCGGCTGAACATAAGCTGCAGTAAGCCTAGCGGCGTGTTTACGAACGGATTGCGCCGACTCTCTGGACCAGCTTCGAGCAGCAGAACCGAATGGCGGCCGCTCTCGGAGAGCCGATTGGCAACAGCGCAACCGGCCGAACCCGCACCGACCACAACATAGTCGAATTGTTCGGACGACATACTGGTTACACGCTGTCTCAACGTTTAGGGGTCAGTTTGACCATCAACTTGGAATAGCCCCGCACGAAGTTGGACTGCACACGTTCCGGCTCGCCAACAACTTCAATATTGTCGAATCGTTTCAGCAGCTCCTCCCATAAAATGCGCAATTGTAGTTCGGCCAAGCGGTTACCCATGCAGCGGTGGACGCCGTAGCCAAATGCCATATGATTTCGGGCGTCCTTACGATCAATAATAAACTGATCGGGAGCTTCAAATTTTCGCTCGTCCCGATTGCCCGAGGCGTACCACATCAACACACGATCACCCCTCTTGATGGTCTGGCCGCACAGCTCCACGTCCTGCGTGGCGACCCGGCGCATATACGCCAGCGGGGTTTGCCAACGGATGATTTCAGAAACCATGTTCAAAATCAGATCCGGATTTGCTTTCAATTTGGCGAATTCCTCGGGGAACTGGTTCAAAGCCAACACCCCGCCGCTCATGGAGTTACGCGTGGTGTCATTGCCGCCCACGATAAGCAGCGCCAGATTCCCAATAAACTCCAACGGACGATTGATCAAATCCTTGGTGTCTTCGTTGCTCTGCAGCATGCTAATCAAGTCGAAACCAGGTGCTTCGCCTGCCTTGCGGCGTGCTTCCTTGTCGCGCCAAAGTTCGGAGAAAGCTCGAGCCATATCTGCAGCATCGTCAAAAAAAACATCTTCACTGGTAAACTCGCCACCAGTTGCGGATGATACACCTGACATTCGATCCGACCAGTCAACTAATTTGTGGCGTTCGTCGTATGGAAAATCCAGCAATGTAGCCAGCATACGTCCCGTGAGTTCCTTTGATACTGTCGGCACCCAGTTGAAGGGTTTATCCAAGGGCAGGTTATCGAGCACCTCTCTGGTGCGACTGCGGATTAGCTCTTCCATTTCCTTCAGGTTCTTTGGCGCCACAACACCCTGAACCGCCCGACGCTGCACGTCATGCTTGGGCGGATCCATGGCGATGAACATTTCTACCGACAGCCCCTCCGGGGGATCACCCAGGATAATTTGCGGCTCGGAGGAAAAAAGCTCATGACTCTTATCCACGAACAGAATGTCTTCATAGCGCGTCACCGACCAAAACGGCCCGAAGGGGCTGTTCTTCTGGTAGTGAACCGGCGCCTCGTCACGGAGCCGCTTGAAGTAGGCACCCCACTGGCCTTGCCGGTAGAGAAAAGGGTTGCTGGTGTCAATGCTATCGAGTGCCAGGGAGTTGACATCGGGCAAAGGCTTATCGATGAATTTGATCTGGGGTCGCTTTGTACCGATGATCTTCTTCTTGGCCTTCATTAGCAGTTTTAGTGCCCTGATCTGCGAGTACATAGGCACCACTCTGGATGTGGTGTTGATCACTTTTTTCTGAATGGTATCAATTGGCCTTATTTCTGCTGACATAGTCTGCTCCGGGGTTACATCTGAAATTCTGGCAAGTGAACGGTCATACCGTCCATCGCATCTTTGGCCTTGACCTGGCAACCCAGGCGTGAGGTTTTCGTCCGCTCTGGAGTCATTGACAGCATTTGTTCTTCGGCATCGGTGATCGCACCGGTCTTGTTAAACCACTCCTCCGCAACGATCATGTGGCAAGTTCCACACGCGCACTCTCCGCCGCAATCTCCATCAATACCCGGCACTGCATTACTGACTGCGATTTGCATCAACGTAGATTCTGGCTCCAATTCCACGACATGTTTGGTGTTATCATGTTCAATAAAGATAATTTCACCCATTAATTCTATCCTTCCGTTAATGTCTAGGCTTTAGACTGACATTTTACCGTTACGTCAACGAGGACATTTATTGACATGAGGGGGACATTTAAAGACACTTAAGCAAGTTCCTTGGAAGCACATATTACGTGGACTCAACAGGATGGTTTAGAAGCTGTGGAAACTGGTATTCCATCAAACTATTCACGACTTATAGCCCGCGAGCTAGATCTCACCTTAAGTCAATTGCCCACATTACTGCATGGCACCGGTCTCCCCATCCAGCAGTTTCTGAGTGAGGACAACCTGCTCACGCCAGCCCAGCAGATACAGATTTTGCGCAACGCGTTGGCGCTGTCCGGCCAGCCCGAATTTGGTTTACGGGTGGGCAAGCGCCTGACGCCAGCTACTCACGGTGCGATGGGCTTCGCCGCCTCCAGCAGCCCGGACTTGCTCAGTGCGCTCCAGGCGATACACACCTTCTTGCCTACGCGCGTCAGCGTTATTCAGCTGCATTTGCAGCAGATTGAAGATCACTTGGAATGCAGACTGGCTTTCCTGATGCAGCTGGACGACGACCTCCAACGCTGCGTGGCAGAGACTATCATTATGACGCTGCTAGCGTTTGGCGAATTCATTGTAGGCCGCCCCCTGTACGAGGCTGAAATCGGCTTTTCCTACCCGCCCCCTCAGTACCATGCGACCTATTCCGAATGTATGTCCGGGCGGGTTCGCTTTGGTTGCGATCAACTTATGCTTAGATTACCGATGGTTCTGTGCAGGGAACCCAACGCCTCCGCCAACAACGAAAACTATCGCCTAGCATTGCGGCAGTGTGAGTCGATGCTTGCGGAACTTCAGACCCAGAAGCCAAGCTACCAGACCCGGCTCAAGAAGATGATGTTGTCCCGACCACCTGGAACGCTTAGTGAAGAAGAGGCGGCGGCGGCCCTATTTATGAGCAAACGCACCCTGGCGCGCAAACTAAAACAAGAAGACAGCAGTTTTCGACAAATTCGCGACGAGATTCTGTCACGGCAAGCAGCGGACTATTTGAGTGGAAGTCAATTATCCGTCGAATCTATCGCTTCTCTCTTGAATTATCACGACAACTCGAGTTTTAGGCGCGCCTTCAAGCGCTGGTTTGGTCGGTCACCCACTCAGTACAGGCAACACGGCGATTCCTCGGACACCACACCACGGTCATGACGCTGATGGTAGAGCACATGGGATGGCCTACGAGTTCTTGCTAGCACCTATTTCTCCCAGAATAATGCAATATACGTTGCCTCGCGCATTCACTCATATTATTCCTACAACAAACCAAAGATTTGTCTACACTCTAAATAATAGAAGCATGAAGATGTGGAAAAGTGAATTTGTTCAGACGCTTATCGATTCAAACTAGAATCTATTTAATTACTAATGTAGCCACTGCAGGCTTCATTATTTTTTTTCCATTGACTTCACTGCGTTAGCATCCGGTTCCAAACTGATGACAAGTAAACTAAACGCATCAATGAATCTGCTAGAGTTTCGCGACACCAGTCAACGTATTTTGGCAAGTTCGTTGTCGAAGCAGAGTCCAGAAGCGAGCAAATGGCTATTTACGGTATGACAATTGGTATCTCTACTTTCATACACATTCTTCTTATTTCTTACTTAATTGGTCCTTCAATGTCGCTCAACCTAAATAGTGATCGAAGTAATCAAAAGGAACGCTAACCAGACTAACCTACTAGCGCTACATACATGCTGCCAAATGAGGCAGCTAGGGCAGGAGAGCAAGGAGTTGGTTTGCCATCGTGGCATACGAGGTTCGTTCTTTTGCATCAAAAACACAAGACTCTAAGGAGGAAATCCACAACACAATTAACAACCTGATTACAGCTTCGAAAGATGCAGTAGATGTAATGGCCTAAGGGATTGATAGGGCTCAATCTGGCGTGGCATCCCTAGCAGTCTAAGAGACATTGTCTGTGTGGTAGTAAGAGTAAACTAATTTTTAGCAAAAATAATGGAGATATATACATGCCTAGAACGAAATTTACTATTGCGCAAGTAACCAGCAGGTTAATGTTGGCTAGTTGCTTCATGACACCGGGACTATCCGATGCTGCTGATATTACATGGAGTGGTTTTGCGTCGGTTGCTGCCGGACAAACATTGGGAAGCGATGATGCAGAGTATGTTGTTGATAACGTCACCGGCGGTGCATACGATAATACATTGCGCTTCCTGCCGGAAAGTACAATGGCCATACAGGCTTTCGCCCAAGTAAACGAATCGGTTTCAGCAACGGTACAAGCGGTAGCAAAAGGGTCAAATGAGAAAAGCTTTGATACTTCCTTTGAATGGGCATATGCCACGCTTGTTGTAACTGACAATACCAAGATCAACTTTGGACGATTCCGCGCACCACTGTTCTATTATTCCGACTTTTTAGATACATCCTATGCCTACTATTGGTTAAGAGCCCCGACAGACATGTACGTTGCACCATATTCAACGACGACGGGCGTTTCTCTGAATGATTTTCGCTATCTAGGTGACTTTGAATTATCCACACAGATTTGGACGGGGGAGGAGCAAATCGAGTTCCTGGGATCACCCGGTGAGCTGACTGACATGATAGGTATTAACTTTATGCTAGCTTACGATTGGATAAAGTTACGTGCTGTGTATAACACGATGGATTCAGCAATTGAAGGATTGGGCGTAGATACTAAATTAATTTATTCGGCATATGCCGTGATCGCAGACTATGAAAATTTC
Source organism: Ketobacter alkanivorans (assembly GCF_002863865.1). Classification (NCBI taxonomy): domain Bacteria; kingdom Pseudomonadati; phylum Pseudomonadota; class Gammaproteobacteria; order Pseudomonadales; family Ketobacteraceae; genus Ketobacter; species Ketobacter alkanivorans. The sequence continues at coordinate 185,028 of NZ_CP022684.1, read as the reverse complement.
AAGTTTAGAAGTGAATACGGAAATCTTGAAGATGATGACACCGGCTTAGAGGATAAATTTGGGTATGCATCGGTGGGATACACTATAGGCAATTTTACACCCCATTATACCTATTCTGAGCAAGATAGAGCCGCTTTCTTTCTCGCAGAAGTAGAAACTCACACAATAGGGATACGCTGGGACTATTTGCCCGGTACAGCGTTTAAATTGGAGTACTCAGAATCTACAACTGAAGCAACTCCATGTGATCCTATGAGCGGGATGTGCCTTCCTCCGCAAGAAACCAAAATTGAAGTAGTCGCCGCAGCAATTGACTTAGTATTTTAGAGAGGGGATTAATATGATTAGATTCAATATAACGGCTACTTTAGTAGCTTGTATTATATCATTTCTTTCTTCCCATTCCTTTGCCGATGTAGTCGTGATTGTAAACCCAAGTAATTCTGTATCAGAGCTCAATGATAAGTGGCTTGGTGCCATATTCTTAGGGAAGAAAACGAAATTTCCGGACGGTAGCTCGGCTGTACCTATTGAACAGCAACCGGGTACGTCAGCCCGGGATAAATTTAATGAGAAAATTCTTGAAAAGAATGAAGGACAGTTGAGAGCATATTGGTCTCAGCGGATTTTTACGGGTAAAGGTCAACCACCCAAAACTGTCAACGGGAGCGCTGACGTAAAGAAGCTGGTATCGGAGAATCCAGTATTCATTGGGTATATTGATGCATCAGAAATTGATGATACGGTAAAAGTTATCCGAAAGCTTGAATAGAAATTTCCATTCAAACTTTTATAGCTCACCTTTGGAATATGAATTTAAGGTATACCTACAGAAGCGGTCCTAGATTCCCATCTTCAGCTATAAGTTACTGTAATATTTGAATAATAGTTGTTTTTTGAAAAAGCCGATAATGATATTTATCGGCTTTTTGAGGCCTTTAGCTTGAAATTAATCAGCAGCCACACAATGACTTATGAAGCTTGAATCTCCATCATGGGAAATTTGACCCGGTTCTGTAGGTATACCCAATTTAGAAAGCGTGTTAACGGACTTAACATATTAAACAACAGACCAATTAACATGCTAAATTGTAATTCTCTGACAAAAATAAAAGTTCCAGTTTTTTTCAAAGTGCGAGAAGGCGCACCTGAATCCATTCAGGCACAAGTGGCCTGGTAAAACGTCACCTGGTTGCGGCCCGCAGCCTTGGATTTGTATAAGGCATCGTCTGCACAACTGATGAGAATTTCGATCGAATCACCAGCATCAGGAGTTTTGACAACAACCCCGAGACTAATGGTGACCTTCATCGTTTGATTCTGCCAGCGGAATTCTAGCTGCTCAACATTGCCTCGTATTCTCTCGGCCACTTTAACGGCACCGGCTGAATCGGTTTCGCCCAACAGCACACAAAACTCTTCGCCACCAAAACGTGCCACCAGATCCCCCGGCCAGCGTAGACTAACGCTGATGCACTTGGCTACAGCTTGGAGGCAAGCATCACCGGCCAGGTGACCGTGAATGTCATTGAATTGCTTGAAGTGGTCAATATCGAGCATCATTAAAGTCATCGGGCGTTTATATCGCTGGCAGCGTTCCAACTCTTCTCTCAGATAGCTATTCAGAAAGCGTCTATTACGTAAGCCAGTCAATTGATCCGTGGTGCTTAAGTCCGACAATTTTCGATTTAGCACCTCCAACTCTTCTGTGCGTTGGGCGACTTTCGTCTCCAATTCTTCATTGTGTATTTTCTGTAATGACAATGCATGCTGTTGAGCTTCGTAGCGCATGCTTTTTTCGTAATTGATGTATTCAGCCAGCGCGAATGAGAGTAGCACCACCTCTATCAATGAACCAATTTGGGTTGAGTATTCGGTAAAAACGCTTCGAGGCAAAAGCCCAACATAGTTCATCACCGTGCCGAATCCGACTATCACGAGCACTGTCCATGCAAGACAAAAATAGCGGGCCTGACGGTAACCTTTGTACCACACCCAGTAGCCGGTAAAGAGCGCGATAATGCAGCTCGAAGTTGTCAGGACTGCACCTACTTTGATGATATATTGGTAGGGAACGATAAACGTCGAAATTATGAGAATAGCAGACACCGCGATGGCCACCTTGCTCAAAAGATAAAGGTTCGGGCTTTGATTCTTCAAATCCAGAAAATATATTTGAAAAAAAAGGACACCCGCCATCATGGTGCAAACAAAAAAACTAATGGAGATAGAGTTCCACCACAGGCTTTGGGGCCAGACGTACCGAAATGTCAGGCCCTCTATGGCTGCTTGAAACAGAGTCATGGACAAAACATAAACGACATACCATAGATAAGCGCTGTAACGAACAGAGGAGTAGATAAAAAGATTGTACATGGCCATGACCAGCATAGTGCCAAAATAGAGTCCGTACCAACCATAAAGCATCTTTTCTCTTTCATGGAAATCAACCGGATTCCAGATGTTTAGAGGAAACTGCGTGGCGCTGGTCGTCTGGACTTTGAAAAAATAGATCTCTGTCTTGTTGGGTTCTAAGTCAGCAGGGATTACGAAATTTCGGTTTTTGATTACGCGATCGGAAAATGGCTTCTTGTCACCAAGCGAATAGCGTTGAGATGACGGGGCTAGATTACCCTCGTAGATATCCAGGTGATCCAGCAGCGGGTAGGCCACCTCGAGCAATACAGGCAATGTCTGTTGGCCAAGGTTGATTATATTCAATTTAAATACATAGATTTTGTCAGTGAAGCCGAAGCTGTTTTCGTTGGGCTCCAAACGCATCCACCTTGAATCGGACAGCGTTTGAGCTGGGTCAAGAACCTTGTAATAGAGCTGATAACGCAATTGCTCTGCAGTATAGCCTTTCAGTTGTGCCTGAACTTCGATTGAACAAACCACCAAGACGGGTACCAGAAACCAAAGGAGCAGGCGCCATCTTGACGTCATCTTCAATGTCATGAACATGGATCCTTAGAGTAAACAAGCGTAATTAACCCAGTTTAGCCCATCCTGAGTCATTGTTATCCTACATGTATGCTCGGGATCAATTAGGAGTGTTCTGGGGCAGTGATTGCTCTCCCCGTCTGCAAATACGGGAACTTTGGTCCTCTGATCCGAGAAACAATCCGAAAGCCTATGCCCAATATTCTTTTTTTACGTACTTCTACGATTGTGTGATTTTACTTTTTTCTTGAAATTGGTTGGTTAACCAAGTAAATATACAACTGAAAGAATAGAAACTGAACAACCATAACAAAAATAAGGATATTTTCATGACATGCATAATTAACCGTATCTTGCCGACTATCTTCAAATTATTGTTGGCTGTAGCAATCGTTGCCGTACCGCCAGACGATGCCCTTGCCGGCGCAGGCGACGCGGCATCCACCTATGGCCTTGGTCCCATCAACGCCGGGTCCGCGCAAGCTTTCAGCGCTTTCGAGTCTGGGCCCTGGGCTGTGTACTACAACCCCGCAGCGATGGCCCGCTCCCCCGAAGGCGATCTGAGTGCGGTCGTGCAATATGGCGACCAGGAGCTGCGCGCAAAATCGCTGGGGGGCTCTGACCCGTTGACGCGAGAGAGTGACGTCCTGTCGGACAGCAGTTCCGAGCTTGTGCTGCTAGGCATTAAAACCCGCATTACGGGCGCATCTGAATCGGACACGAGCCGCTCCATGTATTTGGGTATTAACGTAGGCGTCGATGAATACATCTCCAACATTCTACCGTACCAAGCCAACACAGCAGAGCAAGGACAATTCCTGCGTTACGAGTCCCAACCGCTTTATCTGGCCTTTGGTGGTGCTGTTCGTGATCTCGTTCGCGGTGTTGATGCAGGCCTTTCAGCACGCTTGACACTAGCGGCGAAGGCACGCCTTGAAGCGGTCTCCGATCTCGCGGGCAATACGGATTCCGAGCAGCTTTCGCTGGAAGCCAAGCCTACCCTGTCCCCGGCGCTGGGAATTAACATCCGCACAAACGAGCTCTTCTGTGGTCACTCACCTTGGCGTCGTACATCTTGTATGCCGTTCGGCCTCAATGGACTGGAGGTGGCGCTGTTCTGGCGTGATGAAACCAACTACGAGGTCAGTGTGGATGCTAACGTGGTTATTCCTGGCGTCATCCCCGAGCCGGGACTTGATCTGGCTCTGTCAACCATCGATTCGTATCAGCCACAGGTGTTCGGCGGCAGCATCCTGCTGCCTCTTGGAAAGTTCGAGCTTGTAGCCTCTGTCGAAAAGCAAAATTGGTCTGAGCTGGAAAGCAAATTTGCCGGAGATACAGTCAGAGAGCAGGCAGGTTTGCGTTTTAATGATGTGGTCGTTCCCCGCGTTGGCGCCCGCTTCCAGTTGTCTGACCAGCTCCGGTTTTTTGGCGGGCTGGCATGGGAAGATTCTCCCCTGAAATCATCCCGCTCACAAGACGTAAACTTTCTTGATAGCGATAAAACGGTGGTCGGCATTGGCGGCGACTACCGGCTCAAGAACGCACCCATCATCAATGCTCCCCTGGTGCTGTCGCTGGCCTATCAGTACCAGCAGATCGAGGAGCGCGATTTTGAGCTGACGTCAATCAACTCTCCCTCCGATCCGGCACCATTCGAGACGGTGCGCGCTGATGGCGATATTCACCTCTTCTCATTATCTGCTTCAATGAAGTTCTGAGCAGAACTTCGGCAGATTTGACGAATCGCGAACAGGGAAAAAACATAATGAAAACAATAATAAACCACAGAACAATAACTAGTTTTATTGCACTATGGGTACTGCTGCCCAACGTCCTCTTGCTGTCCGGGTGTGGAGGCGATAATAGCGCTATTACCTTTACTAGAAGCCCTACTTCCAAGAGTCTTATTTTCGCCTACCCCTATCCGGGTCAACGGGAAGTGACGCCCAGCGCCCAGGTTGTGCTTCGTTTCTCAGCTCCCCTTGATGAAAGCGTTACTGCGGACTTACATAACCGACTGCAGCTGGTTACTGTCGAGGGTGACAACGCCATCACCTTCGATCATGACGCAGCGGATGACAAACGCGGCCTAGTGCTACGCCCTGTTGATAAACTCACACCAAATACGGAATACCGGCTGCAACTGATCGGAGAGGGTATCGGCGGGATCGACACAAGCCCTTTCCGTGACTTTCGTTTTCGTACCGCTGGCGCGCAGCAGGGGTTTGCCGAGACGATTGGCGACGGAAACTTCGAACTGCTCACCATCGCCCCCCTGGATCAGAGCGCGCTGTTGGCCAGCATTGACGATGCCAGACAGCCAAACGACATGAGCACCCTAAGAATGGTGTTCAATCGCTTGCTAGATCCGGCTACCGCCAACTATGGAGAGCAGGTCAAGCTTATCGACGCTCAGGGCAGTCTAGTCAGGGTCAGTCTTTTGCTTCAGGGACGCTATCTGGTGCTCGACCCAATGAATGATCTCAAACCGGTGAAACATACCCTGATCCTGTCCGGTCTGCGCAGCCGGGGCGGTGAGACGCTCCCGGACCTTGAGCGCACCTTCACACCTGTGGCCACAATACCGCGTGAAACAGCAATACTCAAAGTGGGCGCGCTTGGTGAACAACAGCCGGACCTGGAATCAAAGCTCACTGGGAAAAGCATCAATGAGGTTCCGGTAGAAAGTTTTGTACTGGGTACCGAATCCTTTACCAAACTGGAGGGCGATCTGGCGGCGGACTTGGGTTTCGTTCCGCATTTTGCTGACGCAGCCCCCCTGCGGGTACCTGCAGGTTCAGTGCTACGCGGAAGCCCGGTGGCAGTCAACATTCTTGGCGAAGTCAATGCAGGCATTGAAACCGGAGAGGTGTTGATCACACTACTGAGTGATGCAAACGGCTACCTGATAGCCAACCCGTTCAGCGACGCAAAGGACGCTCCGCGCTATGCTTTACTAAATATGGATGCGGCCATGACCGCAGCGGGAAGTATCGCCAACGCTGCGCTGAGCCAGAACTTACTGGACATTCAGGTAGTAGGCCTTGCTATAGTAGAAGATGGTGTATTGGTGATGGATGCCGTTAGTGTAGTTGAACCTGAAATTCTCGGCCTGGAACGCGCCAGCGGCCTGTTGTCTTTCCGCCTGGAAGCCTATGCCGACCAACGCAACGCGCCGGTACCGCCAACCGATACGCGCCCACTTGAGCTGCAATCCTGGTCACCCGGGGATAATTTTCAACCCAATGCCCGCCCCGGTGACCCTGTTATCCTAAACTTTAACAAGCCCCTTGATCCGGCATCGGTTTTCCTTGATGGCGCTATTACGGTCAACGTTAACGGTATTCCCTTGCTACCTAATCAGGTGCTTATGCGCCAGGACGGTGCCACCATCGTCATCAAGGGTTCCGGTATCGTTGAGCACAATCAGGATGTTGAAATCACACTGTCCAGCCTGCTGCGCGATACACAGGGCAATCCGCTGAATCAGGACAGAGCGCTTGCAATGCGCCTTCCTGACCTGCATCGTCCTAACGGCGATGGCACCGGGCTGCGCTCGCCCATCGCGGCCGTATTTCCCGGCTTTTCCTGCGCGCTAACAGAGGCCGAGCTCACCGGCGAGCGGTCCACATGGCGCAACGGTCGCTGCGTTGGCGGCAAGAGTAGCGACCCCAAATTCCACGTGAATGGTCTGTACAAGGACTACCCCATCCGCGTCTTGTTCAACCGCGACATCGATCCGTCAACGATCAACGAGACCACCTTCTTCGTTGAACGCCGGGATTCAAGCAACAATTGGCTACCCATACCGGGTCGGCTGGATATCCTGCCCCAGCGGGTGGAGTTCTTCCCGGATACCCCCTGGCAGGTCGGTGAACTTTATAGGTACACCTTAAAATCGGTGGACAATCCCGATTGCGGGGTCACTGCCATTTGTTCGCCGGATGGTGCACCGCTTCAAACCAGACAAATCTCGCAAAGCAGTGCATCTGCTCCTGCCCCTCGCGAAGGAGGCCCTGATATGGTGAATCACTTTGTCGCTGCCGGTGAGGATGATCGCTATACGTTAGTTGGTTTGCGCGTTCTGCCAGTGGCGGATGCCAATACCAATATGGTGCTTGACGAAGAAGAACAAGGTGCGGTAGTCCTCGAGGACAGCAGTATCGAGCCACCACCCAATCATCTAGGGATGGTGTTAAAGAGTTATGGCGGCGTCATAACGAATGCCAATCTCGGTTGTTCACTTGGGGAGGATTGCCCGGAAAACCACTTCGCATTTATTAGCAGCGGTGCTCTAGCAGCCGGCCCACGTACACACGATCCCGATGTTCAGGTGAATCGTCGTCTGATCGACAGTAACCCAGCCACAGATAATTTCGTAGCGGGTGCCATACGAGCCAACGTCTACCCGACAACGGTCAGTACTACCAGCGTTTTTCTGGAGGCTCAGGCTCTAGGACTCATCACTATCGGCCTGGATACGGGGCCACTGATTCTCAGGCTGTTGCCCCAAGAATCGGATGAACCCTTTATCACAGGGTTTATCTCCGACACGCCGAACGGCCCCTGGTTCAATGCCACCTTCGACGTACTCGTGGATGCCCCCGAGCTGAGACCCGCGCTGGGCCCTATTGTGCTTAGTCACGATATTCGCAGTAAACCGGTAGCCAATGTAACGCTTGAGGGGCCACTGCGCTTTGTCGACGATGGTCGGTTGGTCCTCAAGCTGGGCAACGCTGACGCTCTCGTGATTCCGGCCGGTATAAGCTTACTTGGTCTTGGCCTAGGGAGCGTGGAACTGGAAGTTCCCCCGCTTGCTCTCGATATGACTTTGACCTTCCTGCCTGTCAAAAATTTCTGACGCGGAACTCACTTCTATAACGGGCAATAGTTAAGTCAATTGATCTCTCAATAGAGCCTTTAAAGGGTCTAATCAAGCAGTCTGATTCCCCACTGGCAAAAACGTTTTGCCAGTGGGGAATGCATTGAGCTATAATTTGGTCAGCCAACCAAATTATAGCTCAATGCTTAAAAAAATAGAGGTAGACATGACATGTAGTCGTACCCGACAAACTGATCAGTTCACTTCATCAGTGACGCCTACAGAGTATGTCGGTGCTGGTGGATTGATTCTCCGGGCCAGTCGATTCGGCGAGTTAACAGCCCCCATCGTGTTGCTACTTCACGGCGGAGGGCAAACGCGTTACGCCTGGAACCATACTGCACAAGCTCTCTCCGAGATGGGCTACTGCGCAATCACATTGGATGCGCGCGGGCACGGCGAAAGCGATTGGTGTGCACAAGGTGATTACAGCACCGAAAGCTTGGTCGCTGACCTTGGCGCTGTGATTTGCGCGTTGCCTACAGCCCCCGTCATTGTCGGAGCTTCCATGGGCGGTCTGACTGCCATGCTCGCCCTTGGGGAGGATGACTCGCTGCCCTGTTCAGCACTCGTACTGGTGGATGTGGCACCACGTCTCGAACAGCAAGGCGTTCGTCGCATCATAGAATTCATGTGCCGCCATCATGACGGATTCGATGACATTCAACAGGTGCGCGATGCAGTCGCCGCATACAATCCACATCGTGCTCATGCCAATGACCTGTCAGGACTGCACAAGAATTTGCGCCGCCATAATGATGGCCGTCTTTACTGGCATTGGGATCCTGCCTTTCTGGATCACGCCCGCTTACCTTCGGAAACCGACGACGGCATGTTTGAGCGAATCAGGCTGGAGTCAGCAGCTAGAAAGCTTTCCATGCCAGTACTACTAATTCGGGGGCACCAGAGCGACGTGCTCAGCGACCAGGGCGCACGCGAACTACTCGACCTGGTTCCCCACGCGCACTATGAAGTGCTGGATCAGGCAGGACATATGGTGGCCGGGGACAGAAACACTATTTTCACCGAAGCGGTATTGAATTTTCTACACAACCCGTCGTGCATAGGCGACGCGTGGGGGGCGGGCCCCTTGACTGAAACGGAGTAATAGCATGAAACATACTTATTTAGATGTTCTAATTATTGGCGCAGGCCTGTCGGGCATTGGCGCGGCCTGTCACCTGAAAAAGAAATGCCCGAGTCTGCGTTTCGGTATCATTGAGCGGCGCAAACGTATTGGTGGCACCTGGGACTTATTCCGTTACCCCGGTATCCGTTCGGATTCCGACATGTTTACTTTAGGTTACAACTTTCGACCCTGGACTGACACCAAGATGCTTGCCGACGGCCCTTCTATTCGCAATTACATTGAAGACACAGCAAGCGAATATGGCGTAAAACGTCATATTAACTTCGGTTTGAAAGTGCTTTCGGAATCCTGGAACAGTGAGAAAAACCATTGGATCGTTACTGCCATTGACGAAACAACCGGTGAAGAGCACCAGTTCAACGCTGGCTTTGTACTCAACTGTACCGGCTATTACAAATACGATGCCGGTTACACCCCGGACATTCCGGGTCTCGACAAATTCAAGGGTAAATTGATTCATCCACAACACTGGCCGGAAGACTACGATTACAGTGGTAAACGGGTGGTGGTTATTGGGAGTGGTGCCACTGCCGTGACGCTGGTGCCGGCCATGACAGACAAGGCGTCTCACGTGGTGATGCTGCAACGCTCCCCTACCTACGTCGCCTCCGTACCAGAGCAAGATCTGATTTCCAGAAACCTGCGTCGCATCCTGCCGGAAATGACCGTTTACCGGATGGCTCGGACCCGAAACATCCTACTACAGAGAGCAGTATACCGGCTCTCGCTGGCTAAACCCAAGGCGATGCGCCGCCTACTTTTGGCGGCTGCGCGCCGCCAGTTGGGTCCGGATATCGACATGAAGCATTTCCAGCCCCATTACAATCCCTGGGAGGAGCGTATGTGTGCTGTACCCAAGGGTGATCTCTTCAAAGTAATTCGCGAAGGGAAGGCCTCCGTGGTGACCGATCAAATCGACACTGTGACTGAAACTGGCATCCAACTGAAGTCTGGTGACCATCTTGACGCAGATGTTCTGATCACCGCCACGGGTCTTGATCTACAACTGTTCGGTGGCGCGAAGTTAGAAGTGGATGGACGTGAGGTCAATGTGGCCGACACCATGATGTACAAGGGTCTGATGCTAGAAGGTGTGCCCAATATGGCCCTCGTGTTTGGTTACACTAACTCATCCTGGACATTGAAGGCGGATATCGCCAGTGAATTCGTCTGCCGCCTACTGAATCACATGCGCGGCATCGGCGCCCGAGTGGTCACGCCTGTCGACGAAGAAGGATGCGCTACAGATCTGAACTTTCTTAATCTTCGCTCTGGATACGTTCAGCGTGCCAATGACCGCCTGCCACGCCAAGGCAGCAAGGTTCCCTGGCAAAACCTTGATGATTATTTACGTGACCTGCCCGCATTGCGCTACGGCAACCTGGAGGACGGTCACCTTCATTTTGAGGGAAATACCAAACGCAGGAAAGGTGGTGTACTGAGAGGTCTGCTCAGCGCCTGACCCGTTCAATCGATTGGAGGACACATGAAGAATTTTTACAATAAAGTAGCAGCCATCACCGGGGCTGGATCGGGTATCGGCCAGGCCATCGCCATTGCACTGGCTGAAGAAGGCTGTCACCTAGCACTGGCGGACATCAGTGAGAACGGCCTGCAAGACACTGTCGCCCGCTTGCGCGACTATCCTGTCAAGGTTACCTCCCATGTTGTAGATGTCGGTCGCCGGGAGGCTGTTTATCAGTACGCCGACGACTGCATTAAAGCACACGGCCACGTAAACCTGATCATCAACAATGCTGGCGTCGGCCTTGGTGAAACTGTCGAAGCCATGAGCTACGAAAACTTCGAATGGCTCATGAACATCAACTTCTGGGGCGTGGTGTACGGCACCAAGGCCTTTCTGCCTTATCTAAAGCAATCCGGTGACGGCCACATCGTCAATATCTCCAGTATCTTTGGCATTATCGGTGTGCCTACACAATCTGCCTATAACGCAGCGAAATTCGCTGTCAAAGGCTTTACTGAATCACTACGGGAAGAACTGGATATTGAAGGTAGCAGCGTCAGCGCAACCTGCGTACATCCGGGTGGAGTTAAAACCGCGATTGCTCGCAATAGCCGTATGGGTGATACAGGCAGCTTGACTCTAGGCAGTAAGGAAGAGATCGCAGAGCTTTTCGAGCGCATCGCCCGCACAACGCCGGAACAGGCAGCCAATGCCATATTGCAGGGAGTCCGCAAGAATCAGCGCAGAGTACTCATAGGTGCAGACGCAGTATTACTGGATATCGGTCAGCGCTTAATGCCGACAGGCTACCAGCGGCTACTCGAAACATTTTTCAACAGGCGCGAGGGTAAGGAAAATGCGCTGAGAGAATCGTTATGAAACCAACTGAATTGAACTTTAAAAAGTAGGAGGCAACCAATGACTTCAAAAAACACAGATAAAGTACTGAAAGGTGGTGCGTCAGTGGGCATCCCCCCTCGGCACATGGACTTTCAATTTTCCGAGACGATGCCAAAATACTTCTATGCTAATAACGCTACAGCAACGATATTCTTCGCAATGCTGTCCGCATCCTTTCCACCTGGGGAACGCTTCTTTATGGATTCGGTACGTCATTTTCGTAACCGGGTGACTGACAAGCGACAGCGCGCCGCTATTTCTGGATTTATGGGTCAGGAAGCCATTCACGGTCGTGAGCATGACCGACTCAATGAACTGCTTGCTGAACGAGGCTTTGATATGGAAACCCCGGAGCGCTTCGTGAAGGTCATGCTTAGCGTGCTAACAAAACTTCCTAAGAGCACTCAACTCGCAGCCACCACTTTCATGGAACATTTTACGGCGTTACTCGCGGAGCAGCTGCTAGAGGACGAAGAGTTCCGGAGCCTCGCTGATCCAGAGATGATCAAGATATGGCAATGGCACGCTCTCGAAGAACTCGAACACAAGGCTGTCGCCTACGACGTTTACGAACTGATCGGCAATAGCCATGGTGAGCGAATCGCAGCTGCCGCCGCCTCAGTGGTGGTACTGATACCAATGATGGGTGTCACTTGGGCGTGGATGTTAGCCAAGGACGGAAAACTTGGAGACGTGAAAGACAATGCTGAAGGATTGAAGATGATGTTTGGTCGCAACGGGTTTGTCTCGCGAATCCTTCCTCGCATGCCAGAATTCATTGCTCGGCGCTTCCACCCAGACGATCATGATACCAAAGCGTTAGAGGAGGCTTGGAGGGAACGCCTCTTTGGTGAGGGTGGACAGCTATTTGAGGCATACAAGAACCGCGCTGCATGACGCACCCTGGTCAACTTCCTTTAGCATTATATAGCAGACGATGCGAACCTGACGAACGGCATCGGCAACTTGGATGCCGTTACTTTCTTTATCACGATTCGCGAGTTATCCATGGATAATCCGTTTATCGATACTTTTATTGGCATGTTCCCAGATGTGTTTTTCCAAAAGCTACTTGGTAGTGAAGTTGTCGAAGTCGCCAAAGATAGAGCTGCTCTAAGTCCAGTCAAAACCTTCCCGGAGCGGGGAACTGCTCCGGGCCATTAAAACTATTAGAAACCCAAGACTTCCGGATGAGGCTATGAACAAACTGTTTAAATCTCTTTTAACCCCAATCGCCGCCGGCGCCATGGCGCTGAGCACCACGGCGTTTTCCGCTGACCTACCAAAACGAACCCTGTGTGTGTGGGATATCGTGGGTAAATCAGGCCCCGTTGCCAGCCAGATGGAAGATTACCGTCTGCAGGCCATTAAATGGGGCGTGGACCTGGAAATGAAGGTGTACACGGACGAAAAAATTGCCGCAGAAGACCTGAAATCAGGCGCCTGTGATGCCGCTGGTATCACTGGTCTGCGTGCCCGTGAGTTTAGCAGTTTCACCGGCACCCTGGACTCCATTGGCGCCATTCCCGATGAAGACCACATGAAAGTGGTTCTGCAATATCTGGCAGATCCCAAACTGGCCAAGCTGATGATTTCCGGTGAATATGAAATTGCTGGCATTCTGCCCGGTGGTGCCGCTTACCTGTTCACTAATGACCGTACCATTGACACCGTGGGTGAATTGGCGGGCAAGAAATTTGCTGCCATGGATTTCGACAAGGCTCAAGCCATCATGATTGAATCGGTGGGAGCCTCTCCGGTATCTGTATCCCTGACTAACTTCGGTTCCATGTTCAACAACGGCAGCGTGGACATCATCGGGGCCCCTGCCATTGCCTATGACGCACTGGAACTCTACAAGGGCCTGGGTGATAAAGGCGCGGTGGTGAACTTTGCCATTATTCAGCTGACCGCTCAAATTGTTGCCCGCCATAATCGCTTCCCTGAAGGATTCGGCCAAAGCTCCCGTGGTTATGTCTGGAGCCAGTACGGCAAGGCAATGGATGTGGTGAGCGCTGCGGAAAAAAGCATCAACCCCAGCTACTGGCTGGATCTTCCTGATAAAGACAAGGAAGGTTATATGGAAATGTTCCGCCAGTCCCGCTTAACCCTGCGCGACCAGGGACTATATGACGGGAAAATGCTGTCATTCCTGAGTAAAGTGCGCTGCAAGAAAGATCCAGCACTGGCAGAATGTACTGCTAAAGATCGCGAATAACCGGTTCCGGTATACAAAAAGAAGCAGGCTTGGCTAACCGTCAGCCTGCTTCTTTTTACCCTGTCAACGAGCAGGCACAGGATACAACGCTAGATAGTGTAAAAGTTCGGGAATTCATTGTGTGATCTATGGCACACAATGCCTGACACTCTTATAACTTATAATCTGGACCTTTATTTTTTCGACAGTATTTGTAGTGCTTGTACTGCTGTGATTTAACTTTCTGACTTTTGAGGGATTAGGCTGTTTTCCCTATATTAGCCCCATACTATTGCAGTCTGACAAACCAGCACAGCAATAATCACAACAAGTGTTTAATCACAAAAATTAGATGTGGTGGGAAATGAACATAAACTTTCTGGGACGAAATCCACGTGAGTGGCTGTCCTCATTACCGGTTTTTATCATTCTTCTCGGGGTACTCGTACTCAGCATTGGAGAAAACCTGAATTCGCAACTGAACAAACTGGGCAATCATATCTGGCCCGACTATCACATCCTCCGGCTGGACGTTCCCGTCCCCTCCTGTGATCCCAATATCGATATCGAATCTGAAGTCCAAAAAATCGTCGCCCAGAAAAAAAAGGAAGCCGCTGATGACCCGTTTGGCGGTATGTTCGGATCTGAAGAAGTAAACGAGGGAGCCATCCGGGAATCCCTCGGCAAGCAGGCTGAGTTGTGCCGCATGAAGCATGAAGCCGCGCAAAAGACCATCGAGCTGAAAACACCCAATGTAGAGCGATTTGTTGCAGTGGATATGGCGCTCTCTGCCTTGTCCCAATTCCGCCGCGACAATAACCAGATTTTCCTCGCCATAGTATTCTTTGTCTGTGCCCTCACCGCTGCCCTGACCCATCACCACATCGGTCTGCGGCCCATGCAGACAGTGATGGACTATCGTTTCGGCATTACAGCACAGCTGATAGCCCATGTTTCCTTAACCTACTCCTCCTACAGTTATCTCAACAATGGCTGGGCATCCGGTACTCTGATCCAAAATGAACACGTTCGCTGGTTCTATCTGTTTGGTTTCGGAGCCCTGGCACTGGTATCGCTGTTCCAGCTTTTCACCATTCCGAAGACGGCCAAACCCGGGGGCAGCATCGGCAAAGCCCTGCTTTCGGTCCCGTTGTTCGCCTATATGGCCATCAGCTCTGCCCGTTTCTTCATTTTTGAAACCGGAAACCCGCAGGGCATGGTGCTGTTCGTCGACAAAATTATGGATCAGGCCTCCCTGTTCCTGAACATCGGACTTTATATCTGGGTGGGTATGCTGCTGAAACAAACTTACCTGGGTGAATACATATTCCGCATCTTTAAACCCTGGAAGCTGCCGCCGGAACTGCTGGCATTCGTGGCTGTTGTGATCATGGCGGTACCCACAGCCTACACCGGTGCCTCCGGTATTATCATCATCGCCATGGGTGCAGTGGTGTACGCTGAACTGCGGCGGGTTGGCGCCCGTCGCAATCTGGCCCTGGCTGCCACCGCCATGAGCGGTAGCCTGGGTGTGGTACTGCGCCCCTGTCTGCTGGTGCTCCTGATCGCCATGCTCAATAAGGAAGTCACCACCGACATGATGTACGGCTGGGGCGTAAAGGTGTTTATGCTCACCTCGTTCCTGTTCTTCCTGGTGTCGCTGGTTGCAAAACAGGGGCCCATGAAAATTGCCCCGATTTCGGAAGCCCTGTCCCCCAGTCTGCGTGCATTCCAGCCGCTGGTTCCTTACGTTTTGATTTTTGTGGTTACCGCAGCCGCCTACGCCTTCCTGCTGGATGCCCACCTGGACGAACACACCGCGCCGGTGGTTCTGCCCATGATCATCCTGCTGTTGCTGGTATACGAATTTGTCGTCAAAAACACCAAAAAACTGCTGCCCTGGCTGCTCTTGTTAGTGATACCCACTGCGACCTTTATGTACCAGCAGGATGGACTGATGACGGCCGCGATCCTGCCCCTGCTGCTTCTGCTGGTCCTGGTGCTGGAATCCAAGGTCAAACATTCACCGGATGAAGACAAACATGAAACCTATGAAGGTGAAGAGCGTGCCACCTCACTGGAAAACTCCGTACGTCGCGCCACGACTGATACCACGGTCCATATCGGTGCCTTGCTTTCCATTATGGCGTTAAGCCTGACCGTAGGTGGTGTAATCGAAGATTCCGGTATTTTCGAAGAAGTCGCCGCACAGAGTGATTTCTTCGGCAATATCTGGACGGCCATGATTGCCCTGGTCATTGTCCTGGTCATCATCGGGATGATTATGGATCCCTTTGGCGCCATCGTACTGGTATCCGGCACTGTGGCTCAGGCGGCCTACAGCCAGGGTATCGATCCCCTGCATTTCTGGATGATCACCCTGGTGGCCTTTGAGCTGGGTTACCTCAGCCCGCCGGTGGCCGTGAACCACCTGTTGACGCGGCAAGTGGTGGGCGAAGAGGAAATAGAGAAAGCCAAAGAGGATACCCGCGGCAAGAGTTTCTGGATTCGCCACGAACGCTATGTGCTGCCGCTAACCGTGATGGGTATAGCCCTGGTGCTGGTGGCATTCGGCCCCCTGGTGTACCAACAGTATTTCTGACAACTGATATGGGGGCAACGCGAAACGCGTCCTGCCCTATACTGAGAAGGCGACCCCGGTCGCCTTCTTTTGTTTCAACTGTCCGCTTAATTTTCCAACCCACTATCCGGAGCGAAGTAGATGACTAACCTGGTAGATGAATTGATCAACCTGTTGGACCTGGAAAGCATTGAGCTGAACCTGTTCAGAGGCGTAAGCCGGGATGTGGTCGGCCGCAATGTGTTTGGAGGTCAGGTGATCAGCCAGTCCCTGGTGGCAGCCTATCGAACCCTTGAGGAACAACGTCAGTGTCATTCGCTGCACGCCTATTTCCTGCGCCCCGGCGACATGAACGCGCCCATTGTGTTTGAAGTGGACCGCATTCGAGACGGTGGCAGTTTTACCACCCGGATAATTATGAAACTAAACCTTATCGATTTTGATTGACCATGAAAGAAGCTTGATTGCCTAACTATTATACCGACAGGTTAGGATCTTTTTTTGCAGACGTATCGAGCTAATCTGGCCACAGATCTGAGAAAACTCGACTAATATCATCCAGCATGACTGGTTTCACAAGAAACTCATGCACACCGATGGACTTGAATTGATCCCTGATATCCTGCATTACGTGCGCGGTAAGCGCCACAATCTGTGGAGTTCCACCTGACCTGCCTCCCTGCCTGAGAATTAGTTTGCTGGCCCTTAAACCATCCATAACGGGCATTTCGCAATCCATAAAAATGACATGAAAATGATTCTCTGTTGCCATGTTAACTGCGATTTTTCCATTCCTTGCAATGGCGGGATCAATGCCAAATTTACTCAACATACCTTTGATAACCATTTGATTGACCGGATTGTCTTCCGCCACGAGAACCTGTAGATGACTAAGATCTGGATATTTACGTTCAGCTTCGCTCTGCATCTCAGCTGCACTGCTCTCTGAGAAACTCTTCAGCAGTGCAGCGACATCAAGCACGGATACTGGTTTTTGAGTAGACAGGAAACGACCGGCAATAAGCGATCTCTGATTGGCCAAACTCGCATTAATTCCGGTCAGGTAAACAAACTCAACTACGGGATTGCTGCTTGCAAAATCGGATACCAAATCGGGGTTCAACTCACCGGATTCCATCTGTTTCTGGTCGACAAACACTAATAATGGTTTTGCCCTAAGCTGACTATTTTGCTCCACGTCGAGCGCAAAGCTTGAAAATTTCGGATAGACGGAGCATGAAAAGCCATACCTCGAGGCGGCCTCCTCGAACAATTGTAAGAGTAATGGCTGAGTACTGATCAGGAATGTCGATCTAACCAAGAATCTATCGTCACCCCGTAAACGATCCGCCTTGCTGATATTGGCACCATCAGATTCAGTGTATTGAATGAAAAAATAAAATGTAGATCCTTTTTCGGCTTCGCTTCTGACACCAATTTCACCACCCATGAGATGAGTTAACTGTTTGCAAATACTCAACCCAAGACCGGTTCCTCCAAACTTTCGAGTGGTAGAAGAGTCAGCCTGCTGGAAAGCAGTAAACAGCTTACTTTGATGTTCGGGGCTGATACCTGGCCCGGTATCAACTACTTCAAATAAAATTTGATCTTGATGCTGAGTTTTTTTTACCTGGAGTTTTACATAACCATCCTGAGTAAACTTAGTCGCATTGCTCAGCAAGTTATTAATAATCTGTCGGAGTCGTGTTGGATCACCTATGATTCTTTTCGGCAAGGCAGGGTCGGTGAAAACGGCCAATTCAATTGACTTCTTTTCTGCGTTAACACTGTGTAACGACGTGCATTCATGAACCAGTTTTTCGAGATCAAAAGTAATTAGCTCAAGCTCCATGTGACCGGCAGCAATTTTGGAATAGTCTAGTATGTCATTGATAATGGATAACAGAGCCTGTCCTGAATTGTTGATTATTTCCAGATACTTACTTTGAATGGCACTCAAAGGTGTTGTCCTCAACAACTCAGTCATGCCAATAACTCCGTTCATCGGGGTCCGTATTTCATGGCTCATGGTAGCTAGGAATTGGCTTTTAGACTTGCTTTCCGCTTCCGCATCCATGGCCTTCTGTAAAGCAGCCATTTCTTTCTCATAAGATTCTTCCATCAACAAATGTGTACGCTTCTGCTCACGGTTGATTTCCTCAGCCTGTTCCAGCATTCTCTGTTGAGCCTTCATTTTGTCCTGGCGTTCCCGATTGATGCTTTCAGCCAAAGCAAAGGACAGCAGAATCATTTCTATAATTGATCCCACTTGGGTTGAATATGCAGTAAACGAGCTACGCGGTAACAGTCCTACGTAGTTCATTACAGTTATTAATCCTGCCAGAAGCAATACTGTCCAGGCGAGGCAGAAGTAACGAGCTTGAGCAAAGCCTTTGAACCAGGCCCAGTACCCACTAATTAGAGCTAAAATGCAAACGTAGCAAACCAGCAAACAAACAAGCACCGCCGCAACATGAATGCTGACTGCATAAGGTATAAAGAAAGTCGTCACCATAAGAAGTATTGACGCGTAGACTGCCCAGTTACAGAGCTTATAAAGCCTAGGACTGTGGGAACGGTGATCCAGAAAATGCATTTGAAAAAGCACTATCCCAAACATCATTAACCCGACGAAGAAAGCTCTGCAGACGGAGTTCCACCAGACACTGTCTGGCCACAGATACTGGAACGATAAACCCTCTATGGAAGCCTGAAAAAATGCAAATGCAATTACATAACATACATACCAAAGATAGGCCTGATTGCGAACCGCGAAGAATATAATCAAGTTATAGGCGGCCATTACCATCAATACCCCAAAGTACATTCCATACCAGGCATGCTGGCCTATCTCAGCCTTGTAATAGGCCTCGGGTTTCCAAATCTTAAGCGGAAATTGCATAGCGCTGTCAGTTTTTATACTAAAAAAGTATGTAATTTCCTGATTTGGTGTCAACTTCAAGGGGATAATAAAGGTTCGTTTATCCATAAGGCGACTCCCGAAGGGCTTCAGGTCCCCCAATGATAAAACATGAGAGGTAGCAGCCAGACTCGATTTGTAGACCTCTACACTGTCGAGCAGCGGATAGGTAATTTCGAGCATAACAGGTAGTTCAGAGTGGGTATGGTTGGTTATTGCAACACGGAAGACATAACAATCAGAAGTCAAACCAAAGCTATTAGAATGCCCTTCCATCGTCAACCATTCTGAATCGTCTATTGCAGAATGGGAAGTGCAATCTGGTGGTAAAGTTATATAGTGAACTTCATAGGAGAGCTGCGCAGCACTATAGTTTTCCACAGCGCTAGCTACACTCCACGGCGAGAACAATAATACTATGACAAACATTCTAGATAAGCGGGCTAGAAGTATTGCCAATGAGCAAACGTTAGGAACGACTCGAGTCTTCAGTCACATCAACTCTCTTTGAATTAGATATTATCTTAGTGTAGGCCAGATTCTTTATCGTATCACGCCGATAAAAGTGAGCTGCCAATGAACCAAGCTATTAAATTAGTATAGACCGCAACCATCCGCACGCACAGGCCCAGCAGATTCATAGCCGTAAAAGCCACCCCTCGCTTATCTTTAAGAAACCTGTTAGGGTCGACGGGCGTGTTACCACCTGCATTATGAGCCTTGTGAATCGGCTTATATGGCACTCATCCACACTCGGCGATGAATACCACCCTAAGGAACGAGTACTGAGATGAATGTAGATACCCACAGTTACCTGGCAGGGAGCGACTTCATTGACATCCAGGCCTTTGCCCGAAATCGCGCCGACCAGCTCTACTATGCCGTACGCGATGACATTCGCTATGATCCCTACAAGATCCCGCTTGACCCTACACTCTTCGCGCCAGAGCAACCCTAGTCGGCGGGTAGTGGCTATTGCGTGCCCAAGGCCTGCCCCCTAGCCCGAATATTTCACCAAATCAAGCAAGGACATCAAGATCTCAAGTTGTTGGCTAACATTGCCTAATTTTTTTAGATTGAGCGTATATCATACCGATTTATAAATTTTGGGCGTACTTCCCCTTACCCCATTCATTATTCCGTGCCGGGCCAGCACCCTTTCTTCTATCCACTATTTAAATTGGCCAGCGCTTTCTCAAATTGATCCCTATGCGGATAACGACTCTGCAACATAAAGTTAATTCGTCGAGTGTTCTGCACTACAACGGCTGCGACTTTGAATAACTTAGTTCGGACGGTGTTAACCTGAGCACTACCCAATTCCGTTCCATGCAGTGCCAAACGACGCAGCCTGTAAACCAATGTATAGGCCATAACAGAGAGTAAGAGCCTGAATTGGTTAGGCCACCAGTGGTGACAGGACGTTCGATCAGAAAATAAAAACTGCTGTTCTTTGATCCGATTTCCCATGTCGCCCCGGGCGCAATATCATTTTCTATAAATGGCTTTTGGTGTGTCAGACAGGCTGGTGACGACATAGCGAGGGTTTTCGCCAGGAGCCCGCATGTGGTTTAAGGTTGTTTTGGAACCCATCAAACTACGTGCCCAGTTGTGTTTCAACAACTGCCGTGAACTAACCATGCTAAACTCTGTAGTTCAATTAGCCGCGCGGTAAGGTGCCCGTTTTCTTGCAGCTCAAACGCTGATCATGGTAGACGCAGGACACTGGGTTATCCTACATGAAGCCCATACCTCCCCAATACTGCATACAGGCGTCTGTGACTTCACGCACCAAACGCCCCCCTTTCAACTTCGCCATGGAGGCTTTCAAGGTCACTTCCATGCCATTGATGTAGTCCTCTACCGCCCCATAGGTCAGCGCACGCAGAGCTTCTACTTCGGTTTGCAATCCCGCCAGACGGAAGTGAATTGCCTGCTGATCCAACAGCGGCTTATCAAGTACATGGCGCTCGCGGGTATATTCAAAGGATATTATTGTCACCGCTTACACTGTAAAACGCGGGCGAGAACTCGTTTTTTCAGAAGTGAACATCAGCGAGGAGAATTCTGGGAAACTGCTTACAAACGGCACGATGATTTACCGCATTACCTGAAACCATAATCAATCTAAAAGAAATGCCTTCAATATCACGGTTGCGTCGTATCTGTCTCGGTCTTGTTACACTTTTGATTATCTGAACAGTGACCGATGATCAACTTTGAAGGATACGCCTACCCACACAGGATGTCATTTTGCAATCAGTTCGACGGTATTTGGCCTACTCGCTGAGCTACGGTGATATCGAGGGAATGCTTCGGCATCATTTGATGAATTTATCAGTGTACTTAAAAACTATATGACACATATCAATTAAATGTTCATTGAATTGTGCAAGAGTTTTATTGGTTGGGTGTACATACAAATAATTTCATGCACTTGGTTTTAGCCTTCTACTCAGTAGTCTAGCGGAGAAAACATATGAATATTAAACCGTTGCCGGTGAACAGCAAATTCCATGACAATTTCGACAAATTTGAGCGTGTGTTAAATAGCGCGATTCGTAACTACGACAAAGCTAAGGGTTTGATTGGTATCGGTGGAAGAAAGGGGCGTTATGACGATTATAATTTCGAATTTGTAGGCGGGGCTAATGATAAGCTTCGAATTAAACATTATGACAAGAGTTTGCGTATGCTTTGGAAAGCTGAGCAGCATGCCCCTCATACTGGAACTGATTTTAAAGATTTAACAAAAGATGAAAAAGCGTTTCTAACTCAAGCAAAAGATTCGTTAAGTGTTGCTGAAAAGAAAGAGCTGGACCGCTACTCAACAGAAGAATACAAGGCACTAATAAACGCTCATTACACTCAAGAGCAAAAGCAGGCGATCGTTAATGTCTTGTCACTGATTGCTCATGGCGAAGCGTATGCCTGGATGGTGTCAGCGGAAGTGTTGGTTGATGCGGAGAGCACGGGCGGTAAGGCTGCTGTTACTATGCAAGTTCTTGAGGAGGCGAAACACTTTGTGGTTTTGCGTGAGTTGCTATTGGCTTGGGATTGTGAAGTGCCAAGATTCCTTGTTTGGGAATACTTAGTAATGGAGCGTACGCTAAAGTCCAAGGGGCTCGAAAAGTTCTTTGGCATGAACGTCCTTGTTGAAAATATAGCAATGGGTCTTTTTGGTATGTTTGGAGAGATGCCAGGGCTAGAAATTCTAAAAATGTTCCACTTGGACGAATCCAGGCATTGCGCACTGCCAGTTAATTATTTTGATGAGTTGCCGATGTCCTGGTGGCAAAAATACAGCCCTTATGCTCAGTTGCGCCGATTATCTATGGTGCTTCCTGCTATTCCTTTGTTGGTTTCGATTGAAAAAGACATGGCAGTATTAGGTGTAGATTCTTTAGAGTTTGGAGGATCGTTGGTTCGAAAAGTTTTTCATATGACGGATCGAGTTGGATTTCATATGGTAATTCCTCCCGTCGTATTAACAGAAATGTTAAATGATGCCTTCAACATGTACGCTAAACTTACGCGGAAAGGCCATGATTACATTGATTTTATGAGTTCGGAATCGGTTACTGGTGAAGAGATGGCAAGGATCGAAAAGGAGGTGTTCGATCTTTATAGGGCGGGTAAAAAAGTCACCTCTGAGACTGGTGGAAAAATTCTAAATTGGGGCCGTAAGGTGGCATAATCTAAACTGCTTTATATAAGTCTAATGATCGTTTTTTGTGCCACTCTTTAGAGTGCATTTTCTGAAGCCTCCTTTAGATAAAGGAGGCATTTTTTGTAACAGAAAAACCATAAATGCTAGTTTGGTTGAGCGGAATGCAGCGTCATTTGATTTTATCACCATGTATATGTTGGCAATTACTACAAGTAAGTTAATGAATCTTTCTATCAACAATTCCCATGAACTAACCCTGCTAATAACCCTGTTGCTAAATTAAGCGCGGTAAGGTGCCCATTTTCTTGCAGATAATGCCAAGCATTACCTCGTCGGCACCACCACCAATAGAGCTCAAACGCTGATCACGGTAGGCGCGGGAAACTGGGTTATCCCACATGAAGCCCATACCTCCCCAGTACTGCAGGCAGGCGTCTGTGACTTCACGCACCAAACGCCCCGCTTTCAACTTCGCCATGGAGGCTTTCAAGGTCACTTCCATGCCATTGATGTAGCCCTCTACCGCGTCATAGGTCAACGCACGCAGAGCTTCTACTTCGGTTTGCAACTCCGCCAGACGGAAGTGAATTACCTGCTGATCCAACAGCGGCTTACCAAACGCCTGGCGCTCGCGGGTGTATTCAATAGTGGTGTTAATGCAGTGTTCCATGGACTTCAGTAATCCCGCAGCGCAATACAAACGCTCTTCCTGGAACTGAATCATCTGATAGGTAAAACCCATGCCCTCTTCACCAATCAGGTTCTTCTGTGGGACGCGCACCTCGTCGAAGAAAATCTGTGCAGTATCGGAAGAACGCATGCCCAATTTGTCGAGCTTTTCCGAGAATGAAATACCCGGGGTGTTGGTAGGCACGACGATCAAAGATTTGCTCTTATGAGGCTTGTCACCACCGGTATTGGCCAGCAGGCACAGATAGTCCGCTTGGGTGGCGTTGGTGATCCACATTTTGGTGCCGCTGATGATGTAGTCGTCTCCGTCTTTTACAGCGGTGGTTTTAATATTGGCCACATCAGAACCGGCGTGAGGCTCACTCACAGCAATTGAGCATACTGCATCACCTGCAATGGCTTTTGAAAGAAACTCTTCCTTGATGTAGTTGCTGCCAAACTTGGCCATGGCCGGTGTAGACATATCGGTTTGCACACCGATGGCCATGGAAACACCGCCACTGGCAATGCGACCTAGCTCTTCAGAGAACACAATTTGATAACTGTAGTCCAATCCCATGCCGCCGTACTCGGCTGGCTTGGCGATCCCCAGAAGACCAAGGTCGCCCATTTTTTTGAACAACTTATGAGCTGGGAAGATACCGTCTTTTTCCCATTGATCACAGTAGGGGTTGATTTCTTTATCAATAAACTGGGCAATGGTATTACGTATTGCTTCGTGTTCTTCAGTAAATCTCATAATTATTTTCTCTCGCTTAATAGTCTGTGGCTACCTGCTCTACTTACGGGAAAAAACAATTACTTAAATGTAGGCAGTTTCATTGTCATTGTTGTTATCCTTTATATTTTTGTGTCCGCTTTAGTTATCTGCGTTATTCCGGTGTTCGCGGGAATGAGGGGCCATTTATAAGGCTTTTCGTGATTAAAACCCATACTGACGTGACGCTAGATCACGCATAATTTCTTCCGATCCCCCGCCAATGGCATTGACGCGCACTTCACGGTAAATACGCTCCACGCGATTGCCACGGATATAGGAAATACCCCCCATAATCTGCATGGCCTCACGAGCACAAAATTCCATGGTCTGACTGGCCTGCACCTTACACATTGCGATATCGCCAGCATTGGGCTTACCATCCATCAACTGTTTGGAGCATACTTGGATATAGGCTTGAGTGGCGTTTATGCGTTGTTTCATATCAGCAATTTTGTGACGGATCACCTGATGCTGGGACAAGGTCTTGCCAAAGGTCTTACGCTCCTGGGCCCACTTTACCGCATCTTCGAGACAGACGCGGGCGAAGGCTTCCATGGACACAATCAACTGCATACGTTCCAGATTGAAGTTGCCCATAATGGCTTTAAAACCTTCGTTTTCATTGCCCACCAAGTTGCCTACAGGCACTCGCACATTGTCGAAGTATAAGGTCGCGGTATCGGATGCCCACCAGCCCTGTTTTTTATCCAGCTGCGTGCGGCTAACGCCCTCGGCATCGAGAGGAATCAACAACAGAGAGATACCGCCCAACCCTTCTCCACCGGTACGAACGGCGGTGGAGGCCCAACTGGAGTACATGCCGCCAGTGATAAAGGTTTTGGAGCCGTTAACAATATAGAAATCTCCATCGCACACAGCAGTGGTGATTAATTGCGCCACATCAGAACCTGCACCGGGCTCGGTCACCGCCAAAGAAATACGCTTTTCACCACTGATTACAGCGGGGCCAACCTCTTGCTTAACTTCCTCGGAGGCCAGTTTCAAAATGGTAGGCAGTGAAATACCATGCACGGTGAGAGCGGCACCGACACCACCGGCACCAAGACGCGCCAACTCTTCATAGATGATATTGCCGTGCCATACATCCAACCCTTCAGTCAGGCCGCCGTAGGCCTCGGGATAACCCACGGCAAACATGCCCACTTCAGCAGCCTTGGGGAAGATCTCATCGGGAACCTTATGATCCTCCTCCCATTGATTGGCATAGGGCATCAGCTCGGAATCAATAAACTTACGCAGCTGATCGCGCCAGGCCTCGTGATCTTCGGTCAAATAGGGGTTGGGTAAACGTGCTCCATCGAAATCCAGGGACATACTGACCTCGTTTATTATTTTTCCACCGATAGTAAAAGGAGAGTATTGGTTAAGGGAAATAACCGCAACACCACTACATTAACCGTATACTTAAATAGTAAAGCCACCATGAACTTCCATTACATCGCCGCTTAGATAGCTATTTTCAAATATAGATTCTACCGCTTGAGCAATATTATCTGTGTTACCAATTCGACGTAGTGGAACCATTTTCGCAAAGTCTTCCAGAATATCTGCAGGCATGCTTCTTAATAATTCAGTTTCAATAGTACCCGGTGCAACAGCCATTGAGCGAATATTGTATGGACCAAGTTCTTTCGCCCAAACACGACTCATGGAAACAATGCCAGCTTTGGCTGCAGAATAATTTGTTTGACCAAAATTACCGCGATAAGCGATAGATGACATGCTAACAATACAGCCTTCCTTTACACCTAGTTCAACCATGTGTGCAGCCGCTTCGCGGGCACATAAGAAAGCGCCTTTCATATGCACATCTACAACAAGTTCAAAATGGTAAGCACTCATCTTTTTAACCACTTTGCCTTCTTTAACTTTGATCAACTGAGCGTCACGAAGAATACCTGCATTATTCACTAGGCCTTCAATGGAACCAAAATCCGCAACGATTCGACTAAAAGTGGACTCTACTTGTTCCTCGTCAGCGACATTACATTGATATCCACGGGCTTCGCTGCCCTCTGCCTCCACTAATGCCTTCGTTTTAGCCAAAGCATCTTGATCCAAATCTAGGATAGCAATCTTGGCACCCTTCTTAGCCAAACCCACTGCTATTGCCTGGCCAATGCCGCGACCACCACCTGTAATTGCCACTATCTTACCGTTTAATTCCATAATATACCTTTGATTTGAATTGCCAATAAACGCGTCACCGATATTCAATTATCT
This sequence comes from Ketobacter alkanivorans, assembly GCF_002863865.1. Classification (NCBI taxonomy): domain Bacteria; kingdom Pseudomonadati; phylum Pseudomonadota; class Gammaproteobacteria; order Pseudomonadales; family Ketobacteraceae; genus Ketobacter; species Ketobacter alkanivorans. The sequence goes on along the minus strand of NZ_CP022684.1, from coordinate 158,620 downwards.
AATCACGAATTGTCCCGAAGAATAAAACCAGCCGCTTTCTCGCCAATCACCATAGTAGGCGCGTTCGTATTACCACTGATTAATAACGGCATGACGGATGCGTCGGCAACACGCAAAGCAGATAAGCCTCTGACCCTTAACCGGCTATCTACTACTGACAGATTATCCTTTCCCATACGGCAGGTGCCCACCGGATGATAGATGGATTCAGCACGCTGACGTATATCAGCGTCTATCTGGGCATCAGTGACGACATCGCTAGCCGGCAGATCATCGCCTCCATAAGCTCTAGCGAAAGCTTTGGTGTGGAATACCCGGCGAGCCAACTTGACACCCTCACGCAGAATTCGGAGATCATCATCGTCGGACAGATAACAGGGATTGATTAGTGGTGCGCTACCAGGATCGTTATCGATCAGACGAATCCATCCCCGGCTTTTGGGTCGCAACTGGCAGACGTGGATAGTGCAACCAAAGCCTGGGGTCAACTTTCTACCGTGATCACGTAAAAACGTAGGCAGAAAATGCAACTGTACATCCGGACAAGAGCCGCCACCCACATTGACAAACGCCCCCGCTTCCGCTGCATTGCTGGCAAGAAACCCGCGCCGATAGCGGAAGTAATCGTAGAACGCACGCAGCAAACGCGGTACGAAGTAAGGGGAAAAGCCAATCGACTGCCGGCTGCGATCATGAATCGATATAGTCATGTCGAGATGATCCTGAAGATTGCGACCCACTTCAGGAGAATGAACTAGACAATCAATACCAACACTTTGTAGATGGTCACGATCACCAATACCAGAAAGCATTAGCAACTGAGGGGAGTTGATAGCGCCCCCTGCAAGGACAACCTCACACTTCGCCCGAAGTATGTGCGAAGTACCCGCCGCATCAATATATTCGACCCCCACCGCACGCTCTTTCTCGATTAAAACTCGGGAGACCACCGCATCGGTCAGAATGTTCAGATTCTTTCGTTCCTTCGCCGGATCAAGAAACGCCCGTGCCGCGCTCCAGCGTTGACCGTCTTTTTGCGTCACTTGGAAACGACCAAAACCGCGCTGGGTTTCGCCGTTGAAATCATCGTTACGTTGTTCGCCCAGCTCTTGGCCGGCACGAATAAACAGCTCAGTCAGCGGGTTCGGATCTCTGACGCGGGTGACATTCAGCGGCCCTCCGTTACCATGCCATGTGTCAAACAAGTATTCCTCATTATGCTCATGAGCATTGAAGAGCGGTCGCACATCGTCCCAACCCCAACCTTTCAAACCTAAATCGCGCCAGGCATCGTAATCCTGAGGTTGACCACGAATGTAAACCATAGCATTGATCGAGCTACTCCCACCAAGGGTTTTTCCGCGAGGCCAATAAAGTTGCCTGTTATCAAGCGATTTCTGCGCTACAGTATTATAACCCCAGTTGCGCTTTCCCTCCTTGATCAGTCCGATGACTCCGAATGGCACGTTCACGAACCCGCTATTGTCATGCGGACCTGCTTCCAGCACGCAAACCGAGAACTCCCCCGACTCACTCAATCTATTGGCTAAGACACAGCCGGCGGACCCCGCTCCGACGACGATAAAGTCATAATCATCCACGACCATTCACCTCGCTCAAGGAGGCCAAACGATCAAGGTGATAGTCACGATGACCATGAGTCAAGGAACAGTGGGTCATAAGACGAAAGTAGTGGCCTATGTCCAGCTCTTCGGTGACGCCAATACCACCGTGAATCTGGATGGCTTGCTGAGCGATCTTTACCGCCTTGTCGGCATAGTAGGCCTTCGCCGCCGAGCACGCACGATCTCGTTCTTGCGCATTTCCTAGCTCGGCTTTCACTGAGACCATGAATAACATTGACTCCAATTGCTGGAGGTCAGTAAACATATCCACAAGATAGTGTTGAATAACTTGAAAACTACCTATGGCTGAGCCGAATTGCTTACGCGTCTTTGCATATTCAAGGGTGCGCAGATAAAGCGCATTCGCAGCGCCATACATCCGCGCACAATCAAGGGCCTGAAGCCAGGCAACAACTTGGCTGATAACACGGCTAGTCTCCGCGCCACGCGAGAGAATCATTCCGTCCTCAATCACGATATCATGAAACACCAGATCTGCGTATCGACTACCGTCCAGCGCCCGATAACGCGTGATCTCGCAGCTTTCAAGCGGCACGACGAGCAATACTAACTCTTCTCCGAGCCTCGCCGTCACTAGAACCTTGCTCGCGCAGCCGCCATCCGGAACAAAACTCTTCTGGCCTGACAGCTTACCTTCTCTGATGGACGAAGTCGGTTTATGAACGTTGTAACCGGCATGACAATCATAGAATGCACACGCCACCTTTTCATTGTTTTCGACGATGGATTGCAATAGCCCGATCGCGCGCTCGGATCCAATATATTCGAGCAATTTTCCTGGGGCGACCACCAAATCAACATAAGGATCCAGACACAAGGCCGCTCCAAGCTCCCTGACAATCATCGCAACATCAATCAGCTCGCCACCGTAGCCTCCGACGGTCTCGGGAAACGGGAGACCCAACCACCCAAGCTCCATCATTAGCCCCCATCGTGCCGGATCACAATGACTGGTCTGGTTTAGCTGTTCATTATAAGTGACAAAACCATAGTGATCCTTGAGATAGCGCCGCGCTGTATCCGCAACCATTGTCGTGTTTTCAGAAAGATTGAATTCCATTATCGCCCCTTATAATCCCAGCAGCATTTTGGCAAGCACATTCTTTTGAATCTCATTTGAGCCGCCATAGATCGTGCAAGCACGTAAAAAATTGTAACGCCGGGGAGCATTATTGAAGCTTTCGTTACCCACTACCGAAGGGCTATCCCAGGCAAGCGACATCAACCCCCCAATCTCAACCATGGCTTGAGACATCTTTTGCTGCAGTTCCGTACCTTTGATTTTCAACCCGGAGGACTCCGGTCCGAAGGGTTTACCCTCGTCTGTGGCTGCAACGGTTCTAAAGTTGGTATACTCCAGCGCCATCAATTCGACTTCGAGTTCGGCCATACGCCGCCTTGCCGATGGCTTGTCGGTATAATAGGGTACATCTTCAATCGCCTGCTTCATCCGTGCCAGCGCATAATAGCTGTCGGCCACGCCAGCTATCGTGGTACGCTCATGTGTCAGTAGAAACTTGGCTATGGTCCAGCCCATACCCTCCTGGCCAACCAGATTTTCCAGAGGTACCTCGACATCGGTGAAATATACTTCGTTGAGATGATGGTGCCCATCAATGGAATAAATGGGGCGAATTTCGATGCCCGGTGTCTTCATGTCAATAAGCAGAAAAGAGATGCCCTGTTGCTTCTTTGCCTCGGGGTCGGTTCTGACGAGACAGAACATCATGTCTGCCCAATGCGCTTGCGTGGTCCAGATCTTCTGTCCATTGACCAGATAGTGATCCTGTTTGCGTTCAGCGCGGGTTTTAAGCGACGCGAGATCCGACCCGGCATTGGGCTCAGAATATCCCTGACACCAGAGAGTCTCGCCGCTGGTAATCCCAGGCAGCCATCTCTCCTTCTGTTCCGGCGAGCCGAATGTATAAATAACTGGGCCTACCATGGCGACACCGAAGGGGCTGGTTGGCGGCGCTCCGGCCATCGCCCTTTCGATATCGAAGATATAGCGCTGCGTCGCCGTCCAGCCTGGCCCACCGTACTGTTCTGGCCAAGTTAGCGCCAGCCAGCCCTGTTTACCCAAACACCTCTCCCACTGTTGCTGCTGCGACTTGGTTGGCATATTGCCAAGTGCTGACACGCGCTCAAGCGCTTCAGGTACGTTTTCCCGCATCCATGCGCGTATGGACTTTTGAAAATCCAACTCTTCCTGTGTAAATTCAAGATTCATGGTTTATTCCGTGCTAGTAATTGATCTTAGCGAAAACAGTGGTTCAGTTGACCCCCCGCTCCTTCTGCCGCCAGTGAGGAGCTCGAAGTTCGTTTTTGAGAATCTTACCGGCACCACTTATGGGCAATGGTTCGCTTCGAAACTCGACGCTTCGAGGGAGCTTGTAGCCCGCAATGCGCTCCCGGCAATGGACCAACAGCTCATCTTCCTTAAGAGTATGACCTTCGCAAAGCACCACGATGGCATGCACTGTTTCGCCCCATTCGTCGTGGGGAATCCCTACTACCGCACATTCCTGCACCGCAGGATGGCTGTAGATGGCGCCTTCCACTTCGACAGAGAAGATATTCTCTCCACCACTGATGATCATGTCCTTGCTACGATCGACGATAAAGACAAACCCATCTTCATCCATATAGCCGAGATCACCGGTATGCAACCAGCCGTTGCGCAGAGTTTCGGCCGATGCCTGCTCCATTCCCCAGTAACCGAGCATAACGTTCCCACCTCTGGCACAGATCTCCCCGACTTCACCACGCGGTAGCTCAACATCATTTTTGTCAAGAATGGCAACCTCGACACCCAGCGCAGCCCTGCCCGCACTTCGTAGCTTGTCGCCTCCCGGCACATGGAACTCCGGGGCCAACGCGGTAATGATGGGTGAAGCCTCTGTCTGCCCATAACCCTGGGCAAACAAGGCGTGCGGCATCTGCTCCATGGCACTGATCAATACTGCCTCTGGCATCGGCGACGCGCCATACAGCATGCGCTTCACGCTGTTGACATCGAAATCCTTTATTTTTCCGGACGACGCGAGAAGGTTGATCATTGTAGGTACGAGTAGCGTGTGTGTGACTTTCTCGCGCTCAATGAAGCCCAGCACATCGCCGACTTCGAAACGTGGCACAATCCCGTGGGTTCCACCGGCCAGGGTTACTGCAAGGGTGCTTGCCATATCAGCCAGATGAAACATCGGACCCGCATGCATATAAATAGTGTCAGGCCCGTAACTCATTTCCGGCACCACATTAAGCGCGTTGAAAACGAGGTTGTCATGACTCAGCATCACGCCTTTGGACCGGCCGGTGGTACCCCCGGTATAGAAAAGTCCGGCGAGCTCCTTTCCGCCTTTGCTGAGATCCTGTATAGGTTTTGACGCGTCAATCAACGCCTCGTAGCTAACACAACCTTCCGGTAACTCGCCGTCGCCCATAAACACCACATGTTCGACACTATCAAGCAGCGGACGCAACTTCGGTAGCATCGCACTGAAGGTGTCATCCACAAACAAGATTGACGAGCCGGAATCATTAAGAGTAAAGGCGATTTCCGGGGGAGCAAGCCGAATATTGACGGGATTAAGGGCCGCGCCAGCCCAGGGCACCGCATAGAAATATTCGAGATAGCGGTCGCTATTAAGAGACAAGATCGCAATGCGGGTTCCCCTTTCTATCCCCAATGACAGCAGGCCTGCAGCAAGTCTAGCCACGCGGCCTTCAAACTCCCGCCATGACTGCTTTCTATTTTTATAGATCGTCGCAGTACCATTGGGATGTTGCTGCGCGGCACGGCGCAAAGTCTGTGATATGATCACAACAAGCTCCTTATATTAACGGGTGTAGATAAAACGTCCGATTGAGACCAGTTTCTTGTCCAGATAGATATCGACAGAAACAACGATAAAACGTCTGCCAGCACGGATAAGGCGAGGCTCGGCACGAATGCTCCCAGCAAACGCGGGACGTAGATAGTCAAAGGTCATACTGTTACACGAAGGCTCTTTATCCAGATCAAGCGATTGCACCAGATAGAGGGCCGCTGTGATTTCGCCAAAACTAGCGAGAATGCCTCCGTGAAAAGTGCGTAGCAGTGTATTGCCGATATGCTCCTCGCGGAAAGACAATTGATAAGCTATACCTTTATCCGAATCCACCGTTTCAAGCCCCAGAAACTCCACAAAAGGGGTATTCTCAAGCATCTCTTTCTGCACTTTATTCATTCGTGGAGCTTCAAACACAGTTGGTTCACCCATTTCCTAGCTCCTTTCTTTCATCGCTGAATCAAACGCTGGACCAAGAGTACCAACAGCAAAGGAGCCTGACACCGAAGCCAACAAAGAGTGATCAGAGCACGCGCAAGCGCGCCCGCGGACGTAAGCTATATCACCCTGCACCGCATAACACTCCACCTCACTGAAAATACCCTCTCCACTAGGCACTTCCTTGATAAAGTCGACGCGAAGATCGATAGTAGCAATCGGACGCATATCACCGAGTCGCGAAAATATCGCCAGCCCACAATTGGTGTCTAGCAACGTGACTACCACTCCGCGATGAACGCCCTCAACTCGGTTGCAAAGGGCAGGACGGCAGGCGAGACTCATCACTGCTCGCCCCTTGCCGATTTCTTCCACTTGTACACCAAACGCATTGAACAAGGGATGAGATGTTCCAAAAAATGTTTCGGCGATGGTCATATTACGATCCGCCGCCAAGGTATCTTCCTCAATCATTGGTAACTTCTTATATAATTAATTGCATCCAAGAACCTATGGATTTGCTGTGACTTAGGCCAGGACATCCAGCGCATACTTCACGTAATGTGACTCGCGCATCTTTACATGATTAATGGCGCTCTTTATTTCAACGAAGGGGAACACCATTGACTCGGAGCCCTGTTTCAAAGTCTCAGCCAAACCAGACCAGCTCGCTGCCGCGCTGCGCATTAATTCTACTAAATTCGCATGAATTACAGCGGGGAGCATTTCTCCCACTTCTTCCAAAAAATCGGCATACATGGCACGGAATCCAGCGCCACCTGTACCGCGCTTTTCGATCACCTGATAGGCAAAGCGCAACGACCAGCGCCAGTTTTCCTCCGCTGACCAGCGTGGTAGCGCATCAACCCAGGTATCCAAAGCCGCAAGCCCGCTAAAACGGTTTCCATTAGCCAACGCGTAGGCATTGTCGAAGATTGCTTGCCGCACACGTTCTGGAGTTACACTGGAATCAATGGCGTGAGGCGCGAACATGTTACCGTGATGAATGAAGGGTGGCGCGGTCGAGAAACGTGCATCAGCCAAGTTCTTCGCCGCAACAGCAATTAAGTCCGGGCGCTCCGTATCGCTAACCAGCACTTCGTTACGCTCCTCGTCGAGGTGCCATGCCACGATGGCATGTCCAGGAAAATGCGTGCTACTGCCAAAATAAGGCAGATGATATATATCCGTTAAAAGCAATGCAGGCCGATTTTCATGCAATGCCTGATATAAATCAGCGCTGGCGGACGGCTTGTCGCTGTAACTGGTCCAACAAAAAGGAACCTCTAAGGTATTAAACACCTTCTCCTCGAACCCCATTGAGCGCACATGAACAATGAAAGGAGTGCTGGTACCTGGTATCTCCACGTAAGTAATACCGAGTCCAGCCCCGAGACCGAAACAACATGCTTCGCTCATCAATAAGCCATGGTACTCAAGTAAGTCACGTATTGCTGAACTGCCACAGTGCCTGCCTGGCCTATGGCAGTGAGTCATAACCGCCTTTTCGCCATCCACTCAGGCTGCCTCGCTCATCGGCGAGCTTCCGTAAACGGCAGCGGATGCACGCATTGGGTCGCCATGATCCCCATACTCTTCCAGCCATGCCGCCACTTTCTCTGGCATGCCCGTATCCCAAGGATGAAAGCCGGGGCGAAACCAGGCCATGAATTCAGGCAACATTCGAGTTAGAATACCACGTCGGCCATAGAGACGATTCAGCCCACGCATCAACACCCCAGGCTGGCGCATGGCGCCATCTAGACGCAACATGTTCACGAACACTGGCCCGACCACCAGATGAATCATTAGCATGGTCACTACCAACGCCGAGACCCGTGACAGATAACCGCCGCCCGCCGCCGTTTGGTAGACGTCGTAGGCTACTGCCTTATGCTCAACCTCTTCCACACCATGCCAGAGAAACATCGCCCTCATCACAGGGTCTGCTTCGGTAAACATGTCAGCTTCATCCTTAAGCATTGCCTCGCCCAGAGTGGCCGTAAAATGTTCGAATGCCGCAGTCATCGCCAGCTGATACTTCTCTGGCAAGTACTTTTGTGACGAGCGAATGAAACGCCGCAGATTGCTGGTAATCTTGTCAACATCAACACCCTGCCCAACCATCACCTCATTGAAGCGATCGTGGACAATACCATGCTGCCCCTCTTGACGAATAAAGTGGCGAATATCCTCACGCAAACCTGGCTCCTTTACCCGATCCTGGAAATTCCGTACCGACTGGATAAAAAACCGTTCACCCTCGGGGAAATGCACTGACAGGGCATCAAAGAAACGAGTTAGCACAGGGTCTCCACCATTCCAATGTCGTGGAACAGTAGATACATCAAAGGTTACTTTTCGTGGTTTTATTGGTATCGCGTTCATAAAGAGCCTCCGTACAAGCCTTCACAGGGTGTTAACCTTTGAGGGTATATTATTGGCTAGCCAACCAAACTTCAATACTATACCAGGACATTTTAGTAAGAAACAAAATTCCTCTGTCAGACTCTGCGACGGCATAACGGACCAGCGGGGGTGGACATCTGAACGAAAACATACGGCTTTGAGCCAGGTGGCCTTGTAGCGTAGGTGTCTGCTTATTTGCCCCTTCTTCTCCTCATCCTCAACACTATAGACTTGTTTTGCACGGACATTGGGTGGTTGACCAACCTATGGATGTGCGCTACTTTACGTTTATCTTTAAAGGGGGATCATTGTGCTTGAGTTCATTGCTATTCTGGGCTGCTTAACAGCGATAAACGTATTTCTTGTTAGTGTTGTGAGTGAATCAAATGATTCGAAGCCAAATAATGTATATTTAACCAACCGGCAATTAGTGGAGGACCCCCTCTTAGAGCTAGAGCTTAAGGACGCTAACTGTTCCTCGATGTCTGATATTTCACCACATTGCCAATAGCGGCAAACATGAAAGTTAATGCATATTATTTAGATCGACCTCCCAGGATGATTCGCAATCATTAACGCATTTATGGCAGCACGGCTATCTGTGTGTGTTTTCTCTGCTTACCATGGCCCGATATGCTATGTGTGCGCTCACGCTCATTAATTGCCGGGGTTTTATTCTTCATGCGTCTAGCTCTCTTTCTTACGCTGTTAACACTGTATGGCTGTCAGGAGTCCTCTCACTTAGATACTGTACTGAACAGACCCCATCCAGTATACACTGCAGTAGTGTCAGAGCATTCTACGACCGTGCCTCAAGGGATTACAGGCACAGTAGAGGCGCGTACAGAGGTTGCTATAGCCTTTCAAGTAGGTGGCCGAATTCTGAAGCGGTATGTGGACTCCGGTCAAATTGTTGCAACCGGCGAGCCATTATTCTTGTTGGACGCAAGGGAATTTGAACAAAGCCTGGAGGCTGCAAAGGCCCAATTGACAGCTGCTGAAGCTGAATTGATACACGCGGAATCCAACCTCGCTCGGGACAGCCGCTTGATCGAACAGAACAGTATTAGCCAAAGTATATTTGAAGCGTCTTTGTTGTCCAAACATGCAGCGCAAGCGCGAAAAGAGGCTGCCCAGGCTAGACTTCGACAAGCAGAAATTGCGCTTCAGCATACGTCCCTAACCGCTACAAGGCCAGGTATCTTGGTGAATGTCACAGGGATGCCGGGGCAAGTGGTAAAGACTGGACAACCCCTAGGAATATTGGCTGATACTCGCGAGTTAGAGATCGAAGTTTTCCTACCCAGGAGTGTTTTTCCACCGACAGAAGCGCTAGCCCATATCGATGATGCCCGCATACCACTAAAGCTTCGTGAAACCGCTGGCGCGGCTAACGAATACAGCAGAACCTGGCGTTCTCGTTATCAGATTGAGTCCTCTGGTAACGAATTACAGTTGGGTATGTTGGTCAGGGTCAGCATGATGGTCCCTGACTCTCCCACACAGGTCTATTCAGTTCCACTGGCGGCACTGGATGAGCGAGGAAGTAATACCCAAATCTGGCAAATTGTCGATCAACAGGCCCAACCCCAGACCGTTGCGGTGGTTGGGGTGACGCCTATCTCAGCTCAAATTCAAGGGCAAGACCTTAAGACTGGTGATCGTGTTATCGCCTTAGGTACTCATCTGCTAGTACCAGGGATTCCTGTTAAAGAATACGCGCAATGAGCTTTCCTAATCTATCGGCACTTGCAGTACGAGAGCGATCAGTTACTCTTTATTTCCTGATTTTATCCGTGTTCGCAGGGGCTTATGCTTTTGCTTCATTGGGACGTGCGGAAGACCCTTCTATTACAATACAAATGTTAGTGGTTTCAGCAGTCTGGCCAGGTGCCACTCCTGCAGAGATCGAACAGCAAGTGGCTCACCCAATCGAGAAGAGCATCCAGAAAATTGAATATCTTGACGAAATCAAAACGACAGTCAAGGCAGGCCGGGTTGATATCCAGGTTCGATTTCATGATTACACGCCACAAAATAAAACGCCGGAACTACAGTTTCAGGTTAGAAAGCGCATGCAGGATCTGTCCTCACATTTGCCTGAAGGGGTTATAGGGCCAATCGTCAATGATGACTTTTCCGATGTGTATTTCAGCATATTTAGCCTTTCTGCGCCCGGCCTTCCGGTGCGAAATTTATCACGTTACGCTGAGCGGCTCCGAGATGAATTACAACTCATTCCCGGCGCCCGGAAAGCCGATTTGATCGCCGATCGCGAAGAGAGAGTCTATATCGATTTAGACAATGTCGTAATGACTAACAGCGGCATTTCATCCCAAGCCGTATTCGACGCCATAAGAGCATACAATACGCTTATCCCGGCCGGTCAGATTGACACCACCGGGCCGCTCCTGAGGCTTCGCCTCGATTCAGATCTGTCCGATCCTCAGCGATTGGCACAGGTTCCTATCCGCGTCGGTAACCATCTAATCCGGCTGGGAGATATTGCCGTCATTAAGCAAGGTTACGAGGAACCACCGTCGTATTTTGCTCGAGTAAATGGAGAAGATGCGATCCTGGTCGGCGTAGTCATGAACAAGGGTGAAAACGGACTAGAATTTGGTGAACGCCTTGACGCGCTTCTAAGCAAAACAAGAGCTGAGCTTCCCTTAGGTATGGAACTGGATCAAATCACCAATCAGACGGATGCCATTAAAGCGGCAGTTAATTTGTTCCAGGTGAAATTTCTGGTGGCCGTAATCGTGGTGATGAGCATTGGATTTTTATCATTAGGGCTGCGCGCCGGTTTGATCGTGGGTATCGCTGTTCCGATCACCCTGGGGCTGACGTTTGTGATGATGAAAGCCGCCAATATCAATCTGGATCGTATTACCTTAGGGGCACTAATCATCGCGCTGGGTTTATTGGTTGATGATGCCATCATTGCGATTGAAATGATGTTGGTAAAACTGGAAGAAGGCTGGAGTAAAGTAAGTGCCGCCACTCATGCCTGGAATGCGACAGCTTCGCCTATGCTTTTCGGCACTCTGGTTACCATGTTCGGCTTTGTTCCGATTGGGTTTGCCCAATCTGGGGTAGGCGAATACGCTGGCAATATATTTTGGGTTTTGGCTTTTTCGCTCATTATCAGTTGGTTGGTGGCCGTTACTTTTACCCCTTATTTGGGCGTAAAGATTTTGCGTGCACCCAAGCAGAAACCCGGCAATATGGGCGATCACTACAAGTCATCCAGGGGCTACGAGTATCTACGGGCCTTGATTACATGGTGTGTTAGCCATAGGCGGACCGTGGTCTTTATTACCTTTGCGATGTTGGCGCTAAGCATAGCAGGCATGGCGGGGTTAGTGGAAAAACAGTTCTTCCCAGGCTCGGATCGGCCCGAAATTTTGATTGATGTCAATCTGGCACCAGGTACATCGGTCACGACAACGGATACGACCGTCAAACGTCTTGAAGCACTATTAGATTCAATGGGAGGTGTTGAAAACTACGCCAGTTATGTCGGTGGCGGGTCGCCACGTTTTTTCATCTCGGTCAACCCCGAGCATCCGGACTCTTCGTTTGCTAAAATAATCGTAACTGCGACGGGACCGATTGAGCGTGACCGAATTATTGTTGCATTGGACCAACATGTTGCCGATGGTGCTTTTGGCGAGGCACGTATTCGTATCAGACGCCTGTTGTTCGGGCCGCCAGTTGACTGGCCTGTCAGCTTTCGTGTCGTCGGAGAAGACCCTGCGACCTTAAGGAAACTGGCCCACCAAGTCAGGGAGGTCATGTCCCACAACCCTCACGTAGTCGATCCGCATTTGGAGTGGGATCAACGTGTACCGACATTGAAGCTGGAAATGGATGAACAGCGCCTTCGACTACTGGGATTGACACCGCTCTTAGTTGCTCAACAGATGCAATATCGAACAGATGGAGTTCCAGTAGCCGAGGTCAGACAAGACATCAGAACTGTTGATGTCTACGTTCGCGGCCAGGGTGCCAAGCGAGCCAAAAATGAGCCACCCATTTATGAGCTCCGCAATGAACAGGGTCAAAAGATACCACTTTCGCATCTGGGCGAGATGAAACTGGCTTACGAAGATGCCATGATTCGACGCCACAATCGAGAGCTCTTTCTGGCTGTTCACGGGGAGGTAAAGAATGCGCAGCCACAAGATGTCACCAAAGCATTATGGGCGGACCTGGAACCAATTCATGCAGCGCTCCCTGATGGTTACAGGATTGATATTGCGGGTAGCCTGGAACGTTCACAAAAAGCAGAGGACTCTATAAATCAGGTTTTCCCTCTGATGATTGCCCTGATGGTAACTTGCGTGATGCTGCAAATGCGAAGTTTTCCTGGTGTTGTGATAGTGCTTTTAACAGCACCCTTGGGCGTCATTGGCTCTGTCATAGCACTGCTGGTTTTCAAGCAGCCTTTCGGATTTGTCGCCTTACTTGGGCTGATCGGATTGGCGGGCATATTAATGCGCAATACTTTAATTCTAACTCAGCAGGTCAGCGATAACCTTGAGGATGGCATGCTGCCGTCAGATGCGGTCGTCGAGGCGGCTGTCAGGCGCGCAAGACCGGTGGTGCTAACCGCTTTGGCAGCTGCGCTTGCGTTCATCCCTTTGACGACCGATATTTTCTGGGGGCCGATGGCGTATGTTCTGATTGGTGGTGTCATTGTAGGCACCGCCATTACGCTTTTGTTCGTGCCAGCGCTTTACGCATTGGCGTTTCGTTTGGAAAGTAGATGAGGAACTATGCACCTAATCCTTAAGCACCGCGTCGCGAATCACTCGCCAGACGAAATCACCTATCTCCTCAAGCGAATAGCGACCATCTTCACGAAACCAAGTTGCTACCCAGTTGAGTGCTCCAAGACCAATAAGGCGCAGCAAATCCTGATCAACGTCCTCACGTAGCCCCCCTATATCCGCAAGAGACCTAAGCATAGCGCCCCATAATGCCTCGTAGCGGTCACGCAGTTCGATCATTTCCGCTCGTGCTTCACCGCGCAAGGAGCGCCATTCGAACAGCAGCACGTAGACCAAATCCGAGCCACTGACTACTAATTCCAGGTGCGAATTTATGCCTAGCCGTAATTGCTCTACAGGATCTGTTACGCTTGTCACCGCTCTGTAGACAGCGCTCGAAGCATGCTCCAAGCCCAGTCGCATCAAATCAACAAGAATGTCTTCCTTGGCTTTATAGCGATAATGAAGGCTTCCGGGCAGTAAATTGCATGCTTCGGCAATTTCTTTCACCGTCGTCCGATCATAGCCCTGCTCTCGAAACAGCCGAGCGGCTGAATTTAACACAAAGTCGCGGTCAGACACTTTTACTTGCTGGGGTTCATTTTTCTTTTTCACTTAATCCTCCTGCGTATGCAAGTCGATGATATTAGTCGATATGTTTCCGTGGCGCACCTTTTTCAATTCTACAACCCAGCTCCGACTTGATCAGCAACTCTCAAAGCGATCCTTCTTTTGTGCCAAATACATACATCTTCCACCCTTTTGTTTAACACCTGCTTGACCATTAGGTCACCAAGACACATAATATGGTTGGTTGTCCAAACAAATAACATGAAGAAATCTACTAGGAGAACAGACAAATGGCGCTGGCAAGTCGAAAGATCGGTTATGACGAAGTTGTAACGCGCGACATCCATTTCCCAATGAACCGTGAGACGGTCGCGCGCCACTGGTTTAACAAAGACCCCTGGTGTACGCATTGGATGAATGCCATTCTGGCCGCAGTGCCGGATGGTGAGCGCTGGGTAATGAATTCAGCACGGCGTCAGCTCGATAAATTGCGCGACCCGGAAGTGCGCAAGGCCGCGCTGGAGTTCATCCGCCAGGAGCGCATCCATGCCCGTGAGCATGACGAGATGAACGCCATATGCGTGCAACAGGGCGTCCCTATCGACAAGGTCGAGGGGATCTTCAAGCACATTCGCAAGGAGCTCCAGCATCGCCTGAGCGATGACATGCAAAGCTCTATTGCGGCGGCGTTCGAGCATTTCACTGCTATCATTTCCGCGGTGATGCTGGAGCACCCGGAGCTATTCGATGAAACACACCCTGAATTACGTGCCATGCTGTACTGGCACTTCGTTGAGGAAACTGAACACAAGAGTGTAAGCTTTGATGTGTTCGTCGACGCAAGCGGTGGCGGCCTGCGTAGTTATCGACTGCGCACCAGCGGCATGCTTCTGGCTATCGCTCTTGGTTTTCCCCTCATGCTCGGTAATCAGGCATTCTTGCTCTATAAGGACAAGCAGATCCTCAACCTGCGTTCAGCGGCCTCTATGACCAGGATTCTGTTCCTTAAACCAGGCATTCTGTCCAAAGTGCTGGCAGGCATCTTTCCCTACTTCTCCCCCACCTTCCACCCTTGGGATGATGACAATCGTGAGATCATCAAGGTCTGGAAGCGTGTTTACGAAAAAACCGGCGACACCCACAAGGCGTTCGAGGCGGTACGGAAGCACCAGTCCGGCCCTCGGATAGGCGACGGTCTACATCCAGTGGCGCAACCCGCCTGAGGAGTTCTTATGACGAAGCAACCTTTACCACCTTCCCGCAACGCAGCCGCTGTTGTCACTGGAGCTGGCAGCGGTATTGGCCGTAGCTTTGCGTATGAATTGGCGCGCCGTGGAGGTGTGGTGATCTGCTCAGACATCAATGAGGCACGAGCCGAACAGGTCGCCGCCAGCATACAGGCGCTAGGAAGTAAGGCCATTCCCCATCGCTGTGACGTCGGCGATGCAAAAGAGATGGCCGCCCTCAGCGATGAAGCCGAGAAACTACTCGGCCGTCCGGTGACGCTGGTAATCAACAATGCCGGCGTGGGCCTGGGGGGTCCCATCGGTGAGGTGCTCTTGGACGACTGGCGCTGGTGCATGAACGTCAACCTTTGGGGTGTCATTCACGGCTGCCATTTCTTTGCGCCGAAACTGCGGGATCTCGGCTATGGCGGCATCATTAATGTCGCTTCCGCCGCCGCATTTGGCGCTGCGCCGGAGATGAGCACCTACAACGTCACCAAGGCAGGTGTACTGGCGCTGTCGGAAACACTGGCCGCCGAGCTGGCTGGCACTGGCGTAAACGTCACAGCACTGTGTCCTACAGTGGTACCCACCAACATCGTCAATGATGGCAAACTGCCGGAAAAGCGCCGAGAGTTTGCCCGTGCCGCCATGACCCGCTTCGCCCTGACCACAGCCGACAAGGTCGCCCGACAAACACTCGATGCGCTGGATCGAGGGGAACTTTATATGCTGCCGCAAATTGATGGCCTCATGGCTTGGCGTTTCAAACGCCTCATGCCTCGCTTGTACACCCGTATCGTGGGTGAGACCTATCGCCTGCTGGCCGACTGAATTAGGAGACACTAATGGCATCCCTTCCTGCAAAAATTATTAAGCCCCTTTTCCGCGTTATGATGAAACGCGATATTCTGGATCCCGAACATCTGGTTCGTCATTTGCGTAAGGTTATGAATGCGCCTTTGTTACCCTCACTGCTGCCAAGCGGTGTTAGCCTTAGGTATGCGCGTGTCGCCGATATCCCAGGACAGTGGCTGACCACCGCCACTCCGACCGTAACGCTGCTTTTCCTGCACGGTGGTGCTTTTGTCGGTGGCCGCCTCGACACCTACCACAATTTTTGTGGCAGGCTGGCCCAGGCGCTGAACGCGCGTATTTTTCTTGCCGATTACCGGCTAGCCCCGGAGCATCCCTATCCGGCCGCACCGGACGATGCCTTGAGCGTGTACCGTGAATTGATTGATGACTCTCGGCCATTGGTCGTGGCCGGTGACTCTGCCGGTGGTAATCTGACGCTGGTGACACTTCTGCGCGCCCGCGACGAGGGACTTCCGATGCCGGTATGTGCCATCGCCATCTCTCCAGGTGCCGATGCCACCGGCGAGTTGATGTCCCGGCAAGCCAACAACGACTCCGATCCGATGCTTTCCCAAGCAATGATCGATGGTGCCACAAAGCTCTATCTGCAGGGCGCCGATCCGCTGCACCCCTACGCTTCCCCGTGCCGTGGCGATTACCGACAGCTACCACCATTGATGCTGACGGTGAGCGAGGAGGAATGCTTGCGCGATGATGCCTATGCCGTGGCCGAACGCGCACGCCAGGCAGGCGTGCCAGTGAAACTGCTATCGCGACCAGACATGCCGCATGTCTGGCCGATCTTGCGGCTACTGCTGCCGGAAGCACGAAAAGACACCGAACGGTTGATCAACTTCGTACAAACGCAGTTACGCAGTGCCCCGGTTAAAGCTCAAAATCGCCACGATTTTGGTAACGACGTTCCGGCTTGCTCCAACGTACAGGAGACCGTCGCATGAACATGACTGCCTTTGCACCTGAGGAATCGATGCATTCGGCGCGCCCTGACCACGAAGTCATCATCGTAGGCGCAGGGATCTCTGGCATTGGCACCGCTGTACAACTCAAAGCGGACGGTATTGACGACATCCTTATCCTTGAGCGCAGCATTGATGTTGGTGGCACCTGGCGCGACAATCGCTATCCTGGAATTGCCGTGGATATCACCTCGTTCACTTACTCATTCTCATTCGAACAGAACCCCAACTGGTCACGGATATTCGCGCCGGGCAGCGAACTTTATCAATACACTCGCCGGGTAGCGAGCAAATATGGGATCTACCCGCACATCCGCTTTGGCGTCGAAGTGCAACAGGCCAGATTCGATAAGCACAATGACCTATGGGTGCTGACATTAAAGCAGGGCAAAACCCTGCGGGCACGACATCTGGTTTCCGCAGGGGGGGGGCTGATCTCGCCCAAACTACCCGACATCGAGGGTCTCGACAACTTCGAAGGCGATATCATCCATACCGCCCGCTGGCCAAAGGGCATCGACCTGAAGGGCAAGCGTGTCGCGGTCATCGGCACCGGAGCTACCGCGGTGCAACTGGTGCCAGAAATTGCTCGACAGGTCCGCCAACTTGATGTTTACCAACGAACACCTATCTGGGTGCTAAAAAAGCCGGATCGAACCTTGCCGGGCTGGCTAAAAACCCTATTTCGCGCCTCACCTGCTTTACAGCAAGGTATTCGCAGTGTAACGGACGCTTCCAGCGAAACCCTGATGGTATTGTCCGCAATCTACTACCGCCAAGCTCCCTGGATCGTGCGTGCCTGCGAGAAGGCTGCCCTCCAAAACATGTACGAACAACTTCCTGATCGGCAGGATCTCTGGGAGAAGCTCAGCCCTGCCTATGGCTTTGGCTGCAAGCGCCCCACCTTCTCCAACGAGTATTTCAAAACCTTCGCGCAGGACAACGTCGAGCTGGTGACAACACCGATTCGACACATCACCCGCAGGGGAATCACCACTAACGACGGCAAGTCACGCCCCATTGACGTACTTGTGCTCGCCACCGGCTACAAGACATTCGAGAAAGGCAATATCCCCTCCTTCGAACTGATCGGGAGCAACGGCACCGACCTTGGACAGTTCTGGCATGACAATCGCTACCAAGCCTACGAGGGATTGACCATACCGGGCTATCCGAACTTCTACATCATGCTCGGCCCTTACGCCCTGATCGGTACGTCTTATTTCAAAATGGTGGAGGGTAACGCGATTCACCTGTCGAGGTGTATTCGTGAGTCCCACAGGCGCGCAGCAACGCGAGTCGAGGTTCGGCAAGAGGCGCATGATAGTTACTTCCAGGACATACAGAAGCGCCAGCAGGGGACTGTGTTCCTGAACCACAACTGTGCTACCTCGAACAGCTATTACTTTGATCGTCATGGTGACGCACCCATGCTGCGACCCTCAACTTCGCTGGAGATGCTTTGGCGCGCGAAGCACTTGCCGATGACACACTACCAATTCAGCGGAGGTGGTGACAGGCAAGGCATGATCCAGCCTGCGACTGACTCAGCGAAGAGCGTCTGGAACTAACCGCATTTTGAGCTACTGGGCTCGAAAATATCTAGCTAAATGGGGTTCTGGAGCCATCCCCTCATTAGCACTAAACTGGGACAATTTTCTTAATTTGCCGCGATCATAGATAGGCACAAAACCTTCGATGTGCTTTCGAATCGCTTGTAACGCGTCATCGATTTTTTCACTATGCTCAATCTTCTGAGTATAACCATGATCTTGCGTAAGGCCTGCGATACCTAGAGCCAGCGTCCTACTTGAATTTATTGTGACTTTATTGAAGTCATGAACTGCGTAGCCTTTTCCAAGAGGTACGGAAGAAAAGGACATCGGCGAAATTGACCACTCTGCTCTCGCCATTATTTCTGCGGCTAAAACAGACATATCTTTGTGAAGAACGTTTAGTATTAAAGTCACATAAACCTCAATGCTTTTGTTATTTATAATACTATTGATGGCCCAACTTCCATTTCACTCCTTAGTAGCCTAAGCATTACACTGTATATATTACCAGTCACCAAAACAGTAAAGTATATTCAGTATGCCAATGCTCCTACGTAAGTTGAATTACCGGAATATCCTGCTGGATCGGGAGCGGTCTGGGGAAGTGGTGGGTATTCTGCGGCACGATGGTGAGGTTGGGTATTTTTCCTGGTTGGGTTTTATTGAACGTGACGAAGCCTTTGGTTTAGGTGGGACGGTTCCCGTTAAGCTGGAGGTGGTTGCTTATAGTTTGCGCTCATCCCACGAGCTTGACAGTACTTAGAAATGGAAATATAGTTCTTATATAAACCTAAAACGATCTCAATCGGCAATATATTTCCTTTTATGTCGATATCACATCTGAGCAACCAAAAAGTCCTGGAATGGCTTGGAGAACGCTTCCGGGCGACCCGGCTCAGCCAGAATATCACCATGGTGGATCTGGCGGAGAAAGCCGGTATTACTGAGCGCACCCTCTATAACCTGGAAAATGGTACAAAAAGTGTGGGGTTATTGAACGTGGTCGCCGTTCTCCGGGCGTTGGGCAAGCTAGAGGAACTGGATCAGTTTCTGCCGGCTCCTCCACCCCGGGCCGAGGCCCTGGTACAGATTGAAAAGTTACAGGCAAAAACCCGACAACGAGCTTCCCGTTCCGGTCAGAGTACACATGAAGGAAGCAATAAAAAGCCCTGGACCTGGGGGGATGATTAAATGGCAGACACTACTCAAGCGGTCGCCCGAGTGCTGTTATGGGGGCGACAAATCGGTACCTTGATTTGGACCAATGATCGAGGCTATTTTGAATATGACCCGGCATTTCAAACATCGGGTATCGAGCCTTCCCCGATCATGATGCCATTGAGCAACCGATCCTTTTCCTTTCCCACACTAAACCGGGAAACCTTCAAAGGGCTGCCGGGATTGCTGGCCGACTCGTTACCGGACAAATTTGGTAATCGACTGATCAATCAATGGTTGGAACGCCAGGGTCGTTCCCCGGACAGTTTCAGTCCTTTGGAGCGCCTCAGTTATATCGGTTCACGGGGCATGGGTGCTCTGGAGTTCCAACCTGCTATAGCCACCTGGGATGAAACGGCCCAACCCATCGAGATCGCGGAACTGGTCAGACTGGCTAATGAAGCGTTGAGTGCCAAGCAAGCCATGGCTGTGGATTTGGCCGGGGCGGATGCCAACAAGAAGCAAGCGCTGGAAAAGATTATTTCGGTCGGGACTTCGGCCGGCGGCGCCCGCGCTAAAGCGGTGATTGAATGGAACCCGGATACGCAGGAAGTGCGTTCCGGACAGGTGAAAACCGATGCCGGCTTTGGTTACTGGTTATTGAAGTTCGACGGGGTGGAAGAAAACCGGGATCACGAAGTATTAGCAGATCCCAAAGGCTATAGTCTAGTGGAATACGCCTATTATCTAATGGCCATCGCCTGTGGCATCAACATGACAGAATGCCGTATTTTTAAGGAAAACGGCCGTTCTCATTTTATGACCCGACGGTTTGACCGTAAAGACGGTGGCGAAAAGATCCATATGCAGTCCCTCTGTGGGTTGGCGCATTATGACTTTAACCAGGCTGGCGCCTATTCCTACGAACAAGCCATCGGTGTGATGCGGGATCTGGATCTGCCCAAGCCGGAATTTGAACAATTCTTTCGAAGGGTTGTGTTTAACGTCGTGGCCCGCAATCAGGACGATCACACCAAGAACATTGCGTTTTTAATGGACAAAGCCGGAATCTGGTCACTCTCCCCCGCCTATGACATTACCTATTGCAATGGCAGTGGTTGGACCAGCCAGCACCAGATGACCGTCAACGGTAAGCGTAATCACTTTGTGACGGACGATCTATTGGCAGTGGCGCGGCATGCGGACATTCGACCAACTAAAGCAAAGACCATTATCCGAGAAATCCTTGAAGAGGTGAGTCAGTGGCCTGAGTTTGCTGAGCAGGCGGGAGTGCCCCCACACTTTCCCGGCCACACCAAGGGTCCCTCCTGGATGGAGCTGATTCAGCAGGATCATCGGTTAGAGTGGGAAGGCCTGTAGTTGTTCTCGCACTTCTCATACCATGAATGAAGGTGCTAAGATTCCACCATGCCGCCCAATGCAGGCAACTTGTATTCGGCATCATTATTCACGTATGCGGACATTAACAAAGGCTTGAATTTAATCTTTAAGCCAAGGGCTTCAGAAACCGCATACACTAGCGGTCTCATCTGAGTATGTGTCACCAGGTTGTGAAGTTTGTCATAGGCCTCTTTGTAGATTTCGTGAGCCTTGGGTAACGTGTTTCTCACTGGGTTTTGTTCGCAGACCGAGGGACTGTCATCGACAACATAGGTACGACAAGCCACTGGTCGAACAGAATAAATGCTACAGCTTCGGTTGATTAGGAAGGGACATACTACTTTCATCTGACTGAGCTCTTTCTCTGCAGAAAAAAACTCTTCACTGGTGAGTGGGTTGTCCATAGAAGCTTCGCGAGTCACTCGATCAAACATAAGGAACCAGCGCTTAGCCTGTTGCTTAACTTTCTTCTTCACTTTCGAATCCATCTCAACTCGGATATAGGGGTTCTAGGGATTTTCCGTCCAAAAACGACAAAGTGCTCTGGAGGCCTTGCCATTCGTGGCCTCCAGAAGGGTATTACTTTTTTCGAGATCCCCATTTGTGCGCTAAACGATAAGGAACGGGCAGTCGCCCAAGGCCTCCGACACCGGGGCCAGCGCTATATGCTGGTTGTGCTGCTGGGCTATTTTAAGGCCAAGCCGGTGGCGCTGAGTCCCGGTTTCCATCAGATCAAGCAGGACCTCAAATACGTTCATCAAACCGTTTTACCGGGACCGGGCTGTAGGCCTTTCAATCTCACGCCCAAAGAGAACGAACGGATTTACCAACGTATCTTCCAGCTTTGCAACTACCAGCGCTGGAATGCCAAAGAACACGGACTTGCGTTAAGTGCCTACCTATCCCAGCAAGCCAGAGCCTGGACAGCGCCAAGGCACCTCTTCGATGCGGCCATTGAATATTTAGCGGGACAGAAGATCGCGATCCCTGCTTACAGCACGCTGCAGAAGATAATCAGTCAGGTAGCGGGAGATGAGCAGGAACACATGGCAGCCCAGCTTGAGTGTGCAATGTCACACGAGCTTAAGCAGGTGCTGACAGAGTTAGTTAACGGCGAAGGTCCACTGCCGTTTCGGCAGTTGCGACAATCAGCTCGCAACTTCACCGGAACCGAGCTGGAAAAGGAACTGGTTGTCTATCGCCATATCCAACATTGGATACCGGAAGTGGATCAGCTTTTGGGTATGCTATCGCTGTCGCAGAAAAATCAACAACACCTGGCGGAGAAAGTCGACTACTACGGTGCCAAACTGAAACGGCAAACCGTAGGCAACCAACGGTTATATTTATTGTGCTATCTGCAAACGCGATGGCAACAGGCTCTGGAACGTATTGCTGATGGCTTTGTGCATCATGTCAGACAGACCAAACATAAAGCAAAGGAGTATGCGCAGGATGCGGTTTATCAGGATTGGCAACGAGCAGCCAAAAATGTCAGCAAAGCGGCGGCTGTACTGCATTTGTTTATTGATGACAGCATTGATCTGCAGCAACCGTTTGCAACCGTAAGACAAAAAGCACTGGGCCTGCTGGCAAAAAAGGATCTGGAATCCGTCTGCCTATTTTTGAATGAGCAGCGGCGCTCGGTCGATGAATCCATGTGGCAGTACTACGACGAGAAAGACAGTCTACGTAAAGGTTTGCTACGAGATTTGTTCCTATGTCTGCGCTTCGAAGGAAACGATGGCACCCAGCACCTAGCGGCGGCCTTGGCGAATGCACAAGGCGAACTCAACGCCCAGGCCCAATTGCAAACGCCGACACCCGGTTTCTATCAAAAAAAATACGCGAATTCTTGCTGGATCGTGCAGGCAATATCCTGTTAGATCGTTATGAGTGGTTCCTCTATCAACAGATTCCCGATCGCCTGAATGGCCAACTGACACTGCCTGAAATCATTAAATACCGGGCACTCGATGCCGACCTGATCGACGGGGAACACTGGCGAAAACACAAATATACGCTGCTGAAGCAAGGCCAGCTGACCCCTTTGGGGTCCTGGGGATTTTCCGTCTTAAAAAGACATAATCCTCTACAGCCCCCGTGGCTCCTGGCCTCCAGCGGGGTATTAACTTCCTCCTAGCCCTTAACTTGTCCCTTTCGGTTATTATGCTGAGCTTTTTAGGCATCAGATATGGCATATACCGAAAGGCTCCAGATCCTCATTGACTCAGAAATCAATGATTTGTACAGCCCTCCCAGTTTCACCCTCGAAGAACGTCGATTTTACTTTACTCTGAATGAGATGGAAGCCCGTGTCGCCAACGCTATCCGTAGCCGGGCTCACCGCTGTTTCTTTGTCGCTCTGTTGGGTTACTTCAAGTCCAGGCCTGTGGTTCTGAGTCCGAGTTTTGGCGATGTCGAAGAGGATTTGCGGTTTATCGCCAAAGAACAGTTGCCTGGTCCCGGTATCAGGCGCTTCTCATTGGATCAAAAGCAAAAGGATCGCCTATACCAGAAAATATTTGATCTCCTCAATTATCAAAAATGGCGGGATAGACAGGATCGAGGTTCCTTAATCACTCACTTACAGCAAACAGCTAAGTCGTGGGTTGAACCCCGGTATTTGTTCGATGCAACCACCGAGTATTTATCACTGCGTCGTATTGCAATTCCCAAATACACGGTGATGCAGACCGTGGTAAGCCAGGCGATGAAACAGGAACGAGAGCGTATTACTGCTTCGCTGCAAAACCAGTTATCAGGGAGGTTGTCGACTGAGCTCGCAAACTTGGTGGACGGAAAAGGGGCATTACCTCTGTCTAAATTGAGGTTGTCTGCCAAGAGCTTTACTCCCCCGGAATTGGAAAAGGAGCTCAAGGTGAACCGATTAATCGAGCCTTGGATGAGTGAAGTTAACACCGTGGTTAAAGCCTTATCGCTCTCAATAAAAAACCAACAGCACTTTGCTTCGATGGTTGATTATTATGGGAGCAAACTCAAGCGCTTTGACCGATCTACGCAGCAGCTCTATTTACTGTGCTATCTACAGGAGCGTGCCGAGCAAAATAGTGAGCGTCTGGCCGACGGTTTTGTCTACCACATTCGGAAAGTCCATGAGCAGGCCAAAGTGTACGCGAAAGAGGCAGCCTACCGGGACTGGGAAGGCGCTGCTGCCAATATCAGCAAGGCTGCGGAATTGCTCCATCTTTTTATTGATAACTCCATCGATGAAAAACAGCCTTTTGGTGCTGTAAAACGGGAGGCTCAAAAGCTGCTTAAATGTCGGGATATCGAGTCATTGTGCCTGTATCTTAACAAGCAAAAACGCGCACTTGATGATTATTACTGGGAATACTATGACCAACAAAAGCCGCTGTTAGAGAAGGTGCTACGGCCAATCTTCCAGTGTCTAGCCTTCCAGGCTACTGAGAACACACAGGCCCTGGCTACACAGCTAGCCGTCACTAAGGGCGAGTTAGCCACTGGTGCTATTCTCCAAACCATGAACCGACGGCTAATTCAGCCCAAACAGAAGGCATACCTTATTGATCAGGAGAACAACGTCCTACCGGATCGTTTTGAGTGGCTCCTATATCTGCAGATTCCCAGCAAGCTGAATGGACAGCTCTATCTCCCGACCGTCATTAAGTTCCGTTCTCTCCAGGATGATTTGGTCAGCAATGAGCGCTGGAAAGGCAAAAAGACGCTGATCCAACAATCCATGTTGCCTCGCCTGACGGCGAAACCCAGCAAACTAATCGAGACTTTATCCTGTGATCTCAACGATAAACTACAACAGGTCAGTCGGCGCATCGAAAACGGTGACAACCAAAACGTTATCCTGCGCAATCGCACCGGTAAAACAAAGTGGCGGCTGCCCTCAACCGGTGTTAAAAGTATGCTGAACAACCCGTTCTTTGACCAGATAAAACCGATTAATATTACCGATGTACTGCGCTACGTGGATCAGGAGACTGGCTTTCTGGACAACTTTGAACATGTACTACCTGTCCAGTCGAAAGGCCGTGCGAATGTTAATGATCTGTTGGCCGTTATTATTGGTAACGGCACTAATTACGGGCTGTACGGCATGGCCAATATCTCCGACCGGGCGTATGACCAACTAAAAGGTATCCAAGCCAATTACCTGCGGCCGGAGACGCTAAATAATGCCAATGATGTAATCAACAACTCGGTCGCCAGGCTGGCCATCTTTAAACACTACAATATCCAGGAAGACCTCATCCATGCCAGTGCCGATGGGCAAAAGTTCGAGAGCCGGTTGGAGACTTTTAAAACCCGGTACTCCTCAAAATACTTTGGTACTAACAAAGGCGTCTCGGCCATCACTTTGATAGCCAATCACGCAGCGCTAAACGCCAAGGTGATTGGCTCCAACGAACATGAATCCCACTACATCTTTGATTTGTTGCAAAGCAATACATCAGAGATACAACCCGATGTATTATCGACCGATACCCATGGGGTTAATCATGGACCAGCGGGCGCATTTAAACGAAAACCTACGGTTTTGATTTCCATGGCCACCTCGTAACCGTAGGCTTCTGTCAGTTTGCCGCTAAAGCGGCCTCTTGCGTACTGTTTAGGGCAAATGTTTACCTACAATGAACTTTGCAGTTGTTTAAATTGTCCTTGAATTACCGCTTTTTCTTGAAGAATAACCTTGTTCTCCTCTGCTAAAAAAGCAACCTTGTCTTTTGTTGACCCCAGTTCCGCTTCTGCTTTTTCCAGTGCCTGGGCTAATAGATAGTTTTCTTTGTCGGCCGCTGAAAGCCGGCTCGTTAACGCCGCTATTTTTTCGCGAAGCTCGTCATTTTGGCGGCTCGACGTTTGGTGTTCTGCCAAAGTAGCTTCAAGGTTGTGGTTCAAACTCTTCATCGTCTCGTTTTTTTGGTTTAATTCTAGCTGAAGTGCGTGATTGCTTTCGTTCAACCCATCGATCATGGTTTGCAGTTGTGTGTTTGCTTTTAGTAGCTCGGATAGGTGTGATTCGGACTGGGCTAGCTGGTTAGAGAGGCTGTGCACCTGGCTCTGTAGCTGCTGGTTAGCAGCTCGGAATTGCTCTCGCTCGTGCTGACGATCTTCGGCAGTTCGTTGCTGGTAATGCTCAAAATGGTTGCGTATATCCCGGTTTTCTTGTTTGAGGTCGCTCACTGCCGCCTTCAGTTCAGCGACGCGTGTTAAGGCTTCATCCCGTTGCGACTCCGCCTTTACCAGATTGATACGCGTATCCTCCAGGGCTTTGTAGAGTTCAGTTTTTTCGTCGATCAAGCCTTTATTCTGTTGCTCCAGATCCTGCTGGCGAGCCGTGAGCTGGGTAATGGTGTTGCGCGCCTCGGTCAGCTCCGCTTGGAGGTTCTCATTGGCCGCCTGGTACTCCTTCCTGGCCTGCTCGATTTTATGGTTAGCCACTTGCTGCACCCTTTCATGGAGCGACTTAACGACTTCAACCAGGTCATTGGGAAGTCCGCTGATATCGGTAGCCTCCGTATTGTGCGATCGCCAGCGTTTGAGCAAGGGGGCAATGGTGCTTTTGCTGCCGGTTCCCAAGCGCTCACGGATGCGGTCGACAGTCGGTTCCTGGCCGTGGCTTTTAATCGCTTCGGCGGCTTTGGCGATATCGATATAGGTGACTCCAGCGCGGGCCATGGTCGATTCCTCTCGGATTATTTAGTAACGTATTACATAACATGCAATATAACATTATATATGCGATTTTCAATCGGCATTGAATTCTATTCTTTAACCTTTGATAATTAATGTTATCGTTGGTTATAATGTTTTGTCTAAAATATTCTGTTCGTAACGCCGGTACATAGCCGCCTTTTGAGCGACTGCGATAGGAATTCGATTCATGCACAGCAAACCGCCCAAATTGACCACTGACTTATCATTACGTAATGAGGAATCAGGCCAGATTGCCCATCAGGAATCCGAAGCACTGCGTTACTATCTACAGGCGGCCACCTCCGACAACACACGTAAGGCTTATCGATCTGCCATTCGCCAATTTGAAAAATGGGGCGGCCGACTGCCTACGGATCGAGATACGATCGTTCGCTACCTACTGGCCAGAGCCGAACTACTTAATCCCAGAACCCTGGATCTGCACCTGACGGCGATCAGTCAGTGGCATCATTATCAGGGGCTGCATGATCCCGTTCGCGATCCTCTGGTGCGTAAGACCATGGATGGCATCCGCCGCACCCATGGTCAACCCAAGCGCAAAGCCAAGGCCCTGCGGCTGGAGCACATCGCGCAGATGGTGAAGCATCTCCAGAAACTACCAGATAGCATGAAGAAGTATCGGGATATCGCGCTGGTGCTAACGGGATTTTTCGGGGCCTTTCGTCGCAGTGAACTGGTCGCAATACAAATCAACGACCTGGTGTGGGAGCCGGCGGGTTTGATCATTCGGTTGCCCCGTTCCAAGACCGATCAGCAAGCCACCGGTTTGGCGCGAGCCCTGCCTTTTGCAAAGAATCCGGTCTGTTGCCCAGGCAGCGCAATAAGGCAATGGATGGATATCGCTGATATAGTGACTGGTTCGCTGTTCCGGCCAGTCAATCGCTGGGATCAGATTCAAACCAAGCAGCTTAATCCTGGGGCCATCAATGATTTGCTCAAAACCTTGGGTGGTGCCTGCCAGTTTGACTTTGTCCCTGAGCTGAGTAGCCACAGTTTTCGGCGGGGCCTCTCCACGTCTGCAGGACGGGAGAAAGTCGACTTTGAGTTGATCAAGAAGCAAGGGGGCTGGAAGAGCGACGCCACGGTCTGGGAGTACATCGAGGAAGGCCAACAGCTATCCGACAATGCGACAGTCATATTGATGGAAAAAATGGCTTCCTTGCTCTCGATCGAGTCTGATTTGATGTAACTTTCCTCTGCTGCCAATGTAATCCATCCAGAGGATCCGCTCCACAGTCTTAAAGCATTAAAAACAACTGATTCAGAAACAAATGCTCATTATCGCGGTGAAAACATAACAATGCCCATACCCATTAGCATTATCACCACGACAACAAAATCCCACAAATGCGGAAGAATCTCATCCGCACCCCACAACCACAACAGGACGATCGACACATAAATAACGCCATAAGTCGCGTAAATGCGACCTCCAGCTGTCGGGTACAGAGACAAAAGCCAGGTGAGCAACTTTTATATGTTACCTATTTCGCTCTGCGCCTAGGTACCTAGGTGCGTACAGAATGTTCAACCTTATTCGGTGCTTTCATGTAGTTTAAGAAAGGTCTTCACCACGAATTCGGCGTGTGCAGTCAGATTTTCTAGAGAGTTATCGATGGGAATGCCATAAAGCCCGCGCACCAGATCCAAACGCATCAACATACCGAGAAATACCTCTGCTGAGCGTATCGAATCTTCGCACTCAATTTCACCGGCTTGTGCAAGCGCAGTTAACCACTGACTGAGCCGTTCCACCGTTTTTTGGGGACCCTGGAGATAAAAGAACTGCAAATCCAGTTCAGTGCCATGCGCGGCGTTGAGTGCCCGCATAAATTGCAAATGCTTTGGGTCAACCAGGAAATTGAGAATAGCCAAGCTGAAATCAAGCAACGATTTGTTCGCATTTGGCTTTACCCCTGGGATGAGGGTGATCGTTTCTGCAAAGCTTTCCGCTTGCCGGCGCATGACGGCCGCTATTAATTCGTTGCGATTGCTGTGCCGGGAATAAAGCGTCACTTTTGACACACCTGCCAGCTTGGCCACCGCTTCCATTGTGACTGCGTGCGGACCCTCGCCAAACAGTAGTTCCCTTGCTGCTTCCAGGATAGCCTGGTCTTTATCCTTATCAATGGGTCGCCCAGGCTGGGCGACTTGCTTATCGGAGTCTAACATGTTATCTGTACGCTTTCGTTCATTAATTGTTGAGGTTTTACTCTTCATGCGTCTGGCTCTCTTTCTTACCTTGTCCGCAGCCCTGTATGGCTGTCAGGAATCCTCTCAGTTGGATACTGGGGTGAACAGACCGCATCCAGTATACACCGTGGCTTTGTCAGAGCATTCCCCGACCATGCCGCAAGGGTTTTCAGGCACTGTACAAGCGCGTACCGAAGTTCCGATAGCCTTTCAAGTAAGTGGCCGGATTTTGAAGCGGCATGTGGACGCCGGTCAATTCGTTGAAGCGGGCGAAACATTGTTTTCATTGGACGCAAAGGACTTTGAGCAAAACCTGGAGGCTGCCAAGGCCCAATTGGCAGTTGCTGAAGCTGAATTGATACACGCGGAAGCCAACCTAGCGCGGGACAGCCGCTTGATCGAGCAGAACAGTATCAGTCAGCGTATATTTGAAGCGTCCTTGTTGTCTAAACGTGCCGCGCAAGCGCAAAAAGAGGTTGCCCAGGCTAAGCTTCGGCAAGCCGAGATTGCTCTTCAACATACATCCCTAAAGGCTACAAGGCAAGGTATTCTGGCGGATGTCACGGGCATGCCAGGGCAAGTGGTAACGGCTGGACAACCCCTGGGGATGTTGGCCGATACCCGTGAGTTAGAGGTCGAAGTGTTTTTACCCCGGAGCGTTCTTCCGCCGACCGAAGCGCTGGCACATATCGATGATGTTCGTATACCACTAAAGCTGCGTGAAACCGCTGGCGCCGCTAATGAACACAGTAGAACCTGGCGCGTACGTTATCAGATTGAGTCCTCTGAAAGCGATTTAAAGTTGGGTATGTTGGTAAGGGTCAACGTGACGGTCGCTGATTCTCCTGTAAAGGTTTTTTCAGTACCGCTGGCGGCATTGGATGAGCGAGGCGAAGGTACCCGGGTCTGGAAAATCGTCGATCGGCAGGCGCAGCCTCAGGCCATTGTGGTGGTTGGGGTTACGCCTATCTCAGCTCAAATTCATGGGCAAGGCCTTAAGACTGGTGATCGAGTTATAGCCTTGGGTACTCATTTGCTCGTATCGGGGATGCCTGTTAAGGAGTATCCGCAATGAGCTTTCCTAACCTATCGGCGATTGCTGTACGTGAGAGGTCAGTCACACTTTATTTCCTGGTTTTGTCCATTTTCGTAGGCGTCTATGCCTTTGCCACCCTGGGGCGCGCGGAAGACCCTTCCATTACACTGCAAATGTTAGTGGTGTCCGCAGTTTGGCCTGGCGCCACGCCTGCAGAGATCGAACAGCAAGTGGTGCATCCAATTGAGAAAAACATTCAAAAAGTTGAGTATCTTGACGAAATCAAGACAACCGTTAAGGCTGGTCGGGCAGATATCCAGGTCCAGTTTCATAGTTATACGCCACAGGAAAAAATGCCGGAACTACAGTTTCAGGTTAGAAAGCGCATGTTGGATCTGTCTTCCCATCTGCCTGAAGGGGTTATAGGACCGATCGTCAATGATGACTTTTCCGATGTGTATTTCAGCCTTTTCAGCCTTTCTGCGCCCGGCCTTCCGATGCGAAAACTAACACGTTACGCCGAACGGCTCCGGGATGAATTACAACTCATTTCCGGTGCCCGCAAAGCCGATTTGATCGGAGAGCGCGAGGAGAGAGTCTATGTAGATTTAAACAATGTTGTTATGACTAACAGCGGTATCACATCCCAAGCCGTGTTCGACGCGATAAGAGCTTACAATACGTTGATCCCAGCCGGTCAGATCGACACGACTGGGCCACGCTTACGGTTTCGGCTCGATGCAGATCTGTCTGATCCTCGGCGCTTGGCACAAGTCCCTATCCGTACTGGTGAGCATATAATCCGACTGGGGGATATTGCAGCCATTACCCAAGGTTACGAGGAACCACCATCATATTTAGCTCGAGTCAATGGTGAAGATGCAATGCTTGTCGGCGTTGTCATGAACAAAGGTGAAAACGGGTTGGTGTTTGGTGAACGCCTTGATGCTTTTCTAAGAAAAACGCGAGCTGAGCTACCCTTGGGTATGGAACTGGTTCAAATCACCAATCAGGCGGATGCCATTAAAGCGGCAGTTAATCTGTTCCAGGTGAAGTTTCTGGTGGCCGTTATCGTGGTGATGGGGATTGGATTTTTAGCATTAGGACTGCGCGCCGGTCTTATTGTCGGCGTCGCGGTTCCGATTACCCTAGGGCTGACGTTTGTAGCGATGAAAGCCGCCGATGTCAATCTGGATCGCATTACCTTGGGAGCATTAATCATCGCGTTGGGTTTATTGGTTGATGATGCCATCATTGCGATCGAAATGATGTTGGTAAAACTGGAAGAAGGTTGGAGTAAAGTAAGTGCCGCCACTCATGCCTGGAATGCGACAGCCTCGCCCATGCTTTTTGGCACGCTGGTCACCATGTTCGGTTTTGTTCCGATTGGATTTGCCAAGTCTGGGGTAGGCGAATACGCCGGTAATATTTTTTGGGTTTTGGCTTTTTCGCTCATTATCAGTTGGTTGGTGGCCGTTACCTTCACCCCTTATTTGGGCGTAAAATTTTTGCGTGCACCCAAGCAGAAAGCCGACAACCATATGGACGATCATTACAAATCATCCCAGGTATACGAGCATCTACGGGCTTTGATTACGTGGTGCGTTCGCCATCGGCGAACCGTGGTCTTTATTACCTTTGCAATGTTGGTATTAGGCATCGCGGGCATGGCGGGGCCGGTGGAAAAACAGTTTTTCCCAGGCTCCGATCGGCCCGAAATATTGATTGATGTGAATCTACCGCCCGGTACATCGATCATCACAACTGATGCGACCGTCAAGCGCCTTGAGGAGCTATTGGATTCCATGGGTGGTATTGAAAACTATGCCAGTTATGTCGGTGGTGGCGCGCCACGCTTTTTCATCTCAGTCAATCCCGAGCATCCGGACTCTTCGTTTGCTAAAATTATCGTAACAGCGACGGGACCGGTCGAACGTGACCGAATTATTGGTGCATTAGAGCAACATGTTGCCAATGGCGCTTTTGCCGAGGCGCGTATTCGTATTAGGCGCCTGTTATTCGGGCCGCCAGTTGACTGGCCTGTCAGCTTCCGTATTGTCGGGCCAGACCCCGCAACCTTAAGGAAAGTGGCTCACCAGGTTAGGGAGGTTATGTCCCAAAACCCTCATGTTGTCAATCCGCACTTGGAGTGGGATCAGCGTGTACCGACGTTGAAACTTGAAATGGATGAGCAGCGGCTACGACTAATGGGATTGACACCAAACTCGGTTGCTCAACAAATACAATACCGACAAGAAGGCGTTCCTATCACTGAGGTCAGGCAAGACATTAGAACTGTCGATGTCTACGTTCGTGGCCAAGGCGCCAAACCAGCCCAAAATGAGCCTCCTATTTATGAACTCCGGAATGAAGAGGGTCAAAAGATACCGCTTGCGCATCTGGGTGAGGTGAAACTGGCTTACGAAGATGCCATGATTCGACGCCACAACCGGGAGCTATTTCTGGCGGTTCGAGGGGAAGTAAAGCATGCGCAACCACAAGATGTCACCAAAGCATTGTGGGCGGATCTGGAATCAATTCGTGTAGCGCTCCCTGATGGTTACAGGATTGATATAGCTGGTAGTCTGGAACGTTCACAAGAAGCAGAGGACTCTATAAATAAAGTTTTCCCGCTAATGATTGCCTTGATGGTAACTTGCGTGATGCTGCAAATGCGAAGTTTTACTGGTGTCTTGATAGTGCTGGCAACAGCCCCTTTAGGCGTCATTGGCGCCGTTTTGGCACTGCTGGTTTTCAAACAGCCTTTCGGATTTGTCGCCTTGCTTGGGCTGATCGGATTGGCGGGCATATTAATGCGCAATACTTTAATTCTAACCCAACAGGTCAGCGATAACCTTAATGACGGCATGCTGCTATCAGACGCGGTAGTCGAGGCAGCTGTCAGGCGCGCAAGACCGGTGGTGTTAACTGCTTTGGCTGCCGCGCTCGCGTTCATTCCTTTGACGACCGATATTTTCTGGGGGCCGATGGCGTACGTTTTGATTGGTGGCGTCGTTGTGGGCACCGCCATTACGCTTTTGTTCGTGCCCGCGCTTTATGCGTTGGCATTCCGGTTGGACAGTAGATAAGCGCGTATGCGAGGAGGTTCGTCGTCAAGGAGTCAAGGTCGAGAAGCGATCAAACAGTATCCTCCAGGTCGTGACCATGTCATCGCCCGGCGAACACTATGATTCAATCTTCATCAGCAACTATACGCTGATCAATGTGATTGACGAGCTTAAGCGCATACCAGGCGTCGGCAGCGCTTCCCTGTTCGGCGCCAAAGACTATGCCATGCGTGTCTGGCTGCGACCGGATATGCTCGCCGCATATCGGCTTACTCCCAGTGAAGTCGCCGAAGCAATTCGCAACCAGAATGCGCAGTTCGCCGCCGGTCAATTCGGCCAGGAACCCATGCCAGACAACCTGGCCTTTACCTACAGTGTTTCAACCCGCAGCCGGATGGTCCAGCCCAGCGAATTCGAAGACATCATCCTTCGCTCTAACGCTGAGGGGGGAGTCTTGCGACTCAAGGACGTGGCTCGTGTGGAGCTGGGTGCTCAGGACTATGCTTTCACCGCAACGGCCAATGGGGAACCGGCCGTGCCCATCGGGATCTATTTACAACCTGGTGCCAACGCCCTTGCAACAGCAGCCGCCGTCAGAGACAAAATGGAGGAGTTGGCGCAACGTTTTCCCGAGGGACTCAATTACGACGTCCCGTTCGACACCACCAAATTTGTAGAGGTTTCGATCAACGAAGTTATCAAGACCTTTGTTGAGGCCACTATGCTTGTCGTGCTGGTGGTTTTCCTGTTTCTCCAAAACATCCGTGCCACCATTATTCCAGTGCTGGCCATTCCTGTTTCGATTATCGGTACCTTTGCCGGCATGTATTTACTCGGCTTTTCGATCAACTTGCTGACCTTGTTCGGTCTGGTACTAGCCATTGGCATCGTGGTCGATGACGCCATCATTGTTATCGAGAACGTCGAACGTCACATGAGCGAAGAAGGATTGCCGCCCAGGGAGGCGGCTATCCAAGCCATGGAAGAAGTCTCCGGCCCGGTGATCGCCATTGTTTTCGTGCTCTCTTCGGTTTTCATCCCCGTTGCGTTTCTTGGTGGACTTACGGGGGAAATGTACAAGCAATTCGCAGTGACCATCGCAGTATCGGTAATACTTTCCGGTATTGTTGCGCTCACGCTGACGCCGGCATTGTGTGCGCTGCTGCTCAAGCCCACACATGGCGAACCTACCCTGCCTTTTCGCTGGTTCAATCGCGCCTTCACCGTCCTTACAGCAGGCTACGTTGGCGGTGTGCGCTTTATACTGCGTCGTATCGGACTGGGTTTGCTAGTGTTTACCGGCCTAATGGCTATCACATTCGATTTATTCGAACGCGTGCCCAGCAGTCTGGTACCTCCTGAAGATCAAGGCTATGTAGTCATGGTCTACCAGCTGCCGCCCGCAACGGCACTCAACCGTACCGAGCAAGTCACACGTCAGATGTCAGAAAAGCTTAGAGATGAGCCTACCGTTCACTCTACGGTGACTTTCGCCGGCTTTGATATTCTAAGTCGATCTCAAAAGTCTAATAGTGGCATGTCGTTTGTGCCGTTGAAAGATTGGTCTGAGCGTACCGAACCCGCGGAGGATGCCCGCCTGTTGGTAAGTCGATTTATGATGTTGGGTGGCGATATTCGCGAAGCGATGGTCTTTGCATTCAATCCACCGCCAATTACCGGCATCAGTACAACCGGCGGTTTCGAGGGTTATCTTCAGAGTCGTAGCGGCGAAAGCCTTGACGTGCTGTTTAGCAGCTTGTTGAAAATAGCCTGAAAATAGAAATCACATTCGTCATTGAATGCCGACAATTCTGGATATAAATAATGATTTTCGTGAATAATATTGAAAATGGCCTGATCCGTTTCAATAATTGGTTCATGCCACGTTGATTTCCCTCTTTTCAAGCTCCTATTCTTGCCAATGCGGTTGTAGATTGTTGATCCTTAGCAAATTGTATACGGTCACCGCAAAGGTGACCGCCGCATCCACTCGCGGCATACCCCGATACATTATTCGTCTCAAACCACCGTATTGCTTAACCCAACCAAAGGTGGCTTCAATCATTTTTCGTCTGCGTAAACTTATTTTATAGCCAGGGTGACGAGTTGTACGTTCATCTATCGCGGAACCACCTTTACGTTCTATATTCTGAGCAAAGTGTGGTGTAAATTTCATCACCCGGCAGGCGTCAACATAATCGTGCGTATCGAAGGCTTTATCGCCACCCAATGTCTTAAGATGCTCACCCTTAATTTCCGCCAGCAGATCAAGTGATACTTCCCTTTCCGTAACACTGGCTGCCGGTGCCGTTTTCACTTTTACCACAAAGTGGTTACGATTCTCGGTTACATGACAAACACCATAGCGCAGCTTTGATTCCTGTCCCTTATTCTTACGCATCAATTCTGCATCCGGGTCCGTTCTGGAGCTATGGGTCTGATTGCTCCGTTTTTCGCCGTGAAAGTCCCGTTCACGGCTCTGAGGGGCGTCATCATCGTCATCGTCGCGTGGCTGAAAGCTCTTGTGGGATGCCCATGCATCGATCAGCGTTCCATCGACACTGAAATGATCGTCTGATAACAGATGGCGCTTGCGAGCCTGGCGTAATACTGCGTCAAACAGTTCGGGTAATACCGCATGCTCCAACAGACGCGCCCGGTTCTTCGTGAACGTTGAGTGATGCCAAACGGCATCATCCATTTCCAAGCCCACGAACCAACGATACAGCATGTTATATCGAATTTGCTCCACCAATTGCCGCTCACTGCGGATGGTATAGAGTACCTGTAACAATGACGCGCGAATCAGCCGCTCGGGGGCAACAGATTCTCGTCCAATATCGGAGTACATGTCGTCAAAATGATCATCGAGTTCTTTCAGGGCGGCATCAAGCAGTTTGCGCAGCGATCTCAACGGATGACTTTTGGGTACAAAATCCGTAACCGTGGTCGTTATAAACAGTTTAGGTTGGCTGATGTCTTCACCGCGCATAGATAGGCTCTGTATTCAAAGAGAAGAAAACGCTATTTTTCCATAAAATAGTCAGTAGGGGGAGTTTTTCAACAAGCTGTTAGCTTTAACTTCGGAACTACCACCAACATAGTCGCCACTTGCTAGTAGATTACCTAGCCGAAGCACATTCGGTATTTTGTCATACTCACCAAAAAAACGTTTCCTCCTAATCTCAAGCAAGTCTCTGGTTATTGCTTCATCTATTAGTTCTTTTGGCCCTCCAGCAATATAAACATCTCTACCAGCTTGAATGTTTGTGGAGTTAGGGGCTGCGTTGATTATTTGCTCTTTTTTATCAAGCATAGGATGCTAATCACTTTTCAGGTTCACGTTAGCGTCACGACCCGCTTGCACATTCGTTGAGCCAGCTCCTGATTTGATTTTCTGGGCCGTTGATGCTTTCTTCTTAAAGAAAATCCCCAATATAACTGATAACACCAAGACCCCTATTCCAGAAAATACCCACTCTTTTTCGGCTAAAATAGTCTGCCAAAGATCCTCTAACATACTTTCTCCTTTCTTAATCTGCGCATTTTACCACCTATATATTTATGTTTTTTGAGCTATGTTTTCACTAGACCATTACTTTCTGCGGCATCCATTCAATGAGCTCTTGCTCTTGAAAAATGGGATTCTCTTTGAATCCTGATAACTCCTGAACCCAGCCATACTTTTCACATAGCTGCACAATTTGAGTAAGCTGTTCTCTACTTGGTGCATTATTTTGAGAGTTGCTTGAAAATTCAGCAGCATTCATCTTCCAGAGATTAAGCGAATAACCAGCATCCATCGCGCTCCCAGCGATCCTCCCAGCGATGCGAAACCCTCCTACATCTATATCCCCCCAATGCATCAGCTTAGTAGGCTTGAGGGATATCAAGAGCCTCCTATAAGCCTCCAACCATGAGGGCGTGGGGTTGCCTGCTACATACACGAGCAGTAAATCATCTGGATTATCACAATACTCCGCTGCCTCGTTGAAGCTGGCAAGATTCTCTATAGTCAGCAAATATTTAATTTTTCCACTGCCAACTGAGAGCCCCTCTATTTTATCTGGGCGAAGACCTATGTAAGGTTTTAATAAGGGGATTAAGCCATCCCCCACATGAACCCGACATGTAGCGGCACCACTCAGCAGCATCGGCTGGGGATGCTTTACTAGCCCAAGGTGAGAAAAAACATTGTCATCGGCGCCATCAAATTCGCCCAGTAGATACGCGATAGGCCTCGCCAATGATTCTATGCGTTTACTATCACCAAACAACTCCGTGCTCACTCTCCGAAGCAACAAGTCTTTCTGGGATGCTCCCAATTGGTAAGCCGTCTCTATGACATGCATGCTATCAATAAACTGACTGGCCTTGTTTGCTGAAACGCCTCCGGGTGCCCTACCATGTTTCCAGCCATCAATAATAAGATCAATCGAAATGTTAGAGCCCTCTGCGACCTGCTCAAGGTGTTCAATCGCCGTTGCGGCAACTACCCACGGCAAATCGATACCAAGCAACTCGGCAGCTGCCGCTGGGTCGCTCAATGTCAGCCTGGCTAGTTGACCTTGCTCACTGGAGTGTCGATCCCAATCTGCCCTCACAGCGCGTGCTCTGATAAAGAACTGCAACCTGGCATGATAATCTTCACGATCAGCAAAGCGTTCGAGTTGAAAATACTCAGAAAGACTCGATGACGTGGCAGGAAAGCTAACTGAGCTCTGCTCGGCTGTAGGCGACAAATTGCCTTCAGTGAACACTCGACGAGCCGCACGTTGAATAAGCCTGTTTATGGTTTTGTTACAGGCTTCAGCACCTTTGCTAGCCATTATCGACACCTTGCTCGACGGACTCTGCTGTATGAGGCGCTAGCCCTAACTGTTGATAAGCGTTCTCCATCACCTCAGGATTTTCTCCTGGCATATCGCTGACCATTAGCGCATTCGCTGCTGCCTTAAATTTGGTTCGCTCCATTAGCAGATCCAACCCTTCCCGGTCCAAGTCATAGATCGTTTGTGTTATCGGCGCGAGCTTTGTACGCTCCAGCTCCGGCCCTGCCATGATCAGCTGCAAACCAATACTCTGCAGGAAGCGCGCAGTTGCCACCGCGTTTGTGGTATCCATCCCATGAAAGGCTTCATCAAGGCAAATCAACCCACTTCCACGTTGTTGTCCCTTACGGTTATGAAGGCGATAGGCCTTAGCTAATGCCGCTCCCGCAGCAACATACATCGGCGCAATGTGTTCTCCATTAGAACCCGCTCCCTGCCGATTACTCATGCGGTCAACTCGTTTTCCATCAACTAGAATATCGAGATCAAAGGTAAAAAACTGGCGATAGTCCAAAACAGCGCTTGCATTTCCAGACTCTGCAGCTGCTTCTACAAGTTCACGCAACGTCTCATTTATGTCATCTGCGTTGTCGTCAAATAACGACAGACTTTGTTCATCTTGAGCAATCTGATTGATATACCGCACCAGTGACTCATAGTGTGGAACGACACTGCTCGTAAAACGGTAACGTTCGCCTCCGGTAAATGCAGGACAAGCATCGAGAATTTTATTTCGCTCCCGTCGTTCAAGATCCATCTCCTTGAATCGGTCATGAAGCGACATCGCAATATCAGAGCGTAGGGTTTCTTCGGATGCCAGGCGTGCCTGCTCGGCTTCAGCTTCGTAGTTCTGTAGTTGGGTATCAGCAAGTTTGTGTTTTTCTTCAGATGCCCAGAAAAATCGATCGTGCCAATGCATATCTGACACCTGCACATCAAGACGTTCATCCTGCACATAACTTACGAGATCCAATGATCCCCGCTCTTCGGCTGTTTTAAGGCGCGATTGATTATTAGTGAGCTTTTTCTCAACTTCGGCAATTCGAGCGCGATACGCACTTTCAGAACGCTCTATTTCATCCTTCAAGCTATCCATCATTTCAACGACAATCAGTGAATTCTTCAAGGCAGATTGTTCGGTTTCACGGTACTCGGGTAATTGATCTAGCAAAGCGGTCTTGTCGCAAACCCGATCCTCTATTTGTTGATTAAGCCCGACAGCTAGACGATCATTTTTCGTGTACTCTTCATCCAGTTGTTGATAGCTGGCCTGAGATTGTTTCAACAACGTTCGTATCTCTCCCAGATGAGAGATATCCAGTGTCGCCAATTGTTGTTTTGCTACGGCGATAGTCTTTTCGGCTTCGGCCAATTTTTCGGCTATTCCTTCGTCATCAAAGCTGTCTTGACTGGACAACGCCCTTACCAAAGTTTCCAACCGCGTTTGTCGCTTTGTCAGGACTTCCAATTGACCTTGAATATCCGCCAAATGGCGAGATAAATGTGAGGTATCTTCAATATCCTTGCCAACGCGAAGATCGCTTACAGGTGCAACCCTGATAGACTTTGTGAGTCCGCCTTGGCTGAGCATGCCGTCACGAGTAATCGCCCGAGAATGCGTCTCCAGTTCTTCTTCAGTATCCACAAGCCGTATGTTGCCAAACTTTTGCCACAAAAAGCGGCGTGCGGTATCGTTGCTGGTTTCCAGCAAGCCTACAGCAAACTCAGCCCCTTTGGGGGCGGTGTTAACCTGGCGAAGGTGGTTGGGTTGTATAACAGCGGCTCCATCGACTTTTTGCCCGCGTCGTCGCGCTTCCCGCAGGATCTTCACGGCCTCTTGGGAGTGACCTTCTATTACCACCATCGCATCACGGTCACCACCTAAATAGGCTTCCAGTGCTGGCGCCCACTCCGGCCTCGAAATACGGGCTAGGGCAGATACTGGTTGTACAGCCATTCCGGCACGTTCCAATAATTCTAGGAGTAGTGCTGCACCGTCGTTAAGTAATCGCCCTGTTCTACCGGCAGCCGCGATTCGTCGACGAGTCGCCTCGCTCTCTTCAGTTAAGGCATCGCCTTGCTTTATAACTGCAGACAATTGATTCTTGGCAATAGCACGTACGGGGGCAATTTGGGTGTCCAACTCGCTCAATGCTTTTACCACAACCGAGCCCGAACCATCTTCGCTTCGCGCTTGCACTAAAGAGTCGATTGCGGAAACAACCAATCCCTTTGTGCTTTTAAAGGCATCATCATCAAGCACATCTCTCAATGCATTGATTAATCGATTCGCCCTTGCCAGCTCCGGATGCTGGTAGGCCTCAATCAATTGTTGATTTGCCCGGATTTCTCCTTCTAGCCGCAGACGGGACTGTTCAGCCTGATCGGATTCCAACTGGACTGTTAGCTTATTGACCTTTTCTTGTTGAGTATCTCGATCCTTTTTTGCCTGTTGCGCCTTGTCCTGTGCCACTTGGCGCTGATTGCTCAGTGTTTCAATGCGCTCGTCCAGCTCATCGATTTGCTCTCCCAGCCATTCAACCTGAAAAACCGCTTTAATGGCTTCAAGTGATGCGATCCGACGCTCAGCCGAACGAGCGCGTTCAAAATCTGAAAGAATGCCCGTCAAGCGAGAAATCCGTGCTTTGGTTCTTTTGATAAGATCACGCAATGCTTCAAACTGTTCTACCTGCTTCCGAAACGCAGCTATATCAACAGGATTAGGCTCGACAACATAGTTCCGCACAAAATCATCAATAGAGTCGACATTTTTCAGTGTCATCGACTTTACGAACGAAGACATAAATCGGCGCGAATCAGGCATTCGCTGCCCATTTAGGGCATAGAGCAGTTCTTGTACATATTCGCCGGACTTATCTGTGAAAATAGCTGTACGACCAATTTTCTTTGCCTGCTCCCTTGCCGCGTCCCGAAACTCTGCGAAAGGCATTGGGAAGCGGTCATTGCCGTCATAAACAATGCAATCATTGGCCCGTAGGTTTTGCCCAGGGAGTACAAACAAGCCTTTCACTTCATGCTGTTCAGACTCGACATCAGCTTCTATACAGATCCCCGCAGAAAGGACGTCTGCCCCAGAATCCATATCACCAAATACTAAAATAATGTAAGTACGAGCCTCGTCGCGTGCTCGGCCAATAACCTGGCTATCCTTTTCCGGGTTACGCAACATACCAAGACAATACCCGGATAAGCTACGCCGCTGTTTACTTGAAACAGACTGAGTGTTAAAGCGGGCGTATTGCTGGTTGCCGCCGAGCATCGCAATTTGAATAGCATCCAGAGTCGACGATTTACCGGAACCGTTTGGCCCGAGAAAAGCAGTAGACCCATCCATCTCGATATCAAAGGCTTCATGGAGGTAGAATTGAACCAATGCAACGCGACGAAGCTGTTTCATCTCCTGCCCCCATCAGTATCTTCTGGATTAACTCCGTCTGGCTCATACAGTACTTCTGCGTGGGCTTTCAACATAGCCAGCGATCGCTCAGTGATCAAACTCTGAATCCCTGGCAGTATTTCCACATACCACGTTACCTCGCCCACGTTATCGGCTTTCACAGCTCGAGCAATACCCCAACGCTTCATCGCGTCTAACATAGCCATCAACTCAGTTTGCGGCTTCATGGGTAGATCGCGACCGGTCGATTCTTTAAAAGCTGTTTCCAATTCGGATAGACTGACACCCGCTATGCCGGCATTGAGAGAACCGCGATTCATATGATGGTCGTAGAGCTTTCTCAGCACCAAGGCCAAAAGCGTATGCATTAGAGGTATTTTGCTGACATCCGGCTGTGTGGGGACAGCCGCGACATAGCGCTCTCTTGCATTGTGGTCAAGTTTGCAACCCAGCAGGTCAAGCACTTCTGTGTATTCTTTTTCGTAGGCAGCAATAAGATCGTAGTCGACACGTTGCTTTGCGTTGGCTTGGTAAAGAATCTGATCGACGATCAAGCGAAGCGCTGCTCGTTGAAAATCTTGAACAGTGAACGTTCCCTGGCGTTCAGCAACACGGTGCCAATTAACCGACATACGCCTGCCCTTTGTTTTGAAGTCGACGAATCCTTACTGATGGCGCTTCCAGATATTGATTCTCAAAACGCTCGCCGGTGAGCTCAATCTCAATATATCGCCCGAGCTCTCTGTAGAGCTTGTCTCTCACTAGACCTTTTTTCTCGTTTCTCAGCGCTCTTTCCGCCACGAGTCCTAACCGGCTGAAAGCGGCCAAAACACATAAATCGTTGATCGACTCAACGACCAACGATCCGCTTTCGATTTCACCTCCAGAAGGCAAGTGGCGATCAACATAGGCTAGTATTTTGGCCTCAGAAACTTCGCGATTACCTTTCATTATTTGTCGCACCAAACGCCGGGCCTGAGCTTCGGGAGAGAGCTGGCGTTTTTGAATAACCGCGCCTTTACGCTTGAGTGGTTTCACAGTAGGTAACTTCAGAGCTGCTTCACTGAGAAGCCTGCCTTGTGACCACCCCATCGCTATCAACAAGTCCTCTTCTTTCTGCGAATCTGCCGTGCGAACAAGAGCATCAAGCGTCTGATCGATCCACAGATCGAAATTACCCTGTGACCTTACTTTATACTCTAGGTAACCCAGTGCCTGATCGTTCGCGCGGGTCACTGCATCTTTTAATCGTGTCAGTAGCCTGTCTACTTCGCGCAGTGCCAGTACCCTTGAGGTGTCGGCGTCAATCAGGTAATCCGCCTCCTCATCATTTCGACAGCGGAGATTCTTTCGATACCAGGCTCGCAATTTTCCTCTACTTTCAGTCTCCTCAGATATCTGGGAAACCAGATCAATAATCTCCCACCGAGATGTCAATGGGTGGTTTTTAGAGAATAAATCGGAGTAGTCTCCAATATACAAACTCGATATATACTCACCAAAAAAGCGCTCGAGAAAAATGTGTGTTGTGTTTTGCTGACGAAGATAATCGCTTGCTTCCCGTACACGCATCCTTGTGGTGTTCAACATGCGCAACAGCGCTGAACACTCCTTGGCAGCCAGTTGAAATACAGCCGCATTCGCCTCAGGGTCAGCTTGCACCTGAACCAAGTTATTGCGTATGGACTGTACGCGACCACCGATGAACTCCGGACCTTGCTCTGCAAAGTTCTTCAGTAGTTCAAAAAGCCCTTGTACAGTTGGCCGCATGATGATGAATTGAGTAAATCCCACTCGGTCAACACTAAGCCACTCACTCTCCGTCAGCATTTTTAATGCACCATGCGCTCTTACATTGAGTGGTGTTCCTAGCTCCTCAGGGTCAGCCCCATGCTCATCGTCCCAGCGTTGTAGAAAACGCTCAATGGAGGCAGTCACGCGCTTTTGAGTCCAGCCTTCTCCATCAGGAGGGTCAGCCTCGGGCGCAAAAAAGTCGTTATACAGATGGGACAGCAACAACCAATTGCGCCGAGTGTGGTCAACCGCCCCTAATGGACGAAAGACACGCTCCGGAACTCGATCAAAGAGATTAGCGATCAAATCAGTCATTGGTCTTCCCTTCTTTTAACATCAATGTTAAATTAACATGCATGTAAATTGCAATCCAGAAGATCAACGAAAGTGGATTCACGAACCTCCAAGCAGTTTGAGTTCATCGAACTGGTATTGGCTTACGAAGGCCTTTTAACCAACAAACGGTTGCGTGAGACGTTCGGTATTACCAGTGTGCAGGCATCACGCATCATTTCTGCGTATCGTAATGCCTATCCTCGCAACGCTTCTCCTGCCAAAGGAGAAGGCAGGGGTCGCTATATTCCCACTCCCCGCTTTACCCCTGGCATCGCAGCCCTGAGTATTGATCGGTACTTCCGTGCCGTGGCCAATAACAGGGTAAACATTGAGATGGAAGAGGTTCGGCAGGACTTTACCCACATGGAACCCAAGTGTTTCCGTATCCTGCATGGGGTCACGGCTATAAACGGCGCAGTTCAGGTTACTTATCGTTCGATGAATAATCCAGCTGGAGTCGAACGTATCTTACATCCAAAGGCATTTGTTTTTGCTGGTAGGCGTTGGCACCTCCGTGCGTTCGACGAAGCCACAGGGGAACATCGCGACTTCAATCTAGCCCGCATTAGCACCGCCGAACCAGTAGAAAAGGATAAGCCAACGCCGCTAGATTCCGATTGGGAAGAATATGTGATCTTGCAACTGCGTCCACATCCACGCTTGAATTCCGCCCAGGAACAACTCATAAGAGATGAGCTTTTCAATGGCGCAGCGGGACGTCAGGTAAAGACTCGCCGGGCACTTGTGACTTATGTATTGAGAGACCTTGAAGTCGCTGAAAACCCCGATATTCAGCGACCACCTGAATACCAGTTGTACCTATCGAGAATAGAAGAGTGTCCAGAAAAAGTCGGTCATGGTTAGAATTTTACCGCCACCTGTCATTCTAAGTGCATTCATGATTTTTGTTACTTTCCGGTTTTTCTTGGCATTGAGGCCGACTGATCTGAAAATATTTGTTAGTATCCACGGCTACCAAG
Organism: Ketobacter alkanivorans; assembly: GCF_002863865.1. Classification (NCBI taxonomy): domain Bacteria; kingdom Pseudomonadati; phylum Pseudomonadota; class Gammaproteobacteria; order Pseudomonadales; family Ketobacteraceae; genus Ketobacter; species Ketobacter alkanivorans. Next base: position 114,407 of record NZ_CP022684.1, on the reverse strand, counting down.
TTTAAAAATAAAAGCAAATATTAGACTAGATATAGTCTAAAAACCTGAGTATTTTTTCCGAATATATTCCGAACATTTATTATAATATCAACAACCTATGCTTGATTATTCTTTCAGTTTTTTGACTTTCCTCGCTCTGCCCCATAGCCTGAAATAAACATACCTAAAGCGGTAAAGTTTATGACTCCATTTGGGCTTCAATTATCGGATCTTCGTCGTCGCCGAGGACTGCAACAACAGCAATTGGCAGACCTGCTCCAGGTCGCTCCCTGTTATATCAGCGCAATGGAAAAAGGCCGAAAAGGACCGCCCACAGAACATTTATTGGAAGCCATAACAACCGGACTTCAGCTCACACCCGAAGAGAAAACGGCCTTACTTAGAGCAGCAGAGTGTTCCCAGCGTCAACGACGCGTTCCGAAAGACGTATCCGTACACGAATATGCGTTAGTAGATGAGCTTTGGAAACGGCTAGGGTCAATTAGTCAGGCTGAAGCTACTGCGATCTCTTCGATCCTGAAAATCAATCAGAAGGAAACGAACGATGAAGAATATTTAACGCTATAGAGAAGTACAAATGAAAAAGCGGAATAAGCCAAGGGGCTGATTCCGCTTCTCGGTATGTGTGATACCGCATGTGACAGTGTCAGTATCGCCTACCAAGAAGCGAATCGTCAACCCTCCCCTTGTTACAGATTCCTGTTGCGCCAAAAACTTTACTGTTTTTGGTACAGATCTTTTTCGCCCAGAGAAAAACACCGGCTGTATCTGTATTGCGGGTATTGGTGATTTGCTATCGCCAAAATTCGCTCAGATCTGACGTTAAAGAGTGGTTTGCTTATATAGGTGAATATATGAATGCGAATACAAAGATCAAGGTAAACGATTGGGTACCTACCCAGATCCCAACCCCGAAGTCGTTACGCATGTCGGCAGATTATCACGAACAGCATTTCGTGAAGTTTCCGCATGTGGCCTGCTTCCACTCCCGTGCTGAGCTATATCACGCGGCAATTAACGAGTCTAAAGATCGTGTACCTTGGTTTGTGCCTCAACCATTTCGATTTCAGATTGGTCGAACCCTTTATACGCCAGACTGTTTTGTCCAGGAAGGCACCAAGAAAACTATCATCGAGATTAAACGCGGTGGCCGATTTGATAAACCCTGGCGAGATGATTTTGAAGAATACCTTAGGCTCAATGGCTTTCACTTCCAGGTTATTTCAAACGAAGAATTATACGAACAAGAAATCTTGGCTGAAAATTGGCTAACGATAATCAGAGTTCTGGTAAGGGGGCAGCACTACGATACCGAACCTACCGAACGCCGACTCATAGAAGAAATAATTCCTGTAGAAGGCGCATATTTTGGGGAACTTTTAGATCGCAATATTCCAGCCAATCGACATCTTCGCGAACTTTCTATATTTCGGCTGCTACACAAAGGTTGCCTGTGTTGCAATCTAAGCGAACGTAATCTGAACTTTGATAGTTGGGTGACGCCATGTATATAAATTGGCGCGAACGCCTCAACCAACACCCCTATCTATGGCAGCTCAGCAATTGGCCTTTGATACCATTCAATGAAATTCCTGCCAAAAAACGGCGTGGATATTTAAGAAATCAAACAATAGTTTCTCATGTTCTGTCAGGGAAGACATTCAGCGCTATCGCAACAGAGTATAACCTTTCTGAAGGCTCCATCCATAAAATCATGTCTCGCTGTCTTGCAGGTGATGACACCGACGATCCACCGCTATCGAAAGCATTAATACCACACTTTCGCAGAAGTAATTACAACCGTAAATCTCCATTACCGAGTTTAACAAATTCTATAGGGGCTCAGGGTGCGTTTTCAGCTTTACTTGACAGGGTACCCGGCCTGAGAAGACATCTAGATGAGCACATACTTGCAGATGTAACAGACCAAGCCTGGGGCCAAAATATCAAGGCTAACGTCTTTCACTCTACGTTATTAGCTTTCCTGGAACAAAATGATTGGCCGCATGATTGTTACCCCTACACGGAAGTTTTACGTGGATATGAAAGTTGCAGGTTGTACTTAAATAAAAGAAGGCATGAGCTTGAGCTAGATATAATTTCAAAACACGACAGAGAAATCCGCGTACTAGATCGAGTGAAGTCTGATCCCACAGCCTATTCCGAGATACAGATAGACCACCATTGCGTTGACACCCCGTCTTCTGTACTGCTGGAATTTGAAGGAAGAATACAGGCTCAAAGAGTGGATCGTATCTCCCTTCTCGTAGCTCGAGACGTTGCCACTACTGTAAACCTATCATACGTATTCATCTTAAACAGCAAGCCAAATCAATATGAAATTCTGATATGCATTGACCGGATCTATCAACCTTGGAAACGTATTGAATTCCGCACACCGGGATTCAAATATATACCGGGAGCTGGATATCCTTCTGAAAATCTTTTTTGCTTGGAGAGTGCGCCAGCTATTGGACGAGTTTTACTAGACAACGCTTTAGAAAACACCGCGAACTCGGTTAGAAGCCATATCACCTCAGCAGACTATCTCGGCGCAACGTTTTCTGCTGGAATACCGAAACTGCCAAAAGACAGAAACTGGATCGAGTTTGCCTTCAAAATCCTCTGCGAAGGCAGCCACATGTTCAAATCTACTTCAGGAACAGGTCCAGCAGACCCAACTCGTGAAAGCGTAAAAAATTCAAAAAAACCTCCAATAATCAGCTTAACAGCATTAGAAGAATTCATTGAAATGTCGTTAGCGAATGAAAATGCAAAACCAAGAGCCACCTTAAAGCATCTAACACCATTGACGGATTTGGAGTATTTACTATCAAGCGCCTATATTCCAAGGCTCCCGATTAACAACGCACAGGCATTGGTATCTTCTACCAGGCGAGCGAGAGCACGCATACATTTTAACGAAAACGGTCAACCATACATCAATTTTTGTTATCGAAAATACCGAGGTAAATCACTTTATAAAATATGCCTGAATCAAAAATATGCAGACTTCGAATTTGATGAAAATGATATTCGTTGGGTAACGGTGCTTGACAGTAACTACAGTAGCGTTGGCAAGGCATACGCGCCAAAAAGCTGGCAGAGCCACCCACACTCAACTCGCACGAGGAAATTTATCCATGATTTGCGCAAGAAATTAAAGGCAGATATCAAGAACAATCTTACTTGGTATTTCAATTACCTGCTTGAGCACAAAGAGCTTCCAGGAAGAGCAAGAGAAATAGTAAGAGTTTATCGCGAGTTTACTAACCAATCTTACCAATTCACACCAACTCTTTCCTCTTATCACCAGGACACATATATATCAACAGACGATGATTGGCTCGATGATTCTGAATTTCCAGAATGGTCATCAGAATACTTTGGAGAAGATGATGAAGATGCAAGCATTTAACACAAACATTCACCCAATATGGGATACCATGCGATTTCCATTTGAAACGCCCGCTATCAGCAAATTGAAAAGTGAAATATGTTTATGGGCAAATAGTGGCATCACCGGTGGCGTAGTATTAGGAGACGGCAGGACTGGAAAATCTATATCCATAGGGATGATAAAAGAAGCAATTAAATTAAAGACCACAAACCAAACTCTACCTAGTATCACATACAGAGCGAAGAAAAGAGACAAACGCACGATAGCGCAATGCTATCGTAACTTATACAGAATAACTGGGGAAAAGGATAAAAAAGGATACTCTCCTGAGGACATGATGGATCAGATAGTCTGTTATATTCTTGATCTTGCAGCGCTGCACTCGAATAGACAGGTATTGTTATTTGTAGATGAGTTTCAGCGTATGACACTCGATCAACTTATAGTATTTGCTGAGTTACAAGATGAACTTCTCGAAGACTATAAAGCTCTTCTTAATGTCTTCTTATTTGGGAATATAGATGAAAGCGATCACCTTCTAAACCAGGTAAAGACTTCACAGTATAATTTTTTGCATGGACGGTTTTTTATACAAAAGTATGTCTTCAGGGGCATAACGAACAAAGATGAATTGTCAAAATGTTTGAGACAGTACGATACCTTACGTTTTCCAGAAATCGATGGTCCAACTTACACTGAGCACTTCTTGCCAGAAGCGTTTAAAAACGGCTGGCGTCTGGAAAACTTGACTGATCTCATTTGGAAAACATACCTACGCGTAAAAAAGCCGGAACGTCGGACGAGTTGGGGTATGAAGTATTTCACAGGGACAATAGCTCCTTTACTAAGCGGCTATCTAAAAAGAGAAGGCGTTAATAGAGTAAACGAAGCTATGGTATACCGTGCTATACAGGCTTCTGGTTTAATTACCAACGAAATCAACAGGGTTAAGTAATGAACGAAGGCTGGTTATATGCGCACGAGTTCGAAAGCCTTCAAAATATCCAAAGACGGTTGTTTCGTTCGAATCCTATTTTTTGTCGTCGAAATAAAACTACGATAAGGCAGACTGTTAACCGTCATATCTTCAATCATTCGATTCCTGTGATGAGACATGATTGCCGATGTGAATATATTTATCTGCCAGTTGAAAAAAACAAGGTACCTTCTTATATGGTGCCGCGCCGCTTTGATATCCACGCTAAAAAGAGGAAGAGCTGTCCTGAATGCGAAAAACTATTGTTTCATTGTGATGTATATAATTTAGATTGGCTACAATCTTGCCCCGTTCACGATGTTGAACTCTGCAATCAATGCCCTGATTGTGGTCGCGAATGGTCTATGTTTGGCCCATACCAGATAGGTGGTGATTTGGAAAACAGGTGCATGACCTGCGGCATTCTCTCCCCAGTCATGCGTAGCCTTCCAGACATGAATTTTAAAGCGAAGTTAAGTGAATATTTGAGCCCGACATTTTCTTTAGTAGATTTATATCTTTCTAACGGGTTTGGAAAGATGACATCGGGCATTTTTGATGTAGACCGCTCAATGTCGGGTTTAAACTCAAAGTATTTACCTTCACTATTGGCGAAAACATTCCCAGGCCTGGATTCTTTTGATCATTTGATCTACCACACAGGAATTTCTCGGGTAGATTTTACGTTTAACGAAATCGATCAAGAAAATATGTCTCAATCTTGGCAATACAACGAAAGAGGGTTTTTGAGAGAAGCTTGTACTACTCTCCGTCAAACCCTACGAGAAATTACAGATCTAATTGCATACGAAATCAAAATTCGGGCTCCAGCGGGACATACATTGAAAGATGATTCTAACAGCATGTATTTAGGGGAATGTCCATACTGTACTGCTTTTGGAGTGTGGTACCACCATTGGCATTACGCTATGCCAGTGAAGATTGGCGATATTCAATTAGCTGACGCACCAAACCATGCCAAAGCCATTCAGACAACTGATGGCGAAATCGTAGAGCTTCCCCAAATCATCATAAATACGTTGTTTAGAAATGATCTCCTACATAGTTTTATTGAAATCATGCGTCAAGTTAAGGGTCTACTAGCCTTTAACGCACAAAAAAGAAAGGATGGCTTTCTTCGCTGGAGTTATTCTGCATTTCCGTTTAGATCAATAGAAAAATATTCAGACTATCTGATATTCAGGACCGGACGCAATGATGGGTGTCTCGTGTATAAAGAGCCAGACATCACGGAGTTGCTAGTCATTGGCGACAACACCCTTTGTGAGCCGATTGATCCAATGTATAGCTGTTACGAACAACGGGGCGTTGACTATTTCATTAACAAGTTCAATGAACGCTACTTTCTTGAAAGACGTTCACCTTTGATGCAGTGATCATTGGTTCCTGTCTTTATTTCAAACAATTTTATGCATAATTATGCGCACTCCGCATAATTGATCAATATGCAACCAAACCACAAGATCAATCACTGTTTGAGAGGCCTCCGTCGGTTTCTTCAAACCTCCTGGCTACGGCTCGGACAGAGTTAGCGGACATTAACTTTACTTTATGTTTTGGAATCTTGAAGCTCTGCGTACATTAATGGGATGATAGAAAAAAGTTACTAAATGTCTTGGATAAAGAACACATAACCGCATGTTTTTATTGGCTTTATAACTCAGACATCTTTACTATTTTTCTTGGTTATCCACCAAATGGATGACCAAGTAAAACAGTGAAGATTTCCAGAACAAATGGTGAATTTCCAATAAAGGTTGTGTTGCCCGGTCCAGGCAGAGAGGTAATTTCGGACTTTCTGAATGTCTTCGAGTTTTCCAGAGATCATCACATCCATAGCGGATAGCCCATTCCAATCACTGTTTGGCTTTCTAATCCAACCACGCCATTGGCTCTCGTCAACAAACAAGGTCTGTAGTGCTCCGTAGATTCCAGTTATGGCGGAAATTCTCATTATATGTTCTTCGGTTAATTGGAGATCATCAATGTCTCCAGCGCCACCGAGTAAAGCGTTTATTTCTGCAGGTGTAAGACTTCATTCTTTGGCGATCTTATGGAAAAGTTTCTTAGCGACTTCGATATCGATCCCAGTTTTCATATTCAATCCTCGGGTATGTTCCTGACAAATCGTGATATTGGATTTATTACGGGAAAATGCAAATCTACGTCAAACCTCACTATCTAAATCGCGATAATCCGTTAAAATATGATTATTACGGATTATGTGTGCGCCCCACTTCGAGACTTACTTATGGCTAAATCTGGTCAGGCACGGGTTCCAACAGCTGAGCAACAGCGCCAACTATTCGAGGTGATTCAAGAGCACCGTCACCCAGAAAAGAATACTGCCATCATGCGAATCAGTTTTAAACTGGGGCTCTGAGCCCAGGAGATCTCACTGTTGCAAATAAATGAAGTCGCGAAGCTCACCAAAGCTGGAACTGATTTTCAGCTCTTAGAAATCATGAGCCTGCCAGCATCTTATACATAAGGGGCTGATGCCATGGCTCGATCCAAAAGTCACTACCAGCGCAGAACGATTAGCTTTGATCTCGAGAGCTTCAATAAAGTAGTCAGGCAAATTGAACAGCGTGCCAAATCAGGAGTGGAGATAGATCCGGAGACATTTTACCCACCAGTCAAAAAGCATCGAGGAAAATCCCGCGATTTGCCGATGGTTGACTTGGCTTTAAGAGCATCGCTTGATGAATACCTGAGATGTCGGCTGAGTAAAGGTGAGAAACCAAAGCCCTCCTCCCCTCTTTTTATTACCCAGAAAGGCGGCCCCTACTCTCCCAACACGCTCCAGGAGCATATGGCATTGATGCTTAGAAACTGGGCAGGAATTGAAAAGGCTAGCTCACACAGTGGTCGTAGATCTCTTATTACTAATGTAATCCATAAGCAAAGAAAATCTGTGAAGATAGCTCAGAAAATCGCTGGTCATGTTAATCCTTCAACAACAATAATTTATGAAGAGCCTCCGAAGACGTTCTTGAGGAGGCATTGGTAAATCTCGAATAGTCAGAAACGGCCATAAGCGGACGTATATAGTAAGGAAAGTAAATCAGTCAATTTTTTTTGAGCTGAGCCTCGATCACCTGAAGTTCTTTCATTTGAGTTTTGATCTTGGCGATTTTCTCTTCCAGGCCTACAGCGCTGGGCTCAGAGGTCGTAGGCATTCATCTATCTGAATCACCCACGTGCCAAAGTCGAACAGTATCCCGTCTTCAGGTAATAGCTGAAGAACCGGCAGATGGGCAAATGCATAAGCCGGCTATCGGAGCTACACACAATGATGGCAAGATGATCTTTATTGGAAACGGCATTCGATGTTCGGCGTGAGGCGCAGCCGGATGCCGTACGCATATGGATAAGGGATGTATGGTTTCGATTCAGGTTGATGGTGAGGACAAGATCGCGAAGATCAGCGACTGGGCAATTTACTGGAGCGACAAGTACGAAGCCCTGCAACTGACCTGTTATTACCCGTCCAAGAAAACTTACACTCGCCCGCTCAGCGACTGCCGTGTTTCTCCCTCCCGCGAGCTGGGTGAGATGTTGCTTACCAAGCCCGGCAGCACGATCGTCACGCCCATCGCCAAGGCGACGATCTACGGCGAGCGGTATGCCGTCGTGCACTATCCGGACGCCGACAAGCCCTACGTCTACAAGATGGACAGTATCGGCTTTACCACGCCGACGGCGATGAAAGACGCGCCGGTGTTCCACTACTTCTCAGCTGTGGCGAATACTCGGCAGGATCGCGCTGAGTCGAAGAGTGACCGTGAAATCGCTGCCAATGTTGTGCGCCAACTGAAAAAACTGCCTGCCAGTGCCGACACCGCCTTGCAGGCCTACTGCACGAGGCGCAACGGCGTGCTGGCACAGGGCCAGGAGCTGATCTATCCGTTCGGACTGAACGAGAGCCAGCTTGCGGCGGTCGAGCAAGCCTTCCACGCGCAGGTCAGCGTGATCGAAGGCCCACCGGGGACCGGCAAGACCCAGACCATCCTCAACATCCTCGCCAATATCCTACTTCGTGGACAGACCGTGGCGGTGCTATCCAACAACAATGCGGCGGTGGAAAACATCTACGAGAAGCTGGAGAAATGCGGCCTGGGCCACCTGATCGCCAAACTCGGCAACCAGGGCAACCGCAAGGACTTCTTCGCCGACCTGCCGCCCTGGCCATCGAGCGAGCCTGAGCCCGCACCGACTCTGGACGAGATTCAGGCCCTGCTGGCTCGTTTGAAGCAGCACTTGCACGATCACAATAGGGCGGCGCAACTGCAGGTCGAGCTCGATGAGCTGACCACTGAGCGGCGCCACCTGCAGCAATGGCAGGCAGAAAGTGGTGTGCAGGCTGCCGCCTCGCTGGACAGGTACGGACTGTCGCCGCGCAAGACCGCAGACCTGATGGCCTACCTGGCCCATCTCGGTGAGAAGCACATCCGCCTCAAGGATCGTATCGAGCTGCTGTTCAACTTCAGGATTTTCCGCGCCAAGCCGTTCGCCCAGGCCGATGCGCGCCTGACCGTTTTCCATGCCTTACAGATGCACTATTACGACAAGGCGCTGCGAGAAAAGAACGCGCAGCTGCAATTGTGCCGCGAATCGCTGGCACGTGGAGATTTCGAGGCCTCAATGGAGGCATTGAAGGCGGCGTCGATGCGCCACCTGAAGCAGCATCTGCAACGTCAGGCGCGGCCGTCGGACAACTTCAATGCCAAGACGTATCGGCATCCGCAACAGTTCGATGCTTTTGTTCGGCGTTTCCCAATCTTGGGCAGCGGCACGCATTCCATCGTTAATTCGATCGCGCCGGGGGCGATCCTCGACTACGTGATCATCGATGAGGCCTCATTGCAGGATATCGTGCCGGGTATTTTGGCGCTGGGCTGCGCGAAGAACCTGATCGTCGTTGGTGACAGCCGCCAGTTGGCACACATTCCCCTGGCGCTGGGCCTGCAGCCGCCCGCCGATGTCTACGATTGCGAGCGCTACAGCCTGCTCGACTCGTGTATCGGCGTATTCAAGGAGGCGTTGCCTAGAACCCTGCTGAAAGAGCATTATCGCTGCCACCCCAGGATCATCCAGTTCTGCAATCAGCAGTTCTACGATAACGCGCTGGTGCCCATGACCGAGGATAAGGGCGAAGCGCCACTGCGCCTGGTGGTGACCGCCAAGGGCAACCATACCCGCCAGAACACCAACTTACGGGAGCTTGACTCCCTACTCAAGCTGCTCGACGACGAGGGCGAGCCGCTCGGGCTGGACGGCGACGGGCGCGGTTTCATCGCGCCGTACCGGGCACAGGTCAACCTCTCCGGCACGCAACTGCCAGCGGATTTCGTCAAGGACACCGTGCACAAGTTCCAAGGCCGGGAGTGCGACGAGATCGTGTTCTCCACCGTGCTGGACAAGAAACGCTACAACCAGCAGCGCAAACGCCTGGATTTCGTCGATGACCCGCGCATGATCAACGTAGCGGTGTCGCGGGCCAAGCACCGCTTCACCCTGGTGACGGGCGACGAAGTGTTCACCAGCAACAACGGTCACATCGCAGCCTTGATACGCTATGTCGCGTATTACGCGCAGGACGAGCAGATAGTGCGTGCGCCCGTGGTGTCGGCCTTCGACTTGCTGTACCGCGAATATGACCAGTCCCTGGCGCGCTTGAACGCCCGCTTGCGGTCTGAGGATTCACGCTACAGATCCGAACAGATCGCGGCGCAACTGCTGCGTGAGGCGCTGTCCGATCCGTCGTGCCAAGCGTTGAGGTGTCACGACCAGGTCAAGCTGGATCAGGTCGTATCACCGAGCAACCCGGATTTGACGGAACGTGAGCGGGCCTTCATGGCGCGTGCCAGTTGCGATTTCGTGATCTATTTCAAGGTGGGCAAGACCCCTCTGGGGGTGATCGAAGTCGATGGTGGCTCTCACGACCGGCCCGAACAAGCGGCGCGGGACGCGTTAAAGAATGGCATCCTGGAGAAAAGCGGCATTCCCATCCTGCGCTTGCGCACGATCGAGAGCCGCATCGCGGAAAGAATCGGCGACTTCATCACCCAGTGGGCCAGCCCGATGTCCGGCGTATAAGGCGGGAGCGTCCGCCCGGGTCAGGCCGGCGTCGACGGCGAAAAGCAGTCGTTCGAACTTGTTCTAGCCTGAGTTTCGGACATCCCGTACACCGTATTGATAAAATAGCGCAGGTTTACTTGAGTCTATTATTGTACAATAAATGATCGACTCTTGGGATAATCCTATAATCCTGTGACACCCTCCTTCCCGCCTTTTCTGTTTTTCAATGAGTTTCCTATCTCTATGTTTTTAAGAAATATTTCCGACCAATAACGCTGCATTCATGAGCCCTCACCAAAGCCTTAAATTAGGCCCTGTCAGAAGGGAAAACACCAACATCAAGTTGGAATTCCAGACTGACAAATCGGAGGGTTAGAGCACACATCCGGACACTGTGTGACTTAGCCCTAAACAGTCGAGAACCGAAGGGCCCCGAGGTTCTCCGTTATGCGGAGAACTCTCATGAAAAACAGTACGAACCAGTCGGCAAATCAGATTCGCAAGGAGCTGTCGCCGACACATTTAAAAGAGCTCAGTTTGCTGAGAAACCTGGATAAGCGTCATGTTGCTTTGGCAACCCTGGGGAGCTGGCTAGTAGCAGCTGTGGCAATCACGTTGAGTGTCGCCTTATCCTGGTGGCTTCTGCCTGTAACGGCTTTGTTATTAACCGCCCATATGATGGCGCTGAATAACATCCTCCACGAGGCCAGCCACCATCAACGGCGCCTGAAGCCATGGCAGAAGTTACTAGTGGACTGGTTTATTGCCTATCCCATGTGCCAGTCGCTGAAGGGTTATTCGGAGATCCACGCAGTTCATCATCGGTATACCGGTGACCGTCACCGGGATCCGGATTATATTGATGTGGTGCGCTACCAGGCGAATAAGGGCTGGTTGACTTTTTGGCGGAACCTGACGCTGGACCCGAAAAGGATGCTTGGCAGCGTGTTTGGTGAGCTAGGTTGGAAAAATACCGGAACGGGTATTCTTCAATACTGGCTGGTGCTGGGAGTGGCGCTGGCACTGATTCCCTCAGGGTTGAACGTGCTGGCAGTATGGTTTGCGGCAAAGCTGCTGGCGTATCATCCGGTGTTTACCTTGCGTGAACTGATGGATCACCAGTATCTGAGCGGTAACGAGGTGCTGACCATTACCCGTAACATTCAGGGTAATGCGCTGCTGGATGCACTTTTCCACCCGTACAACGATAACTGGCACCTGGTGCATCATTTTCTGCCGCTGGTAACGAACCGGAACGCAGAGAAGGCCCACCGGATACTGCGCAAATCTAAAACCTATCGTTGCCTGGAACATTGTGACGGTTATGTAGTCGGCCAAAAATCACTCTTGAAGCGCTGGAATTTTTCCAGATAAATCATTGACTGAGTTAAAGCCCTTCCACATGATTTGTGGAGGGGCTTTTTTTATTTCAAAAGGAGAAATACGTTGTCACGTCAGGAAACAAGCATTGCTGATGAGTGGGATTTTATCGTAGATTTTTTACGAAATGGCGAACCGGCACTTTCTAAGGATGCGATCTGTTCGATGATTGAGCCGTGGGGGCGTTCCTATAGTTGGGCAGAGAAATGGACAGTTCCCCGCGCCGGTTTATTGGGGGCTAAGCAACCAGCTATTCTTGAATCGCTGACCGAAAAGCTTCGAAAGGCTGCAGTGGATCAGTTTGGAGTGACAGATGCTGAGCTGGCCAGGAGTCGCTCTAAATTCTTTCAGCAGTACTTTGAACCGGAAAACTCCTCATTCGACTTTATTGGTCGGGAGAACGAACTCTCAGACAACTAATTGTGGACTTATAGCGATAGAATGGCGTACAAATACATAGTCTGCTTCGCAGAGCTGAACCTTACTGTCTCTCTATATGATTGCAGACGAACATGGTCACTTACGATAGTTTGATTCTAATAATTATCAGCCAATTTCATAGATCCGATTTTTCGACTAGCGCTGTATTAGGCATATGTTTTGTCTACATTAGGAAGAACAGAAAGGGAGATAAACAGTGAAAACCAGCAATTTCTTCATCGTTGCATGCTTAATTTCGTTACCATTAGCGTCCATTGCTAAAGAGAATACGGCCCCGGTATCGGACAAGGTCATTGCTGAACAACGTCAGAAACTGGCAACGGCCACTGAAGCAAAAGGCTTTGGTCCGCAGTCGCCAAGGGATATTGATTCGTTAACCGGTAAAAACCCTATAATATTTGAAGCGGCTCCAGACTATCAAGACATGAATCTGTGCAATATCCACTTTCATAAGAATGCTGAACATAAAGGTGGCGAATTTACCCTATATGCAGGCAACGGCAACGGTGAAGGCTACCTGAGTGGTTATCAATATACGGGGAATTTGACAAAGGATGAGAAAAAAGAGATACAGAATAAAATCTGCCCCAGTGAACATGGAAGCCTTTATCCCGGAGACACCATTGAGGTTCACTATGTGTATTCCACTGCAGATATAGAGCCTGGCCCCACATTGAACTCCTGCTTCAATGAAGCAATTATCAATCCGCAGCTTAGGGTTGAATCGCAGGTTTTTGTATTGGTGAACGATAGAAAGGCGCTGGACTTTATGAAACTTACCCAGCATGAGCGAAAAAACGGGTTATTTCAGGCGCTCAATATCCCAAACAATACAGGTGCGCCAACCCAATATGAAGGATCTACCACCGGTCCCGGTTACAACGAAACCGGCTCACCGTACCAGGTAACCTGGGGAGTGCGGCCAAAGGTGGCGAAAGTGGATATCAACACCCTTGGAAACTGGTGTAAGGGCAATGTCTTCAATGAAGATCACGCCCACGGGGTACGCAATCTGGTAGAGAATCCAGATCTCCTATCTGAAATTAAGTAATCATCATGATGGCAGTCAACCATTGTAAAGCACCGTAAAGGGCGTGCGATGGTTAGGCTGTCATCACTCCCTAGTCCTAGCATCTCCTCCGGATTGCTTTTCACCCACAAAGTTTTTGAGTAGCATGAATCGCCACAGATTCAGTCAATTTTTTTGAGGGACTGAAAGCCCCAGTCATGCCCTGATGCCGCATTGGTCATTTGGGTTGTAATTACATCAAGCAGTGGGACATCGCTGTGAAACTACTAAAAGAACCTTTTTTTCATTTCGTTGTAATCGGTGCGCTTCTTTTTGTCACATATCTATGGGTTAATCCTGCCAGTATGGCTGATGATGCCGAAATTGTTGTGGATGCTGGTCGTATTGAACAACTCAGCGCTCGTTTTGAACGAACCTGGAATCGAAAGCCCTCTGAGGAAGAACTGAAAGGGATAATCGATAACTTTATTGTCGAGGAAATTCTCTATCGACAGGCTCTGGCAATGGGGTTGGACAGCAATGACAGCGTTATACGGAGAAGACTGCGCCAGAAACTGGAGTTTCTCACCATGGAGGCAATCAGTTTAGAAGAACCCTCCGAAGCCGATTTACAGCATTACTTGGAAGAGAAACCGGAGCTATTCCAGACGGCGGCTCGATTCAGCTTTGAGCAGGTCTACATCAACACCGATCAGCCTGAAAACAACTGGAAGGCGCAGGTTGATGTTGTTAAAGAGCAATTGCATAAAGGCGAGCAGGTAGCAGGGTCGCGCAGCCTGATACCAGTGCAGTTTGAACAAGTAACCGATTTTGAGATTAACCGAATATTTGGTAACGGGTTCGCAGAACACCTGGCAGAAGTCCCCCTAAATCAGTGGAGCGAACCATTACAGTCAGGATTGGGTGTGCACTTGGTGCGTATCAGCGCGTATCAACCCGCCACTCTACCCCCTCTGGCAGCAGTACAAAAAGAAGTGCTGCGCGAGTGGCGAAACTCCAGAAATCAACAGATGAAGGCCCAACTGCTGGAACAGCTTAGAACCAATTACACCATAGTGATCGAGTCGGAACGGCGATCTTCACAGGAAGGACGGAGTTAACGATGAAGTGTCAGGCACTCGTCATAGTAGTGGCAATTCTATTGGGTACGTTTATTCAAAGCGCCTCGGCCGACGATATCCGCCCCGCCTATCTTGAATTGTCTGAAATTTCTCCTGATCGATTTCAGGTGTTGTGGAAAGTGCCTGCGAAAGGTAACGCTCAGCGCCTGGCACTGGGTGTAAAATTTGATTCTCAAACCCGGATACTGAACGAGCCGGTGGACGGTTACATTGGAAGTGCTCATTTGCAGCGCTGGGCGATAGAGCGCAGCGGAGGGCTGACAGGCCAGGCAATTCACATAGAGGGATTGGAAAAAATAGCCACTGAGGTGTTGTTGCGAATCGAGTACCTGGATGGAAGGACCTCAATTAACCGCGTAACGCCGGATGCTCCAATACATGTGGTGACAGCACCGCCTGGAATGATTGAAACAATAAAAACCTATTTCACCCTTGGCGTTGAGCATATTTTGATCGGTTTCGATCATCTGTTATTTGTACTGGTCTTGATGATTCTGGTGCCGAACCTGCGTAAACTAGTTTTAACTATTACCGCCTTTACCATAGCCCATAGCATCACATTAAGCCTTGCGGCATTATCCGTAATACGGGTTCCAGTCCCCCCGGTAGAGGCCTGTATCGCGCTCAGCATCGTGTTTGTATCCACTGAAATCATTCGATCACAACGGGGGAACCCCGGCATCGCAGAACAACACCCCTGGCTTGTTGCGTTTACTTTCGGTTTGCTACACGGCCTTGGTTTTGCGGCAGCTTTGGAGCGAATTGGCTTACCGCAGACAGATATCCCCGCTGCTCTGCTGTTTTTCAATGTGGGTGTTGAGATAGGTCAATTGGCGTTTGTTGCCATTCTTTTACTGTTGGGCAGATTGATGAAGAACTACTTCAGGATTTTGCCCATCATGACGCGTGGTGTGCCAGCATACATAGCCGGCTCCCTTGCAGCGTTCTGGACCATAGAGCGCACAGTCGCTTTCTGGAATTAATATAGACCCGAAGACCATATTTTGTAGCGAGAGAGCAAACCTCTAAAAAGGAGTTCCAACATGATCAAAGTCCGATATCTGGTCGCGCTGCTGGGGGCTACCGCATTGTTTTCAGGTGGCACTCACGCGCACGATACTGGAAGCCTCGATGCGAAAACGGCAGAGAAGGTTCACAAGAGCAAAGCCTACTCACCTTATGTAAACCGTAACTTCCCTACCCGCCCCTTGTTCGGTGATACCCATTTACATACAGGGTTTTCCATGGATGCAGGGGCATTCGGCGCCAAATTAACACCCCGCGACGCCTACCGCTTTGCTCGGGGTGATCAGGTCATGGCCTCCTCCGGGCAGCCTGCCAAACTGGCGCGTCCTTTGGATTTTTTGGTGGTGGCGGATCACTCCGACAATATGGGGATGTTTCCGGATTTGTTTGCCGGAAAACCCAACATTCTCGCTGATCCGACCGGTAGGAAATGGTACAAAATGATCCAGGAAGGCAAAGGTGCCCAGGCTGCACTGGATCTTATAACCCAGTTTTCCCAGGGCACCTTTCCTAAAGCGCTCATGTACGCTCCTGGCACAGCGGCTTACAAGAATGCCTGGCAGGATACCATCGATGCCGCTGAGGAATACAACGACCCCGGTCGCTTTACCGCGTTCATCGGTTTTGAATGGACCTCTCTGGTTAAGGGCAACAACCTGCACCGCAACGTCATCTTCCGCGACAACGGCGACAAGGCCAGTCAGGTAGAACCGTTTACCGTTTACCCTCCAGCAGGCAGTGCAAACCCGGTGGATCTGTGGAAATGGATGCAGAACTACGAAGACAAAACCGGTGGGCAGGTACTGGCGATTGCACATAACGGAAACCTGAGTAACGGCACAATGTTTCCGGTTGAGAAAAGCTTCGGTAAGCGCTTGGACAAAGACTACGTACAGCAACGTGAAAAGTGGGAGCGTCTGTACGAAGCAACGCAGACGAAGGGTGATGGTGAGGCCCACCCTATTCTCTCACCCAATGACGAATTTGCGGATTTTGAAACCTGGGATAAGGGCAATTTGGACGGCTCTGTCGCTAAAACATGAGGACATGTTGGCTGGTGAATACGCGCGAAGCGCTTACAAGTCTGGACTGAAACTCGAGGACAAGCTGGGCACAAACCCCTATAAGTTTGGTTTGGTGGGTAGTAGCGACGCCCATACCGGCCTTGCCGCACTGGAGGAAGAAAATTTCTTTGGCAAGACCACACCACAGGAGCCCAGCCCTGAGCGCATTAGCGCGGTGTTCATGAACAACAAGAAAACTGGCATCACCATTCATGATTGGGAAGTGGGCTCGTCTGGATACGCCGCAGTATGGGCGGAAGAAAACACCCGCGAATCCATTTG
Source organism: Ketobacter alkanivorans (assembly GCF_002863865.1). Lineage (NCBI taxonomy): Bacteria > Pseudomonadati > Pseudomonadota > Gammaproteobacteria > Pseudomonadales > Ketobacteraceae > Ketobacter > Ketobacter alkanivorans. Next base: position 97,582 of record NZ_CP022684.1, on the reverse strand, counting down.
GGATGCCATGGAGCGAAAAGAGACCTATGCAACCACCGGCACCAGAATGATTGTGCGCTTCTTTGGCGGCTGGGAATTTGACGATGCCGACGCGAATACCCGAAATCCGGCAGACACGGGCTACATGAAGGGAGTCCCCATGGGTGGGGATATACAATCTGCACCGGAAGGAACCGCCCCCACGTTCCTGGTAGCCGCCTTGCGTGATCCTATCGGTGCCAACCTGGACCGGATCCAGATTATCAAGGGATGGTTAGATCAAAAAGGTAACCTGAAGGAAAAGGTCTACGACGTGGTCTGGAGCGATGATCGCAAGCCGAACAGTGAAGGTAAAATCCCCGCTGTGGGCAGTACTGTGGATATCGAAAATGCAACCTGGACCAACACCATTGGCGCCACAGAGCTCATTAAGGTTTGGAAAGATCCCGATTTCAATCCAAAGGAGCGGGCTTTCTACTACGCACGTGTCATTGAGATACCAACGCCTCGATGGACTGCATACGATCAAAAACGATTTGGTGTAACAGCCCCTGAAGGTACGCGTTTAACAATTCAGGAACGGGCCTATACCTCAGCAATCTGGTATACGCCATAGTCTGTCTGTGAGGGTCTGAGTTCTCAGCAGACCCTCACATCTACATAAACCAGGAAACGGACAGGTTGATACCATTGAGTTTATTGTCATAACACTCTGTGTCCGCCCAGCGCACGTATTCTAAATCTATCCTTGCCGCTTTTGAGTTAACAGCCTAACCAGTTGATCATGCCCAACGAGCTGGATGATTTCACGTAACAAAGTAAACATAAGCACAAGCACGAGCAGCCACATTTGCATCACCAGAAAATATGGCCACGAAATCCACTCTAATATCTCACCTATGTCGAATACCTGGGGGCCGGGTCTCAAATAGTAGCTCGATGCCCTCTCCAAGAGATGAAACAGGATAGTGACTAGGTAAAAAAGTAATGTACGCCAGACAACATTTCGCCATGCGACACTATTAAACAAGTCCGCTATGGCAAGCTTATCAACAATCAGGATGGCTTTGGCTACCAGCAAAGCGGCTACGCTGGCCATGGAGGCATCAACTGCAGATACGTTGGCAGTACTGAGGACAATGCTTTTGGTTATGGCAATCATGTGAAATGTCATCATAAAGAAAGCCAACGCAGGAAGCATTTCTCTGAATTCACGCCACACCCATAAGTAAACATTACGCAGCATCGTTATTTCGGGCCTCAAGTTTATGAGATTAGGGGCTAGATGTAATCAATTAATCCATTGATCCATTGATGAGATTTTAATTCAACACAGACATTCAGGTGCACTAAGCCCGATCAATCAGCTACTGGAGTGGCATTTCTAACTTACCCCAATAGACAGCTCATGGGAGCACCAAGTGGACACCTATAAGAAGCCCGTCACATCAACGGGTTAATTAAGCCTAAAAAATGGAACGTTCATAATGCGCATAAACGCGATGAAGCTCGGCTTCCTGCCGCCAAGCTTCATCTGCTTTTATGTAAAGTTCATTAGACCACCGTCGAACGACCGGTTTAGAACTATCTCACTTCAACCGTTACATTTTTAACATACCCAGAAAAATCTGAGGCACGCTCGGCACCAATGCTTGGTACAACCGCAGTACCCAAATCAATGCCGACGTCCGCAGTCTCATCTGCCGAGAAAATCCCTGCCTGAGTATGATCAATACGTCCAGAAGCTACTTGCTTGCCATTGACAAATAGTTTTCCCAAGCCGCCTTTTCCTTGGCCCCCACCATCGTAGTCAAACTCGTAACGAACCTTGGCTGTACCCGCAGGCAATTTCTCTTTTGCTGAAATCGTGGTGCTTTGCAAACCTAAAAAGTTATATGTATAAGCTGGCACACCATTTTTAACATACAAAGACCAACCACCGAAACGGCCACCTTGCACAATCACAGTGCCGTTGGCCCCGGTTTCGGGGATTTCAAGCTCAGCGGTTATCGCCTTGCTTCTGTTTTTCACGTTAATAAACACACCTTCGAGCATGCCACTCATCCCATCTGACAAGCTGATAGATGAACGTCCCTCCATTAGATTAGGACGCCCCACAGAAGCACCATCCATACGTTCAAACAAGCGATCATCAATAGGCAATACATGATATTTTTTGGCCTCAGCCATGAATAATGCTTTCATCTGCTCGAGTTTTTTAGGTTCCTTACTTGCAAGATCATTAACCAAGCTGAAGTCTTCATCAATCTTATACAGCTCCCAATTATCCTCACCTAATTTATGCCGGGGTTTTGCCTCCCAAGGTGCGCGATGAATTGTTCGCGCGTACCAGCCCTTGTGATAAATGGCTCTGTTGCCGGAAATTTCAAAGTACTGAGTGGTATGACGCTCCTGGGCACCTTGATCATCAAATGAATACGCCAAGCTGGTGCCTTCCATCGGAATTTGCGGCGTACTGTTGACAACTTTAGGCTCGGGTAGCCCGCTGGCTTCAAGTATCGTTGGTGCGATATCGATGACATGACCAAATTGACTGCGAATTTCATTCTTAGCTTTTATACCTTTAGGCCAGTGCACCACCATACCATTGCGGGTACCGCCTGGGTCAGATGCAACCTGTTTCATCCAGCCGAAAGGCGAATTGAAACTCACAGACCACCCTGCTGCCATATGCGGATACGTCTCGGGGCCGCCCCATTTATCGATAAGTTTGAGCATATCTTCGACTTTTTCATGCACACCGTTGAAGTAGGTGTACTCGTTGAACATGCCGTTCTCACCACCCTCACCGCTAGTGCCATTGTCACCGGCAATATAGAACACCAAGGTGTTATCTAGTTTCCCAGTTTCTTCAATAGCATTAAGTAATTCTCCAACATGGTGGTCGGTATAATCAACGTATGCAGCAAAGACTTCAGCCTGACGTTCAAATAGGCGCTGTTCATCTTTGCTTAAACTAGCCCAGTCTTTAATAGCTTCAGGTTTTTCTGCTAATGGCGTGCCCTTGGGTACAATACCCTGCTCGATCTGGCGGGATAGGGTTTCTTCACGAATAACATCCCAACCTTTTGAGAATTTACCTTTCCATTTATCGATCCAATCTTGCGGAACGTGATGAGGGGCATGAGTAGCACCGGGCGCAAAATAAATAAAGAATGGCTTTTTGGGATCTAAAGCATGTTGAAACTTCACCCAGGTAGACGCTTGAACAGTCATATCATTCATAAAATGATAATTCGGATCCTGCGGCAACTCGACCGGGGTTACACCATCGTAAATATACGGAGCCCATTGATTGGTTTCGCCACCAATAAAACCATAGAATTTGTCAAAACCCTGGTGATGAGGCCAGCGATCAAACGGCCCGGCCATACTTGCCTCCCACGCGGCAGTTTCATGCCATTTACCGAATGCGGCTGTGCTGTAACCATTTAAGCGCAATGTTTCTGCAAGTGGAGCGGTGGTATTGGGGATTTGGCCAGTAGCACCAGGGAAGGACGTTGCCATCTCGGTAATAAAACCCATATTAACCGTATGATGGTTACGGCCTGCCTTTAGGGCGGCACGCGTTGGTGAGCACAATGCAGTAGTATGAAAGTTGTTATAACGAAGGCCATTTTCGGCCAATTCATCCAAAGTCGGTGTTGGAATAGGCCCGCCAAACGTACTGGTTGCACCAAACCCCAAATCATCGATCAATACAATCACGATATTAGGTGCTCCCTCCGGCGCACCTATTTCTACCGGTTCAGGCGCTTTGACATTACGAGCATCCAGCTCGTTATATACTGGCCGCTCTGGCAATTGGATCGGTAGAATCGTACGATCCAGCGCTTTGTTTGTTACTGCAAAAGCCGTTGGTATAAAACATAACGCTGGCAACATGCTGCAAATGATTATTTTCTTAAGCCGGTCCATAAAAGTTGTAGCTCCATTAACAGTCATTTAGGGATACGAATCACACTGTACTACGATTCGAAATAGAAGTTACCAAAGAAATCACATTCAGCTAGCCTACAGGCGACACTAAAGTATGTTCTTAACAATAATACAGTAAAACCTAATCGATCATATTTTGTTAAAAATTACGTCCATATCAGGCTAATGGCACTACAGCGGTAACCACAATACGTAACACCGAACTTGCAATGCCGATCACTACGATTTCAATCTAACGATTTTTCGCCTGCCTTTGCAGAATAACTGCGGCAATCAGCACTGCGATACTCACAACTACAACGATAATAGCCGCCAGTGCATTGATTTGAGGGCTTACCCCTAATCTTACACTGGAATACACCATCATAGGTAATGTGGTAGCTCCAGGGCCCGAAACGAAGTTTGCAATCACTAAATCATCCATGGACAGCGTAAATGCAAGTAACCAGCCCGCGATTAAGGCTGGGGAAATAATTGGCAAGGTAATATAGAAGAATACCCTCACCGGCGTTGCGCCGAGATCCATGGCTGCCTCTTCCAGTGATCTATCCATACTACCCAGGCGGCTTTGCACGATGACCGCGACATAGGCCATAGAAAAAGTGGTATGAGCAAGAACAATGGTAGTAAGCCCTCTGCCTGAGGGCCACCCAAACACACCCTCTAAAGCAATAAATAGCAACAGCAGTGATAGGCCTGTCATGACTTCTGGCATAACCAAAGGCGCCGTGATCATAACACCCAGGCTACGACTACCTCTTAGTTTGCCAAATCTCACCAAGGCTAGTGCCGCCAATGTGCCAAGAATCACCGCCAAAGTGGCGTTAATCGATGCAATCTTAATGCTCAACCATGCTGCGCTCAACAACGGGTCGTTGTGCAAAAGCTCTGCATACCACTTAGTAGAAAAGCGACTCCATACGGTAACCAGTCGGCTTTCGTTAAACGAATAAACGATCAGGCTTACTATTGGAATATACAGAAAGGCATAACCTAATAGTAGAACCGTAACAAGCCAAGGGAATCGAATCTTCATCCACCCTCCTCGCTTGCTCTTCGTTCATAGTGGCGCAACAATACAAACGGCACGACTAGCGCCACCAGTAACACGCAGGCCAGCGCAGATGCCATCGGCCAATCCTTGTTACTGAAAAATTCAGTCCAAAGCAGTTTGCCGATCATCAGACTATTCGGCCCACCCAATAGATCAGGAATAACAAACTCGCCAACCACAGGTATAAATACCAACATAGAACCAGCGATGACGCCCGGCATAGATAAAGGTAGAGTAACCGTTATGAATTGCTTGAATGGTCGGCAGCCTAAGTCTGCTGCTGCCTCCAATAATGTGTTATCCAGTTTAACCAAGGTGGCATATAGCGGCAGAATCAAGAACGGCAAGTAGCTGTATACGACACCGATGTACACAGCAATCGGCGTGTACAAAATATCAATAGGCTCATCAATCAGGCCTAACCACAGCAATAGATTGTTTAGCAGTCCATTGTTTTTCAAGATACCTATCCATGCGTACACACGGATTAGAAATGAAGTCCAAAACGGCAAAACAATCAACATAAGCAACGGCATGCGTCGACTTTCCGGGGCCCTGGCAATTGCGTAGGCCATGGGGTATCCAATTATCAGACACAGTGCTGTGGATATTACGGCAACCTTTAGTGACCCTAATAATGCGCTTACGTACAATGAATCCTGTAACAGCAACAAATAGTTTGCGCCGTTAATAAATATAGTAAGTAGGCCCTCGCCATCACCTCGTATCATATCAAGGTATGGAGGTTGGGCCAGTTGCGACTCAGATAGGCTGATCTTAAGTAGAAACAGGAATGGCAATATAAAAAATATGACCAACCAGAACCAGGGAACAGCAACGATCAAATGTCGGGATCGGCTATTCAGCCCATCCATACCGATATAACTTAACAACTTACTCATTGTGTAAGCACATTACAACTGTCGGCATTCCAACCGAGCACAACGGTTTGCTCCCAAGTTAATGGTTGTTCGGCCAACGCCTGAACATTCGGCAAGGTAAACTTCACTCGCCTGCCACTTTCCAATTCAGCATGGTATATGGATATATCACCAAGATAGGCGATCTCCTTAATAACCGCCCGCACTTGGTTCGGTTGGCCGTCGTACTGATTGTGCAGGCGTATTTTCTCGGGACGCATGGCAACGGTGACTGGCATGTTTGCCGCCAAAGGCTGGCTGTGATGAACACGAAGCAGTGTACCTGCTTGCTCGCAGTCAATCAGCGCCGTGTCATTCTCATGTGAAACAACGTGACCTTCGAACAAATTAACCAAGCCGATAAAATCAGCCGCGTAGCGGGTAGCGGGAAACTCATACAGGCGTCGCGGTGAATCGAGTTGTTCGATACGCCCATTATTCATTAAAGCAATTCGGCTGGACATGGTCATCGCTTCTTCCTGGTCATGAGTAACAACCACAAAAGTGATACCCAGCCTGGCTTGCAGATTTACCAACTCAAACTGGGTTTGTTCTCGCAATTTCTTGTCCAACGCCCCTAACGGTTCATCCAGCAATAACAGCTTGGGCTGTTTTGCCAATGCCCGAGCCAAGGCGACCCGTTGACGCTGCCCACCCGATAATTGATGAGGTTTACGCTTGGCGTGCTTTTCTAGTTGTACCAGCGCCATCATCTCGCGAACACGGTCATTGCGTTGTGCCTTCGGCATCGGCTCCTGCTTCAAACCGAATGCAATATTTTGTTCTACGTTCATATGGGGAAACAGGGCATAGGATTGAAACATCATGTTCACAGGCCGTAGGTAGGCCGGAACGGATGTCATATCAATCCCATCTATGATGACGCGCCCTTTATTGGGCGCCTCAAAACCGGCAAGAATACGCAGCAAGGTGGTTTTTCCGCAGCCTGAGGGGCCTAACAAGGAAAAAAACTCACCTCGCTGGATATTCAAGCTGATGTCATCGCATGCATACACGCCATCAAAGTGCTTATTGATGTCTTCGAGCTTGACGATGAAATCATCTGCCGTGTCGACGGTGGATTGCTCAACCATTAGTAATAAAACCCTACATCAGATCCCGGTTTTAACCCGTGTCCAGGTGCGATTCATAACCCGAACCTGTTTGTCGCTAGGGGTCTTTAACACCAGTAAATGTTCACGCGTGGTGGATGGTGGATAAATACCGGGATCATTACGAATTTCTTCATCAATCAAATCCGTGGCTTTTATATTGGCATTAGCGTACGCGACGTAGTTGGTGATATTGGCGATAACGTCAGGATTCAGTAAGTAGTTGATAAATTTGTGGGCAGCTTCTGGATTGGGAGCATCCGCCGGGATAGCCATCACATCCGTCCATACCACGGCGCCTTCGGCTGGTACCGCATAGGCAATCTCTACCCCGTTCTTGGCTTCAGCAGCACGGTCACGAGCCTGCAGTACATCACCGGAATAGCCATGCGCAACACAGATGTCGCCATTGGCCAGATCGTTAATATACTGTGAGCTGTGGAAATAACGGATACCAGATCGCACTTTACTTATCACTGCAGCGGCTTCGTCAATCGCAGGGGAGCTAAAGTCCTCTGTGTTTTTCCCCAGGTATGCTCTGGCGGCGACGAAAACTTCAGTCGGGTCATCCATTAACGCCACCCCGCATGCGCTGAGCTTGGCGACAATTTCGGGATCGAAAACCAGACGCCAGGTGTCCAGCGGCATTTCATCGCCCAGGATGGCTTTGACTTTTTTGACGTTGTATCCAATGCCTGTGGTACCCCACATGTAAGGCACCAAATGCGCATTACCGGGATCTATATCGGCCAATGATTTTAAAATCACTGGGTCGACATTGGCATAGTTACTGAGCTTGCTGGTATCCAGAGGCCGGTACAGCTTGGCCTTGATATGGCGATCGGCAAATGGGCGCGCAGTTGGAAAAATCAAATCATAGCCGCTCTTACCCGCTAGCAATTTAGCTTCGAGCACTTCGTTAGAGTCGTAAACGTCATAACTGACTTTGACTTTAGACTGTTCCTGAAAGTTGGCTACGGTATCTTCGGCTATGTAATCTGACCAGTTGTATATATGAAGCGTCTCAGCGTGGGCACCGAGGCTAATCGAAAGAAGTCCAAAAACAGACACTGGGTAACGCCACAAACTGGCTAATTTCATGGGAGGCTTCTCCAAAAAGTATTGGATCGTTACAGGAAGAAACGATCATTGATTGATCATAACTACGCTGCCCCTCACATAAAGTGTCATAGGTAATGCGCAAACATGGGAACGTTTTGAGCGCTTTATGTGTTAGCAGAGCGACATATTTTCGCGCAAAACCTAGTCAAATCCTACCAATTTTAAACGTCTTGATGATTGTTTTGGTAGAAATTCATCTATTGAGGGATCGGTTCGGTCACAAAGCCCAGTTTTTCGATCCCTGCCTGTTGCGCCGCCGCCATCACCGCAATGACATGCTGGTATGCTACCGCCTTATCCCCCCGCAGTTGGATTTCAGGTTGCGGCCGAACAGCAGCGACGGACTGCAGGCGGTTGGCCAGCACCTCCCCACTGATTACCTCATCATTCCAGTGGATGGCGGCGTCCGCCGTGACGGTTAGCGCTATGGTTTGGGGGGTAACGTCGTTCGGGGCGTTGTTTGCCTGGGGTAAATCAATGTTTACCGTGTGAGTCAACACCGGCACCGTTAAAATAAAGATGATCAATAATACCAACATGACATCCACTAACGGGGTCATATTGATTTCACTCATTACCTCATCATCGTCGTCCAACCCTCCACCAAAAGCCATGCTACTTATCTCCCTTGGCGGGTTTCAGCGCACGCAGCCTGGGCGAGTCATCGTTACGTTTGAGTGGTGCACCGGTGAGAAAGTACGCATGAAGTTGGTGGGCAAAGCGATTCAGCTTACCCAGCACCTGCTTATTGTGACGGGTGAGCGCGTTATAACCCAATACCGCCGGGATCGCCACAGCCAACCCGAACGCGGTCATAATGAGGGATTCACCCACGGGACCGGCAACCTTATCGATGCTGGCCTGCCCCGAAACACCAATACTAACCAGGGCGTGATAGATCCCCCATACTGTGCCGAACAAGCCTACGAAAGGGGCGGTAGATCCTACTGATGCCAGTATGGAAAGGCCTCTCTGCAGACTCTCTGCGCTTTCATCAATGGAACCTCGCATGCAGGAGGTCAACCATTCAGCCATCGGCAGCTTGCCATGAAGGTCGTCCTCATGGGTGTCATGGTGATCCGCCGCGGCCTGCCCAACTTCGGCAAGATGACGAAAAGGGTTGCTTCGACCATCTCGGGCCAGAATTTGAATCCCCTCGGCAATACTGTGGGCATGCCAAAATTCCTGCGTGGCGCGTGTACTGCCCCGCAGAGAAAACAGATGCAGCGCACGCTGCACGATGATAGTCCACGATGCAACCGACATGGCCAGCAGTAATATGGCCACCGTTCTGATAACCAAATCGGCCTGGCTCCAGAGATGTTCTATACCATATGCGTTGGTATCCATAAGACTCCTTTTATGCCTGCACGTTTAACGTTCATGCAGACTGAATGTGATTGGCTGCAAATAACGGTAATCTACAGGTTTACCGTCTTGTTGGGCAGGGGTGTAGCGCCAGGTTTTAACAGCCTTTAAGGCAGAACGATCCAATCGAGGATGGCCACTGGACACCTTGACTTTTATGTCACCGACAGTGCCATCGGCCAACACCACCAACTCCAGAATAACCGCTCCCTCCTCCCCCCTGCGCCGGGATGATGAAGGGTAAGCTGGATCTGCATTGCTGTGATGATAGGCATCAATCCTTGGCGGTGTGATCGGAGCACCCAGGCTTTCATCATGTTCAGATTCCACCTGCACAGGCGAAGGCTCCGGCGGCTGCGATACAGGCTCAACAATATCAGGTTCGGCAGCATCCGGCGTAGGATTATCGATTTCGGTTACAACTGGAGCAGGCCGCGCATCCGGTTTAGGGCGCAGAATTGGATCAGTTTTCGGCTTGGATATTGGCGTTGGTTGCTTAACTGGTTGCGACGATGGCTGCTTCGACGATGGCTTTTGTACCAATTCTGCAGGAGGTGCCTGAATGAACACACCACTGATACGAGGAGGCTCTACCCGTGACAACTGAGGCTGATGTGGGCTTAACACTAAAACCAGCACGCCCGCATGGGCCAACAGGACGCCCACAACAACCGTCAATTGACGCTGCCATTGCATCACTGTGCGCTCGATCTGTTGTGATGATAAAAGATATACAAGTGCTATCCGTGAACGCTATAGCGTCAGGTGGAGTTTATAACCGTTACTGTGTCCCAATTTTACTCACAAGTATCTTTCAAAACAATGTAGGGGGGTTGCGCTGGCCTGCAGAACTGCAGCAACTCCATGTTGATCGCCTATTTCATTCCACGGTACTTAAGTATCAAAGAAATGATTTCATGATCGCTTATGGTCGACGCCAAAGATTCATCGAACGACTTTCTCTGGGGGAGATGTATGTTAAATTTACTGCGTAACAGCTCCTGTACTTGCACATTTGAATCAGGGTCGATTTCTTTCCCGGCATAGATGCCAATCCGTTTAAGCGTAAATTCCTTACTATCCATCTACATTCTCTTTCAATTTGCTTAGTGGTTTACTGGCGTTCTCATTGTGACAAACTCTTCAGCACTTGTGGGGTGAATACCAATGGTTTGATCGAATTGCGCTTTCGTTGCCCCCATGGAAACTGCAATTCCGATACCTTGTATAATCTCTCCTGCATCAGGCCCTACCATGTGAGCACCTAATACCCGATCCGTTTTCTTATCAACAATCAATTTCATCAACGCGCGTTCTTTATGGGGGGAAAAACTGTACTTCATCGGGGAAAAAACTGAACGATAAACATCGATATCGTGGCCGGCATCTTTGGCTTGTTGTTCTGTAAGCCCAACTGTACCAATAGGAGGCTGCGTGAACACGGCTGTTGGTATCGCATCATACCCTACAGGCTTGCCACCGTCTGCAAACAACGTATTGGCAACGTACATTCCCTCAGCCAGGGCAACCGGCGTCAGCTGAACTCTATCAATCACATCACCTACTGCGTATATGCTTGGCTCAGACGTGCAATAATGATCATCGACGATCACCGCGCCATTTTCTGCAATGGATACCGAGGTATTTTCAAGGCCTAACCCATCGATTTTTGGCCTACGACCAGTAGCATAGACGACCAGGTTGAACTGCTCGCTGTTGCCTGATGCATCGTTGACCCTGAACTGGCTATCGCCGCATTTTGCGATTGCTGTAACATCATGCTTAAAGCGAATTTTAATACCTTTTCTGAGCAACTCATCTCTCAAGTGCTCTCTTACATCATCATCGAAACCACGCAAGAAAAGTTCCTTACGGTAGCTAAGCGTAACATCGACACCCAGGTTATGCAGTATGCAGGCAAATTCTATTGCTATATAACCGCCACCCACGATTAATGCCTTTTCTGGCAACTCGGGCAAGTCAAAAAATTCATTCGATGTGATTGCGTGTTCTACTCCGGGAATTTCTGGCAGGAATGGCCACCCTCCCGTTGCTATCAATATGTATCGCGCCGAGACAACCTTGCCGTTCACACATACTTGATTAGGGCCTTGTATAACGGCTCGACCATTGAATACTTCGACACCGGCGTTAACCAGTAATCGATCATAGATCCCGTTGAGCCGTTGGATTTCCTTAACTTTGTTATCACGCAATACAGTCCAGTCAAAGCCCGAGGCCTCTACGTTCCACCCATAACTTTGAGCAAGCGCCAACTCTTCATTAATGTGAGAACCATAAACATACAGTTTCTTTGGCACACATCCAACATTCACGCAGGTGCCACCAAAATAGCGTTCTTCTGCGATTGCGACCCGGCCGCCCATAGAAGCAGACATCCTGGCGCAACGTACCCCACCAGAGCCTGCGCCTATTACAAAAAGGTCATAATCGAACTTATCCACTTCAACGCTCCCAACAAACCAATGCCCACATACTATTTCATAGATTCATCGTAATCAAAATTGTTACTACCCCAACCGAAAAGGGAGCCTATAGGCTCCCTTTTCGATCTAACACCGCTAGATTCGATTTAAATCTGATTCAGGATCTCGATTTCCACACGGCGGTTGGCAGCACGCCCGGCAGAGGTATCATTAGTCGCGATTGGATAGCGAGGCCCAAAGCCGTTGGAATGCAGGCGGTTTGCAGCCACCCCTTGACCGATCAGGTAATCCCTAACGCTAGCGGCCCGCCGCTCTGACAAACCTTGGTTAAATTCGAAACTGCCGGTGCTGTCGGTGTGACCGGTCACCTGAATGGTGCTTTTGCTGTATTCTTTAAGCACCAGTGCCACGCTGTCCAGGACATCATTGAACGAGGGTAGCAGGTCATGCTGACTGGAGGCAAAACTAATATTGCCCGGCATGTTCAGTTTGATCCCACCATTCTCGAGGCGGCTCACACTGACACCGGTACTTTCCAGTTTCTGACGTAGCAACTTTTCCTGATAGTCAAAATAATATCCAGCGCCACCGCCTACAGCAGCACCAATAGCCGCACCTTTTGCACGGTCTTTTTTGCTGGAAACCGCCGCGCCAACGACAGCTCCCGCTGCTGCACCGATTGCGGTGTTGCTTACTTTCTGCTCGCCGGTATAGGGGTCTATAGCGCAACCGCCAAGGCCGAGAGACATCAAAACCGAGGCACAGACCAGAGTTTTCTTCATTTAATGCTCCTGAAAATTTGAATTGTATGCCAAAACAGCATGGGGCATTCTAACTGAATCAAAACTGAACAGGTAAAACGAAAGAAGGCGAAGTGTGAAACGCTTCGCCTTGATTGGGTGGAACTGATTATTTTGTGGAAGGCTTTCTAATGGGAGACCTCGTCACGGCGATCTTCACCTGTACGCCGCTCAGCGTTGGCTTTGGCCTCTTCAGGGGTTTCGTCCTTACGACGATCACGCCCTTTGCGTTCCTCAAGATAATGTTCAATTTTGTTGTAGATCACTTTTGATTTCGGATCCATAACTGCCACTCCTGAAAGATGGTCCTCGTTAGGTAATCGGCTTAGGCTGACATTGGTCAGAACAAAGCCTAGCATAATCAATAACTAGTATAGACAGCCGTTAAACTTGTTGTATGCCAATACGTTGTTTTCTTAGACTTATTTGTAATATGTGTAATAGCATTCGCGCATATCAAATGTGATTTATATCACAGTTTTTTTGGAAGCTCCGTCACGGGGGCACAATAGTGGTACTATCGTACGCATTATTATCTAATTTCCGTCAATAAATGAAACAAATTCTTATAACTGGCTCATTTGGATTTCTCGGCAGTCGTCTGGTGCTTTACTACCTTAAAGCGGGTTGGAAAGTGCGGCTTTTCGATCTGCCGAATCACGCACTCAAGGAACAGCTACTTACGGAGTTCGGGCAAGCCGGATCGTACGAATTATTCGAATCAGACATCTGTGATTACGATTCGGTTTTGAGCGCAGTGAGGGGCTGCCAAGAAGTGATTCATGGGGCTGCCTTACTCAATTCAGTTGCTGCCTACGATCACTTTCACCGCATCAATGTGCAGGGCACTAAGACCATTTGTGATGCCTGTGTGGCCGAAGGTGTTCCACACTTCACGTTAATCAGCACATCGGATGTATTCGGCATCCCTCAACAACATCAGCTACTTCACGAAGAATCTCCTTACCGAAGTTGGAATGAACCCTATGCTGACACCAAGATTCTGGCAGCCAATTACGTAAAAGCGCTGCGAGCGAAGGGGCAGCTGAACGCCTCGATTGTCTACCCTGGCTGGATTTATGGTGAAGGTGATAGACAGTTTTTTCCGGCAGTCATGGACATGGTTCGAGATGGGATCGTCTTCACTTGGCACAAGTCGCGAGCCTCAGACATCTATTTCGTGCACATTGATGATCTGATCTTGGGAATAGACAGAGTTCTGCACACCTCTGAATCATCAAATCGTGATTATCTGTTACTGGATCCAACAAGCGGAATTACGCCACTCACACTGTATGGCATCATCGCCGACTACCTCGACATCCAAATAAAGCACATTCACGTGCCCTATCCGATCATGATGCTGGTTGCTCTAGTAACCCAGTCATTGGCTCGAATCGGAATATTATCCAAACCCGTGCTATCCAGCACCGATGTTAAAGCCTTTGGTAACGCGTTCCAATTCTGCACTGACCGGGCTGCAAACGAGTTAGATTGGATGCCCAGCATCCCCACCCGTGAAGGTATTTTACGAGCACTGAACTGGCAAACCCAGCAACCCTCAGCAAACCCAGCAAGCTAAGGTGTAAGACCCTAGTTGTGATACTCTAAGCGCAGTTAATTACGGCAGGTGTTGTGTTTATGCTGGTGGGTCTTCTCTATCTAATCTTATTCCAATTGTTGGGGCATCTTATTGTTGTTGGCCTGGCCATTCCCATTCCCTCTCCTGTCGTGGGTCTGGTTCTGTTGTTTGTGTATCTGTTAATTAAAGGACATGTTCCTGCGTCACTACTGGGCGTCGCCAATGTACTGCTGCCTCTGCTGCCATTATTTCTGATCCCGGCCAGTGCCGGAATCATCCAGTACGGAGATCTTATAATCGAAGACGGCGTTGCCATTGCTGCAGCGTTACTGGGGAGTCTGACGATCTCGATTTTAGTGGTACCGCATATCTTTCTCTTTTTTATTCGCTTATTTCAAAGACAGTCATGACTGAATATTTATCGATCGTTATCAACTTCCCACTGTTTGGCGTACTGATCACGGTGGCTGCGTTTTATCTTGGTCAGCGACTGTATGCGCGAAGCAACAGACACCCGGTATTACAACCGGTTGTGATTGGAATGGCTGCGGTAATTAGCACCGTTTTGATGTTGCGTGTGCCTTACGAAAGCTATTACGAATCTTCCTATCTGTTGCACGCGATGCTGGGCCCTGCAACCGTGGCTTTGGCGATTCCGTTGTTCCAGCATGCTCGGCGTATTAGAGACTTGCTGCTACCCATAATCTGCACGGTGCTGGTTGGTGGTGCTTTCACCGTAGGTGTGGCTTTACTAATTCTCTGGATGTTGGATGCCAATCTTTCCACCATGCTCTCTATGCCAACCAAATCCATTACTACACCCATTGCAATGATCGTGACGGAACAGCTAGGTGGCATCCCTGCGCTCAGCGCCATGTTTGTTCTACTGACCGGAGCAGTAGGTGCAATGATCGGCATTCCGCTGATGAATCGAATGGGAATAAAGGATGACGGCGTGAAAGGATTTACAATGGGGCTGACCTCCCACGCCCTTGGCACAGCAAGAGCGCTGGAAGAAAGTGCTGAATGTGGTGCTTTTTCTGCTCTGGCGATGAGCATGACAGGTGTTATGACTGCCGTATTGATTCCAATAATTGCGGCGTGGCTACTTTAGCCACTGCCATCGGCTCAACCCGCGCCGCGATTTTTCGCCAGAAACTCTGATCTGTCTTTCGGTTCGGGGATCTCGGGTGGTTGAGATTGTGCCTCAAACCGGCCGCCGTATATTTTGAAGCGCTTGTTGGATTCCTCATGGGCAAGCTCCGGGATATTGAATATCCCATGAATTTCACCTTGTTCGTCTGTTTTGATCTCGATATGAGCAACGATGTCATCTGGGAGCTCAATCGCTGCGCCGTCCAAAGACGATGCCAGTATCTCACCCTTACGCAGATGGTAAACGCCAGGGCCAGTATATCGGTTAACGATCAGGTACAGGAACTGATCATCGTCTTCGCTTCTGATCCTGAGTTGAGTTTCCAGCAGCGCGACGGTTTTCTCCCACCATACATTCCGGGTATTGATGTAGGCACGGGCTTTGGTGAATTCATCCTGGATGTGATAGGCGATCCCGCCGTCAAATTCATATACTGGCTGATGCTTTTCGTAGTAGGCCTTGGCCAGCTCCAATTTTGCCGGATCCCGAATTTCACGCCCCTTATCGTACAGGCAAACATGAATAACGCCGCCTTCCAGGCTGCACTCCCCCACTCCGTGTTTTAAGCCTTTGGAAAAGGTACCACGATAGCTGCTGCCATCTGCTTCAATCTTAATACCATGACCATGAAGCAGGTTACTTTTGTAATCACCCAGGTAACGCTCTCCGTTACGGTAGGTCATGAGCCCCTTCCCTTCTTTGGCATCATTAATCCAACTGCCGTCGTAGATTGAACCGCTGCGATAGAACAGCTTGCCTTGGCCGTGACGCGTTCCTGCCAGCCATTGACCAACGTAACGATTGCCGTTCTGGTACTGCAGCTCACCATAACCCGTGGCTAAACCCTGACTGAATTCACCTTTGTAGACATCACCATTGCTGGACTTGTAGGTTCCCACGCCATGCATGTAACCGTTTCTGAAATCGCCTGTGTAGACATCACCGCTAAGACGCTGGTAGGTGCCTTTACCATGAGGTTTATTATGCAACCAATATCCCGTATAGGAATCGCCGTTGGCGTATTTCCAGGTCTCACCGGCCAACATAAGTTCAGCGATGTTTTCCTTAAATACTATTTCGGTAACAACCTGAGAAACGGCACCATAAGCCTGAGCGACAGACAAACATGCCAGTATAGCGATACAACGAAGACTGCGAGCAAACACCAAAACCCCCTAGGGTCTACAAAATGTACAAAACAGGTAATTTAATGTAGTTATTAATATATGGGTTATAGTACTGTTTGCCCCTGAGGGACACAATTCGATTTTGTTATACCTGTGTAAGGAATGTTTACTTACTGCAGGTCACGCCGCAATGGACGACGGGTCAAAGTCAAAATCCACATCATAATGTGTCATAAACCCACCTATGGTGATGATTACCCGAGCCATCGCAACGAATGAATCCGGCATCACGACTTTGTTTTTACGCAGTTTATCCATTGAATCACTGAGCCTATCGGCGATTGACCATTGCTCAAGATTATCGCCAACAATGTATTCTGAAATCTCCTCCAGGGTTTCTGGCCGTGCGCATTCGAAGCCTGCCTGCGCAAATAAGTCGCCTAACTTAACCGTCGAAAAACCCATTAAACCCATAAGCAGATTGGTATAGCAAAGCTTTTGGTTTTTACTTAAACGCGCGATAGCGCCGTAATCCAGAATCGCTATCTGCTCATCTTTGGTGATCAGGAAGTTACCTGGGTGGGGATCCGCATGGTATATACCTAACTGCGTGATTTGGTGGATATAGCTGGCAAGCAAGCGCTGTAACACCGGCTTGGCGCGGTCGGGGTTGGTTTCCAGATAATCACTGAGCCTGACACCGTCCACCCATGAGGTCACCATGATTTTTTCTGAGCAAAACTCCTCATAAAGCTCAGGCATTATGATGCCAGGAAGGTGCTTTAAGGCACGAATCGTTTTCAGGTTATTGGCCTCACGCCGAAAGTCGAGCTCCTCGAGCGTCATATTTATCAGCTGCTTAATTACCTGCTTGATATCAAATTCACGAACCAGCGGAGCCAGCCCCTTTGCCAACGCGGTAAATACCAGTGAATCCTGTTCAAAAAGGGTTTTGGCCATGGGCAGCTGAAACTTGATCGCTACATCTTTGCCGTTTTGCAGGGTAGCTTTATGCACCTGCGCGACGGACGCCGTCGCAACCGGCAATGCATCGAAACTGATGAACTGTTTATCCCATTCGGGGCCCCAGTTCATCAATATAATCGGATGAATTTCTTCGAAACCTGCCGGTGTAGCGTCATTCTGCAGACGCTGCAAAGCAATGATGAATTCCTGTGGCAGCAAGTCAGGGCGGCAACTTAAAAACTGGGCGAACTTGACCCAAATGGCTCCGTTCTCCAAACACAACTGGCAGATCGTTTCAGCGGCCTCACGATGGGCCTGACGTAATAGGGTTTCTGCTTCATTTGGGGAAAGGACTTTAACGCGAGATCGGTACTTGCGGTATATTTGCTCGATATTGAGGGCTGCACGGGTAACGCCGATATAACGGTCTCGACCATCAATGATGAGGGTTCGTGCAACGTTCAGATTGGATTTAATGACATCCAGAGCACTCATATCCATCAGACCTCCGGAAGGATCACCTGTCGTGTGCTACGGCAATGCTGCGCTCTGATCGCAGCGGGCTTGGCTACTCTTTGAATAAACAATCCTCCACCAAGCGGTCAACCGCATCAAGAAAAGCTGAGTGAGGGTCTATCAGTTCAAACCCGGTATCAAAAAAATCCTGATTGGCATCGTTCCTACACCAGCGACTTTCAGCATCAAATTCGACCTCTTTGCTGCCTTCCAGTGTATCGGGTAATACCATCTTCAAACGATACCGTTTGCCAGATTCAATTTGCTGATCTGATACCACCATGATGCCTTTGGTACTGATGTCTACGAGGTTTCCCAAAAGTGAATTAGTTTCGGTATCGAACACTCGCAAATAATAGATAAGATGCCGCCGGGGCACACTGCGTTTATTGTCTTCGGCGGCTTGCTCATTCGCTTCCATATCACACCCTTATGAGGCACGTGTCTATACCTAAAGCCTAGTCGACAATACGAATTTCTTCCTTATTTTTAACGCGTTATTGTGCCCAACGCCCCAACACGTCCACTTCAAATAAGGTGGCACCTCGGCTCAAAACTACCCCACTATCGGTTATCTCCCGAACCTGAATTTCATCGTTTAGAAATTGACCTTCTTTGAGGCGCTTCCCGTTGATGATGATGGAGCGGTATTTGGGGATACTGGAAAACATATGGGATGAGAATGTCATATCAGGAATACCATCACGCTCGTAGGCAGGCAATTCCTCAAGCTGCGGAAGATAGCCGACGGATGGCATCGAGGATTCCGACCCCTGCTCACGGTTATCCGCAGCGGGGGTCGGGTTAATCACGACCGGCTGCTCGACCCTTGGCGTTGGAACAGCTGGCTCAATGACGGCCGGTTTAGAAGCTGCCACCGGTGCAGGCTTACTGGCTTGGGTGGGAGGCTGCTGGGATTCCGGCTGTTGATGGGCAGGAGCCATGTCCACTGCGGCGGGCTGGGGTTGAGGCTGCACAGCATTGTCATCAGACAGTTTCAGCCCGAAGAACAACAGAATCCCCAGGTTAGCAACCACCACCATCACCGTCACCAGTGGCCATAGATTGGTTTTCTTGTGGGTGCTGGACGCTTCGGTCGCAGCCCCGTGAATATCCGGCACCTTACCACGCTGTCGCTCTTGCTCGGATTTTCGCAATGCATCCAGGATGTAAGACATCAGGAATCGCCTCCTGATACCTTCAGCACCGGAATGGAATCGTCTATCCGACGCGACAGCTGAATCAAGGTCCCGGTACCCACCACGCCATCATCTGACTCACCAACCAAACGCTGAAACTCCTTTACCCGCTCAACCAGGTCGGTATCGTAGGTGGAGCGACCGGCGCTGGGGGTAGGATTGTTCTCCCATACATCCAGATGATAGGCCAACCACTTTGACAGCGGCGCAATAGTACCGGGGTGCATCGGCCCATGGTAGGACGGTGGTTTTTTCCACAGCAGCGAGAAATGGCCACGCCAATAGCTGTCGAGATCCCTAAGATCCACTTTCTGGATGCTGTCACCCAGGTACATGTCTGCGTAGCGATCGTCCATATAGCGGATCACCACATAGCGCTCTTCACCCTCGGCACCAAACAATCGAATGATCACCGGCAAACCATAATGTTTGATGGAGCCAAGGCTGCCTAGTTTGCTTAAACAACTGAGCCCAAGACCGTCAGCATAGCGGCAGGCTGAGCCGTTATCGGCAGGGGCATATTTGATACCCCAGGCAGCGAACAGATCCTGATAGGCCTCGGCATCCTGTACATGCTTGGCCCGCTGAAATGCTTGAGCCAGGGATAAGGCCTCAATGCCGGAAGCATCCTCTACAGCAAGAGGGGCTGCCGGGCTGGCAACTGAGGTACTGTTAAATGAAGGCGGCGGTGGCGGCGGCTCTGATACTATGCTGGGTGGGCTAACAGTCTGAATCTCGGGCTCTGGGCTGGCAGCCGCTGTATCGATGCTATCGCGACCAGACAGGCCATACAGATAGGATAACCCTACCATAATCATGATCAACGCCCCGGCTCCACCTCCAATAGCGGCTGGCAACCATTTGTTTCTAAAAAACGGTGACTTCCCGGTGGGCGAATAGACGTCGTAACCCAGCACCTCCTTGGCTGCGTTACTGAGTATCGAGGTGTCGACTACCCGCGTTTCTTTAGCATATGCGCCCAGCATGGCGCGATCACACACCAGGTTAATGATACGAGGGATGCCCTTTGAAATATGAAACAGGCGTTTTATGGTAGCCGCCGGGAACATCGCACGTGGATCGACCGCACCGGCAACAGTAAGTCGATGAAATACATAGGGCCCCACCTCTTCATCGGCTAACGCATTTAGATGAAAACGTGCCGTGACCCGCTGCGACAGTTGCCGTAGTTCGGGCTGCTGAAACATGTCCTGCAGTTCGGGTTGCCCCAACAGAATGATCTGCAGCAGCTTCTTTTCGTGGGTTTCTAAATTCGTTAAGAGACGAATTTGCTCCAGCACATCAGAGCTTAGGTTCTGCGCCTCATCGATAATCAACACGGTATGCCGACCCTGGGAATGCTGCCGCAGCAAAAACCCGTTGATGCAGTCGACGTAATCTTTAACCGATATGCTATCGCCTATGTAGGGTATAGACAGTTCATCGCAGATGGTGGCCAGCAACTCCTCAACCTGCAATTTGGGGTTCAGCACAAAAGCAACGTCGGTATCTTTGGGTATTTGCTCCAGAAAACAACGACACACCGTGGTCTTACCGGTGCCCACTTCGCCGGTTAACAGCACAAAACCACCGTCTCTGCCCACGCCATAAACCAAATGAGCCAGCGCCTCGTTGTGCTGCTGACTCATGTAGAGATAATGCGGGTTAGGTGCGATGGAAAACGGTGTTTCCGTTAGATGAAAAAAGCTTTCGTACATTTATTTCTGCAATACCAGTTTTGCGGTAACCAACCCTTCAGTGCGGTCAGCGTCAATGGAGATGTTGACTATCTGAATACCATAGCGGGATTCGATCTGATGTAACCAGCGCACGGTTTTATCGAACGAAACCTTTTCCAGCCAGACTCGTAGCTTGTCATCAGACTCGGGTTCAATCCTCTTAACCGTCAAACCCAGGGCCGGTGCGGTGGAGGTCACGATACTTTGCAATGGCTGATCGGACTTGGTGCGCCCGCTTCCACCCGCTGCAGCCATGCGCGCTGTTTGCTCGTTTTCTTTCATCCAGGACATCAATTTCTGCTGCCCTGCCAGCTTCATCTCGGCTTCACTCACCGAGCGCTGCGCAGGCAGAATCAGAATCAGGAACGCCAGCACCAGAACCAATAACACGCCAATACCATTAACGATCATACGCTCGGACGGTGCCATGCTGTCGTAACGACGACGCACCGGATCCAGGCTATTTTGAATGTTTTGTAATGCTGTACTCATGAGCGTTCGCTCCGAATTTTCAAGCGTGCTTTAACGCCTTCTTTGTCCTGGGTGGCGGACGCCGTTTCCACGCCCAGTTGCGCTTGCTGTAATTTGCCCTTGAATTCTTCCAGTTGGCTGAAATCCTTCACCAGCAGATCCAATTTAAGATCGCCCTGGGCATCGTCATAGGCTACCCGGCGTGGAGAAATATTGCTGCTATCAGCTCGGTTGGAAGCATGAATCTGTTCGCCCGCCAGGGCCAACAACGCCATAAAGCCCTGCCCTTGGGCACCGCTTTGGTATTCCTTGATATGCTGTTCCATTTGGCGCTGAACATTTACCACCCGTTTATCCCTCGGAAACAATTGTTTGTAGAGGGTTTTGCTGCTGTCGGCCAACTGTTCGGCTTCCTGGTTCATTTTCCACGCCTGGGTGTGCAGGAAAACGCTATAGGAAACAACAAAAAGGGCAACCATGGCGGCTAACGGCTTCCAATTGAAACCAGAAGGTCCGCGACGCCCGGAGCTGGCATAACGACCTTGCAACAGATCGAAGCGGGGCTTCTTGGCACCAAAGTGACTGTGTAGGTGATCGCACAACAACTGGAAATCATTGGAATTGATTTCATCGTACTCAACTTCGAATTCCGAATCAGCAACCTGACCGGAGATCTGGGTTCGAATCCAATTGTTCACGTTCTCGTTAAGATGCTCCAGGCAAAACAGAACCCGCAGCACTTGGGGCTTGTTTTGCCAATGTTCCATGATCGATGCAAGCACCACCGGCGCTGCGTCCATCTCAATGGCAAGACCATCCAGTTCAGAACGCTTAATCAGCAGGTGCTTGCCATCAAACATCAGGCTCCATTCGCCATCACGGAGAGGCAAACTCAGCATATCGGGTAAAATGGAATCCAGCGGCAAATCATGCTGAGAAAACAGATCCCGCGTGCCTTCAATCAGCTGCTTGGGAATACCCACCACCGGCACCAGGCCTTCGGCACTGCGCTCACCCATTATTAAATGAAAATGGGACACATCCTGCGCCACCTGATCTTCGATCATATAAGGCAGGGCCTGGGCGATCTGACGGGTCTGCTTGGAAGGAATGGTGACTTCAGAACTGAACACGTTGGCGCCCGATACAATCAGGCTGATGCCATATTGATAGCTGTGCGCCCAGCGACTTTTCAGCTGCTCTACAAATTCATTGAAGGGCACAATTTGGGAATCAGACACCCGACCATCCAGATCAGCGCTGGACCACTCGACAAAGAGATCCTCAGGGATCTCGAGAGGATCACCAGCGGCCAGCTTGCCACACAAGCCAACCCATTGATTTTCATTGATAAAGCGTACAAAAACTTTACTAGTCACAGGGCCTTTCCTAAGGTGCTTTTATTATCATTATACCCGTTTTAGCGGATCTTCCAGCTTTCTTGTAAGGGTTTTGATGGTTATATCATTCGATTTGGCCCCTGCCTTGAGGGTGGGGCGATAAAGGATCGAGCGCATCAAAACCGGCTTTTCGTTGATTATGGCTTCCGCATCTAACAGATAATACTCGCTATAGACCGAAAAGTTACCTATCAGTTTGCTTTTGGGGTCATCTTTGCCAGGGGGGTCTGGCTCACTTGGATCTTGCTTTGAAGTACCTGGGGGCACTGGAGTGGCCGACTGGGCAACAAGATCCTCGAAGGCTTGTAGATCCGTATAGCCGCCATCGTGGCGACCAGGCTGGGTTTTCTTTCGATCTTCTTCGATCTGAGCGCCCGGCACCCCAAGATCATAGGCGTCTAATATCTTGGGGTCGGCTGTATTGACGTTTAAAGCCACATCAGGGGGCAGGAAGCTCACCCAATCGGACAATTCTGCGATGTCATCGGCTGTAAAGCCTTCGATCAGCATCAATTCACTGATATCCCACATGACGCTGTTCGCTGCGCGGTAGGGCGTGTCTAATGCGAGATAATCAAGATCTTCTTTACCATCAAAGCCCTCTGGATCCTGATTGGCATCCAGCCAATCCACCATTCGCTCCACCAACATCTGGGTGGTAACGTCGCTTTCACTATCCTTCGGTATGCCGACCGAGTCCATCAGCCGCCGCAGACGCCCCCTCTGTTGAGTGGCCACTTTGGCATCTGATGCGACTATGGAGTTCACATTGAATCGGGACTGTAAATCCACGATGCGCCCTTGTATTAAACCGCCGGCAACCGGGAATGGTTGAGTTTTCTCGGCCCAGTTCTCCTGCAGTGTGTCGATGATAAAGGGATCGTTTCTATCGTTATCATCTTTCAGATCCTGCACCAGAGTCCAGTTGGCGATCTCTTCTGCTCCCAGCAGGTAATGAAATGCCTGATCCCGCGACAACAGCGCTGAGGTGCGCTTGATATCAAGCTTCTGTCGATAGCTCATATCCGTGACAATAATGGCGGCGATAGCCACCATCATGACAACGGTGATCAATACAGTTCCGCTTTGCTTTGTCATAGGCACAGAGTTACGAGCCACATCCACCTCCCAATGGCGCACCGCCAGTGGTTGGGTGGTATGCATCGACAAAGCAGTTTGCCACCAGGAATTTACGGGTAATAACACCCATGTCCTCGGTGTCGAGCTTCATTTCCACTACCGTAGGCAGCACCAGAAATTCACGATCTGGCACGGAGCCCGGGGTGCCGCTGCCCCCCTGCCCTACCTGCCCTTGTTTGATGCTGTCGGGTGGCCAGACATCGGTGGATTGCAAAGTGCTCTGTTTATCGAGGTAATAGAATACAAACGACAGGCTTTCTATGCCGTCCAGCAATTCGGTGCGATCCGGAATGGAGTCCTCGGCACGATCCAAGACTCGCCAGGAACCGCGCATTAGCTTTTTCTCTTCGAGGTAATAGCCAACTCGTTGCAGCTCGGCGCGTTTAATTTTTGAGAAGGGGGATCGGTTCCAACCCGCGCGGGTAAACTCGATTTCAGTGCCCACGTCCGAGCGCATGGCGTACAACGGAGTATCGGAACCAAACTCATCGCGAACCGCACGGGGCAACATTTGTTGCATGTCACGGGAAAGGATATTAAACGCGATCTGGTAGCGTTTCAGACGCTCAGCACTGGCCTCCGTAACCTCTTTGCCTTTCTGGAAGCTATCAAAGGCCATGAACATGGCGGCGCTCATTACCGCGAAGATCGCCATGGCAATCAGCAGCTCAATCAGCGTCAGACCCTGTGCTTGCTTGACCTTCATCATTTCGACTTGGTATCCGACACCAAACCGGTGATTGTAGCGAAGTAGTTGGGTTCGCCATCGCTTTCCATGCCGACACTCACTTCAATGATCCGAATGGCCATTTTGGTCTGGGCTTTTTGTATTTTGGTGTTAACCACCCATTGTGTGCCCGCATATTCGATTTTATCCGATCTGTCCTGCAAAGGCGGATAATCCCCGGCCGCATGGATTTCTACCATTTTGTTATTGGCAATCCAGTTGGCAACGGTTTTCTCTTTAAGGTAGTTCGCATTGCGTACGTTGTTGTGCATGGCTGAGCTGAGTCCTGCCACTGCCACGGCAAAGATGGCCAGTGCCACCATGACCTCAATCAGGGTAAACCCGGCGGCGCTGCGAATGCCCGAAGCGTTATCGATCCTGATCATCTTCATCACCGATCCAGATCTTGCCAATTTCATCACCGGAAACTTTGGCTGTTATGTCGCTGTCTTCACGTAAAAACATTTCCAATACAAAGGGGGATAGTTCGCCGCTGGAAAGGACAAAGATCGAGGGCTTGATTTCCTCTTCTTCCTCCTCAAGGATTTTGGCAGCCTCCTTGGCTTTTTCACGTTGTTGCTGATCAATACCACCGGTAAGGTCTATCTGTTCCTGGTCAACCTCCAGTAACAACTCGAAGTCTTCATCCAGTTCATACTCGCGGAATGCCTGTTCATTTGTGATCAGATTCCAGCTGGGATCAGGTCTGGTTTGGGTGTTACCCAATGCCGTAGCCAAGGCTGCGGTGGCGGGCTCTGTGGCTTGTTGGTTAACCGAAGAGAGATTAGGGTCGGGCTCTGTCAGGGAAGAGGTGTTGGCCTCAGGCACGCTCCAACGGGCAAATTTATAACCTTGCTCTGAAACGATGATGCCGATTTCCTGCTGGCTGAACAGGGCTTCTTCCTGCGCCATTTCGATCAGAGCTTTAAACCGCAGCGCTTCTTTGTTGAGTTCTTTTTGCGGATCTTTGGTCACCACGTTGATGGCAATCAAGCCGGTCATGATGCCAATAATGGTCACCACCACCATGATTTCGATGAGGGTGAAACCCTGGTGGCGGCGCAAAGTTGGGATCATACAATCAAAGGTCGTTTACGGAAATATCCGCAGCAGGACCTTCACCGCCTTCTGCCCCATCTGCACCCAGTGAATACAGATCATAGGGGCCATCGGTACCGGGACTTAGGTAAATCAATTCACCATCCCAGGCATCCGCAGGCATTTTTCTCAGGTATCCACCCTGAGGCCAGTTACGGGCGTTGTCTGGCTTTTCCACCAGCGCTTGCAGACCTTGATCGGTGGTGGGATAGCGATAGTTATCCAGTTTGTACAAATCCAGCGCCTGCGACACCGCCTGCAGGTTGCTTTTGGTTGCATTGATGTTGGCGGTATCTTGAGATCCACCGATGTTTACCACAACCAAGGTGGCCAACACGCCCAGGATGGCCACTACGATCATCACTTCGATCAGGGTAAAACCGCGTTGCGCTGAAGTGAACGATGTATATTTAATAGGTTTCATATTAACCAGACTACCTTTGTCATGTTAGTGTCATATTGACCAGTTGGTTAGCCAACCAGTGAGTTCATACTCAAAATTGGCATCATTATCGAGAGCACAATCACCATAACTACACCTCCCATCACCACCAGCATCAGCGGTTCAAACAGGGCTACAATGGTGTTAATCAGGTCTTCCAGCTCCCGCTCCTGATTGGTTGCGGCGCGGGCCAGCATCGAATCAAGTTCGCCGCTACGCTCGCCGCTGGATATCATTTGCATCATCATGGGTGGGAAATGCCCCGAACCATCCAGCGCGGTGAATAAACTACTGCCTTCTTTGAGCTTATCAGCACCGAGTATTACGGCTTCTTTTATGCAGACATTGCCAGCCACCTGACCTGAAATTTTCATGGCCTCCACCAGTGGAACACCGCTTTTCGACAGAATACTGAGTGTGCTGGCGACCCGTGATGCGTCCAGACCACGAGTGATTTTGCCAAGCAGGGGCGCTTTTAACAACCAGGCATCGAACCGAAAGCGGAAATCCTCGTTTTTAAGCGCTCGCTTGAAACCGAAAAAGGCGCTTACAGCGACGATGGCCATCAGCCACCACCAGTTCTGCAACAACTCACTTGTGCCTATTAAGATTCTTGTGAGAGCAGGAAGTTCCTTACCGGAATCTTCAAACACCGATACGATTTTGGGCACCACGAAGGTCAGCATGCCCGCAATGATCAAGAACGCGAAAGAGGTGAGCACTAAGGGGTAAATCATGGCACCCTGGACTTTCTTTTTAGTGCGATAGCGCGCCTCGGTATATTCCGCCAGCTGCTCCAACACCAGATCCAAGTGGCCTGAGTGTTCACCGGCCGACACCGTAGCGCGATAGAGATCCGGAAAGGAGCCGGGAAACTCATTTAAACTGGACGCCAAGGTATGGCCCTCGACCACTTTCGAGCGTATAGCCAGCATCATGCTTTTATTGCGAGGCTTTTCCTGCTGGCGAGACACGGCTTTCAGCGCCTCTTCCAATGGCAGGCCGGCCTGCAGCAGTGTGGCCATCTGGCGCGTAATAATAGCCAAATCACCGGCACTGATCGCAGCACCGGAAAACTGGAATTTGGCGCCCTCTTGTTTATCGGTCTTCTGGGTGGTGGTCTCAACAGAAAGCGGCACCAGGCCCTTTTCTTTCAGCTGCTGCCTGACCTGCCGGGCGCTATCGCCTTCCAGCACGCCTTTTTTCTGCTTGCCGCGCTCATCCAGTACAACGTAATCAAATGCTGGCACCCGTTATCCCTCTCTGGTAACCCGCAATACTTCTTCAATGGTGGTGGCACCTTCTAATATCTTGCGGCGACCATCTTCCCGAATGCCGGTGCCGTGTTTACGGGCACAAGCGGTCATTTCCTGTTCACTGGCGTGATTGTGTATCAGGGTGCGTAGTTCGTCATCGATTACCACTAATTCGTAGATACCGGTACGGCCTGAATAGCCCAGATGATTACAATGCTCACACCCGACCGCTCGATGAATGTTAGGTGGATTGGCCACATCAAAGCCCATTAGCTCACACTCACCTGCATCCGGGGTGTAGGCTTCTTTACAGTGCGGACACAGCACGCGCACCAACCGCTGCGCCAACAGGCCCAGCAGTGCCGATGAAATCAGGAACGGCTCGATCCCCATATCCTGGAGACGGGTTACCGCGCCAACTGCTGTATTGGTGTGCAGGGTGGATAACACCAAGTGACCCGTCAAACTGGCCTGTACTGCGATCTCTGCGGTTTCAAGATCTCGAATCTCACCGACCATCACCACGTCTGGATCCTGACGCAGCATAGCGCGCAACCCTCTGGCAAAGGTCATGTCGACTTTGGTATTAACCTGAGTTTGGCCTATGCCCTCTAACTGATATTCGATAGGGTCTTCTACCGTTAAGATGTTGCGGGTGGAATCATTCAGTTGAGTAAGGGCAGCGTAAAGTGTGGTGGTTTTACCCGAGCCGGTGGGGCCCGTTACCAGTATGATGCCATGAGGCTTGGTAATGATGGAGGTCATGCGCTTAAGATCACCACCGGCCATGCCAAGGTGGGTTAAGTCGAGCCGCCCGGCTTGTTTGTCCAGCAATCGCAGCACCACTCGCTCACCCGAATTACTGGGCATGGTGGATACACGCACATCGATCTCACGCCCACCCACACGGATGGAAATACGGCCATCCTGAGGGACCCGCTTCTCGGCAATATCCAATTTGGCCATAACCTTAATACGAGACACCAGCAGCGGTGCCAACTGGCGTTTTGGTTGCACTACCTCGCGTAGAACACCGTCTACTCGCAGGCGTACCACTAAGCGCTTTTCGAACGTTTCGATATGAATATCCGACGCGTTGACCTTGACGGCCTCGGTCAGCAACGCGTTGATCAAGCGGATGATCGGTGCGTCGTCTTCCTGCTCCATGAGATCTTCTGTTTCGGGAACGGAGTCGGCAAGACTCGCCAGATCCAGCTCATCCCCTAGCCCTTCAACCATTTGCATGGCTTCACTGGAATTGTTCTCATAGGCTTTGGAGAGTCGACGCTCAAACTCGGTATCGTTGACTTCGTTGAACTGAATAGGCATACCGAGGAACCGGCGCACTTCGACAATGGTGGTAGGGGCAATACCGGGCTTATACGCCACCATGGCGTCTACTTCACCGATCTCCTCAATCACCACACCATTACGTTTGGCAAATGAAAAGGGCAATCGCCTCCGGCTTGGCGCTTCATAATTATTGTCTTCGGCCAGTGGTAATGCGTCTGTCATGGCTAACTTTCTCCAGAAACCCGTGCTTTGGCCCCAATCCTTGAGGTTGTCTTGTCGTTTTTATCGAGTGAAGGCCTATGATGCCCTTCCAGGGTTCATTAATCAATCAGCAGTAAACTTCTAATATTATTCTGATTTTGCAGTTTGGATACGGATTGTAACGTCGTGAAACAGAGCCTGTTCCAACTGCTGCAAAAGCCCACGGGCATTCAGCTCGTGGACGGCAATTTCGCCGTCAGGGCAATACTCAGGCAAGCTGTATACCGACCGCCGCTTACCTTTGATAACCTTGCGGTTTTCGTTTCTCTGTTCAATGTCCGAACACACCATCAACTGGCGATGAAGACGATATTGCTGCTGATAACGCGCGATCATCTCGGCTAAACCGGCCTTTTCCAGCTCGCAGTTATTTGACGAACAACGAATCAAACGTACATCGGACTGCTGCCCCAGCTCAGCCAGAAACTGCACAGGGAGATTGACAACCTTCGGGCCATTCTCGCTCATAGTATTATCAGGGGCATAGCACTCCCCCTTTTGTTCCGGCTGGAACCAATAAACCCGGTATACCTTGGCGCTGGCCTGTTCGCTATCCTGTGCGGGATATTGACTGATTTGGCTGGAACCGAAATACATGAACCGATCGTTGTTACCAAGATATTGCTTGGGACAGGAATGGGTATTAAAGAGTTCCGTCAGAGGCTCCTGGATGTGATCAAAGTCCGGAAACAGCTGATTAAAACTCGCCACGTTGGGTTTCATCAAACTGGTCTCCCAGCGCAGCTTGCGTATTTGGCGCCGATACGGGCTCTGGCCGACATCGCCATCGAGGCTCGCGTAACCATAATCTACGGCACTGTTGATGGCCTCTGGTGTAAATTGTTGCTGTTTACATTGCGCCATCTGAACTTCTAAACTGCTTTTGGGTTGTTCACACTGGCCCTTTTCTGACTGCGACAGTTCACAATCTTTGAGGGTGGCTGCCAGCTGCGCCAGACGCGCCCGACAGGGCTCAACGGGGTGAGCGTAAGCCTGCGCAACCATCAGACTCAGCAGTATTATTAATTGACGCGAAACAGACATAGTAAACTGACCTTGAATTACTCTTTAAATCACTATAGTCATTATCGGCAGGTGCGACGTTTAATAAAGCTGCCGCAGTTTTCATGATATAATCGTTATACTTTGATTTTTCAGAATTTTTAAGAATCGGGAGAGATAAAAATGGGTGAGGCCAACAGCAAGGGAAGTATCCTGGTCACAGGTGGAGCCGGATACATTGGAAGTCACGTGGTTCGCCAACTGGGTGAGCGTGGTGAAAATGTTGTGGTGCTGGACAATCTGTCCACCGGCTTCAAAGAGGCCGTGTTGTATGGCGAGCTAATCGTTGGCGATACCGGGGATATGGAGCTGGTGAGCCGCATACTGAAAGAACACATTGTGGAAACCGTGATGCATTTTGCCGCCCACACTATTGTTCCCGAATCCGTAGAAAACCCACTTAAGTACTATCGCAACAACACGGCAAACACCCGCAACATGCTTGAATGCTGCCAAAAGCATGGCATAAAACATTTTGTGTTCTCATCCACCGCGGCGGTTTATGGCGAACCGGAAGACCCCAACATTACCGAAGCCTCCCCCACTCAGCCGATTAACCCCTACGGCATGTCAAAATTGATGAGTGAAATCATGCTGCGCGACCTGGCCGCTGCCAGCCCGATGACCCACGTGATTCTGCGCTATTTCAATGTCGCTGGATGTGACCCCGAAGGGCGAATCGGCCAAAGCACTGAAAAAGCCACGCTGCTGACCAAAGTCGCCGTTGAGTGTGCCGTCGGCAAGCGGGAACAGGTGTATATTTTCGGCACCGATTTCAACACCCCTGACGGCACCGGTGTGCGCGACTACATTCACGTCGAGGATCTTGCTTCAGCCCATATTAAAGCTCTGGACTACCTGCGCAACGGCGGTGAATCCATTACGTTAAACGCGGGCTATGGCCATGGCTACAGCGTTCGCGAAGTGCTAGAAATGGTGGGAAGAGTTAACGGTAAGCCACTGAAAACCATAGAAACTGACCGTCGTGCCGGGGACCCGCCCGCACTGATTGCCAAAGCAACTAAAATTCGTTCGATTCTTGGCTGGAACCCACAGCATGACGACCTGGAAGTCATCGTCAGCTCGGCATTGAATTGGGAGCGCAAGCTGCTGGAGCGCAACCGCTAGCATGCTCACCGACATCATTCCCGAGGGCGTACTCTGGAAGGTCGCTGAAGACTGGATGTGGAACACGCCTGTGTGCGACGCAGAAGAAGCGTTGGTGACCAAGGCAGTTGACAAGCGTAAGCGTGAATTTCGCGCCGGACGGCATTGCGCCCATGCACTGTTCGATGAGGCAGGCATCTCCTGCTCTGCACTATTAAAGGGCAAGCAGCGAGAGCCCAACTGGCCGGATGGCTGGGTAGGCAGTATCAGCCACAGCAATGGCCTGTGTGTCGTAGCCATCGCGCCGAAAGCCGCTTACCTCAGCATCGGTTTGGATGTCGAACAGGCAACACCGCTGGGTGAGGACATTATCAACCTGATTTGCTCACCGGCTGAGCAGGATCAAATTACGCGACTGCAACTGACGGCTGGCCAGAAACTTGCTTCTATCCCCCTGAGCAAAGTGATATTCAGTGCCAAGGAATCGGTACATAAAACCTATTTCCCATTGAATTATCACACCCTGGACTTTCTCGATGCCCGCATCGATCTGCTGCACGATCACTTCAGGTTTGAAGCAACCATAACCAAGCCTGAACCGAATCCGCGACACCCTTTGCAACGGCTGCACGGACGGTTTTGCATGAAGGAAAGTTTCGTGGCGACGTTCATTGCGCTTGATGCAGCAACTGCCGGAACAGAGAATCAATAAGGAAGCACCCGTGTCCAACAGCCCATTTCTGTGTGAAACACTCAAGGCCCATAAGCTCCGTTTAACGGCCAAACCCATGCAGGATTTGTTCTCTCAGAACCCAAAGCGATTTGAGCAGTTCAGTGCCCGCTGCGAAGACCTCATGCTGGATTACTCCAAAAACTACGTGGATCAGGCTTGCCTGTCAGACCTGATCAAGCTGGCAGAACGCAGTGGCCTTAGCGAAAAAACCGAAGCGATGTTCAGCGGCCAGTTGATCAACAACACCGAACAACGGGCGGTACTGCATACAGCCCTTAGAAACGGCGGCAATGATATTGATGCAGAATCCGCTGCCAAAATCACCAGCACCAAAGAACGTATGTTGCAACTGGCCGACCGGTTGCAGCATGGGGAGCTGCTAGGCTACACCGGCAAGCCGATTGCAACCGTCGTCAATATTGGCGTCGGTGGATCGGATCTGGGCCCTGCGATGGCGGTTGACGCCCTGACTCGATATCACAATGCCCCTGCCCGCTTTCTGTTCGTATCCAATGTTGATCCCGTGCATATATCCAGGGCCTTGGCACAATGCGACCCGGAAACCACACTGTTTATTGTTTGTTCAAAAACCTTCACCACACTGGAAACCCTCGCCAACGCCAATGCTGCCCGACACTGGTTTTTACAATCCAGCGGCCAAGAAGATGCCATTGAGCACCATTTTTTAGCGGTTTCTACCAACCTGAAGGCGGCGGCTGAATTTGGCATACCTGAACACAACATCTTTCCCATGTGGGATTGGGTCGGCGGACGCTACTCTCTATGGTCCGCCATCGGCTTAAGCATTGCCATCGCCATCGGGCGGGACAACTTCGAGGCGTTTCTGGCCGGTGGCCGTGCTATGGACGAGCACTTTCGACACGCACCCCACACCAGCAACCTGCCTGTTATCCTGGCATTACTGGGGATTTGGCATAACGATTATTTCGGTGCCCAGTCGCAAGCACTGATTTGTTATGACCAGAATCTACTGCTGTTTCCTGCGTATTTGCAGCAACTGGATATGGAAAGCAACGGGAAGTCCGTCAACAAACAAGGTGAACCTTTGGACTATCCGACAGGGGCAGCACTCTGGGGAGGCGTGGGAACCAACACCCAACACTCATTCCACCAGCTGTTCCACCAGGGCAGTCACTTGATACCGGTGGACTTTATTGTGGGTGCCCGCTCCACCAACCCGATCGGCGAACAACAAACAGCTCTTTACTCCAACTGCCTGGCACAAAGCCAGGCGCTGATGCAAGGCCGCTCAATACACAGCCTGAAGCAGGAGATGATCGCGGAAGGCAAATCTGAGCAAGAAGCGGATTTTCTGGCTAAACACCGGTTTGTAGCGGGCAACCGACCCAGCAATACACTGGTGTACCCTACCCTAACGCCCTACGTACTGGGACAGCTGATTGCGCTGTACGAACACAAGATTTTCACCCAATCGGTGATCTGGGACATCAATGCATTTGATCAATGGGGAGTGGAGCTAGGTAAACAGCTGAGCAAAAAAATCACCCGCGTAATACAAGAACCCGGTAAAGCCGACCAGCAGGACGGCTCCACCCAGGGGTTAATTGATTACTTTCTTCGGCACCAGTAGCGGCACCGACAATCACTTGCCTTCTTTTTTGTAAAAGTGCTCATACATATAGTTAGTGGCTTCTACAAAGCCATCGACGCTGCCGCAATCGAAGCGCTTGCCACGATATTTATAAGCCATAACTGCGCCTTCTTTGGCCTGGGTCAGCAACGCATCGGTGATCTGAACCTCACCATTGGCACCTGGAGGTGTACGCTCGATGATTTCAAAAATATCGGGGGTGAGTATATAGCGGCCGATGATGGCCAAGTTGGAAGGCGCATCTTTTGGATCCGGTTTTTCCACCATGTCCGTCACCCGATACAAGCCTTCTTTGATGTTTTCACCCGCGATGACACCATATCGATAGATCTCTTCCATGGGGACTTCTTCGATGGCAACGATACTGCAGCGAAACTGCTTATACAGTTTCACCATCTGCGCCATAACACCTTCATCCTGCTCAACGCACAGGTCATCCGCCAGAATCACACCAAAAGCCTCATCACCCACCATCTTGCGGGCGGTCAATATGGCATGACCCAGACCTTTCATTTCGGCCTGACGGGTGTAGGTAAAGGTACAGTTGTTAATAACCTCACGGATACTATCCAGATAGGCCTCTTTACCTGTGCCCTTGATCTGGTGTTCCAGCTCATAACTGATATCAAAATGATCAGCTATCGCCCGCTTGCCTCGACCGGTGACAAAACCGATGTCGGTCAAGCCCGCATCCATTGCCTCTTCAACGCCATACTGAACCAGCGGCTTGTTAACAATGGGCAACATTTCTTTCGGTTGCGATTTGGTAGCGGGCAGGAATCGTGTTCCATAACCGGCCACTGGAAAAATACATTTACTGATCATGACCCAACCTTGTGCAAAAGTAATAAAAGGGTTCCATCCTCGTGGATGGCGAATTTTACCCACATCCCCCTTAAAATATCCACCCTACCCTAAAATATTCAGAAACTTGCAAGAATCGGGGTTTAAGCGTATTGGTATAAAACGTGCTGTAATAAATACTCAGTCAAACCGATCAGAGCAGGAGCACAACGGTGAAAGAGTCGAACAACCTTCTATTTGATTTGGTCTTATTCGGCGGCACCGGCGATCTTGCGATGCGAAAGTTACTGCCATCGCTTTACCAGTTGTACCGAACGGCCGCTTTTCATTCCGGCACCAGCATTATAGCCGTAGGCCGCTCCGCGCTCAGCCGCGAGGCTTTTCTGACAAAGGTAAGGGACAAACTGGAGCAATACCTGCCCGAGGGGAGCTGGGATACTGTGTCCTGGCAGCAGTTTTCCAAACACTTGCAGTGTGTCTCCATACAGGCCAATAAAACGGAATCCTATCGAGAACTGATCCCGCTGCTGAGCGAGGATCATCGACCCAGAACATTCTACTTTTCCACCCATTCATCCCTATACACTGCCATGGCTTCCAGCCTGGGAGCACTGGGACTCATTACCCCCAGCGCCAGGGTGGTACTGGAAAAACCAATCGGGCGTGACCTTGGCACAGCGCGTAATATCAGCCACCAAATGTCCAACTACTTTACCGAATCCCAGATCTATCGCATTGATCACTATCTGGGAAAAGAAACCGTACAGAATCTGCTGGTCTTAAGGTTCGCCAATCCGCTGTTTGAGTCTTTGTGGAATCACCATTACATCGATCATATCCAGATCACCATCTCTGAATCCATTGGCGTGGAAGGACGTGGTGAATTTTATGAAGAAACCGGCGCGCTCAGGGATATTGTACAAAACCACCTGTTACAACTGCTGTGCATCCTGGCAATGGAGCCGCCCGCCACCATCGAGCCGGACCGAATTCGTGACGAAAAATTGAAAGTGCTGTTCGCCCTGCAACCGCTGAAGGGCGATGACATCAGCCGCAATGTGGTGCGCGGGCAATATACCCAAGGTGTGCTGGACACAAAGAAATGCTCCGCCTACACCGAGGAAGAAGGCGTTGCGGAAAGCAGCACCATCGAAACCTTTGTGGCCATGAAAATACTGATCGACAACATGCGCTGGTCCGGCGTGCCTTTCTATTTACGCACGGGTAAAAGGTTGCCCAATCGAAGCTGCGAGATCGTGGTTCAATTCAAGGAGATTCCCCACTGGATCTTTGACACACCAAGGGGCCAGCTTATGAGCAACCAACTGGTGATCACCTTACAACCGGATGAATCCATTACCCTGCGCCTGTGTGGAAAACGATTGGGGCCGGGCATAGATGTACGCACCATTGACCTCAACCTAAACCCCAGCTCCCGCGGCAACAAGCGCTCAGCCGACGCCTACGAACGGCTGTTACTGGATGTCATCAAAGGTGATCAGACCCTGTTTTTACGACAGGATGAGCTGGAACAGGCCTGGCACTGGATTGATCCAATACTGGAGGACTGGGAAAGCAGTTCCAGCCCCCCGGAGTATTACGCCTGTGGCAGTTGGGGCCCGGCTGGTTCCACCTTATTACTGGCCAAGGACGGACGACTCTGGCACGAAGGGGTCAGCGGATAGGATCGAATCATGGCAAAAGAGCACATCTATAGCAGTACAGACCTTCCCCAACGAACAGCACAGGTTGTTGCCGCCAAGATGATCCAGGCAATTGCAGCCAGAGGACGGTGCTATTGCGCGCTGTCGGGTGGCAGCTCGCCAGAGCCCATGTTGCAGGCCTTGGCAGACCAGACGCTGCCCTGGGAAAAGGTCGTTTTACTGATGGTGGATGAGCGCCTGACGGACGATGCCAACGCACAAAATCAAACCATGCTCAATCGGTTTATAGAGCGCATCCCAGGCTCGAAGCCCCAGCTTATTACGTTGTTTGAAAACGAGCCCCCCGACAAAGCATGCATCATGGCCAATCACAAAGTCAGTGACTGCCCCACCCAGTTGGACATCATTGTGCTGGGCATGGGGATGGACGGTCATACTGCATCACTGTTTCCGGACGCAAACGAATTTCAAACCGCAATGGGCTGTAAGGATCGCTATGTCACCGTTATGCCAACAGAGGCGCCCTACCAACGGCTATCCATGAGTTTTCACTGGATAGCCCAGGCATCAGAGCTCCTACTTTATATCCCAGGCGCAGATAAGCTGCACTGCTTTCATAGCATCACCTCATCAGCAGACAGCATTAGCCCTATCAACACGCTAAACGCGCAGTGTCCACAGTTAAGCGTTTACAGCAGCAAGGATTAACCCATGACGCATCCGACATTGTTATCGGTCCTTAAACGCATTAAACAGCGCAGCACAGACAGCCGCCAACAATACCTTGCCCTGTGCAATCAGATGCAAACCGAAAAACCCGCGCGAGGCAATGTAAGCTGCACTAACCTGGCTCATAGTTATGCTGCGGCAGAGCCAGACGAAAAAAACCTGCTGCGCCAGACCCAGCGCAGCCCCAACCTCGCCATCGTAACCGCTTATAATGACATGCTGTCTGCCCACCAACCCTATTATCGCTACCCCGAAAAACTCAAAGCCTATGCCCTCAAGCAGGGAGCAACGGCTCAGGTGGCCGGTGGTACACCTGCGATGTGCGACGGCGTGACCCAAGGCCAACCCGGCATGGAGCTTTCCTTATTCAGCCGTGATGTTATTGCCCTTGCCACCGGTATCGCCCTCTCCCATAACACCTTTGATGGCGGCCTGTACCTGGGAATCTGCGACAAAATCGTACCGGGGCTGCTGATGGGTGCCCTTGCATTCGGCCACCTGCCCGGTATTTTCATTCCCTCAGGCCCCATGCACAGCGGAATCAGCAACGAAGATAAAGGCAAAGTACGCGTAGCGTTTGCAGAAGGCAAAGTCGACGCTACAGTGCTACTGGATTCAGAAGAACAATCCTACCATTCCGCTGGCACCTGCACCTTTTACGGCACTGCCAATTCCAATCAAATGCTATTGGAAATGATGGGGCTGCAACTGCCCGGATCAGCCTTTGTCGCTCCCAACTCAGCACTGCGTGACGCCCTCACAGAAGAAGCCGTGCGCTTATTGGTGAAAAGCACACTCAAGCAAAATGCCGGCTTGGGTTATATTGTCGAGGCCGAGAATTTACTCAACGGCGTCATTGGCCTGCTGGCCACCGGCGGTTCCACCAACCACACCCTGCACTTACTGGCCATTGGTCAGGCCTGTGGCTGGCACCTCACCTGGCAAGATATTGCGGAACTTTCGGATATCATCCCCCTGGTCACGCGCCTATACCCCAACGGTGCCGCGGACGTGAACGCATTCCATGACAACGGCGGCACCCCTGCCGTGATTGCCACCCTGTGGGAACAAGAACTGGTATTTACCGACATCAATACTGCCTATGGTTTGCCGTTTAGCGCTGCACGCTGCGTGCCCATGCTCACCGACCAAAAACAACTGAGCTGGAAAAATACCAGCCTCATCAGCAAAGACAGCTCCGTATTCAGAGAGGCCAGTAACCCCTTCAACCCAACCGGTGGCGTCAAGCTCCTCACCGGCAATCTTGGCGAAGCCATCATCAAAGTCTCCGCCCTATCGCCCCAACTGGGCAACACCATTACCGCGCAAGCCATCGTATTTGACTCACAGGAGCAAATACTGGAACAGTACAGCGCAGGAAAGCTTAACCAGGATTTCATTGCAGTGCTCCCGCACCAAGGCCCCGCCTCCATCGGCATGCCGGAGTTGCACAAATTGACACCGCCATTGACCTCGCTGCAGAACAAAGGCTACAAAGTCGCGTTGATCACCGACGGACGCATGTCCGGTGCGTCCGGCAAATTCCCGGCAGCCATTCACCTGACACCAGAGGCTGCCAAAGGTGGCATTATCGGCAAGATCCAAACCGGCGACACCATTACCTTAAACTGGCATGATGACCAACTGAACCTGGAAGTGGACGAAGACCGGTTAAACGCACGCGCCATCAGCCAACCCCACCCAGCAAGCGCCACCTTGGGACGATCCCTGTTCAAGAATGCACGGAACAACGTCAGCCCCGCGAATCAGGGTGCCAGCTTTATTCTTTAAGCCATTCTTTAGGAGAACCGCAGTGACTATCAGCTTTCAGGAACTTGCCAGTAACAGCAAACCCATCGTGCCGGTAATAGCGCTGCCCACCTTGGAGAGCGCCCTGCCGCTGGCGGACACGCTTAGCAGCTGCGGGTTTACCATGCTGGAAATAACGCTGCGCACCGACTGCGCACTGGACGCCATCAACCAACTGCGCCAACAACGACCAGAGTTAATCATCGGTGCCGGTACCGTTAAAAACTCACAGCAACTGCAACAGGCACTCGACGCAGGAGCACAGTTCATCGTAAGCCCCGGCACCGATTCAGACATGATTACACAAGCCAGGGCACAACAAGTCGCGTTGGTGCCGGGGGTGATGACACCCAGCGAAATCATGCAGGCCGCCAACCTCGGCATGGATACCGTCAAATTATTCCCCGCAGCGCTTGCCGGTGGTACCGAATTCATCAGCGCCATGGCGGCCGTATTTCAAGGCGTCAAGTTTTTCCCTACCGGTGGCGTATCCGAAGACAACGTGAATCAATATCTCGCCTTACCCAATGTTATTTGCGCGGGGGGCACCTGGCTCACACCAACGAGCCTGATAAGCAGGGGCGACTGGAACAAGATCCACGAAATCGCGCAACGCTGTTAGATCATCGGGTTGACAACATTTGAGCCATAAACCCCACCAAATCCTGGCCAAAACCGCTGGCCCTACGGACAAATGAGCCTCAAGCCATTGATTTTCACACTAAATTAAGGGTTGTAACGCTTTTTTGGGTGAATTTTTCTCAGGATTTGGGTAGTCTACCCGCCACTTTGAGGGGCATTTCCCTTCTTTCAACTCAGTACCTTTTCCGTTTTATCCCGTATCCCTTTAGAATCTGAAACACAAACTTGGGGAAGGAAGGCGGAAAACCGTGACCACAGGGTCAACCGCATAAAAATACGCGAGGTAGTTATGACGACAGAGAACAACAAGCCTTCACTGGAACAATGGAAAGAGCTTGCCACTAAAGAAAGCAAGGGCCGCTCTCCCGATGAATTGACCTGGGATACCCCCGAAGGCATCGCCGTCAAACCACTTTACACCGCCGCGGATACCGCCAACCTGGAGCACGCCGACACACTGCCCGGCTTTGCCCCATTCGTACGTGGCCCCAAAGCCACCATGTACGCTGGCCGCCCTTGGACCATCCGTCAATACGCCGGCTTCTCAACCGCCGAAGAATCCAACGCCTTCTACCGAAAAAACCTGGCAGCAGGCCAGCAAGGTGCATCGGTTGCATTTGACCTGGCCACTCACCGCGGCTACGACTCTGATCATCCGCGAGTCACCGGTGACGTCGGTAAAGCCGGTGTTGCCATCGACTCCGTTGAAGACATGAAAATCCTCTTCGACAGCATTCCACTGGACACCGTATCCGTCTCCATGACCATGAACGGCGCAGTACTGCCCGTATTGGCCATGTACATCGTCGCTGCAGAAGAGCAAGGCGTGTCTCAAGACAAACTGTCCGGCACCATTCAAAACGACATCCTGAAAGAATTCATGGTGCGCAACACCTACATCTACCCGCCAGAAGGCTCCATGCGCATCATCGCCGACATCATCGGCTACACCTCCGCGAACATGCCCAAATACAACTCCATTTCCATATCCGGCTACCACATTCAAGAAGCCGGTGCCGATGCGGCCTTGGAACTGGCTTATACCCTGGCGGACGGAAAAGAATACATCGAGACAGCCCTGAAAACCGGCCTCGACATCGACCAGTTTGCGCCACGACTGTCCTTCTTCTTCGGCATTGGTATGAACTTCTACATGGAGATTGCCAAACTGCGTGCCGCCCGCCTGCTTTGGGATCGCATTGTCAGCGCCTACAACCCCAAAAAGCCCACTTCACGCATGCTGCGCACCCATTGCCAAACCTCCGGCTGGTCGCTCACCGAGCAAGATCCATACAACAACGTAGTGCGCACCACCATCGAAGCCATGGCCGCAGTATTCGGTGGCACCCAATCACTGCACACCAATGCATTCGACGAAGCCATCGCCCTGCCCACCGAATTCTCCGCTCGTATTGCACGTAACACACAGATCATCGTGCAGGAAGAAACCGGCATCACCAAAGTCGTCGACCCCTGGGGTGGCTCTTACATGATGGAATCCCTGACCCAGGAAATCGCTGACAAAGCCTGGGCCATCATCGAAGACATTCAAACCAAAGGCGGCATGGCCAAAGCCATCGAACAAGGCGAGCCCAAACTGCGCATTGAAGAAGCCGCAGCCCGCAAACAAGCCCGTATCGACCGCAGCGAAGACGTTATCGTGGGCGTCAACAAATACATCCTGGCAGAAGAAGACGACATCGACGTACTGGAAATCGACAACAGCTCCGTACGCGAACAGCAGATCGCCCGACTGCAAAAAATTCGCTCAAGCCGTGATCAAAGTGCCTGCGACAGCGCCCTGGCCAACCTCACCAAATGGGCCGAAACCGGTGAAGGCAACGGCCTGGACCTGGCGGTAAAAGCGGCCCGCGCCCGCGCCACCGTTGGTGAAATAAGCGATGCAGTCGAAAAGATCTGGGGTCGCTACAACGCCAGCTCTAAAACCGTATCCGGCGTTTACGGCAGCTCCTACGAAACCGACAGCGACTGGCAGCAAATGCGCCAGGACATCGAAGCCTTCGAAAAAGAGCACGGCCGTCGACCGCGCATGCTGGTGGCCAAAATGGGCCAGGACGGCCATGACCGTGGCGCCAAAGTCATCGCCACCGCCTTTGCTGATGTGGGCTTTGACATCGACCTGTCCCCCCTCTTCTCAACCCCTGATGAAGTCGCCAAGCAAGCGGTCGAAAACGACGTACACGTTATCGGTGTATCCTCACAGGCCGCTGGTCACAAAACACTGGTTCCGGATCTGATAGCTGCCCTCAAAAAGCAGGACGCTACTGACGTCATCGTCGTCGTGGGTGGCGTTATCCCACGTCAGGACTACGATTTCCTATACAAGGCTGGCGTCAAAGGCATCTTCGGGCCAGGCACCAAGATTCCCGTCTCCGCCCGCAAAGTACTCGACGAGATCAGACAGGCATCCTAATCCACAGATGAGTATCGACATCAGCAAGCTTTTGCAGGGGAACCGACGGGCCCTTGCAAAAGCCATCACCTTGACCGAGAGCAAACTTGACCAGCACCGGGATCAAGCCCAGGCCTTGCTGGAGCAAGTGCTGCCCCATACGGGTAACAGCATCCGTGTAGGCATCACCGGTATACCCGGTGTGGGCAAATCCACCTTTATCGAATCATTCGGCCTGCACCTAATCAAACAGGGCCACAAGGTCGCCGTCTTGGCCGTCGACCCCAGCTCTCCCATCACCGGAGGCAGCATCCTCGGTGACAAAACCCGCATGGAAGTGCTTTCCCAACAGGAAAACGCCTTTATTCGCCCCTCACCCAGCGGTGGCGCACTGGGCGGCGTTGCCCAGAAAACCCGAGAAGCCATGCTGCTGTGTGAAGCGGCCGGTTACGACGTGATCCTTGTCGAAACCGTTGGAGTGGGCCAATCAGAATACGAAGTTGCCGGTATGGTGGACTTTTTCCTGGTACTGATGCTGCCTAACGCAGGCGACGAGTTACAGGGGATCAAGAAAGGTATTTTAGAGCTGGCAGACGCCATCGCCGTAAACAAAGCCGACGGCAGCAATCGACAGCTGGCCCAACAAACCCAGCGACACTACCAGAACGCCCTGGGCATATTGCAACACAACAACTTCTGGAAGCCCGAAGTTGTGCTTTGCTCAGCGCTGGAAGGCGGCAATATCGACACAATTTGGCAGATGATCGAGGATTATAAGACCAAATCCTGCGAAATCGGCTTTTTTGAAGGAAACCGGGCCGCACAAAACAAACAATGGATGTGGCGCCTTGTTCACGAACTGATCGATCGCCGCCTCAAGCAGGACGCCGACTCCCGCCAACTCTGCGACCAAATGCAGACCAAAGTCACACAAGGCGAAACCACGCCTTACGTTGCGGCCCACAGAATTGTAGAATCCCTTTAGCAAGACTTCTAATGGAGTTAGGCATTTAATAGCATTCGCACTACACTACCCTAATGAGATACAATCAGATTACTAATCAATCACATAAATCACAAAAAGCGTGACTTTTTTACATTGTTGCCGCCACCCAGATAGTACAAAATGTATACTAATTCGCGGGCAATGTTTTGGATGGGCAATACAATGATGAGTGACTCAGATCAAAGGAATCGGCCAGTGTCCAACGTATCCGCCACCATGCCAGCATTGATCAAGCAGGTGAAGGAAAACGCCTTCTCTATCCTGTCCAATAACTTCAGCCAATTTTTCAGCAGCTGCGACGATCTGTTTTTTGACTTGGCATCCAAAGCCGGCAGCAACAACGAACAAAATCTCTATTTTGATTCCATGCGTGAAGTGCGCATCAAAAAGCCACAAGTGTGGGCCCTATTCAAAGAAAGCTACGAAGAACACTTCCGCGCGCTGACCAAAGGCCGAATCAGCGGGCGCCGCGCAGAGCAGGAACGCGCCACAAACGACGCCTTCAGTCTGGAATCGATCCAGCTGGTTGGCAAAGATGACATGGAACAGGATGTTGCCGTTACCGGCATCGTCAACCGTGCCCGCATAGAAAACCAAGAGTTGCTGTACCAGCTGAATTGCCGCTTCGATTACCTGATGCCCGATGTACGGGTTAACGAAACCAACAACCCGCTCGACCCAGCCCAGATCTGTACCGCCGTGACGAATTCACTGCAAGCGCTTAATCTGGATATCAAGTGCAAAGTCATTCTACTGAAGCACCTTGATCGAACCGTTATCATCGAGCTACGCAACATTTACGCGTTGGTCAATGACCTACTGGTAAGCGCCGGTGTACTCCCGCAGATCCGCTTCGATGTTCGTAAAAATAAAAACAGCTCCGCTGCAGCGCCATCTCAGCAGCCAGAGCACAACCAGGCAGGATACGAACAACAGCAAGATGACTCCAACCCCTTCTCCGGGCTGGACACTGGCAACGCGGCTGCGAATATGCCCATGGGAAGCTCAGGCGTAACCCTGGGCCAAGTTCTCGGCATGTTTAATCAGCTCCGCGAAAGCGGTGTCTCCATGCCAAACATTCTTTCGCGGCCGGCGCGCTCAGGATCAACCCCGATCCCGCAGACCAATCTGCTGGATTCACTGACCGCAATGCAGCTCTCGTCTGAATACCTGCGATCCCCCCACAGCTTTGATGTGCGCTCAGTGGTGGAGCAAATCCTGGAGGAGAACAAAAAGTCCGGCAAAGAAGACGCCCTGCACGAATCAGATGAAGACATCATCAATCTGGTAGCGATGTTCTTTGACTTTG
The DNA here is from genome assembly GCF_002863865.1 of Ketobacter alkanivorans. Taxonomy (NCBI): domain Bacteria; kingdom Pseudomonadati; phylum Pseudomonadota; class Gammaproteobacteria; order Pseudomonadales; family Ketobacteraceae; genus Ketobacter; species Ketobacter alkanivorans. The sequence continues at coordinate 53,536 of NZ_CP022684.1, read as the reverse complement.
TGTTGGATGATCGCAACCTGCCGGTACCTTTCCAGGCACTGATCAGCCGCCTGCAGATCCCTATCCTGAAAGTCGCGTTAAAAGACAAAAACTTCTTTACCCACAGCGACCACCCCGCGCGTCGACTGATCAATGAAATCGCATCGTCCGCCGTAGGCTGGGATGAAAGCAGCGAAACCAGCCAGGATAAGCTCTATAAAGAAGTAAACCGCGTAGTACACGAAATCATCGAGAATTTCACCGGTGAAGTTTCTGTTTTCGAGCAAGCGCTGGCCTCATTCCAAAGCGTGACCAAACTCGATAAAAACAAAGCTGCGGTATTGGAAAAACGAACCCAGGAAGCAGCCCAAGGCAAAGCTAAAGCAGAGCACGCTCGGGACAAAACCAACGAGATCCTCTACAGCCGACTGAAAGATAACAGCCTGCCTGAGAACATCATGGAGTTCCTGGTAAAAGATTGGCACAAAGTACTGCTCTATATTCAACTGAAGCACGGTATCGAAAGCACAGAATGGCTTGAAGCCAAACAAGTGGTGGACCAACTGGTTTGGGCCATGCGCCCCCACAGCGATGAGCGCTCCTTGAATCGCATGGAGAAAATCAAAGAAGACCTGCTGCGTAAAATCTCTCATGGACTGGAGGCCGTCAACATTCCCAGAGAGAGCATCCTCAACAGCCTGAGCATTACCGAGCAAACCTTTGAGCATGTTATCGCCCAGCGGCTGACCGAAAAAGACCTTATCAAACTGAAACCTGCTCATCTGGTAGCGCTCGGTCAAACCGATGCCGATCACAACCAAGACTGGGAAAACATGACCGCTGTTGAACGTCAAAAGCTCAAGTTGCAGGCTGCAGCAAAAGAGTACATTGCTAAAGTTTCAAAGGTTCGCCCGGGGAGCTGGTTCGATTACTCTCCACCCAACAGTGCAAAAACATTCCGATGCAAGCTGGCCATGATTACCGATCCCGGCGAGACTTATGTATTCGTGAATCGCTTCGGGCTGAGGGTATTCGATAAGAAACTTGCAGAGTTCGCCTCGGACATGCAGCGTGGATACGTTAAATCGCTGGAAAGCGGAATACTATTCGACAGAGCAATGGGAAACATCAGCACCAAGCTGAAAAAACTCGCCGGTTAATTGACCCAAGAAACCCTAATTAATGCTACTGGAAAACGTTACTTTCACCAGTTTCCTTGGTGGTACCTTATTGCTGAGTGCATTCGCGCTCATTTCCTGCTTCCTCCTCAAAAGGCAACATATCACGTTCTCACTGGCGCTGGCCGCCTTTGTGTCAACGGCCTGGTGCGGCATCCTCGCCTGGGATTCCTACGCCCCCCAGCTTACTGTCCAACAACTTATCCTGTGTGAAACGCTTCGTTTTGGATCTTGGATATTCGGGCTGCTCCAGCAACTAAAATTCAGCAATAAGAACAGAACCGTCCAACAGGGGCCTTTTCTGCTCCTTCATCTGCTATGGATTATTGCCGGAGTCGTATTTGTTATCGTCTTGCCCGCCTTTGTCGACAACAAAACTCAGGCCTATCACCTATATGTCTGGTCGAGCCTATTACTCACCATTCTCTGCATCGTTTCGGTGGAGCAACTATTCCGCAACTCACCGCACAACAGAATTAACAAAGTCTACAGCCTGGGGCTCGCCGGTATCTTGCTGTACGACTTATACCTGTTTTCCTACGCCCTGCTATTCGGCCAGCTCGATCCTGAAATATGGCGCGCCCGCGGTGCCGTTAATGGTGCATCCGCCATCTTCTTGAGTTTCGCCCTCATGGCGGTAAGCTCTCAGAATTACCCCCAACAAAACCGTGTGGCCATCTCCCGCCCCATGGCGTTTTACACCACCGGCCTTACCACTGCGGGCTTCTTTCTTGCGCTCATGGCTGCAGGTGGGTATTACATCAAACTCTACGGCGGAAACTGGGGAACCGTAATACAGGTGACCCTCATCTTCAGCGCCCTCATCAGCATCGCCGTTGTTTTCCTATCGGAGTCAGCGCGGGCCAGCATGAGTGTTTACATCGATAAGCATTTCTTCGTCCACAAATACGATTACCGCTCACAGTGGCTTAGCCTCATTCATCACCTCACCTCTTCACCTGGTAGCAACGCTGATCCCCACCAAATCGCTATAAAGGCTGTGATGGACATCGTTAAATCCACTGGCGGCATGCTGTGGATGGATAATCAGTTTGGGCGCTTCCTGCCCATAGCGACCCACAACATGAATCTGCCCAAGCTGGAGGTAGAGGAGCTATCTGACAGCGAATTCTGCCGAATATTGAAAGATCAGGAATGGGTATTCTCACCCTCTTCCCCCAGCGAACATGAACTGAGCAACTTTAATGAACACCTGCCACAATGGACCAAAGATATAGAAGATCTTTGGCTGATCATCCCCATGCTGGTGGACAGCGAACTTATTGGATTTATGTTGCTGAGCAAGCCACCGGCAGAGTTCACCCTGACCTGGGAAGATCTCGATCTCTTCAAAACCGTAGGCAGAGAAGTCGCCAGCTATATTTCCCGTAACGAAGCGGCAGAACTACTGGCACAATCAAAACAATTCGACGCCTTCAATAAATTATCCGCATTTGTAATGCACGACCTGAAAAATCTAATCGCTCAACAAGCGTTGGTGGTTGAAAATGCAGCGAAACACAAAGAGAACCCTGCATTTATTGATGACATGATTCGAACAATTGACAATTCCGTTCAAAGAATGAGCAACCTGCTTAAAAAACTTCAACAAACACAACCTACATCAGGCAGAGAACTGGCGCTCAAAAATGTTGTCATCAATTCGGTCAAAAAATGTCAGGACAGAATGCCTCCACCAACATTGAGAATACTTGAGGATTCGCTTAAAGTTGTGGCGGATGAAGATAACCTCGAAATGATCGTCACCCACATCATCAAAAATGCGCAGGAAGCCACACCCGCCGATGGCTACGTAGACGTAACGCTGCGTTCCGAGCGTAATCAAGCCGTTATTGAAGTAGAGGATAATGGTTGCGGGATGGACATCGACTTTATGAAGAACCGATTGTTCAGACCTTTTGATACAACAAAATCAGGCAAAGGTATGGGTATCGGCGTATATCAAACCCGAGAATTTATTCGAAATCTCGGTGGTGACGTTCTGGCTAAGAGTGAAGTCAACGTAGGGTCGACCTTCACCATTTATATACCGCTTCGAACCAATAGCCCAAAAACACAAGAGCAAGCAGACCAAGTATGACGGACACTAAGCCGGTACTCCTAATAGTAGAAGACGACCCGGGCTTACAAAGCCAATTGCGGTGGCATTTTGACAAATACGACGTTGTCGTTGCCCCCGATCGAAACAGCGCTATAGCGGCCATTCGCATGCATGAACCGGCCGTTGTCCTGCAGGATCTGGGTTTACCCCCGGATGAAGAGGGTGTAGAAGAAGGCTTTGCCACGATCCAGGAAACCATGAGGATCGCCCCCAACACCAAGATCATCGTGGTAACCGGTTATCATGATTACTCCAATGCGCTCAGAGCAGTCGCTATGGGGGCTTACGACTTTTACCAAAAGCCGGTCAATACAGACACCCTCGACCTGATCGTTCAACGCGCCTATCAAATGTGGAGCCTGGAGAACGAAAACCGTCGGCTCCATGAAAACAAACAAAACCCCCTGCCCGGCGTGATCGCCAGCGATGACCGAATGTCATCGGTGTGTCGTATCATCGAAAAAATTGCCCCAACAGACGTAACCAGCTTAATACTGGGCGAGTCCGGCACAGGTAAAGAAGTCATCGCTCGCGCCATTCATGGGTTAAGTAAAAGAAGCGACCGACGTTTCGTAGCCATCAACTGCGCCGCAGTGCCGGAAAACCTGATGGAGAGCGAACTGTTCGGTTACGAAAAAGGTGCCTTCACCGGCGCCTCAAAGCGTACCTTGGGTAAAGTGGAAGTCGCCAGTGGTGGTACTTTATTCCTGGATGAAATAGGCGACATGCCATTGGCTCTCCAGGCCAAATTGCTGCGATTTCTGCAAGAACGCGTGGTAGAACGGCTCGGCGGCCGGGAAGAAATACCGGTGGATGTTCGCGTCGTGTGCGCAACCAATAAGAACCTAGAGCAAATGGCGGCCGAAGGGACTTTTCGTGAAGATCTCTACTACCGTATAAGTGAGATGGTGATTGATCTGCCTCCACTGCGAGAACGTGGCGGCGATAAAGCGCTGATAGCCAGACACTTACTGCAGAAATTCTGCGAACAGCTCAACAAAAACATCAAAGGATTTACACCCGAGGCCATGTCCGCCATTGAAGGATATGAGTGGCCCGGCAACATCCGCGAGATGGAAAACAAACTCAAGCGCGCCGTTATAATGTGCGATCAGAGAAACGTCGGCATTACAGACCTGGGGCTACCGCAGCACGATGATTTATCGTTAAACCTACGCTCCGTACGCCAGGAAGCAGAAAAAGCAGCCATTATACGAGCCATCAATATGTCCGACGGAAACATCTCCGCTGCGGCGAAGTTGCTCGGTGTAACCCGCCCGACGCTATACGACTTAATTAAAAAGTACAGCATCCATATCCAAGAAAATTAATATTTTGGGGACATGAAATGAAATTTCACGGCAGGAAAACAGCATTAGCATGCTTATTAGCATTATCGGTCTTTGCATGCTCGGACGATGGATCAAGCGACTCAGCAGGTAAATCTGCAGAACATCTGTCTCGGGCCGACAGCTACTTCCAGCAGGGACAATACAAAGCGGCCACCATCGAAATCAAAAACGCTCTACAGGCTAACGAGAACAACCTCGATGCACACATACTGCTAGCAAACGTATATTATCAGCAGGGCAACCACAAATTGTCGGTGGAGGTTCTGAACTCGCTTCCGTCTAGAGGAGTTGAGTCAGACTTATTGCTTGCCAACAACTACCTGGAAATGGGCAAAGCAAATTCAGTGCTGACTGTACTAAACGACTCCCCTCACGCAGCTGCACTGCGTAACTCAACAGATGCCAACCTGATCAAAGTCAAGGCTCTGATTACCTCCAACAACATAGAAAAAGCCAAATCGGAAATCGCCGCGTTGGAGCCAAAGCTAACTGCGCCATCCGATTTCGCACAACTTGAGCTGGCCAAATCGTCGATCTATGCCAAGGCAGGTGAAGATCAAATGCAGCTTGATGCGTTGAATAAAGCCATCAAACTGGATGAAAACAACGTAGACGCTCGACTAATGCTGGCCCGTTACTATTATCAACGTGACAAACTCGAAGCTGCAGAAGATCAGCTCTCACAAGCGCTATTTTCATTACCCAACACCGATGGCATGACTCTTAAGAGATTGCACATCCTGAAATCCTTGGTGGCAACTCTATCTAAACTCGGTCGCTCATCCGAGGCCATGGTTTACTCGCAACTCATTGCGGACGCCAACCCAAAAACACAAGAGCTGGAAGCCGAGTTCCAAAAGGTACTTGATGCTCTTAAAAACAACGACATAGATGGTGCAAACGAAATATTAGAGAAACTGTACTCCAGCAACCCGAACCAGATCATGGGATCGCTGTTGGGGATAATCAGATACCAACAAGGTGATTTCCAAGCAGCAGCAGATCTGTTCGATCAATCCATCGACCCAGAAACGGCTTCTAGCGCAACGCTGGAGGTGTTTGCCGCCACAGAGCTACGCCTCAATCGCCCAGACGAAGCACTGCGTGCCATTGAACTCAACATCCGTGACAATTCAGACAATCCTAAACTGCTCTCACTGTACGGAATCGCATTGCTTTTTAGTGGTGAAAAAACCAAAGCCACCGAAGTAATGAAAGCTGCATTGGAGCTGGATCCTACCATGGTGCGCACCAGTATAGCGCTGGCAGATGCGTACAACGGCTCGCAGCAACCCAAACTTGCGTTAGCGCAATTGGAAAAGGCGTATAAACACTCACCTGCCGATACCATGCTTCAAGCGCGCCTTATTCAGCAATATGACGTACTTGAGTTAACCTCTGAACGATCCAAGCTTGTGGAAAAGCTGGCCAACAGCGACTCAATTGAAAGCCAATCTATGGCAGGCCTCGCGCTTCTCAAAACGGATCCCAAAAAAGCCCAGACCGTTATTGATAATGCGTACCAAGCTGACCCAAACAGCAATTACACCATCAACGCCAAACTAATGGCTGCCATACAAAGCAGAAATTCTGATTCAATATTGGAGTTCTCAGAGAAGCTACTGAAGCTCGATGAGAACAACATTCTTGCGCTCAGGGCAGCAGCGTCGGCTAAAGAGCAAATAAGTGGATCTGATTCTGCGCTCCAATATCTGTCGGATCTATCAAAGAAGTCCATAAATTGCTGGGCAGCAGACTTTTTAATCAGTCAGCATTACATGAACACCTACGACTATAAAAGTGCAATCCCTCCAGGTGAAGCAGCTTTAACAAGATCATCGTTCAACACTGCGACCAGTAATTATATGGTCAAGCTATATCACGCTGCGGCCACAACCGAACTCAAAGCGGGTAACAGTGATCAAAGCAAACAGTACGTTATGGACGCATTGCAGATCGCTCCAAATGACCCAGTGTCTCTCCACATTCTAGTGAATGCAGAGCTGATAGCTGACAACTTAAATCAGGCAAAAAAGATATCGAAACAGGTCGAAGAGCAGGCTAGCAATCCTTATATCAGCTTGCTGATCAAAGGTGACATTGAAAATCATGAGGGTAAAACTGAGGAGGCAATCTTACATTACCTTGATGCATGGAACATGCGCCCCAACGACAGCCTGGCAAAAACCATTTGGTCGAACCTCAGCGATCAAACCAGTATCACTCGCCCTCAGTTCCTAATCGCATGGGAGCAGAAGCTACCCCAAAGCTTCGAAGCCGCCACCCTAAAAGGGATCTATTATCAACAGAAAGGGCAACCTGCCAAAGCAGTAACCAGTTATAAAAAATCATTGGAGCTGAATCCAAACCAACCCGTCACACTCAACAACCTGGCTTGGATATATTTCGAAAAAGGCGACATGGCTAACGCCACGAAGCATTCGGAGCAAGCATACAAACTCGCTCCCGAAAACCCCGCAGTAATCGATACCTACGCTTGGGTAATGTATAAAGACGGTAAGATCAAAGAAGCAAAAGCACTAATCGAAAAAGCATTAAAGCTGGCGCCAGACAACAAAGAGATAGAAGCACACTTCCAAGAGATCAGCTCAAAATAAGCCTTACTTTGGTGGCACTATAAGAATACTCTTATGGTGCCGCCATTACCCATCAGAATAAGCACATCAAAATGTATACGCTGCATCCACTCGGATAGAATAGGCTTCATAATCCTGAAAATCAGTTTCGCCGTTTCTTACTTCAGCGGATAGCACCCCGGACACATCAAAATGGGGGGAAAACTGTTTAGACAAGCCCAACTCATATATATTCAGGTAATCAACCGATTCAGATGGCGTAGAGAAAGCGTACTCCGTACGTACAAAGCTATAGGTAACAGAGGCACGGATATCAGCTGGGGTCATTCGGCTGAACGTAAGATCCAAACCCTCTCTGTCGGTATCAAGGTTTGAATCATAAATGTCATCGGAATCCCTATAGAGCAGCAAACCGATGTCACTGCTGGCCGTCAGCGTGTAGCTATAACCGAACTCGGTACGCTTCCTCACAGTAAGCGCAAGCACATCCGTGTTGACATCAGTTGGCAGGTTACCTCCACCAACAAAATCCTGATCGCTCAAGCCGACCGAAGTATCACTTAGGTCACGATAGGAGTTCAATGAATAGCGATGTCGACCTTCTTCGATGGAAAAATCCACAGAGTAGGATAATCCATCTAACGTGTCGCCACGATTGGGATTAATCGTTCTTTTACCTAGATCAACCGCAACCAACCCATTACGCAAACGTCGTGAGGCATTAACCTGACAGCGAACCGTCTCATAATAGACATCGCTGTCGACGAAATCAGCCTCTTCACCCGAGCACGTGAGTCCACCATTCACTAATGGACTGAATACGTGATTCCAGGCGATTTCTGCAGACTTTCGATTATTATTGTTGGTATCGGCTTCACGGAAACGGGTGGCAGAAACGGTAGCGCTGGCGGACACTGAATTGGTACGGCTTGATATCAAGGTATAATCGAGGCCAGTGGAAAGAAAATGCCTCTGATCCCGGTTATCCGGACTATCGGGAGAGATACTGTCTCTTAGAGTAACGGATGAATTTACATCGGTGTTCCAAAACAGACGCCGGGGCAGAAGTTGCATACTAAGCGCACCGTTTCCCTGCATGTAGTTCACGTTATCATAACTATCACGCATGTAATTCTCATGAGAAACCCGATATCCAAGCTCGAACTGGGACGCTTCCCCCACACTGTTCATGTTCAGGTCTAGATAGACTTCTGTAGAAAGATCATGACGTCGATCGAAGCTGCTGTAATAGACGTTGTCTATCCATTCTTCAATCACACCAACGCTCACTTCGCTCTGGATGGCCGCTAGCGCTGGAAAGCCCCATATCAAGCTGACGTTAACAGCCAGAAACCCCACCGTTTTGTTTACCGGGATAGCCATAAACCTTTTCGCCACTTATTAGTTATTAAATATAATACCCGCGAGCTTTTCCTCGCCAATAGCGTCAACAGCAGCGATCACTTGTGCTTCGGTGACCTTGCCATAAGGCACCACTAAAACAGCAAAGTCACTGAGTTCCGCCAAGATACGTGCCTCGGCCCAAAGCCCGATGGGAGGAACATCCAAGATCAGAAAACGATCCGGATAGCGCTCTTTCAGATCATTCAGAAACCGAATCATGCGCTCAGATGAAAAGTATTCAGCGCCCACCTCTACATGAGTGCCCGCAGGTATAACGCGCAACCTGGGAATGCCGGTCGCGTAAATAATGTCGTTAATGTCCAGGTTTTCTTCTGCAAGATAATCGGTGAGGCCATAGTCAGGTTCGACATCCAGCAAATTATTCAGGCTGGAGTCGTATAAATTACAATCGATGATAAGAGCAGTTTTCGTCTTATCCAGCGCCAAAACTGCACCCAAGTTGGTGGCAATAAAGCTGGACCCGGCTTTGGCTGTGAGAGACGTGACCATGGCAACAAAATTGTTGCCGCCACTTTGCCTCAACAACTGAGTTCTGATCTCACGAAACGTGTTCAATACTTCCTTATTAGCCATCCCAGAATGAAGGATCTTTCTTTCAGACATTTCATCAGGAGCCATCCGCCCCAACTCGGCCATATTGGCAATTCTTGAAGAACCGCCAGCACCCCGCGCAATATCAACAACCTGGGAACGAGCCGAACCTTTTGCTTTGGGGTCCTTATCCATTAAAACACTCCCGCTCTATGAGCAAACGCTATAGACAGATAAACCACCATCACAATGATTATAAAAACCCCAAGCAAGATAACGTCACTTCTGATGATCCGCTTGGCAAATGGCGTCGAGACATGAGGAACCACACCCAAAAGCGGCACCTGCGCTATATGCTCCAATGGCTCGGCAAAACGTATCCTGGGATCGAGATAGACATAGACAACCATTAACCCCAGAGGAAACAGCACACCAAGCAGCGGGCCCGCCAGAACAAAGTGCAAGAACCTCAAACCGTCCGGTCGGATTGGAAAACTCGCGGGCTCCTGAACCCTGAAAGTCACGCCCTGCCCTTCTATATCGAGTGTCATCGACAGCCGCGCTCTTTCCTTGCGCCCAAGCATGTCCTCATAGATAGAACGGGTTACATCATAATCCCTGGTCAGCTCGGCAAGCTCAGCCTGGCGTGCAGCGATTCGCTCCAGCCGGTTTCTTTCCTCATCGCGCTGCGCTCTGGTACGCTCCAAGCGACGCTTACTTGCGTTCAAATCTACTTTTTCAGTTGCGATCAGTCGCCGTAGTTCCTCATACAGAGGATTCATATTGGGCTCTCCACTGGAGCCAGGGCCTGCGGATGACAATGGAGGTGTCTCGGAATCCTGGATTGCCTTGCGTAGATCGTCAATTTGCTGCTTTAGAGCGACCACATCAGGATAATCATCCGTATAAGTCAGCTTTAACACATCCAGCCTGCTCTGCGCTTCAACGAGCCTGCCTCTGAATTCGTCGGCACGATGGCGATTCTCAACAAACTGAGATTCACTGACCAATTCGTGCTCAAGGGAGTTTATCCGGGTCATGGATTCTTCAATTTGCAGCTCAATTGCCTCAATTTCGCTCTCAATTTCAAAAATACGAGCCCTGGCCGCAGCTTCTGTACCGTCGTAATTGCTAGAGTTAAATTGCTTCAAGTTCTTCTCAGCCTCAAGCAGCTGATCTTTGTAGTTCTTGGCTTGCTTATCTATAAACAGGTAGGCTTCCCGGCTCTCCCGTCGCTTCGAGTCAGATGAATCTTTAATAAACAGGTCTGTAACAGTGGATACCGTACTGTAAACTTCAGAGGCGTCAGATCCGCTGTATCCGATCCGAATCAAGCCAGGCCCCAAGCCATTGACCGTGAGCCTGGCACCTATTGAGCGAATCGCATTTTCCATCTCAATTGGATTATTCGGGTCCGCAACCAGGCCAAGTTTTTCGATAACCTGTTTGAGCAATCTAGGGGATGTAACAACTTCTCTAACCGTGCGCACGTGATCAGACACGCTGGTTGTCGAGGCCTGGCCTTGCAGGAGGGGACGAATAATATTCTGACTATCTGCGTATATTTTTGTTTCTGCGCTAAATCTTTTCGGAAACTGTGTTCCAACGAGCAATACCAGCAATGAAATCAAAGCGAATGCGCAAGTCACTAATGTTTTCTTATCAATCGCTTCTCGTATAACAACTTTTATAAACTTTATAATATACGAAGCATCAATACTGGTATTACTCATATGAACAATCCGTTATCAAAACAGTTTTTCCGGAACAGTCACGATATCCCCAGGCTGCAACTTGAAGTTCGTCGCGATATCCCCCTTCTCGAGAATATCCTGTAATTTTATCGTATATACTTTTATTCCATTGGCAGTATTGCGGTACAGTTTTGTGTCATTTGCCTTGGCAAACTCGGTGAGCCCACCTGTTACCAAAACCAGATCCATTACGGTCATACCTTTGCTAAAAGGAACCGAGCTGGGAGAGGTGACAGCGCCAGTGACACGAACCCGATATAAAAACTCTGAACTGATCGCACTGGTTACTACCACAGTAACCTGCGGGTTTTTAATGTAATTTGCTAGTTCATTCCTGATCTTATCAGCCAGCACTTCAGGCTCATTGCCTGCAGCCTTGATATCGCCTATCAACGGAACCGAAATCATGCCATCAGGACGAACCGGCACAGCAACGGTCAGCTCTGGATTTCGCCAAACTGATATACTAAGAGCATCGCCCTCACCTATCTTATACACTTCACCAGTAACGTTTACGGCGTCTTCTGGCTGAGTAACACTTCCACTACCCCCTGTTGACGCGCAACCAACAGTAAACAATGCCATAGCCACTAAAATAAAATATCTCATATGATCCCCTCCGTTAATGTTTTACCTGACGCCTTTGCCCAGTAGAACCACCTCAACTGTTTGAATCACAATTAAGATATCCAACAACAGGCTATGGTTTTTTGTGTAATACAGATCGTATCGTAGCTTTTGTGCAGCATCCGATACCGACGCACCGTATGGGTATTTGAGCTGAGCCCAGCCCATCAAGCCTGGCTTTACCCGATGGCGCTCATCGTAAAAAGGCACTTCAGATACCAAGTCCTTCACAAACTCTGGCCGTTCTGGCCGAGGGCCTACGAAGCTCATGTCACCCTTCAATACATTATAGATCTGCGGCAGCTCATCCAAACGAGTATTACGGATAAAAGCACCAACCCGAGTAATGCGATCATCATTCTGTCTGGCCCACACCGCTCCGTTCTTCTCGGCATCCTTTCGCATGCTTCTAAACTTGTACAAATCGAATAGTTTTCCGTTCAAGCCAACACGGGTTTGCTTGTAAAGAAACGGGGCTCCATCGTCGATGAATACCGCAATCGCGGTCAGCAGCATAAATGGCCACGCCACCGCGATCAAAATAAGGCTGATCAGTATGTCGAAAATTCTTTTGGACACATCTCTCACACCGGAATACTTGAACCCATCTGAAAACAGCATCCAGCTAGGATCAAGGCTACCGAGTTCGATACGCCCAATCTCCCGCTCGCAAAACTCCAGCGAATGCATAACCTCCACACCGGAAAGCTTGCAGTCCATGAGCTGCCCCAAGGGCAAATTTCCACCTCGCTCACGGCGACGCTCGTCTAAAGCAACCACGATTTCGTCAACTTTGGTGCTTTGACAAAACTCTACTAAGGATTCTGGGCTTTTCATTAGCAAATCTTTCGGTATGTCGGGGTGAGCTGCTTCTGGCTCTCCAACAAAACCGATAACATTCAGATTATTCTGCCGGTTGGTATCGATGATGGTCGACATCAATTGCTGGGCTTTTTCACCATTACCCCATACCACCACTTTCCGCCGCAGCTGTTTTGAATCCACCAAAAGAAAAAACACGGATCTCACCAACAGACACAACACAAGGGCGATAATTACTGAGAGGGAAAGCAACCCACGGCCAAGCTGCAGGCTAGGAATCAGGTAATAGAGAATGGTCAGGCTGCCACAACCCAGCAGAAAAAAGGCAACCAGAGAACGGACAGCAACACCAGAGAACCCTTCACTGATTTTTGCTTCGTACACTCCCAAAGACAGCGTACAACAAAGCATAACCACCGCGAAAAGTGCTGCTTTAATAGCGGCTGGATCTCGATAATCCAATACGGATATGGATTCGCCGGGAAACCGCAACGTATATGCAAGATATACAGAAAGCACCAGCAGCCAATATTCTACAAACGTGAGGACAACGTACTGAAATGGTACGTAATGGTTAAATATGCGTATATGGAACACGCCAAACCCTTTTATAAACAAACGGTTACGAATGGACAGCAGTATAGAGGAAAATTCAGCCCTCTAACAGTCCAAAGAGGTCATATGAAACAGCCTGTAAGATAGTACCACACAGTGCTGAGGCGGCTGTGCAAAATTACCTAATCCGCTGTAACTATTCTTGCTTTTTGCGCAGCTCAAATAATGCTCAACTACTGTATCCGCCGCTTAAGAGGCATCATATGCATTGAAACCAATATATCTTCTGCCTTATTCATAACGGAGACATTGTTGAACGGCCCCACGTTAACGCGATACCAAGCACTCGAGCCGTATTCAGAAGAGCTTGCAGAGTAAGTTGCTGCCAGCCCAAGCCTATTTAGCTTGGCGACCAGCGCCGCAGCCTCGGCCGGATCCCGAACTGATGCTGCCTGCAATATATAACGGTATGAAGCACGTTTACGATCCTCAGCAGTCATGTAAATTCCGCGCTGAACCGGAACCTCCCATTGACTGGCCTGCAGCGAGTCGTAGAAACCAAATTCGCCCTCTGTATCAAGACGGCTGCTCACGGCAGACTCCAATGCCTTTCTCTTTTCAATATCCGCTGAATCACGCCCGGTAGTATCGGCACTGAACGTGTGGGGTCCTTCCAGCAACACCTCTTCGGTGGATGCAGCTTGCAAGTACTCTTCTTTGGCACCTTGATCAGGCACAAACGCCTGCACATCAGCAGACTGATTGAAAACCATTCTCCAGAGGGATATGACGGACAGCACCAGCAATAATAGAATCAGCCACGCCCTACCGCTCTTTTTTTGGACAACGCTCTCCCGTGGAGGAACGATGTTAGCGTTCAACCTAGGGGTTCGTGGTGCGGTAGCGAAATCGTGAATCATGACAGCCCTGAAAACCAAACTCTTTATTAGCAGCATCTGAGCAAGCGCTTTATCTCAGATAACTATAGTAGAAAAAAGCGATACAACTTAAATTATTCCTACAAAATTATACTCTTACAACATCAATTTGATAACCCTGTTAGAAAACAGACGTAATTCGATCTTTTTCTGCGCCAAAATACCATCACCAACCAAAAATACGCGTGTAAATTTACGTTTTTGTCCTCAATCTGTTGATAATTCGGAAATTTTGAATCACGCACGTTGAATGTACCCCGAAACCCATGAATAATTGCCCGCTGGTAACTTCGTGACCCCCGATGGAGCACAAATATGATGAAATCCGTTTTCCGCTTAATGGCTGCAGCTGCCCTGGCTGCCTCTACGACTGCGTACTCACATACACTGGATCTGAATCTTAGCAACGCTGCGGTGGCACTCGATTACAGCACCCAGATTGATAAGTCTGAACTGAATATCGGCGCAGGCCTTTTACACCATCAAGATAATGGCGACGTGTATTATGGCAGTTTCTTTGTGGCTGATAATGTAAACAAACAAAGTGGAATTCTGGCCGGGCTGGGCGGTCGCATCTATTACATAGATGATGATCGTACCGACGAATCGGGTACCGCTTTGGGCATAGGTGGATTTGTAAACTGGGATATCCCCACCGTCACTAACCTCAGCCTGCGCAGCGACCTTTACTATGCACCGGATGTATTGGCGTTCGATGAAATAGAAGGCTACACAGACTTTAATGCCCGAGTCCAATACCGCCTTATTGAACAGGCATGGGTATACCTTGGCTATCGCTACGCTGAAGCGAAAACAGAAGGCCCTGGCAAGGCCAAAATTGATGAAGGTGGCCACCTCGGAATCATGATCTGGTTCTGAGGCGATTAATCCAGGCTGGCAAAATTCTGCCAGCCTAACCCTCTGATCGGTAGAATTTAACCTCGTTATTCGCTTTGGCTTCCTGAAAATCAGGAAAGGACGTGGTCGTCAGTGTTTGGAAATGTCTGAATCTGTGATCGGGCATGTGTTTCAGCCTGGAGTCTGCGATCACGACTGATTCGCAAGCATTCAACATCAAATCTAAAAAAGCCAGGTTCTTTTTCTCATAAAGCACATCCGCTGCCAGTATCAAGTCAATCGGTTCCGAAATACTCGATAGGTCATCTATCACATGCAACTCAACCCCGTTGCGTTTGGCGTTCAGCGTGGTTAATTCGCGGCAGCGTTCATCAATATCACAAGCGTAAACCTGGCTGGCTCCGGCTAATTTCGCCGCAATGGCAACCACTCCCGATCCAGCACCAAAATCTGCGACGACCTTACCCTTAACATCAATGCCGCCTGACAATATCAACTGAGCCATCGCCCTGCCGCTTGCCCAACAGAAAATCCAATAAGGCGGGTCATCACTCAGCCTCTCGATTTGGTCAAAGGAAAGCTGGCTGTCATCAAATCCAGCCTCGATTAACAACAGCTCAAGCCCTCCACACTCGGGCAGTTTGCTGTATTCCAAGCGCGCCTCAGGGAGATACCATCCTAAGTATGTTTGGAATTGATCTTCCATCTTATAAAACTCCTCCCGCAAAACCTTTACAAAACATTACCAATCCAAGCGCCACGCGATGGACGATACGGCAGCTCCAGCTTAAACTCAAAGGGTAAATGCATTGATACCGCGTAGGGAAAGCTATGCCTAATACAACCAAATTATCCTGCTCATTGATGGTACCGATTCTGACGATGGCCTACGCGAATGCAGCGCCTCAGGGTGGAAGCGTTATTTCTGGATCGGCCACCATTGGAATAGATGGCGCCGACCCTTCTCGAACAATAATCAACCAAACCAGCCAAAATACTGCCATTGATTGGAACAGTTTCAACATTGCGAACGGGGAAACCGTATCCTTCGTTCAACCCAACGTGGACGCCATAGCGCTGAATCGCGACTTTTCCGGATCACCCAGCCAGATCTTTGGCAACCTGGATGCCAACGGCAATGTATTCATTCTCAACACTGCTGGGGTTCTGGTCGGATCAGGCGCCAGTATAGACGTAGGCGGTCTGCTGGTATCGGATCTTATGGTATCCGATAGCGACGCACGCAACTTCGCGACTACTGCCGGTGCCCAGAACTGGAGCCTACCCTTTTCAGATGAGGACCTGGACGCTGGTGGCATTGAGATTCTAGGCACTATTAATAGCCATGACCGTAACGGCATTAATGTGATGGGGCAGTATATTTATATCGAAGGAACCGTGCGTAGTGGCAGTGCAGGTGTAGATCCTGGAGGCCCCATACATTTTTTAGCCGCTGGCACCGCCGTATTGGTAACTGACCCGAGTGGCTTATACGGAGTTGAAGCAAGCTACCCGGTGACCAGACTGCTGCCTGGCCACGACCTCCTATTTGAAATTCCTGATACTGCCTCAGATGCCAGCGTCATAGCGCTGAATAACGACGTTATAATGGAAGTTGTGTACGAGGCTGGCCTGCCAATCGATCCAGGCCACCCTGAACTACAGAGACCTGGTATTTCATATGACTCTAGCTCGGTCTCAACAATAGCATCCCTCGGACAAACTGCCGGACGCCCTATTTCAATATCTACCGCCGTCAACCTTCCCTCCCCACCAGTAGCGGAAACCATCGACAATGTGGAGAACACCATATCAGATGCATTGACTGAAGAACCGGAAGAAACAGAGAGCACTCTGCTGGCTGACAATGAATCATCCACTGCGGGCTCATTGGATAACATCATGCAGAGCTGTCAGCCAAAGGATCGTAGCGATAAGGACTGTATCAAGCAAAACGCCATCAAACGCTACCTGGGTAAACTACTGATCGGAGGCAGCCTGCCGGACTGATTAGTTACCTCCACCGAAAACTTTGTAATTACTTCTGCCTGCATCCTTGGCCTGATAAAGGGCGATATCCGCACTCTTCATTATCGACGATACATTGTCGTTGCCATCCGAAAGCGCGATACCAATACTGGAGGAGATCGTTAGCTGCTTACCAGCAAGAATCAGGGGCTCCGCAAACTCCTTTAAAATGGATTGAGCAGTCACCTCCAAGTCGTGTTGCGTAACACCAACCTGCAATACCGTAAACTCATCACCACCCAACCTGAAAGCCGTCGCACTAGCAGGCAGGGCGGCTTCTAAACGCTTAGCGGCAGATTTGAGCAAAAGATCGCCGATGTCATGACCAAGTTCATCATTCACTACTTTGAACTTATCCAGATCCAAAAAGATCAGCCCCATCTGTTCACCAGAGCGCCGAGCATTCTCTAATGCAAACACCAACCGCTCACTGAACATACGCCTGTTGGCCAGCTTGGTTAAGGGGTCGTAATACGCCAATCGAGTAAGTTCTTCTTTATCGGCCTCAATTTTATTAAGCATTGAATTGAAGGCATTGATCGCATCACCAATCTCATCAAGGTTTGTGGTAGAGGCCCGAATAGAGAAATTATTGTGCTCGGTAATCTTATTCGCCACATCACCAAGATCCACAATTGGCTTGTAAATAGCGCGCTGCAGACTTTGCGTAATCAGAAAAGCCATTATTAGCGACAGCCCCAGAATGCCGACGCTGGCAATCAGTTGCCCTTGAAGCCTTCTATCAAGATCCACCAAACTGGTTCGCACCATAACGCTGCCAATAGCCAGACCGTTCAGCTCGATTGCCTGATACGCTTCAAGGTAACTTTCATAGAAATATTCCCCCGGCTCTCGGGGCTGATCGGGGCACGCAATCGCATGATCTGACTCACGCACAACGCTGGCAAACACCTGCCGATTGAGATCGTACATGCAGGAGAATTCAACTGACTCTCGCACCAACAAAGATGTGAGGTTGTCCTTGGCTCTAGCCTGATCACGAAAACTTAGGGCCGCAGCACTGCGTGACGCGATAACTCGCGCCAAGATGGACATTTCCTCAGCAAGAATTTCTTTTTGCTTCACTCTATCCAGGGTGATAACCCCCGCACCAGTGAACAACAGTCCGATAGTGCTGGTTAACAGAACCACTACGATGAGCTTAGTTTTAATTTTTAGTTTTCTGAATTCCATCATAGCAATTCAATAGCGCATCTAACGACAGCCATCTAGAGCCCTTTGAACCCCCGCGTGACCGATACAGAAATACACATTTGCGGGGCGACGTACTACTACATTTTTTCTGAAAGAATATATACTTAGTGAGTATAAACAATTAATTCACTTTTTGCGGTATTTTAATTATCAGTCCACCAGTTTTTAAGGATCATGTCCGCTTAACCTCGAATCACTGGGCAAGTTTAACTATTTGCTGCCGATGGATCGTCGTGCTACTCCTGAGCCTTACACACTTATCAACATCAGCATCAGAAACAACTATTCCGGCCGAAAACCTGCAGATAACCTCTGGAAGTGCCCAAAAGCCGAACGCTATCGCCATCCCCAATACGCCGGGAAGGCAGAGAAAGGCTAATTTTGTTAACGGCAAGGCATTAATCAAGCGCATAGAGCTAAAAGGTGACTCACTTTTCCCCCAATACGGTGTCACTCAACAATATATCAGCAGTAAGCTGAACTCTGCATTCAGCGGCATGGACCCCTGGATGACCATTTCTGATATGCACAGCCTGGCTGATACCTTGACCATTGCCTATCACGAGAAAGGCTTGACCTTCAATCAGGTATTCATTGTGCCCAATGAAATCGAGGGCAACACCCTCGTGATGAACATACTTCCAGGCAGGGTTAGTGAGATCAATCTTAAGAACAATAAGTTATATAGTGAAGACCAGATCAAAGCGCCTTTTATGCACCTTCTAGGCAAGGTGGTGTATGAGCCTGACATTCAGGATGCAATGAAGAAAGCGAACATGATACCTGGGCTTAAGGTTTTTGGATTTTTCTCAATGGGAAAACATCCAGGACAAACCAGGCTGAATCTGCATATCCTCAAAGAAACTCGCCATGTGTTCTCAGCCAGAGTGGATAATTATGGCGTAAACAATACAGGGGTTTATCGCATAATTGGCCAATACTCTCAGAATAATGTGTCCGGTCTTGGAGACACCTTATCCGCAACGTTGGTCTCAACCAACGAGACCGGCAATCTTTACGGTGCAATTGGATACAGGGTACCAACAAGCAACCCCAACAACGCCTTTGGCGCAAACGCCTACAGTAATCAGTATGAAATAACCGGTGATTTTAAGGATCTGGGCCTGTCAGGTCATTTGGAGGCGCTGTCAGGGTTTTATCAAAGCACGCTGCTCAGGGAAGACAACGCAATCGCATCATTCTATGTAGATCTTGCGTTCAAAAACTCATCGGTCACAAGTGAAGAGTTTAAAGACATCTTCGCTGAAACAACGACTTATACAACAATGGACTTTAAATTTGATGCTGCCGTCATCCCCTCGAACGGTCGCAACAAGCAATCGATGAGTGCCGGTATGACTTTGGGGTCAGTCATAGATACTGATAATGAAGGCACTGACAACACAATTTTTATCACACATCTTAGTTACGAATACCAGCAACGCTGGCTACCAGGTAATCCCTCCGAATACGTAAGCTCCGCCGGTATAAATATC
Organism: Ketobacter alkanivorans; assembly: GCF_002863865.1. NCBI lineage: Bacteria > Pseudomonadati > Pseudomonadota > Gammaproteobacteria > Pseudomonadales > Ketobacteraceae > Ketobacter > Ketobacter alkanivorans. The sequence goes on along the minus strand of NZ_CP022684.1, from coordinate 34,059 downwards.
CACTATACGCCGCAATCACTGCCCTCTTCTGAACGTAATGTTATGACTGGGCCATACGGTGTGCGAGCCTATGAGCCAGCCTTATTTAGCGCAGATACCATGTACAGCATCACCTTAAAGCAATCCATGAGGTACCTTCGACCAATTGGCGGGCTGAGTATTTTGCCTTTTGGATTTGTAGATTACGCTTATGGTGAGCAGAACACTGATGTAGGCAGCACTGGGGCGTTTTTGGGTGCAGGATTTGGGTTAGATATACTGTATAAGTCTTCGGTTAATGGCAGACTAACGATCGGTATGCCATTGGCGGAGAGCCTAACAGAGGAACTCCTGGAACAACCAACAGGCCCAGCAGTCTATAGCCATGTGAATTTTATTTTCTAGAGAGATGGAAGAATAAATGGATAAGGTAATGCGCTTACAAGCATTGATGTTTTTGCTGCTGTCACTGTTAACCACATCCGTGAACTCAGCAACCCGAAGCGACCTTGACCTTGCCAAAGAATATCAGGTTAAAGCGTTGTTTTTGTACAACTTTGCCAATTTTGTTGAATGGCCAGCTGACGCCTTTGCAGATCAATCAAGTCAATTAAAAATGTGCCTTTACGGTGCTGTTCCCTTTGGTGAATTTCTCGATATCGTAAATGGCGTTATGGTCAGAGACCGAACATTGCAGGTAATCCGAACGACCGACTACAGTCAAATTCAAAGTGGCTGCCATATACTGTTTGTTGGAATTGATCATCACGATCAGCTGGATAAGTTCTTCAAGGATCTAAACCATCTGTTTGTGCTGAGCATTGGCAATGTCGAAGACTTTGCGAGAAAAGGCGGCGTCGTTAATATTCTAAGAACCACCGACCAACAGCAATTCGAAATCAACCTCACCAAAGCTATTGAAAACGGACTTTTGATCAGCTCCGACCTTCTGAGCCTTGCCAGAATAATCAACGATCGCTAAATGCGAATGTTACATAATTCTACATAGTCAAATTTCCGCCCACTACCATTACGAGCACAAAACTTGCGAGCTATTTTGCTGATTATTCGACAAATATTGATTTGCCAAAATGCAGTCGTTCCGAAGTATACGCACGATTACACCTCACACCCAGTTGCCGCCTGTTAAAGACTTAACTACATTTACATCATCACTGGCCGATCAATATTCATACATGACTCAATTTGACCCGCAATCCGATAAAACATATGCGTTAAGGCTTGCCGCGCTGGGTGAGAGCCGAGATGTCATAGCGAGTGAAGATATCTTTAATGATCAGGGCGCACTGCTTGTGAAAAAGGGTGCGCGGATTAATAAATCTATGTCTGATCGGGTTGTTAAGTTCAAGCTGCTTAAACCAATCGAGTCATCCGTCAACATTGAAAACAGTTTAGGGCCACAAGAGCTGTACCGCGAACTGCACAAGCAGCTTGAAAAGCTCCCGGAAACCATACAAATACATTCGGCCTTACAACTTGAGAAAGTCTTCAAACAATACAGTCTTGAACTGGCCAAATATCCTATTCTCAGGCAAAAATTAACGGTAATGCGGGAGCAAATGCCCGCACTTTTCAAGCAGACACTGTGTGTTACTTGGCTGAGCCTAGCGATATCACGCCAAATGGGGTTGCCCGATCAACAAGTAGAAAATTGCTTTCTGGCTGCCCTTTCCCATGATATGGGCATGATGCACATTGATCCTGCAATTTTAAATAAGAAGGAGCAGTTAAGCCCTGCTGAATGGAGGCAGATTCAGGCTCACACCGTGATAGGGCAAAAATTGGCTGAAGCCATACCTAACTTAAACAAACTAGTTGCTCGTATCGTTCTGGAACATCATGAACGTTGCGATGGAACCGGATATCCCATTGGAAAGTTTGACGATCAAGTAACGCAAGAAAGCCAAATTATTGCTTTGAGTGATAGCGTATTCACTGTGTTTGGGAAGAAAATCGGAGGCCGACAGCGAGGTCTTCGTGATCTACTGCCATTTATTCAAGTGAACAGCGAAAGTCACTTTTATAATACCTATACAGCGTTGGTTAAAGTACTAAAGAAAGCCAAGCTGGAAGAAACCTGCCACATAGATACCCTCAATGTAGAGTCTGAGATATCAACTCTTGAGATCAAAAACAGCGATCTTACTTACCTGCTATCATGCTTGGAACTTATCGTTAACGAAATCAGTCATGATACCCAGCACAAACTCTTACAAAGCTCCCGCGCCATACTGATTCAGATTTTAAAGACTGTACGCGGGTCAGGCATACTGGATGAAGGTTATCTCAGATGGTTGCAGCAAGTTAAAGAGGAAAAACTCGAATTTGCATACCGCGAGATTGCCGATGTCAGACTGATGCTGGATGAAATTGAGTGGCATCTGAAACGCATAATCAAGATGCTCGATAATTTTCTGGATCAGGGCCCTGACACTGAAAAAGAGCTGAAGCATGTAATCAAAAGCAACCTACCGGAAGGTACAAAAGCACCCTCCGCTGAAGATTACGCTATATAGCCTCCCACTAAAGATCAGGCACTTTATCAAACCAAGGCTTGGCAATTTCCAGTTGTGCTGCCAATCTGAACAACAGCGGATCCTGCATTCTTCGGGCAACGAACTGAACCCCAATGGGAAGCCCCTCATGATTCCAATATAGCGGGACAGACATTGCAGGCTGGCCAGTTAGATTTGCTAACTGAGTAAATGGAACCTTCTGAAGCTGGGGCTTACTGAACTGATACAACAGTTCTCGAGAAGCGTATTGCGACACGCCTGCCTTATTAGCTGCATTCATCAGCAATTTCTCTACAGGGCTATTGGTCATCGTCCCCAGATCGAATGGCGGCGTTGCCATTGTGGGTGTAAGCAGTACGTCATGCTGATCATGAAATGAATCCATTAACTTGCTAAGTTCAGCCCAGCGGCGCTTGGACAGAATATATTCACCGGCAGAGAATCTATTCCCTATCAAATATATAAAATAGGTAAGAGGTTCGACATGGCTACGAACAAACGCCTTGCCATAGCGTTTTACAAGATCAGCGACTTCTGCGTTGACGTTTGCAGCATATATATCGCCATAACAAGAAATGAGTTTATCAGCGTCTAATTCAAGTTCGATTTCTTCCACTTCGTGATCAAGATCGCGCAATAGTTTCACTGCAGCCAACACAGCATCTTTACAGCTTTTATCAACACATCCCCCATAGAAAGAGTGCTGATAAAATCCTATCTTCAATGGGCGATCGATAGGTTGCTCTGCGGCCACAAAGAAATCAGAAGGCAATATTCCGGGAACATGAGAATATGCATCAGTACCGGCTGAACCCTTTAAAGCAGCCAATGAATCGCGAACAGAGCGAGTGATGACATGCTCGCTTACGGCACCATCCCAGGATTCAGCTAAAGGGCCCAGCGGGTTGATCCCCCGACTGGGCTTCAGCCCAAACAAGCCGCAACAGGAAGCCGGAATTCGAATCGATCCACCACCATCTCCGGCCGAAGCGATAGGAGTAATCCCAGCAGCAACTGCAGCTGCCGAGCCGCCACTTGAGCCTCCGGTTGTTTTGTTAAGGTTCCATGGATTTCGACTTGGCCCATTAGCCACTGGCTCGGTTGTGGCCAGCAGCCCAAGCTCTGGAGTATTGGTCTTTCCTAAAAAAATCAAACCCATATCAGAATAACGCTGGTACAGGGTGCTTGTATGGTCAGCCACTTCATTTTTATAGGCAAGCGAGCCAGAACCTGTATGACAGCCTTTGAGCGAACCCAGCAGATCCTTAAGCAAAATCGGTACGCCCGCAAAATCGCCATCCAGACAATTTGTAGCCGCCCGACTCAACGCTAGATCGAAATATTTGGCTACCACAGCATTGATTTTCGGGTTGACCTGTTCCAGGCGCGATATCGCGCACTCGATAACATCTGAGCTTTGCAAATTGCCTGCTTTAATCTCCTGCGCCAAAGCAAGCCCATCCAAACGCTGATACTCTTTGAAAGTGATCATGTAGCAGCCGCCCCTCTCCATCGTTGAACCTGAACTTCAGACTTTATTATATCCAAAGCGTCCATCAGTAGAGCTTTGCTTGCGTCATTAAATTCATCAGAAGGCTGCAGAAGCTTATGAATAACGCCATCTAATAGCTCCCTGACTATATGATCGGTTTCCTGCTTACCGAGATCAAGCATTAGACCATCTACAACATCAAACACAACATCACTGACTGTCTGATCGATTACCTCCACCAGCCTTGGCCCTACAACCGGAATCGACTCGAGAGCAGATATCTTTGTGTCTTTCTGAATAGACTCAGCCAGCGAGTCTCGAATATAGCGCTTCAATGTATCCTGATTGGGGACATAAACATCATCACAAATTTCGTTGATCTTGACGGTAAGCCAATTGGCAATCAGCGCCTTGTGAGGTATCAACACCTGAACGAGTATTTTTTCAATAACAGGGCTACCCTGTTTGACCTCATCCTGTACGCCATCAAGAACATTCACGACTACACGGTCTGAAACTTCCTCAACCACCACATTATAATACTTGGCAAAAAAACGGCCAGGAGCCGAATTACGCAAATCAATGACACCAAATTTCTGGAGGCGATACAGAATAGAGAATATCCGTAATAGTCTTAACCATCTGAATGAACCTACGGGAATACACCCGATCACGTCATACCAATGTATGAAGGGATAGAAGAACCAGCGATGATAGGTTTTCTGGTATATAGCAACTGCCCACCGGACAAGAAACTCTGCTATAAATATTGCCACAAAGATAAGATCATACGAGACAAAATCGGGATGAATGTGTTCACCATAGAACTGAGACAATCCAGGCAACAACCAGGTTAGTCCATTCCGCATAACTTCACTGGCATATAGCGAATCAAAAATAATAAAGATCAGGTTTATGGAAATAAGAGACAGCATCAGAACATCAACCGCAAATAATGTCAGTTGATGGCTCTTCTTCAGATTCTGGATGTTTACTTTCATAAGGCAGAGGTCACTCGGTTTCAAATACCGATAATGTAACCACTGCCGAGAATTTTAGCTACCCTTGAACAATTATTCTAAGCAACCTGATGAGACGGCTCCAACGAATCCTCTAAATCTTCAATCATTACCGGCCGACCCAGATAGTAACCTTGGACATAATCCACACCAATATCCTTAACGACTTCTAGAATCTCCTCTGTTGACACAAATTCTGCGACGATCTTTTTATTGAGGAAATGACCCATCTCAGTAATGGACTTAACAAGGGCGTAGTCGACATCATCTTCTGATATATTCTTGACAAACGCCCCGTCAATTTTTATGAAATCGACCGGAAGCCGCTTAAGATAGGCGTATGAAGACTGGCCTGCACCGAAGTCGTCCAGAGAAAATCGACACCCGATCCCTCTCATTTCATTGATAAAATCTGCCGCATCTTCCAGATTAGCCACAGCTGTTGTTTCGGTAATCTCAAATATGAGCTTCTGTCGTGGCACTTGATGCCGGACCAGGGATTCAAATATAAAGTCGAGGAACGTTTCATCGTTAAGTGAATGCCCGGAAAGATTGATAGAAAAACCACCGATTTCTGACAGCAAATGTTGGTTATCCATCATCCACATTAAAACATTCTCTATAACCCATCGATCAACAGACCCCATCCTGCTGTACTCTTCTGCAGCCTTGATAAAATCCGCGGGTGGCAGGTGCTCACCATTCTCATCGACCACCGTAAGGAGAACCTCAAAATGCGGCAAACCTTCATCTTTATTCAAAATGGGGTAAATCATTTGGCAACGTATCTTTAGGTTTTCTTCGTCTAGCGCTCTATTGATTCGAGCAACCCAAGACATTACTTCGTCACGTTCCTCCATTCTTTCATCACCAGGCTTAACCACTTGAATCTCTTTCTGACCGGATTTTTTACATATTTCAGCAGCAGATTCTACCGATCTCAACAACTCCAGCACCTGGTTGTTGTTGTTATCAAAATCAATCATTGACACAACAGCAGTAATAACGAAACTTTGATCTCCCGATACAAAACGCCGCTCTTCAATCGCAGATTTTATTTCCGATGCCAACAAGTAGCCTTTTTTATCAGATTCGATAGGCATTAGTACGCCAAATTCGTTGCCGCCTATCCGACCGATTACACCATCTTCATACACTACGCTTTTTATGCGGCTTGCGATTTCACGCAGAAAGTTATCCCCAGTTTCGTATCCGCAAGTATTGTTGATAACTTTAAACTGAAGAATATCTACAAATATAAGAACATAATGGGTATCGTTCTTTTTGGATCGCGCAACCGACTGCGCGATGCAACGTTCAAACTCTTTTCGAGTTTTAAGCCCTGTCAGTTGATCGTGCGCAGACTCAAACGCTAGCTGATCGTATATTTTTTGTATTAGCGCATCCAGCCCCTTCTCTACCGCGGGCATGCTCGAATCACTTAATACAATAACATCACCGGTTTTCAGTTTTAATGCCAACTCTTCAATCGATATATCCTGCACTTTCATGCCGTGGTGGTTAACAAACACGAAGCGTTCAAACTGATCGGATATCCAAGCCAACTGATTCAACACTGAATTTTCATCATTGGCACCGAATTCCAGCCATTGCCCTTCTTTCAGATTTTTGGCGCGTTTCATCCAGCGTTGTATAGACTTATCATCATCAGAAACACCTAGTTTTTCGAGGCGCTCGGAAGTATTTTCTATATAGCCATCTGGTTGTTCATAGGTGCCAAACACCGTATCGGTATCGACTCCTTCTGTTAGTAACGCAGAAATATCAGACACCACTTTCTCTGTACTTCCAGCCGATTTCTCAACTTTAGAAAGGCCTTTCTGTATCAGCTTCGTCAGCTCTTCAGATTTGAAAAGAACCTTAGATTCGTCGTACTCCCCTGGGAGAATACGCAACAGTAATTGATCGATCACAATCAGTGTCATCTCCCAAGCCCGGCTCTCAAGCCCTTCCCGGAAGTAGCACAATCGCATCAAGTCGCGCCAGCCATTGGAAACCAGTGCCAATACCGACGCTGGCACCGACTTATGTCCAAGTCGCTTCTGTAACTCCTTCTCAACCATCACGTTTGCAGACTTAACCTTTTCCTGCCCTGAGCAAGCTTCGGTTACACGCGATAAATTTCGCTCAATTAACTTACGCTCTTTATCAACAAGAACATCAAGTTTTTGAACCACACTGTCAATTACTTCAGGATCAGAGTTACCTGTCTGAATAAGTTGATCGATGCATTCTTTAATAATCGGTTTGTTTGCATTTAGATTGACGCTACCCCGGTCTGCAAGCAGTGCAATATAATTGACTGCCTGGCGGGCTGGATGAAAGTCAGCAGTGAACAACGAGGGATCGGCCAACAGCACCTCAAGTAAGGGAACTTCCAGTTTTCTCAAATCCGATCTTAAGCTGCTCTCGATCCGGCTATTCTCCACAATATTTGAGAATAGGTTTTCAATCATATCAGCCGATTCATAATGCTGTTCGCGAAGCTGAGAATCAGGGCCTGACGCTTGGGCAATGTAGTGCTTAAGCGCTCCGGGAGCATCCAGGTTAGCTTCACCTTGTAAAACCTGACTACGTACGGTCTGGATTGCATGGTTATAGGCATCGACAACCGGTGCTGACATCACCGGCTCGGCCGTGTATCCACCCTCTGTTGCGCCTGCTTCTTTATTGGAATGCAGTTGCCACAATTTAGTTGCCGTCGAGTATGCTGTCCTAGCCCTTGCTAATCCTGCCTGCAACTCCTGATACGAACCTGCTGGTGCAGCAACAGCACCAGGCATGGTTTTACTGGCTCGCATAGCGTCCGATTCTGATTGCTGTTCGGTACCGTCCGCGGGCCTATTTGTCGTCTCTGCCGCAGCGTCACTTTTTGGTTTCTCACCGCCGGAACCACGATTTTTGATTGCCTGATTCGCCAAGTATTTTGACACATTCACATCAGGCAAAACATCGGCGTCAATTAGCATTTTATTGAGCGTACGATACAGCGTGCCCAAATCGGACAGCACCTTTTCTTGATACATTTTGAATACCAGACGCTCAACCTTATTGCTCAATCGAAGGGGGCGAATACTCTGATAGAATGAATGACAAAATGCGGATGGCCCGAACGGGTTGTATACATGGGCACCGCCTTCAGCGCCAAACGCCACATCCAGACGCAACTGCAATTCAATTAAGACTTCTCTGAACTGTAGCTCTGTGCGGGAGGTGGCTACTCGGACAATCAACCAATCCTCAAAATCTTCTTTCTCAACCAAAGAAAGTGTATTGTCCTGGGCATCATTGGGCTGATCTTTCCCCTTCCCCTTCCAACGACCATTTGCAACGTCGGAGGCGTCGGCGACTATGGTCCCAACAACCTGGGTTTTGATGCGTTCGGCTTGTTTCTTGAAAGCAGACATGGCATCAAAGAATTGGTGCTGGGCAGCATCACTCCCTTGAATCTCAGCCTCGGTGAGCAATGCCTCATCAAGTGCAGCGAAAAATTCGGGTAGGCGATCTTCGAGAAATGATGTGGCTTTGGAATTGGAAATTTTAACCAGATTGGATTTTTTAGCAGCAACTAACGTTTTCTGACCTTGCTCTGGGATAGAAGCAGCCTCACTAGCACGCCGATTTTGAGACTGCTCCGCTGCTTCGGCGATAGCTTCAATATGCTTTGGATTTGGATGTAGGAACTTAACACCTAAACCAGGGCCTTGCTGATGTACCACAACGCCGTCGATTGCAACGTAGCGGGAATTAACTCTAAAGGTGATAGTAGCGAGGGAATCAAGTTCGGACAGCCGATTCCGAACCGACTTTAGATAGCGTTCGTCGGATAAGGTAACGAACATCCCCTCCTGACTGTAATCTACAATTTTACAGAGATTGCCCTCCCCTTCCCCTAGGTTAAAGACGGCGTCGATATCAACTCCTTCCCGAGGAAACTCGCGCTTTTCCACAACAATACCCCAATTAAGTTCAAGTACTTAATTAAGTTTAGTAAGTTTTAAGGAAAACGTAGTAAATTTATGCCATTAGATGATGTGAGTATGCCTTGTACTTTCTGGCTTATCTGAGAGGGTAACGCTCATACCGCGTGCATGGAGATCCTGCACCATGGCTTCAAGGTATTCCATATCGGCGGTCGCATTCACCAGGCTTATGAGCTCCCGACCAATACTGGTGATCATATACGCAGGCACATGCAATTCTGGGCGAGGCTGATTGCTGCTGATATTCAGAAGCTTTCCGGCTAGTTTCAAGTCGCAAGTGAAATGATCTTCACTTTGGCTAAGCAGTGTTTTGCTCAGTACTTTACCGTAAACACCTCGAACAATACCCTGCTCTTCCAGTTGTTCAAATAGCGCACTATCAAACACTCTGGGCAAAGCTTGCAACGCGCTTCTATAGATGAAGTCACCACAGGCCCAGCCGCCTAATTTATTTAGATTTTCTGCGTCTTCTAACCCAAAATAAGATAGGTATTCAAGCGCTCGTAAACTGGTTGTGCCGGGGTTGATCAATTCGCGCACCAAAATTCGCGCCCATAGCTGTTGGAGTGCGCCGTTTGATGACTCACTGGCGTTGATTTTCCAACGATTAAACCAACGCCGATCCAAAGCGCCCTTATCAATCTCCGCAACCTCCAACCCGAGGATGATTCGCTCAGTTAGCAGGTATAGCTTCTGCAACCTCAACAATCGCTCCAAAGCATCATAGCGATAGACTTCTTCGGCGTTGCTGATCATCTTGGCGATGTCCGGTAAGGACTCCTGCTCAACTTCGATTTGGTCGCTATTCTCAATGATTGAGGCAAATTTAACCTCACGGATATCGCGAATCTCGGCAGATCTGATGATTTTTCCGGTGGGATCTAGGCTGGCGTGGCCACGACGCAGCTCATGCAGCTGCCGCTCGATGGTGAGAATATGGGAAAGCTCTTTTCTGCGCACTTCGCCTAATGTCTGACCAGAGCGCTGAATTTTATCAGGCGAGGATAAGCCAAAAGCCTCTTTCGGTGTCAGATGCACCCAAAGCTTCTTAAGTAACTGAATTCTCAATAAAGATTGACTCACCCAAAGCCCCGTATACCGTTATGTTTATTATGAAGGTCTCGCGTATAAGTCAGTATAGCAATCCCTGCTGTAAGCGGTGAGATTTCATACAGACAAAAGACTATGGATTGAGCACTAGCACCAATCTGCATACGGCTATCAGAGGTGTCTCGCCCCAGGCACTGCTGCGATCAGTTGACGCCAGCCACTCTTGGGCCAGATACTGAGTGTTAATCTTGTAAGTCTCAACAAGATCCAGCATCAGTGCTTTATCTTGATGAAAGTGGAACTGACCGTTCGCATAACCTTGTTCAAATTGTTCCTGAGATGGCTGTTTGCCTGACACCTTGCAGGCATGCCGATACATCTCAAAATCCAGTGCCTGGCCTGTCAATTCAGTGGTCTTCATAAGTACATTTTCAACTCAAATCGGTAAGTGGTGGATTGTGTGGAATCGGGTAGATCCAGTCAAGTAAACCCAACGGTCAGGTTCGTACCGTTGGCTGACTCAAACCACAGGATGCCTCGATTTCTGCAATAGAATTGGCGAATTCACCCAAGGATTGGTTGTACTCTATCGCATCCATGGACTGTTTGGCTGCATCGCGCTCGATCTGCTCCAAGTAAACCCGTAAAGTAGCAGAATCAGTGCCCGTACCTGAGAGCCGATACACCATGCGTGAATGATCATCGAATACGATACGGATACCTTGGTTATCAGAAACCGAGCCATCCACTGGATCCTCATAACGAAACACGTTCACATCGCTGATGGTCATGGGACCACACTGTCGCCCAAGCAAGGTACCGCGACTGTTAACCAGATGCTCCATAACACTGTTCGCTTTATCGGCATCCAAGCCCTCATAGTCATGCCGACAATAGTAACTGCGCCCGAATGCTGTCCAATGCTGACTGAGAAGCTGCGCTACTGACACTTTCTTATCGGCCAGAATGCTCATCCAACACAAAACAGTCCAGACACCATCCTTTTCGCGTACGTGGTCACCACTGGTGCCAAAGCTTTCCTCGCCACATAGACGCACCAGGCCTTCATCCAACAGGTTTCCAAAAAACTTCCAACCGGTGGGCGTTTCATAACAAGGAATATTGAGGTGTTGGGCCACTCGATCAAGCGCTGTGCTGGTGGGCATAGACCGGGCAACACCGATCAGCCCCGATTTAAATTGGGGAATACTTTGATGATGCTGAGCAATCAACGCCAGGCTATCGCTGGGGCTGACGAATGCGCCCCGCCCCACTATCATATTGCGATCACCATCACCGTCGGACGCCGCCCCTAGGTGAGGAGCAGCATCGGACATCATGAAATCGTAGAGATCTCGAGCATAAACCCGATTTGGATCAGGGTGGCCACCACCGAAATCAGACAACGCCTCACAATTGTGCAGGGCATCTGTTGCTACCCCAAGAAGATCACCAAAGATTCTCCGAGCATAAGGCCCGGTAACCGCATGCATGCCATCAAAACATAAACTGAGGTCGCCCGAACTGATGGCCTCACGAATGCGATCAAAATCGAACAGCGATTGCATCAGATTCGCGTAATCCTCAACACTGTCTACCACTTTCACCGTGGTGTGCCCGAACTGGTACGTGGCTCCAGCGCTAAGATCCAGCGGTGGCAAATCAACCCTCTTATATTGATCTATGACCTGGGTGTTGTGATAGATGGCTTCGGTTACAGACTCAGGAGCAGGGCTGCCGCTGGCATTATTAAACTTGATCCCAAAATCTTTACCCGGGCCGCCAGGGTTATGGCTGGCGGATAACACAAGGCCTCCGTTGGCCTTACTTTGACGAATCAGATTGGAAACTGCCGGGGTGGATAACAAACCATTTTCTCCAACCAGGATCTCGCCTATCCCGTTACCCACCAAAATCTCAATAATTAATTGTGTTGCCTCTGCATTGAAATAGCGGCCATCCCCCCCAAAACCAAGCGGTGGCGCTGATTTTCCGGCAATGCATTGACAACAGACTGAACAAAATTTGCCAAATAATGGGGCTGCTGAAAGACATCTACCTTTTTACGTAAGCCCGAGGTGCCCGGTTTTTGACCCTCAAATGGTGTAGTTGAGATCACCTTCACGTCCATTAGCTTTACAACCCCTCAGGTTCCAACACAGAAATTAACCCACCAAACTGCTATAGTAAGCAGTGAGACGAAAGATAAATCGTAGAATAATTAGATATTTATTTCACCCGTTTTAGGCGAATTCATTCTTGCACAAGGACGCTCAATCAGTATGACAGCGAAAGTAGCCAGTACCACCGTGACACCTGAAGCGGCCTTGGAGCTGCTTTCTCCTACCGAAGTGAATCAGTTGGTTAATCAAACCGATGCAGACCTATTCAAAATATTTCGTCGTTGCGCATTAGCAGTATTGAATACCGGCAATAATAGCGACGACACCAACGAGATCATGGAAGAATATGCAGATTTCGGCATTCGCTTTATTCGTCAGGCACGAGGAATCAAACTCCAACTGACAAACGCCCCTGCTTCTGCATTCGTAGATGGAAAAATGATCCGTGGTATTCGCGAGCAGCTGTTCTCGGTGCTACGAGATGTGGTGTACATCACCAATGAGATACGCAACTCAGGTCGATTCAACTTAACGACTCAGGCAGGCATTACCGATGCCGTATTCCATATATTACGTAACGCCAACGTAGTGCGAAAAGGCGATGTTAATCCGCTTGTGGTTTGCTGGGGCGGTCACTCCATCAGTCGCGACGAATACGATTTCACCAAAGATGTCGGATATCACCTGGGATTGCGTGATATGAACATCATCACCGGGTGCGGACCGGGTGCAATGAAAGGCCCGATGAAAGGTGCAGCCATCGGCCACGCGAAACAACATATTCAAAACCGGCGCTACATCGGTATAACCGAGCCAGGCATCATTGCAGCGGAATCACCCAATCCGATCGTTAATGAACTGGTGATCATGCCCGATATTGAAAAGCGCCTGGAAGCGTTTGTACGGATGGCGCACAGCATCATCGTGTTCCCCGGTGGGGTTGGTACAGCCGAAGAGATTCTCTATATCCTGGGCCTATTGCTGCACCCCAGCAACAAGCGCATGCCCTTTCCTTTGGTGTTTGCAGCGGCAGAGAAGAACAAAGCCTATTTCGACACCATCAATCATTTTATTGCCAGCACATTAGGGGCCGAAGCACAGTCTCGCTATCGAGTCATCAGCGCCGACTGTGCGGAAGTCGCACGCTCCGTACGTAAAGGCTCAGATGACGTGCTGCTCTATCGCAGAAGATCCAAGGATTCATTCTACTTTAATTGGAAACTGAACATCCCCAAGGACCTGCAGACGCCGTTCGAACCTACGCATGACTCCATGTCACGACTCAACCTCAGCAAGGACCAGCCCATACACATGCTGGCTGCCAACCTTCGACGCGCTTTCTCTGGAATTGTCGCAGGCAATGTCAAAGAACAGGGTATAGCGCTGATTCGCAAGCATGGCCCGTTTCAGTTAAAAGGTGATCCTGAAATCATGGCAGCACTGGATATGTTGTTACGAACCTTTGTAGAGCAGAACCGAATGAAAATAGGCGAAGGCACCTATAAGCCATGCTACCAGGTTGTTACATGACAAACCCTCGGCCTACCACGTCAGACCCTGCAGAAATTCAGCGTTTCAACCAACTGGCGACAACTTGGTGGAACCCTGATGGCCCCATGTGGCCTCTCCACCTATTGAATCGTTTCCGCGTGGAAGTGATATTGGATGTACTGCATGAGCAAGGCACAATAGACCGCTATCAACCTAAACCTCTAGCAGGCAAATCCGTATTGGACATTGGATGTGGGGGCGGCATCTTATCGGAGGCCTTATGCCGACTGGGTGCCCAGGTTACGGCAACGGATACCGCAGCCAATAGCATCAATATAGCGAAACAACATGCAACAAGCGCCAAACTCAACATCCATTATCATTGCACCGACATCACCAACCTGTCCGAGCAATTTGACTTGGTATTCAACCTGGAAGTAGTGGAACACGTTACAGACCTCCGTGCATTTATGAACTCCAGCTGTGAACGGGTTGCAGATGGCGGCTCTCTGTTTTTATCAACCATCAATAAAAGCCTGAAGAGCTACTTGTTTGCTATTATCGGCGCTGAATACGTGTTGCGTTTACTGCCCAAGGGAACCCATCAATGGTCTAAATTTGTTACCCCGCATAAGATGCAGAACCTTCTGTCTGAACAGGGGCTGCAGCTTTTCTGGCGCAGCGGCGTGTCCCTAAATCCCTTCAACAAACAATATAAACTGGTACAATCGGAGGCTGTTAACTACATGATGGCAGCTAATAAGCCTAGAGACTCGTCCCGATGAATTCCAGCACCCCATCCTTCAGCGCCCACCACCCTGTCCGTACTGGCAACGCCAACGTAAATGGCATCACCATACATTATCAGGATGAAGGTTATATCACCGACCCTGCCATGATCCTGATCATGGGGCTCGGCTCCCAGCTGACGCTATGGCCGGCGCAACTGGTGGATAACCTCATAAGCGAAGGTTTTAGGGTAATTCGATTCGACAATCGGGACATTGGGCTGTCGGCTGTTGTCAGCAATGGGGTAAGAGCTGATCTTCCAAATTCAATGCTGCGATCACGCTTACGTTTACCGATAGAGTCCAATTACACGCTTTACGACATGGTGAGAGACACCGCAGAATTACTGGATGCATTGCACATCGACAAAGCACACGTTGTCGGGGCATCAATGGGTGGAATGATCGCACAACTGTTCTCTGCTCTTTACCCTCACCGAACATTGAGTCTGACATCGATAATGTCGACCACCAATGAACCAGGATTACCCTTGCCACGCTGGGATATTTTATTGAACCTGGGTGGATTTGGCGTCAAGAAAGGCCACGATAAAGAAACGGCGGTCATGCGCTCATTACAATTTTGGAAGAAGATCTCAAGCCCCAAGTTCCCCACCCCTGACGATGAAATTATAACGCGACTGCAGTCTGATTATGATCGCTCCTACAGACCGGCCAGTTATCTGCGCCAAAGCCATGCCATTATCGCTACCGGTGGCTTTAAACGACTACTTTCGAGAATCAACAGCCCAACGCAGATCGTTCATGGCAGCAGCGACCCCCTGGTGCATAAAAAAGGCGGCATTGCATCCGCCAAAGCCATTCGAAACGCGAAACTGGAGTTGATTTCCGGTATGGGTCACGACTTTCCTAAACAACTCATCCCAAAGCTTACGGAACTCATTGTATTCAATGCTCTGCAGGCAGCCCGTTAAGTGCGTAACCGACGGCACTACTCCATAACATCTTCGTATCCATGCCAGGTGGCATAGCCGATTAACGGCAGCACAACGATCAGGCCGAGAAACGCCGTTGCAAAACCAACGGCCACCAAAGCAAATATGATGAATGCCCAGAGTGCGCACACTCCCATATTGTTCATAACTGCACTTAAACTGGATAGCGAGGCTGATATTGCATCAACCTTTCGATCCACCATCATCGGTAATGAGAAAGCACTGATTCCAAACACAAGCCCAAGAAAAGCCGCGCCCACCGAGGAACCCACAGCAAAAAAAGTAAGCAACTCTTCTAACGATGGCTCTGCGCCTTCAGGGTAAAACACATGAATAATGGTGGCTGCCCGCATCCAGATTAATGCAATCACAAATACCACCACAGCGAATATCCACTGATTGGGCGCACTGTTTCTAATTTGCCAAAGAGAATGCTTGAGGGTGGGCTTTTCACCGTGCTCGATCTGCCTGGGGATGTCATACAGACCAAACGCAAGCAACGGCCCAAGCAGGATAAAAAATACCCCCATGCTGAACAAAAAAATCGTACTGGAGTAGCGCATAACAATGGAAGATAGAAGCAACCCAGCCACAGCGAAAAACAATCCATACGCCATGCTCAACGATTGCGCCTCCCGATAATCCTGCCAGCCCATTTTTAACCAGCGAAACGGAGCGGACCATTCCAAGCGACGGCTAGCGGCAAACAGTTCCTTACTTTCCTTCTTTTGCTCTTTCGTATCATCCATCGTACTGCCCTTTTTTGTTTTTATTGACATTGACGAAACGTTTTTACATCTGCATCGGCCTTTAGTGGGCACTTAACACAAAGCTCATCGGCCTTACGTAAACGACGAGCAATTTCACGCCCCAGGTTCATCTGGATCAACGCGAACTGCTCCATATCCTGCTTATAAATGTCGTACAAATTTTGTGAGGTAATTTCGATCAGGCGGCAATCAGATTGAGCCAATGCAGATGCACTACGGGGCATGTAGTCAAAAAGCGCCATCTCGCCAAGACACTCACCCTCCCCTAACACGACCATTAAACAGTCCTGACCACCTTTTTGTTTGTAAATGGCGACTTCTCCATCTTCAATCACAAACATTGATGCAGTGTAATCACCCTCACGAAAAATCACCTCGCCTGCTTCTCGCTCAACAGTACGTGAATGACTCAACAGATGGGAAAGCACTTTGTCATTAATGCCGCCAAACGTAGGCACATTCTGCAGCATGTGTACTCTTTCCATACCAGTCGCTTTCATGGTGTTACCCTCACGCATCCTTGCTATAAATATAGGATATTTATTACTTTTATACGAAATATTGATCCTGAGCGCTATGATTCCCTAGGGATATTTGGTAATCATACACACATTAAATACCCTGGTAATCAACTACTAACAGGCAGCTCAACCCATGCGCCCCCTATCTCTAATTTTGTTTTATTCCTTTTTCGCCCTATGTTCCACCCATTCCGCTGCCCAGGACATCAATTCGGAGATGCAGCAGGCAAGCCAATCCCTAACTGAACTGATGCCGTTCATTTACAGTGATCAGGAATTCCGCTCCCCTGAAAACAAGCAGACGATTGTGCAAAACATAGACAGCCTTATTGGCATTATTGAACGCACACCGCAACTTTTGGGAGACCATGCGGTGACCCTGGAAATCTCTCAGCAAAGCCTCCTGGGATCACTTAAGCAGGCCAAAACGCTGTATAACACCGGGTCATACGCTACTTCGCAATATCTGCTTTCAGGGGTGCCCATCATCTGCAGCAGCTGCCATATACAGGATGGCCAACAAGCCAGCCTGACCAAAAACATGGATCGAACACTGTTCGCCAACGACTACAGTTTTGCCGAGTTCAATTACTACTTACGGAACTATTCACAGGCAAAATCAGCGTACCTGGCGTATTTAAAGATCCCTGCCACCCAGGCCTCTCGAGTTCAGGCGGGAAAAACCTTGGAGCGCCTGCTGGATATATCACTGATTACTGCGCACAGCAGCCAGCCTGCACTAGATCTGCTTGGTGAGGCCCTTACACTGCCTAAACTGGATCTGGAGGTGAAACACACCGTTGCCAAGTGGCAGCAAGGGCTCAGAGATCTTAATTACGGTCAGCAGACGCTGGATGCACTTGAAAAGTCAATCTACACGACATTTGATGAGCACTTCACCCTGGAGCATGAGTTTATATTCAATGAGGACAACCGCCCCAAAGCCGTATTGTGGCGCCTGCAACTGCACAAACATTTGCGTGACAACCCAAATACACAGAATACCGCCCGTGCCCTGTATCTACTCTCAATATTGGAACGCACGCTGGGGGATCAATTGGATATATCGTTGGCGAATATGTATCTGAAAGAATGCATCAGGCTCAACGTAAAGGAATACTCAGGCAAATGCCTGAACGAGTATGAGAATCACCTGTATTTTTACTACGGCGGGTCCAGCGGGGAGCATTTACCGGATGCAGTGCTGGAAGAACTGAACCAGATCAAAACCCGCTACAGTAAATCAATCTGACAAAACAACCAAGGGTTGTATCCATAGAAGCCCAAAAGTGTCTATAAGACTTAAGTTCACTCTAATAATGGTGAAAATTAACTTAAAATTGGCTGCTCGATTTGCGACTATTGGAAGCTGTTAGAAGGGATAAGGATATCAAATGGTGCCCGGAGCCGGAATCGAACCGGCACGGTGTTGCCACCGAGGGATTTTAAGTCCCTTGCGTCTACCAGTTTCGCCATCCGGGCAGATGAGAATGTAGGCACAGAAAAGAGGGGCAAATTATATGGAGTACCCCCTGAGTAATCAACGATTTATTACAATGGTTGAAAATTTCTGGATTGTTGGCAATGATGTAGTGGTAAGGGATTTACATAATTTCATTCGTTAGAGATTCTATTTTACCTATGGCGATATCAGTCAGCGAAGACTATATCCGCGTGTATCGTGCGTGGAACAGCAAAGAGCATCAGGTTTACTACCCTCTGAAGATAGACGGCCGTTATCTGACCGAGGATGAGCTGTTGGCTACCCTTGAGGAGGCTCAGGCAAAAGATCTTGAGCTTGCCCAACGCCAACGGGCTCATTTTATGCGTAAAGACCTGTCCATCGAACGTCTAGTGCATTCTGACGGCAAGATCGTCGGGCTGAAAGAGCGTGTGCGACACCGCGAAGGCCGCAAACCTGCTCATGTGTTTGAAATTAGAGTTAACACAGAGGGCCTCAGCAAGCCTAAGTTTCGCACTATATCCATTGATAGACATGGCTATGACAAAGCGTTCGAGATGTCGTTGGACATC
Source organism: Ketobacter alkanivorans (assembly GCF_002863865.1). Classification (NCBI taxonomy): domain Bacteria; kingdom Pseudomonadati; phylum Pseudomonadota; class Gammaproteobacteria; order Pseudomonadales; family Ketobacteraceae; genus Ketobacter; species Ketobacter alkanivorans. Next base: position 15,295 of record NZ_CP022684.1, on the reverse strand, counting down.
ATTTGCAAGGAGCGTGGGCTGGACAAGCACTCCCCCATTCGCAAGATAATGATGGAAAGCCTGTATACCTACAAAGGCCAGTCCCCAAAGGACGGAGAAAAGGTATTGAACGCGAAATCCATAGAAATCAGCGACATGGAGCGAGCGCTCATGGAGCACGTGCAGGCATTCAAAGACAAAAAGAATGTGATCAAAGGGTAGGAAATGGAGGCGCGAGCCGGAGTCGAACCGGCCTACGTGGATTTGCAATCCAGTGCATAACCGCTTTGCTATCGCGCCGAGTGTCTTAATCTAAAGAAAATTGGAGCGGGTGATGAGATTCGAACTCACGACATCTTCGTTGGCAACGAAGGGCTCTACCACTGAGCTACACCCGCAACATCACAAAGCAGCTGCTTTGTGGGTTGCCTATTCTACCTACCGCGCCTTCTTAGTCAACTGAAAATTTTCTATTATTTCTCAACAACTTGATATGGAAGAAGCTTATTCCTTAAGGTCAGGCCAGGCGGCCTTGAGGTACACCACCATTGACCAAAGCGTGAGCGCAGTAGCCGCATAGAGCAGAGCGTAGGCCAGCCACACTACCCAGTTTTCCATGTCCGGCTCATTGGCAAGAAGCCCGGTGATCGCCACCATCTGTACCGTTGTTTTGACCTTGCCGATGTACGAAACCGCCACACTGGCCCGTTTTCCCAGCTCAGCCATCCATTCGCGCAGTGCTGAAACCGTGATTTCACGGCTGATGATAACAATGGCAGGAATCGCAAAAAGAGCTGAGGCATGCAGCTCAACCAGTAACACCAGGGCTGCAGCTACCATTAGCTTATCGGCTACCGGGTCGAGAAACGCGCCCAACTTGGTGCTTTGACCCATCTTTCGGGCCAAATAACCGTCTACCCAATCGGTAATGCCCGCGATGGCAAAAATAACAGCGCCCGCCATTGCACTCCACTTATAAGGCAAATAAAACACCACCACGAGCACTGGAATCAGGGCAATCCTTAACAAAGTCAGCATGTTAGGGATGGTCAGAAACGTATGCTTACCAGCGACCTGCTGCATCGACTGCTCTCTTTTGTTCATAATTGACCCGGCATTCTAAACATTGTGGAGCGCTGCATAAACGTCTTCCGCAATTTTCTTACTGATACCCGGCACATTTTCAATTTCCTGTTGGCTGGCGCGCGCCAGCCCCTGAAGCCCGCCGAAATGCGTTAACAGCTCTTTGCGCCGTTTTGGCCCTATTCCAGCGATATCTTCCAATACTGACTGGGTACGTTTTTTATCACGCTGTTGACGATGCCCGACTATGGCAAAGCGATGGGCCTCGTCGCGGATATGTTGAATAAGATGCAATGCGGGGGAATCCCGTTCAAGCTCAAAGCCAGGGCCTGTGTCTTCCAAAAACAAGGTCTCAAGGCCTGGCTTGCGGGTTTCACCTTTGGCAATTCCCAGCAGCAGCACACCCTGAATCTGCAAGTCCGACAGCACCCGTCTGGCCTGTTTGAGCTGACCTTTACCGCCGTCCACGATCAGGATGTCAGGTAACTTGGCTTCGCCGCGCTTAAGGCGCGTATAACGCCTGGTCAGAGCCTGCTCCATGGCAGCGTAATCGTCACCGGCGGTGATATCTTCTATGTTGAAGCGACGATATTGGTTTCGCACCGGGCCGTTGTGCTCAAACACGACGCAGCTCGCAACGGTGCGCTCACCTTGAGTATGAGAAATATCAAAGCACTCGAGACGTTGTGGCGTTTCATCCAATGACAGCGCATCACGCAAGGATTCAAAGCGTTTAAACAGGTTTTCGCGGTTGGCGAGGTGGCTCGCCAAGTACTGGTCCGCATTGGTTTGGGCTAGTCTTAACCAACCCCGCCGCGCAGTGCGCACGTTAGAACTCACGCTCATATTGACGTTGTGCTGTTGGCGGATGGCCTCCAGCAGGGCATCTTGGGATTCAAACGGTTCTGCCGTGATGATCATTTGGGGAAAATCCCTACGGCCCTGGCCTCCCAGATAGTATTGAGGAATGAACTCATCAAGTATCTCGGTAACGCTAAGATCTGATTTCAATGCGGGATAGTACGTTTTATTGCCCATTACCCGCCCACCCCGCACAAAAACCACCTGCACACAGGCCATACCAGACTGCAGGGCAACAGCAAATACATCCGCGTTACCCGAATCGGTCTCGACAAATTGTTGGGACTGCACGTAAGTCAGAGCCTCGAGCTGATCACGCAATACGGCCGCCTTTTCAAATTCAAGCTTCTCCGATGCCTGATGCATGGCCTCGGTTAGCTCCAGACGCACCTCATTACTCTTTCCTTCCAGAAACATGATGGTGAGGCGTACATCTTCTGCGTATTCCTGCTGGGAGATAAGCCCGACACAGGGCGCTTTGCAGCGTTCGATCTGGTACTGAAGACACGGGCGAGAGCGATTACGATAGAAGCTGTCCTCACACTGTCGAACATTGAAGACTTTCTGCAGTAAATTCAGGGTTTCACGCACCGCTGCGGCGCTGGGGTAAGGCCCAAAATAGCGACCAGGCAGCTTCTTTGCGCCTCGGTAGTAGGCCAGCCGAGGAAACTCCTGACCCGACAAATAAATATAGGGGTAAGATTTATCATCCCGCAGCAGAATATTGAAAGGTGGCTTGATGGATTTGATCAGGGTCTGTTCCAACAGCAGTGCTTCGGTCTCGCTGTTGGTAACCGTGACTTCAATATGATCAATTTTCTCCACCAGCGCTGCCGTTTTCGGGCTGTGCTGATTGGATCGAAAATAGGAACTGACGCGGTTTTTGAGGTTTTTAGCCTTACCTACGTACAACACCTCACCATCGTGCGCAATCATGCGATAAACGCCAGGGTGGGTGGTAAGGGATTTTAAAAAAGCATCAATATTAATGAGTCTGCCCCAACTAGTTGTTGGGCGGAGATTCTACATCGAGCATGCCGTGGCGAACAGCCAGAAGCGTAAGTTCAACATCACTGTTAATACTCAGTTTTTCAAACAGCCGGTATCGGTAGCTGTTAACGGTCTTGGGACTCAAAAAGAGCTTATCCGAGATCTCCTGAACCTTTTGACAGTTCACAATCATCATGGCGATCTGCATTTCACGCTCTGACAATTGATCAAATGGGGAGGTTTCGGCTTCGCTACGGAAAGGCTTCAGGGCCAGCTCCTGGGCGACATCAGGCGAAATATAGCGCTGCCCGGAGTGCACCAGCCGAATGGCCTTAACCATTTCTTCTAAGGCGGCACCTTTGGTGAGGTAGCCGGAAGCACCTGCCTGCAAAAAACGCGATGGAAAAGGTTCTTCACTGCAGGCCGTAACGGCAATAACTCGCACATCAGCGTTTTGACGCAACAGCTTTCTGGTTGCCTCCAACCCACCAATGCCGGGCATCTTCGCGTCCATCAGCACAACATCAGGGCCCAGATCTCTGACCAATTTGAGAGCTTCCTCACCGCTGGCAGCTTCACCCACCACCTTGATGCCAGCAACATCTGCAAGCATCCGCGAGATCCCGGTTCTCACCAGATCATGATCGTCAACGATAAAAACCTTAATCACACACCAACCCCGTGCACCAATGGCCGACTCTTGATGTCGGCATTCTTAAGATTATTGTAATCTAAATTTGGATGACTGCCGAATGCTCAAGCAGTAATTCTCTAATTAATAGGAGTAAGATTATCCCGACAATAATAGTCATATCAGCATTCTGGGCTTAGTAAAAAAGTCACATATGGAATGTCCATAATGTGGATCGCCCCAAGGTTAAGCTGCATTATCAAGCGCTGTAACTAGCTGACTTTTGACTGACACTGGGCGATCAAATACTGAACCACCGAGTCAGCTGGATTCAGCTCCAGACAGTTTTGCCAAAGGGCCTCCGCCTCCCGCCAGCGACCGTTGCGGTAGTTGTCATAGGCCAGTCGATAATTAGACAGGGTAAACATTTTGGCAGCCTTATCCTGCTCTGTTTCTGCGTTAAGCACTTCGTATATATGAACCGGCTCGCGGCGGCCCCGTACACGCACGTCGCCCACCTCCCTTAAAATCAAGCCATGCCCCTTACCTACAACCTCCAATGTATGTTCAGAAATCACCACCCGCGCCTGTAAATCCTTGGTGAGATCCTGCAGACGAGCGGCGACATTCACATTATCACCCAGAACCGTGGAATCCATGCGCTCCTGAGAGCCTACAGTGCCGTAAACCACCTCACCGGTATTCACCCCTATGCCGATTCGAATCGGAGGGTAGCCGCTGTTGGCGCGATGCTGATTATAGATATCCACTGCCTTCTGCATCTGAATAGCGCCATTGACGGCATTTAACGCACCCACCTGAACAGACGCATTTTCAAATAACGCCATCACTCCGTCGCCAATGAATTTATCGATAAATCCATCATGATCGTGAATAACCTTATCGATACGCTCCAGATAAGCGTTTAGAAAATTCAACAGCTCCTGGGGCTTTAGGACTTCAGACATGGCAGTAAAGCCCCGCACATCGGCGAATAGAATTGAAATCTCCGCCACATCTGCCCTGCCCAGCTCGATGTTCTCGATACCGGAACGGGCGATTTTGGACAAAAACTGCTTGGGTACAAAGCGTTCAAACATTGCCGCCATGGAAACCAGCTTTTGGGAGTGATCCAGTTGGAGCTTAAGGGCAGCCTCACGCTCGGAGCGCATTAGATTAATGCGGTCGGCTAATGCGAATGAAAACAGCAACACCTGGAGGGTGATGCCGATCTGGAACAGGTATCCCCCCACCCAATAGGATGCAATAACGTTGGCGCTGTTTAATATCCAAAACAAGATAGAAACCAGTACACCTAGCCAGGCCAGTAAATAGTAGCGAGCCGCCGTAAACCCGCGCTTCAGTGCAAAAGACGCCGCCAAGATAACAACGATCACCGATAGGCCGTACTGAACCGCCAACATTGATGCGGCATGATAGTGACTCAAGCCTAACATACCGACAAAACAGGCCACGGCAGAAACCAACAGCAATCCGATGGCCTGATGAATGCGCGGAGTGTATATCGCGGTTTTAAGAAAGCTTCTGGCGAACAGCAAAACAAAGAACACGCCCATCATTGAAAAGATCAAGTTGCTTTTGTTATTCCAGGCGGGGTGTTCTGGCCATAGATACTCAAACCCTACCCCCTTGATGGAAAGTGCAAAACCCAGCACGCAGACCAAGTAGCATACATACAATAAATAACTTTGATCTTTTACAGACCAATAGATAAACCCGTTATAGAACAACATGATGATAAGGATGCCGTAGAACATACCTTCCAACAGGCTGTCATGGTGCTCAGACTGGATATAGGCTTCTGACGACCACAGGGTCATGGGTATTTGCAGGGAACCATTGGTATTCACCCAAAGATAGATCGTGCGAGTCTGCCCTGCTGGCAAATCCACCATAAACAATATGCTGTGGTGTTTCACCGATCGCTCCGAGAATGGAATCGAATCGCCCGCCTTATGCAGGCGATAACGACCGTTCTGATCCGGTATATAGGCCTGAATCTGATCCACCGCCCGACTCAGGCCCGACATTTCCAGCACCCAGCGGCTTTCAGTTTGGGCGGGGTTGATCAACGTCATGCGCAGCCAATACGCCGCGTTAACATAACCAAAGGTCAGGGCTCCGTCTTTCGATTGAGCAAAATCAAGCTCAGCTTCTTGACCAAGGAATTCGTTGAAATCCCAGCCCCGATCCGGAATAAAATCTACAAAATGATCAAGCTGGTAGCGTTGCGCAAGAGGATCAACCACCAAAGGCTCAGATGCATACGCAAATGAGCTGACAATCAGGCACATCGACACCTGAATCGCGAAGACAACGCGGGATACAAAAACAAGATAATCACGGGTCATACTATCCGGAAATCCATGCACCCTTCATAACTGAACAGAACACCACGCCAAAGCGCAATTTTCAGTAAAGCCAGATACTTAGCGAGGAAACACATCCCGAATATGCGGGATACCAGATTTGAGTATAGACAAGAAAAGGGGAAGATGGCGGTGGGCCAGGGATTCGAACCCCGGGTAGGCTATTAACCTACGGCGGTTTTCAAGACCGCTGCATTCAACCGCTCTGCCAGCCCACCGTTGAAGAGGCGCAAATAATATCGCAAACCTATGATTCTGTGAAGGAAAATTTTCACTGGATATTTAATCCATTAAAAACGCATCCGGCTTGACAAATAACGGACTGCGGACGATTCCCTTGATTTCATTTCCACGCCCCCTATCATGGCAGAATTCAACAAATGGCACCTAACATCAAAGAAGCTTATCGATGATATTTTCAGTCCACGTTCTTGGCGCACCCTACAGCAGCCAAAGCGCGCTCAGCGCACTGCGTTTCTGTGAGGCAAGCATCAGCGCCGGCCACGCCATCAAGCGCGTGTTCTTCTCCGGTGATGGGGTTCTTATCGGTACCGGGCTTGCCAATCCACCTCAGGACGAACTGGATCTCTACAACGCCTGGCGCAACCTGGCGCGAGACAGCGGAATCGAACTGGTAGTGTGTATTTCAGCTTGCCTGAGGCGGGGCATACTGAATCAGCCAGAGGCCAACCGCTACGAGAAACCAGCCCATAACCTGGCCGAAGAGTTTGTGTTATCGGGGCTTGGTCAACTGGTGGAAGCCGGTCTGGAATCCGACCGACTGGTAACCTTTGGCGATTAAGGGATAACGAAGCCGATGAAATCATCCTTATTTATAAATACTAAGCCACCCTACTCCAGCCAATCCACTAAAGAATCGCTGGATGCAGCCTTGGCCAGCGCCGCCTTCGGGGTCAATGTGGGCCTGCTGTTTCTTGGAGATGCCGTGTTCCAGCTGAAGTCCGATCAAGATCCCGATGCCAGCCAGCTGAAAAAAACCGCGCCTATTTTTCGCTCACTGGAGCTGTATGAGATAAGCGATGTCTACGTCTGTGAAGAGGATCTGTTGCAACGGGGCCTGAACCTGGAGCAACTTCTGATACCCGCCACCGCGCTACCTGCCAGCCAGCTGAACGCGTTAATAAACTCATACGATAACCTGCTGACGTTCTGACATGATTTTGCATATAGTAAACAAATCACCCTTCGAACACCCAGCCTGGCAACAATGCCTGCGCACCCTGGGTGAACACGACAGCGTGCTATTAATAGAAGACGGCACGCTTTTGTTGTCGAACCCATCTGCGCTCACCTCGCTCCCGCCACCGGAGCGACTGTTCATCCTCGGTGACGACGCTAAAAGCCGTGGTATTGCGCTGAATTCTGCTGTTGCCAGTGTCGCTGATTATGGGCGTTTTGTGGAACTGGTGGCACAGCATGCCAAAACCCTGAGCTGGTTTTGACGATGGCAATCCTTATCGTGAACCAGCAGAACATTGCATTGGATAAAGATGGCTATCTGCTGCACCTCAGCGACTGGAGCGAACCGGCCGCACTTGCCATGGCAGAGGAAGCAGGCATACAACTCACCGATGCACATTGGGAGATCGTACGCCTGCTGCAACAGTTCCACCGTGAATTCGAGCATTCTCCCGCCATGAGAATACTGGTAAAGTACGTAAAACAGCATCTCGGTGAAGAAAAAGGCAACAGTATCTACTTGATGCAGTTGTTTCCCGGCAGCCCTGCCAAACTGGCTGCCCGAATTGCCGGTCTGCCCCGCCCCACTAACTGCCTGTAGTGAATTATGTCTGCGAACATGAAAACCAGCATTCCCCCAAGTCACGAGCATCCTTTTGCGCAATACGTTCGAATTCTGGGTAAAGGTAAAAAGGGTTCCCGATCCCTCACTGAAGAGGAAGCTTTTGACGCCATGAATATGATCATGGCCGATCAGGTTGAAGATGTTCAACTGGGTGCTTTTCTCATGCTGCTGCGAGTGAAAGAAGAAAGCCCCGAGGAGCTGCTGGGTTTTGTGCGGTCGGTGCGGCAATTCATCAAGCCTGAAAGGGCTATTGCTGTGGATTTGGACTGGTCATCCTATGCTGGCAAGCGCCGCCATCTACCCTGGTATCTATTCAGTATTTTTCTTTTGGCAGAGAACGGTCAGCGCCTGTTTATTCATGGTGCCAGCGGCCACACCATCGATCGCATCTATACCGAAGACGTGCTCAATGAGCTGGGCTTAGGCGTTGCCAAGAGCTGGGCACAGTGTACCCAACAATTGGATCAACAGGGGCTCAGCTATTTTCCTCTTGCGCATCTATGCCCGAAACTCCATCGCATTATCGAGCTGCGCAATGTGATGGGGCTGCGATCCCCGGTACACACACTGTCGCGCCTGTTAAACCCTTGTGACGCCGGTGCCGTAATTCAAGGCATATTTCACCCAGGTTACCGCCCAGTGCATCAGCTGGCAGCCCAGGCGCTTGGTTACGATAAAGTTGACGTAATAAAAGGCGAAGCCGGTGAAATAGAACGCAACCCGGACGCCGACACCCTGGTGCAGTCTGTGCGCGGTAATGAGCTTATTGATGAAACCTGGCCTGCGTTATTCAGCAAGCGTCACATGAAGGAATCGGAGCTGGAGCTTCCTGAGTTAATAGCGGTTTGGCGTGGCGACAAATCTCATGAATATGGTGAAGCCGCCGTAACCGGCACCACCGCCATCGCGCTCAAATTGTTAGGCAAAGCCAAAACCCAGGCGGAAGCCGAAACTATGGCTCAGGATCTGTGGGCCGAGCGTAACAAAAGCTTTATCTGATACTTGGTGAACTGTGGCTAGACTTTGAATTGTCGCGCCACAGTTTCGAGCCGCTTGGTCACACTTTGCAACTGCTCGGTGGATGAAGCAACCTTGGCAGAACCGTCTGCGGCCAGACGAGCAGACTGACTGATTTCATCAATGGCCTGCTGAATAAACTGGGAGGTCTGCTGTTGCTGCTCGGTGGCAGAAGCGATCTGGGTGTTCATGACGTTGATCTCTTCCACTCGCGTGGTGATGGCTTCCAGAGAATTACCCGCATTACCCGCCTGCGACACACTCTGCTCGGCCTTGTTTTGACCCGCCGCCATCACCTCAGAGATCACACGCGCGGTTTTTTGTAGCTGATCAATCACGGAATGAATTTCTTCGGTCGATTCCTGAGTGCGTGAAGCCAGCGTACGCACTTCATCGGCTACCACCGCAAACCCACGTCCGTGCTCGCCTGCGCGGGCTGCTTCGATCGCCGCATTCAAGGCCAACAGATTGGTCTGTGAAGCGATACCTTGGATAACATCCAAAATAGCCCCTACGTTCGCCGTGTCCGACTCCAGCTGGTGGATGGTTTCGCCTGCTTTCGCCACCTCTTTGGCCAGATCGTTAATGGTGCTGATGGTGTCTTTCACTATGGTGTGGCCAGTCTGGGACTGCTCGCTGGCGTAGGACGCTGCCTCCGCCGCATTCGAGGTGTTCGATGCATTCTCATTCAAGCTTTCAAACATTTCGTTCATGGAGCGGTTAACGCTGACTGTGGACTCAAGTTGCTCACTGGAAACCGTTTCGGATTCATGGGCCAGCGTTGCCAGCTCACGACTGGTGGAGGTCAGGGGCTCGATGCTCTCAACCACATCTTTAATGATGCTTTGCAGTTTTTCGATAAAAGAGTTGAACCAAAACACCAGATCACCGATTTCATCTTCCGAGGTCTGACGAATACGCTTGGTCAGATCCCCTTCACCACTGGCGATCTCTTTGAGGGAACCGACAATTCGAGAAATATTAGCGGTGACGGAAGCGGTAATGTACAACGAAACTCCAATCAGCAGTACCGTGATGACGACCGCAATAGCAGCGCCTACATTCAGAGCCCGCTCGGCCTTGGATATTGAATCTGAAATATTCGAGGTGAACAGTTCATGGCTTTCATCCCGAAACCCTTGCAGGTTTACCTTCAGCCTTGACTGCAGGCTGCCCATCTCCTCGACCTTGTCGTTCAGCTTCGAGAAGTCGATGTTTCCACTGATCATGCCTTCAGACAGCCCGCGCGCTGCTGAGTAATACTTATTGAACTGACCTTTAAGATCCTCAACCTCGGCCTTTCGGGTAGGCTCCAGTTCGTAGATATCCGCTATCAGGCTGCGCATTTTCTCGGCGCTTTCATCGGCGGCGGCAATCATGTCGATCTCCCCGGCACTGACAGCGGAGTTCAGTGTCTCGGTGGTGCGCTCCAACAGCACTATCAAACCATTGGCTTTCTCGAGAATCGGATAGTACTGATCGCGAACAGACTCCAGGCTGTGGCTGGTTTCGGTATTAACTGTGTAGTTAAACACCAGATTCGTACCAAACCCCAATACACCCACCAACGGAATCAGCAACAATTTGTATTTGATGGAGATCCGATTAAACCAATTCATCTTTTCCACTCCCAGCGTACAAAAATCTCTCTATAGGAATAAGATTAGACGATGGGTGTTATTTGGAAAGGAATACGCCTACTTTTAAGACCGTTTCGAGCTTATCCAGACGAACTCGTTGATGGATCAAACCATGACAATCGATCACGCAGGCTGACCACTGTCCCTACTATGATCAAGGTTGGCGGTTTAACCTCTTGTTTTTCAACAACATTTGGCATTTCTGCCAACGTTGAAGTCCACACTTTCTGATGTCGGGTGGTGCCTTGCTGCACTAATGCGACCGGGGTCGTCGATGCCAGGCCATGTTCGATCAACTTGCGACAAATCGTAGGCAGCCCCACCAGCCCCATATAAAACACCAAGGTCTGGCGCTCTTTTGCCAAAGTGTCCCAATCCAGATTCAGCGAGCCATCTTTCAAGTGCCCGGTAACGAAACGCACCGATTGGGCATGGTCACGATGGGTAAGCGGAATGCCGGCGTAGGTCGAACAACCGGAAGCAGCGGTAATGCCAGGCACCACCTGAAACTGAATACCTTCCTGAGCCAACCGGTCGATCTCTTCTCCACCGCGCCCAAAGATGAACGGATCCCCACCCTTTAGACGGCACACACGGCGACCTTCTTTGGCCAATTTCACCAAATACTCATTAATCTGATCCTGCGGCAGCGCATGATCACTGCGGGCTTTGCCCACGTATATTCGCTCTGCATCTCGACGCACTAAATCAAGCACACCAGGGCTGACCAGGCGATCGTACAGTACGACGTCGGCCTGCTGCATCAGTCGCAAGGCCCTAAAGGTCAGCAGATCCGGATCACCGGGGCCAGCACCAACCAGATACACCTCACCAACAGGCGGATTGATTTTGGCATCGTCTGCCAATTGGCGTTCCAGCATTTGTTCGGCTTCTTGCTCTTTACCGGCAAACACGAACTCGGCGATCGGCCCGTTTAAAACCTGCTCCCAAAAGCCTCGACGCTGATTAACATCGGTCATTTTGGCTTTGGCTTTATCCCGAAAACTGCCTACAAGATGCGCCAACCTGCCATAACTTGCGGGTATCGTGGACTCCAGCTTGGCCCGAATCATACGCGCCAAAACCGGCGACTGACCACCGCTGGAAATGGCCATGATGATTGGCGAGCGATCAACGATGGAAGGCAGAATAAAGGTGCACAGGGCAGGGTTATCCACCACATTAACCGGGATATTACGTGCCGAGGCATCCTTCGAAACTTGCTCGTTAAGAGGCAGATCGTCGGTGGCTGCAATAGCCAGCAATACACCGTCAAGATCACTGTCTGTATAAGGCCGATTGACGCGCTCAGAGCCTGCATCGGCATTCAGTAGAGCGTCCATCCCGGCGGAGATGGCTGGTGCCACCACACGTACATGAGCACCAGCCCGCTGCAACATGGATGCCTTACGGGTGGCGATCTCACCACCACCCACAACCAAACAACGTTTTCCGGTCAACTGGTAAAAAAGCGGCAGATAATCCATTGTTTCAACTCGCTGCAGAGATAACGTCTACGCCGCCCATATAGGGTTTCAGCGCGTCGGGCACTTTTATACTGCCATCGGCCTGTTGGTAGTTTTCCATTACCGCGACCAGACAGCGACCAACGGCCAGCCCCGACCCGTTGAGGGTGTGAAGCAATTCAGTTTTCTTGCTGCCACTGGGTCGATAGCGGGCCTGCATACGGCGCGCCTGGAAATCTTCAAAGTTACTGCAGGAGGAGATCTCACGATATTTACCCTGGCCTGGCAGCCAGACTTCGATGTCATAGGTTTTAGACGCTGAAAACCCGATATCACCACTGCACAACACAACCACCCGATAGGGTAACCCGAGTTTCTGTAAAATAGTCTCGGCGTGACCGGTGAGGGCTTCCAGTGCGGCATAGGAATCTTCAGGTTTTACCAGCTGTACCATTTCTACCTTTTCGAACTGGTGCTGGCGGATCATGCCACGGACATCCCGGCCACCGGAGCCCGCTTCACTGCGGAAACAGGGGGTGTGCGCGGTGTAACGCACCGGCAGGGCTTCCTCAGCCAGTATTTCGTCACGAGCAATATTGGTGACTGGCACTTCCGCCGTGGGGATCAGATACAGTTCTCTGTCACCGCGTAATTTGTAGAGATCTTCTTCAAACTTCGGCAATTGCCCCGTTCCTTGCAAGGATTCAGGGTTAACCAGATAGGGCACATAGACTTCTTTGTAACCATGCTCCTGGGTGTGGGTATCCAGCATCAGTTGAATAAGAGCACGGTGCATGCGGGCCAGCGGGCCGTACATCACAGCAAAGCGTGAACCGGAAATCTTGGCCGCAGTCTCAAAATCCATACCCGCTACTTTGGCTCCCAGATCTACGTGATCCAAAGGCTCAAAGTCAAACTGGCCGGGCTCACCCCATTTGCGTACCTCGAGGTTATCGTCCTCACTGTCGCCAGCAGGCACCGATTCATGGGGGATGTTGGGAATGCCCATTTGCAGATCACGCAGCTCTGCCTGCAAGCTCGTTAGTTGTTGTTCGCAGGCTGTAAGCTTGTCACCAAAACTCTCCACTTCAGCCAGAATAGCGGAGGCGTCCTCTCCCTTGCTTTTGGCGATTCCGATTTCTTTGGATTTGCGCTTGCGTTCAGCCTGAAGGTTTTCGGTTTCAACCTGCAATGCCTTGCGACGGTCTTCCAGCGCCTGAAATGCCGCTACGTCCAGATCAAAGCCACGGGTCTTCAGGGCCTGCGCCACGGATTCCAGCTCATTACGCAATAGTTTTGGGTCTAACATGATGTGCTATCGCTCTTGGTCAATCAGTTTGAATTTCTGGGCGGCATTGTACCCGAATAAGAATCAGGAAACCGCCCCTTCAGATCAATAACCTTAAGCTTAGCAATTAGATAACGGTTCGTGCGATGACCGAGCCAATCCACACACCAATGAAACACACTAGGCAATTGGCAATAACATTGGTGGCTGCCATGACGAATTGCTGCTCTTGTAGCAAACGCACGGTTTCAAAGGAGAAGGTAGAAAACGTGGTGAATGCGCCCATAAAGCCCACCAACACCAACAAACGCATAGGGTCTTTCAGAGCAGTGCTGGACATGATGACCACGAACAGAAGCCCAAACAGAAATGACCCTATGCTATTAACCGCAAAGGTTCCCAACGGAAAGGCGCTCCGATTCAGCTCGTTCAACCAGGCCGATAGCCAGAATCGCCCGCTGGCCCCCAGCGCGCCCCCCAACGCTACCCACGCAAACTGACTCCAATGCATTTCAGGATTTCCTCTTGTAGCGACGCCATTGGCTGGCTTGATCCAGCCCTTTGAGGTATTTCAACTTCTCACCGATTTTGATTTCCAGCCCCCTTGGGGCCGGGTCATACCAGTGATCCTGGTGGATTTCCTCTGGCAAGTAATTTTCACCGGCTGCGTAGGCATCGGGGTAATCATGGGCATAGCGATACTCTTCGCCATAGCCTTGCTGCTTCATCAGTTTGGTCGGTGCATTGCGCAGATGCAGCGGCACTTCATAACTGGCTTGCTCCTTGATCTGCCTGCGAATCGCATTAAACGCACCATATACAGCGTTACTCTTGGGTGCTGCCGCCATATAGGCCACCGCCTGGGCAATGGCCAACTCACCTTCCGGGCTGCCCAGGCGGGTTTGAACATCCCACGCGTTCAATGCGATTTGCAGCGCACGCGGGTCAGCATTGCCGATGTCTTCACTGGCCATACGCACCACCCTTCGTGCTATATATAGAGGATCACAGCCTCCATCCAGCATTCGTGCGAACCAATACAGTGCACCATCAGGGGACGATCCCCGCACCGCTTTGTGCAAAGCAGAGATCTGATCGTAGAAAGCCTCTCCCCCTTTATCGAAACGACGCAGCTCAGAGCCGATGGCCTGGCCGACAATCGACTCATCCACTTGATCCTTGCTTTCAGATTTGGCTAACTCCACACATATCTCTAGCAAGTTCAATGCCCGTCTGGCATCGCCATCGGCCACGGCGGCCATTTTCTGAAGCACAGAGTCGTCAACGCTGATGCCATCAAGCCCCAACCCTCGCCGCTCATCGTTCAGAGCCGCCTGCAACAAAGACTGTATATCGCTGCTATCTATGGTTTTCAAAACATAAACGCGGGCTCTGGACAGCAGCGCGTTGTTAAGTTCGAACGAGGGATTCTCTGTGGTGGCACCAATAAAAATGAAGGTGCCGTCTTCGATGTACGGTAGAAAGGCATCCTGCTGTGATTTGTTGAAGCGATGCACTTCATCCACAAACAGTATGGTTTTGCGGCCCATGCGCAGTTGATCTTTGGCTTGATCAATGGCGGCACGAATCTCTTTAACGCCGCTGAGCACTGCAGACACCGATAAAAACTGGGCATCCACGTAGCTGGCAAGAATCATCGCCAAGGTGGTTTTGCCCACCCCCGGCGGCCCCCATAAAATCATGGAGTGGACGTGACCGGCCTCGATGGAACGACGCAAGGGCTGTTCTGGCCCAAAAAGGTGTTGCTGGCCTACATATTCCTCCAGCGTGGCAGGACGCATGCGGGCGGCCAGCGGCTGCCAGGTGCGCTCTTCTTCGAACAAACCCGCCACCGCTTCAACTTTCCTCAATCACATCAACGCTGTCATCCAGCTTGAGCTTGAACTGAGATGGATCTATGGGCTTGTTGATCTGAACCGGTTTGAATTCAATTCGAGTGGTCTGACCCAGGCTGTCTTCCAGATACATGTCCCGCAATTGGGTGTGGTAGAAATGAACACGCAACAACGCAAACAGCGACTCCTTGTCTTTCGGGCGCAGGTCAAAACGCCACTCGCCGGTTTCATCAAACAGGTAGGCAGTCACCTGAAAACTGTCTGCAATC